>CALSLK010000019.1 GCA_943787175.1 uncultured Alphaproteobacteria bacterium
GTGTCCGTCGTCAGAACATTTGGGACGCGTGAGCTCGTTTTCTAATTGAGTATCTGGCTCATCTTGATTTGATGTTAAGCCGCTTGTTGTTGATGGTTCAAGCGGCGGGTTTGGATGGTGAGTTTTTTGATCTTTTCCCTCTTTTCGATGATGGCTGTGTGGCGCCCGAAGTAAGCATCCGATGGTGTGACGTTGCCAATGCTCTCGTGGTAGCGATGGTTGTTGTAATAATCCACGAAGGTGCCGATCTGGTTTTCGAGATCGCCCTGCAGATAGTAGTTTTCCAGCAAGATCCGGTTCTTGAGCGTCTGATGCCAACGCTCGATCTTACCCTGGGTCTGCGGGTGATAGGGTGCACCGCGAACGTGCTCCATACCCTGGCCTTCAAGCCATTCGGCCAGATCGCCGGATATATAGGACGAACCATTATCGCTGAGCAGCCGGGGTTTATGGATGACCTCGGCCTGGTCGCAGCCTGATGCTTCCAACGCGAGTTCCAGTGTCTGGGTCACATCGCCCGCCTTCATGGTGGTGCACAGCTTCCAGGCGATGATGTAGCGCGAGTAGTCGTCGAGAATGGTCGACAGATAGAACCATCCCCATCCGATGACCTTGAAGTAGGTGAAGTCGGTCTGCCAGAGCTGGTTCGGAGCTGAGGTCTTGTCCTTGAACTCATTCGCTGCCTTGATGACGATGAAGGCCGGGCTGGTGATCAGGTCGTGGGCCTTGAGCAGCCGGTAGACAGACGCTTCTGAGACAAAATAGCGTCTCGTGTCAGTGAACCTCACGGCCAGTTCCCTGGACGATAGTTCCGGCTCATCCAGGGCCATCTCCACGATCTGCTGGCGCACATCGTCGGGGATGCGGTTCCACACCCGACCGGGGCCACTGGTGCGGTCATCAAGGCCGCCTCCACCTCGATACCGGTCGTACCACCGGTAAAACGTCGTGCTCGGGATGCCCAGCTTATCCAACGTCCGCCGGACCGGTAGATGAGAGCCTTCGACCAGCCTGATGATTTCCAGTTTCTCAGATGCGGGATATCTCATTCCTCGTCTCCCCCATCCCCGATCATGCTTTTTTTGAGTAACCGGTTCTCCAGTATCTGTTCGGCCAGCGCCTCCTTGAGATCGCGGGCTTCGACACGCAGTGTCTTAACCTCGGGACTGCTGGCCTGACGCGCCGTGTCGCCGGCAAGGCGCTTCTTGCCAGCCTCCAGGAACTCCTTGGACCAACTGTAATAAAGACCCTCGGCGATGCCTTCATGGCGACATAAAGCCGCGATGCTCTCCTCGCCGCGCAGGCCCGATAACACAATCCGGATCTTCTCCTCAGCCGAATAACGCTTGCGCGTCTTGCGCCGAATGTCGCGGATGGCCTGTTCTGCCGGGGCGCTCTTGCTCATGGTTTTCTGCCTCATCTTCGTTCCCTACGGTCACTGCGATGAGCCAGAAAACTCCCTTATGAAAAACACCCAATCTGTCCCAAAGGCGCTGACGGCAGACAGCGGAGCCGTCTGCTGCGCCGGAGCCGGAGGGCTCACAGTTGACGGTGCTGTGGGGGCCGCAGGCGCTGTGGCGGCTGGGGGGGCAGCCGGTTCCGGAGGCTGCGGCTGTGCCGGTGACGTCGCGGCAAGTTTGAATTCCGGCATGGGAACCGAAGCAGCTGCAGCGGTGACCTTGCGTTCGGCTTCTTCAGGGAGCGCGGACGCCGATACGGTTTCCGGTTCACCTGCAGGCTCTGCCGCGGCAGGAGCCGTCGAGGCAACCGGACTTGTCCGGATTTCAAACGTGGGTGCCCCCCCGTTTCCGGCATCGGCTGTCGCCGGCGCGGGTGTTTCGGATTTGGCGGAAACCGGTGTCGCAGGAGCGGGCGCCGCGGGCGTATCAGCCTGTTGCGGTGGTGGAGACGCTACCGGACGCGCGGCAGGGCGCGGCGGAGGCGGAGGGGGCGGAGGCCTGCGCCCAGCGGCCCGGCCGGAGTCCATGTCGCTGCCATGACGGTCAGAATCGGCCAATTGCCTGCCTCACTGCTAGGTTGAATGCCGCACCGGCACCAGGATTAACGCGCATTGGTGACGCTGCTCACTTTGCAACGCTACGTCACCGATTGATCAAGTTCTTAATCTGGTGATCATAACACCTTGGAATGATACAGTATTTACCCCCTATCCGTCGATCCATGATGACAAGCGGGGCCAAAAACCCCACATTCCTGATCGATCAGGATCAAACCATGATCGCAATGCGGGACAACCCCATGATGATACGGCCATTCAGACCTCGGGACAGCCAAACCGGCACCGTCGGCTTCACCTTGTTGGAGATGACAATCGTGCTGATTGTTGTTGGCTTGGTTATCGGCATGGTTGCGCCACTCATTGGTCAGATCACTGATTCGACACGTGAAAAGTCGACATCGGTAAGACTGGACGGCATCGAAGAAGCCATTGTTGCGTTTGTGCGTTCGGAAGGGCGTGTGCCCTGTCCTGCCGACCCCAGCGCCACACCTCTGGGTGAAGAGCGCAACTCCTGCAACTCGACAGGCACCGATGATGGGATCGTTCCTTTCAGGAGCCTCGGACTTTCAGAAGAAGCGGTTCTGGATGGTTATGGTCAGTTTATCAGTTATCACGTGGATGATACCTATGCTGACAACAGCCTTTCCGCACCGTTGGTCGCAGGCGGATTCTGCGGCGTCGCAGACAACAACATTACCGTGGATGACGAAGACGGCGATGATCTGTCGCCCACACAGGAAGTGGTCTATGTCTTGGTCTCGCATGGCGAGAACGGATTTGGTCGGTTCAACCCGTCATCCAGTAACCGCATCAGCGACACCAGTGGCGGCGATTTTGAAGACGAAAACGCTGATGATGACGACAACTTTGTCGCCACAAAGTTCCTGCATGAAGATGTTACCGATGGGCCCTATGACGATCAGATCGCCTGGAGCACCAAAAACAACATTGCCAATGCCGTACAGGAATTTGGCTGCAGCAGCGACTGACAAGCCCCCAACGCCTGGTGATGAGTTACGAAGCCACGTCGTCCCGGCCCCATGACTGCATCTTGCGATAGATCGTCGAGGGGCTGATCTCAAGCATGGCGGCCGCGCGTGGAACATTGTCATCGCATGCGACCAGCGCTGCCTCGATGGCCTCGCGCTCGAGCTCGTGCAGGGGCTGCAGCCTGCACCAGCGGGACGCCCGGGGACATGGCCAGGCGACCGCGTATCGTTGGCCGCCTGCGGTAGCCGCCCTGGCCTCCAGCCCGGCGGGCAACATATCGGCACGTCGCCACCTCGCCATCGTTGAGCACCGCGATGTTGCGCACGACGTTCTGGAGTTCGCGCACGTTTCCGGGCCAGTCATAGGAACCGGAAGAGTATCCCTGGTTGCCGCGTCGAATCCGTTGAACGCCTTGCCTTCGTCGTCCGCAGCCTGGAGCAGGAACTGCTGGGAAATCTCGACCACATCGTCGTCGCGCTCACGCAGCGGCGGCATGTGGATGGGAATGACGTGCAAGCCGGTAATAGAAGGTCGGCCCGGAACCGTCCTGCATCGATCTCGGCGAGCGGGTCGCGGTTCGTCGCGCAGACAAACCGGACATTGACCTTCTGGGGCTCGCTGCTTCCCACGGGCTGGAACACGCCGCTTTGCACGAAACGCAGCAGTTTTGCCTGCAGGTCGGGCGCCATGTCGCAGATTTCGTCCAGGAACAGGGTTCCCCCGTCGGCCTGGGCGGCCGCACCCAGTACGGGTCGACACGGCTCCGGTAAAGGCGCCTTTGACGTGCCCGAAGATCTCGCTCTCCAGCAGGTCATGGGGGATCGCTGCACAGTTGATCGCGACCAGATCGGCCCTTGCGAACGCGGGCTGAGCGTGTGGATCGCCTCGGCGCACAGTTCCTTGCCCGTGCCGCTTTCGCCCGTCACGAACACCGAGGCGGTGCTGGGCGCTGCCCGCTCGATCAACCGGTAGACGTCCTGCATCACCATGGAGGAGCCCACGAAACCGGCAAAGGCGCCATGACGTTTGGGCGTCATGTCGACCACGATCTGCTTGAGCGCGCGCCGCTCCAGCGCGTTGTTCAGCGTGACCGTCAGGCGGTCGCTGCTGAACGGCTTGACCAGAAAGTCGTACGCTCCGTCACGCATGGCCTCGACCGCCGTGCTGACCGAGCCCTGTGCGCCGTGATGATGACCACTTCGCTCTGCAGGTCCCGTTCGCGGATCCAGCGCAGGATCTCCAGCCCGTCCATGTCGGGCAGCCGCAGATCCAGCAGAATGGCGTCGGGCTCATCCCGGTTGATGGCGTCCAGCGCGTCCTGGCCGCATTCCACGGCTTCCAGGATCATTCTCCTCGAAACGCAGGTATTCCTGGTACAGACGCGCCAGTGGCGGCGTATCTTCGACCAGAAGCACGCGGGGGCGTGTTTTTCCCATGTATTTGGCAACCTTTGATGGTTGTCAGAAAGCTATGAAATTACCGAAAAAAATACAATGATTGCGCGTAGGGAACGTGTCGGGCCCTGCGTGGAACGCTTCGACAGGCACAGATGAGGGGCTGGAAGCGTCATGCCACTGGACGCAGCACTGGATAACGTTATCGAATTCGATCGCACAACCGCGACGGCCTCGCTGACCATGCTGGATGATGACCGACTTGATGGTCATGATCGGCAGCGAAGACCGGGACGCCTTTGGGGTACTGGCGGCACGGCATCTCGACCGGTGCGTGGCGATTGCCTATCGCACGCTGGGGAACCGGACCGACGCCGAGGACATCGCCCATGACGCCATGCTTCGGGTCTGGCGCCATGCGCCAAAGTGGAAGACCGGCGGTGCGAAGTTCACGACCTGGCTTTACCGGGTGGTGGTCAATCTCTGCATCGACCGCACGCGCCGGGTGAAGCCGAATGCCGGAGAGGTCCCCGAGGACCTCCCCCACGATGCGCCGGGGCCGGCCGCCACGCTGGAGAGCCAGCAGACGTCCGACCAGCGTGCGCGAAGCCGTGATGGCATTGCCGGATCGGCAGAAGGAGGCAATGGTGCTCTGCTTTTTTGAGGAGCTGAGCAACGCTGAAGCGGCCGACATTCTTGAAGTGTCGGTTGGGGCATTGGAGCAACTGCTAGTGCGAGCACGGCGCAGCCTGCGTGTGTCGCTTGCCGGCATGATGGATTAAGTGAGGTAGTTATGCCCGAGAACAACGAACAGATCGCCCAGGTTCACCGCCTGATCACCGACAATGATCTTGACCGGATGCTTGGCACCTGGAAGGTGCCGGAAGCTTCGGCAGACCTTTTGAACCGTATCACCAGCAGTGCTGTGGAAACGCCCCAGCGTTCCGGCATGAGCCCGGTTGTGATGCCTCTGATGCAAGCTGCGGCCGTGCTGGTCATTGCTCTGGGTCTTGGCATCTGGGCCGGTCTTGATGCCCAGTCTGGTGCCAGTGTGAACACGGCCAGCAGCATTTCCGATCAGATCGCCAGCGGAGACGCGCCTTTATGATGGAAACCGGTCGATTTACGAGACCTCTCGCGATAGCGCTGGTGATTTCACTGGCGCTAAACGTGTTTGGTGCATCCTGGTATCTGACGCGCGAAGCAACTTCGAACTGGACCGCCCAGTCTCAGGGAAGCTGGATCACCCGTCTGGCCGAAGTGCTGCCTGAACAGGATCAACAGACCGTTGCCGACGTGGTGGGCGCACACAAACCCCGGATGGAAGAGCTCTTCACCGACATGCGCAATGCGACCGGCGGCATCTGGGATGCCATGGCGGTTGAGCCCATGGATGAAGAAGGTGTTCAGGCGGCCCTTGCCGAAGTCCGCGCCAGACAGGACCTGCTGCACCTGGAATTGCACGAAACACTTCTGGATCTTGGCCGGAACCTGCCGCTTTCAGCACGCCAGACCCTGGCCGAACACACCGCCCAGCGCCGCGCGCAGTAAGCCCGCCAATTGCGCTTTAGATGTCACCTAGCCTGCGGACCGGTCGCCCAGCACGCAGGTTGGCTTCGATCTGCGCCAGCGAACGACCGCGCGTTTCCGGCACCATGAACCACGAGAAGATCAGGCCGGCCAGACAAACACCGGCATAAACCAGGAAGGTTGCCCCCGTCCCTGCGAACTTGAGCAGCGACAGGAAGGTCATCGCGACCACAATGTTGAGCAACCAGCTGGTGGCCGTAGCCAGGCTCATGCCCCGCGCACGAACACGCAGCGGGAACACTTCCGAAGTCAGGACATAGGGCAGCGGCCCCATGCTGAACGCAAAAGCCAGAACAAAAAGCGCCAGACAAACCAGCGTGATCAGTTCCTCGCCCTGCGAAACCGAAGGGTTGAGCAGAAGCACGCCCAGAACCCCAAGGCTGGCCGTCATGACAGCCAGCCCACTGATCAGCAGCGGCCTGCGGCCCAGCCGGTCGACAACGAACATTGCTCCCACAGTGGCCAGCATGTTGACCGCACCCAGACCAATTGTGGCAAGGATCGCGCCAGTCTGTGCAGAGACACCGACCGATAGAAATATCTGGGGCGCATAATAGAGAATTCCGTCGATGCCGGAGAGATTCTGGAACAGGAACAATCCGCCCGCCATCACCAGTACCAGACCAACCGGTGCCATGAACAACTCGCCCCAGCGCCCGTTCTGTTCGACCGGAACAGTTTCGGCAGCTTCGATTTCTTCAGGATCCGCATGCAGTCGGATCATCGCACTGCGTGCTTCAGCATTGCGCCCCTTGAGCAACAGCCACCGGGGGCTCTCAGGCAAGGTCCAGAGCGCGCCGAACAAAACAAACCCGGGCAAACAGCCCAGAGCAAACATCCAGCGCCATTCACCGCTGTCGGTGAAGGCAAAGTTGATGAGATAGGCAATCAGAATGCCCAGCGTTACGCCGAACTGAAACAGAGACACCAGAGCGCCGCGCCGCGCAGCGGGGCTGGCTTCTGCAACATACATCGGTGCCACCATCGACACGGTTCCCACAGCCAGGCCCAGGATACCGCGCCACAGGCTGACCTCTGTCGCGCTACCCGCCATGGCAAGGCCGATGGGCGCCAGGACAAAGATCACGCAGGTGATCATCATGACGCGGCGTTCGCCCCAGCGCGCGGCCAGCTCACCACTCGTCATGGCACCGATGAAGGCGCCGACCAGGACTGATGTCACGACCACTTCGCTGCCGAGCGTATCGAGCGCGAACAAATCGGTCAGAAAGACCAATGCACCAGCAACGACTGCAACGCTGTAGCCAAACAGAACACCTGCCGTGCCTGAAACCAGTCCGACCGCCACGAATCTCATGAAGTCTCCCCTTGGGAAAGCCGAGTACCCTGACCCTCTCTACACCCCTTGGGAACCCTTGCCGACCAAATCCATGTAGCAATTCCTTTTCACCAATTATCGAGACTCGTTTGAGTGGGAATGTTAATTCATTGTTCTATCAGGGGTGATCCGGTTGCCGGCCCGTCGGGCCGCAGCCCAAGCGGGAGAATAAGAACGTGTCGAGCAGTGCAGAACACGCAAACCGTCTGGCGATCGAGGGCGGCGAGCCCGTCCGCAAGGATGCCTTGCCATGGGAACTTCCGGGCGTTCACTGGATCGGGGACGAGGAAGCCGAGCTTGTTGACCGCGTGATCAAGGCAAAGAGCCCGTTTCGCTATTACGGTCCTGACCTGCAGCATATGGTCGATACGCTCGAAGCCGAATGGCGCGAGAAGTATGACATGCCCTATACGCTGGGCGTCAACGCAGGCAGCCAGGCGCTGCTGATCGCACTTGCCGCCTTTTGGCGTGGGCCCCGGCGATGAAGTCGCAGTGCCAGGCTACATGTGGGTGAGCTGTCTTTCAGCCGTTATCCGCCTTGGCGCCATTCCCCGCCTGGTCGATATTGACGATACGTTCTGCATGGACCCGGCTGATCTGGAAGCCAAGATCAACGAGCGCACCAAGGCCGTGCTGTTCGTCAACATGAGCGGCGCACCCGGTCACATCGACAAAATTGCTGAAATCACCAAAAAACACGGCATCTACCTGCTGGAAGACTGCGCCCAGGCTGCGGGTTCCAGTCTGCACGGCAAACCAACCGGCAGCTTTGGCGACATCGCCATCTTCAGCTTCCAGCTCAACAAGAACATGACCAGCGGCGACGGCGGCATGATGATGTGCCGTGACGAGCACCTCTACAAACGCTGCTTTGCCATTCACGACCTTGGCTACGCGCGCAATTCCGAAGGCCGGCTGGATCCTTCCGAAGAAGACTTTCAGTTGTGGGGCGTTGGTGCACGCATGTCCGAACTGGCGGGCGCCATGGCTCTGGCCCAGTTCCGTAAGCTCGACAAGATTACCGGTTCCATGCGCAACGCAAAATGGCGCATCCGCGAGCAGCTCAGCGACATCAAGGGTCTGGGCTTCCGCGAGATTCCCGACCCCAAGGGCGACAGTGGACCTTTCATGATCACGACTTATGAAAGCCAGGACCTGCGCGACCGGTTTGTCGACGCCCTGCGCGCCGAAGGCATTCGCGGCCCGGAAGGCAGCCTGACCTGCATCAAGATGAACGAGTGGGGTATGCACTGGTATTTCAACAATCCCAGCCTGGTGCAGAAACGCTCCCTTTCGAAAGACGGCTTCCCGTGGACTCATCCGTCCAACGCGTTCTGTAACGACATGTCCTATGAACACGGGCTTCTGCCCGGCTGCGACCGCCGCCACGACACAGGCGCGTTGATGGCCGTTGCATCCTGCCTGAGTGACCGGGACATCGACGACATCGTGACGGCCTATCGCAAGGTCGCCCGCGTTATTCTGGGTTGAGGGGAGAGAAAATCATGGCCACGCTAGAATCCATTCTCGAAAGCGATCTCGCCGATGTCGCCAAGGGCGATCATCCCATTGATGTCCTGATCATCGGCAGCGGCGCTGCCGGTGTTACCAGCGCCATTCAACTGGCCCGCGAAGGCAAACGCGTCGTGATCCTGGAGGCCGGTCCGTTTCTGCTGACCAGCCATGTCGGCTCGACGCCGTTCCGCAGCCGCGAGGATATCGTTCCCCAGATTCATCAGAAGGTGGTCTACCGCTCATCCTGGAAAACCGCTTCGGACCTTGAAGACCTGGGCGACGAAGAAGCCCCCGGCAACAACAACGCCTGGTCCCTGGTGGGTGGGCGCACAGTGTTCTGGGGTGGCTGCACGCCGCGCTTCACGTCCTGGGACTTCGACGACTGGCCCATTTCACTGGGCGACGTCGAACCCTATTACGAGCGTGTTGAGGCCATGATGCACGTGTCTGGCCAGCCCGGCGGTGATCAGCCGGCGTTCTTCCAGAGCAAGAGCCAGGACGAACTGATCGACAAGCTCAACACCGCAGAGATTGCTGCACGACGGGCAACCCTTGGCGTTGATACCGATGATGTGCGCAATGGCCACATCAGCCGAGGCTTTGACAGCTCTGTCGCGCGCCTGCTGCGCAGCGGCAATCTGATCCCCTGGGGCGACAAGGCTGGTATCTCGCTGGTTGCCCAGGCAGAGGCCCTGCGCCTGATCAAGGGCGACAAGGCCATCGAAGGTGTTGAAGTTCTGGACCGGCGCACCGGTGACACACACGTTCTGCATGCAACACAGGTCGTGCTGGCAGGCAGCGCCCTGCAATCAACACGCCTTGCCATGGTGTCGGAACTTAACGACCCCAGCGGCATGATGGGCCATTACGTTAACGATCATCTCTTTGTTCAGGGCGTTATGAAACTCGACAAGCCGCTCGAGGAAGGCCCGCTCTACATCTTCCTGGAACCAACGCCCGAACGGCCCTACCACGTTCAGCTTCAGGGTCCGTTCAACGAGACCTGGTACAGCCCCTATCACGCCACGGTCTGGCTGGAGCCTGATCCCGAAGGCGTCTATGTGCTGTTTTATGTCTTTGGTGTCGGAACCGTCGAGCATGGCAACCGGCTGGAGCTGCGCAAACGCAAGGGCGACGGATCGGTCATGAACGATTATGTCGTGGTTTATGACCGCAGCGAGCAGGACATCGAAGTCCTCCAGCAAATGCGTGACTGCATGCCCGCTGCCGCCAAGGTGATGGGCGCCGAGGTGGTCAAGGATCAGATCAACAACCCTGGCGAGGCGCTGCACGAAATTGGTGGTCTGCGCATGGGAACGACCGAATCCGAGGGTGTCACCGACACCTATGGCAAATTCTGGCGTTATGACAATCTGTGGGCAGCCGATGCCAGTTCCTGGCCCAGCCAGGGCACGGCCAATTCCTATCTCACGATCGCATCTCTTGCCCTGCGCCAGGCCGAGAAAGCTGAATGAAGTCATGGGTGGGTCAGGCGCATGATCGTCCTGGTCGCCTGCGTCGCGGCAATTGCCGGTTTCCTGTTCGGCTTTGACGAGGGCGTCATCGCCGGCGCTGAAAAAAGCCTGTCTGCAAGTTTCCCCATGACGCCTGCGATGTCGGGTTTCATGACCGCTGCCGTCGCCGTTGGGCGCGCTGGTGGGCGCAATCTTTGCCGGGCGATTGGCGGACAGGTTCGGGAGGCGGCGCGTTCTGATTATTGCCTCGGTAACGTTCGCCATCGGCAGTGTGCTTTCTGCAACCGCCCCCAATGTTGAATTCCTGATCGGCGCGCGCATCATCCTGGGTCTGGCCATCGGTGTTGCCGGCATGGTTGCCCCGCTCTACATCTCCGAAACGGCAGACCCTGAACGTCGTGGCGCCCTGGTCGCGACCTACCAGCTTGCCATCACTCTTGGCATCGTCTCGGCCTATGGTGTGGGATACATTCTGGCAGAGGGTGGCCACTGGCGCTGGATGTTTGCCACGGGCACGGTGCCTGCCGTCATTCTGCTGCTGGGTGCGCTGCGCGTACCCGAAAGCCCCCGCTGGCTTGCGCTCAAGGGCAACATGGACCAGGCGCGGATCAATCTCATGCGCCTGCGCAGCAACGACGCGGCAGTCGTTGACCAGGAGATGGCCGATATGCTCTCGGTCTCCTAGGGCCAACACAAAAGCCATTGGCGCGATCTCTTTGCGCGCTCCGTGCGCCCTGCCGTGATTGCTGCCCTGGGTCTCTACTTCCTCCAGCAGCTTTCTGGCATCAATGCCGTGATCTACTATGCGCCGATCATTTTTGCCGATGCCGGTGTGAGCTCTGCTTCAAGCCGCCCTTTTGGCAACCGTGGGTGTGGGCGTCGTCAACGTCGCCTTCACGGTCATCGCCATGTGGCTGATCGACCGGTTGGGCCGGCGCAGTCTCCTGTTTGTCGGGTTCATCGGAACCGCACTGGCACTTGGTTGCCTGGCTGGAGCGGTGGCCTGGGACGGACCGGGTTCCGACTACATCGCTATCGCCTCGCTGCTCGTCTACATCGCTGCCTTTGCCATCGGCCTTGGCCCGATTCCCCATATCATGATGTCAGAGGTCTTTCCGCTGGCCTTGCGCGGCCAGGGCATGGCCACGGCTTCGGTCGTGAACTGGGGCTGTAACTTCCTGGTCGTGCTCATGTTCCCGATCGCGCTTGCAGCCACCAACATCAGCGTGGTCATGGGTTTCTTTGGCGTGGTCTGCGCCCTGGGCCTGTTCTTCAGCATGCGTTTTGTGCCTGAGACCAAAGGCCTTCCGCTCGAAGAGATCGAACGGCGCCTGGAGGCAGGCAACCTGATGCGCCCCTCAAGCTGATCGTGCGGGCGTCAGGCACCGGTAACGGCGCCTTGATCCCCCGGCGATGGTCGAGGTCAAGAAGTGTGAGGGTCCGGCCCCTTACACTCGCCCTTCTGTGTCATCCCGGCCTTGAGCCGGGATCCCGGTCCGCACGTCGCTTCTGAAACCCGTCATAACGAGATTCCGGCTCAAGGCCGGGATGGCACGGCATTTTTGGGTTCTCTACTCTTCCTCGTGGAGGAGCCGCAGGTACGTTTCATAACGCACGCGCGCGACTTCGCCTGAGGCAACCGCGGCCTGCACGCCGCAACCGGGCTCATGATCATGGGTGCAGTTGCGGAATTTGCACAGTTCGGCGCGCTCGCTGACTTCAGGGAAGAGTTCACCCAGCTCGTCAGCCGGAATTCCAGCCATGGAAAGCGAACGAACCCCCGGCGTATCAACAATCGCGGTGGTCTCGTCCAAACGGTAAAGCGAGGTCCGCGAGGTCGTGTGACGCCCCTGCCCCCGCTTGCCACCGACCTCACCCACCGCAGCCATGGCGGTTTCGTGCAGGGCGTTCACCAGGGACGACTTCCCCACGCCGCTGTGCCCGGTAAAGATCACGGTCTTACCTGCAATCAGACCACGCAGATCGTCAAGGCCCGCACCGGTTTTGGCCGATACCTTCACGATCTCCAGCCCCAGATCACGGTAAACCGTGAGATCCGGAGGCTCGACGCCCAGGTCGGCCTTGTTGAGTGCAACGGCAACATCCAGCCCGCCGCGCTGGGCCAGCACCATGTAACGATCGATGAAGCGGGGATGGAACGGCGGGCGCGTCAGCGCGGCAACGATGACCGCAAGGTCGATGTTGGCCGCCAGCACATGCTCGGTAGCACCACTGCTGCCGTGACGCGTGTTGTCGCGGCGCAACCGGGCCAGACTGGTGCGCCTGGGCAGAACCTCGAACACGACCGGACGGTCGCCTTCCTGCTCAGGCGGCCTGACCCGCACATGATCGCCGACAACGGGATAGAGATTGAGCCCCGGCATGGGTGAGCAACGCACCGGTTCGCCATCAAGAGCCACGGTGACGAGGATGCCGTGCACTTCGACCACCACATGGGATTCATCTGTCGTGCTCATGGCCGGTACTTCTCGGGTTTGCCGTGGAGGATAAGGAAACTCACCAGCGTGGCGGTGCCGACAAAGGCGACCACGGCAGAAAACGGCACGGCACCACTGCCGCCCAGCAGGCCAACCGCCAGCCCCGCACCACCCCAGCCGCCAAACTGCAGGAACCCAAGCATCGCTGAAGCCAGCCCGGCCTTGTCAGGATAGCGGTTGATCGCTGCAGCCATGGCGTTGGGTGCCAGCAGCCCCATACCGATGAAATAGGGTGCCACGGATCCCATGATGGCCAACACGGAAAGGTGCCCCGACAGCATCAGCAAAAGCAGTGTGCATCCAGAAACCGTAGTCAGACATCCGCCCACCAGCACCATGGCAGGCATGGTGAGCCAGCGCCCGGTCACCCGTGTGGCAATGGCACTGCCGATCGCAAAGCTGCCGACATTGATGATCGAGAACATGCCAAAGACCGGTTCTGGAATTTCCAGGAGCCGGATGAAGATGAAGGGCGCCCCGGCAAGGTAGGCACCAAGACCGGCCATGCTGAACGACACGGCCAACGCAAAGGCCATGTAGCGACGGTCCGTGAGCAGCGACAGATAGGTTGTCAGAATGCGCGTCAGGCGCAGCGGCTGACGCCGTTCCCGGGGAAGGGTTTCGACCAGTTTGAACTGGATCAGAAGGAACGCGATGACGCCGACGATGGCAAGAATGCCAAAGACAGCGCGCCACCCCATGGCGACCTGGATCAGGCCGCCAATTGTGGGCCCGATTGCCGGTGAGATTGCCATCACAATACCGATGGCAGCCAGGGCGCGCGCGGCTTCCTCGCCAGAATGGCCATCACGCACGACAGCCCGGCTCACCACGACAGGCACACAGGCACCGACGCCCTGTGCGACGCGCGCAGCGATCAGGATGCCCAGCGTAGGCGCAAAGGCGCACAGCGCGGACGAAGCCAGAAAGATCAGGTTGCCGATCTGGAGGACAAGTTTGCGCCCGAACCGGTCCGATAGCGGCCCGACAATGAGCTGAGCCACAGCGAGGGTCAGGATGAACAGGCTGAAGGTCAGCTTCACCCGGTCGTCATCGGCGGCGAAATGATCCGCAATCGCGGGCATCGAAGGCACGTACAGTCCCACAGCGAGCTGCCCCATGCCGGTCAGCATCGCCATCAGCAGGATCAGGCGCAGGGTGCTCAGGCGCGCCTCCCAACGACGGCGTCATCCCGGCCGACCAAAGGGAGAGCCGGGACCTCGAGAGGCTCGCGCGGAATCTATCGAGGTCCCGGCTCTCCGCTTCGCTGCGGCCGGGATGACACGAATTTGTGGGGCCTGAACGACCACACCCATCACCGTGTCAAAGGCTTGAACTTAATGCGGTGAGGCTGATCTGCAGCGGCACCCAGGCGGCGCTTTCGATCTCGCCTCATAGTCTTCGTAATTGCCCTCGAACCACTCGACATGGCTGTCGCCTTCGAAGGCCAGGATGTGGGTGGCGATACGGTCCAGGAACCAGCGATCATGGCTGATGACCACGGCGCAACCGGCGAACTGTCAGCGCTTCTTCCAGCGCACGCAGGGTATCGACGTCAAGATCATTCGTCGGCTCATCGAGCAGCAGCACGTTGGCGCCCGATTTCAGCATCTTGGCCAGATGCACGCGGTTGCGTTCACCGCCGGAGAGCTGGCCGACCTTCTTCTGCTGGTCCGACCCTTGAAGTTGAAGCGCAGCCGACATAGGCGCGGCTGGGCACTTCGCGTTTGCCCATCATCACGACATCAAGTCCGTCCGGAGATTTCTTCCCAGACCGTCTTGTCGGATCCAGGCTGTCGCGGGTCTGGTCGATATACCCAGCACACGGTCTCGCCATTTTCAGGCTCGCCGGAATCGGGCTCTTCCAGGCCGGTCAGCATCTTGAACAGCGTCGTCTTGCCCGCACCATTGGGCCCGACAATGCCGACAATGCCGCCTGGGGCAGCTTGAAGTCAGAGTCATCAATCAGCAGCGTCGCCAAAGCCTTCTGGACGATGGTCGGCCTCGATCACCAGGTCGCCCAGTCGCGGCCGGGGGAATGACGATCTGGCCGGTCCAGGCTCGCGCGCTTCTCGCTTCGGCCAGCAGTTCTCATAGGCATGCAAGCGGGCCTTGCCCTTGGCCTGGCGCGCGCGGGGGCTTTCACGGACCCATTCCAGTTCGCGCTGCAGCGCCTGCTGCTGGGTCTTTCCTCTTGGCTCTTCCTGCGCCAGACGCTTCTGCTTCTGCTCCAGCCAGCCGGAATAGTTGCCCTCATAGGGAATGCCGCGACCGCGATCCAGCTCCAGGATCCAGCCCGCGACATTGTCCAGGAAGTAACGATCATGGGTGATCGCCACGACGGTGCCTTCGATAGGTTTCCAGGAAGCGTCTCCAGCCACGCGACCGATTCCGCATCAAGATGGTTGGTCGGCTCATCGAGCAGCAGCATGTCGGGCTTCTGAAGCAGCAGCTTGCAGAGGGCAACACGGCGCTTTCACCACCCGAGAGGTTCGTCACCTCGGCGTTGCTGGGCGGCAGACGCAGCGCGTCCATGGCGATTTCGAGCGTGCGCTCGAGGTCCCAGCCGTTCACGGCATCGATCTTTTCCTGGAGTTCGCCCTGTTCCTCGATGAGCGCATTCATCTCATCGTCTTCCATGGGTTCGGCGAACTTGCCTGAAACTTCGTTGAAGCGGTCGAGCAGCGCCTTGGTCTCCGACATCGCCTCCATGACGTTGCCCATGACATCCTTGGTGTCGTCAAGCTCGGGCTCCTGGGGCAGATAGCCGATCTTGACGCCATCAGCCGCCCAGGCTTCACCGTTGAACTCGGTCTCGAGCCCGCCATGACCTTCATCAGGGTCGACTTACCGGCACCGTTCGCGCCCAGAACACCGATCTTGGCGCCGGGCAGGAAACTCAGCCAGATGTCCTTGAGGACCTCACGGCCGCCGGGATAGGTCTTGGAGAGACCCTTCATCACATAGATGTACTGATACGAGGCCAAAGCACCGCTCCGTCTTCAAGAGTTATCGGATTGAACAGGCGCGGGTTGTAGCCCGGCCAGAGGATTCCAGCAATGCCGGTCAGCTCACATACAGCATCGCACTACAGGTTCTGGCCGCCATCGACGGCTATGACCTGGCCGGTGACCCAACTTGCAGCATCCGAGAGCAGGAAGGCGGCGACGCGGGCGACTTCTTCGGGGCGACCGAAGCGGCCTGAGGGAATGCCAGCTTCCGTGTCAAAATAGACATCGGGATCGCTCGCTTTGCGCTGCTGCCAGACGCCACCGGGAAAGTCGATGGAGCCCGGCGCAATGGTGTTGACGCGGATGCTGTCGGCGGCAAACGCCTTGGCGTGGGACTGGCTGAGCTGGATCACCGCAGCCTTTGCGGCGCCGTAAGGCAGGTTGCTGGTGGCGCCGATGCCAGAGATCGAACTGGTGTTCACGATGGCACCGCCACCCGACGCCTTGAGGTGCGGCAGTGCGGCCCATGTAGCGCGCACGGTGCCCATGAGATCGACATCAAGGCACTTCTGCCAGCTATCCTCGTTATCACCATTGCCAAACGCCGAGGGGTTGTTGGCAAGGCCGTGGAATGCGCCCAGTGCTTCGGCGGCCTGATCGATGAACCTGATGATCTCATCGGCATTGCCGACATCGCAGAGTGCTGCATGAACTGTGCCGCCATGGCGCTCAAGTTGCGCCTTTGCGGCGTCCACGTCGCTCTGCGTTCGCCCGCAGATGGCAACCGAAGCGCCCTCCTCTGCGCAGAGATCGGCAATCGAGAGGCCGATGCCCCGCGATGCGCCGGTGATGACGATGGCTTTACCAGACAATCCAAGTTCCATAGCTTTCTCCTGCGATCCCTAGACGTCAGTTACGTTGCGTAACCCGGAAGCACCCGGTCCATGACGCGCTTGAGGGCGGTGAAATGATGGCGTGCGCCGGAGCGGTCCGGTGTGCGGTTCATCTGACGTGCGGTGTGCGCGACGACATCCTGGGGCACGCGGCGCAGTTCGCGGCCGGTGGACATGGCAAGGACCAGCGTCTTGCAGGCCTGTTCCAGATAATAGAGATCGTCATAGGCATCCCAAATGGTGGCACCGGCAATCATGATGCCGTGGTTGGCCATGACCAAAATGTCGGAATCACCCATCACCTGAGCCAGCCGGTCGCCCTCCGTCGTGTCGAAGGCAAGGCCGGTATAGAGATCGTCATAGGCAATGCGGCCATAGAACCCCAGCTCGTTCTGGCTGGCCATGGGGAAGCGGAAATCGTCCAGCATGGAAAGCGCGGTCGCATAGGGCATATGGGTGTGGAGCAGGCAGCGCGCGTTCGACCGTGCACGGTGAATCGGTGCATGGATGCAGAAGGCCGTGGCTTCGGCCTCGCCTTCTCCCTCGATCACGTTGCCGTCGAAATCGACGACCAGCAGTGAGGATGCCGTGACCTCCGACCAGTGCTGGCCATAGGGAATGAGCAGGAAGTGTTCGTCACTGCCCGGCACCATCATGGTGAAATGATTGCAGATGCCCTCGTTGAAGCCGTGATGCACGGCCATGCGATAGGACGCGGCAAGGTCAATGCGGATTTGTGCCAAATCTGTGCTCATAGTCCTGTCTCCAACTCAGTCGTTTCTGCACCACACCATGACATAACTGACCGGCATGTTGGTTTCGCGCTCATGATAGATGTTCCATTCCACGCCGCTGATGTTGTTGGGGTGTTCATCAAACCGCTCCAGCGCCAATCCGGCCGCCAGTGCCGCGGTCATGACATCCGCCAGGCTATGGAAAAACCACCAGTGCGTCGCTTCGGTTTCGTTCGGCGTGCCATCATAGACAATCGCGCCCTGTTCCTTAAGCGGTTCGGGACGGAAGTAATCGAGCACCGGCTCCATCGGGCGTTCATGTTCGGGATCGAACATGTTGATGATGGGGTGCTCCTCATGGATCACCAGCCGTCCGCCGGGTTTGAGCAGGCGTGCAGGCAGTTCCATGAACGCCTTGAGATCGGGCATCCAGCCGAAGACACCGATGGTGATGAGTACCAGATCGAAGGCACCATCAAATTCGGGCCCGATTTTGTAAACATCCGAACAGACAAACTCGACATCCTGCCCGGCCAGTGCAGCAAGCTCACGGCCCTGCTGCAGGAATTCGTCGGACTGATCAAAGCCGACACAACGCGCGGCACCCATGTTGCGCACGGAAATCAGCTCGCGCCCGTTGTTGCAGCAGATCTGAGCAACATCGAGCCCGGCAACATCAAGGTCACCCATCACGGCGGCTTCCACGCCATCAAGGCAGGAGAAGCCTGGTTTGGCGAAACCTTGCGTAAGTTTGGTCCAGTCTTCGCCTTCGCGATGGTGCTGGGCCGACACGTTCCAGGCATCACGGCTGGCGGCGGTGTAGTCGTCACGTTGCAGGGTCATCACATCATCCAATCTTTACGACGCGCGTGATACCCTGAAGCCATGGAACGAGTCACGTTTTGCAATGCGTCAGTCATAGCGCAGGTGCATGGCACCCACGAAGCAGGCGCAGCGTTGCCGATTTAACGACAGCAACCTTAAACGGTTATGCCAACATATCGGCCAATGCGGCGGCACTTGCCGTGCCCATCGAGGTCGACCAGAGACGCCACGGTTGCGCGCTCTCGCCCAAGTCCGATGCGCCGGCCTGGAGTTTGGGCTTCAGCGTGTCGGTTGCCGGGTTGTGGTGGAAGTAGGCAAGCCCTGCTCCCTCCTGGCCGCGCCAGGCATGAATGACATGGCCATCGCAGGCGACGACGACTTCGAGAGGTTCGTTTTGGGCCCAGACAATGCCGTCGCGTGTGACATCGAAGCGGCCACGGCTCATGGCCAGATGCGGTTCGGGTTGGCCAACCAGCTTCCAGTCCTCGATGTAGTTGGCGTGAATGCCGGCTTCGAGCATGACATCCCCATCTCTGAACATGGCGCCCTCGTCGCCGGCTTCCCTTGGAGGCTGCAGGTCGATCGGGCGCTGCCATGAGCAGACCATACCGCTCACTTCCAGGTGACCGGAAAAGCCTTCGGTCTCACCGGTCTTATCTTTGGGCGCAGGCACGCGGATGTCGGCAAACAGGATCGGAGTCTGTACCCAGATGACCCGTGTGCCGCCGCGCACACCGTCGCCATCCAGGCGCAGGCGGGTTCGTTTCCAGACACCACGCGCCCAGTCAGGCACCTGGTGGCGTTCGAGGCGCTTCTGGAGCGTCGTGCTGAGTGGTTTGATGTTCATGGTTCAACCTAGCGGGTTCGCGTGGCGTGGCACAGAAGATATGATGTCGGGATCAACGTTAAGGATTTGACCCTGGAAACCCTGTGCCGTGATTGCGGCAGCCAACCGCCGCCTGATGCCGAGGCCTGCCCGGACTGCGGTTCGCTGCGCCTTGTCCGGCATGGCGAGCTTCATGGTCTTTCCATCGCTCATCTCGATTGCGATGCGTTTTATGCCACGATCGAAAAACGCGATAATCCGGCACTGCGCGACAAACCGGTCATTGTGGGCGGACGCCATCGCGGCGTTGTTGCGGCCTGCTGTTACATCGCGCGGACCTATGGCGTGCGCTCGGCCATGCCGATGTTCAAGGCGCTGAAAGCCTGCCCCGATGCCGTTGTCGTCAAACCAGACATGCAGAAATACACCACGATCGGGCGTCAGGTCCGCACCATGATGCAGGACCTGACACCGCTGGTGGAGCCGCTCTCGGTCGATGAGGCGTTCATGGACCTGACAGGCACGGCGACGCTGCATCACGGCAGCCCGGCCACGACGCTGGCCAAGCTGGCCGCACGGGTCGAGAAAGAAGTCGGCATTACGGTCTCCATCGGGCTTTCCTACAACAAGTTCCTGGCCAAGATCGCCTCGGATCTGGACAAGCCACGCGGCTTTGCCGTGCTGGGCGAAGGTGATGCGCGCACCTTCCTGTCGGACAAGCCGGTGCGCATGCTCTGGGGCGTCGGCCAGGCCATGCAGCAGCGTCTGGCGCGTGACGGCATCACGCTGATCGGCGAGCTGGCCCGCATCGAAGAAGCCGAGCTGATCGCGCGCTATGGCAAGATCGGTCATCGCCTGTCCCTGTGCAGCCGTGGTGAAGATGATCGCAGCATCGACCCCGAAGGCGCTGCAAAGAGCGTTTCTTCGGAAACCACTCTGGATACCGACATTGCCGATGCTGACCGGCTGCGCCCGATCCTGTGGCAATTGTCCGAAAACGTCTCTCGCCGCCTGAAGAAGTCCGGGCTGGCTGGCGGCGGCGTGACGCTGAAGCTCAAGACCGCTGATTTCCGCATCATTACCCGCAGCCGCCATCTGCCCGGGGCGACCCAATCGGCCGAAGAAATGTTCCGTGTTGCCGAACCGCTGCTGACCCGTGAAGCCAATGGGCGCGCCTTCCGGCTGATCGGTATCGGCGCCCATGATATCGTCGAAGCCGCAGCCATCGCCCAGACTGATCTTTTTGCTGGCGGCGGTGTGACCGAAAGCAAGGTGGAACAGGCACTGGACGCGGTGCGCGAGAAGTTTGGCGAAGCCGCCGTCATGAAAGGCCGCGGCTTTGGCAAGAGGGTCGAACCACAAGGCCCGTCAAAGGCCGATTGAGGAATCAAGACATGACAACATCTCTGCGTTCCCTAACTCTGTTGGCCGTGCTGACGCTGATCGCCTTCCCGGCCCTGGCAGACGATCTCAACCTGAACTGCGGCGATGTGACTTTGACGTTGACCTGCGGAACCGGCGACGAGGCAGGCAACTGCAAGACCACCAGCGCGTCCGACCCGACATTCGATGTGACCTGCACCGGGAGCGTTCTGGGCAGCACTCATGTGCGCACCATCTGTCTCAATGCCACCGAAATTGGCGGCACCCATGTGCAGGAGGACTTCAAGATCGGTGATCGCAGCCATGCACTTGCCAAAGCCGTAAGCACGGCAACGGGATCGAATTGCGAGGCGAAGAACTGAGGACTTAGCCGGCAACCTCCTTGTCGCGGATGATGTTCTCACTGGTCAGTGTCTGGTGCACGGGGCAGCGTTCGGCGATTTCCATGAGGCGCTGGCGTTGCTCATCGGTCAGATCGCCTTCCAGTGTGATCTCGCGGTCAATGATGTCGACCTTGCCCAAGGTGGTTTCGCACGCCTCGCAATCATCGGCGTGAACCTTGGCGTGGCTTAGCGTCACGGTGACCTTGTCGAGCGGGAGTTTCTTGCGTTGTGCATACATGCGCAGGGTCATGGAGGTACACGCACCAAGGCCGCCCAACAGCAGGTCATAGGGGTTGGGGCCGGCATCGAGCCCGCTGACCCGTTCGGGTTCGTCAGCCTGGAACAGGTGCTGGCCTGCCCAGATATCCTGCCCGAACGGACCCAGACCATTTTCACGAACGCGGACGTGGCCTTGCGGCAGCGCCTTTTCGGGATCGGGTGTGGCGGTTTCGGACTCGGGAAGGTAACGCTCGGCCCAGGCTGACAGAACAGACGCGACATAGCGGGCGTCGGCCTTGCGGGTGAGAAGGTGATCAGCATCATCCAGTGACACGAAACTCTTGGGGTGGCGCGCGGCCTTGTAGATCGCTGCGGCATTTTCGATACCGACGATCTGGTCACGCGGTGCGTGAAACACCATGAGCGCCTTTTTCATGGTTCTGACCTTGGCCAGCAAATGGTCGTGACGTGAGAGGTCATCGACAAACTGCTTGCGGATGGTGAACGGACGCCCGCCCAGATTGACCTCTGCCTCGCCATGCTCGGCAAGAACCGGCGCAAGCTCGGCAAAGAGATGTTCGAGATGGCGTGGGTCGCCGGGCGCGCCGATGGTTGCCACGGCCTTGGCTTCAGGCACTGAGGAAGCGGCATCCAGGATGGCAGCACCGCCCAGACTGTGGCCGATCAGGATTGCGGGCGGACGATGATGGCTCCGCATGAAATCCACCGCATGCAGGATATCTTCGACGTTTGAGGAGAAGTTGGTGTTGGCGAAATCGCCTTCGCTGGCACCAAGGCCGGTGAAGTCGAAACGCAACACACCAAAGCCCAGATAGCACAAGGCGCGGGACACACTGGCGGTCGCGAACTGATCCTTGGAGCAACTGAAGCAATGGGCAAACAGGACAAAGGCGCGTGGCGGGCCGCTGGGCAGATCCAGACGGGCAGCCAAAGCGTGGCCCTGGGAACCGGTGAACGTGATCTTTTCGTGGCGGCTCATGACGGCTCCTAGGCTGCAGGTTTCATGGTCGGAGCGGCCTTGCTCAAAGCCGCGATGTGTTCTGGCCCAAGACCGCAACAGCCGCCCAGGACCGTGACACCCTGATCGACCCAGCCCCGGGCACGGGTGACCAGGTCATCGGGCGCAATGATGTCGACGAACTGCCAGTTGGGCATGGTGAAGTAGCCAGCCTCGGGATAGGCGCCCAAAGGCCCGCCCCAGCTCTGTTTCACGACGTCCAGTGCGGCTGACGTCACATCGACATCCGAATGCATGATGCTGACGAGGTCAGGGCCGATGGGGAGCATGGCTGCAAGGAAATCATCGAAGTCGTATTCAGGAAAATCAAACGCCACCAGCTTGTCACGGGCTTCGTTCCAGGCACAGGTGAGGCCCAGCCAGACCGGCAGGCCGGTATTCTTGGCTGCCTGGGTGGCGATCGGCGCACGGTGTGAATCCTGCATCATTTCAAGCGCAATCAAATCGCAGCCGCCACGCGCCAGCGCCTGGGCCATGCGGTTCATGCTGTCGACCACTTCGTCGTCGCTGTGGCGGTCACCGGGGTCGGCAACATCACCCCCTGCAGCCATGGTCGAGATGGATCCGGCAATGGCGACATCTACGCCGGTGTTATCGCGTGCCCGTTTGGCAAGATCGACGGCACTTTCGATGATGGCTTCATCACGATCCCCGTAACCCATCGCCTTGAGCATGTGCGGCGATGCGCCAAAGGTGTTGGTGATGATGACCTCTGCCCCGGCACGGATGTAATCCTCATGAGCGCCGATGATGGCATCGGGGTGCTCAACCAAAGCGGCGCCACTCCAGGCCTCCGCGTGCATCGGCACGCCGCGCCGTTCCAGTTCGGTCCCCATGGCACCGTCAATGACCAGCACTTCACCGTTGTCGAATTTGTCTTTCCAGGCAGGCATGGCGGTCCTCAGGCTGCGGGTTTCATGGTGGGAATGGCATCGCGCAAGGCAGCGATGTGTACGGGGCCCAGGCCGCAACAGCCACCCAGAATCGTGACGCCCTGATCGACCCAGGCGCGGGCCTGGGTCACCAGATCGGCAGGCTCGATGATATCGACGAACTGCCAGTTGGGCATGGTGAAGTACCCGGACTCCGGATACGCGCCCAGGATACCGTCATAGCGGGCGCGCACCCGGTTGAGCGCGGGGCCAGTGGCATCGATGCCGGTATGCATGATGTTTATAGCGTCGGGTTCCAGCGGCAGCAGGGCATCAAGCATCACGTCCAACGAAACCTCCTTGCGGCTGCTATGAGACACCAGCGTGTCGCGCGCTTCGTTCCATTTGAGAGACAGCCCCAGCCAGACCGGCAGACCCGTCGCCTTGCCCGCTTTCAGGCCGACGGGCGCCACGACATCATCCATCATCATTTCAAGCGCGATCATGTCACAGCCGCCCCTGGCGAGTTGTGAAGCCATGCGGTACGCGCTTTCCATCATGGCTTCTTCGCCGGGCATCTCCGCGTTGCGCACCCAGTCCTTGTTGAGGATTCCCGGCGAGGCGATGGAGCCAGCAATCGCAACATCGATGCCGGTGTTGTCGCGGGCGCGGCGGGCAAGATCCACCGAGGACCGGATCAGTTCATCGGTCCGGTCGCCATAGCCCATTTCCTCGAACATGTAGGGGCCGACGCCAAACGTGTTGGTGATGATGACTTCCGCGCCCGCACGGATGTAATCCTCATGGGCGGCAACGATAGCCTCGGGGGCTTCGACCAGGGATGCGCCGCTCCAGGAGAATTCGTTCATGGGCACGCCGCGCCGTTCCAGTTCGGTGCCCATGGCGCCGTCGATGAGCAGGATGTCGCCGTTGGCGAGTTTGTCGTTCCAGGTTGCCACGGGCATGTCCTCAGCATGGTGTGAAGGTGGTAACGACACCAGTCACGGCGTCGACATCCGGTGAACTATAAAGCGGCATGGCTCATCTCCCGATTCGAACCGTGGCACTGCGGGTCTGGTGCACCACGGAAACATGTGCTTGCCGGCTGGTCCAGCGTTCCTGCCCGGGGGTGCTTCCGGCGAAATTCCCGGTTCAACCCCATGCACCGTGCATCTTGTGTTTTGGCCTGTCGAGGAACCCCAATGGCTGGTGGGTCACAACGCCCGGTCTATGCGGTTCGACGCAGGTTGATGGCATCGCGCGACAGTTTGCAGGCCGCAGGTTTGGCAAGATGCGCAGCCTCATAGGTCAAGTGCATCCCCGATCCGGGGGGATAGCAAGTGGTAGTTGGGGGAAAAACCTGATCCCCAGCGAAGGCTGGGGTCCATACGCCCGGTGCTGCGTGATGTGCGCCACGCCCGACCATGTTTCAGGCTCGCATCCGCACCAGGCCGTCGTTTCATTGTCTTTGGTGCGTATAGACCCCAGCCTTCGCTGGGGATCGCCAATTGCCTCTATATGGTGTCATCCCGGAAACTGCGCAGCTGTTATCCGGGACCTCGAGCGGCAGGCGCTGAACTCTCGAGGCCCCGGATCGGCGCGGCGATGCCGCTTGTCCGGGGTGACACGGCCTTCTGGAACTACGCCGCCAGGGCCTGGGTGAGGTCATCCTTGATGTCGGCGATATCTTCCAGGCCGACATGGAGGCGTACGAGGCCGTCGGTGATGCCCAGATGATCACGCTCTTCCAGCTTGAGTTTGGAGTGGGTCGTTGTTGCGGGGTGGGTGATGAGGCTTTTGGAATCACCCAGGTTGTTGGAGATATCGACCAGCTTGAGAGCATTGAGGAACCGGAAGGCACGCGGTTTACCGCCATCGAGTTCAAAGGCAACAACGCTGCCGCCACCGCTCATCTGCTTTCTGGCGAGTTCGACCTGAGGGTGACTTTCGAGATGGGGCCACAGGGTACGCAGGACGCCGTTGCGCGCTTCGAGCCAGCGCGCGACTTCTCCGGCGTTGCGGCCATGGCGTTCCATGCGCAGATCCAGCGTCTCCAGGCCCTTCAACAGGAGCCAGGCATTGAACGGGGAAAGCGCGGGGCCGGTGTGTTTGAGGAAGGTAAAGAGCGGGCCGTCGACAAACTTCGAATTGCCCAGCACGGCACCGCCAAGGCACCTGCCCTGCCCGTCGATATGTTTGGTCGCTGAATAAACGACGATATCGGCACCAAGCTCCAGCGGCTTTTGCAGCATGGGCGAGGCAAAGACATTGTCGACGATGACGATGGCGCCGGCATCATGGGCAAGATCGCACACGGCCGGCAGGTCGATGATTTCCAGCGTCGGGTTGGACGGGGATTCCAGGAACACGGCCTGTGCGCCTGCTTTGAGGGCATCGCGCCACTGCCCCAGATCCGTGCCATCGACAAACACCGCTTCGATGCCAAAGCGCGGCAACAGATTGGCGACGATATGCTGGCAGGAGCCGAACAACGCACGCGAAGCCACGACCCGATCGCCCGCCTTGAGCGAGGAAACAAGCGCGGCGTAAACCGCCGCCATGCCCGACGACGTCGCCCGGCAGGCTTCCGCACCTTCAAGCTGGCGCAGGCGTTCCTCGAACATGGAAACGGTGGGATTGCCGTAGCGCGAATAGATGTAGCGCGGGTTGGTCTCGGCAAACGCCCCGGCGGCTTCTTCTGCCGTGCCATAGACGTAGCCCGAGGTCATGTAGAGCGCTTCGGACGTCTCGTCGTGTTCGCTGCGTGTGGTTCCACCCCGGATGAGCGCCGTTTGAGGACGCCAAGTGGGTGAAGCGGTCAGGGTATCGGTCATCTCTTGTTCTCCAGAAAGCAAAAAACCCTAACCCGCATCGGGTCAGGGCAAATTGGTTCTGTAGAGAGGAACCCGCCGCGACCTTTTAGCGAGTTATTTAACGTGGCCGCAAGCCGGTCGGCACAAATCACCACGTGAGGGAAGAAATAGGCTTTCAGTTTGCGGGTGTCAAGATGGTCGACGACGCCCGACGCGTGAGTGTCCTTGCAGACTCAATCAGGAAGCCTTCGCATTCTTCATAGAGAACAGTCATGGCCCGGCTTGACCGGGCCATCCATCCCGATGGACCAGCAAGTAACGCCCACGGAAGCAGCGACCTCAGCCGCCCAAATGCACCCAGGTTCCTACCATTGCGCCCGTGTTGCAATTGCTCAGGCATGGATGGCCCCATCAAGTGGGGCCATGACGGGTTGGGGGTGCGAAAAGAGCGCCGGGCTTTTGGCCCGGCGCTCCGAGGTTCAACAATCGCAGTCAGCTGTTAGGCGGCCTGTTTTTCGGCCTCGATCTGACGGGGCTTTGACGAAGCGCCCGCGCTGATGTTGATCGTACGGGGCTTGAGCGCCTCGGGGATCTCACGCACCAGATCGATGTGGAGCAGGCCGTTTTCCAGGGCTGCGCCGCTCACATGAACGTGGTCGGCAAGCTGGAAAGCCCGCTTGAAGCCGCGGCCGGCGATGCCGCGATGAAGGTAGGATTTACCCTCGTCGGCGTCCTTGGCGATTTCGCCCGAGACGGTGACGGTGGTGTCCTTGGCCTCGATCGTGAGGTCATCCTCGCTGAAACCAGCGACGGCCATGGTGATGCGATAGTCGTTCTCGTCCACCTTTTCGATGTTGTAGGGCGGATAACCCTCATCGCCTGTGCGGGCGTTTGCCTCGAGCAGGTTCATCATGCGGTCGAAACCGACGGTGGAACGGAACAGGGGAGCGTAATCAAGTCGAGTCATTGCATATTCTCCTTTGAGCAACATGCGGTTGATGCAGTCCCCCGAAACCGGCGGGACCGATGTGCCCGTCCGCGCCCCCACAACTGGCAGGCGCCGGACACAGGTTTGATATAGGCTCGGGAACGTCCGGTTTCAAGACCTGATGGCGCGAGCTAACGCCTTGTTACAGAAGCGAAATATTGCGGGTCTGCGGGAAACCTAACAAGGGAAAGTCTTGGCACGCCCCCCGATCAAGTCGGGGGGCAGGCTCCGACGCAGAGGCGCAGAGAAGTCCGGCGCTTCTGCTCAGGTGATTGCACGGAAACACTGAGTCATGATGTTTGGTGGGGATCGCCATGCGATCCCAAAAAGAACCTTTGCGAGGAGGTGCCCAGCCCAAGGCTTGGCACGGTATCTCTGCGCCTCTGCGTCTCTGCGTGACAAACAGGGAGCCAGCCAAGTGCTGTGGCTCTGACCGAAGTGCTGATACCGAGACCGACGGCCTGGCCAGCAGCGGTGCATGGGTCCTCCGATCAAGTCGGAGGACGACAAAAGAGGGGTGTTCAGCCCTGGCGCCAGGGGAGGCCGGCGACTTTCCAGCCGCCGACCTGGCCGCGATGGGCCTCGGTGATCGCGGTCGCCTTCGAAAGCCCTCGGCGATGTTGTAGCAGGGCCCGTAACCCAGCGCGGTCATGGCCGCGGCGGCATGCATGGAGCGCACGCCCGAGCGGCACAGGAAATAGACGGGCTGGCCCGGCAGAAGGCCCGCGGCTTCACAGCCCTTGGCGAAATTCCGGGTTGGGCACGCCCCCGGGATAGGTCTGCCACTGGACCATCTGGGCCTGCTTGCCGATGGCCTGAGAGGTCGGGCACGCCGACGAACTGCCATTCCGGCTCGGTGCGCACATCGATCAGCACGGCATCGGTTTCGCTCTGGAGCGCGGCATAGGCGTCGGCGGGAAGAATGTCGCCAGCATAGGCTTTGTCGTTCATGGTGGTCTCTCACGAGGTTGGCAGGGCGGCAATCGCCAGCATGAACGAGACGGCAGCGGGATACCAGCGACAAGGCCATCCCGCTCCGGACATCACAGCACGGGAGACAAAGCCATGAGCGCCTATGTCATCGCCCAGATCCGTTGGGACGATCAGGAAGAGTACGAACGTTACATCGCGGCCTTCCGACCGCTCCTTGCGACGTCACCAGGGCGGTGCACCGCTGGCCGCCTACGGAGGACTGCGGCGACCGATGCTGGAAGGCGCCTGGCCCCTGCCCGGCGCTGTGGTCATGCGGTTTCCCAGCCCCGACCACGTGCAAGCCGCTGGATCGCCGATCCCGGATTATCCCGGCCGTGGCTGGCGATCCGTCACGGTGCGGCCGAGACCAACCTGATCATGGTTAATGGCCTGGACTGGGGGTAAAATTCTCCAGGAAATCGCAGGGAGGAGCGGCGATGGCTGCTTACATGGTTGCCCAGATCGAGGTGCACGACCCGGAGACCTATCAGAAATACCTGAAAGGGTTCATGTAGGTCTTTGAACGCCATGGCGGCGAGCTGCTGGCGACAACGGCCAAGGAGACCGAAGTGATCGAGGGAAGCTGGGCGCTACCCAGGACCGTCATCATGAAGTTTCCGAGTCTTGAGGCGGCACATCGCTGGCATGACGACCCTGACTATCAGGCGATTGCGGCACACCGCAGGGCGTCCGCGCAGGCAAACCTTGTACTGATCGAAGGTCTGGACTGAGTCGGACAGTCAGAAGGGGCGGTCAGTCCCAGTCGGTCTGCACGAAGCGGGCGAGGACGCGGTTGCCGTCGCCCATGAGGGTGAGGTTGGTGCCCTCGCGCCAGACGGCGTGGGTTTCCTCGAGCACCCCGAGCAGTTCGGTCTCGACCAGCATCTGGTCATCGGGGCACAGCATGCGCGTCGTCGCGATGGGCCCGAACGTCAGGGCGACGCCATCCTCGGCATAACTGCCGGTCAGGCTGTTGCAGCCGGAGTTGCCGATGACAATCTGGCCTTCCAGCTTGAAGGCGATGAAGGCCCCGCTGTCGGCGGGAACGGGGTAGTTGTCGAGAACGAGCGGGTCGCCACTCGCTGCCCGCCAAGCCGGGACGGGTGCGGGCTCCCGTGGCGGTTCCGATGACGTGGTCTGGCAGGCACGCAAGCAGGCCCGAGAGCAGCTGCGGCCAGAAGGCCGGCATTTCCATCGTGTCATGTCGCCTCCTTGCCTGGTGCATTGGCAAGCGCTGCTTTCCGGGGCAACGTATCACAGGCCATGCGGCAATTCAGGGGCAGACCATGACCAACAGCTTCAAACTCCTCGGCCCTGGGCGGCGACGGCATCGGGCCCGAAGTGGTCGGCTGCGCCCTGAAGGTCGTCGATTCCGCAGCGTCGGGCGCAGGACATCGCGATCGACGTGGCCGAAGACCTGCTGGGCGGCGCGGCATGGGATGCCCACGGCACGTTCTGCACCGACCAGACCTTCGAGGCGGCAAGCGAGCGGCCGACGCGGTGCTGGTGGGCGCGGTGGGCGGGCCCGAATGGGACGAGCATCGTGCTGCCGGGGCCGCCGGAGGAGAAGGACGGGCTGATGCGCCTGCGCCTGGGCCTGGATGCCTATGTCGGCATGCGCCCTGCCCGCAGCTTTGCCAGCCTGGAGCCCCTGCTGCCCTATCGCGACGGCCTGGCGACCGGCGCCGATGTGCTGGTGCTGCGCGAGATGACGGGCGGTGCGTTCTTTGGCACACCGCGCGGCATCGACCGGCCCGCAAGGCGGGCCGCGCGTGGGCTATGACAACTCGATCTATGACGAAAACCAGATCGCACGCTTTCGCCCATGCCGGGTTCCGTCATGGCGCGCGCCCGCCGCGGCCAGCTGGTCTGCGCCGACAAGGCCAATGTGATG
Source organism: uncultured Alphaproteobacteria bacterium (assembly GCA_943787175.1). Taxonomy (GTDB): domain Bacteria; phylum Pseudomonadota; class Alphaproteobacteria; order SP197; family SP197; genus SP197. The sequence goes on from CALSLK010000019.1 coordinate 29,614, forward strand.
GAGACCTATGTGCTGTGGCGCGAGGTCGTGAGCGAGGTGGCGCTGGAGTACCCCGATGTCGCGTTCGAGTGCCTTTATGCCGACAACGTCTCCTATCAGCTGGCCCGCGATCCCAAGCGCTTCGACGTCATTCTCTCCGACAACCTGTTCGGCGACATGCTGAGCGATCAGGCAGGCGCCATTGCCGGCAGCCTGGGCATGCTGCCGTCAGCCTGTCTTTCCGGCCTGGCCGGGGATGGCGGGCGCACCAGCGGGATCTATGAGCCCGTCCACGGATCGGCTCCCGGACATCGCCGGGGGCGGCATCGCCAACCCGATCGGCACGATCCTGTCGGCTGCCATGATGTTCGAACATTCCTTCGCTCGGCCCGATATCGCACGGCGCATCGAGGCAAGCGTCAACACGGCCCTCGAAGGAGGATGCCGCACGGCCGACCTGGGCGGCACGGCAACCAGCACGGAGATGACCGAAGCGGTTCTGCAGGCCCTGCGCTGACCGCCTGGGGCGATCAGCGCTTGTGAGCCCGTTCTAGCTGTCGTCGGCGAGGTAGAGGCTTTCAAGGGCCCAGTCGCCGCCATGGCTCTGCACGATGACACCTTCGAACCAGTCGTTCATGTAGGTATCGTTGGCCCAGATCATGAGCTCACCGTCAATGTAGAGCTCCATGTCGCCATACCAGTCGCGCGTCGACTGGATGTAGTGGGGATTGCCATCGGCCAGATCAACGTTGGTCCAGGCATTGGCGACCATTCTCAGGTTGTTGTTGCCGGTGCACAGGACAATGGCGACTTCACCACCACGGCCTGGCTCGAAGGCAATGCGGTAACCCGGTGTGTCGAGGTTGGTCTCGAAGAGAGCGATCACAAAGGGCTGAGTCGCGTTCTCTGCGCTGATCACAATATCCATGGCAAAGGCATTGGTCGTATAGGCCGTGATGTGCCCCTGGGCGAGGACGCCCGAGCCGCTGTTGCTACTGGAATTGTTGTTGGTAGTCTCTTCAAGAAGGGCGCCCAGAATGGCAAGCGCCAGTTCCTCGCTGTTGAGATCGCCATCATCGTTGTTGAGGTTTGCAGGCTGACTGACCAGACCAACATAACGGTCGATGTAGAAGTTGCCCGCATCAAGCAGGGTACCGGCGTTGTGGATGTTTCCGGCGGTGCGGAAGTCGGTGGACAGGACCTGTGTCGGCCAGCTCCAGGCCACAGCAGGATCCGACGCAAGGTAATAGTCATCAATCAGCACATAGAGTTCGTCGAGCACCCAGATGGCGGCCGCGTCGTTCTGGCTCTTCGGCGTCGTAGAGCCAGGTCCTCCAGGTCCCAGATCTCGTAGCCTGACACGTCCATACTCCGGGCCTGCACAGCGTACAGGTCATCGGTCACCACATAGAGCTCGTTGATCACCCAGCGATCTGCGGCCTTTAGATCGGGTGCGTTCGGCTTCGCCGACCAGGTCTTCCAGCCATACGGCGTAATCAGACAGGATCAGACCCGGCACCGCCCCCGACTTCGCGGCTGAGTTCGTCGAGCAGGACCTGATCCACCGTTGCCGGTCATGGAGAGGCCCACGTCGGACTCGAACGCGCGGATCGCATTGCGCGTGCGCGCGCCCATGAAGCCGTCCGCGGTGCCGGCGTCATAACCCAGCGTGTTCAGCATTTCCTGTGCCTGCTGAATCTCCCACTGCGATCGCGGCTATCTGCCGCCTGCGGCGCGAATGCGAGCCCCAGTACCAGCATGATGAGAATTATCGGTTTGCGGATCATGTCGTCTGCCCCCTTAAGACCGTGCATGACACTTGGCCTTTGGCACGGGTTTGCGCAACAGCAATTCCTTGATTGGCCCGCCGATCCCGGCTACGTTTGGCTCCAGAAAAAGGGAGACCCCATGTCAGACGAACCGTTGCGCATTCTTGTTCATGGCGAACGCACCGACACCATCACCGCTCCGAACGGCCGAGAGGTTCCCGCATGCCCGAGATCACCGCCTGCAGCACCTATG
>CALSLK010000020.1 GCA_943787175.1 uncultured Alphaproteobacteria bacterium
ATGAGTCTTGAAGGCACGTGGATTGGCCGCCTGTTCGGCCTCGGGATCAATATCAAGCCCATGGGCAACCTCGATCCACGGGACAACTTCTGTAATCTCGCCGAAGTCCATGGAACCGTTGGTTCGAAGGCCATGAACGATCTGCTGCATCCAGGTCGTTCCGGCCTTGGCATAGGTAGCGACAAATATGTCGCTTGGGCGAGGTTTGAATGCGATCCCACGGCGGAAGGATTCTTCCGAAAAATAGGCCTTCGAAACGGCTCGATACTCATCGAGGGTCGGGGGTCTGTGCAACACGGTGTTCATCCGTGCTCCAGATAGGATTCCCAGAGGTCTACCGTCACGCTGTCGCCTTGTGTTCCAGCTTCGCCCCAGAGCTCTTCAGCCGCAAACATCACGGTATAGCAGTGCTCTGGGTTCTCGCCCTGCCATTCCGAATTGCTGTCGGGGAAAACAAACACACCATGGTCGGCAATGACCTCACCTAAGCGTCCGCGGCAATAGCGTGTGGCACGTGTGTGATGCCGGGGGTGATCGTTCTTCACGCGAACCTTATCACCGGACTTGAAGCCTGCAGCCACCACAACATCAGGGCGCTTGGTGGAGGCTCCGCCGGCAATGGCCTCGTCCATCTCATCGAGGGAGAGATCGCTTCCACCTTCGGCGCGCCCGCCCTCTGACAGGGTCGCAATCCGTGCCTCGATCTCCTGCTGTGTCAGGACACCCTTTTCGATGGCAATCGACTCAAGCGATTGCATCCAGAGCTCATAGTAGCTGGAGCGCAGATACTTCGCGGCGGGAATACGCTCAATGTTTGCGCGCAGGTGGTCGTCCACGAAGCCGATCCCGTCGGCTGCCTGCAGCGAAAGCCCAAAGGCCCTTGCCTCCCAATCAGCATGGAAAAGCGGCTCGTTCTCTTCACGCTCGATTTTGCCGAAACCGTGCATGCCGCCCATGTCGTGAATGCCGTCCATGATACCTTCCCCTAGACCGTTGCCACGCCGATCATGCCGTCGCGCGTGACCATTTCTGCAAGCTCTTCCTCAGATTTACCCTTGCTGCCTTCGGGCTGACTGGGAAGTACCATGTAGCGGATCTCGGCGCTGGAATCCCAGACACGCACCTCGACATCAGAGGGAACCTCTACGCCGAACTCTTCAAGAACGGTACGTGGTTCGCGCACCACGCGTGACCGGTACGGCGGGCTTTTGTACCAGCGCGGCGGCAAACCCAGGACTGGCCACGGGTAGCAGGAGCAGAGTGTGCAGACGACGACGTTGTGAACGTTCTGCGTATTCTCCACCACAACCATGTTTTCACCCTGGATGCCGGAAACATCCAGTTCAGCAATGGCATCTGTGCCGTTTTCCAGCAGGCGCGCCCGGTAGTCGGGATCGGTCCACGCTTTGGCAACAACCCTGGCGCCGTTATGGGGCCCAACACGGGTTTCATAGAGTTCGATTAGGCGGTCGATACCGGTGGGATCAACAAGCCCCTTCTCACTCAGAAGCTGCTCAATCGCCTTGACCCGCAGGGCCATGTCCGATTCCGGTTCGTTATGTTTGTGCGACGCCATATCCACCTCTCAAAACTACGAGGCGACCTTAACAAGCCAGCGCGGCAGTGGGCAATCACATCAGTCGAACAGAACGCTGGGAAGCCATGTCGCCAGCGACGGAAAGAGAGCAATCAACCCTAGGCCGACAAGCTGAATGATGACGAAGGGTATGATCCCGCGATAAATCGCGCCGGTCGTCACGCCCTGGGGAGCAACACCACGCAAGTAGAACAAAGCAAATCCGAAAGGCGGTGTCAGGAAGCTGGTCTGCAGATTGACCGCGACCATCACGCCAAACCAGATCGGATCGATATCCATGGCCAGCAACACCGGACCAACAATGGGAATCACGACAAAGACGATCTCGATGAAGTCGAGGAAGAAGCCCAGGACGAACATCACCATCATGACGGCGAGCATCGCGCCAAACGGGCCGCCTGGAATGGTCGAAAGCACCTCGTGCACCAGGACATCGCCACCCAACCCACGGAACACCAGAGAAAAGACCGATGCTCCCAGGAAGATGACAAAGACCATACAGGTCACCTTCATCGTGGTGGTCAGCGCGGCAGACAGAACACCGGTGCGGCCGATGCGCAGGAGACAGAGCCCCAGCGAAGTCACGAACATCAATGCAAGGATGATGCAAACCCCAAATGCCAGGACATCCAGCACGGGCACTTCTTCGCGGTTCATACGGAGATCAAAGATGGCCGACACCACCAGCATGCCGATCAGCGAGCCTGCGGCCAAGTACACCGTACCATCCCGGCCTTTGCCTCTGGCTGCCAGCAGCGTGGCACCGATGGCACCGACGGCGGCGGCCTCGGTAGGCGTCGCCACGCCGGCAATGATCGAACCCAGGACTGAGACAATCAGCGTCAGTGGAGGCACCAACACCAGCATGACGCGGCGGCCGAGATCATCGCCCTCATACTTGGGCAACGCCGGCGCAACATTGGGGCGCAGCCAGGCGATGCCAAGCGTGTAGGCAAAGTAGAGCCCCACCAGCATCAGGCCGGGGAAGAAGGCCCCGGCAAAGAGATCCACCACGGAAACGGGATCGGGCGCCCAGTTGCCGATCGACATCTGCGCCTGGGTGTTGGCGCCCTGGAGGATGTCACCCAATAACACCAACACGATTGATGGCGGAATGATCTGCCCCAGGGTGCCCGAGGCACAGATGACGCCGGTGGCCAGCTTGGGGTCGTACCCGGCCTTGAGCATGGTTGGCAGGCTGAGCAGGCCCATTGTCACCACGGTTGCTCCAACGATACCTGTTGATGCGGCCAGAAGCGCCCCAACGATCACGACGGCAACAGAAAGCCCGCCACGCAGGCGCCCGAACAGCAGGCCCATGGTTTCCAAAAGGTCTTCTGCAATGCGCGCACGTTCAAGAACCACGCCCATCAGAATGAAGAGCGGCACCGCGACAAGGACATCGTTGGACATGACGCCGAAGTAACGCGACGCCAGGCTGCCCAGAAGATTGAGCTGGAAGAGATCAAGTGCCCATCCCGCCAGAGCGAACATCAAGGCAGTTCCGGCAAGGGAGAACGCAACGGGATAACCAAGCAGCAGCACGGTGCAGGTCGTCAACACCATGGCAACGGCCATGATCTCCTGGCCGCTCATGCCTTGTGTCCCTGATCGGATCGAGCCATCAGCACGATGAGACTGCGCGCCGCAAGCGACAAACCCTGTAAGCCAACAGTGGCGCAGAAAATCAGAAGAAAGGACTTCAGCAGAAACAGTGCCGGAAGGCCGCCAGCTTCGCGAGAGGTTTCCAGCCTGTCCCAGGAAGAAAGAACATAAGGAAAGGAGACCCATCCAGCAGCAATGATAACCGGCAGCAGAAGCAGCAACCCGCCAAGCAAATCCACCCAGGCCTTGTAGCGCTCTTCGAAGGGCCGATAGATAACATCAACCCTGACATGAGCGTCATGGAGCAAGGTGTAGGCTGCGCCGCTCATGAACACGATGGCATGGAGCCAGACATAGGACTCCTGCATCCAGACAAAGCCGATGGAAAAGACGTAGCGCAGAATAGCGACCGAAAACGTCACCAGCGCCATCACCAGGACCAACCACGATACTGTCCGGCCGATACGCTCGTTCAGCCAGTCTACGCTGTCAGCAAATCGGGCCAGAACGGTCACGGCATCTCCCAGAAAAGCCTGTGCGCAAAAGCCTTAACTGAAGCGGTTGTTGCTCGCAAAGCCTGATGGCGCAACCCGGCCAGCCTGACTTCGCTTGCCAACCCAGTCGGCGAGCTTGGTCTCTGTGCGTGTGCGTGTCCCCGACTGCCAGGTCAGGCCTTCTGAAAGTGTGAAGGTCTTGGCGTCAGAAAGGCCACCGGATTTATAGCGTTGCAGGATCACGCCACGTCCGCGGGTCATCTCCGGCAATTCATCGATCGGGAAGATAATGACCTTGCGGTTCTCACCAACCACGGCGACATGATCCCCGTCGGCAAACCGCGCAACGACTGCTTCGGAACCACCAGCAAGGTTCAGCACCTGTTTGCCCGCACGGGTCTGCGCCATCACAGCGTCCTCGGGCACGATAAATCCGCGCCCTTCGCTGGAAGCAACCAGCAGGCGGCGACCGCCCTGGAACACCATCATGGTGATGATTTCGACATCGTTGCCCAGGTCCAGCATCAACCGGACCGGATCGCCATAGCCGCGTCCGCCAGGCAGCTTGTCGCAGCCAAGGGTGTAGAAGCGTCCGTTAGTCGCGAAAATGAGCAGCTTGTCTGTGGTCCAGGCTTCTGCTCGGAACCGTTCCTTATCGCCTTCCTTGTAGCGCAGGGTCCCGACCTGATCGCCGTGCCCCTTGGCAGCACGGATCCAGCCTTTGGCCGAGAGAACAATGGTGACGGCCTCCTTCTCGATCGTGGCGTCGATAGGAATATCGATGTGCTCGGGCGGATCACCCACGATGGTGCGGCGGCGGCCCAAATCGGTCTTGCCGCCGAACTTCTCGCGGATGTCCTTGAACTCGTCTTTCAGAAAACTCTTCTGCTTGGTATCGCTCTTGACCAGCGCAGCAAGGTCTTTCTGTTCGTCGCTAAGAGCCGCCTTCTCGCTCACGATCTCCATTTCCTCGAGCTTGCGCAGTGAACGCAAGCGCATGTTGAGGATCGCTTCAGCCTGAACCTCATTCAGCTTGAACCGCTTCATCAGAGACGGCTTGGGTTCGTCCTCCTCGCGGATAATCCGGATGACCTCATCCAGATTGAGATAAACGATCAGATAGCCTTCGAGAACATCCAGACGCCGGGCGATCTTCTCCAGGCGATGGTTGGAGCGGCGCAGCAAGACTTCGCGACGATGGTCGATAAAGGCCTGAAGCGTTTCGCGCAGGTTCATAACCCGCGGTATGCCCGTACCATCCAGCAGGTTCATGTTGAGGGAAACACGCGTTTCCAGATCGGTCATGCGATAGAGCGATTCCATCATGACCTTGTCATCGACCGTGCGGTTCTTGGGCGTCAGAACCAGACGAATGTCTTCCGCGGACTCGTCCGCCACGGCATCGACCATTGGCAGCTTACGAGCCTCGATCAATTCGGCAATGCGCTCGACCAGCTTCGACTTCTGTACCTGGTAGGGCATTTCGGTCACGACAATCTGGTACATGCCCCGGCCGAGGTCCTCGGAGCTCCAGCGTGCCCGCAGGCGGAACGAACCTCGCCCCGTGGCGTAGGCCTCCATCATGGCATCACGCGCTTCAACCAGTTCGCCACCGGTCGGGAAGTCAGGCCCGGTGATCATGGAAGTGAGTGTCTCAAAGGTCGCGCGCGGTTTGTCGACCAGATGAACCAATGCAGCGCAGAGCTCGCCGACATTGTGCGGCGGGATGCTGGTTGCCATGCCCACGGCAATACCTGAGGAGCCGTTGGCGAGGAGATTCGGGAACCGCGCCGGCATAACGATGGGCTCGACCTCTGATCCATCATAAGTGTCACGGAAGTCGACAGCGTCGTCGTCCAGGCCCTCCATCAGGGCCATGGCGGCTTCAGTCAGGCGTGCTTCGGTGTAACGCATGGCAGCGGCATTATCGCCGTCGATGTTACCGAAATTGCCCTGGCCATCGACCATGGGGTAACGCGCGGCAAATTCCTGAGCCAGGCGCACCAGAGCGTCATAAATCGACTGATCGCCATGCGGATGATACTTGCCGATCACATCGCCTACGACGCGCGCGGACTTCTTAAACCCTTCACGTGGGTCCAGTTTGAGAACGCGCATGGCGTACAAAAGGCGCCGGTGCACAGGTTTCAGCCCATCGCGCACATCAGGCAACGAGCGTGAGGTGATGGTCGACATCGCGTAGGCCAGATAGCGCTCGGTCAGAGCATCGGCGAGCGCGACGGGTTCAATGCCACGGGGTTCAAGCAGATCGGTCATGCACCGTTTATAACACCAGATTTGGTATGTGCACGCGCCAAACGCGCTACAAATCGTTCTCTGGCGGGAGGAATTCCACTTTTTTCGGATGCGAAGAGATGCCGTTCCAAAAAGAAGCCGGTGAGCGTCAACCCAGCCAGAACATCAACCGCCCCTTCTGTATCGCCACCGATCAGGAACCTGGGCAAGGTGAGCAATCTATCCCGATAGGGCTCTCCTGCGGATGCAGACACCGCCCTTCCCGTGCGCGGCGAAACATAGATCAGGTTGTCGTTGCCGCCGGTGACAGCGCAAGCCGAGAGATCAAGACCGAAACCCAGTAAATCCAGGAGACCAAGTTCCCATCGTACATAGACGGCCTGCCAATAAGCGTGACCACTCTCGAGCGCTGCCAGCAGAGCCTCGAAACCGTCATAGAGCTGTTCATAAGGGTGGCGTTCCGGCAGGCCCTGTTCAGCCACGGCGCAAGCGCTGGCCAGACATCCCAACCGGTCTGCATCATCGAGCCATGCGGAAGGAGCAGAGCGCTCCAGTTCCACGGTGTAACTTCCCAGGTGCTCGGACAACCGGCCCCGCCATTGCGCCGCAACGACGTTTCCAGGTTGCAAGACGCCCTTGAGCCGGCGACTGGCGCCACCACGCACAAGCCCGGCATGGCGGCCGTGATCGCGCGTGAGCAAATTCAAAATAGCAGCGGATTCACCGTGCCGGCGGGCAGACAGGACAATGCCGCGATCGCTCCAATCCATGGCGGGCTAACGCGGAAATTCCAGCCCCATCTCGCGATAGCGCGCGGGGTCGTTAAGCCAGTTGGGCCGAACCTTCACATGCAGGAACAGATGCACACGCATGCCAAGGATCTCCTCGAGTTCCTTGCGCGCAGCAATTCCGACCTCCTTGATCGTGGCGCCCTTCTTGCCAAGAAGGATGGGTTTGTGCCCGTCCCTGGCAACATAGATCACCTGATCAATGCGAACCGCATCTTCCTCGGGGATCTCGGTCCACATCTCGGTTTCAACGGCCAGTGCATAGGGAAGCTCCTGATGCACCCGCAGGAACAGTTTCTCGCGTGTGATCTCGGCCGCCAGGTTGCGCATCGGCAGATCAGAGACCTGATCTTCGGGAAACATCCACGGGCCCGGCTTGATCCGTGAACGAAGCGTTGTGATCAGCTCATCAAGACCGTGACCCTTCAGGGCGGAGATATAGAGAATCTCATCAGCAGCACCGGAGCCATCGATCGCGCCAGCCAGCGGCAACAGCTTTTCCTTCGGTACGGCGTCAATCTTGTTGATGGCGATCAGAACCTTGCGCCCTGAGGCTTTCAGCCTCTCTAGAATGAGTTGCAGATCAGCGCTCATGCCGGCAGCGGCATCCACCAACAACAGTGCCATGTCAGCGTCATCGGCACCGCTCCAGGCAGCGTCCACCATGGCGCGTTCGAGCTTTTTCTTGGGCATGAAAATCCCGGGCGTGTCGACAAAGACGATCTGATCGTTCTCGACGATACGGATACCCATGACACGGCCGCGCGTGGTCTGGACCTTGTGTGTGACAATCGAAACCTTGGTGCCCACAATCGCGTTGACGAGCGTGGATTTCCCGGCATTCGGGGCGCCAAGGACGGCAATGAAACCGCAGCGGGTCTGGGATGGCTCGTTCATGTTTCGCTTCCATCGGCAAATGTCTCAAGCGCAACCCGTGCTGCGTCCTGTTCTGCAACCCGTCGGGACGGGCCCTCCGCCTTGATTTCACCCAATCCGTCTATGTTGACTGAAACCGTAATGGTCGGCGCATGTGCCGGACCAGTCTTGTCGAGCATTGTATAGGTTGGCAAAGCCAACGCACGTCCAAGCGCCCATTCCTGCAGCCTAGTCTTGGCATCGCGCGGAGGCTTGCGGTAGGACGTCATGCGTGTCGACCAGTTCCGTTCGACAAACGCGGACGCGGCATCCAGTCCCCCGTCAAGATAGAGCGCAGCAATGACCGCCTCCGTGACGTCGGCCAGAACCGTCGCGCTCTCGCGGATACCGCCCTGCTCTTCACCCGGCGTCATTTCGATCAGAGCGTCCAGGCCCAGTTCTCCCGCCAACTCAGCAAGGGTTTCCTTGCGCACGAGATCTACGTGACGCATGGAGAGCTTGCCTTCCGCTTCATCGGGAAACTGTCGGTAAAGCATGGCAGCAACGATCATGTTGAGAACACGGTCGCCCAGAAATTCCAGTCGCTCATAGCCGTGTGAAAACACGCTGCGGGCAAGGCTGCCGTGCGTTACGGCCTGTTGTAGGAGTTGGTCATCGGAGAACCGGTGACCCAGGATCTTTTCAAGTGCCAAACGTGGTTCAAGGTTCAATCCGCTCATTGCAATGGCTGAAACAGCCTGCTCCAGCGAATTGAACCCGGCCAGGTCCATGGTTCCAACAGGCCGCCACAACCATCCACGGAAAAGAACAGGAACTCGGCACGACCAATGAGGTTTTCTGCGGGTACAAAACCGACGGAATGCAGGACGCGACTGTCGCTTGAGCGATCCCGGTTATCGCCCATCATGAAGTAATGGCCTTCGGGTACCGTGTAGACCTCGGTGTCATCCAGCCGATAATTCGTGATCGCATCAAGGATCGGATGTTCCACACCATTGGGCAACATTTCCTGGAACTGCGGAATTGCGGCATCAACCCCGGAGCAGCCCTGGTCGAGAAACGGCTCCATCGGGGTCAGAGGCGCGGCCACACCATTGATGTGCAGCACGCCGCCCATCACCTGGATCGTGTCTCCGGGAAGCCCCACAAGCCGTTTGATGAAATCAATCGAGGTATCGGTCGGTTTGCGGAACACCACGATATCGCCACGCTCAGGCTCAGCGCCGAAGATACGGCCGTCAAACAGATTGAGGTTTGTACCAAAGCCAACGGAATACTTGCTGTAGCCGTAAGCAAATTTTGAAACGAAGAGGTAATCACCAATCAACAGGGTCGGCTTCATAGAGCCCGACGGAATGTTGAACGGTTCATAGGCAACCGTGCGGATCACGACAGCGATCAGAATGGCGTAAATGATGGTCTTGATGGAACCAAAGAGCCCCTCATCACCGCGCCAGGTCACAGGCAGCAACTTCTCGATTGGCGAGAAAATGATCTGCAGAACCCATTCCAGCGGCCGCAGCAGGATTCCAAGGAGCGTAAAGGGCGCCAGAAGGACGATGAGCCACAACGGCATGCGCTTCGTGTTTTCGCCGTCTACGGGCATGTCAGGCTCGGGCGAACCACCCGTGTCCAGATCGGGGTCTGGCGGGTCAATCATGCTTCAAGGCCTTTCTGATCCGCCGGTACGGCAGAGATAATGACAATCGCCTGAGCCAGCGGGGGATCGTCGGTCATGGTGAGATCAACCTTGGCGACCATGCCTTCGGGTACCATCTCAGCAAGGCGCACGGCGGCACCTCCGGTCAGATGCATGGTCGGTTTGCCCGATGGCAGATTGACAACCTGAAGGTCACGCCAGAAAACACCGCGCCGAAATCCCGTTCCCAGAGCTTTGGAACACGCCTCCTTTGCCGCGAAGCGCTTGGCATAGGTCGCCGCACGCTGTGCGCGCTTGTCAGCCTTGGTGCGCTCGGTTTCCGTAAAGATACGTTGCGTAAAACGTGTGCCGAACCGCTCAAGTGTCTTTTCGATACGACGGATATCGAGCGTATCAAGGCCGAGTCCCAGGATCATGCCGAGCGTGCACCTGTCGCGGCGGCGCGGGAATTGTCCATCAGCGCACGCATGCGGGTGATGGAGCTTTCGAGGCCGCCAAAGATCGCTTCACCGATCAGGAAGTGGCCGATGTTGAGCTCCATGACGTCAGGAATGGCGGCAATGGGGCCGACGGTGCCAAACGACAGGCCGTGACCTGCATGGCACTCGATACCCAGTTCGCCAGCCAGTGCGGCAGCACCTTCAATCCGTTCAAGTTCTGCGTCCCGATCCGACCCTGCTGCGGCTTCGCAATAGGTCCCGGTATGAAGTTCCACAACGGGCGCACCGACCTTGTGGGCCGCTTCGATCTGTCGCGGATCGGGATCAATGAAGAGCGAAACCCGAATGCCTGATGCGGCCAAACGTGCGACATACGCCGACAGGTCGACATTGGATTCGGCAACATTCAGACCATTTTCCGTGGTCCGTTCCTCACGTCGTTCAGGCACGATGCAGGCAGCATGGGGCCTGTGGCGCAACGCAATCTCGAGCATCTCCTCGGTCGCTGCCATCTCCAGATTGAGCGGCAGATCAATTTGATCCATCAGGGACTGAATATCGTGATCGGAAATGTGCCGGCGATCCTCGCGAAGATGCGCGGTGATCCCGTCCGCACCTGCGGCAGCCGCCAGGCGTGCAGCCCTGACGGGATCTGGGTGGGGTCCGCCACGTGCGTTCCTGATGGTCGCAACATGGTCGATGTTGACGCCCAAACGTAGCCTGCGCTTGATCATGTTCCTGCTCCGGTTCGCGCAGACAATCGGGTCTGCTCGGTCGAACAAGGGTATATCGAAAGGCGATTGCCTCGGAAACCCCTGATTTCGCGTCGTTTTTCCAAACGACCTCTAGCCGCGCGTTCGTTCAATCGATGCAACACTGGGGCTTGCCCGAAGCGCAGCCATGATGTTGGTCAGGTGGCGTACGTCACGCACCTCCACATCGATGTGCATTTCGAAAAAGTCGGTAGCACGGTTGGTGAACTTGAGATTGGAGATGTTGCCGTTGTTGCTGCCGATCAAGGTTGTAATCGTTCCCAGGGTTCCCGGCTCGTTCACCACCACCACATGAATCCGCCCAACATGCTTTTCAGGCAGGTCCGTGCCCACCGACCATGCGACATCAAGCCAGCGTTCCGGCGTTTCCTCGAACTGCTGAAGCATGTCGCAATCGATCGTATGGATTGCAACGCCCTTGCCCGTTGTGACGATCCCCACAATCCGATCACCGGGCAATGGATGGCAGCAGTTGGAGAAATGCACAGCCATTCCGGGGATCAATCCCCGCAAGGGCACGGCATGGTCCCCGGCAGAGCCGTCCCTGGGCCTTGGAAGGTTCTCCTCGGCCTGCCCGGCACCAACAGCTTCGGGATAGACCGCTCCGACAACCTGCATCCCGGTTACATCGCCCAAACCAACGGCAGCAAAGAGATCTTCGGTCGTGCGCAGTTTCAGCAACCTGCAGGCATGTTTGAGCGCCTTCTTGGACATGTCGCAGTCGGCCTGAGCAAAGCCGCGTTCAAGAATAGCCTCTCCCAGACGAACATATTCATCACGCTCCTTTACCCGGACGAAACGCCGGATGCGCGAACGCGCTTTGCCTGTAGCAACGAACCGTTCCCAGGTCGGGCTGGGCGCAGCAACAGTGGAACGGATAATCTCAACCTGATCTCCATTCTGAAGAATGGTTCGTAACTGGTTGATTTGTCCGTTTATTTTGGCACCCACACATGTATCGCCAATGTCCGTATGCACCGCATAGGCAAAATCCACCGGCGTGGATCCGCGTGGCAGGGCAATCAGGTCTCCCTTGGGCGAGAAGCAGAATACCTGATCCTGAAACATCTCCAGCTTGGTGTGTTCCAGGAACTCCTCAGGGTCGGACGCGTGGTCAAGAATCTCCAGAAGCTCACGAACCCATCGATACTGCCTGCCATCCTGCAGCGAGGCACGATCTTCACCTGCGCGGTAACTCCAGTGCGCTGCAACGCCGAAATCAGCAATCTCCTGCATTTCGGTCGTACGGATCTGGATTTCCAGGCGTTGATGTTCGGGGCCGTAAACCGTGGTGTGGAGTGAACGGTAACCGTTGGGCTTTGGTGTCGAGATGTAGTCCTTGAAACGTCCAGGAACTGCTGGCCAGGCGCCATGCATCACGCCCAATGCGCCATAGCAGTCGGTCAGGCTTTCGACTTCGACGCGAAACGCGACAATGTCTGATAGTTGTTCGAAGGTGACGTTCTTGTGCTGCATCTTGCGCCAGATCGAGTGCGGTCGCTTCTCACGGCCGATGACTTCGGCCTGCAATCCGGTTTCGTGCAGCGTCTGCTTCATGCGCTCGACGATCCTGGGCACAAGATCACCGCCCTCTTCCCGCAGATACCGCAGTCGCTCGACCACAGATGCTCGCGCTGTCGGGTTGATTTCCTTGAACGCCAGATCCTCAAGCTCATCCTTCAGAGCCTGCATACCAATGCGATCAGCAAGAGGGGCGTAAATCTCCATGGTCTCGCGCGCGACACGCCGGCGTTTTTCCTCGCTCTTGACGTGATGCAGCGTGCGCATGTTGTGCAGACGGTCGGCCAGCTTGACCAACAGCACACGGATGTCTTCGGACATCGCCAGGAAGAGCTTGCGGAAGTTTTCAGCCTGTTTGGTGTTCTCCGACTGCAATTCGAGCAGGGAGAGCTTTGTGACACCATCCACCAATTGCGCGATCTGGGGGCCGAACTGGTCGGAAATCTCCTCCAGCGTCGTGTCGGTATCTTCGACCGTATCGTGCAGGAGCCCCGTGATGATCGAGGAACCATCAAGCCTCATATCGGCCAGAATTCCAGCAACCTCAACAGGGTGAGAATAGTAAGGGTCACCGGATGCGCGAGTCTGTGTGCCGTGCGCCATCATGGCAAACACATAGGCACGATTCAGTGCATCCTCATCGACCGCCGTGTCGTAGGTCCTGACCCGCTCTACCAGCTCAAACTGACGCAGCATGACGGGTCACCGGGCGCAATCTGCCCTGCAATAGCGAGTTAGTATGACTGGCCAGAGTCCTGGCCGTCGTTGTGCGCGGCCTCGTTGTGCTCGTCATCGGTTGATGCGAGTGCTGCAGCTGCTGCGGCAATGGCATCGCCCGAAAGGCCGACTTCATCGGCATAGCCGCCATCACTCTCGACTTCGGCATCATCATCCTGCGGCTCACCGCCATAAACCAACTTGCGGCGGATTTCATCGAGCGGAATCGTGTCATCGGCGATTTCACGCAGTGCAATCACCGGATTCTTGTCGTTGTCACGCTCGACCGTCATGACACCGCCGTTGCCCAGTTCGCGAGCACGTTGCGCGGCCAGCAGCACCAACTCAAAGCGGTTGGGAATGCGGTCAATGCAGTCTTCAACGGTAAGACGGGCCATAAAAGGCTCTCCTAGACACAATCATTTGGGATTTGGTCACGCTCTGTGCCTCAAACAGCGCTGAAACGCAAGGATTGTTGGCGCTTCAATCTGCTTTTTTAATTGCGCCTCCGGGTGCCAATGTCTCGATCAAGGCATCAATTCCCTGTCTGGAAACAGGATCTCGCCAATCGGGTGCGATATCGCGAAGCGGAAACAGAACGAAACCACGCTCCGTCATCCGGGGATGCGGCAGTATGGGAGATGGGCCTGCATCCACGTTCCCGCGATAATCCAGCAGGTCGACATCGACGACGCGCGCTTCCCAGCGCTCCCGGCGGATCCGACCCAACGAAGCCTCAATGGAGTGCAGAAGAGCCATCAGACTCCCTGGGTCCAATTCGGTAGCAAGTTCGGCAACTCCGTTGATAAACCAGGGTTGATCGGACGCGGGCACTGGCTCGCTTGCATACCACGGCGATTGCGCGAGGATGTTGACCCCCTTTCCCGCCAGATGTTCCAGCGTTGCCTCAAGGGTTTCCCTGGGAGTCCCGATCATGGAGGGCAGATTGGCCCCCAGGCCAATGTAGATGCCACCCGTCGCAGAATTGCTTGCCGTCATCGGTTTCTATCCGTAGTTAGACCACCATTCACACAGGGACGCTGCATTTCGCCCCCTTAGTACATCACGTCAACGCATTTCATTGGAGTATCAGATTCACCATGACCGATTTCTATTCAGAAGAACGCATTGTCCTGTTCATCGACGGCCCCAACCTCCACGCATCAGCCAAAGGCCTGGGCTTTGACATCGACTACAAACAGCTCAAAGCGACCTTTGCCAAAAAGGGTCGCTTGATACGCGCCATGTACTACACGGCCCTTCTGGAAGATCAGGAATATTCACCTCTTCGTCCCCTGATCGATTGGCTCGACTACAACGGTTTCACGATGGTGACCAAACCTGCCAAGGAGTTCACCGATTCCATGGGTCGTCGTCGGGTGAAGGGCAACATGGACATTGATCTGGCAATTGATGTGCTGGAGATGTCAGACAATCTCGATCATGTCGTCCTGTTTTCCGGTGATGGCGACTTTCGCCCGCTCGTGGAAGCAGTCCAGCGCAAGGGTGTCCGGGTTAACGGTTGTGAGTTCCATGAAGACACAGCCCTCGATGATTGCTGATGAGTTGCGTCGCCAGGCCGATAACTTCATCGAGCTGAACGATCTCGCCAGCGAAATCGCCCGCAAACATGAAGACCGCCCTCAGCGCGCCGCAGCACAGGACGATGATTACGACGATTATGAGGACGACGACGAAGGCGAAGACGCGGTCGTGGTCCGCCGGTGACCAATACAGATCCGGCACGCAATTGCCCTCTGTGCCCGCGCCTTGTTGCATTTCGCAAGGACTGGCGCGCAAAGGAGCCCGACTGGTTCAATGCTCCGGTACCAACCTTTGGCCCGCGCAGCGCGCGGTTGATCATCGTCGGGTTGGCGCCAGGTTTGCGAGGCGCCAATCGCACCGGCCGAGCGTTCACGGGTGATGGCGCAGGCAACCTGCTTTAATCCCACGCTTCTGGAGACGGGTTTTGCCAGGGGTCAGTTTGAGGCACGTCCCGATGACGGTCTCGAGCTGGTCGACTGCCGCATCACCAACGCCGTGCGCTGCGTTCCGCCAGAGAACAGGCCGGTCGGTGCAGAGGTCAAGGCGTGTAATGCCTTTCTGACAGCCGAATTCGCTGCCATGCCCAACCTCAAATACGTGTTGGCATTGGGTGGCATTTCCCACAACGCAATTCTCGACGCCATGAAGGTCAAACGCTCACAGGCCAAGTTCGGACACGCGGCCTGCCATCGCCTGGAATCAGGCATTACCCTGATCGACAGCTATCATTGCTCACGCCTCAACACGAACACTGGCAGGCTTACGCCCGAGATGTTCCGTGCCGTCTTCGAGACGGTCCGCAAGGGGCTCAAGGAGCTCTAGAGCGATCTCTGGGGAGGCTGACGATGATGGCAGCCAGGATGAGGGCAGCGCCAAACACGGCTTCCAGGCGCATGGACGTCTCCGAAAATCCACCCAGCTCAAGACCAAAACTGTCACAAGTTCACTGGATCCCGCGACCGCCGCGCGGCTGCCTGCCGGTCATGCCCGCACCGATCACGATGAGCATTGTTGCGCCAATGCCGGTAACCGCTGCCATATAAAACAGCGAGACCCATCCCATGGGGCTGAACGGCAGGGAAAAACGTCCCCTCTACGGTCAGGAGATAGACCACAGCGACGACCAGTGCCGAGAGCGAAAGCAGAAGGGTGCGCAAGCCAGCGTCGGTGCCTTCGGGTATCCGTCCCAGGCAGGCAAGGTAGAGCGCGTAACCGGCCGGTGCGCCGAACGTGATCAACATCAGGGGATAGAGAGAAGCGTCAACGCCACCTGGGCGAGAGGATCAGACCTGCGGCAAGCAGGACCATGAAAATGGCCAGGACCATTCTTCGCTCGATCCTGACGCCAAAGAAAACCCGCGCAAACAACAAGGTAAACGCCGGGTAGGTATAGAAAATCAACACCGTTACCGAGGCAGGCAGGCCCGCGTAGCCTTCGAACAGGAAAATGGTGCCGCCGCCAATGCCAACACCTGCAACAAGAGAGAGCACGACGCCGCGCCATACCGGGCGACGCCAGGCAACCCAGATGGCCAGCGGTATGGAAGCACCAGCATAACGCACCAACCAGGGACGTCCCCGACCCCACCTGCTCAGCGCGCAAGACCTCCAGAAAGAGGGGTAGCAGACCAAATCCGATGGCACCCATCGCAACAAGAATGACGCCGAGCCGAGCGCGCTTGGCAGCTACAGGCAGAGGATGATCCATTGGAACCCTTACGGTCGTTGACGCTGCCGGAGGAACTCCGTATGTCGGATGGAACATGACCCATCTGATAGCTGGAGAGAAACGATGGCCGGAACGATTGATGCACGCCCTGAATGAACTTGGTATCGAACTACCTCAGGCGGCTGCCCCGGCGGCCAACTATGTACCCTATGTCCGTCAGCGGCAACCATGTGTTCATCGCCGGTCAGATCACCCTGGAAAACGGTGAACTGAAGTATCAGGGAAAGCTGGGCCAGGAGTTCACCGTTGATGAAGGTTATCAGGCAGCACGTCTGTGTGCCCTCAACATCATTGCTCAGGTCAAGGCGGCCTGTGACGGCGATCTGGACCGGGTTGTGCGTATTGTCCGTCTGGGCGGGTTCGTGAATGCAGACGGGTCCTTCCACGACCATCCCAAGGTCGTGAACGGCGCCAGCGACCTGATGGTCGAAGTGTTTGGCGACAAGGGCCGTCACGCCCGCGCAGCCGTTGGTGCCCCTGCCCTGCCGCTCAATGTTGCGGTCGAGGTTGACGCAATCGTCGAGATTTCCTGAGTCATGAATGCAGGCGAGGCTCTGGTTCGCACCCTGGACAGTCATGGTGTCGACACCGTTTTCTGTGTTCCTGGCGAAAGCTACCCTCGCTGTTCTCGAGAGCCTGCGCGGCCATGCCAACAGTATCCGGCTGATCACCAACCGGCATGAGTCCGGCGCCACATTTGCGGCAAATGGCTACGCCAAGATCAGCCGTAAACCGGGCATCGCATTTGTAAGCCGTGGCCCCGGCGCCACCAACGCCTCGATTGGTGTCCATACGGCAGATCAGGATTCGGTGCCCTCTGGTGCTGTTTATCGGGCAGATCCCGCTTTCTGAAATGGGGCGCGAGGCCTTCCAGGAGATCGACTACAGCGCAATGTTTGGCACCATGGCGAAAGCCGTTATGGAACCCAATTCACCCGCCGATGTGGCACGCACAACCGCCGATGCCCTTACCCTTGCTCAATCAGGCCGTCCTGGTCCCGTCGTGGTCGTGCTGCCCGAAGACGTGACAGAGGGTGATGCTGGTGAAGCAGCCATTCCCCAGCCGATGCCCCCCTCGAGCGCCGAAGCATCACAAACGCAATTGCGCGAAGCTGCAGCATTGATCGACGGTGCCGAAAAGGTCCTGATCATTGGCGGAGAGATGATCAAGGCAGAGGCGGCAACCATGCGTCTGGGTGCCTTCGCTGAATCTGCGGGCGCTGCCGTTGTTTCTGCGTTCCGCTGCCAGGACGCCCTCAACAACGACCATCCAGCCTATGTCGGGTTGTTTGGTCTGGGCCGTCCGCCCTATCTCAAGCAGGCTTGGGCTGAGGCCGATCTGGTGATTCTGGCCGGCAGCAGGCTGGATGCGATCACGTCCGAAGATTTCAACCTGCGCAACGACAACAAGACCATTCTGATGTTGCACCCAAGCGCAGATACCATTGCAGAGCTTCGTCCGACCATGGGCATTGCAGCGGCAGTCGGCCCCACCCTGCGTTCGCTATCGACAGCAATTCAGACACCGACGGCTGAGCGCGCCGCATGGCAGGTCAAACTCCGCGGTGAATTCGAAGCCTTCCAGGCCAATGCACCAGAGGCCGCGGGTGATGTCGATATGACTGCCGTCATCCGCCATGTCGACAGCAGGCTTGCCCAGATCGATCACGTTGTGACAAACGATGCAGGCAACTTCTCGACCTGGTTGCACCGTCACTTCAAATACAGACTGCCAGACAGTCAGGCCGGACCTATGTCGGGATCCATGGGTTACGCCGTTCCCTCTGCCGTTGGCGCCGCACTTGCGCGCAGTGATGCCAGGGTTGTTTCCTTTGTCGGTGATGGCGGTTTCCTGATGACCGGCCAGGAACTCTCGACAGCCGTGCAGAACGGCCTGAAGGTCACGGTCATTGTCTGCGACAATGGCCATTACGCCACCATCATGATGCACCAGCACCGCTATGCCGGCGACGGCAATTATGCCGCCATCAAGATCAACAGCACCGACTTTGCAGCCCTGGGGCGCTGCCTATGGTGCGCGGTCATGGAAGGTCGAAAAAACGGACGAGTTCGCCCCGGCATTCGACGAGGCGCTTGCCCATGACGGTCCAGGCCTGATCCATGTGCTGACGGACATTCGCGACATTTCTGCTGGCGGTCCGCTGAAATCATCAGCCTGAGTGACCTGGGACCTGTTGTTCGTGATCACTTCTGTGCTGCTTGGGACTCGCGCTGCACCCGGTTCAGCGCGTAAAATTGGGCAGTGATGACAACCGACACGGATTCTCCACCAGACATCCCGAGCCTGCAGGCACGAAGCGTTGCCAGCATTCACGACGTGGCACCCAAGGCATGGGATGCCTGCGCCGGGGGCTGATACCCCGTTCCTGCATCATGCTTTCCTGGCATGCCTTGAAGACAGCGGTTCGGCCACGCCGGAAACCGGCTGGGCTCCGGCACATATTCTGATCGAAAGCCTGCATGGCGATCTGCTGGCCTGCGCGCCCAGTTACTTCAAAAGCCATTCCTATGGTGAGTTCATCTTTGACCATGGTTGGGCCGATGCTTTCGAGCGTGCCGGAGGCCGCTACTATCCCAAACTCCTGACTGCCGTACCCTTCACACCGGCAACCGGCCCTCGCCTGCTGGTTCCTCCAGGTCCAGACGAAGACGCCCTGCGCCGAACCCTGGCAACCACGATCGTGCGGGTTGCCGAAGAGGCCGGTGTTTCATCAGCCCACATCAACTTTGCAACGCAAGCCGAATGGGAACTGCTGGGCAAGCAGGGCTTCCTGCAGCGCACCGGTGTTCAATTTCATTGGGAAAATGACGGCTACCACGCCTTCGATGACTTTCTGGCGAGCCTGTCGTCGCGCAAGCGCAAGGCTATCAAGAAGGAACGCCGCGAAGCAACCGAGAACGATATCGAGATCGTCCCTCTGACCGGCGACGCCCTGACCAGTGATGCGTGGGATGCGTTTTATGCCTTCTATCGTGACACTGGCAGCCGCAAATGGGGCACGCCCTATCTGACGCGTGAATTCTTCGATCTGCTGGGCGAGCGTCTGGGCGAGCGCGTCCTGCTCATCATGTGCCGCCGAGAAGGCCGCTGGATCGCCGGTGCTCTCAATCTGATCGGCCACGATACGCTGTATGGCCGCTACTGGGGCTGCGTTGAGGACCATCGTTTCCTGCATTTCGAGTGCTGCTATTACCAGGCCATCGACTATGCCATCGAACATGGCCTGGCCCGTGTGGAAGCAGGTGCCCAGGGCAGTCACAAGATCCAGCGCGGTTATCTGCCGGTTCTCACCTACTCTGCCCACTGGATCGAACACGGAGGCCTGAGCGAGGCCGTGGCGCGTTTCCTCAAGGAAGAAAGCCAGCACGTGGACATGGAAGTCGATGCCATCGCGCGCGACTACTCACCCTTCCGCAAGGAAAACGGCTGAGCGCGATGCGGTCCGCACGCGCCCTGGTTTTTGCGGCCATGGTCGCGCTGCTGGCAACCAATCCCCTATCAGCAGAAACCATCGAAATTGGCGACCTGTCGCGGGAATACCTGCTCCACACACCGTCAGGGTCCGGCCCATGGCCTTTGGTTGTCGTGTTCCATGGCGGCAATGGACCGCGCCATCGCATTCGCCGCCGCATGGGATGGGGATGATCTGGCCGATCAGGAAGGTTTTGCCGTCGTCTATCCCATTGGGGTAAATCGTGGCTGGAATGACGGGCGGAGCAACACCGTCCGCTATGATGCTGGCAAAGCACCTGATGATGTGGCGTTCTTCGATGCCTTGCTCGACGTCTTGATTGAGCAGGCCGTTGCTGACCCATCCCGGATCTATGTCACCGGTCCGTCCAATGGCGGCATGATGACGATGCGACTGATGTGTGACCGCAGTGAACGTATCGCGGGTGCCGCCCCCCCTTATCGCCAACCTTCCTGTCAACCTGGAGCCTGTGTGCCACCCTATTCGGGCCATTCCCGTTATGGTCATCAACGGAAGGAATGACGGCCTTGTCCCCTGGGACGGCGGTGTGGTTGCCGACAATGAGGAGCGTGGCAGCGTTCTATCGACGGAGGAGACCATGGAATTCTGGCGCAGGGTCAACGGTTGTTCCGACCAGACAGGCCGTCAGGACCTCGCTAATCTCGAGCAGGATGATGAAAGCACCATCACACGGGTCTCCTGGCAGGCGTGCAACGCGGCGACCGAGCTGCTTCAGGTCAATGGCGGAGGCCATCGTGTACCGGGTGATGACATCCCGTTTGGATCACGTCTAATCGACGCCCTGCTCGGCAATCAGAATGAGGATGTTCAAGCGGCTGAAGAGATCTGGAAATTTTTCTCCAGATCAACGGAAATTCACTAATTCAGAACAACGATTGCCGCGTTCAGAGTGAAGGCAAAGCCGCACCAGACGAGATATGGCAGCATGATGAGGGCTGCGAATGGCGTTTCCCACCAGCCAACGCGAACCAGCACCACGATGGCAGCGATAAGGCCTGCAAGGTCAATCAGGGCAAGGAGCGGTTGTTCCAGCCCGAAGAAAATCCAGCTCCACGCAAGATTGAGACCCAGTTGCAGGAAAAAGAGCATCAGAACCCAGCGGCGACGTTGGCTTTGCGGTGATCGCCAGATGATCCAGAGTGCGATGCCAATGGTGATGTAGAGTACCGTCCAGACCGGACCAAAAACCCAGGATGGTGGATTCCAGAACGCCTTTTCGATGCCCTCGTACCAGCTGCCCGGACCGGCCTGTGTTGCAATTGCTCCCAGCGCCGAAACCGCGAGACAAAGCAGGATGCACACCGCCAGGGAAATCCAGCGCATGGGTCCAGATTGTTGGAGCTTCAGTTCGGTCCCCATGCGATCAGTTCCAGACAGTCATGAGGCTATGCGTCTTCGGTTGAGAGGACCTGACGGAAAATCGGCTGGCTCTTTCAGTTCCCGAAAAACTGTCAGAAAGCAGCGAAAAGCCCGAAGGACCTAGCGTGTCACTTTGGCCGGGGCTTTCTTCTTGCCGCGCTTGCTCTTTTTGGTCTCGCCCTTGAGGAAATCACGGGTGACAAACTCGAAGCCGAGCTTGTCGTCTTCCTCGACAACCACCCTTGCACGACCGCCACCGACCAGATTGCCAAACAGCAGTTCGTCGGCCAGTGGTTTCTTGATGCTGTCCTGGATCACGCGGGCAAGCGGCCTGGCACCGAAGTTTTCATCGTAACCATGGCGACCAAGCCAGTCGCGGGCATCATCTGACAGCTCAATGGTGACGCCGCGGTCAGCCAGCTGTGCTTCCAGCTGCTTGATGAATTTGTCGACGACGTAACCGATGGTCTCGCGACCGAGCGCTGCAAAACCGACAATCGCATCCAGACGATTGCGGAACTCCGGCGTGAAGAGTTTCTCGATCGCTTCCTTGTCGTCACCTTCCCGCTTGGTGCGGCCAAAACCAATTGCCGGCTTGGCCATATCTGCTGCACCGGCATTGGTGGTCATGATCAGGACGACGTTGCGGAAATCGATCTTCTTGCCGTTGTGATCGGTGAGTTTGCCGTAATCCATGATCTGCAACAGCACGTTGAAGAGGTCTGGATGGGCTTTCTCAATTTCGTCGAGCAGAAGAACGACGTGGGGATTCTGATCCACGGCATCGGTCAGCAGACCACCCTGATCAAAGCCGACATAGCCGGGAGGTGCTCCAATCAGACGCGAAATGGTATGGCGCTCCATGTATTCCGACATGTCGAAACGGACCAGCTCAACACCCATGATGTCGGCGAGCTGACGCGCTACCTCCGTCTTGCCCACACCCGTGGGGCCGGCGAAGAGGTAACTGCCAATAGGCTTCTCTGGCTCGCGCAGACCCGCACGCGACATCTTGATGGCGTCCGCCAGGGAGTCGATTGCTGAATCCTGGCCAAACACTACGGCTTTCAATTCGTCGGCAAGCGCTGCGAGAGAGGCCTTGTCCTGACTCGAGACGTTTTTGGGCGGGACGCGCGCCATGCGCGCGATGACCGATTCAACGTCTTTCACGCCAATCGTCTTCTTGCGTCGCGCCGTGGGCACCAGCATCTGGGCCGCACCAACTTCATCCATCACGTCGATGGCCTTGTCGGGCAGCTTTCGATCGTGGAGGTACTTGTCGGAAAGCTCCACGGCGGCCTTGATCGCGTCCTGGGTATAGCGAATGCCGTGAAAGTCCTCGTAATGTGGCTTCAACCCCTTGAGGATCTTAACGGCATCAGGGACAGACGGTTCCGGCACATCAATCTTCTGGAAGCGCCGCGCAAGCGCGCGATCCTTCTCGAAATGATTGCGGTATTCCTTGTAGGTCGTGGAGCCCATGCAACGCAGCGTACCGGCCTGCAAGGCGGGTTTGAGCATGTTGGACGCGTCCATTGCTCCACCGGAAGTCGCACCAGCGCCGATCACGGTGTGAATCTCGTCAATGAACATGATCGCGTTAACGTCAGCCTCAAGCTCCGAGACGACAGCCTTCAAGCGTTCCTCGAAATCACCGCGATAGCGCGTTCCAGCGAGCAGCGCACCCATATCCAGGGCATGGATTGTCGCTTCGGCCAGCACATCAGGCACGTCGCCTTCAACGATACGCTTGGCCAGCCCCTCGGCAATGGCGGTCTTGCCCACCCCCGGGTCGCCGACATAAAGCGGATTGTTCTTGGTCCGGCGACACAGCACCTGAATTGTGCGTTCCACCTCGCGGTCCCGGCCAATCAGCGGATCAATCTTTCCAGACCGGGCCTTTTCGTTGAGATTGACGCAATAGGCATCAAGCGCTTCGGCACCCTGCTTGACCGGCTCATCTTCCTGGTCGGCGCCGTGCACGGTCTTTGGCTCGCTTTCGCCAGGGACCTTGGCAACGCCATGACTGATGTAACTCACCGCATCCAGACGGGTCATGTCCTGCTGCTGAAGGAAATAGACCGCATGGCTCTCGCGCTCGGAGAAAAGCGCAACCAGAACATTGGCACCCGTGACTTCGCCGCGCCCAGCCGACTGGACATGCATGGCAGCACGGTGGAGTGCCCTCTGAAAACCCGCGGTAGGCTTGGCCTCGACGAAACCGTCCACCACAAGCCCGGCTAGCTCGTGATCGATAAAGTCTTCGACCTCATCGCGGATGCGCTCAACATCAACGCTGCACGCACGCATCACAGCTATAGCATCGTCATCCACGGTTAGCGCGAGAAGGAGGTGCTCAAGCGTCGCGTACTCGTGTTTGCGCTCGTTTGCCAGGGCAAGAGCGTGACGGAGCGTTTGTTCCAAATTGGCCGAGAGCATGAATTCTCAGTCCTTTTCCAAGGTCGCCTGTAAAGGATGCTCGTTCTGCCGCGCATAGTCTATGACCTGCGTGACTTTTGTCTCTGCTACATCAAACGGATAGACACCACACACTCCTACGCCCTTCTGGTGAACATGGAGCATGATCTGGGCAGCATCTTCGCCACTTTTGAAGAAAAACTTCTGCAGGACATGCACGACGAACTCCATCGGCGTGTAGTCGTCATTAAGCAGAAGAACCTTGTACATCGAAGGTTTCTTGGTCTTTGGCCGCGTTCGCGTTGCCACACCCGTTTCTGGGCGGTCATCGTCGCGGCGTTTATCGTCACTCATGGACCAGATGGACGTCATACGGTGGCGTTCTAACCAGTTGGGTAAGGAAGGATCGGACGCATGATATTGGAACTTTTGCGCTGATTGAAAGGGTTGACACGCCCTTACCTGCTCCGAGCAACAAAAAGAGCCCGGCACTTGCGCACCGGGCTCGATTTCAGGCTGGTCTGCTTTGGTCAGTTAGGCGGCCTTGGAAGCAGCCTCGGTGACCACATCGGAAACGCGACGGCCGATCGGCTGGCCAGCTTCGGTCGCGACCTTCATCCAGGTGCTCGAAATCTCGGCACCATCGGAAACGACGCTGTCCATCGAGTTCTTGACGAAGCCCTGCTGGATCTCAACGGCTTCCTGGAAGGACTTTGCGCCCAACAGAGCCTTCTGGGTTTCGACGCCCTGAGCGATCTGCTTGCGCGCAATGGCAAACATCTGGCCATTGAAGCTCTCAAAACCCTTCATGAAGACGTTACCGGCTTCGACCATGGCCTCGAAATTGGCCTTTGGCATATCAGCGACAGCTTCGAAGCCTTTGACTTCATTGCTGGCCTTGCAAGCTTTGGTGACGGCTTCACGACCCATGTTGACCATGGTCTCGTAGCCCTTCACGGCTGCGTCGGTGTTGGACTTCACGGCAGTTTCGGCGGCAGTCATGCCGGCATCGATGGCGTCATCCATCTGGGGAACGGTCTTCTGCGCGGTCTTTTTGGCGGTTGCCATGTCACATACTCCAGTTGATTGCTTTGCTGCACTGCAGCATTAGGAGAGATATGCGACTGTCTCATTGGGATTTCAAGAACTTTTTGCTGCAGTGCAGCATAATTGTGCAGCGCAACATAACTTAGTTGAGCCAGCGCCCCGAGATCGTGTTGTTGCGCACCTCTGCCGCGTAGAAAAGCGCGCTCGAGCCGTTGCGTTCCGGGCTGGTCCCAGAGTTACCTCGCAAAGAGTTCAGGGCGGGAAGATCACGCAACTGCACAGGCGGTAGCACGTAGTCGAGTGGGTCAAGCTCTTGGAGATACCCGGCGAAGGCCACCATGCCCAACCTGTCACGCGGATAGGCCTGAACATGAAACTGTCCGTTAAGGCAAGCCACGCCCGACCAGAAATAGTCATCGGACCGCAGGGCCATGGTCGGGGCCGTCTCATAGAAAGCGCTCTGGTCCAGCAAGCTTACCAAGGCACCCATATCATCAGCAGAGACCCGCGTTTGGGCCGATTGCGGATCAATGGATGAAAGCAGATCACCATTCGTAACGAGTACCGTGCTTGCACCGACCCAACGTTTTGACGTCAGCGCACTGCTTCCATCAGGTGAAGCAATAAAATCATAGGTTCGCGTCTGTTTGTTGAAATCCGCATTGTAGATCAGCCGCAACCGATCCTGCGATCCCAGGGAACACAGCTCGCGGATATCATCGCCGGCCAGATAGCTCAGCCACTGATAGCGATAACTGAAGCGATCACCCGCAGGGCCAGTTGTCTTGCAACTGGCGACGAGGAGACAGCAGGCCACAAACAGGGCAAGGCGAGTCATCAGCGATCCTTCCATCCGTACCAGAGATACGCGGCGCGCAGATACCACAAGCGCATCCATGGCAACGGAAAATGGCTAAGTTGTGATTGCACGACGGGTGATAACCAATTCTCAGCCGGTTCGTTCCCGGCGATCAGGCGCGCCACGGCCCGACCCGAGAAGGTAGCCCAGCCGACCCCTCCCCCATGGTAGCCAAAGGCATGCCAGACTCCGGGAGATTCCGGTAGCTGTCCGATATGGGGAACCCGTGCGGCAGAAAGACACACAAAACCCCGCCAGAAGTACTCAATCTCCACGTCAGACCATTCCGGCCACATGGCCCTGAACCGGCCAATCAACCATTCCCGATACTGTTCCGTGGCTCCCGGGGTGTTGCGCGTCGCAGCTCTTGCACCCAGAAGAAAGCGGTTGCCTTTAATCAGCCGGAAATAGAACAGCAGGTTACGGGTATCCCAGACCGGGCATTCGGTGACCCAACGGTGGCGCGCAACTTCCTCGTCACTCATAGCCCGGGTGACGATGATGTTGGACAGGGCCGGAAGCAGAGTGCCCGAAACGCCTGGGTGCAGCTTATCGCGCGTGAAACCGTTCGTGGCGATGATGACCTTCTCAGCACTCAAGGCTCCACCGGGTGTGCGCAAGCGATGCCGAGCGCCATCACTCTCCCAGCCGGTCACTTCCGTGTGGCCATGGAACGTGACGCCGCGACGTATGCAGGCGCGGGCCAACCCGCGCGCATATTTCATGGGGTGCAGAGCAAAACCGGCATGTGTGAAGTAGCCACCATGGGCTTCCGGCCCGGCATAACCACGCTCGGCCAGTTCTTCACGAGACCACACTTCAACCTTTCGGCCCAACACGTCACCCCAGGCCTTGGCCCATTGGTCCATGCCATCCATGCGTGACGGGAGGTGTGCAACCCCTAATTCGCCATCGCCTTGGGGGTCGAAGTCGATGCCTTCATCCTCGCCCAGGTTGCGTACCAGATCGATCGCCTCCAGGCCGTTGCGGTAGTAGCTCCGCGTTGCGTCCTCGCCAAACGTCCGGGTCATTTCAGAAAGGCCAAGTTTGGAACTGCCTGGCCCCACAAAACCGCCATTGCGTCCCGACGCGCCCCATCCTGGCGGACCTGCTTCGAGAATGCGCACGTCGACATTGTAGTCGCGCGCCAGATGAAGCGCAGCAGACATGCCGGTGTAACCGCCTCCGATGATCGCGACTTCACAGCGCTGATCGCCCGAAAGCGGAGCCCAACCTTCAACTTCGTCGCCGGCACTGGCTGCCCAGTAGCTATCAACGTGGTTTTCGGCCTTGTAGATCGAGGGATGATAGAGTTCTGCCATGGACTCGGATCATAGATACACCGCAACTTTGGGCAAGCCGTCATTGACGTTCTCATGCTTAGCGTTGATATCTCGCCCCTGAACCAAAGGAGTCTGGCCCACCATGATTGCACCCTTCAACTTTGATGCCCCCATCCCTCTCGCATTTGGTGCGGGTCGCGTGTCCAAGCTTGGGCGCGATGTGTCCAAACTGGCGGGCGATGAAGCATCTGTGCTTTTGGTCGCCGACCCGTTTCTGGTTGAGAGTGGAATGTCAGAGGGCATCGAGACGACCTTGAAGGATGCCGGACATTCCGTTCAAGTTTTCGCAGACATCAGAAGCGATCCACTCGCCTCCTCCATTGACGCGCTGGTCGCACGGGCACGGGAGGTCAAAGCCGGCTGCATGGTGGCCCTGGGCGGTGGATCGACCATGGACGCAGCCAAACTCGCTGCCGCATTGACCGTCGAGGGCGATGCAGCGGAAGCCTATGCCTTGGGAGTCCAGCCGGTGCCCAGGAAGGGATTGCCCAAGATTGCCATTCCTACGACGTCAGGCACGGGGTCAGAGGTAACGCGCACCTCTGTGTTCAGCACAAAGGACCGCAAGCTTTGGGCCTGGGGCAATCAGCTTCGGTTCAATCTGGCCTTGCTTGACCCCGCGCTGACCGTTGGCATGCCTGCACATCTCACGGCCGCAACCGGAATCGATGCGGCGGTTCATGCGATTGAATCAGCAACCAACAAACGTCGCAATCCTGTCTCAACGGCCATTGCACTTGGCGCGGTTCGCAGCCTGCGGCGTTGGCTGAAGGTTGCTGTCGATGAGCCTGATAATCTCGAAGCGCGCGGCCATGTCCAGATTGCAGCCTGCACGGCTGGCATCGCATTCGACGTGACCGGTGTGGCCATTGCCCATGCCATTGGCCACGCCATTGGAGAACTGGCCAGCGTACATCACGGTCGCGCTGTGGGTCTCGCGCTTAATGCAACGATGCAGGATTCTGCCGGCGCTGCGCCACAGGCTTATGCAGAAGTTGCACAGGCTCTGGGGGCCAATACGGAAGGTCTGTGTGAGGCTGAGGCAGCCTCGCTTGCAGCTCCGGCCTATGATGCCTGGCTGCGTGACGTTGGCCTGCGTTTGTCGCTGGATGATCATGGCCTCACGTCCAACGACGCAGAACGCGTAGCAAAGCTCTGTTTCGAGCCAGAGAACAAGGTCATGGTCGAAAGCGACAGCTTCGAATACTCGCTGGAAAGTCTGACCCGAGCCAGCAACCGCATGCTGAGTGCTGCTTGAAATCTCAGAGTTAGCTGCCCGATGAGTACCGGACAACGGCGCACGGAAGGTCACGAGCATAGAGCTCCTTGCAACCTGCGCGCGCCTGGCTCTCGCTGAGGTTGATGATGCGCGCGCGGTAGAGTGTTGAACCGGCGCTTTCAGCTGCCGTCACCACATTGGAAGCATGGCCGCCGATGATACTGGCAAGATAGGTTTCAGCGGTATCGAGAGCACGATAGGCATTCTCGAATTCCGAGAATGCCCCGACCTGCACAGCCCAGGGCAAATCGCCTCCACTCCCCTGCTCGGGAGCAAACTCACCGTTTTCCAGGTTGAGAGCGCTGGCAACCAGATCTTCAAATGTTGCCGCATCAACCGTGTTCGTTTCAGGCTGCGGAATTGCTTCAAACGTCAGCGGCTCAAGCGCAGCAAACTGGGTGCCGCCGTCGCCACGCATGGGGTGGATACCAGGAACCGGCACGACACGATCGAGTTCGGCCGCAATGATGAAGCCTTCGCCTATCAGTTCGGTCATACGTTGATCGCGCCAGACGCGGGTTTCGCCACCCATAACAACTGCCACAATCCTGCGGCCGTCGACCACGGCCGATGCTGCAAGATTCCAGCCCGCGGGGCGCGTGTAGCCGGTTTTGAGTCCATCGACACCGTCAACCACGCCAAGAAGCTTGTTGTGACTACCATAGGTCTGGCCGTTGCCCTGGTAGGTCCAGCTGGTGGTTGCGAAGAGGTGGTAATACTGCGGAAAGTCGCTCTGCAGGCGCAGAGAGAGTATCGCCATGTCGCGCGCGGTCGACGTCATATCGTCGTCGTGCCAGCCAGAGGCATTCGTAAACGTCGTGTTGCTCATGCCCAGTTCACGGGCCTGCTCGGTCATCATGACGCCAAAGCGCCATTCGCTGCCGTCAGCCAATCCTTCAGCGACGGTTGCAGCAACGTCGTTCGCCGATTTGGTCATCAACGCCATGATCGAATCATCGACGCTGATCGAATCACCTTCAACCAGGCCAAGCTCGGACGGCTGCATGGCTTCGGCGTGAGCAGACACGCTGAACATCGTATCGGGTGTTACCGTACCGTTCTCCAACGCATCAAAGATCATGTAGAGCGTCATCATCTTCGTGAGCGAAGCGGGATAGCGTTCCTTGTCGGCATCATGCTGATAGAGAATGTTGCCGTTGGTCGCATCAATCACGATTGCGGTATAGGCCTGAGCCAGAGACGCAAAACTGGTAGATGCCGCAAGAACAAGAGCGACAGAAAGCCCTCGCAGTGAGGCTAACACGTTGAAACAACGAAAAAATTTCGAATTCTTGGTTGTCATTCCTAGGCCCCGAAGCGCGTCACTGAGCAATCTGACTATACATTTTCGAATGGATTCCTGTCCACCTGAAGTTTCAACAAATGACGCAATCTTGTTGAAATAGAACGCAAATTCCTAATCCTTGACCTCAACATCACTGTTTTCCACCGCTGAGCGCCCTGCTCTGGGCCATACATCGAGCGTCGAAAACGCATCCTGAAACGCTGTGCCAGCACGTAACACCAAGGCATCCGACTGAAGCGGCCCAATCAATTGCAAACCCGCCGGCAAACCTGCTTCGGTAAAGCCACAAGGCACGCTGAGCGCGGGTTGCCGGGTCATGTTGAAGGGATAAGTGAACGGTGTCCACGTGAACCAGCGGTCATGAGGCCAGTCCTGTGGCACCTCCAGCCCGACCTCAAACGCTGGGATAGGAAGGGTTGGGGTTGCCATGAGGTCGTAACGCTCGAACAGCGCAGCAATCTGTCCACAATAATGGCCTCGCGCCCGCTCAGCCTCAACCAGATCAACGGCCGTGAAACGCTCCCCCTCTTCAGCGACCTTGACCAATCCGTGGTCCAGGAAGCGCCGCCGGGTCTTGCTTTCTGATCGAATTGCCGTGGCAACAGCCGAATACCAAAGTACCCGAAATGCTTCTTCGGGCTTGGGAATGTCGAGATCAATGCGATCAACGCTCGCGCCTAGGGAAGCAAGGCCCTCTACCGCCTTGTCGACCAGTGCAGCAATCTCCGGGTCGCAGCGGATGTAGCCAAGATCCGGGCTGTAAGCGATGCGCAAGCCTTCGATACCGCCTTCGCAGGCAGCCAGATAGTTCGTGCCATCATCAGGCATTGCCCATGCATCACGACTGTCAGGTTTGCCAATCACATCCAGCATCAGCGCGCTATCGCGCACGGTACGGCTCATGGGGCCAATGTGCGACAAGGTGCCAAAAAGCCCCGGCGGCCAGGCTGCAACACGTCCAAATGTGGGTTTCAGCCCCACAATTCCACAAAACCCGGCAGGAATACGAACTGATCCGCCACCATCGGTGCCAAATGCAAGCGGACCAACACCGGTTGCAACGGCTGCTGCCGCACCACCGCTTGATCCACCCGGCGTCATACGAAGATTCCACGGGTTACGCGTCGAGCCATGCAAAGGTCCGTCGGTAACCCCTTTCCAGCCGAACTCCGGCGTTGTTGTCATGCCGATAAACACTGCACCCGATTCACGCATCCGCGCGACAGAAGGCGCATCAACATCCCATGGCTGCTTTGCATCAACCGTCTTGGAGCCCAGGCGGGTCGGCCAGCCCTTGATACGCAGGACATCCTTGACACTGGTGGGAACGCCATCGACAGGACCAAGAGGCTCACCCTTCATCCATCGCTGCTCAGACTCACCCGCAGATTCCAGAACCGCCTCGTCATCGCGGTGACAAAATGCGCCCAGATTACCGTCCACCTCGTCCATGCGTGCAAGCACGTCCTTGGTGACTTCTAGGGGTGAAATCTCTTTGGAGCGATAGCCTGCGGTCAGGTCGCAGGCGCTCAAACGGTGCAATCTTGTCATGCGAACGTCACCTCGGCTGTCGTGGCAAGGCCACCCTCAGAGTTCTCGATCCAGAGCGCCGCGGTCTGATCTCCCGTCGGTAAACCACAAACCGCAAACATGTCCGGGGTGAAGAGCGGCGAAACCGCACGGTATTGAAAACTGGAGATCGTCTTTCCGGGCATTTCGCGCTCCACAAGGTCAAGCAACATCAGCGCCAGCATGGGACCATGCACAACAAGGCCGCGATACCCCTCCTCGTCACGGCAGTAGTCGATGTCATAGTGGATCCGATGGCCGTTGAAGGTTAGTGCAGAGAACCTGAACAGTAGCACGGCATCAGGCGTGATTTCCCTACGCCATTCTGCCTTGTGCTGCGGTTCTTCATGTCGAGAAACCTCACCTGGCTTGGGCGCTTCGCGGAACACCAGATTTCGGGTTTCGGTTACGGCCAGAACACCATTCTGACTGACCCTGTGTTCCGTGGTGATGAAAGCAAGCTCTCCCGAGCGCCCCTGTTTTAGCGCAACATGCGTAATGACAGTTTCACAGTTCACCGTCTCACCCAGGCGCAAAGGTTGGTGAAACTGGAACAATCCCCCTGCCCACATCCTGCGGGGAAGCCCGGTCTCGGGCAGAAACCCACCTGGCACAGTGCGTCCGTCCGGTCCAATCACAGCACTTTGCGGCGCATCCAGAAAGTAGAGCCATTGCCAACCCGGCGGCAATGGCGAGC
Source organism: uncultured Alphaproteobacteria bacterium (assembly GCA_943787175.1). Taxonomy (GTDB): domain Bacteria; phylum Pseudomonadota; class Alphaproteobacteria; order SP197; family SP197; genus SP197. The sequence continues at coordinate 31,394 of CALSLK010000020.1, forward strand.
CAGAGACGAGTGCCGCGTCATCGCGGTCAAAGGTCGCGGCCAGGTGCCGCGCGGGCGTTACGCTGAGTAGATCATCCACATTCTGCGTCCGTCCGATCGCCGATTCCGGCAACAAGGCTTGCGATTCTCCAACAGACATGGCTCCTACCCCTTGGTAAACAAACGACACGTGCCACATGTTAAGGCCGCGTGCCACCGGAGTAGCTGAATTCGTGCTGGAATCATTCGACCTCACCGAACTGACGGCGCTTGGTTCCATTATTCTGATCGACATCGTCATGTCTGGCGACAATGCGATCGTGATCGGTATGGCCGTGGCAGGGCTGCCCCTGGTCATTCGCAAGAAAGCGATCCTGATCGGCATTCTGGCTGCCACGATTCTTCGTATCTGCTTTGCGCTGGTGACCTATGAGCTTCTCAGCATCATCGGGTTGCTGTTTGCCGGCGGCATTCTGTTGTTGTGGGTCTGCTGGCGCATGTGGCGCGAGATCCGTGAAGCCAAGGCTCAGCGTCTGGCTGAAGAATCTGCGGGCGATCTTGGAATCGGTGAGGAACAGCCTCCCGTAAAATCTCTACGGCAGGCGCTGATGCTGATTGTGGTCGCGGATGTCTCCATGTCGCTGGATAACGTTCTGGCCGTTGCCGGAGCCGCGCAAGATCATCAGGGCATGCTTGTATTCGGCCTGGTACTATCGATTGCGCTGATGGCTTTTGCCGCCAACTACATCGCCAACCTGCTTCAGAAGCATCATTGGATCGCGTATCTCGGCCTGGGGGTAGTCCTTTATGTCTCACTCGACATGATCTGGCGCGGCGGCCAGGAAATCATGCTCTTTGCCGGTGTCGCGTAACGAACGTCAGCCGATCATAGCCCCGGCGGTACAACGCCACTTGGTTTGACCGCTGCCACCAGGTCCTTTTTGACCTCTTCCAGAGCCTCCATGTCAGGCGCCTCGCAGCGGGCCACCAGCACCGGCTGCGTATTTGACGCACGCAAAAGCCACCACCCACCAGCGATAGATACCCTGACCCCATCCACTGCGTTAACCGCTTCTCCCCGGTTAACAAGGCGCGCGCGGACTTCTTCGATCACACTGAACTTGCGCACGTCATCACAATCAAACCGCAGCTCGGGCGTATTCACGACTTTGGGCAAGTCGCGTCGAATCTCATCGAGCCTCTTCTCGTGTTTGGCCAGAACGTTCATCAGGCGCACGCCAGCATAAAGAGCATCATCAAAGCCGAAATAGCGATCGGCAAAGAAGATGTGGCCGCTCATTTCGCCTGCCAGCGGACAACCCAATTCCTTCATCTTCTGCTTGATCAGGGAATGCCCGGTCTTCCACATCAGGGGCTTGCCGCCCAGGCGGGCAATCTCGTCAAACAGGACCTGACTGGCCTTGACGTCGGCGATCACGGTGGCGCCCGGATGCTCGGCCAGCACATCAGCCGCCCATAGCATCATCAACTGATCACCCCAGAGAATCTCACCGGTGCGGTCAATCACACCAATGCGGTCACCATCACCGTCCAGGGCAATGCCCAGATCAGCGCCTTCGCGCTCAACCGCAGTGATCAGATCCACCAGATTTTCGGGCACCGTGGGGTCGGGATGATGATTGGGAAAAGTGCCATCGACCTCTCCAAACAGAACTGTATGCGTACCCGGCAACCCTTTGACCAGTTCGGTCAGGACGTTGCCCGCTGCACCGTTACCTGCATCCCAGACGACATGAAGATCGCGACCGGCAACCGAGTCTTGCTGAACACGCGCAATATAGACATCGGCGACGTCTTCCGTACGGCTTGAACCCGGCTGATCAACGACTGAAAACCCCTGCTCGATACGCTGTGCCAAATCAGAGATCTGGTCACCATGGAACGGGCCATGTCCCAACATCATCTTAAGGCCATTGTAGTCGGGCGGGTTATGCGAACCCGTCACCATAATTCCAGCGTCAGCATTGAGATGATGGACCGCGAAATAGAGCATCGGCGTCGGGCCAAGACCGATGCAAACGGCATTGGCTCCGCCTTCGTTGATACCGCGCACAAGTGCCTGTTCGATATCAGGAGAACTCAAACGCCCGTCATAACCAATGGCAATTTCAGGCCTGGGCTTGGAAGGCTGAGCTTCGCGCACGACATCGGCGAAGGCGCGACCGATCGCCTGGACTGCGTCTAGAGTCAGGGCCTCGCCTACGATCCCGCGAATATCATAGGCGCGGAAGATGGTTGGATCAATCACGTCAGGCACCCTGATAGCCTTTGTGGTGACCAAGGCCGATGCCGTGATATTCGAAGCCTGCCGCTTCGATATCAGAGGGACTGTAAATGTTGCGCAAATCAATGACCATGGGCCTGCCCATGACCTCCTTGGCGCGCGCGAGGTCGAGAGAACGGAACTCGTTCCACTCGGTCACCAGGACCATAGCATCTGCACCCTCAAGTGCCTCATAAGTGCTTTCACAAAGGGTCATGCCGTCCATCAGCTTGGCGGCCTCTTCCATACCTTCGGGATCATAGGCACGCACCGCAGCCCCGCGCCGCAACAACTCCGGGACGATGACCAGGCTTGGCGATTCACGCATATCGTCGGTGTTGGGTTTGAAGGTCAGACCCAGCACAGCCACAGTCTTGCCCGCAGGGTCACCAAGATGGTGTGCAATACGGTTGGCCATGTCCTGCTTGCGCTGATCGTTTGCAGCAACAACCGATTCCACAATCGAAACCGGGGCTCCCAGTTCCTGTGCCGTGCGCACCAATGCCAATGTGTCTTTCGGGAAACAACTACCGCCATAACCTGGGCCCGGATGCAGAAACTTGGGCCCGATACGACCATCCAGACCGATTCCGCGTGCAACATCCTGGACGTTGGCGCCTGCCCGTTCACAGAGATCAGCAATCTCATTGATGAACGTGATCTTTGTGGCCAGGAAACTGTTGGTAGCGTACTTGATCAATTCTGAGGTCTCGAGCGTGGTCCGCATGACCGGTGTGCGGTTGAGTGAAAGCGGACGATAGAGCTCGTCGAGAACATCAAAGGCACGCTCGCTGTTCGATCCCACCACAACCCGGTCAGGGCGCATGAAGTCCTCGATTGCCGACCCCTCCCTGAGAAACTCCGGATTTGATGCGACATCAAAATCCAGGTCAGGGCGTGTCGTGGAAATAACCTCTGCCACCTGGCGACCAGTCCCGACCGGAACTGTCGATTTGGTCACTACCACCAGGTATCCCTCGGCGACTTCCGCGACCTCACGTGCAGCATCGAACACGTAGCTCAGATCGGCATGCCCATCGCCACGCCTGCTAGGCGTGCCAACCGCAATAAACACGGCGTCCGCACCTTTGACGGCTGTTGCGAGATCCGTCGTGAAACGCAGCCTGCCCGATTCCACATTGCGGGCAACCAGTGTGTCGAGCCCAGGCTCATAGATCGGAATTTCGCCTGAATTCAGTCGATCGATCTTGTCGTGGAGCTTGTCGACGCACGTCACCTCGACTCCGAACTCGGAGAAGCAGGCTCCGGAAACCAGACCGACGTAGCCGGTCCCGATCATGGCAATGCGCATGATGGATCAACCCTTGTTGAGTAATAGGTTCTTGGCGAACGCCGCGAGGTCAACGCCAACGTCTTCATCCTCAAGCCCGAAAGCAAGATTGGCCTGGAGGAAACCCAGCTTTGTTCCGCAGTCAAATCGGGTGCCGCTGAAGCGTAACCCGTGAAACGGGGCACTACCGATCATCTTGGCCATGGCGTCTGTCAGCTGCACTTCGTTGCCAGCTGTTGGTTCCTGGCGTTCAAGGTGTTCAAACATCTCTGGGAGCAGGATGTATCGGCCGATAATCGTCAATGTGGAAGGTGCCACGTCGGGTTCCGGCTTTTCAACAAGTCCCTTCACTTCTGCGACGTGGCCGTCGTCTTCTCCAACATCGAGTACACCGTATCGATTGGTATGTTCTCTGGGGACATCCTGAATTGCCACGACATTACCGCCGGTACGTTCGTACAACTCCACCAGCTCACCGATACAGGGGCGGTCACCCAGGACAAGATCATCCGGCAGAAACACTGCAAACGGCTCATCACCAACGGCGTGCCTGGCACACCAGACAGCATGTCCAAGCCCCTTGGGCTGCTGTTGACGCACCGAGATGACGTTACCCGGCATGGGAACCATCGCACGCGAGCGACCCAATTCAGCCGTCTTGCCACGGGCTTCCAGGGTCCGTTCAAGTTCGAAAGCAAGATCAAAGTGATCATCAATCGCTGACTTGCCGCGACCGTTGACAAAGATGAACTGCTCGATGCCTGCCGATGCCGCTTCGTCCACAGCGTGCTGGATCAGAGGCCGGTCGAGAACCGTCAGCATTTCCTTGGCCATTGCCTTGGTGGCGGGAAGGAATCGTGTTCCCAGTCCGGCAACCGGGAAAACTGCCTTGCGTACGCGCGGGTAGGTCATATCGGTCGATTACTTCCAAAGGGACGAACGGATGGCGGGCGGATACACCAACTGGACCGGGGTTGCCAGTATCGCATACCAGATTGGCAATCGTGTCATGCGCAGTAGTGAGGGTTCTAACCGCCCAGCAAGGTATCACGCGCCTGATTGAGTTGGCTTGCAAACCAGGTCGAACCACCCTTGTCGGGGTGATTTGCCGTCATCAACTTGCGATGCGCTTCCTTGATCTCATCATCCTTGGCGTCAGGGGCAACGCCAAGAATTTCGGCGGCCTCCTTATAGGTCATGGACCCGCTTGATTGTGGTTGCTGCGCCTGACCAGCGGCTCGCCTTGCGAACGACTCTGCCATCTTGCGGCGCCATGGAAAGAGAATAGGGAAAAGAAGCATGCCGGGCAAAAGCGCCGGGCGGAAAAATCCCATGGCCAGCAAACCCACGATGACCAATACCAAAAAAGCGACCATGCCCCATTTTACCCATCGCACAACGCGAGAGGCTGGCGCATTGATGCCGATCCACACGAAAGCCCAGATCAGCAGTACAAGGCCGATACCGGCAAGAAGGTAAGTCATTCAGATCACTTGGCGTGGCGGCAGCACCATTACAACTAGCATTCAGCCACGATCCCGCATCAGACGCTCTTGCTGGCGTTTCCAGTCACGGTCACGCACCGCAGCGCGCTTGTCATAGCTGTGCTTGCCTTTGCCGAGGCCCAACTCGACCTTGGCGATGCCGCGGTTGTTGAAATAGAGGCTGAGCGGAACAAGCGTATAGCCTGACCGGTTCGTGGCACCTGTCAGCCGCGCAATCTCCTTGTGATGCAGCAGGAGCTTGCGTGACCGGTTTGGCTCATGATTGTCACGTCCGGCCGGGTCGTATTGGGGAATATGGCAACCCTCCAACCACAGGGCACCATCCTTATCGCGCGCAAACGCTTCGTTGATGGTCGCGCGCCCTTCACGAAGCGACTTCACTTCGGTGCCGGTCAGGACAATTCCGGCCTCGATCCGATCATCGATGAAATAGTCGCGCAGCGCCTTGCGATTGCGCGCAACAGTTCCATCAATGGGCGATTCCTTCTTGGCCATCTGCAATCAGTCGATCAGGCCGACTTGTTGCATTGCTTTCTCCACGGACTCTCTGGTTGCCTGACTTGCCGAAACCAGTGGAAGCCGGACCGATCCATCACCCCAGCCAAGCAGGCTGGCACCATGCTTTACGGGCCCGGGGCTGGTTTCCACAAACATTGCTTCATGAAGAGGCATCAGCTTGTTCTGGATGTCGCGGGCTTCGTCGAAGTTTCCGTTTTGCCAGGCGACATGCATCTGCGAGCAAAGTGCGGGTGCCAGATTGGCTGTCACAGAGATACATCCGTGTCCGCCCATGCCCAGAAGCCCGATAGCCGCAGCATCTTCGCCGGAAAGCTGAACAAAGTCAGGGCCACAGTGATAGCGCTGCCTGGACACGCGGTCCGCTTCGGCGGTGGATTCCTTGCAGCCCACGATGTTGGGCAATTCCGACAAACGGCGCATGGTGTCGAGGCCGATGTCCACGCCGGTGCGGCTGGGAATATTGTAAACAATTATCGGCAAATCAACGGCGTCATTGACCGTCTTGAAGTGCTGATAGAGTCCTTCCTGCGTCGGCTTGTTGTAGTAACCCGTCACGATGAGGGCAGCGTCCGCGCCCGCTTCTTTCGCACTACGGGTCAGCATGACGCATTCATCGGTCGAATTGGAGCCAGTACCTGCCACAACCGGCACGCGCCCGGCAGCGGCTTCCACGCAAAGGCGCACGGCATTCATGTCTTCGTCATGAGACATGGTCGGCGACTCACCGGTCGTTCCCATGGGAACAAGACCGTGTGTCCCCTGCTCAATGTGCCAGTTCACAAAGTCCTGATAGGCTTTCCCGTCAATCTTTCCGTCACGAAAGAGTGTGATGAGCGCAACGAATGATCCCTTCAACCTTTCGGTCGTCATGGCCGTAATCCCTTGTGGACGAGAAGGCGCGCAACATAATCTCCACGCCCCCTTACCGCAAGCCAACCTCGCATCACCCGCCAAGTCACGCTAACGTCACGCAACCCATGAGAGGTGGACCGCCATGATGGATGCACCACGACCCCAACTGGGCGATATCCAGGCCGCAGCCGGGCGTCTGTCTGGATTCGCTGTCAGGACACCCTTGCTGGAATCGCCGTTGCTCAACCAGCAACTTGGTGGCCGTCTTCTGGTCAAACCTGAATGCCTGCAACTCACCGGGTCCTTCAAATTTCGTGGTGCCTTCAACAAAATCAGCCAGTTGACGCCAGATGAGCTGGAACGCGGCGTCATCGCCTTTTCTTCGGGCAACCATGCCCAGGGGGTTGCCGCGGCGGCACATATGAAGGGTACACAGGCGGTTATCGTGATGCCCAAGGATGCACCGCGCATCAAAATTGACAACACACGTGCATGGGGCGCTGAGGTCGTGACCTATGACCGCCATGGTGACGACCGCGAGGCAGTTACGGCAAAGCTCCAGGCAGAACGGGGCCTGATTCTGGTGCCGCCCTTCGACGATTACGACATCATCTCAGGCCAGGGCACGGTCGGGCTCGAGATTGCTGATCAATGTGAAGAAAAGGAACTTGTTCCCGATGCAGTTTCGGTCTGTTGCGGTGGCGGCGGATTAAGTGCCGGCTCAGCGATCGCATTGTCATCACGCTTTGAAGACTGCAAATTTCATACTGCAGAGCCCGAAGGTTGGGATGACACTGCCCAATCTCTGGCCTGTGGCGCCAGAGTACGACTCGAAGAGACTCCCGCCTCCATCTGCGACGCGCTCATGGCGCCAGCGCCTGGCGAGCAGACCTTTGCTATCAATCGTGAGCTTTACAATTCAGGTGTCGTGGTCTCTGAGCAGGAAGTCATCGATGCCATGGCAACCGCACTTGCCATCTTCAAGATTGTCGTAGAGCCAGGTGGCGCGGTCGCATTGGCTTCGGTACTGAGCGGCCATGTTCCCATCGAAGGTCGTACCGTGGTCGCCATTGTATCAGGCGGCAATGTTGATCCTGAGCTGTTTACCCAATTGCTTTCACGAGCATCATGATTTCGGAAGGTACGGCCTGCACCGTCAAACTGGCACTGCATACCTTCAGCTATGAGCAACACTTCCTGCGCAAGCCGGGATTTAATGCCCATAGATTTCTTGCCCGGGCAAGCGACCGGGCCATGGCTGGCGTTCACATCAGCCTCAATGGCTATCAGTTTCGCTGCGCCGGCGGGACAGATCCTGAACGCCTCGAGGAAATTGGCGCTGATGCGCGCGAACGAGGTTTTTTTGTCGAGTGTGACACCTCTGGCACAGACCCCGATCACCTCGCACAACTTGCCAAAGCTGCACGCCAACTGGGGGCAGATCGTCTGCGCACCTATACGCGTCATACCGGTTCGCCTGACCTGATCAGGGACGCCACAGTCGCCGACCTGAAGGCCGCGGCACCACGCATTGCAGATGAAGGCATATGCCTGTTGCTCGAAAATCATGAAGACTTCACGGGCCAGGAGGTCTGCGACATTCTCAACTCAGTCGCGCACCCCGCAGTTGCGGCACTCTATGATTTCGGCAACTCCATGAATGTTGCCGAAGAACCCATGGATGCAGCCAAAGCGATGGCCAGACATATCCGCTCTGTCCATCTCAAGGACCATGTCGTGATTACCAGCGATGATGGCGCAAGCATGATTGCGGGTGTTCCCAATGGCGCTGGCACAATCGCTATCGCAGATATCCTGGAATTTCTGATTGATGAAGCCGGACTGGAGCGCGTCTGCATCGAAAGCGGCTATGGCTATTGTTCGACGGTGACCCGCAATCAAAAGCAGTTCGAAGCAGCAAGTCGCACGAGCCAGACGTTCAAGCCCTCCTCGGCCCCATTCGATCGCACAGCGGTTCTCCTTGATGCTGACGCACTATATCGTCACGACCCCGATGCGTTGTTTGACCTTGAAGAGGCCGCTGTCGCACGCGGGGCTGCCCATACGCGGCAAATACTCGAAAAACTCGGCTTTCAACCGCATCGAAATGGTCGGGGCGGAGTTTACCATCGCGACAGGCACGAGCTTGCCTTGGCCAGACGGCATGGCTGATCACGACAGCACCTGCATGGACGTTGCGATCAATGCGCGATAGACAGCGCGCAACCCAATCGGAACTTTAGCATGACCGTACTTGTAACAGGCGCCGCCGGCTTCATCGGCTCTCATGTTTCTCACGCACTGCTTGATCGCGGTGACGAAGTTGTCGGCCTCGACAACGTCAATGATTACTATGACGTTACCCTGAAGGAGGCGCGCTTGCGACGGCTTGAGCTGCGCGATGGCTTCAGCATTCTGCGCAAGGACATTGCAGACAAGGATGCCGTTGTCGGACTGGCCAAGACCATGCCCGAAATCACCGGCATCGTGCATCTGGCAGCCCAGGCAGGCGTGCGTCACTCGCTGACGGACCCGCATGCCTATACATCTGCCAATGTTGAAGGCCAGCTCAACATTCTCGAGCTCGCACGGCATCTGCCGGATCTTGGGCACTGCGTCTATGCCAGCTCTTCCTCGGTCTACGGTGGCAACACCAAGATCCCCTTCTCGGTCGATGATCGCGTGGAAAAGCCGGTGTCCCTGTACGCAGCGACCAAAAAAGCCGGTGAGTTGATGGCCTATTGCTACAGCCACCTCTACGACATTCCTACAACCGGCCTGCGTTTCTTCACGGTATACGGGCCGTGGGGCCGCCCGGACATGTCGGCTTACATCTTCACCAAGGCAATCTTCGAAGGAAAGCCGATCCAGATATTCAACAATGGGGACATGAGCCGGGACTTTACCTATATCGACGACATTGTTGCCGGGATTCTGGCCACGTTGGACCACCGCCCAACGGGCACGCCACCACAGACTGTCTACAATCTGGGGAACCACCGCAGCGAACCCCTGATGAAGTTCATCGAGATTCTTGAGGAGGCCATTGGCAAGAAGGCAATCAAGGAATTCGCGCCCATGCAACCTGGTGACGTCAAGGAAACCTATGCTGACATCGAAGCCTCGCAACGCGACCTGGGTTTCGAACCGACGACGTCAATCGAGGAAGGCCTGCCAAAGTTTGTCGACTGGTTCCGTAACCACCACGGCTAAAACTGATCGCTCTCTGGCCTGGAGGCTGGAAGCAGCACGTCTGTCCGGTCCATGAGCCTATAGGCTGCCAACCCCAGGTATTCGTGTAGCGCCAGAGTGAGGCCGCGCAGGTTTCCATCAAGGCCAACGCCAAACAGGCCGCCTCCTTCAGGAGTCGTGCGGAAGTCGACCGGATAGGGAATCACCGCCCAGCCGGCCTTACGAAACACACCAACCGAGCGCGGCATGTGCCAGGCCGATGTAACCAGAAGCCACACCTCACCAGGCTGCGGATTCAGGGCATCAAAGGTCAGAACAGCGTTGTCATAGGTATTCTCTGCCTGATCCTCGAAAATCACGCGATCGGAAGCGAGCCCCAGTTCCTCGAACATGATTCGGGCAACATCAGCTTCGGTCAGACCGTTCGGCCCGTTTCCCCCGGTGAAGACGATTTGAGCATCGGGGAACCGTCGTGAAAGCGAAACGGCTTCGATCATGCGCTCGCCACTGTCATTGAGCGTGATGTGACCACGGGTTTGAGTCACCTTCATGTTTTGCCCGCCACCAAGAACAATGATGCCGTCGACATGAACAGGCAGTTGTGGCTCAGGGAAACGGTTCTCCAACGGTCGCAACAAGAGTGTTCCGACAGGAAACAGAGCCAGAATAACCAGAGCGAGCGTGGCAACGCCGCCGAACCACAGCCCCAACTTCCTTGTTCCGGCGAACAAGGCCATGACCCAGCCACCGACAAACACAAGAAGCAGCAGGTGGCCGGGCTGCAGGAGCGTCCAGATGATGTGCGATAGGCTGGGCATGATGCTTTTGCTGGTGCTGTGCAACCTCTGTATAAGGCGGGCCAGCCAAACGGCACAGTAGAAGCTTTCCGGATATCACCTTCATGCCCAGCCCTACCCCGGCGCAGATTGTTCCCGTAATCCTGTCAGGTGGCAGCGGAACACGGCTTTGGCCGCTTTCACGGACCCTGCGCCCCAAACAACTGCTTGCCCTCCTGAGCGAGCACTCGCTTTTGCAGGAAACGGCCCTTCGGTTTGCCGGGGACGCACGATTTGCAGCGCCGATCATTGTTTGTAACGAAGAACACCGGTTTGTTATCGCCGAACAGTTGCGCGAAATTGATGTGGAACCGGCCTCGATCATTCTGGAACCCTTGGCCCGCAACACCGCGCCCGCCATTGCAGCGGCCGCTGCAACGGTTGCACCCGACACCATGATGATCGCGGTCCCGTCAGACGGCCATATCGGTGACGTCGCGGGCTACCGCGATTGCATTGCCGAAGCGTTGCCAATCGCAAGCCAAGACTGGATTGTGACCTTTGGTGTTGAACCAAGCCGTCCAGAAACCGGTTACGGCTATATCGAGGAAAGTGATGACACACTTTCGCCCGGCATTCGCCGGATCGCGAAGTTCCACGAGAAGCCCGATGCCGAACGTGCCCGCGGCTATCTCCAGGCCGGCAGGTTTCTATGGAATCCCAGTCTTTTTCTGTTCCGCGCCGGTTTTCTTCTCGATGAGCTCGACCGGCTGACCCCAGAGATCGTGCCTGCGGTTAGGAAGGCCGTATCGTCCTCACGTGACGACCTCGACTTCCTTCGCCTGGACCATGAGGCTTTTGCTTCAGCAGCCTCCATCTCCATCGACTATGCCCTGATGGAAAAGACCGAACGGGCTGCAACAGCACGGCTTCGCTCTTCCTGGAGCGATGTCGGCTCGTGGCAGGAGCTCTGGCAACGTGGTGAAAAAGACGACAACGGCAATGTGCTGGTCGGCGACGCCCTCGTAGAGGCCAGTTCCAACAGCTACGTTCGAAGCGACGGCCCACTGGTTGCAGCGTTGGGGCTCAACGACCATGTCGTTGTAGCAACCAAGGATGTCGTCATGATTGCCCCCCTCGCCCAGGCTCAGGAGGTCAAACTTCTGGCTGAGCGGGTCGCCCGCGAGGGTCGCAACGAGCATGAAATTCACCCCCGGGTCTATCGGCCCTGGGGGTATTACGAAGGCATTGATGTCGGCGATGGTTTCCAGGTCAAACGCATCATGGTGAAACCGGGCAGCCGCCTTTCTCTGCAGCGCCATCAGAAGCGTTCCGAACACTGGATCATCGTGGAAGGCCGCGCCCATATCACCATTGATGACCGGACCTTTGACCTCGACGCCAATCAGTCGACCTTTGTTCCCATCGGTTCGGTACATCGTCTGGAGAACCTGACCGATGCGCCGCTTCTGATGATCGAGGTTCAATCGGGTTCCTATCTGGGCGAAGACGATATCGAACGCCTCGAAGACGACTACAACCGGAACTAGGGCTTATCGCGCCTGGCGGACCGTCAGGCGCAAGTGCGCTTGCGAAACCACTGTTTGGCGCGCCTCTCCTTCGTTCGGTTTAGCACTGCGTCCCAGCTTTCGGGGTCGCAATACCGTGTTTCCTGACCGTCAGAACAAACCGGCACAAGTAGCCTGCATCCTTCAGATGGGCGATTGACAGGTCTTCACAAATCTTAGTAGAACAAAATAGAAACATTGATTGGGATGCTCTGTGTCGTGCGCGCCTCTACCCCATCCACCCGACGCCAATGTGGCGAACCTGCGCCAGGGTCAGGCCGTCCCGGCATCGCCAGCAACTCTGATGGAGGTTTTCCCCGATACATCCGTCGACGCCTCAGCAACCGGGTTTGTTCTCTTGCAGATACCGCGCAAGGGAGGGCCCATTCTCTGGGCGCAGGATCGTTTGTCTCGCTATCAGGCGGGCCAGCCCTGCCTTGCAGGGCTTGGGACATCCCTGCCGGTTCTCCATGCCGAACTCAAAAGACCTGCCGACGTCTTATGGGCGTTGGAAGAAGGCCTGCGGTGCTCGGCGCTCTCCGGCGTCATCGGAGAAATATGGGGCGACCCTGCCGCTCTCGACTTCACGGCAACCAAGCGCCTGGCAATGCGTGCCGAAGCCAGTGGTGTTCCGGTCTGGCTGATACGCCGGTCCTGCGTTCCCAATCTGAGTGCTGCACGCGAGCGCTGGCGTATTGCCGCCATGCCGTCTTCCCGCCACCCCGACGATGCACAGGCCCCCGGTCAGCCCCGTTGGCGCCTGGAGCTCTTCCGCTCACGCTGGCGCAAGCCTGGTGTCTGGGTTGCCAGTTATGACAGGAAGACGCGTCGTCTGCGTCTTTCTGACCAACTTTCCGATGGATCGATGGCAGATCACGATGAAACGTTCGGGCAAAGCGCTGTGGGATGACATCCCCTTTGTCCTGACACGCGAAGGCCATCACGGCGAGGTCGTCCATGCAGCGAACGCACCGGCCCGGGCCCTGGGTATGGCAAGGGACGCCAGGCTCGTGGACATGCGCGCGTTGTGCCCAGACCTGCGCGCCCAGCCTGCAGACCCCAGGGGAGACCACGAGGCTCTGAAGAAGCTCGTTTTCTGGGCTCGTCGCTGGTGTCCCTGGAGCGCGATCGACGGGGAGGACGGCTTTGTTCTCGATACAACGGGCGCAGACCACCTTTGGGGCGGCGAAGTCGCGATGCTGGCCGATATGGAGGCCCGGCTTTCCGTCACAGGGCTATCGGTGCGCCTCGCCATCGCACCAACATGGGGCGCGGCCTGGGCTCTGGCACGTTATGGCCAGCATGATCATGAGGTTTGTGACTCCGACGACATTGCGGCACGGCTAGCGCCCCTGCCCGTCTCCGCGCTTCGCCTGGATCACAAGACGCTCCTGTTGCTGCGGCGGCTGGGCCTGAAGACCATCGGTATGCTGGCTGGAGTACCGCGCCTGTCGCTTGCCCGGCGTTTCTCCCGTGCCGAACTCCAGGCTAATCCGTTGCTGCGTCTTGACCAGGTCACAGGGGATATGGCCGAACCGATCTCCGGGCCCAAGGAGGCTCCGCGTTTTCTGGCAGTTTCGCGCCTGCTCGAACCAATCCAGGATCCGACATCCTACCTGCCCGCACTGAGTGAAGACGTATGCGCAAAGCTCGATGCCCAGGGATGGGGCGCACGCAGATTATGCCTTCGGATATATCGAACAGATGGCGAGGTTCGCGTTCTCAATACCGCAACCTCGAGCCCCAGCCGGGATGCAGGGCATCTGGTGCGTCTGTTTGATGGAAAACTCGAAAGGCTCGATCCGGGCTTCGGGTTTGATCTTGTTACCCTTGAGGCCAGCGTTGCCGAACCGATGGGAGTGGCACAGCCGCGTCTTGATGAACCAGCGCAGGAAGATGTGCATCTTTCGCGGCTGCTCGATCGATTAACGGCTCGCTTCGGCATGGGTGCCGTTACCTGGCCCAGAGCAAGGGAAAGCCATATTCCCGAAAGAGCCCAGGGCCATGTCACCGCTTTGGGCAACAATCCCGACCCCATTGCCCAGGCACCGCGCACACGCCCCCTGCGTCTTCTGGACCCGCCAGAACCTGTCGGCGTGCTTTATGCCGTGCCGGAAGGGCCACCAGCGCAGTTTGTCTGGCGCCGCCAGGTGCATCGCATCGCCCGTCATCAGGGTCCGGAACGCATCGCACCGGAATGGTGGCGGACCCGCTCCGGCACCAGATTACGCGATTACTACTGCGTCGAGGATGATAGCGGGAGGCGGTTCTGGCTTTATCGTGAAGGTTTGCCCGATGACGGACGCGGCGGTGACCCCTACTGGTACCTGCACGGCATGTTTGCCTGATGCCCGATGTCTTCCCCCGCTATACCCGGCGTACCCTACCCGAAGGCAGCAGCTATACCGCCAATGCACGCTCGCCCTATGTCGAACTGGGCCTGGCGAGCTGTTTTTCCTTCCTGCGCGGTGCGTCCGATGCCACCGACCTTGTCCTGACCGCCTGGTCCCAGGGGTATGACGCCCTGGGCATTGCCGATCTCAACACCATGGCCGGCGTGGTACGCCTCCATGTCGAGGCCAGGAAGGCAAAACTACGCCCGGTCATTGGTTGCCGTCTCGCGCTGACCGATGGTCAGGCTTTTCTGGCTTACCCCCGGGACCGTCAGGCCTATGGCCACCTCTGCACCCTGCTTTCCAAGGGCAAGAGGCATGATGTGGAGGGTCAATGGCAGGCCAAGGGCGCTTGCGACCTGACCCTTGATGACCTGGCGAGCCATGCCGAAGGGCTACAACTCATTGCGTTGCCCGGCGAAGACCTCATCGTGTTTGAGGCAGGGTTTGCTCGCCTCGCCAGGATGTTGCCTCAGCTTGACTACATCGCGGCAAGTTATCTTTACCGGGGCGATGACAGGGCGCGTATCAACCGGCTGGACCAGTTGGCGCGCCGGCACGGCATGTCGATCCTGGCAACCAACGACGTTCTCTATCACGCACCCGAGCGGCGGCCGCTACAGGACATCATGACCTGTATCCGCGAGAAAACGACCATGGCGCGGGCAGGATTCCTGCTGCAGGCCAACGGCGAGCGGCATCTGAAATCACCCGAAGCGATGCAGCAGCTTTTTGCTGAATGGCCCCATGCCATTCGTGCAACGCGAAAGGTCGCGGATGCCTGCCAGTTCGATCTGGAAGAACTGGCGTATGAATATCCCGACGAAACAGTGCCCGACGGGCGCAACCCTCAGGACTATCTCAAAGAGCTGACATGGAAAGGGGCGGCGGGGCGTTACCCCGATGGCGTACCGGAAAAGGTCCGCGCAACGCTCAACAAGGAGCTCGCGATGATCGAAAAACTCGATATCGCGCGGTATTTCCTCACCATCCACGACATCATCGTCTTTGCGCGCGAAGAGGTTTCCCCACCCATCCTGTGCCAGGGCCGCGGCTCCGCAGCCAACAGCGCCGTCTGCTATGTCCTGGGCATTACCGCCGTCGACCCCGCCCACCACGACCTTCTGTTCGAACGATTCATTTCCGAGAAACGCAAGGAGCCTCCCGATATCGACGTCGACTTCGAACATGAGCGGCGCGAGGAAGTGATCCAGCACATCTATGCCAAATACGGGCGTGACCGCGCCGGCCTGTGCGCCACGGTCATCCACTACCGCCCCCGCAGCGCATTGCGCGAAGTCGGCAAGGTGATGGGGCTCAGCGAAGACATCACCACCACGCTTGCCAAGACGATCTGGGGCAGTTGGGGCAGCGAAGTCAGCACCGACCATGTCACGGAGGCCGGCCTCAACATCAACGATCCCCATTTGCGGCGGGTGATCTATCTGGCGCGATCAGCTGATCGGCATGCCCAGGCACCTTTCCCAGCATGTCGGCGGCTTCATCCTGACGCAGAACCCGCTTATCACGAATGTCCCCATCGGCAACGGCGCCATGCCGGATCGTTCCTTCATCGAATGGGACAAGGACGACATCGATGCCCTGGGCATCCTCAAGATCGATGTGCTGGCGCTGGGCATGCTGACCTGCATCCGCAAGTGTTTCGACCTCATCGAAAACCATTACGGCGAGCGCTGGACCCTGGCGGATGTGCCCGAGGAGGATGAAGCTGTCTACGACATGCTGTGCGAGGGCGATTCCGTCGGCGTCTTCCAGGTCGAAAGCCGTGCGCAGATGAACATGCTGCCCCGCCTGCGCCCGCGCACCTTCTATGACCTGGTGATCGAAGTCGCCATCGTGCGGCCCGGCCCAATCCAGGGTGATATGGTGCATCCCTATCTGCGCCGCCGAACGGAGAAGAACCCGAGGACTATCCCTCACCCGGCCCGAGCACGACCCTGATGAACTAAGGAACATTCTCTCGCGCACCAAAGGCGTGCCGATCTTTCAGGAACAGGCGATGAAGATCGCCATCGAAGCCGCCCGGTTCAGCCCGGAAGAAGCCAACCAGTTGCGCAAGGCCATGGCGACCTTCCGCTCGCGCGGCACCATCGAGGAACTCCAGGACAAGATGGTCGGGCGCATGATCGAGCGCGGTTACGACGCCGAATTCTCACATCGCTGTTTCAACCAGATCAAGGGCTTCGGCGAATACGGTTTCCCGAAAGCCATGCTGCAAGCTTCGCCTGCTCGTCTACGTCTCCAGCTGGCTGAAATGCCATTACCCCGATGTCTTTCGCCTGTGGCCTTCTCAACGCCCAGCCCATGGGGTTCTACGCCCCCGCACAGATCGTCCGCGATGCCAGCGAGCATGCTGTCGAGGTGCGCGCGCCCGACGTCAGTTTCAGCGACTGGGACAACATCCTGGAGCCCATTGGGCCAGGCACGTTCGCGCTGCGCATGGGACTACGCCAGATCGACAGCCTGGGCTCGGGAAGCCGCAGAGCGTATCGTTGCAGCGCGCGACGCGACCGTTTCAGGACATCGAGGACCTCAAGACCCGCAGCGGCCTCACCACCGCGCCTCTGCGCATCCTTGCCGCCGCCGATGCATTCCGCTCCCTGGGCCTCGACCGCGCGCAGGCCCTGTGGGAAACGCGCGCGCTCCGGGACGCTCCCGATCTGCCGCTTTTGCCTTTCATGAGGCGCGCGAGGAAGGTGTCGAGGCCCCTGTGCAGCTCCCTGCCATGCCCAAATGCGAACATGTCGTGGCGGACTATCAGACCCTGCGCCTTTCCCTGAAGGCCCACCCCATGTCCTTCCTGCGCAAAGCCTTGCCTCACAGGGCTACCTCATGGCCGGGACCTGATGACCAGCACGCTAATGGCCAGAAGGTTTCCCTCGCGGGTCTTGTGCTTGTGCGTCAGCGCCCCGGCAGTGCCAAGGGCGTCTGTTTCATCACCCTGGAAGACGAAACCGGCGTCGCCAATCTGGTTGTCTGGCCCAAGGTCATGGCGCAGTACCGCCCGGTCATCATGGGTGCCCGGCTTCTGGCGGTGAAAGGCGTGATCCAGCGCGAAAAGAAGGTCATTCACCTTGTCGCCGACGTTCTGGCCGACCGCACCGACGCCCTCGACCGCCTCTCCCTCGATCGCCATGCCCGTGCCCACGGCCCGCGCCGATCACGTCAAACGCTCCCTGCCAACGGCGGCCTTAACCGGCATCCCCGCAACGCCCGCAGGTCATCCCCAAGTCCCGCGACTTCCACTGAGGAGGTCGCTAGCCCTCAACCAGCTTGCCGTCTTCCAGACGCAGGATCCGGTTCATGCGGGAAGCAAGCTCCATGTTGTGGGTCGCCACCAGCGCGGCCAGGCCCCTGCCCTGCACTTCAGGCAGTCAGTTGCGCCATCACCTCGTCGGCCGTGTGGTGGTCGAGGTTGCCGGTGGGCTCATCCGCCAGAAGCACCGCCGGTTCGTTGGCCAACGCGCGGGCGATGGCCACACGTTGCTGCTCGCCGCCCGAAAGCCGCGCCGGGCGGTGTTTCAAGCGGTCCTCGAGGCCCAGGCGCGTGAGGATCTCCACCGCGCGCTTGCGGGCAACGCCCGCTTGCCCACCCCGGCGATCAGCTGCGGCAGGACCACGTTCTCGACTAGCGGAGAACTCGGGCAAGCAGGTGATGGAACTGATAGACGAAGCCCAGATGCTGGCGACGTAGCGCCGTGCGCGACGCATCGTTGCGAACATCACAGACCTTGCCCGAGATCAGGATGTCGCCCGTGAATCAGGCTTTTCCAGCAGGCCGGCGATATAGAGCAGTGTCGACTTGCCGGCGCCCGACGGGCCCGACCAAGGGCGACCAGTTCGCCCGGTTGCAGGACGAGGTCGGCACCGCGCAACACTTCCGACGTTGACGGTCGCCCTGCACAAAGGTGCGGCCGACCCCGCGCAATTCCAGGGCCGGGCTACTCATAACGCAGTGCCTCGGCCGGATCGATGCGCGCCGCGCGCCAGGCCGGGTAGAGTGCCGCCAGGAAGGCCAGGCACCAGAGCCATGGCGACAATGGTGGCGACTTCCGTCCAGTCGATCTTGGCCGGAAGCTGGGAGAGGAAGTAGATCTCTGCGGGAAAGAGCTGCGTGTTGGTCAGAAACTGGACCATCTGCTTGATCTCTTCGATGTAGACGCAGAACACGACACCCAGCGCGAGGCCCACGAGGGTGCCCGCCACGCCGATGCAGGCACCGGTGAGCAGGAATATCCGCATCACGCTGCCTCGCGAGGCACCCATGGTGCGGACAATGGCGATATCGCCGTTCTTGTCCTTCACCAGCATGATCAGGCTGGAGATGATGTTGAAGGCAGCGACCAGGATGATCAGCGTCAGGATCAGGAACATCACGTTGCGCTCGACCTGAAGCGCGCCATAGAGGTGGCTGTTGGTCTGCTGCCAGTCGACCACGCGCGCGCCGCCCACATTGCGTTCCACGGCAATCTCGAAAGGCGGCGTCGCGGGCGAGTATCGGGCTGCTCG
>CALSLK010000021.1 GCA_943787175.1 uncultured Alphaproteobacteria bacterium
TTGACCGGCCCAGAAGGCATATTGGCGATGCACTGTTTGACGATCCGAATCGACTGACGCATCTCTTCCAGGCGGACCATGTATCGCTCGAAACAATCGCCGGTCGTACCGACCGGAATATCAAAGTCCATGTCGCCATACGAATCATAGGGCTGCGTCTTGCGTAAATCCCAGGGCACCCCGGCGGAACGCAGCATTGGTCCGGTAAAACCCCAATTGACAGCGTCTTCCTGTGACACCATGCCGATGTCGACGGTGCGCTGTTTGAAGATGCGGTTTTCGTTCAACAGATGCTCGATGTCACCGATCACGCGCGGCAGGGTGTCGACGTAGTCGTCGATCTCCTTCTCCATGCCCGCGGGCAGATCACGATGCACACCACCAGGCCGGAAATACGCGGCATGCATACGTGCGCCCGACACGCCTTCATAGAATTCCATGAGACGCTCACGTTCCTCAAAGGCCCACAGAGCAGGCGTAAGGGCGCCGACATCCATGGCAAAGGTCGTGACGTTGAGCAGATGATTCAAAAGCCGAGTGATTTCCGAGAACAGCACACGGACATACTGGCCACGTTGAGGAACCTCGATACCCAGAAGCTTCTCGACCGCCAGGGCATAGGCATGCTCCAGACACATGGGCGAAACGTAATCGAGACGATCAAAATACGGCACCGCCTGAAGGTAGGTTTTGTATTCGATCAGCTTTTCGGTGCCGCGATGCAGAAGCCCGATGTGAGGGTCGGCCCGCTCGACAATCTCGCCATCCATTTCCAGGACCAGGCGCAACACGCCATGGGCAGCAGGGTGCTGCGGTCCGAAATTGATCGTTGTCGTCTTGATCTCGACTTCAGCCATCTTTGCCGGCCTCCGCCTGGTTGTCCTGGGCTTTCTCATCGCCAGGCAGCACGTCCTGCGAGCCTTCCCAGGGTGAAACGTAATCGAAACTGCGGAAAGCCTGGGTCAGTTTGACCGGCTCATAGATCACGCGCTTCTCGTCTTCGTCATAACGCATCTCGACATGACCGGTCAGCGGGAAATCCCGGCGTTGGGGATGCCCTTCAAAACCATAATCGGTGAGAATGCGGCGCAGGTCAGGATGGTTTGAGAAGTAGATTCCGTACATGTCCCAAACTTCGCGCTCAAGCCAAAGCGCTGCATTATGAATGCCCACGCATGACGGAACCACAGCCTCTTCGGCCACCTTCAATTTGACCCGGATTCGAATGTTATGGCGCAGGCTGAGCAGGTTGTAGATCACGTCGAAGCGCAGTTCGCGCTCTGGATAATCGACTGCCGTGACGTCGATCAGTTGCTTGAACAAGCAATCGCTGTCATCGCGCAGCCAGGTTAGCAGTTCGAGCAAGCCCTCGGAGCTTGCATGCAGCGTTGCCTGACCACGATCAAAGACAAGTTCACCGGCGCAGTCAGGAAAGCGCGCCTGCGCAATACCGCCGATCTCCTTGAGAGCTTCGGACATCTACTCGCCCCCCTTCCCGTCAGCGCCTGATGCTGCCGGTGCGGCGAATCTTCTTCTGCAACTGCAGAATGCCGTAGACCAGCGCCTCGGCTGTCGGAGGACAACCAGGAATGTATATGTCGACCGGCACGATTCGGTCGCAACCACGCACGACCGAGTACGAATAGTGGTAGTACCCACCGCCATTTGCGCACGAACCCATGGAGATGACCCAGCGAGGTTCGGCCATCTGGTCGTAGAGCTTGCGCAAAGCCGGAGCCATCTTGTTGCACAGGGTGCCAGCTACGATCATGACATCGGACTGGCGCGGGCTGGCACGCGGAATGACGCCAAAGCGGTCAAGGTCATAGCGGCTCATGTAGGCATGGATCATTTCCACACCACAACAGGCCAGACCAAAGGTCATCGGCCAGAGACTGCCGGTGCGAGCCCAGTTGGCCAGCTTGTCGACGTTCGAGAGGACAAAACCTTTGTCGTCCATTTCCTGGCGCACGCGCAACAGGAGTGCATCCTGGTCAGGCCCCGGTGGGATATCCCTGAGAAGAGGTTCTACTCCCATTCGAGAGCTCCCTTTCGCCATTCGTAAATGAAACCGATGGTCAGAACTCCAAGGAACACAATCATCGACCAGAAGCCGAACATCCCGATCTCCGAGAGCGACACCGCCCAGGGGAACAGGAAGGCCACTTCCAGATCAAAGATAATGAAGAGGATCGCAACCAGATAGAAACGCACATCGAACATGCCGCGTGCATCCTCGAACGCGTCAAAGCCACATTCGTAGGCTGACAGCTTCTCTGGATCAGGTCGCTGCGGACTGACGAACCATGACACGCCGATCATCACACACGACATTGCCACGGCCAGGCCGAGGAAGATCAGGATTGGAAGGTATTCAAGAAGAAGTTCGTTCATGCTCCGGTCCCATGCGCGGCCCTCTTATATGGTCCAGAGGCCCGCCTGTGAAGGCCGAAAGGAGCATGTTCACACCCAGCGCCTATAACGCACGGGACAATGTACGCAGGTCACCCTGTGACCTGCGCGCAAAGCATCCGAATTGCTGGTAAATGGCGGGAGTGACGGGACTCGAACCCGCGACCTCTGGCGTGACAGGCCAGCACTCTAACCAACTGAGCTACACCCCCAGCAACCGGGTTCGTCTAAGGCAGCGTGACCGACCCTGTCAAGCAGATTGGGCCTGTGAAAAAATAAAATGGTGGGCGGTGACGGGTTCGAACCGCCGACCTACTGGATGTAAACCAGCCGCTCTACCAGCTGAGCTAACCGCCCATACGCGCAAAGGACTTAGACACGCGCTTCATGTCAAGTCCTTCAGCCCTGTTTCGAAGTCAAAAAAGAAACCGCCGGCAGTCTTTCGACCACCGGCGGCTTCGGAGCTTCCTGAAAGGAACGGTTAGTTAACCGCGTCCTTCAGTGCTTTACCGGCTTTGAATTTCGGCTGCTTGGAAGCTGGGATATTGATCGGCTCACCGGTGCGCGGATTGCGCCCCTTGCTGGCTGCACGATTGGCAACCGAAAAAGTACCGAAGCCCACAAGGCGGACTTCCGTACCCTTGGCAAGAGTGTCGGAGATTGAGTCAAAAACAGAGTCGACAGCACGAGCTGCATCAGCCTTGGTCAGACCAGCAGAGTCAGCGACGACGGCAATAAGATCGTTCTTGTTCATTTTAAGCCCCCTCCCACGATTGGCGGTTGGCAATTGTTGATGATACCTGAATGGGTGTCCCCAGAGCAGGAAAAGTGTACCGGCACCCAGACGACAACGTCAACGCAAGACATGCCCAAAAAACGCGGTTTTCTGCGACAGATGTGGATGCCTCACGCATGATCGGTTAATGCCATGCGTGAGGTTTCCAGAAAATCGCCTCAATGGGTGATCAATTCACCCGATTCGCCGCCCTTGGAATCGGGCACCTTGTCGAGATCTGCCGCATCCTGGTCGGTCCATTCGATCGGGGTCGGCGCTTCAACAAGCGCTACCGCGATCACTTCATCGACCGATGAAACCGGGATGATATCAATCCCCTCTTTCACGTTATCGGGAATATCGGCAAGGTCCTTTTCGTTGTCCTTGGGGATCAGCACCGTCTTGATACCGCCGCGATGGGCTGCAAGGAGTTTCTCCTTCAGTCCGCCGATGGGAAGGACGCGTCCACGCAACGTGATCTCGCCCGTCATGGCGACAGAGCACTTTACGGGAATCCCGGTAAGAGCAGACAGCATGGACGTGAACATCCCGATGCCGGCTGAAGGGCCGTCCTTGGGCGTAGCGCCCTCGGGCACATGCACATGCATGTCGCGTTTGTCGAAAATCGTTGGCTTGAGCCCCAGTTCAGGCGCACGTGCCCGAAGGTAACTCTTGGCTGCCTGAATCGACTCCTGCATGACATCACCCAGCTTGCCGGTGATGGTCATCTTGCCCTTGCCGGCAGACAACAGCCTCGATCGAAGCAACTCGCCGCCGACCTCGGTCCAGGCAAGGCCGGTCGTGACACCGACCATGTCTTCTGCTCTGCCTTCGCCATAGCGGAAGCTTCGCACACCGGCATACTTGTCAAGATTACGCGACGTCACCTTGACCTTGTCGGCTTTCGCCTGCAACGATTTCCTTGACGGCCTTGCGCTGAGATTGGCGATCTCACGTTCAAGACTACGCACACCGGCTTCGCGCGTGTAGATAGCGAATCAGATCCCGAAGGCCACCTCGGAAATCGACCATTCTCTCCTCTTCAGGCCATGGGCTTCCATCTGCTTTGTCATCAGATGGCGCTGAGCGATTCGAACCTTTTCGTCCTCGGTGTAGCCCGAGATACGAATCATCTCCATGCGATCCAGCAGCGGCCGGGCATGCGCAGTGGTGTTGGCGGTCGTCACGAACATCACATCCGAGAGGTCATAATCGACCTCCAGATAATGATCGTTGAACGCGCTGTTCTGTTCGGGTCCAGCACCTCGAGCAACGCCGAACTGGGATCGCCACGCCAAGTCTGATCCCAGCTTGTCGATCTTCGTCGAGCAGGAACAGCGGATTGGACGTCTTTGCCTTCTTCATGCCCTGGACAATCTTGCCCGGCATCGAGCCGATGTAGGTCCGGCGATGGCCGCGAATCTCGGCTTCATCGCGCACGCCGCCCAGCGACATGCGCACGAAGTTACGGCCCGTCGCCTTGCGCGATCGATTTGCCAAGCGAGGTCTTACCAACGCCAGGAGGGCCAACCAGGCACAGGATCGGGCCCTTCAGCTTCTTGCTGCGCGCTCTGCACCGCGAGATACTCGACGATGCGCTCCTTGACCTTCTCCAGACCGAAGTGGTCGGTTCAGAACCTCCATGGCACGCTTGATGTCTTTCTTCAGCGGTGCGCTTCTTCCACGGGATGCCCAGCATCCAGTCGAGATAGTTGCGCACGACCGTGGCTTCCGCCGACATCGGGCTCATGGACGCAGCTTCTTCAGTTCGGCCAGGGACTTTTCCTTGGCTTCCTTGGTAAGTTTCGTCTTGTTGATCTTCTCTTCGTACTCGCCGGTCTTCGTCACGCCCGTCTTCGCCCTCGCCGAGTTCCTTCTGAATGGCCTTCATCTGCTCGTTCAGATAGTACTCGCGCTGGGTCTTCTCCATCTGGCGCTTCACGCGGCCACGGATCCGCTTCTCGACCTGCAGAACGCCGATCTCGCCTTCCATAAGGGCATAGACGCGCTCAAGGCGCTCCGAGATCGATCGAGCTTCCAGCAGCGTCCTGCTTGTCCGAGACCTTGATCGTCAGGTGCGATGCGAACGTATCGCCAGTTTGCCGGGTCCTCGATCTGGTTGAGCGAGACCAGCACCTCAGGCGGGATCTTCTTGTTGAGCTTGACGTATTGCTCGAACTGGCTGACCACCGCACGCGCCAGCGCCTTCAGCTCTCCGCTCGTCCTCGGCTTTCCTCAGCACTTCGGCATCGCCTGGAAGAACTCTTCGTTGCGAAGATATCGGTACGATCTCGCGCGCTGGCCGCCCTCGACCAGCACCTTGACGGTGCCGTCGGGCAGCTTCAGCAACTGCAGCACGGTCGACACCGTGCCGACTGTATAGATGTCGTCGGGCCAGGATCATCCTGGGCCGCGTCTTTCTGGGCGACCAGCAATATCTGCTTGTCGTCCTTCATGACGTCTTCAAGCGCGCGACGGATTTCTCACGGCCAACGAAAAGCGGCACGATCATGTGGGGAAACACGACGATATCGCGCAGCGGCAGAACCGGAATAAAGGGACCTTAGCCACTCACGGCTTTCGCCTCCAATTCTTGACGAAATCAGGCCTTTGCGCCGGTTCGATCGGCGAAAGGCCACTTCGCTGAAAGTGGCGTTAGCAGCCCGAAACATCAAGTGAGCCCGGATCACAAGGCGTTTACAAGTTGGAGCAACCGCATTACCGGAAGCGAGCAATCAGGCGCTGGACGACTCCTCTTCGCGTTCTGCATAGATCATCAAGCGGCTGCTGCCGTCCTCGACCACTTCGCGATTGACGACGACCTCTTCCACGCCTTCCAGCCGGGCAGATCGAACATGGTATCGAGCAGAATTTCTTCCAGATCGAACGCAGGCCACGGGCGCCGGTCTTTCGGGCGATCGCCTTGGCGCATCGCGCGCAAGCGCTCATCGGTGAAGGTAAGCTTGACTCTTCCATCTCGAACAGCTTCTGGTACTGCTTGACCAGACGCATTCTTCGGCTCGGTCAGAATCTCGACCAGCGCGCTTCGTCCAGATCCTCAAGCGTCGCAAGACCGGCAACGGACCGACGAATTCAGGGATCAGACCGAACTTCAGAAGATCTTCGGCTCGACTTCGCGCAGAACTTCCCCAGTCGGCGTTCATCGGGCGCGCACATCAGCGCCAAAGCCGATCGACGTGCCCTTGCCGCGTGCGAAATGATCTTTTCCAGACCGGCAGAACGCGCCGCCGCAGATGAACAGAATGTTGGTCGTATCGACCTGCAGGAATTCCTGCTGCGGATGCTTGCGCCCGCCCTGGGGCGGAACGAGGCAACCGTGCCTTCCATGATCTTCAGCAGCGCCTGCTGCACGCCCTCGCCCGAAACGTCGCGCGTGATCGACGGGTTGTCGGACTTGCGGCTGATCTTGTCGACTTCATCGATGTAGACGATGCCGCGCTGCGCGCGCTCGACATTGTAGTCGGCGGACTGCAACAGCTTCAGGATGATGTTCTCGACGTCCTCACCGACATAACCGGCTTCGGTCAGGGTCGTGGCGTCGGCCATGGTGAACGGCACATCCAGGATGCGGGCCAGCGTCTGGGCCAGCAGCGTCTTGCCGCAGCCGGTCGGGCCGATCAGCAGGATATTGGATTTGGCCAGTTCGACCGTCGTTGCTGGCCGTGTTGAGGCGCTTGTAGTGGTTGTGCACGGCCACAGACAGAACGCGCTTGGCGTGCTCTGGCCGATCACATAATCGTCGAGAACCTCATGATCTCGCTCGGCGTCGGCACGCCGTCCGGGATTTCACCAGAGCTCTTTGTCTCCTCGCGGATGATGTCCATGCAAAGCTCGACGCACTCGTCGCAGATGAACACGGTCGGGCCGGCAATCAGCTTGCGCACCTCATGCTGGCTCTTTCCGCAGAAAGAACAGTAGAGCGTGTTCTTGGAGTCGCCGCTTTTGCTCATCAAGCAGGTTCCTTCAAGGGCCTGTCACACATCATGTTAGACAAAACGTCCACGCAAACACAACCCGTGCGGTTCAACGAACCGCGTTACAAAGGTCACAGTTCCGTAATTTGTGACCCCGTGGATCAGGACGAAGATGCCCCATCTTCGGGCTCAAGATCCGACCGCGACGCAACCACTTCATCGATCAGGCCGAATTCCTTGGCCTGAACCGGGGTCAGAAACGTGTCGCGTTCCATGTTCTCTTCAATCATCGAGACTTCCTGGCCCGTGTGCTTGGCAAAGATCTCATTCAGCCGCTGACGAACGAACAGAATTTCGCGGGCATGGATTTCAATGTCAGAAGCCTGGCCGCGCGCGCCGCCCGAGGGCTGGTGAATCATGATCCGTGACTGAGGCAGCGCGAAACGATGTCCCTTCTCTCCGGCGCACAGCAGCAGCGATCCCATGGAAGCGGCCTGGCCAATGCACAGGGTCTGAATCTTGGGCCTGATGTACTGCATCGTATCGTACATCGCCAAACCAGCTGTCACAGCTCCACCGGGGGAGTTGATGTAAAGCGCAATATCCTTCGTGGGATTGTCTGCTTCAAGAAACAGAAGCTGCGCACAAATCAGACTCGCCACATGATCATTGACACCGCCGGTCAGGAAAATGATGCGCTCCTTTAGGAGGCGCGAATAGATGTCATAGGCACGCTCGCCACGTGCTGTCTGCTCGACCACCATGGGTACAAGCGAGTTCGCGTAAATTTCAAAGGGATCGCTCATGCGTCGCCTATTTCTCCTGGGCCGTAGTGCGTTGTTTCGCGCCTAGTCGTCGGACTTCTTGGCTGCCTTCTTTGCCGGGGCCTTCTTGGCTGCAGCCTTTCTTGGCTGGTGCCTTCTTCGCGGCGGCCTTCTTGGCCGGCGCCTTCTTGGCCGCGGACTTTCTTGGCGGCCTTCTTCGCCGGCTTCTTGGCCTTGCTCTTCGCTGTCGCCGCCTTCGCTCATGTCGGCGTTTTCGATCTCGAAGAACTCCTCTGCCGTCAGCGTCCGCTCGGTCACCTTGACCTGTGTCAGGATCTGATCGACCACGCGGTCTTCCAGGATCGGTGCCGTCAGCTCCTGAATCGCGTTGGGGTTTTCCTGGTAGTACTGGACCACCATGGCTTCCTGGCCCGGGAACTGGCGTGCCCGCTCGATGACTGCCTGCTGCATGTCTTCTGGGGTCACCTGGATCTCGTTCACCCGGCCAACTTCGCTCAAGAGCAGCCCCAGCCGAACGCGGCGAAGCGCGATGTTGCGGTACTCCGCCTTCATCTCCTCGCGCTTCTCGTCGCTCACCTCTTCGCCGTGATCATGATCGTGGTCGTGATCACCGTCGTGGTCATGATCGTGCTTTTGATCGAGTTCCTGCTCCACCTGCGCCCAGATTGAATTGAACTCGGTCTCTGCGAGACTTGGGGGCACATCGAAGTCATAGGTCTCCGAGAGCTGATCCAGAAGCAGGCGCTTTGTGCGCTGGCGGCTGATCTGCTTGTATTCACCGGCAAGACGTTCAGCCATCTGCTTGCGCAGATCTTCCAGGTCTTCTGCGCCCTGGCCCTTGGCAAACTCATCATCAAGTTCAGGTGTCGTAACCGTGCGAACTTCCTTGACGGTGATATCGAAGGATGCGGTTTTGCCAGCCAGATGCTCTGCGCCGTAATCATCAGGGAACGGCACAGCAACGGTGTAGCTTTCACCCGTCTTCTTGCCGGCAAGGCTCGCCTCGAACTCCGGCAGCAACCGGCCCGAGCCGATCTCAGCCATGTGGTCTTCGGCCTTGCCGCCATCAAACTCTTCGCCGTCGATCGAGCCAACAAAGTCGATGCGCAGGGCATCGCCATCCTTGGCTTTGTATTTATCATCGGTCTCAACGAAAGTTTTGGCGCGCTCACGCAGGCGCTCAACCGCTTCGTCGACTTCGTTATCTGTCACTTCAATCGCCAGATTTTCGACTGCGTAACCGGAGAAGTCTCCGGTTTCGATTTCCGGCATGATCTCGACAGCCATCACGTATTCGAGATCTTTGCCCTCATCAAAGGACAGGTCTTCGACGCTTGGCTGCGCTGCCGGCCGGACACCCTGCTGGTTAATCGCCTCGCCGGAGGTTTCTTGCAGCGTCTGCTGCACAACCTCGCCGCGGATCGAATCACCAAACTGGCGTTTGAGCAGATCGACGGGAACCTTGCCCGGTCGGAAGCCCTTAAGCTTGATCGTCCGCTGCAATTCGGCCAGACGCGCATCGATACGCGTAGCCATGTCCTCGGCGGTGATGACCACCTTGTATTCGCGTTTCAGACCGTCTGTGGCGGTTTCGGTAACCTGCATGAACTTGCCGTGTGTCAGGGGTTGGTCGGAACAGCAGTCTGGACTTGGAGCCGACGATAAGCGTGATCGGAATTGGTGCGGGCGGAGGGACTTGAACCCCCACGACTTTCGTCACCAGATCCTAAATCTGGCGTGTCTACCAATTCCACCACGCCCGCGCCGACCGTGACAAGGCCGTGCCTGCTGTCTGGGGCGGACCATATAGTATCGAATGCCTCCGCCCGCAACCGGCATAACGCCATCACGAAGGCGCCCTGACGGATTTAGCCAGCGTTCGCAGGTCACTTGATGCAGCAATTTTTCCTGTGGTGGCGAATTGTTCGTGGTTTCTGGCGATATCATCGAGCCTGTAGAGATAGTTGACCATCAGCCCTGCAGATTCGCTCGTTCCCTTTGACGAAAGGTCGCCCATCCAGTTCAGACGCTCGATTCTGGCTCCATTTGTAAGATGGAAACGTGCCACGGGGTCTACCGGGCGGTCCCCGCGCTTTTCATCCATCAGGTATCGCGCGGCAAGGGCAACAAGCTGTTGGCGCCAGGGTTTCAGGGCATCGGGCTGCGCGTTCTTCAAGGCCTCCCGAAGGCCTGAACGCGCCTCTTCAGGTTTCAGACCGGCGGGAGCCAATGAGAGAGATTCCTCCTGTGACAGATAGCGATCCAGCCAACGCGTGAATCCAGGCAGCGGGGAGAGGGTTGCGAAAGTTTTGAGGCCAGGCAGCTCGCGCGATAACTCATCGACAACCCGCTTGATCAGGAAATCACCCAGACTGACCCCAGCCAGACCAGCCTGTGTGTTTGAGATCGAATAGAAGATTGCGGCGTCAGCCACACGCGCAGGAACCAACGGGGCATCAGGATCCAACAAGCGCTGGACACTGTCAGCCATGCTTTCGACCAGCGCGACCTCGACAAAGATCAAGGGTTCGTCGGGCATGTTGGGATGGAAGAACGCAAAAAGCCTTCGATCGGTCTCCAGGCGGTTCTTGAGATCATCCCAACTCGTGATCTGGTGTACCGCCTCATAGGCAATCAGTTTTTCCAGCAGGGATGCGGGGCTGTCCCACGACAAGCTCCGCAACTCCAGAAAACCGACATCGAACCAGGCGAAAGCAAACGTCGCAGATCATCAGCAACGCGCACCAGAACAGGCTCCTCGCGACGACCGGCAAGCGCATCTGCACGCATATCGACAAGAAATTTCAAGCCGTCCGGCAACCCGTTGAACTGCGTGAACAGACTCATGCGCGGCGATTCCGTGGCATCGCGAAGCGATGTTGCCAAAGCACGCCGCGCCTCGCTGTCGCTTGCACCAAGAAATGCCTTGGCCTCACGCGCAACTTCTTCCACATCGATATCAAAATCTGTCGCCAGCATCGCAAGGAACCGTCGCCGGCCTTCAGTATCCAGATCCAGATAGGTGTGACCAAGATGTGCAGCACGGGCACGGGCCAAAGCCTCGCCTCCCCGCGCCTGGATGCATTCGGCAACCCTGCTTCGTAACCGGTCACGGTCATCGTCAGGAAGATTCGGCCTCACACCACCGGCCACTCGGACCAGCGTCGCATCCGCAATCTCCTGCCAGGCCCCAGACAACTGGGTCAGTGCCCGGTCCCAGAACCCTTCTCTTCGCTCCGTCATGACGACCAGACCTTCAGTTGACACAGAACCATAGGTAACAAATCGGGCAAGTCTTCGGCGATCAATCCGGGACCGCCTTCCTGGCCCACCGCACCATGGAGCCAGACCCCTGTTGCTGCAGCATCGAAGGCACCCAGGCCCTGTGCAAGCAACCCACCAACAAAACCAGCCAGAACATCACCCGAGCCGGCTGTTGCCAGTTCCGGAGGAGCATTGGCGTTGATCAATGCACGACCATCAGGGTGCGCGACGATAGTATCGGGCCCCTTCAGTACGACGACAGCACCGCATCGGATTGCAGCGGCGCGGGCATCGGCAAGGCGGTCGTCAGTTCGTTCGAACAGGCGTGCAAATTCACCCTCATGCGGCGTAAGCACGCACCGCTCGTGGAGGGCGGAGAACAGGACCTCAGGATCATCGGCAAACACGGACAGAGCATCAGCATCCAACACAATTGGTTTTGCCGATTTCAACGCCTGCAAGACCTTGTTGCGCGTATCGTGGTCGAGCCCCTGCCCCGGGCCCAGAACAAGCGCCGTAACCCGACGCTCCGTCAACACTTGCCCAAAAGCATCCTGGTCGGGCAAGGGTTTGAGCATGACCGATGTCAGATGCGCTGCGTAGACCATCACCGCAGAAGGCGGCACCGCACAGGTCACCAGGCCAGCTCCCACCCGAAGACCTGCACGTGCAGAAAGTCTGGCTGCACCGCTCGATGCAATCCCACCTCCGGCAACAACCAGATGTCCTCGCTGGTACTTGTGCGCATCCAGAACGGGCCACGGGAACCGATCGCCCCAGATATCCGGACCATTCTTGCCCACACACGCATCGACCGTTTGCACGACCGAATCGGGAATTCCGATATCAGCCACGACGAGTTCTCCACAATGGCCCCGACCAGGAAAAAGGAGGTGACCGGGTTTTGCACGACAGAACGTGACCGTCAGCTCGGCCATCACAGCGCCACCCAATACCTTGCCCGAGTTACCATCGACACCACTGGGAACATCCACAGCAACGCAGGGTGCAGTCAGCGAATCCAGAAAGCTTGTGACTTCGCCATCAAGCGGCCGCGACAGGCCGGCGCCAAACAGAGCATCCACAACAAGGTCCACGTCCACAGCGAGACAAGATTGCAGAGGCTCAACCTCTCGCTTCCAGAGCCCGGCAATCGTCGCGGCATCACCGGCAAGCCTGTCCACCGCACCATAGGAAAAAGCCCGGACAACCCATCCTGCCTCTTCCAGCAGGCGAGCGATGACATATCCGTCACCGCCGTTGTTACCTGGTCCGCAAAGCACGCTGACACGGCCGGGTTTCCAGCGATGGCAGATCTCGCGCACTACCGCGGCACCCGCACGTTCCATAAGAACATGGCCGGGCGTGCCTAATGCAATGGTCTCCGCATCCGCCTGAGCCATTTGCTCGACAGTCAAAAGAAATTCTGAGTTTGGAAACACCTCGGCTCTCACGAAAGCTCCTGGGGGCTTTCGGTCAAGGTGCAGCCACATGGGTTGCTTCGGTTCCTGTCCATTCTCATGTCTTACAGTCCCGTTCTTCAGCCATCCCAATCATCCGCCTTTGTTGGACGAAACGTTTTCCTTGTAGGCATCCAGTGCTCGTTGTCTGGCGGTTGCATGGTCTACGCAAGGTTCAGGATAGGTTACGCCCAAAGCAACGCCAGCAGCTAAAAGTTCCGCTGGAGGTGCTGACCACGGCTCATGAATTTCATGGTCCGATAATGCCGCAAGCTCTGGCACCCAGGTTCGGATATACGTCCCCTTTGCATCGAACTTCCGCGACTGCGTCATTGGATTGAAGATGCGAAAAAAGGGCGCCGCATCGGCACCACAGCCAGCAACCCATTGCCACCCGGCACTGTTGCTGGCGAGATCCGCATCAACCAACGTGTCCCAGAACCAGCGTTCACCATGGCGCCAGTCGATCAGGAGATGTTTGGTGAGAAAGGACGCCACAACCATACGCACGCGATTGTGCATCCAGCCGGTTTGCCAAAGCTGACGCATGCCTGCATCGATCAGGGGATATCCGGTCTGGCCCTGCTGCCAGCGCGCCAGGCCTTCGGGATCGTCCCGCCAGGGCATGGCATCAAACTCGGCCTTCAGATTTTTGTCCGGGAGAGTCGGGTTGTGGAAGAGCAGCTGATGGCAGAACTCGCGCCAGCCAACCTCCTTCAGGAAGGTCTCTATGCCTTCGTTAGGTTCGCGCGCTTCAACGGCATGCCAGATCTGGCGCGGACTAATCTCACCGAAATGAAGATGCGGTGACAGCATAGAAGTTCCATCGATTCCGGGCAGGTCTCGATCCTGTTTGTAGGAGGTGCCTGCTACATCGAGAAACGCGACAAGGCGTTCACGTGCGGCGGCCTCACCCACCTTCCAGGTCTCAAGCAGACCACCGGCCCAGTCTGGCTTGGAAGGTTGCAGATTCCAGGAATCAAGATCGTCAGACACGGGCCATTTACCAGCGAGCGAACGCAATTGGTCCGGCCTCTCGATGCCTGCAGCGACAGATTTCTGGCGGCAGGCGCGCCAAAACGGTGTGAAAACACGGTAGGGCGAATCCGATCCCGTTCGTATCTCCCAGGGTTCAAACAGGACTGAGCCCTGAAACGAGTCGGCCCTACACTCAGCCTGGTGAAGTGACTTCTTGAGTGCGGCATCTCGTTCCAACGTCGATGGGTCGTAACAACGGTTCCAGACCACTCCGGACGCCCTGGTCGCTTCCACGAGTGAGGCGATAACCGAATGTACCTGGCCACGACGCAGGATCAGACGTGAACCCAGCCCCGCCAGGTCGCGCTGCAAGGCCT
The DNA here is from genome assembly GCA_943787175.1 of uncultured Alphaproteobacteria bacterium. GTDB lineage: Bacteria > Pseudomonadota > Alphaproteobacteria > SP197 > SP197 > SP197. Next base: position 13,987 of record CALSLK010000021.1, read on the forward strand.
CAAGACTTGCATGCAGCCACCACCTGTTTGCCGCTCCGGGGCACCAGTCTTCAAGGTCATCGTCATCCAGTATGAAGACCGGAATCACGTCGAGACCGGTTTCAACGGCATGAGCAAGCGCAGGATGATCGCTCAAGCGCAGATCGCGCCGGAACCAGACCAGCACCGGGCCATCAGAAGAATTCACCAATCTGGAAGTCAGGAAGCCTCGCCGCCCTGGGCCAGTTTTTCAATGTGGCGCCGGTCGATGATGTAAAGTGTGCGGTGCCTGCGCTTCACAATACCGACGTTCGTGAGCTGACCGATCGCACGGGCTACGGTATCGGTTGTGGTTCCCGCCCAGATGGCGATTTCCTTGTGCATTGGAATCGTGGGGATTTGCCAACTACCATCCGCCGAAGGGGAAGGCTCGGCCATCCTCAGAAGCTCGTCGTAGACACGCTGAATGCCCGACTTGGTGCTGAGATCAACTACGCGATCATTGGAACCGCGCATGATGCGCGCAAAGTCCCGCAGCAGGTTGATTGCGACACCCGAATCCAGTCGCAAGACCTCAAGCATGACAGCTCTGGGAACCGATGCGGTAATGCATGCGACGACCGCAACAATCGTTGCTGAGCGTTCACCACCATCTACCAGAGAGAGTTCACCGAAATGCCCTCCGGCATCAACGTCGGCAAAAGCAATCTCCTGGCCCGATGCAGCGTGAATAAGAACACGCGCAGACCCTTCGACCAGAAAAATAAAATCCGTAGCCGGGTCACCGCGCACACAAATTTGCTCGCCTGCCTCATACGCGTACCAGCTCGATGCCGCCTCAACGCCAGCAACAGTCCTGCTTTGGACCTCTTCAAGGACACTGCAATGTCCCAATCTCCGAGGTTCTGCTTCCTGCATGATCCACCCAATCCCGAAAAATTCGAGCCCCTGGTACGATTATGCGTGTAGTTAAAACGCAGGGCCATCGCTATTCCTACACCTACTCGCCTTCTGGTAGTACAACACGGTACGTTTTGCAAAGAAGTCTTTACAAACCCGAAGTGTCAAAAAGCACGCTAATCCAGAGAGCATGAGGGAAATGGTCGGAGCGGCAGGATTTGAACCTGCGACCTACGGTCCCCCAGACCGTTGCGCTACCAGGCTGCGCTACGCTCCGTCCTGATGGTTAAAGCCTTCAGAAAAGCTTTCCATATCGCTCACATATCTCAAGCGCGCGCCGCCAGCAACCGCCGACATGCCTCCAATTCGGCAATTGCCTTCTTTATCGCGTCTCTGTCCCCAGAACTGCGGGGGCGCGTTGTTGCTTCAGTGGCGGCTCCAGGCTCTGGAGTCTGCGGCACCGCTTCAGCCTGCTCGTTCTGAAGCGCGGCAACGCCACCATGACGCATCAAGCGCTGGACGCCCTTGATCGTATAACCTTCGGTGTAGAGCAGACGCTTGATCTGGCGCAGAAGTTCGATGTCTTCAGGACGGTAATAGCGCCGTCCGCCGCCGCGCTTTAGCGGCCGAATCTGATGGAACTTTGTTTCCCAGAATCTCAGGACATGCTGAGCAACATCAAGCTCGTCAGCGACCTCGCTGATCGTACGGAACGCGGCCTTTGATTTGGACCCGCGCCGACTGCTGCCCGTTGTGCGCTCACCTGCCTGTGCGACCATGGTCAGCCGTTGCCACGATCAGGATGATCGTCGTTGATCTGGTCTTTTAGAACATGCGATGCCCGGAACACCAAAACCCGGCGGGGCAGAATGGGAACCTCTTCACCGGTCTTGAGATTACGTCCAACCCGTTGCGCCTTCTCCCGAACGGAGAAACTACCAAACGATGAGATCTTTACCGTGTGGCCATCTGCAAGCGTGTCGGAGATCTCCCCCAGCACCGATTCCACCAGTTCGGCGGACTCGCTGCGCGAGAGCCCAACCTCGTGGTAAACCGCCTCAGTAAGGTCGGCTCGGGTCATGGTCTTGTCAGCCATGCGCTAGATGTCTCCTATCCCCTTAAGGTGATAGGCTAACTGCAAGGAGAAAATCAGTCAATATCAACTGGTTGCGTCTGATCGCTTAGATCAAACAAGATAGGCTTAGGTCGCGTTGTTAACGTAAAGAGTCAAGTTACCAACGTACCATGGCTGATCCCCAGGTGAAGCCGCCACCCATGGCTTCCAACAGCACCATGTCGCCCCGCTTGATACGGCCATCGCCCGTGGCTTCTGCGAGAGCTAGCGGTATCGAAGCGGCCGACGTGTTGGCGTGACGGTCAATGGTGATGACGACCCGCTCGTCGGTCATACCCAGCTTGCGCGCTGTTGCGTCAATGATGCGACGGTTCGCCTGGTGTGGAACCAGCCAATCAATATCTTCTTTCGCAAGCCCGTTGGCTTCCAGTGCCTCGTCGACAGCCTGAGCCAGATTGACGACAGCGTGCTTGAAGACCTCCCGGCCTTCCATGCGCAACTGACCAACCTGCTGATTGGTCGATGGCCCACCGTCGACATAGAGCATTTTGGTATGATTGCCGTCGGCATGAAGGTGGGTCGAAAGGATGCCACGATCAGCAGACGTGCCCTCACCTACTCCCGGCTGCAAGACGACCGCTCCGGCACCGTCTCCAAACAGGACACAGGTACCACGGTCACTCCAGTCGAGTATGCGCGAGAAAGTCTCGGCTCCGATTACCAGCGCACCCTGCGACTGTCCAAGACGCACAAAGTTGTCGGCAACGGCCAGCGCATAGACGAATCCGGTGCAAACGGCCTGAACATCAAAGGCAGCACCCTTGGAAACACCCAGGTTGGCCTGAACCTGAGCCGCCGTTGCAGGAAATGTCAGATCGGGGGTCGCGGTCGCCACGATGATAAGGTCGATGTCATCAGCGGTGACCCCAGCATGATCCATGGCTCGCCTGGCAGCGCGCGTCGCCAGGTCGGATGTTGGCTGACCGTCTGCGGCGATATGGCGCTGTCGAATGCCCGTACGCGACTGGATCCATTCATCGGTTGTATCGATCTGCTCAGCCAACTCCGCGTTGGTCAGGCAGCGTTCGGGAAGATAGGAGCCAGAGCCAACGATGTATGAGCGGATGATGGTCACGAGTTTACCGCTTCAACAGGCACACCAGAGAACTGTCCGAGCAATTCCACGTCCTTGATGACCTTCTCGTTGAAACCCTGGGTCAGCATATCGACGGCAAAACCGATGGCATTGGCATATCCCTGGGCATCCGTACCGCCATGGCTCTTCACAGCCACGCCATTGAGGCCCAGAAACATGCCGCCATTGTACTGGCGTGGATCGACCCGGTTCTTGAGAGCGTTCAACGCCGGCTTGGCAAGCCAGTAGCCCAGCTTCGAAAAGAGCGATCGTCGGAACGTCGCGCGCAGGAAATCGCTGTACATGCTCGCGGTACCCTCAGCAGTTTTGAGTGCAATGTTCCCGCTGAATCCATCGGCAACGACCACATCAACCGTGCCTTCGGTGATATCGTTGCCCTCAACAAACCCATAGAACTCGAGAGGCAATTCGGCATTGCGGAGAATTTCGGCAGCTCGCCGAATCTCCTCATGTCCCTTGCTCTCTTCACTACCCACATTCAGCAAGCCGACAATCGGGCGACGCTGCCCCTGGATGCTGCGAGCAAAGGCAGCTCCCATAACAGCAAACTGCACGAGATTATCGGCATCACAGTCGATGTTCGCACCAAGGTCGAGCATGACCGATTGGCCACGCTGAGTGGGGAACGTTGATGCAATGGCAGGACGATTGATCCCGGGCAAGGTGCGCAGCGCCAGTTTTGCCATGGCCATCAATGCGCCGGTGTTGCCCGCTGAGACAACGCCAGAGGCTTTGCCCATCTTTACGTCGTCAATGGCCATGCGCATGCTGGATTTGCCACCGCGGCGCAAAGCCTGAGACGGCTTCATATCCGGCTCAATGACCATCTCGGCGTCGATGATCTCACTGACACCGTCAAGCTTGGGGAATCGCTTCAGGAGTTTTTCCAGCTTCTCGCGCTGACCGAACAGTCGAAACTGCGTGTCAGGGTAACGCACGCGCGCAACATTTGCGCCTGCGACAACGATTTCTGGCGCACGATCACCACCCATGGCGTCCAGTGCAATCACATGGGCAGATGTCATGATGTCAACGCGAACCTCACGAATGGGGCCGGAAGGATCAGATGCTGCCCTTGGGCTCCGTGACCTCTCGGTCGCGGTAGAAGCCGCAGGACGAACACACATGATGCGGCAGCTTGATTTCGCCGCAGTTGGGGCATTCGTTAATGGACGCCGCAACCAACGAATGGTGCGAGCGACGATTGTCCCGCCTGGAACGGGAAACTTTCTTCTTTGGGACCGCCATGGTTTGCGTCTCTACTTCAGAATTGGAGGATTTCTGGGGCTATATCAGGCTTTTCGGAGCCCGACAAGCATGCTCATCCGTCTAGCTTGAGACCTTTGAGCGCAGCGAAGGGATTATCACGCTTAGGAGCTTCAACCTCAACATATCTGGGGTCGATCGAGGCACCCTTGGCACGCGGGTAAGGATCAAGTGCCAGGCCCAACTGTTCTGCGACCATCTTGCCAAGGTCGATGACGTCATCGACCAGAGGTTCAGGCGGATCTTCACTGCCGGGATCAAGATCGATGGTCTCGTCGAACTCACCAGATGGGCGCACATCAGGGTCAAATGCACGTGTGTAAGTTTCCTCAACCGTCAGCTTCAGAGGCTGTAGAGAAACGACACAGGTCTGTTCAATGCGCGCCGTCACTTCCGTTTCGGCAAGAACCTGTCTGCCATGGCGTTTCAGAAGGATGTCGGCATGCAGGCTTTCAACCCCGGCAATAGAAAACCAACCCGCCAAAGCCTGACATTCTTCGGCATCAGCATCGATGGATTGTCTCTGGTAATCACCATCTTCCAGATCGAGGACGCTGACTAGACGTGAAAATTCTATGTCGTTCATGAAGACTATCCGCTGCAAGGCGAAACCATGTTCCGCGTCGTCTGATTCAATATGGAGGTTTGTCGTCAAACCTCAATCTGTGGATGCATGGCCAGGACTGACAAGCGTCAGATCACCAGCCAATAGTGCATCGTCAGGCTGACTGTCCAGATGCGCTTCCTGGCCACGGACATAGGCCTCAAAGACAGTCAGATGATCTTCCTTGGCTTCGACGGTTCCGAACGTATTGCGCCGCAGGGCCTCTTTAAGGGCATCAGACTCCGCTCCATCAGCCAAAGCGGCGTTGAGCGCGGCTGCGCGCCCGTAAAAGGCCTGGCCCATCTGCTTGATGCGCGAACCGACTTTGAGGTCACCCACCCCGATCTGGCGCAACGCGCTGTCAAAGTCTGCGAACATCAGGTCAAACAGGGATTGTGCCGCCTCTGCACCACCCTCCTCGATCCGACGCAGGCGGCGCATAATCAGCAAACCGTGCAACACATTCATTTCGAAGCGGCCATCCAATGTGTCGGGCACACCAAGATCGGCAAAGAACACAGGTTCACGCGCCCGCTCGACCATGGTGTCATAGAGCCGGTGTGTGGATTCATCGAAACGCGAACGAGAAAGCAGGCGTCGAAGCATGGCGTCATGGGCCCGATAGCGGTATGGAAGCGTGTCTGATTGACAGGGAGCATCGGCTCCCGGCATCGTCCGCGCCTTGATTAGGTGCTAGAGGCCATGGGGTCAAATGACACAGCAGGGTAAGAGGATGCAGATTTCCAAAAAGGTAGCGCTGAAGGAAGGTGGTCGGAGCTTGATGATCGCCGTCGCCCTGGCTGCTGGCCTTGCTGCCTGTGAGCCGCGGATATCCACGCATGGCTATGTTCCCAATGAGCAGATCCTCAACCGTATCGAGCCCGGTCTTCATAACCGCCTCGAGGTGGCCCAGTTTCTTGGCACGCCGTCGTCGACGGCACTTTTTGGCGCAGAGACATGGCTTTACATCACAGCGCGGCGTGAAGAGTACGCGTTCTTCCGGCCCGAGATCATCGACCAAAGCGTCATCGCCATCGCGTTTGACGAGCGCGGAATCGTCCAGGAGATCGCGGGTTACACGCTGGAGGATGGCCTTATCGTCGATCCCATCTCACGCACGACTCCGACCTACGGCAAGCAGCTGGGGCTGCTCGAGCAGCTGGTTGGCAATGTCGGACGCTTCAACACCGAAGGGCAGTCTGGTGTGTCGCTTCCCGGCCAGTAGGGAACACAGCTCAGTTCTCACATGAACAAACCACACCAAAATATTGTTTTAATTATGTTTTTATACTTATATCGTCTTTAGCTCAGAGGTCGATCAATCGATTGAGCATGGCTGGAAGTTCAACAAAAAACGCCCGGTGGAAAAACTCCACCGGGCGCTTTCTTGTGCATTACCGGGGCCAACAAACCGTTGGCTCCAGGCGATCAAGCCAATCAGTTACCGAGCACTGCGAGCATCAGCAGAGCAACGATATTGATGATCTTAATCATCGGGTTGATGGCAGGCCCGGCAGTGTCCTTATAGGGGTCACCGACGGTATCGCCCGTCACAGCCGCATGATGGGCATCAGAGCCCTTACCGCCGTGGTTGCCGTCTTCGATGTACTTCTTGGCATTATCCCAAGCGCCACCGCCCGAGGTCATCGACAGGGCCACAAACAGACCTGTAACGATGGTACCCAGAAGCATAGCACCCAGCGAAGAGAACGCTGCTGTCTGGCCGGCAATCGCCCAGATGATCAGATACAGAGCGATCGGAGCAAGGACCGGCAGCATCGACGGGATGATCATCTCCTTGATCGCCGACTTGGTCAGCAGGTCAACAGCACGGCTGTAATCAGGCTTGCCTGTGCCTTCCATGATGCCAGGGATCTCGCGGAACTGACGACGCACCTCGGTGACCACGGAACCGGCTGCACGACCGACCGCCTGCATGGCGAGCGAACCGAACAGGTAAGGCAGCATGCCGCCGATGAAGAGGCCGACCACCACATAAGGATCCGACAGCTTGAAGGTGACATCAAGGTCTGGGAAGTAGTGGGTCAGATCCTCGACATAGGCCGCAAAGAGAACCAGAGCGGCCAGACCGGCAGAACCAATGGCGTAACCCTTCGTCACGGCCTTGGTTGTGTTGCCCACAGCGTCGAGGGCATCGGTGGTCTTGCGAACGTCAGCAGGCAAATCGGCCATTTCGGCGATACCACCAGCGTTATCCGTCACCGGACCGTAGGCATCCAGCGTCACAACAACACCGGCCACGGCCAACATGGTGGTGACGGTAATGGCGATGCCGAAGAGGCCGGCCAGCAGATAACCGATGATGATACCAGCAGCGATCACGATGACCGGGGCCGCTGTGGCTTCCATGGAAATCGCCAGACCCTGGATCACGTTGGTGCCGTGACCCGTGGTCGAGGCCTGCGCGATGATCTTGACCGGACGATACTCCGTGGAGGTGTAATACTCCGTGATGTAGATCAGAAGACCTGTGATCACGAGGCCCAGGACACCACAGAAGAACATGCTCCAGCCCGTGAAGGTGATCGCACCAACCGTAAGTTCCGTATTGAGGCCAACCATCACTTCCGTGACCGGAATGAGGAGGATGGCCGAAATCACCGCCGTAGCAATGAAACCTTTGTAGAGGGCCCACATGATGTTCTGGCTGCCGCCGCTGAGCTTCATGAAGAAGTTGCCAACAACGGTACCCAGAATGCAGACGCCGCCCAGAACCAGCGGGAAGGCCATCATGGTGGTCTGGGTTTCACCTGTGAAGAAAATCGACGCCAGAAGCATCGTGGCAACAAAGGTCACGGCATAGGTCTCAAAGAGATCCGCCGCCATACCAGCGCAGTCACCCACGTTATCGCCAACGTTATCGGCGATCACGGCGGGGTTGCGGGGGTCATCTTCTGGAATACCAGCTTCAACCTTGCCCACCAGATCGGCGCCGACATCAGCACCCTTGGTGAAGATACCGCCGCCCAGGCGTGCAAAGATTGAAATCAGCGAGCCACCGAAGCCCAGGGCAACCAGTGCTTCCACAGTCTCGCGCTGCGCAACTCCGATCTCCAGAAGGACGACGTAGTAGCCCGCCACGCCCAACAGGCCCAGACCGACGACCAGAATGCCCGTGACCGCGCCAGCGTTCACGGCAACATCCAACGCCTTTTCGATGCCTGTCCGCGCAGCTTCAGCCGTACGCACATTGGCGCGGACCGAAACAAGCATGCCGATGTAACCGGCAGCACCCGAAAGGATGGCGCCAATGGCAAAGCCGATTGCCTGGCTTACGCCAAGAAGAACAATCAGCACGACGAAGATGACAGCGCCAGCAATTGCAATCGTCAGATACTGACGGTTCAGGTAGGCCTGAGCGCCTTCCTGAATGGCGCCTGCAATTTCCTGCATGCGCTCGTTACCCGCCGGTGCAGCAACAACCTTACGTACGGCATAGACGCCATAGGCAAGTGCCACCACGCCGCAGGCAATGGCGAAATACAAAGATTCCATTGTCCGAACTCTCCCCGGAGTGTGGTTAGGCCGGAAGCAGCGCCGACGCGGATGCGCGCCGTCCCCTTGTTCCGACCTTCAAAAGGTGCGCGAACATGCCAAAAGGAATCGCCAATTTCAATTGCTGCAACGCACAAACAGCCATGAAAACGGGACTAAATTAGCTTCTGTGGCGCCAACCCGCTTCTGAAAGCCTCAATTGACGGCCTTTGGGATCAATTACATGGACCCCTTCTCCCGATCTACAGGTTCCGATCACCGTGACAGCAACGCCACATTCACCTGCCATTCCTTCGATCTCGTTCAGGCTGTCGGGGGCAAACGTGAACAGAAGTTCATAGTCATCCCCTCCTCCCAGAATCACCTGTTGCAAGGTCGGGTCGTGATCCAAGGCTGCCTGACACCCGGCGGAGAGCGGAATCCGCACCCAGTCGAGATCGATGGCAACATGTGATCGCGAGGCCAGATGTGTCGCATCAGCGACCAGACCATCCGAGATATCCATGGCTGCGTGAGCGAACCCCACCAACGCCGGGCCCAGTTGCGTTCGTGGTTGTGGCAGCCGATATCGATCAGACAGGAATGCAAGGTGATCGCCATTCAGGTCACTCAATTCACGACGGATAGCCCGCAGGCCCAGAGCGGCATCACCGATTGTTCCGGTAACCGCAACAAGGTCATCCGGTCTGGCCCCGGTCCGCACCAGAGACTGGCCCAGGTCAACCTCGCCAAAGGCTGTCAGCGAAAGGGTCAATAGTCCATTTGGAGACGCAATGGTGTCACCGCCCAAAAGGGAAACACCAAACAGATCCTGATCACACCGCAAACCATCAAAGAACGCCCGGAACCAGGACTCATCGCGGCTACCGTCACTGGCCAATCCCAACAGATAGCCCAGGGGCCTGGCACCCATGGCAGCAAGATCAGACAGATTGACCCGCAACAACTTGCGGGCAATCTGATCAGGGGGATCATCGTGCAGAAAATGGACACCCTCGGCCATCATGTCTTTGGTGATGACCAGTTCACACCCTGCTCCAGGGACCAGTGTCGCGCCATCATTGGCAAGCCCTTGCGCACCGGGCGCAGTCGCCAACGGCGCGATCAGCCGATCAATCAGATCGAACTCATCCACCGGCCGCCTTCTCTGGTGTGAATTCATGAGCTCGAAGGATTCGGGCAAGACGATCAAGAATGGCGTTCACCATGCCTGGCTCGCCGCGGGCATAGAACGAGTGCGCAATGTCGACATAATCGTTGATAATGACACGTGCGGGCACCTCGGCATTTTCCATGAGCTCGTGAATTCCCGCTCGCAGAATGGCGCGCATCAGTGCTTCCAGACGCTGCACAGTCCAGCCGGCTGAGAGTGCACCGCCGATCATCTCATCAAGCCGGCCCTCATCATCAGCAGAAACACCTCTGACGATTGCAGTGATCAGATCATGATCCACATCTACAGTCAGGCCATGCTCGTCGAGGGCCGCACCACGCGCGATTCCATTTGCAAGCGCCGAAGCGTATGTCGCGGTCTCCAGGTCGACCTGATAGAGCGCCTGCACCGCAGCCAGCCGCGAGGCGGTGGCCGTACGCCAGGTGTTTTTCTCGGTTTTCACGTTCTTGTCGGTCATCCGGTGACGCGCAGGGTCGCAGCCAGTTCTACCATCTTGATACAGGCGATCGCTGCTTCACGACCCTTGTTCTTCTGATCAGGGTCAGCACGCACGATAGCTTGCTGTTCATTCTCAACGGTCAACAGGCCAAATCCGACGGGAGCCATATGACGCATGATGAGGTCGTTCACGCCGCGCGCGACCTCGTTACAGATATGGTCGTAATGGGAAGTCTCGCCACGAATGACGCAGCCAAGCACCAGGTATCCGTCATATTTTCCCGTCGCAATTGCCATGCGCAGGCCACCGGGTAGTTCGTAGGCGCCAGCAACCTCTACCCGATCATAGGTAGCGCCCCACCTGTCGAGCTCGGCGATAGCGCCCCGTGCCAGTTCATCGGTGATGTGAACGTAATAGCGGGCTTCTAGAATCAGAATATGCGGCGTCGTCGCCATGTCATGTCCTCGGATCGTGCGTCAAATCAGGGCCGGTTGGAGAGCTGCAGTGCGTTGCCCTCCGGGTCCTTCCCATCACATAAAAGCAGCGCGCCCGCCACCTTTACCTTGCCGAAATTGGCACCGCGGGCGTTGAGGGTTTCGCGAACAGCGGCAACATCCTCGCATTGGAAGACAATCTTGGGTGCGCGCGGCGGCGTTCCCAACCGACCTCCCTTGTGCAGAGCAATGCGACAGCCGCCAGCGTCATACTCGCGCCAGCCTGGGTCAACGGGCTCCAGCAAACTCAACCCCAGAACGTCCTCATAGAACACTGCCAAACGTAGCAGATCATTCGCAAAGATGATGACTCGACTGACCGTGAGCATCTTCCGTCCAGCGTCAGTTCTTCACCCCATGCCGCGACGACAACATGCGTTGCATGTAGCGCGCCAGCATGTCGATCTCGAGATTGACTGCATCACCCGACTTGAGATCACCGAAGGTGGTTACCTCCTGGGTATGGGGAATGATGTTGATACCAAACCTGCAACCTGCGTCATCATCTTCGACAGAATTCACGGTCAGCGAGACGCCGTTGATTGCGATCGACCCTTTCTCGGCAACAAAGGGCGCGACTTCAGCAGGTGCTTGAAAGACAAATCGTACGGAATCGCCTTCACGTTCGAGCACCTCGACGGAACCCACAGCGTCAACATGACCAGAGACAAGGTGGCCTCCCAGTTCATCGCCCATAGCAAGAGAGCGTTCCAGATTGATGCGCGTGCCGACACTCCAGGATGCCAGGCTGGAGCGGTCGAGTGTTTCAGCGGAAACATCAACGGCAAACCAATCAGCGCCCTTCTCGACAACCGTCAGACAGACGCCCGAACAAGCAATCGAGGCACCGATATCGATACCGTCGGTCGCATAACTCGTTTCAATCTCGAAGCGCGTATCACCGCGCTGTTCGAGCGCACGAACGGCGCCGATATCAGTCACGATACCCGTAAACATGAACCTTCATCCTCTCTCATCGTAGGGCACTCAACATGACAAGGTTGTCATCCTGCCATGACCGGCGCGCCATCACACGCCACCGCGCAGCATCACTGACCTTTTCGATCCCAAGTCCTGCAACCGAAGCCAAACCTTCCTCACCGATCATCATGGGAGCGGCAAACCAGGCCAATCGGTCGACAAGTTCTTCACGCAGCAAGCCTGTTGCCAGGGCAGCGCCCCCCTCAACAAGCAGGCGCGTCACCCCTTGTTCCCCTAGGCCCGACAACACGGCATCGAGAACGAGGCGACCATCAGGCCCGCGTCGCACTTCCATGACCTCTGCTCCGACATCCTCAAGGGCTTTGCGGCGGGATGTATCGCAGGCTTCACCACAGACAACCCAGGTTGGAACGTCCCGTGCGGTTTTTGCCAGATTCGAGTTGGTCGCCAGACGCAATCCGCTGTCGACCACGATCCGGGTTGGCGAGGCCGTTTCAAGACCAGGCAGCCGACAGGTCAGTGACGGGTCATCAGCCAATGCCGTTCCGCTGCCCACCATGATGGCGTCATGGCTGACGCGCAGCAGGTGCCCAAAGCGCCGCGCCGGCTCTCCTGTAATCCACTTTGAATCGCCAGAATGTGCAGCTGTGCGTCCATCAAGGCTTGCAGCAACCTTAAGGGTGACCAGAGGTCGCCCCCTGACTACGCGCGACAAAAAACCAGCCTGCTGATCCCTGGCTGCATCATCAAGGACTCCAACATCAACTCCGATGCCAGCCTTGCGCAACATCTCAATGCCCGAACCCGATGTGCGCGGATCCGGATCTTCCAAAGCCACCACAACACGCGCGACTCCGGCAGCGATCAATGCATCGCAACAGGGAGGTGTCTGTCCGTGATGGGCACATGGCTCCAGAGTGACATAGGCAGTGGCCCCACGCGCCGCCTCTCCTGCCTGAATAAGTGCCTGCGTTTCAGCATGCGGACGCCCGCCTTGTGCGGTAACCCCGCGCCCGACAACCCTGCCATCCCTGATCAACACGCAGCCGACGGAGGGGATTGGGCCAGGTCCGGCCCAGACCACGATCTGCCAGAACGAGCGCAGCCGCCATGTGGCGGCAATCGGTTTCAGTCGTCGTAGCGGTTGGCACCGACACCGACACTGGGCTCATCGCCATCAAGTTTTTCGATAAACTGTTCGAAATCCTTAGCTTCGCGGAAATTTCGATAGACCGAGGCAAACCGGACATAAGCAACCGGATCAAGGTTGGCCAGGCCATCCATCACCATCTCGCCCACGACACTGGACGGAATCTCGGCTTCGCCCATGCTCTCCAGGCGGCGTTGAATACCTGAAACCAGACGCTCAACCCGCTCAGGGTCAACCGGACGTTTCCGGATTGCAATCTCGATGGACCGCGCCAGCTTGTCGCGATCAAACGGCGCACGACTGCCCGTCTTCTTCACGACCGTGAGGTCACGAAGCTGAATGCGTTCAAACGTCGTAAAACGTCCACTGCAATTCAGGCATTGACGCCGCCTTCGGATTGTCGCGCCGTCTTCGGTCGGACGCGAATCCTTGACCTGTGTTTCTTCGTGTCCGCAGAAGGGGCAACGCATCTTAGCCTCACTTAACCCAGGTTCATGCCTTGATAGACCGGAAATCTGTGACACAGATCCAGGACCTTTTCAGCAACCACTTGTTCGGTCTTGCTGTTGTCCTCCGGATTGACCGCAAGACCATCCAGCAGTTCAACAATCAAGGCACCGACTTCCCGGAACTCCTTAACACCGAACCCGCGGGTCGTGCCGGCAGGTGTGCCCAGGCGAATGCCTGACGTCACCATAGGCTTTTCAGGATCGAAGGGAATGGCGTTCTTATTGCAGGTGATGCGCGCGCGATCGAGGCTCTTGTCGGCAATGTTGCCGGTCAGCCCTTTGGGGCGCAGATCGACCAGCATCAGATGCGTGTCGGTTCCACCTGAAGAAATTGCCAGTCCACCTTCAACCAGGGACTCGGCAAGCGCGTGAGCATTGTCGACCACGGCCTGTGAGTAGTTCTTGAATTCCGGGTCCAGTGCCTCACCCAGCATGACGGCCTTTGCGGCGATGACATGCATCAGCGGGCCACCCTGAAGGCCGGGGAAAACAGCCGAATTGAATTTCTTGCCCAGAGCTTCATCGTTGCAAAGAATCATGCCGCCGCGAGGACCGCGCAAGGTCTTGTGAGTCGTGGTCGTGCAGACATGAGCATGCGGCAGCGGACTTGGATGCACGCCGGCGGCAACCAGACCGGCAAAGTGCGCCATGTCGACCATCAGATAAGCGCCGACCTTGTCAGCAATCTCACGCATACGCGGGAAGTCGATAATGCGGGGATAGGCAGAACCACCGGCAACAATCAGCTTGGGCTTGTTGTCGACGGCTAGCTTCTCCAACTCGTCGTAGTCGATCTGGTGGGTGTCTTCGCGCACGCCATAACCCACGGCGTTAAACCACTTGCCGGAAATATTGGGGCCCGCGCCATGTGTCAGATGGCCGCCATGTGCCAACGACATGCCCAGGATTGTGTCGCCAGGCTGAAGCAGTGCCAGGAAGACCGCGCCATTGGCCTGTGCGCCAGAATGAGGCTGGACGTTGACGAAGTTGCAGTCGAACAGCTTCTTCGCACGATCGATTGCAAGCTGCTCCACGACATCAACGTACTCGCAGCCCCCATAGTAACGGCGGCCGGGGTAACCTTCGGCATACTTGTTGGTGAGAATCGTGCCCTGGGCTTCCATCACCGCCGTCGAGACGATGTTCTCCGAAGCAATCAGTTCGATCTGATCCTGCTGACGGCGCAATTCGCCTTTGATCGCGTCCAGCACATCAGGATCGCTATCACTAAGGCGGCGGGTAAAGAAATCGCTGGCAGTGTGGGTCTGTGCCGCAACGGACATGGCTTGATACTCCAAGGAAGACAAACTGGTGGCGTGCCTTCTAGCGCGAAGCAGAAGGCCGCGACAACTTGTCTACTCGCCGTTGATGGCGTCCGCCTTCAAACGACGTTTCAAGGAACACTTTGAGACAATCTTTCGCTGTTTCGACACCAATCAGTCTTTCCCCCAGTGCCAGAACATTGGCATCGTTGTGCAGACGACTCATCCTGGCAGACGTTACGTCATGGCAAACCGCAGCGCGGATGGCGGCATGGCGGTTTGCTGCAATGGATATCCCGATCCCGGTTCCACACACCAGAACGCCCAGGTCAGCGTCACCGGCAGACAGACAACGGGCCAGTTCGTCGCCAAAATCGGGATAATCGACGGAATCCGTACTATCAGTCCCGAGATCAACAACGTCGTGCCCCCATTCAATCAGAACTTTGGAAAGTTCAGTCTTGAGAGAAAATCCAGCGTGATCGGAAGCAAGTGCAATCCTGGAGCTCGTCACTCCGCACCCCCTACATCGGGCGTTTCGGGAGGCATTTGCCTACCACAGGCGGGACAACGAGGCCAGTGAAGGCTGGCAACGAAAAAACAAATCACTGTTTGAGCAGCAAGTTAAAAGAAATGATTGAACCCTTGGCCTCCACTTGTATTTCAAGAACAGAATCGTTATCTAGAGCGCACAACAACAAATTGGTTAAGAAGATGAATGAAGAAGACGCCATGAATGCACTATCACGTGCAGAACTTCTTGAAATGACAACCGAAATCGTCTCGGCCTATGTCAGTAACAATACAGCTGACAGTTCCATGGTTCCGACCCTGATCGATAGTGTTTACCGCGCACTTGCCGGTCAATCCGAGGCGGTCACACCTTCATCAGACCCCGGAAGTCCGGCTGTTTCGATCAAGCGTTCGGTCAAGGACGATCACATCGTCTGTCTCGATTGCGGTCGCAAACTCAAGACACTGAAGCGCCATCTGCGCTCAGAGCACGACCTTTCGCCAGCCGACTACCGGGCCAAGTGGAGTCTTGCTTCCGACTATCCGATGGTTGCTCCGAACTACTCCAAGGCGCGTTCGAACTTCGCAAAGCAGATTGGACTGGGCCGCACCGGCGGTTAAGTCTTGGACGCATGCATTTCTGAAAAGCCGGTTGGCCTATTGGTCAGCCGGCTTTTTCTTTGGCTCTAGCGGCGCACAGGCTCGGGTATCAGGCCACGCGGTGCAAACCTGAGCGCCAACAGCAGGATCAGTCCCATGACACAGAGTCGCATATAGGCGGCACCTTGCAGCAGGTGTGCTCTCAGGGCGCTTTCAGGCGAAAGCCCTGAGGTTATGAAATCCATGAGCCAGAGTCCTGCCGGTTCGGCTTCGATCCAGATAAACCAGATGAAGAACCCGCCCAGAACAGCACCCCAATTGTTTCCAGATCCTCCCACGATCACCATGACCCAGATCAGGAAGGTGAAACGAAGGGGTTGATAGGTACCCGGCGTAAACTGACCGTCCAGCGTCGTCAGCATGGCACCTGCGACGCCCATGACCGCCCCGCCAATCACAAAGATCTCCAGGTGGCGGCGCGTCACGTTCTTGCCCATCGCTTCGGCCGACACTTCGTTGTCGCGAATTGCACGCATCATGCGCCCCCAGGGCGAGTGCAACGCCTTCTGGGCCAGCACCATGATGACCACCAGAACAGCCAGGAACAAACCGGCATAACAGAGCTTCACAAGGATCGTCGAAGCCTCGACCGTTTCCATGCCGATTGCATGAGCCCTGGATTCGAACTGTGCTGAAGCCTGCAATTCCACTTCATAGGGAACCGGCCGTTCAAGCCCGGAAACATTCTTGACGCCACGGGCAAGCCAGTCCTCGTTTTTCAGGACCGCCAGGATAATCTCTGCAATGCCCAGGGTAGCAATCGCCAGATAGTCGGCACGCAAGCCCAGGGCGATCTTGGCAATGAGCCAGGCAGCGCCTGCGGCCACCAGACCACCGACCGGCCAGGCCAGAAGAATAGGCAATCCAAGCCCGCCGAGATAACCGGTCTTTGCAGGATTGACGTCCTCGATGGCATCGGCTGCAGGATCAAAGAAGACCCGAATGAGACCATAGCCACATAACAGCACAACCAGCGTGAGGATAATGCGCAAACCTCCCGATGGAACCAGCCGGCGAACGCCCAGGACGGCCAGAACCGTCCCGATCAGCATGGCCAGCGTCCAGAGCATGTCCCAGCCGCCTGCTGTCCAGGCCTCCTGGATCGGTGGCATGGAAACCAGAACTGCCGCAACGCCGCCCAAGGCTGCAAAGCCCATCACACCAACATTGAAAAGGCCGGCATAACCCCACTGCATGTTGAGGCCCAAGGCCATGATGGAGGAGATCAGGCAAAGGTTGATGATCGACAGGGCTACAGACCAGGACTGGCCAAAACCCACGATCATGAGCAGAGCCGCCATAATCGCAAAACAGATGGGGCCGCGCATGGAAGACGTCATAGGACCTTGCCCTTGAAGATGCCGGTAGGACGGACAAGCAGAACAACCACCAGAATGACAAAGCTGACCGCAAACTTGTATTCGGTCGAAAGCAGTTGCACGAGGCTTTCAGGCTCCCAGCTCTCGGGCACGATATAGATCAGGAACTTCTTGTAGGCATAGGTCACCGTGACTTCAGAAAACGCGATGACGTAGCCACCAACGACGGCGCCAACTGGGTGGCCGATACCACCAACGATCGCAGCCGCAAAGATGGGCAACAAGAGCTGGAAGTAGGTGAAAGGTTTGAAGCTCTTATCAAGGCCATAGAGCGTGCCGGCGATGGTTGCCAGCGAGCCGGCAATCACCCAGGCAACGATCACCACCCTGTCAGGGCTGACGCCCGACAGCAGAGCAAGATCCTCATTGTCGGAATAGGCACGCATGGCCTTGCCGGTGCGCGATTTCTGAAGAAACCAGAACAGCGCAATGACCACGACAAACGTGACCGCAATCGTCAGGCCCTGGCTCAACTTCAGGGCAAGGCCTTCGTTGAGCCCGGTTGCTTCCTTGAACTCACGCGCTTTGATCAGAAATCTTGCGCCGTCACCAAACTCACGGTCGTTCGGACCGATGATGACGCGCACAAGACCATTCATCAGAAACATGACGCCAATCGAGACGATGACAAAGATGACGGCGGGACTCTTGTTGCGTCTGTAAAAGCGATAAACAAAGCGGTCCGACAACAGGCTGATTGCAATCGCCGCAGCCATGCCGAATGGCAACGCCAGCAACGCCGTGGGCAACGGGTCAATACCAACGCCAATACTCTGGAGCCACCATGTAATCAGGATCACGAACATGGTCCCGAAGGCCATCAGATCGCCATGAGCGAAATTGGCAAACCGGAGAATGCTGTAAATCAATGTGACGCCCAAAGCGCCCAATGCGAGTTGAGATCCGTAGGCCATGCCCGGGATCAGCACGAAGTTCGAGAACAGGACGATGGCGTTGATGAGACCTTCCATCGTTACCCCCCCAGGAACGAGCGGCGGACTTCTGGATTGGCCAGCAGGGCAGCTCCCGTATCCGTAAACCGGTTCTCACCGGTCACCAGAACGTATCCGGTGTTGGCAATCTCGAGTGCCTGGGCCGCGTTCTGCTCCACCATCAGCACAGCAACGCCGGTGCGTCCCACTTCAATGATGCGATCGAACAACTCGTCCATCACGATGGGAGAAACGCCTGCCGTGGGTTCATCCAGCATCAGGACACGGGGCTCGGTCATCAGGGCGCGCCCAAAGGCCACCTGTTGACGCTGGCCGCCTGATAACTCCCCGGCCGCCTGGCGGCGCTTTTCCTTCAGGATTGGAAACAGATCATAGATCTGTTCCATCGTTCCGCTGAAGTCATCGGTGCGCAGATAGGCACCCATCTCCAGATTCTCTTCGACTGTCATGCCCGAAAAGACATTGTTGGTCTGGGGCACAAAGGCCATGCCCTCTTTCACGCGAGCTTGGGGTGAAAGGGCAGTGATGTCCTTGCCGTCGAGAACCACCCTGCCCTCACGTAGATTCAGCATACCGAACACGGCCTTCATCGCGGTTGATTTTCCAGCTCCGTTCGGCCCGACAATGACGGCAATCTCACCGGCATCCACAGCCACCGTGCAGCCCTGCAGGATATCTGCGCCGCCATAGCCGCCGACCATGTTTTCACCCAGCAGAATACTCATTGCTCGGCTACCGCGAGCTGTTTGCGGCCACGCCCCAGATAGGCCTCGATCACACGTTCATCGTTACGCACGACGTCGCATGTGCCTTGCGTGAGAAGCTTGCCCTCGGCCATGACGATGACATGGCTGCACAGACGAGAAATGAAATCCATGTCGTGCTCGATCATGCAGAAGGTGTAACCACGCTCCTTGTTGAGACGCACGATTGCCTCGCCAATCGTCTTGAGCAGTGTGCGGTTCACACCAGCGCCAACTTCATCGAGAAACACGATCTTGGCATCGACCATCATCGTGCGGCCAAGCTCCAAAAGTTTCTTCTGACCTCCGGAAAGATTGCCTGCCAGTTCGTTCGCGACAGCTGAAAGATTCAGGAATTCGATTACCTCATCAGCACGTTCACGCAGTTGCGCTTCCTGCTCGCGCACGGCGGACGGACGGAACCAGGCTTGAAGAAGGTTCTCTCCAGACTGGTCGCCTGGAACCATCATCAGGTTCTCGCGAACATTCAGGTTCGGGAACTCATGAGCGATCTGGAACGTGCGCAACAGGCCCTTGTGAAACAGCTCGTGTGGTTTCAGGCCGGTGATGTCGACATCACCAAGGAACACCTGGCCGGAATTGGGCGGAAACAATCCGGCGACAACATTAAAGAGCGTGGTCTTGCCTGCGCCATTGGGACCGATCAGTCCGGTAATGGCACCTTCAGCAATCTCGAGACTCACGCCATCGACGGCGCGCAAGCCACCAAACCGTTTATGAAGATTGACAACACGGATCATGCGGTTGCGATGGGACCAATTGAGATGATGAAAAAGAAAAGGCCCGGCATTCAATTCAACGAATGCCGGGCCTCATTTCACGTTCGCTCAGCGAACCTGCATTGTGACAAATGCGCCGTCCTGAACTTCCAGCTCCTTGTAGGAACCAGCAGCTTCACCGACATCGGTCAGCTCAACACTGGTTGCTCCGACATAGTCAACTTCACCACCATCAGCCAGAATCTGCAGGCCTTCGGCCAGGTTGCCCGGACCAATCGGCGTGCCTGGTGCATTGGCAACATTCATGATCTGGGCCTGGATCGCTTCCCGGTCCGTTGAACCGGCAGCCTGCATGGCCAGAGCAATCAGGGCTGCTGCGTCATAGGACTCACCGCAGAACGGGCAGTCCCCTGCCAGGCCATTGTCCTGAGCATAGGACACGAAATCGGCTGACTCCTGGCTCTCGGAACCCGGCAAGGTTCCAATCGTGCCATTGAGGTCAGGACCGATTGATTCGATGAGCGACTCACCAATCATGCCGTCGGCAAGAACGAAGCTGTCAAAGGCGCCCGTATCCAGAGAGGTCTGAATGATGCCCTTGCCGCCCTGATCGACATAACCGAATACAGCAAGATGATCAGCGCCGGCAGCAGCCAGCGCTGCAACTTCAGCGGAGTAATCGGCCTTACCGTCTTCATGGGCTGCAACCACCAGGACCGAACCACCCTTGGCTTCATAAGCAGCCTGGAACGCGTCCGAAAGACCCTTGCCGTAGTCGTTGTTCGTGTAGGTGATAGCAATTTCCATGATGCCGCGGTCTGTCAGGACATCAGCCAGAACTTCACCCTGACGTGCATCAGAAGGCGCAGTACGGAAAAAGTAGCCGTTATCTTCGATGGTCGTCAGTGCCGGCGATGTAGCCGACGGCGAAACCATCACAACGCCGTTGGGTACTGCCGTATTGTTGGCAATCGCTGTCGTTACCCCAGAGCAGTCAGCGCCCATGATCGCGACAACACCGTCGGATGTAATCAAACGCTCTGCCGCTGATGTTGCTGCAGCCGAGTCGATGCATGTTGAGTCGCCGCGCACTGGGGTCAACGTTGTTCCGCCCAGAAGAATTCCAGAATCGGACGCTTCCTTCAGCGCGAGCTCTGCCGAAGCCGCCATATCAGGCGTCAATGATTCAATCGGGCCCGTAAAGCCCAGAATAATGCCGACCTTTGCATCGTCAGCCATCGCCGAACCCATGGTCAGGCCAAATGCTGCGACGGATGCCATCAAGGTGGTCTTGATCGTCTTCACGTGTTTCATGTTTGCCCTCAATTGTTTTTTGCCCCACGCAAATTCGACGTCACTGCGCCCTGCAGGGGTTGATTTAGTTTAGTCACGACACAATCGCCTGTGCAAAGGAAAACTGGGCGTTTCCGGGCAGGTCCAACCTGTTTTGGTCTCAACGTCCAAGTGTTGAAAGCACGCGGATATGGTCCAGCCCAAGGCCGCAACAGCCTCCGAAAATCTGCACGCCCTGCTCCCGCCAGAGCTGCGCCTGCTCTTTGAGGTCATCGGGATCAATGATGTCGGTGAATTGCCATTGCGGCATCTTGAAGAAACCGGAATCAGGATAGGCCATCATCGGGCCCGACCATTGTTTTCTTAGAATGTTGAGCGCAGGTGCCGTTGCATTCACGTTCGTATGCATCAGGCCAAAAACATCACAGGGTGCGGCGAGCGCTGCAGCCACACTCTCCTCGAACGGGAAACCCTCCCATGCATAGCTCAAGACTCTGTCTTCCTCCATACGTGCACTCAAACCACACCAGACCGGAAGCCCAACTTCATGGGCCGCACGCGTCGCCAAAGCGATATGGAGTGGCCGGGACATCATCTCCAACATGACCATATCTGCACCGGCCTGGGCACCGGCCTCAACGATCTCCCGGAAGTTGGAGAGGACCTGATCCGGCGCAGGTCGAAGTTCGGGGTCATCCCTTGCGGCGCCTGGAACCATCGGCATCTGGTGCGAAAGGGACACCGCCACAGCCACATCACGCCCCCCTGCCGCCCGGTCTCTTGCCTTGAGCGCGATCTCGACAGCCTGACGTGTGAGTTGGCCAGACTTCTGGCCTGCTCCAGCTTGCTCGAGCATATGGCGCGCGTTGGAGAATGAGTTTGCTGTAATCACATCGGAACCTGCGCGGATGTAATCCTCGTGAATACCCAGAAGAATGTCAGGATCTGTCCCCGTTGCCAGGGCGCACCAGGCGCCGCCGCTCATCGTGGCCCCGCGCCGTTCAAGCTCCGTTCCCGTTCCGCCGTCAAGCAAGAGAGTTCCCCCCGCCTCAAGACGATTTTTCAATGCCTGCATCACCATTCACCCGTCTCCTTGTCGTCAATTCAGCTTGCGCCAGACATTACAGCGACTTCACAAGCGTGAAAGCAGGATTTGCAGCGGTTGACCCACAGCAGCGAAGCCCTAATGTGCATCCCTTCACTGGGAGGAATTGGGAGAAAACCATGACCCGTCAAATGATGACTTCACGTCGGACGCTGCTGGGAGCATCGGCCGCTGCAACAGGTGTACTTGCTGCACCGAATGTTCTTCGTCGCGCCTGGGCCGCAGAACCCATCAGGGTTTCGTCCTATGGCGGTTACTTTGAGGACAGCCTCAAGTCCTATGCCTATCCGGAATTCACCAAGGCTACTGGCATCGAAATCGAGTCCGTGTCGCAGGCTGGCGGTTTCGAATGGTTCGTGAACCTGAAAAGCAGCATTGCCGCTGGAACGCCTGCTGTGGATGTGACCATGGGCGGCTACGGCTCCATGCTTCGTGCACCGGAAATCATGGTTCCCGTCGACACGTCCAAGGTTCCCAACCTTGAGAACGTCCCCGAGTACCTGATCCTTCGCAATGAAGCCGGTGTGCCCCTGAACGTCCCTGTTCTGGCCTGGTACGCCACGCTTGTCACGAACAAGGAAATCTGGACAGAAGCGCCCACAAGTTGGGGTGACGCCTGGGATTCCAAGTTCAACGGTGAGTTGGGTTGGGGCAAGAATGCCGATAGCAGCTATATCATCGACATCGTTGCCAAGACCTTCTTCGGCGGCAACGAAATCATGGCGACCGACGATGGCTTGATGGAATGCATGCAGAAAGCTGCGGAACTCAAGGACAATGTCCGCCTGTGGTTCCGTGATGAAGGCCAGTTCCAGGCCATGTTGCAGTCTGGTGAACTGACTGGTGGTCAGTATTATCACGACGTGACGCAGGTCATGATTCTGGACGGTTTCCCCATGCGTTCGACCTTCCCCAAGGAAGGCGGTGTCATCGACTTTGGCTCGTGGGGCATGGTCACCGGCACAGAGAAGGTTGATGTCTGCCAGGAATTCATGAACTGGTCGGTTTCACCTGAGGCCCAGACCGTGATCACCGACAACGTCTGGACCGCACCGGTTCTGCCGCGTGACATGCTGCCGAACCTTACGGACGAAGCGTTCAACCGTGCCTCCAGTACGGTCGAGCCTATCGTTCCGAATTATCAGGTCTATGTCGACAAGGGCGATTGGATCAGCGAGCGCTGGGACGAGTTGCTGCTCGACGTCTGAGCAACCGTTCTCGATTTGAAGAAGGGCCGAAGCATCATGCTTCGGCCCTTTTTTTGTTCGACAGCCAACAACTGGAAAAACACCCAAAAGCCAGGACGGACAGTAATCCAGTTGACTCTCTGCTCGCGCGGCACAGACTGACTTTGAACTTCAACGCATGACGTGACCTTTCGGAGCCAGAAAATGGCCATAGCATTCCATCCCATCGAGGTGTGTGCCGCCCATCAACCCTTTGCGGAATGTCGCGGCATCAGTCTTGCCGATGAGTTGAACAACGATGCAATCTCGGCCGTCCGGGAGGGACTCCTCAAACACGGCCTTCTGGTCTTCCGTAATCAGGGGGCCATGACGCCAGCACAGGAAATTGCCTTCAACACGGCATTTGGCTGGCATGATCCTGACCAGAATGATTTCCTCTTCGGGTTTGGTGCACCGACCACCGAACATCGCGTCAGCGGCGGTGCGCAGATTCCAGACCTGCCGGAGGTCTCGGTTCTGGGCAACGTCCTGCTCGATAACTACCACGGCATCACCAACACACAGTTGAAACCGGTTCTGGGATTCACACATTCGGCCTGGCATGCCGACGGCCTGCACGACATGTTCGATGGCCTGCCCGAGATGACCACGATGTTCAATCCCGTGGGCTGGCAAACGCGCGGCGGTGGCGCGACCTATTTCACTTCAGGCGTCCTTGCCGTCGAACGTATGGATCGCGATGTCCTGGAGGAGCTTCGCCAGTGTGTTGTCGCATATGTACGATCCCCCAACGACGAGGCCCCTGACGACACGCGGCGTGTTATTCCAGGCTCATCTCGCATGACTGACGAAGGCACGCGCCGCATTGGGTTCTCCACCAGCAATGATGACCCTGCCGCTCCACTCCATGATTTTGAGTTCAAGGTTGAGCACGCAGATGGCGGAGGTCGCCATGCTCCCATTCGCCGTCATCCGGCCACGGGACAAGAGGCGCTCTACGTCACGCCAAGCCAGGCAGTGTGCCTGCTGGACGCCGAGACCGGCGCCCTCCGCCATGAGGTCAAGGAAACCATCGATTTACTGGCGCGCGCCCTCCGTCCCAGCGTCGGGCCAGAAATCAGATACGAGCACAACTGGCGTGAAGGTGATTTCGTCGCCTGGCTGAACACTCTGGTGCTCCACAGCGCATCAGATCCGTCTGAAATTGACGGACCACGTCTGATGCATCGGGTACGCCTGTCATCGCCCAGAAGACGCGAACGGGAAAACGATGGACGAGGATAGGACCAACGGATCACGTTCAGGGAATGGTGCGCCCTGCAGGATTCGAACCTGCGACCTGCGGCTTAGAAGGCCGCTGCTCTATCCGGCTGAGCTAAGGGCGCTAAACAGGAGTCAGCCTGGTCTCTGCCAACGGAAGTTGTCGGCATAGGACTTGGGCACGATGCGCCGGGCCTGGTTTTCCATGACGCGATAGGCAATGCCGTTGCGTTCGGCGTAGGCAACTGCTTCCTCACGCGTCTCGAACGTCAGGCGCAACTCATCAGCCTTCATTTCAGACGAACCAGTCCAACCCATCAGCGGGTCAGCCGTCTTGGCCGTCTTTGGAAGGTGTTCAAGAATCCAGCGATGGGTCTTGGCACGGCCCGACTGCATGGCTGTCTTGGCTGGGCAGTAGATGCGCGCGGTCATGAGCGGTCCCCGGACTTGAAAACTGATCTTCTGTCTATAGGCCCGGATGTGCCCGTGGCACAAGTCTGGCTTCAATGATGGTCGGGGCGCCAAGATTCGAACTTGGGACCCCCTGCTCCCAAAGCAGGTGCGCTACCAGGCTGCGCTACGCCCCGACGGCAGCGTTGTGACGGCATGCAGGCCTTGCGTCAACCATGCGATCCCGTCACGAGGCCATTAACTCGGGCTGGAATCGTCCTGGTTCGGGTTCTCAAGAAGTTCCAGCAACTCCTCGATCGCATCCTGGACCGCCTCTTCCTCCACCGTACCCAAATCATCGGTGAAGTTGGCACCTGTGGCATTCTCGAGGGCGGTAGCGACATTGCCAAACGCGGCCTGGATTGCCGCAGCATCCAGCGGCGTCGGCACGCCACCGACGGTCGCCGTTCCAGCTGCGGTAAGTGTGCTTTCGATCCCACCACTGGTTACAGTCACCGTGCCAACCGTGCCATCGGGGTTGATGCCCAGCGAGATGATTTCACCCTGCGTCCCGGAGGCCGTCACCAGAAAACCACCATTGGGTTGTCTGGTAACAGACGTGAACGTGTTGATCAGCACCGCTGTGCCGCGGATACCGATGGTCGATACCGGCGTGGTGACCGTCATGTCACCGGTTTTTACAATATCGCCAGAAACCAGGCCCATCAGGCCACCAGCGAGATCGAACGAGGCGACACTGTTCTGGCCATCGGGGTCATAGACCAGTTCGTCGATAATGAGGGCGGATTCCGCACCCAGCGTGAGAACCGTGTTATCGACAAAGGTGATGGTTGCTTCGCCACCAAACCCGACAAAAACCGTGTCGTGCTGAAAGACGGAGGTGCCCACACCAGCGGGCACTTCTTCGCCCCCCGCCCGGGTCACGATGATTTCGCCAACGCCCTGCGTGATGCTTCCCACGCTCTCCTGCGCCAAGGCCGAGGCAACCGGACCTGCGAACAGAAAAAAAACAGCAAAAACGACGAGTTTCCGGGCAAAATTCATGACTAACCTCAGCTCCTACCGCTTCCACGACTTTGAAATACACCGCAAGACTACATCATAACCTGTTGCAGTAATATGACCTCTACAACCCAAAGGCACGGTGGGTCACTCTGTCGCCGGGTTTGATTCCTAGCCTTGCTACAGTACCGCCATTGAGTTCCAACACTCCGGCAGCAGGCAGACCCGATGGAATGGGCGTCTCGTCATGTGGAACAGCGTCGTGCGCGATGCTGACAATCATGCCCTGGCTGTCGATAAAGATCAGGTCGAGCGGAATGAGCGTGTTCCTCATCCAGAAGCTTCGGGGCGCTTCCCGGTCGAACAGGAAAAGCATGCCAGCATTGGGTGCCATTTCCTCGCGGAACATCAGCCCCTGAGCCCGCTGCTGGGGAGTCAGCGCCAATTCCACGATAAACGCATGATGCTGGCCATCAGACGATTGGACCGTTAGATCATCGGATGCGAAAGTTACCAGCTCATCAGCAGTCGCGGTTCCCCAGCATGAAGCCGCAAGGATCACGAGTACACGGGCGATGAAACGTTTTGTGAGACCAGGAGAAGAAGAAGCGCCCGCACAGCGTCCCGGCTTGCGTTGGAATGCCGCCTTCATCCTTGGCGTTACTGGTGCATTGCTGGTCATGGTGGGCGCGACCCTACCGCAATTGATCTTGCCGGGATACGAAACGACACCTCTGGTTACCATCGATTCTGTTCTCGCATTGCAGTTCGATTCCGGCGCTATGGTCATCGTCTTCGCGCTGTTTGCCATCGCCTTTGCCCTGGTCGGAAGATACCGATGGATCATCTTCTGCGCGATCATGATCATCACGTTCCTGACCACAGCCCTGCTTTACCAGATTATTGGTATCACCGGCCTTTCAGTCAGCGACCTGATTGACCTCAACAACGGCATCCTTCCGCCAGGCATTGACCCCGCAGCACTCCTCAATGTCGTTCCCGCGCTGGAAAATTGGGATTCCGAAGTCGGTCTCATGATAGTTGGCGCCGGCATTGTTCTTCTGGAGCTGGCTCCCTGGATGAAATGGCTGCGCGGCGGCGGGAAACCGGCACAGGAGCGGGAAGAACCGCATATCGCAGAGCCGGAGCCAGAGCCCGAACCGGTTGTGCCCAACGACCTGCTGGTCGATGGCATCTACTTTTTTGCAGAAGGGCTTTCGCGTCCCCTGTCATTCAACCTGCTAACGACGACCAACCAGGTCATGGCTTTGCACGTCAACCTGTTAGCCGCCGGGTATCTTGGCGATACCTATTTTGTACGCTGCCGCGACCTCGATGTTGGCAATTTGCGCGATGTACCCGCACACATGATGAGCGAGATCGTCGATGTGGAAAGCGGTGAGAAGGTCGACGCAGACGATTTCCTGAACGATCTTGCCCAGGTCGCCTATGAGGTCATCGAAGGGGTTGCCCCCAATGTGTCCGAACCGGCGCCCGAGTCAGCCAGCGACCAGCCTCAGGAAAACGTGGCTCCTGCCCTGAAAGTTGTCGTCAACGAACCTTGATCGCCAACATGACTTAGCCACATGACAACTAATCGCGTGTCGCGCATGGGCTTGCCCGACGCCGCCGCATAGGCATACTCAGGTTTCGTTCATGGCTCAGGGATCCCTGTGATCCGCCCTGATCGGCTTCCAACACGTGCACCCGCGGGGGTTCCATGGTCTCGGCACGGACCTTCAGTCTCTTTCTTGTCCTGTTTGCGACATGGCTTCTGCTTTCTGGCATCTGGGATCCGTTCCTGATTGCTTCAGGCGCGGTCTCAAGCCTTCTGGTCGTCTACCTTGCCCATCGTATGAGCGTGATCGACGGCGAAGGCCATCCGATTCAACTTTCCTGGAAGCTGCTTACCTACCTTCCCTGGCTGGCCTGGCAAATTCTGATTTCCAATATCGCGGTCTGCCGAATGGTTCTCTCGCCGTCCATGAAGCTTGATGCCGGGTCGGGCTGGGTTTCAGCCAGCCAGAAAACGCCTGTCGGACTGGTAACGTTTGCAAACTCGATCACGCTGACCCCTGGCACCGTCGCGTTGGCCGTCTACCCAGACACCATCCAGGTTCACGCCCTTGACCGCTCAGGCATCGAAGAACTCAAGGCCGGAGAAATGAACCGGCGCGTCTGTGCAATGGAAGGCCAGAGCTGATGTTCTCGCTTGTTACATTTCTGGTCGTGATCGCCATGGCCATGACCCTGATCCGCGCGGTACGTGGCCCAACGCCCTATGACCGCATTCTTGCGGTCAATGTTCACGGCACAATGACCGTGCTGTTGATCGCCCTGGCAGGTTTCCTGACCGATCGCCCGGATTTCCTGGACCTGTCTCTGGCTTACGCCTTGCTCAATTTTGTCGGCACGCTTGCAGCACTCAAATTCTTCAAGCACGGACATCTGGGTGAAGAGTCGTGAGCCTGGCCATCGACATCCTCAGTGGTATCTGCCTCTTCACCGGTGCTGTCTTGATGATCATCAGCGCCCTTGGCGTGATCCGTCTGCCTGATCTCTTCACCCGTCTTCACGGTGCCAGCATTGCCGATACCGGCGGCGCATTCCTGCTGCTGATCGGCATGGTCTTGCAGGCTGATACCTTTCTGGTGGCGATCAAGCTGGGGTTGATCGGGATTGTTCTCTTTTTCACCGCACCCACGGCCAGTCATGCCGTTGCTCATGCCGCTCTGATCGGAGGGCTCTCACCGGATGACCCCAAAGCTAATCAGGGCAAGGATGAAGCAGAAGAGGATCGCACCTGATGGAGCGTTTGCACGTCATTGTTCTGGTCATTCTGCTGATCGCGCTTGCCGTTACGCTGATCAGGCTGCGCAGCCTGCTTGCGATTGCAATTCTGACCGGCGTCTACAGCCTGATCATGGCGGTTGTTTATACCCTGCTCGATGCCGTTGACGTTGCCTTCACCGAAGCCGTCGTCGGTGCGGGCATCACGCTTACCCTGATGTTGGCCGCGATATCCCTGACAACCCGGAGCGAAACCAAGCCCGGCAAACGCACGAAACAACGTGCCGTCGGTGCCGTTACCGCGTTGGCCGCAGGCATGGCGTTGATCTATGCGACCACCGACATGCCGGGCCTGGGCGATGCGGACGCGCCCGTCCATCTTCATGTCGCTCCCTACTACATTGAGGTAGGCCCGATCGAGACGGGTGTTCCCAATATCGTGACCGCCATTCTGGCAAGCTATCGTGGTTTTGATACCCTGGGAGAAGTTGCGGTCATCTTCACTGCCGGGATCAGTGTCATGGCGTTGTTGTGGCGTTGGGGCAAGGACGACCGATGAGCGAACATCTGATCGTCCGCGTGGTGAGCAAGATGCTCATTCCGTTCATTCTGCTGTTTGCGCTCTATGTGCAGATGCACGGTGACTATGGCCCCGGCGGCGGCTTCCAGGCCGGCGTGATCTTTGCCACGGCGTTCATCATCTATGCCATCGTTTTTGGCGTGAAACGTGCCATTCGTGTTATGCCGCTCACAGTCCTGACCGCCATGGTGTCCCTGGGCCTGGTTCTCTATGCAATGGTGGGGTTCGTCTCGCTCGCTGCCGGCGGCACCTTTCTGGATTACGGTGCGCTCGACAGCCATGATCCCGTACATGGCCAGCATCTGGGCATCATCATTATTGAACTTGGGGTCGGCATCACGGTTGCCGGTGTTCTGACCGCGATCTTCTTTACCTTTGCCGAACGATGGCAGAAATGATCGAGGTCCTTACCTACATCACCGAACATGCCGTGCAGTGGGGTGCAGTCGTCCTGCTGATGCTGGGCCTCTACATTGTCATGACGCGCGGCAATCTGATCAAGAAGGTGATCGGCCTCAATATCTTTCAGACTGCTGTCTTCCTGCTCTATATCTCCATTGGCTACGTTCTTGATGGTGCCGCACCTATCGTGCTGGAAGGTGCAGAGCGCTACTCGAACCCATTGCCCCATGTTCTGATCCTCACAGCCATCGTGGTTTCGGTCGCAACGACGTCCCTGGCACTCGCTCTGATCGTGCGGATTCAAGAAGCCTATGGTTCGATCGAGGAAGACGAAATTCTCGAGCACGGCGAGACATGACCTGATGTCCATCGTCGAACATCTCCCAGCCCTGCAGGTTGCCGTTCCGCTGATCGCCGCGCCGCTCTGCGCCATGATGCTTCGTCCAAGCATTGCATGGCCGTTTGCGGTCCTGGCGTCCTGGATCACCTTTGCCATTTCCGTTGCCCTGATGGATCAGGTCCTCAGCCACGGAACGATCACCTACAACATGGGTGGCTGGTCCCCTCCCTGGGGCATCTCCTATGTCATCGACCCGCTCAACGCGCTGCTGTTGTTGCTGGTCTCGGGCATGGCCGCGATCATCATGCCGGGTGTGCGCCTTGGCATCGGCGTCGAAGTTACGTTTCGCGCGCAACGCCTGTTTTTCACGGTCGCACTGCTGTCTCTGACCGGCATGCTGGGCATCGTCATCACCGGTGATGCCTTCAACCTCTATGTGTTTCTGGAGATTTCGTCACTGTCGAGCTACGCGCTAGTCGCGATGGGCTCGGACCGGCGAGCGTCCAAGGCGGCCTTCAACTATCTCATCCAGGGAACAATCGGCGCGACCTTCATTCTGATCGGCATTGGCCTTGTCTACATGATGACAGGGACGCTCAATATGGCCGATATGGCCAACAGGCTGACCGATCTCCACGGCTCGGCAACCGTACAGGCAGCCTTTGCCTTCATTCTGGTCGGTGCCGGCATCAAGTTCGCCATGTTCCCGGCGCACGCATGGATGCCCAACGCCTACACCTATGCGCCTTCGCTGGTCTCAGCCTTCTTTGGCGCAACAGCTACCAAGGTTGGCGCCTATATCCTGATCCGCTTCATCTACGATGTCTTTGGTGCCGAGTTTGCCTTTGACGAGATGCATGTCGGTTGGGTGTTGATCCCTCTTGGACTGGCCGGCGCCTTTGTTGGATCCCTGGTGGCGATCTGGCAGGACGATCTCAAACGCATGCTCGCCTATTCCAGCGTGGCCCAGATCGGCTATGTCGCTGCCGCGATTGGCCTGGGAAATCATGACGGTCTCATTGCAGCGATCGTCCACGTCTTCAATCACGGCCTGATGAAGGGCGCTCTGTTCCTGGTCACCGCATGCGTCATCCTGCGCCTGGGCCGTGCCGACATGACAAGTTTCAGAGGACTGGGCAAACGCATGCCGGTCACTATGGGCTGTTTCGTGGTGGCAGGCCTGTCCATGATCGGCGTGCCCTTCACAGTGGGCTTTATCAGCAAGTGGTACCTGATCCTGGGTGCACTGGATGCCGATATGTGGCCCGTCGCAGTTCTGATCGTGATGAGTTCGCTGCTGTCGATCATCTATATCTGGCGCGTCGTCGAAGTCGCCTATTTCAACGACCCGCCCGATGATGTGAAGGTTACGGAAGCGCCCGCCATGCTTCTGGTGCCGACCCTGATCCTGACCGTATTGTGCATTGCCTTTGGTGTAGCCACCAAGATCACCGTTGGTGTCGCAGGATTGGCCGCCAACAGTCTTGGGGTCTATCCATGATGCCCCTTCCCGATCCAGGTTGGCTGGCAGCGATAGCCATCGTCATTCCGCTTCTGGGCGTCGTCGGCATTTTGACCACAAGGCGCTGGCCCGACGTGCGTGAAGGCATCAGCCTTGCTGCGGGCAGCGTTCTTTTCTGCGCCGTGATGACTATCGCCATGGCGATGGAGAGCGGCGAGACCGTTCATTTCGAGCTTGCCCGCCCGCTGACAGGCGTCACCATCGCTCTGACCGTGGACTCACTTGGTCTGTTGTTCGCGATTGTTGCGAGCTTCCTGTGGATCGTCACAACAGTTTATGCGATCGGCTACATGCGTGGGCATCACGAGAAGAACCAGACACGGTTCTACACGTTTTTTGCCGTCGCCATTGCCTGTGCCATGGGCATCGCCTTTGCAGGCAACATGCTCACGTTATTTGTCTTCTATGAGGCTCTGACGATCTCAACCTTCCCGCTGGTCACCCATGCCGGCACACCCGAAGCACGTAAAGCAGGGCGCACGTATCTGGGAATTCTCCTGGGTACCTCCATCGGCTTTCAGATGATTGCCATCATCGGAACCTATGCAGTGACCGGAACCCTCGATTTCCGTGACGGCGGCATTCTGGAGGGGAACGTCTCCCATGGCGTCGCCGGCGTGTTGCTCCTTCTCTATGTCTATGGCGTCGGCAAAGCCGCTCTGATGCCCTTCCACCGCTGGCTGCCTGCAGCCATGGTCGCCCCGACACCAGTCAGTGCGCTTCTCCATGCTGTTGCCGTAGTCAAAGCCGGTGTCTTTACTATGTTGAAGGTCGCCACCTTCATCTTCGGTTTCGACCTGCTGAGCGAACTGCCGATGACGCAGGTCCTACAATGGATTGCCGCCTTCACGATCATTGCGGCGTCGCTGGTAGCCATGACCAAGGACAACCTGAAGGCCAGGCTGGCCTATTCCACGATCAGCCAGCTTGCCTACATCGTGCTAGCCGCGCTGCTTGCCAACGAGGCCGGTTTCCTTGGCGGCGGCCTCCATATCGCGACCCATGCGGCCGGCAAGATCACGCTGTTTTTCTGCGCTGGCGCCATTCTGGTCGCCGCACACAAGACCGACATCTCCCAGCTCGATGGTCTGGGCCGGGTCATGCCCTTCACCTTTGCTGCCTTTCTGGTCGGCAGTCTCAGTATCATCGGCCTGCCTCCGTTCGGAGGCCTGTGGAGCAAGTGGCTCATTCTCGATGGCGCACTGGAAGCCGACAAACTGTTCCTTGTCGGTGTTCTGTTGGTCTCGACTCTGCTCAACATCGCCTATCTGTTGCCCATCCCATTCCGCGCGTTTTTCAGGCCTCTGCCCGAAGGTGCCCCGGCAACGCGCAACGAAGCACCGGTCGCCTGCCTTGCGGCAATCGCTGTGACCTGCCTGTGTTGCCTCCTGCTGTTCCTCTTCCCTGACCCTGCGATTGATCTGCTGGGCCGAACCTTCGCTGGCGTGGGGTCTCCGTAATGAACGACAAGAAGACCTATCTGTTCGACAAGCCCCGCAATGTGAAGCTGGTCATCTGGACACTCGTGCTGGCTTGCGCTGGAACGCTGATTGCAGACGTCTTTGCGCACCGACATGTCGATCATCCCTGGGAATCGATGTTCGGCTTCTATGCCGCGTTCGGCTTCGGCGCCTATGCCCTGCTGGTTCTTGTTTCCGAAGGCATTCGTTTCCTCGTGCAACGACGCGAAGGTTACTACGATGATTAGCGTCGCGCCGTTCCTGATCTTCCTGGTCGGCGCTGCACTCGCCATGGTGGCCCGTGGTCGCTTGCGCGATGTCATCGCAGTTGCCACACCGGTCGTTGGCGCGATCAATCTCTGGGCGCTCGACGGCAGCGCACCGATGACCGTGATGCTGTTTGGCCACGGGTTGATCCTGGTCGAAGTTGACCGGCTCTCCATGCTGTTTGGATGGCTGTTCCATCTCGCCGTCTTCGTGGCCCTGGTCTACAACCTCTATCGCCCGACCAAGCTGGAGCAGGTCTCCATTCTGACCTATGGCGCCAGCACCATGGGCGCGATCTTTGCGGGGGACCTGCTGACCCTGCTGCTGTTCTGGGAAGGCCTGGGCCTGACCTCTGTATTCCTTGTGCTGGCGCGCGGCACGCTCAGGGCCGAACGCGCTGCGGTGCGTTACCTGATGCTGCAGGTTTTGTCAGGCGTGCTGTTGATGTGCGGCATTATCGTGCTGATCAATCAGGGACGTTCGCTTGCCATTACACCGTTGGAGCTTGAAGGCCTGGCAGCCTGGCTGATTTTCCTTTCCCTGGGCATCAAGGCCGGCTTCCCGCTGCTCCATAACTGGATCACCGACACCTATCCCGAAGCGACCGAGACCGGCACGGTGATCATGAGTGCGCTGACCACCAAGACGTCGATCTATTGTCTGGCCAGTCTGTTTCCGGGCACGGAACTGCTGATCTACATCGGCGCAACAATGACCGTGTTCCCAATATTCTATGCCGTACTCGAAGACGATCTGCGGCGGGTTCTGTCCTACAGCCTGATCAATCAGCTGGGGTTCATGATCACCGGAATCGGGATCGGCACGGAACTGGCCATCAACGGAGCGGTGGCGCATGCCTTTGCTCATGTGATGTATAAATCACTGCTCTTCATGTCGATGGGTGCAGTGCTCTACCGGACTGGCAAGATTGGCGCATCGGAGCTGGGTGGGCTTTACCGCACCATGCCCAAGACCACGATCATGTGCATCATCGGTGCGGCCTCGATTTCAGCCTTCCCGTTGTTCTCGGGATTCGTGTCAAAAGCCATGGTGATGAGTGCAGCTCTTCAGGGAGGTTACGACTGGGTCTGGCTCGCCCTGTTGTTTGCTTCAGCTGGCGTCCTGCACCACGCCGGAATCAAGATTCCGTTCTTTGCGTTCTTCGGTCATGATTCCGGGCAGCGGCCCAAGGAAGCACCAAAGCCCATGTTGATTGCCATGTTCATCGCATCGGTGATGTGCATCGGCATCGGAATCTTTCCGGGCCTGCTGTATGACATGCTTCCCTACCCCGTCACCTATGAGCCTTACACGTTCGAGCATGTGCTGACGCAGCTCCAGCTTCTGCTCTTTGCGGCTTTGTGTTTCGTGGTTCTGCGCGTCACCAAACTGGAGCCTCACGAAAGGCCCGGGGTCAACCTCGATATCGAGTGGACCTATCGCTGGCTCCTGCCCCGTGCAGGCCGCTGCGGGTACGCAATCCTGGAACGCATCATCCACCCGCTCCGCCAGCTTTCGCAGATCGGCATGCAAAGTTCGGTTTGGCTGGTCAAACTCTGGCACGGACCAGGCGGCCTGTTCGCGCGCGACCCTCTGATCAGTTCGGCGTCCCTTGCCGTTGTCGTCATCTTCACACTGGTCTTGCTGATCGACCTGATCCAGGGTTTTTGACTAGCAGCTTCGCCGGTTTGAATGTGCACCGGCTTGACGTAAGTTTCCGCCACGTTGACTTCCGTGAACAGCCAACCAGAAAGAGATACGCATGGATCTTGCCGGTGAGTACCGTATCGAAGCCCCGCGCGATGCCGTCTGGCAGGCGCTGAACGATGCAGATGTGCTCAAGCAGTGCATTCCTGGTTGTCAGGAGATCGAGAAGGAGTCCGACACCGCATTCAATGCCAGGGTGAAGTCCAAGATCGGCCCGGTTTCTGCAACCTTCAAGGGCAAGGTGACGCTCTCGGAACTGGATCCGCCCAACGGCTATACGATATCCGGTGAAGGCCAAGGTGGCGTCGCCGGTTTTGCCAAGGGTGGCGCGCGCGTAAGCCTGGAAGAGGACGGCGCGGCAACCATGCTGCGTTATACGGCCGACGGACAGGTAGGTGGAAAACTGGCACAGGTCGGTGCACGCCTGGTGGAAGGAACCGCCAAGAAAGTCGCTGACGATTTCTTCACCCGATTCAACGAACTGGTTTCGCAACAGGCCGCAAGCCAGCCTGTTGTTGAACCCACTATGGCAGCAGCAACGACTTCACCGGAACGCGCAGCACCAACGCCTGCGCCTGCTCCAAATGGACCAGCGCGTGAACCGCAACCCACCTTGCTGGAAAACTGCTGGTTCGGACTTGCAGGCGTGACACTGCTGGTCCTATTCGTCATGGCGGGCCTTCCCCAATGATGTACTTGACCCATGGCCGCATGCCTTCGACACTCTGCCCGGTCAGACAGGAGATTTGCCCATGACAATCACCGTATCCATGACGGTGAATGGCGAGGAACGCAGCGGCACGTGCGAGGAACGCACGCTGCTGGTGACATTCCTGCGCGAGACACTGCGCCTGACCGGAACTCATGTCGGTTGCGACACCAGCCAGTGTGGCGCCTGTGTCGTCCATGTCGACGGTGAGTCAGTAAAATCCTGCACCATGCTCACGGTTCAGGCAGAGGGCCGCAACGTCACCACGATCGAAGGCGTTGCGGACGGTGACACGCTGCATCCCATGCAGCAGGCGTTTCATGAAAATCATGGACTGCAGTGTGGTTATTGTACCCCCGGCATGATCATGAGTGCGCTCGACCTCATCAAACACAACCCTGACCCGACAGAACGAGAAATCCGCGAGCACCTGGAAGGCAATCTTTGCCGCTGCACGGGCTACCACAACATCGTGAAATCCATCCGGGCCGCGGCCGACAAGATGGCAACGGGGGCCTGATCATGTACGCCTTTTCGTTCCACCAGCCCGAAACACTGGAAGAAGCCAAACGCCTCTTCGGTGAAAGCGACGATCCACGCTATCTATCGGGCGGTCACACGCTTCTGCCCTCCATGAAACTGCGCCTTGCCACGCCGTCGGACCTGATCGAGCTGAATGCCATCGAAAGCCTCAAAGGCATCAGCATTGAAGGCGACAATGTCGTAGTTGGCGCTGGCACCCGTCATGGTGATGTCGCGCAATCAGCCGATGTTCTGGCCGCAATCCCAGCCTTGGCAGATCTGGCAGGCATGATCGGTGATTTTCAGGTCCGCAATCGAGGAACCCTGGGCGGTTCCATCGCAAATGCGGACCCTGCCGCTGATTATCCCGCCGCCATTGTTGGTTTGAACGCCACAGTAAAGACTGACCGCCGCGAAATTGCTGCTGATGACTATTTCACCGACCTGTTCGAGACGGCGCTGGAGGAGGACGAAATTGTCACCGCAGTGTCATTCCCCACGCCGGTACGCGCAGCCTATATGAAATTCCCCAACCCCGCCTCGCGCTACGCCATTGTCGGCGTATTCGTCGCCGAAACAGCCGGCGGGATACGTGTGGCCGTGACCGGCGCAGGTGCGAGCGTCTTCCGCGTTGTTGAGATGGAAGCGGCACTGACAGTGAACTTCGCACCCGAGGCCGTCGCTGACATCCTGATTCCTGATGACGACCTCAACAGCGATATCCACGCGGCCAACGACTACCGGGCACATCTGGTGACCGTTATGGCCAAACGCGCTGTTGAAAAAGCTCTGGGCTGATCGCCTCTTTCACATTTTGTCCAGCAGACTCGGTATCTCGTCGCCTGTGCGTGAAATCGCGCTAGACTGTCGCTATGGTCATGCTGTTCATCAAGGACATGCTTGCATTGATACGGGTCACGGTTCGGCGTTTGTCGATCCTGGTGATCCTGTTGGCGGTCGTTGTTGTCGCAGTCTGGTTTACGGCACGGTACGAGGTCGTTGACTGGCTTGTTCGTCGTGGCCTCTATGAAACACCAACGCCGATAGCGACTTACGAGGTCGTTGAGGTCCGTACGGACCGCATCGTTCTGGGCGGTGTTGCCATCGACGGGTTGCTATGGGCCGATCGGGTCGAGATTGGCTATAGCCTGCGCCAGGCGGTCGACGGCAGGGTTGGCACCATCGTGATCCGCGGTGCCGTTTTGCAGGTCTCGCTCGACAGTTCGGGAAATCCAACAGGACCTGCAAGCGATTGGGTCGCGATGCTGGCGCAATCTGAGTCCAGCGGTATGCCTCCGGCTTTTGAAAACGTGGTGCTGGAAAACGGCATCGTTGATGTCACGGCTCCCTGGTTGCATCTGCGCGCGGATGTTGACGGTGCCTTGAAAAACAGCCTGATTGCCGTTGATGGTGCGGGAACCTGGCTGGCCAGTTCCTCTATGGGTACCACAGAAGGTTCATTTTCCCTCCACGCTCCTCATGGAGAGAGTTCTCCAGAGATTACGATCGCGTTCGATACAGGCGATCTCGGCTATCAGGAAATGGTCGCGCAAGGGCTGAACGGAACGATTCAGATTGAAGCTTCGGGGTCGCCTCAAGTCATAGCTGACCTTCAGGCCAGGTCCCTCAGCACCAGAGACCACATCATTGCACCTCTTGCGCTTAGCGCCACTGTCGATGGCGGCGATGTAGCCGGACATCTGACGCTTGGTGATGATCTCAGCGCGATGTCTGCTTCGATCGACGTCGAGCTGGACATCGCAACACCAAACGCCCCTGCAACGGTTACCGCGTGGCTGGACCTGCAGGAAGATTTTACATTTCCCGGGCCACACGAAATCGAAATTCTGGCGCCTGCGCGGCTCGATATGAGTCTGGCCGCAACGGCGGGCCCGAATGCCACCGGCCTGACGACAGAAGAATTGATTGAAGCTCTGAACGTCACGGGTGCCGTGGCAATGCATGCAGAGGGACTGATCGTCCCCGAATCAGCTTCATCTGGCCAGGTTGACCTTGCCTTCAAACTGGACATGGCCATGAGCGAAGCGCTCATGGTGCTTGAGGGTCCTGGTCACATAAGCGGCATCCGATATGCAGGCAGCGATGCCACAGTGCCTTCGCCGCCTGCAATTCTAGGACAAACTTACGACCTGAACTTTGATGATCGCGGACTGAGGCTTGCACTCGGCCCAACGGATGAGGGTTGGGTCGTTAGTCCCAGGATAACGGCACATCTGAGTGGAAGTGAAAACCTCGATGGAACGATATCCATGGGAGGTACTGCAGCGTTGGGCACCGCGTGGAATTTGCTCCGCACCTCTGTCTCCACATTCGAAGTGGATCTCCAGGGCCACATATGGCCGGAACTTGCGGAAGGATCACTCCGGGTCGCGTGTCAGGGTGCGGGATCGGGCGAGAACTTTGATGGCTCGTTCAATCTTCAGGGAAGATTCGACACCTTGCGTCTTCAGGGTGCCGAAGCGACCGATGTCGAAATCGACTTGCCTTCGAGCATCACACTGGTTGATGGCGTGCTCAGTGGCACGGTGCACCCCATTGCATTGGCGCGGGCAGAAACTTTGTCATGGAACGATGTGCGCATGGTCGGACTGTTGGCGGAATGGCCCCTGCGATATGCCTATTCAGATCAGGCGCTGCACATTTACCTGACCGACACCGGTTGGGTCGACATCGAGAGCCTTCAGCACCCGGCGTTCAAACTGGACGACGCGATGTCCATCAAGTTCGAGCCTGAACACTTGCCCAATGTGGTGATCGAACAGCCTGGCAAGGACATCAGCTGGGACATACGTTTGTCTCTCGCGCCATCAGATATCGCACTGACACTTTTAGACCCGGTCGCCGGCCAGGAACTCTCGGTCGTTGGGCAGCTCCCGCATATGGGGATTCGGTTCGGCAGCCTGGGGATCAGTCATCTGCAGGGCACGATGGAGTCCTCGCTTGGCGACCTTCACCTGATAGGTCCTGACCTGCGCGTCGCTGGCATCAAGCTGCTGGTTAACTATAACGATGGCCTCTCGCTATGGCCTCAGATCAGTGCCGAGGTTCGCAAGTTTGAAGATCTGCACACCCCGGCTCGATTTGCCCCTATTGTCGCAGATGCGCAGTTTGCTCCGGTTTGGCCTTCGGGTGGTGACCTGCGCATCACCGGCAACCTCCACATGCAGGACCGGCGTTATCTTGCCAATGTCGAAGCAAGTTATGAACCCGGGCCAGACCGCTTCATGGCTCTGATTCGAATGCCGCCAATCCAGTTCGAGCCCGGTGGCTCCCAACCTGTTGATGTGTCACCGCTCTATGGTGCGTTGCTGGAAGACGCCGAAGGTTCCTTCGAGATTCTAGGCAAGCTGGGCTATGAAAACGGCAGGCCGACATCTGACATAACGCTGTTCCTACAGGGCCTTTCTGGCCGCAATGGCGATGTCGAACTTGCGGACCTCAATGGTGAAATTACTCTGTCAGAACTCGCTCCCTGGACCACACCACCATCACAGACCCTGACTGCCGAAATGCTTGATATCGGCGTTCCTCTGACCGATGTCGAACTCTCACTGTCCCTACCAGGTGACGACAGCCTTTACCTGGAACTGGGCACGGCAGGCTTCGCAGGTGGAAGTGTTGCTGTTGGCCCCTCGGTTCTTCGATTGGGGCCGGGCCAGAACCGTATGGAACTCGATGTCACTGGCGTCGATCTGGCTCGACTGCTTGCCTATGCCGAGATTCCGGACCTGGAAGTCGACGCCAGATTATCGGGCTCACTGCCCTTGATCATCAGCGACGACGACTTTGCCATCGTGAACGGCCATTTGGAGTCCCAGGCAGCCGGGACGCTGCGATATGTTCCCACTGGAACGGATGTTCCGCTCGACCTTGGCGAAGAAAACGTTGGTTTGGTGCTGGACGCGCTGTCCAACTTTCATTTCAGCAGAATCGCCATGGACGTCAACAAACCCCTGGACGGGGCCACAGACCTCACGCTCCATGTCGCGGGTGCCAATCCTGATCTCTATGATGGCTATCCCATCGAGCTCAACGTCAACGTGACCGGAGATCTCGACAAGGTTGTGCGTGACAGCCTGGCAGGTTGGCGCATCTCCGAGGAACTGAAAGAGCGTCTGTCGGGTTTTTGACACAAACGCGTGTCAGTAAAGGAAGCAGTATATGGAAGTACGCATGAGATCTGACCGCAGACGACTTCTTGCCCTCCCGGTTTTGGCAGTGACCGGCCTGTTTGTGACCGCCTGCCAGCCCACGGTACGTCTGGAGGCGCCCAAGGAACCGATCGTGATCAATCTCAACGTCAAGATTGAACAGGAAGTTCGGGTCAAACTGGAGAAAGACGTAGAGGCCTTGTTGGAGGATGACGATGCACTGTTTTGAGATAACTCGCCGACGGATGCTGGGCATGATTGCCGGTGCTGCTGCCATGATTGCCTTACCCGGCCTTGCCTTTGCACAGAGCCTCGATGAAGCCCGTCAACTTGGCTACCTGGGCGAACGCCCCGATGGCTACCTTGCCCAACGTGACCCATCCGCACCGTCCTGGGCGACAGAACTGCTGACTGAAATCAACAAGGGCCGCGAGCTCAAATATACGGAACTGGCACTCAAGAACGGGACATCCCTGGACGCGGTGCAGGTGGTTGCCGGCGAGAAGATCATCCAAAGCCTCGCTCCAGGCACCTACTACATGGACGCAACGGGTAACTGGGTGCAAAAATAGCGGCTCCTCATCGCTTTCCGCTGTAGTCTGGTTCCCATGTCCCTGCCCTCTTCGATTGATGCGACCGTGGCGCTGCTGGAATCGGCCGACTATGTCGCCGACCGCAGCCTTGCCACCAGTCTTTATCTTGCCCTGACCATGGGTCGCCCGTTGTTTCTTGAGGGCGAAGCTGGCGTCGGCAAGACCGAAACTGCAAAGGTCCTGGCTGCAACGCTTGGCCGCGATCTGATCCGGTTGCAGTGCTATGAGGGCCTGGACGCTGCCCATGCCGTGTATGAGTGGAACTATCCCCGCCAGATGGTCGAGATCCGGCTGGCCGAGGCGAGCGGCCCTGTCGACCGCGAACAGATCAGCCGCGACATCTATAGCGAAGAATTTCTGGTCCGCCGTCCGATCCTCCAGGCACTAGAAGAGCACGAGGGCGGTCCACCTGTCCTGCTGATTGACGAACTGGACCGCACAGACGAGCCCTTTGAGGCCTACCTGCTGGAGGTTCTTTCGGACTTTCAGGTCACGATTCCTGAATTCGGCACGATCAGGGCACAAGAGCCGCCCATCGTCATCATCACGTCAAACCGGACGCGTGAGATTCACGACGCTCTGAAACGCCGATGCCTCTATGCCTGGATCGACTACCCCTCTGCCGTGCGCGAGCTCGATATCCTGCGGCGCAAGATGCCCAACTGCAGTGAACAGCTGTCTGCAGAGATCGTGGGGTTTGTGCAGGCCCTGCGCGACCGTGACCTCTTTAAGATGCCCGGCATTGCTGAGACCCTGGACTGGGCCACGGCTCTGGTCAGCCTGGACGCCATGACCCTGAATGCCCAGACGGTCGATGACACACTGGGCGTCCTGCTGAAGTACCAGGACGATATTGCGCGTATCAAAGGCACGGAAGCCGCAGGGCTTCTGGACCAGCTCCGCGCCAACATGGCCGTCGAAGCGGCCGCCCAATGACAGCAACCGACCGCGCCGGTCGGCTGGCCGACAACATCATGCATTTTGCCCGCGCATTACGGGCAACGGGCGTTCCTGTCGGTCCAGGCAGCGTGCTTGATGCACTTCAGGCCGTCGAGGCCGCCGGCATAAGACGCCGCGAAGATTTTTACTGGACACTGCACAGTGTGTTTGTCCATCGCCGCGAACAACGCGATCTGTTTGACCAGATATTTCACCTGTTCTGGCGCGACCCCAAACTTCTTGAACGCATGCTGGGGCTTTCGCTTCCTTCGCTTGCGGCCGATTTCCAAGACCACACGGACCCAGTTGCCCGCCGCGTCGCCGAAGCCATGGGCTTGGGTGACAAGGAAAATCAGGCGCAGGACGACGAGGTCGAGTTCGATATGACCATGACATTTTCCGATCAGGAAAACCTGCGTCAGATGGACTTTGACGATATGTCGGCAGAGGAGACAGAAGCCGCCAGAAAAGCAATCGCGCGCATGCGTATGTCCTTCGAACGTATCCGCTCACGCCGCTTGATCCC
Organism: uncultured Alphaproteobacteria bacterium; assembly: GCA_943787175.1. Classification (GTDB taxonomy): domain Bacteria; phylum Pseudomonadota; class Alphaproteobacteria; order SP197; family SP197; genus SP197. The sequence goes on from CALSLK010000021.1 coordinate 56,228, forward strand.
AAGCTCGACAGGTTCCCGCATCGACCTGCGTCGAACCCTGCGTGAAGCCCCACGTTCTGCCCACGGCATCATGCCTCTTCATCGCGTTCGCCAGGATCATAGACCGCCTGTCCTGGTACTCATATGCGACATCTCCGGGTCCATGACGGGTTACAGCCGCATGCTGATCCACTTTGCTCATGCGCTGACCAACGACCAGCATCGCGTACACACCTTTGCGTTCGGCACGCGCCTGACCAACATCACGCGCGACTTGCGCAATCGCGATGTTGACCTGGCTTTGACAAAGGTTGCCAAACGGGTCGATGACTGGTCTGGCGGCACCAAGATCAGCGGCTGCCTGCATGACTTCAATCGCGACTGGTCCCGCCGGGTTCTTGGCCAGGGAGCCGTTGTGGTGCTGGTGACAGACGGCCTGGACCGCGATACCGATGGCGGCCTGGCGCACGAAATGACTCTGCTGCAGCGGTCCTGTCGCAGATTGATCTGGCTGAATCCCCTGTTGCGCTGGCGCGGTTTTGAGCCGAGATCATGGGGAATTCGCACCATGCTTCCCCATGTCGATGCCTTCAGAGCCTGCCATAATCTCGATAGCCTGGAAGACCTCGCACGTTCCCTTTCCGGCGAGGATCAGAGTGCTGACGAGGAGATGAAACGATGGCTGAACGCAGCATGAACGAAGACGTCCTGCACATTGCACAGGCCTGGCATGAGGCGGGACAGCGTGTCGCGCTTGCAACCGTCACAGCGACCTGGGGTTCCAGTCCGCGTCCGGTCGGAAGCTTGCTGGCGGTGCGCGAAGACGGCAGCTTTGAAGGCTCGGTCTCCGGCGGCTGCATCGAGGGTTCCGTGATCGGAGAAGCCCGGAATGCCATGTCCGACGGTAAAGTCCGCAATCTTGAATTCTCCGTCAGCAACGAAACCGCCTGGGAAGTCGGTCTGACCTGCGGCGGCACCGTGCGTGTCTTTGTCGAGCCGCTATCATGAAGATGGCAACGCTTCGGGCCCTCAATGAGGCCCGCAACGCCAAACGCGCTGTCGTATTGGCAACATGGCTCGATACAGGTGAAGAACGTCTGATCGGGTTGGATGAGCCCGTTGAAGAGTCTATTTCAGCAGCCGTGGCCGAAGCATTCGCCCATGATCGCTCGACGACCGTCGAGGTTGATGGACGCGATCTCTTTCTCAATGTCTTTAATCCACCCCTGCGTCTTGTCGTCATCGGCGCGGTCCATGTCGCTCAGCCCCTGGCAACCTTGGCGCAGACTGTCGGCTACGATGTCACCATCGTCGATCCACGTCGTGCCTGGTCCGATCCGGCACGGTTCCCGGGCATCCGTGTTCTCAACACATGGCCAGACGATGCCTTGAAGACACTCGAACTCGATCATCGCACCGCCGTGGCAACCTTGACCCACGACCCCAAGATCGACGATCCGGCGCTGCACATCGCACTTCGCGCACCGGTATTTTACGTTGGCTCTCTGGGCAGCAGACGCACCCATGCCAAACGCCTGGACCGCCTTCATGAGGCTGGTTTCAGTACGACAGAAACCGACAGGATCAACGCCCCAATCGGCTTGGATATCGGTGCCCGATCCCATGCAGAAATCGCACTTTCGGTGATGGCCGAAGTCGTCGCTGCGCAACATGGCAAACTCTGATGATCTTTGATGAGATTCCAACACCAGAGGCTGCCGGTGCCATCCTCGTGCACAGCACACGCTGCGGCGATCGCACACTCAAGAAGGGCCTCCATCTGACGGCTGAGCATGTGGCATCGTTAGATGGCATCGGGTGTCGAGAACATCACCGTTGCACGTCTGGAACCCGGAGACGTCCACGAGGACGAAGCGGCCCGCCTGCTCGCTGACGCTCTGGCTGGCGAGAACCTGACAGTCAAGGCACCCTTTACCGGCCGCGCCAATCTGCATGCTGGGCTGGACGGCCTTGCCAGTCTGGACATCCAGGCCATCGATGCGGTCAACATGGTCGACGAAGCGGTCACCGTGGCTACTGTCCCTTCCTTCGAGCGCGTGACATCCGGGCAGATGGTTGCCACGGTCAAGATCATCCCCTTCGCCGTTCCAAAAGAGACGCTCGATCTGTGCCTTGCTGCGGCAAGCACATCAAATGGTGCAATCGGCGTCGCTGGTTTCCGCGGCCATCGTGTCGCCCTCATCCTGACCCGCACGGCTGCCATCAAGGACCGTGTCCTCGACAAGACCGCCGATGTGGTTGAAACCCGCCTCGCCTCTCTTGGCATGCACTTAAGCCGTCAGGAACGCGTGCCGCACCGCGGGCAGGAACTGGCGCAGGCGATTAAGACCCTTGCCTGCGAACATGACCTGGTTCTGGTGTATGGCGCATCAGCCATTACCGACCGCCGGGACGTCGTGCCTGCGGCCATCGAGCAGGCAGGTGGCTACGTTGACCATTTGGGCATGCCGGTCGATCCGGGAAACCTCCTGCTCCTCGGACATCTTGATGACACGACCGTTCTGGGACTGCCCGGTTGTGCGCGATCTCCCAAACTGAACGGATTCGATTGGGTGCTACAGCGTTTGGCAGCAGGCCTTCAGGTCACGGGCCGTGACATCATGGCGATGGGTGTCGGTGGTTTGTTGAAAGAAATCCCACTGCGGCCCCGGCCACGCGAGCAGACCGAAGACGATCAGGACCGTGCAGACCGTCGCGCAGGTGTTGCCGCACTGGTCCTTGCTGCAGGCCAGTCACGCCGCATGGGGCCTGCCAACAAGCTACTGATTCCGGTCGATGACAAACCCATGGTGCGCCACGTCGTCGATGCCTTGGAGGGTGCACGCATAGAGACCGTCCACGTCGTGATCGGCCATGAAGCAGAAGCCGTCAAACAGGTGCTGACCGGTCACAACGTTTCCTTCACCCTAAACCCGCACTTCGATGAAGGGTTGAGCACCTCCCTTCAGGCAGGTCTTGCCGCATTACCCGACGACATTGACGCCGTTCTGGTTTGCCTGGGTGACATGCCGGGTATCCGCGCAACCGACATCGAAGCCATCATCCGTGCCTACGATCCGTCCGAAGGCCACGCCATTGTGGTTCCCACCCACCAGGGCAAGCGGGGCAATCCGGTACTTTGGGATCGCCGCTTCTTCGAAGCCATGACATCGATTTCCGGTGACACGGGTGCCCGTCACCTGATCGGCGAAAACGAAGACCTTGTGATTGAAGTCAAGATGGCTGATTCGGCTGTTCTGGAAGACTTCGATACCCCTGAAAGCCTGACATCACGGCAATCCTGACATCATCGCGACTCCTGCTGGTCGCATCCGGGCTCGCTTTCGTGCCAGCAATTCTGCACTCTCGCCGCCGATTCGCGAGGACCGCATCATGACCGTGACCCTGGAAGACATCCGTGACGCCGCCAAACTGCTGGACGGCCAGATCATCAAGACGCCGTGCACGGTTTCACGCACGCTCTCTGAGATCAGCGGTGCAACCGTTTATGTAAAATTCGAGAACCAGCAGTTCACTGCATCGTTCAAGGATCGCGGCGCTCTGGTAAAGATGGCAACACTCGATGATGCGCAGCGCGCCAAGGGCGTCATTGCCATGTCGGCTGGCAACCATGCCCAGGCCGTGGCCTATCACGCGCAGCGCCTCGGGATTCCGGCAACCATCGTGATGCCCCAGGGCGCGCCGACCGTGAAGGTCAAAAACACCCGCAGATTCGGTGCCAAGGTTATCCTGACCGGTGAGACAATCGACGATGCAGCAGTTGCAGCACGCCAGATCGCGGCTGATGAAGGTCTGACCTTTGTCCACCCCTATGACGACGAGAAAGTCATGACCGGCCAGGGCACCGTGGGCCTGGAAATGATGGAATGCGCACCTGACCTGGACGCGATCATCGTTCCGATTGGCGGCGGCGGACTGATCGGGGGCATCGCCATCGCCGCCAAGGCAATCAATCCTGATATCGAAATCTATGGCGTGGAAGCCGCCCTGTTTCCGTCGATGTATCAGTCGATGCAAGGGCTCACGGTCAAGGCCGGCGGCCGCACGATCGCTGACGGTATCGCGGTCAAAACACCCGGCAAGGTCACCATGCCGGTCATCAAGGAGCACGTTGAAGACATCATGCTGGTGACCGAAGACCAGTTGGAACACGGCGTCCAGATGTATCTCGAGATTGAAAAGACTGTGGCAGAGGGAGGCGGCGCTGCGCCGCTGGCCGCGCTACTTGCCCACCCCGACCGTTTTTCGGGAAAGAAGGTGGGCCTGGTGCTGACCGGCGGCAACATCGACAGCCGCATCGTTTCAGCCGTGATCGAACATGGCCTTGTGCGCGACGGCCGCATGGTGCGCCTGCGCATCGAAATCTCCGATGCACCGGGGACGTTGGGACTGATTGCCCAGATCATCGGCAAGTGTGATGCCAACATCATCGAGGTCTATCATCAACGTGCTTTCTCCAGCCTGCCGGTCAAGCTGGCCGAGCTCGATATTGTGGTCGAAACGCTCGACCGCGATCATGTCGCCGACGTCGTCAGCCATCTGACAGCAGCTGGATTCACCGTTAAACCGGTCGGCCCAGACGCATCTTCCCTGACCACCTGACCCTGTGAACAGCGATGTCTGAGACAGTTGACGGGTGCCTGCTAGATCGAGAAACTCCGACCCCATGAAAAACAAGGTTATCTGCGTCGTTCACGGTGAAGAGTCCAACACGGGCCGCATCGGCCGCGTGGTCCGCGACAAGGGCTTCGAGGAAGTGCGCTGCTGCGTGAAAATGGGCGATACCCTGCCTGAGCAGTTCGACGAAATCGCCGGCGCAGTGATCTTCGGCGGCCCCATGAGCGCCAACGATGACGACACTCTCGATTTTCTGGCCAAGGAGCTGCGCTGGATCGACACGGTGATGGCTGCAGACGTTCCGTTCCTGGGCGTTTGCCTGGGCGCACAGATGCTGGCGCGGACTATGGGCGCCACCGTCAAACCGCATGATGAGGGTTGGCACGAGATCGGCTACACCCAGATTGTCCCCACCCGAGCCGACTGCGACATCCTGGGCGGCATGCGCCATTTCTACCAATGGCACGGCGAAGGTTTTGAAATCCCTTCAGGTTGCGATCATCTGGCAACTGGCGCATCAGGCCACTTTCCCAACCAGATGTTCCGCGCCGCACCCCATGCCTATGGCGTGCAATTCCATCCCGAGTGCACGCTCGACATCGTCCAGTGCTGGATGACCGAAGCGGCTCACAAGCTGGAAGAACGCGGCGCTCAGCAGCCCCATGAACAGCTCGCCAACGCTGAAAAGTACGATCACCTGGTCGAAGCCTGGGTGCCGGGATTCATTGATCGTTGGCTTGGCCTTGCCCCAGTGTCAGCAACTGCGCGTGCAGCTGCCGAGTAAATCCAGTGCGACTACTCCGCTGCCTGTGCGACAGGCGGCGGACCACCTTCCAGTGCCTGCATGACCAGCATGTGAAAGTGATGCACGGCGTGTTCGCTGATATGCGTGCGGTCGCGGTCAACGATGAAGCGACCGCGATCATAGCCGCGTGACTTCAACCCCTGGTGCACGCTCTCGCACAGCGCAATGTCTTCGGGCTGGAGAACGTCGATGGTGTAATCGATGGCTGACTGCGACTGCTCCGCTCAGCTTCGCCACCCAAGCGCGTGCCAGTGCAGGTGTTCCAGGCAGCCCTTCAGGGCCGTCCGGCATCATCTGCAGGGTCATCAGGTTGGGCTCGCCCGGCATCAGCCAGATCGTCAGGTTGGGCCAGACGAAGTACCCGGCGTACCCGAAATCGACGTCGCCCGGCTCGAAAGTCATAGGCCGTATTCTGGTTCGAGTGCGGCATGTCGGAGGTCTGGGCTGACCAGTACTGATGCGTCTTGTTGCGATAGGTCGGCATCGCCACCAGGTCAACGAAGGCCGGGTGGGCCGGTTCGCAGTGGTAACACTCCTGGAAGTTGTCGATCACGACCTTCCAGTTGGCCTTGAGATGAAAGTCGCGCCCGACGGCAAACCCAAGCTGCCCCGCGCGCGGCATCCAGCGCAGGATGTCGTCCTCAAGCCCCGCGTACTGCTCGGCAAAGGCCGGCGCATCGGCATCGAGGTTGACGAAGACCAGGCCCAGCATGGTGTCGACCCGGACCTGCTTGAGGCCGAACTCGGATTTGTCGAAGCCATCCACGTTTTCGCAGCCCCGCGCGGTGCGCAGCTTGCCGTCGAAGTCATAGGCCCAGGCGTGATAGGGGCAGACCATGGTGAGTTTGAGCTTGCCCTCGCCCGAGAGGATGCGGTGCGCCCGGTGCTGGCAGACGTTGTAGAACGCCCGGACGTTCTCCATCGCGGCCACGCACCAGCGCAATGCTCTCGTCGGCCAGTTCAACGGTCTTGTAGCTGCCCGGTTCGGCAACCTGGCTTTCGTGGCCGACGAAGATCCACGACTTCGCGAAGATGGCGTCCTGCTCCTCGGCATAGATCGCCGGATCCGAATAGTAGCGTGATGCCATCGTGTAGGACTTTGACGGGTCATCATGCAGGCCACCGGGCAACGGGCCATAGAGCTTTTCAGAACGCATCACGGGCACTCCTAGGGTTCGCCAACAACGTAGGATTCCAGGGATTTGCGAACAACCGACATTGCTGTGGTCAAACCCTTACAAAAACTCAATAATTGAGAAATGTCAGAGCGCCTACCCTCCCTCAACGCCCTGCGTGCCTTCGAGGCCGTTTCCCGTCACGGTTCCATCGCGCGGGCCGCCGACGCGCTGAACGTGACCGCAGGTGCCGTGAGCCGCATGATCAAGACCCTCGAGGATGACCTGGGCGTACGCCTCCTGGAGCGTGAAGGCCGTGGCATCGCCCTCACACCAGCCGCTCAGGCCATGGTTCCCAGGCTACAGGCAGGCTTCAATGAGATGCGTGGAGCAATCGCAAGTTTGCGCAAGACAAGCGGAGAACGCCCGCTCTCGGTCGCCGTCGAGCCTGTATTCGCGTCAGGGTGGCTGGTCTCGCGCCTGGACAGCTTTCGCCAGGTCGCGCCCTCCATCGATGTCCGGATCGACGCAACCCGTGCGGAACCGAGTCTGTCAGACCGGACAATCGATATCGCAATCGATACGGGTTTGCCGATCATCTCGAAACCGATCAGGTCAAGCTGATCGACGAGGATATCTTTGCGGTGTGCAGCCCCGAAACCCTCGACCGGCATGGCCCGATCCGTTCCCTGGACGACCTCGCGAACCATACGCTTCTCCATTACGAAGATGCGCCACAAAGCTGGATGTGGCCGTCCTGGCAGGATTGGCTTGAGGAGCTTGGCGTCACGGGACTCGATGCATCACGCGGCCTGCGCATGGTGGCCGGTCAGGCAATCATGGAGGCAGCGCGAAGCGGTCAGGGCATTGCCCTGGCCAACACGTCCATCGCAAGGGATGACCTCGCCACTGGTCGTCTGGTGCAACCCCACCCGGCCAGAATCCAGACAGACGCAGGTTATGTCCTGACTACCCGAAAAGACGACCGGGAGCGGGCCGATATTGCAGCGTTCCGCGACTGGCTGGTTGCAGCCATTCGCGTGACCTGAACACAACAGGGGCCCGGGATTAATCCCGGACCCCTGCCTGGTGTGTCCTGCGACCGTTCGGAGGCTTGCGCCTCTTCGTTCGACAGAACCCTGTCAGGAAACCTTAGTTGGCGTCGGGGCGCGGACCCGCTCCGTGGCAATATCGTGCCATGTCTGGAATCTGGCAACGGTCGATACCCAGATCGTTGAGCTGGCCGTCGGAGAGTCCGTTGAGCTCGCGACGAAGGTTCTTCATCTGCCAGCCGTTGCGGAGCTTGCGAAGGAGTTGATTCATAACCGTATTCCTAGTGACGCCTGACGGCCGCACCATATGCGCGACCCTGTGTCAGCCAGATAGCGTTGGCGCACGCATTGCGCCAACGTCATGAACGCGGAACACCCATACCGAAACTGCATGGGTGCGGCCACGCATCGGTCATGATTTCAAAAGCGTAATCAAGGCGTCCACGGCGGTCACGCCCTTCTGGTGCACCAGAAGTGGATTGACGTCACATTCCCCGATCAGGTCACCCAGAGCCGCGACCATCTGGGAAAGGTCCGAAATCGTCTGTGACAAGGCCTCGCGATCCCCGGCAGGGCGCCCACGGACGCCATCCAGAAGGGCTGACGCACGCAGGGTCCGCACCAGGGCATCCGCCTCGTCGGGGGAAACCGGCGGAACGAAGGTGACAGCATCATTGAGAACCTCGACCAGCACCCCGCCCATGGCGACAGTCATGACCGGGCCAAAGGTTACATCGTTCTTCATGCCGACCAGCATCTCGATGCCAGACTGTGCGGTTTCCTGCACCAGGACACGGGGACCAAGGGCTTTCGACATCGTCTGGTAAGCCGCAAGCAACGCCGTCTCATCGCCAAGTCCCAGAACGACGCCACCCACATCGGTCTTGTGCAGGACCTTGGGATCCGCCGTCTTGAGCGCCGCGGGATAACCGGTCTCGCGCGCCGCCGCAGCAACCTCTTGGGCGGACTCGGCAACGATGCTTTGCGTGCACCATCGCTCCGAAATCTGCGATCAGCGCCAGCATGGCCTCGGGCGCAAGGTCTCCGGACGTCAGTCTGGAGCGCCAGGTCTCCACCAGAGCCTTGTCGAGGTCGCTCTTGTATTCATGGCTTTCCATGCGCCGCTTGTGCCAGGCCAGAAAGTGCCCCATGGCCTTCAGCCCGGTTTCGGTTCCCATCAGGACGGGAATGCTCCTTCTCACGCAGCCGGGCCGCTTCGCCGGGATCGATCGTCGAGGTCAGGTTGCCCAGCATGACACAGGGTTTGTCCGTGCTGTCGTGCACGGCTTCCAGCGCCTCGGTCGAGGCAAACAGAATCACGCGGTTCGACACCATGTTGGTGGCAAAGGCCACCAGGCCCACTTCCGGCGCATCACCCAGAATGCGCGTAATTTTGGGAGTGACGGCAAGGCCGCCCTCCCCCCAATAATCGACGGGGTTTTCCGGATCCAGGCCCGGATCGAGCACCTCGGCCAGGGCCGCTCTTGTTCCGGCGCTGAAGTTCGTCAGCAGAACGCCGAAATCAGACGCAAGATCGGTGATCAACTGGCGCTCACCACCGGAATCCGTCTGGATACCGACGGAATCGGCTGCCGGCGTACGCCCGCACGACACCAGTTCCAGCGTGTCGAGCATCTCATCGAGCGTGTGGACGCCAATGACGTTGTGACGGCGGAAGACGGCTTCATAGACCCGGTCATCCCCGGCCAGCGCACCGCTGTGGGAAAGCGCGAACTCCCGCGCCTTGTCGGAACGTCCCAGCTTTAACCCGACAACAGGGATGCCTCTGGTGTTGGCCGCCTCAATCGCTCCAAGGAACTGCTCACCGTCACGGACGGTCTCGAGCACCATGGCGATCGCCGAGGTCTCGGGACGTGAGACCAGATACTCGACATAGTCCCCGACACCCGTGGCAAGCTCGAAGCCCATGGAGACGCCGATGCTGAAACGCATCTGGCGCAGATTGCCGCCCATGCCCGACCAGGTTGAACCACTGTGTGAAAGCAGACCGATGCTTCCCGGGATATCCAGGTTTGGCAGATCCGACATGGAAAGCCGAACGTCATCGGCCGTGTTGAAGAAGCCCATGCAGTTTCCGCCACAGACCGCCATGCCCGCTTCCCGCGCGATGGCACCGACCCGCGCGCGCAAGGCAACCCCGTCGTCCTCCGGCTCATAAAGACGTCCGAGAAGTACCATGCCCTTCACGCCGGCACGGGCGGCATCTTCAACGGCCGCCTCGATCCGGTTGTCGCCTACGGCCATCACAGCGCAGTCAGGAGTTTCGGGGATTGCTTCCAGGGACGCAAAGCAGGTGCGCCCCTCGACCTCCTCGTAACCGGGGTTTACGGCAACAAGATCGCCGGAAAACCGTGGCCCGGCAGCATGGCGGATCACGTTGTTGCCGACCGCGCCAGACCTGGGCGTGGCCCCCCACGATCGCCACGCGTCTGGGCGCCAAAAGCGCCGTCATTGCCTCTTTGGCCACCGTCATGCTCTACATCCCGGGAAAACTGAACTAGAAGGCAGGCATGGAAGCCATGTGACACCACATGGTCAAGGGCCAGAAGCGCATGACGGGCACTTTGTTTCTGATCGGCACGCCGATCGGCAATCTCGACGACATCTCCAAGCGGGTTCTCGACACCCTGGGTTCGCTGGATGCGCTTGGCGTGCGAGGACACCACGACGTACGCGCAAGATCTATGAACACTTTCAGTCTCTCGAGTCCGCGCACCATCTTCTCCTGCAACGACCACAACGAGGACCGCGCCGTTTCGCGCATGGCTGGGCCTGTTGCGCCAGGGCTTGCGGGTGGGCCTCGCCACCGATGCAGGCATGCCCGGCATCAGCGACCCCGGCTTCCGCGCCGTCCAGATGGCCGAGGAAGAGGGATTTGCCGTCGAGGTGATCCCCGGCCCCACGGCCGTGGCCTCCGCCCTGGCCGTTTCCGGCCTTTCGGCCGCCAGCTACACCTTCAAGGGCTTTCCTCCGCGCAAATCCGGCAAGCGCCGCAACTTCCTGGCCGCCGATGCCCACGCCGACCACACCCTGGTGCTGTTTGAGTCGCCCCACCGCCTGGGCGCGCTCCTGGCCGATGCCCTGGCCGTGCTGGGTGACCGGCGCACGGCGGTCTGCATTGAACTGACCAAGATGTATCAGGAAACCGCGCGCGGCTGGCTCTCCGACCTCGCCAACCGCTTTGCCCAGGAAGAGCCCAAGGGCGAAGTCACGGTCGTGATCGCCGGCAACAACCGCAAGTTCATGCGCGAAACACCGGTCGAGGACGAAACCGCTCCTGGCTTGAAGACGACGCATGATCAGGACGCTCAAGACCCGCCGCGGCCCCCTGCAGCTCCCGGCCTTCCTGCCGGACGGCACACGCGCCGTGGTGAAGGGCCTGGACGCGGCCGACCTCGCCCAATGCGGGATCGAGGCCATGATGGTCAACAGCCTCCATCTCGCCACGCGGCCCGGCACCTCGACCGTCAAGGCGCTGGGCGGCGTGCATGCCTTCATGGGCTGGAAGGGCGTCACGGCCTCGGACTCCGGCGGCTTTCAGGCCTGGTCCATGGCCGCCTCCGGCGCCGGACTTGGGCAGCGTGACGGACAAGGGTTTTGTCTATCGCCATGAAAAGAATGGCAAAAAGCACCTCCTGACGCCCGAGAAGTGCATCCGGCGCCAGCTTGAGCTCGATACCGACATCCTGTTCTGTCTGGATCAGTGCACCCATCCCGATGATTCCCCCGAAACCCAGCGTGATAGCGTGGAACGCAGCCTTGCCTGGGCGCGCCGCTGCCGTGACGAGTTTACGCAGCGCGGGTCGGTGAACCCGGTGACGGGGACGGCACCAACCGCCCCCTCCTGTTTGCCGTCGTGCAGGGAGGCAACGATCCCGATTTGCGGCGGCGTTGTGCCGATGAACTGGCTGCTATGGGCTTTGACGGTTTCGGCTTTGGCGGCTGGCCCATCGGTGATGATGGCAAGCTGACCGATATGGTTGCTTTGACGGCTGAATGTCTGCCAACCCAAGCGCCCAAACACGCCCTGGGGATTGGAAAACCCGACAATCTGGTAGCAGCATGGCGTGCAGGTTACCGCATGTTCGATTGCGCTTTGCCAACTCGGGATGCGCGCAGAAAGCGTTTATTCATTACATCAGATATTTCGTTTAATAGTGCGAATAATAAGAGTTTTTTTGACGTACTTTATATGGAAGATGAACGCCATTCACGCGATAGCGCGCCGCTTGACGGCAGGATTGATCCCGATGGTCCCTCACGCGCCTATCTGCATCACCTGTTCAAGGTGAAGGATTCCTCGGCCGAGCGATTGGCAACACGCCAGAACCTCAAATTCTACGCCTGGATGATTGAGCGCCTGCGCGAGGAAGAGGCTGATGGCTGATCCTCGCGAGACGCTTCTTGCCGGGCTCATGACGTCGTCGAAGTACCGACATTTGGCTCCCGCAGCCCTGGAACGCACGACCGACTGGGCCCTGGCGCGCCACAGAAAACCTGGCGATGCGCTCAAGGCCGCCAAACGCAAGTTGCACCAGGGATTTGGCGCCTACTTCGACCCCGGAGCATTGGAGGCCGTGCATCGCTTGCTCGACCAGGCAGATGAGACCACTGACCTTCAGGACCTCTCCACGCGCATCCTGGCACTCCATAGCTCGAGTGCCGAGCGTTTGCCGGTCATGGACGCGTTTTATACCGCGCTATGGGCTGAAATCGGCACACCTGGGCACATTCTGGACGTTGCATCGGGTCTCAACCCCTTCGCGCTTCATGCCATGCATCTACCGCCCGAATGCATCTATACCGCGCTGGAGATCGACAACAGACTGGTCGAAGCCGCCAACCGTTTTCTTTTGCTCAGCAACCAGCCAGGCAAGGCAATCTGGGCCGACGTCGTGAGCAGCCTCGATGATTACGATGCCGATGTCGCCCTGGTGCTCAAGACCCTGCCTTGCCTTGAGCAGGAACAATCGGGCGCAGCCATTGACCTGCTCAAAGCCCTCGCGGGCACTCCCATCATCGTGGTGAGCTACCCCGTGCGTTCACTGGGCGGCCGGGAAAAGGGCATGCGCGAGACCTATCTGGAGCAGATCACCACATTATCGGCACAAATCAGCCGTACCATGACGGTTCTACCCATTGAGGACGAATTGGTGACAGTCCTGCGGCACGCGCCATTGTGATCGATCCCGGCTTGGCGGTCCTATTGGTGATGTTGCATAATGGCTCCAACAAACTGAAATGCGGAGAAACACGGTGAAGCGATTCCTTGCAGCAGCATTCGTTCTGGCCCCCGGATTGGCTTTTGCCGACCTTGCCGGTAGCCCATTGGTCATGAATGGCGACACCCTACAGTTTGGTGACCAGGAAGTGTCTCTCTACGGCGTTCACGCGCCGATGATTACGCAAACCTGCGGCGAATCCGATGCCGTGTGGTCTTGTGGCTGGGATGCCGCCATGTATCTCGAAGAGGTCATCGGCGAGGCCGAGGTGGTTTGCACTGATGTCACCGAAATGGATGAAGACCACTACACGGGCCGCTGCAGCGCCAACGGCGAAGATCTTGCCGGGATCATGGTCGATGCTGGCTTGGCCGTTGCGGATGAGGACATGGGTGAAGATTACGCCTCGCGCACCATGACGGCCTCCGATGACGGCGTCGGCATGTGGTCGGGCCCGTTCGTGGACCCCGTCGTCTATGCCGAGTACGGCGGCTGCTCCTGCACGGCACGCAAGAAGGCGATGATGGATACCGCTGACCTGATCAAATCCATGAACGCGGAAAACGAGGCGACTGCGGGCGAAACGGCTGACTAGCCTGTCAGGCCAACGCATGGATGATTGGACGCTCGAAAACCGTGTTGCGGTCGTCACTGGTGCGAGCAGCGGCATAGGTGCTGCGACAGCGCAATTGCTGAAGAAGCGCGGCGCTCACGTACTGGCCATCGCCCGCAATGCTGAACGTCTTGAAGCCCTGCGCGACAGTTCCGGCGTGGACATTCTGGCACTGGCCCTTGGGTCACCCCGATCCTGCGAAACAGCCATGGCCCAGGCACGCAAGGAGGGGCCGGTTGCGATCTTGGTAAATTGCGCCGGGCGGGGCGGCTATCTCGATCGACCAATTTGGGAGCAGACCAGCGAAAACTGGCGCGCCACCCAGGAAACCAATCTAGACGTGCCCTTCGAGCTGACCAAACTCGCCGCCCAGGATATTCACCGCCAAGGATGGGGTCGCGTCGTGATGATCAGCTCCACGGCAGGCGAAGTTGGCGCGCCTTCCCAACCAGCTTACTGCGCCTCCAAACACGGCATCATCGGCCTGATGCGCGCGACAGCCATGGACCTTGCGCCACATGGCGGAACCTGCAACGCGGTTCTGCCAGGTTGGGTAAGGACGGAAATGGCGGAACAGGACGCCATTGCTGAAGCCAATACCCGCGACATGACCCCCGAAGAGGTCTGGATAGAGCGTGATGCGCAAAGCCCTGCCGGAAGAGTTGCAAGGGCCGAAGAGGTCGCTCAAATGGTCGCCTTTTTAGCCAGCCCGGCTGCCAGCGCCGTCAACGCACAGACAATCACCGTCTCCATGGGAAGTGTCTGGTAGGCTCCAACTCCCAAGACGCGTCATCAATCGAAAGCAGCCTCGCCATGATCTATCTGGAATTCATCGATTGGAATCGCTCCATTCCAGCCGATATCTTCAGGCTTTTGAGCAAGCAGGATCAATGGGCGTCAGATCAGGACCGCAAGGTTATCAACGTTGGTCGGCACAAGGGTATTGGCGGGCATCCCACTTACCTCTCGGGTTGGCAGATCAGGGATTTTGCACGTCTGGATGAATGGGAAAGCCATTTCAAGAGCGCTGAAGCTGCCATGGATGTCGCGGAAAAGGCGACGTTTCAGGCCATGGATTTCCGCTATTGCGGCCTCTACGACGAACTCAAGCTGACCGACTTGCCCGATGAAAACCTTCACGTCGTCGAGTATTTCAACCCGGCCCCGGACATGAACAACCAAGAATTCATGAGCGGTTTGGAACAGCGCGAGTCAATCGAAGAAGCTGGCAAGCTTGCGGTCGCCCTCCGCAGGATAGGCATGTTGGGGCCAGACCCTGCGGCAGTTGTGATTTGGAGTTTTCCTGACTTCAGCAGCATTGAAGGCTTTGCGCGTCGTCCGCCAGCGGCGGGCCAGAGGCCAGCCAGCACCGGGCTGTTCAAGAACATCGGATTCGAACTGATGTAACCGGCGGCCTGGTCAAACCCGCTCGATCAGCGCCGAAATCCCCTGCCCCACGCCAATGCACATCGTACAGATCGCGCGTTTGCCATCCCTGCGATTCAGTTCATGGATTGCCGTCATGGCCAGCCGCGCGCCCGATGCACCCAGAGGGTGACCAAACGCAATGGCCCCGCCGTTGGGATTGACGTGTTCGGCATCGTCTGGAAGCCCGAGGTCGCGGGTCACGGCAAGCGCTTGGGCCGCAAAGGCTTCGTTGAGTTCAATCACATCGATCCCGCCCAGTTCCAACCCCTTGCGCTCCAAAAGCTTGCGCGTTGAGGGTGCCGGGCCAATGCCCATGATGCGTGGCGGAACACCAGCCGTTGCCCCGCCCGTTACACGTGCCAGAGGTGTGAGGCCATGGGCTTTCATGGCCGCTTCCGAAGCGATCAGGAGCGCGCCCGCACCATCGTTCACACCAGACGCATTGCCCGCCGTCACGCTGCCGCCTTCGCGGAACGGTGCTTTCAGAGCTGCGAGCTTCTCAGGGGTCGTGGCGCGGGGGTGTTCATCGCGCTCGACGACAATGGCATCGCCCCGTCGTTGGGGAATGGTCACCGGGATCAATTCTGCATCGAGCTTGCCTGCTTCCATCGCAGCAGCAGCCCTCTGCTGACTGCGGAAAGCAAAAGCATCCTGATCCTCACGGCTGATCTGGCGCTCCGCTGCCAGGTTTTCTGCCGTCTCGGGCATCTGATCAACGCCGTACAGTTCCTTCATCGCAGGATTGATGAAGCGCCAGCCAATCGTCGTGTCATGGATCTCCGCATTGCGGGAAAACGCAGACGTGGCCTTGGGCATGACAAAGGGCGAGCGAGACATGCTTTCCACACCGCCAGCGATGACCAGATCGGCCTCGTCCGTTCGGATCAGCCGTGACGCCTGCAGGATCGCCTCGAGGCCGGATCCACACAGTCGGTTTACCGTGACGCCGGAGACCGCAACGGGAAGGCCCGCCAACAGGCTCGCCATGCGCGCAACGTTTCGGTTGTCTTCACCGGCCTGATTGACGTTGCCATAGATCACATCATCAACAGCGCCCCAGTCAACGCCGCCATTGCGGTCCATCAGGGCAACAAGCGGCAACGCGGCAAGGTCATCAGTGCGGACCGAAGACAAGGCCCCACCAAACCGACCGAACGGCGTTCTGACGGCATCACAGATAAAGGCTTCGCGCATGAGGTGCTCCAGCTTGGGATTTGATGCTAGTTATCGACCAACACTGCAACGCAGACAAGAAAGGGAACACCATGACGGATCGCACGGTGCTGGTGACAGGTGGGGCTCAGGGGATCGGGCGCGCTACCGTGGCAGCCTGCCTAGACAAGGGCTGGAACGCAGTTGCAATGGATGTGGATGCCGAAGCCCTGAATGCGCTTGACCAGGAACTCGACCACCATGGTCGGCTACTCTGCATCGAAGGGCCCAACCACGATGAACCTGGCGTGCGCGATGCCGTTACAAGATCGGTCGAGACCTTTGGCGGCCTTACGGGCCTGGTTAACAACGCCGGGTTCAGCCGCAACATGCCTCTCGAAGAACTCTCCCTTGAGGATTGGAGCGCGGTCATCGCGACCAACCTGACCGGAGGCTTCCTGTGCGCAAAACACGCCGCACCGCATCTGCGCAAGGCCAAGGGGGCTATCGTCAACCTGGCTTCAACGCGTGCCTTTATGTCCGAAGCCGATACAGAGGCTTACTCTGCTTCTAAGGGCGGCGTCTTCGGCCTCACCCACGCGCTTGCCGCCAGCCTGGCTCCCGATGTGCGCGTCAACGCCATCAGCCCCGGCTGGATCGCAACCCAGGCATGGCAGAAACCAGCCACGCGGCAAGAGCCTGAACTATCCCCGGAAGATCACGGCCAGCATTGGTCAGGCCGCGTCGGCGCACCGCCTGACGTTGCATCCATGGCCGTTTATCTGTTGTCGGATGAGGCTGGTTTCATCACCGGCGCCAACATGGTGATTGACGGCGGCATGACCCGAAAGATGATCTACACCCACTAGATGCTATTCAGACCGCGACAGGCACGATCGTGCGCGTGGCGAATAGGTCGTTGTGGTTGCCGTATCAAAAGCGCAGCGGTTTTCCCGATAGACCTCGCGACCTTCGGCAGAAAACGCATTGACCGAAGGAAGCGGCTGGCAGGCGCCCAGGGTCAGCGCGGCTAACGTGAGAATCGAGAGTTTAGCGAACATAGGATGCACCGTTGATGTCGATGGTTGTGCCCGTGGCGTGGCGGGCCAACCCGCTGGCAAGGAATGCGATGGTATTGCCGACATCGCTGGCCGGCGCAATCTCTCCGAGCGGAATGTCAGCTGCCATCTCGTCCAGACCATCCTGAGCAATGATTCGATCAACCATCTCGGTTGCCACAAACCCCGGCGCCACGGCATAGGCCAGCACACCCCAGGGTGCGCATTTGCGCGCAATGGAGCGGGTCAGGGCGATCAGCCCGCCCTTTGAAGCAGCGTAGTTCATGCAATCGTAGTCATCGCCCCGGAAGGACGAGCGACTGGCTACGTTGATGATTGTTCCCGCGCCGCGATCCCGGAAGTGCGGCACGGCAAGGCGGCAGAGCTGGGCAATCGCCGTCAGGTTGACCCGCAGTGTGCGATCCCAGGACGCCAGAAACGCATCAAAATCACCATCCGGGTCCGCGGTTTCATAGATCCCGGCATTGTTCACCAGAACGTCGATGCGCCCCTTCCAGGCAAGGGCATCATTCCAAATCTCTTCAGTCGCCGCGGGGTCAGCTAAGTCACCCGCCACCAGGTGGGTTCGCCCTTCAGGAAGTTCAGCTGCCAGCGCTTCGGCGGCCTCAAGGTTGCGCGCAAAGTGAATGATGACCTCAGCCCCGGCACCAGCCATGGCGCGCACGGCCGCTGCACCAATACCCCTGGCGCCACCGGTTACCAGAACAACCTTGCCCGAAAGATCAATCATCAGACGTTTTCCCGTAACGGCGGCAGAGTAATTCGAACACAGCCCGCGCACCCTGGATTTCGCCACCCTTGGGCCGCCCGGGACGTGCTGAGGGGTTCCAGCAGAACGTGTCGATATGCAACCAGGGTGTTGTTTCCCCGACAAACTGCTGCAGGAACAGCGCTGCCTGAATGTGGTCGGCAAACGGCAAATCTGCGATCGTGTTGGTGTCGGCAAGGTCTGAAGCCATATGCCCGCGATAGGCGCCCACCAACGGGAAAGGCCACAACGGGTCATCCTTGGCAGCACCGGCATCACAGAGTTCATTGGCAAGCGCGTCATCCGAGCCAAAACAGGCTGGAAGATCCGGCCCCATCGCAACGCGCGCAGCCCCGGTCAGGGTTGCCATATCGATGACAAGGTCGGGCTCTTCCTCCACAGCGGCTGCCAGCGCATCAGCCAGAACAACGCGGCCTTCAGCATCGGTATCCCCGATCTCGATCTTCAGACCCTTGCGTGTCGTCACGATGTCCATGGGCCGCAGGGCGTTGCCGTCCACAGCGTTGTCGACGGCCGGGATCAGCACGCGCAACTGAATGGGAAGTTCGCGCTGCATCACCATGCTGGCGACGGCAAGAACACAGGCAGCTCCACCCATGTCCTTTTTCATGCGCTCCATACCAGCGGCATTCTTCAGATTGAGCCCGCCGGTATCAAAGCACACTCCCTTGCCGACCAGTGTCACCCTGGGCGCACCCTTGCCGCCCCATTTGAGATCAATCAGGCGCGGAATCCTGGAACTTGCACGTCCCACCGCATGGACCGCCGGATACCCTTCCGTCAGCAGGCTTTCGCCCACGCAGACCTTGACCTCTGCACTGTTGTGCTCAGCCAGTTGTTGCGCCGCAGCAGCCAGTTCCAGCGGGCCCATGTTCTCGGCCGGTGTGTTGACCAAATCGCGGCCAAGCGCCATCGCCTCACCCATCGCGGTAACCTGCGCACGATCCACGCCATCGGGCCATGCCAGCGAAGCGGGCTGGCGTTTTGCCGGTCGGTAGCGGTCGAACGCATAGCTTCCACATGCCCAACCCAGGCAGATATCTTCGGCTCCCGACACACCGGCTTCCAGGGCAAAGACAAGCCCTTCGGGCAAACCCATTGGCAGGCCGGCCAGCGACCAGAGAGCGTCGCCCTCATTACGGCCGGCGATCACCATCGCAATATCGCCATCGACCGCAGGGATGGCACGCCAGGACCCGGTTTCACCGTCGAACCCTGTGCGGCGCAGCCAGGTTGCCACACGCGCCGGCTGATCGTCGAGCCAGACGCTAAGCCCCGCCTTGTCGATCACTACCAGCGGAATGGCGTCATCGCCGGTTTCAGAAAACCCAGGGAGAGCCATGCCCTCAAGCCTTCCTGTAACGCTGTTCGATCATCTCGAGCAAACCGCGCACAGCCATGACTTCACCACCCTTGGGTCGGCCGGGTTTGCCCGAGAGGTTCCAGCCCATGATGTCGAAATGCGCCCAGGAAACGCCGTCGTCCACGAACCGCTCCAGGAACAGTGCAGCGGTGATTGCTCCGGCCCCCGGGCCCGTTCCGGCATTGTTGAGCTCGGCCACATCCCCTTCGATCATCTTTCGATAAGCAGGCCACAGCGGCAGACGCCAGACATCGTCCTCACTGCCCTTGCCGTGTTCGGCAATGTCGGCGGCAAGCTTGTCATCGTTGCAGAAGAAGGCCGGGATATCAGGTCCCAGTGCGACACGTGCCGCACCAGTCAGGGTGGCAAGGTCAATCAGCAGGTCCGGCGTCTCCGAACAGGCTTCCGCCAGCGCATCACACAGGATCAAACGACCCTCTGCATCGGTGTTACCGATTTCCACGGTAATGCCTTTGCGTGTCGTGATGACGTCGAGCGGCCGGAACGCATTGCCCGAAACACTGTTTTCCACCGCAGGGATCAGCAGACGCAAGCGCACAGGAAGCTTGAGGCGCATGATCATGGCGGCGAGCGCAATCGCACTGGCGGCACCGCCCATGTCCTTTTTCATCATCTTCATGCCCGCTGCGGGCTTGAGGTCGAGGCCACCGGAATCAAAACACACGCCTTTGCCCACTAGCGTCACCTTGGGCGCATCAGGATCGCCCCAGGTCATATCCGCCAGACGCGGCGGGCGATGGCTGGCGCGACCAACCGTGTGGATGGTGGGGAAATTCTGGTCCAGCAGATCCTGGCCTTCGATCACGCGCAACTCCGCAGCTGCCGCAGCGGCAATCTGCGCCACGGCCTCTACAAGCTCCTGGGGGCCCATGTCTTCAGCGGGCGTGTTGACCAGATCGCGGCCCAGGCAAATGCTCTCGGCAATGGCCTGCACACGCTCCATGTTGGCTTCAGGCGGCGCAATCAGACGGGCGGGTTCCTTGTTGTTTTTGCGGTAGCGATCAAATCGGTAGCTGCCCAGGGCCCAGCCCAGGGCCAGCCGCGTTACCGTCAGCACATCGAAGTTTCCTTCCAGACGGCAGACTGACCCGGCAGGCAGCGCGGCAGGAAGATCACCCAGCGAAAACACGCTGGCCGGATCCGTTGTGGCAACCAGCACCGTAGCGATGCGCCCGCTTTCATCGGGGATCGTCAGGAAGCGCGCCGGAGAAGCCTCGAAATCATGTTCCTTCACCCAACGGCCCTGTTGCCCCGATGCCCGGCTCATCCAGTCATCCAGGCCCTCACGCGTCACCGGCGTGATAACAATCGCGTTCTCATCCGAATGCGCGGAATTCAACAAAACAATCCATGCTCATACCCTTTTTCCGAAAACAGAATTGATTAAATCACTCATTCTTTAGTTAATAAACTCTAGTATAAAGAACGAAAGAATACTTAATATCAGTATCGCTAGATGAGGTAAAGATACATTTTCCCAATAACATCATTCTAATCTCTTCTTTCTTACCACCTTGTAATGTTCTAACTTCATTCAGAAAATTTTGGCGAATTTCTGGACCTTGGTATTGCAAATTTACATTGCCAAGAATTTTTTCCAGCGCAGATATTCTTCGAAAATGAATTCGTTGATAGCGTTTCCCACCTCGCCTCCATTGACCAAAAGATAATTGCAACAACAGACGCGAGTAACGATAGATAACTCACATCATTCACAACGCTAAAACCAATAATCGCAAAAGAAATTGTAATGCTCCAATTTTTTACACCGTGTGCAATATGATCAAAACGAGCCACATCACCCTGCAAGAAGTAATATTCTTGGATGGCCTCACTCTCTCCTTTCACTAGTCTCCATTCTCAATGGCCCCTTTGAACGATATTGCGGAATTTGAACACCCACCTACGGTATGACAAACACGATTCGATTCTATGAGTATATCTATACAAAGGCCCCCGATCACCTATCACCGAGGTGTTCCAGGGGCAAGGCAGTGGAATACTTCACTTGTTTCAAGGCGAAGCTCGACCGAATGCTGGAAACGCGCCCGGCGCCTTGGAAAGGTGGTCGAGCACGAAGGTCCGATAAGCCTCCAGGTCAGGCACAACGATGCGCAGGTGATAGTCGTGATCACCGGTCATCAGATAACACTCAACGACTTCTGGTCGCGCACTGATGTGGTCTTCAAAGGCATCGAGTACCGCCTCGACCTGACGTTCCAATGAGACCTGCGCGAAGACGCTGACGCCCAGCCCCACAGCATTGGGTTCCAGAAGTGCTGCGTATTGACGGATGATGCCGGAACGCTCCAGCTCGCGCACGCGCCGCAAGCAGGGCGATGGTGAGAGGCCGACGGCATCGGCCAGCTCCACATTGGTGGCGCGCCCCTCTGCCTGAAGATGGTTCAGAATGTTGCGGTCAAATTGATCCATGGCATGATCCTGCTCAAACACTGACTTATGAGACATTATCTTGCGTCATACTTGTGGATCAAGGCAAACACCGCAACGACATGGCGCAACCTCTGCTGTATTCTGCCATCTCAACCTGATGAGGCCGCCATGTCCGTCACACCGATCCGCGCCGGTATTCCAACACCAGACGGCGACATCCTCTCGCCAGCCGATCTGGCCTGCCTGGATGCGCTCCAGAAGAAGGTCCTGTGGTTGGCGAGCTGGACGATCCATCACGCAAACCATGAGCGCGAGAGTCGCGATGGTCTGAAGGTCGGTGGTCATCAGGCATCCTGTGCCTCGATTACCCAGATCATGACAGCGCTCTATTTCCACACCTTGCGGTCCGAAGACCGGGTGGCCGTGAAACCCCATGCCAGTCCGGTCTTTCACGCCATTCAGTATCTGCTGGGACGGCAGGATCGCGAGCAGTTGGAGCTGTTCCGCGCCCTGGGCGGCGCGCAATCCTATCCTTCGCGCACAAAGGACAAGGACGATGTCGATTTCTCGACCGGTTCCGTTGGCCTGGGCGTGGCCACGACGGCCTTTGCCGCGCTGGTGCAGGATTACCTGAAACTCAAGGAAATGCTGCCCGCCGATCAGAAGCCCGGTCGCATGGTCGCCCTGGTGGGCGATGCGGAATTGGACGAAGGCAATGTCTGGGAAGCGTTGCTTGAAAGCTGGGAAACACAACATCGGCAACGTCTGGTGGGTCGTTGATTACAACCGCCAGAGCCTCGACAGCGTTGTTTCCGACCGACTGTTCCAGCGCATCCAGGGGTTCTTTGATGCCGTCGGCTGGGAAGTCGTCACGGTCAAGTACGGCAAACTGCTGGAAGCCGCGTTCAAAAAGCCCGGCGGTGACGCCCTGCGCACCTGGATCGATGAATGTCCCAACGATCTCTATTCCGCGCTCTGCTTCAAGGGCGGCGCATCATGGCGCGAGCATCTCAACCGTGATTTCAAGAAGGGCAGCGCCACGCGCAAACTGGTCGAGGCCTGTGACGACGAAGCCCTCCACAGCCTGATGACCAATCTGGCCGGGCACGACCTCGAAAGCCTGGTCGAAGCCTTCGATGCCGCAGCCTCTGCCGGTGACGATCGCCCCCGCTGTTTCATCTGTTACACGATCAAGGGCTATGGCCTGCCGTTCGCCGGACACAAGGACAATCATTCCGGCTTGATGAACAAGACCCAGATGACGGGCTTCCGCGAAGCCATGGGCATTGCCGAAGGTGATGAGTGGGAGCCCTTTGCCGGGCTCGACGCAGAACGTGGCGCCCTGCAGAAGTTCCTCGCGGATGTGCCGTTCGCACAGGAATATCCGCGCCGACGCATTGCGCCGGTTGTTCCTGTGCCCGAAACGCTCTCATTCAAACGCGAAGACCGTATCTCTACACAACAGGCCTTCGGCAACATCCTCAACGACATTGCACGCAGCGATGCAGAGCTTGCCGATCACATCGTAACAACCTCACCCGATGTTGCGGTCTCGACCAATCTGGGACCGTGGATCAACCGACGCGGCCTGTTCGACCGGCGTGAACATGTCGACATCTTCCATGAGGAAAAGGTCATCTCGGCCCAGTCATGGGATGTCAGCCAGAGCGGCCAGCACATTGAGCTGGGCATTGCCGAAAACAACCTGTTCCTCACACTTGCCGCCATGGGCCTCTCGCACAGTCTGTTCGGCTCGCGGCTGCTTCCCATCGGCACGCTCTACGACCCCTTCATCAGCCGTGGCCTCGATGCCCTGAACTATGCCTGCTATCAGGACAGCCGCTTCATGGTGGTCGCTACGCCAGGCGGCGTGACACTGGCACCTGAAGGCGGCGCGCATCAGTCGATCTACACACCCCTGATCGGCCTTGGACAACCCGGCCTTTCCAGCTTCGAACCCGGACAGGCCGACGAACTGGCCACCATTATGCGCTGGGGCTTCGAACACATGCAGGCCGACGATGGCGGGTCGGTATACCTGCGCCTCTCCACCCGTCCCGTGGACCAGATCAGCCGCGAGATCACCCCTGCCCTGCGCGATAACATTCTGGCCGGCGGCTACTGGCTGGAAGAGCCTGGGCCTGACACCGAGATTGCCATCGTCACCATGGGCGCGATGCTGCCCGAGGCCCGCGAAGCCCATGCTGCACTGAGCGAAGACATGCCCGGCGTGGGCCTGTTGATCGTGACCTCGGCCGACCGTCTGATGGAAGGTTGGCATCATGCCCGGCGTCACCGACGCGCCGGTCAGGACATCGGCACCAGCCATGTCGAGACTCTGCTGTCAAACCTGCCGGGCAGCGCAGGCCTGATCACCGTGCTGGACGGTCACCCAGCAACACTCTCCTGGATGGCTGGCGTTAAGCGTCACCGAATACAGTCACTGGGCGTCGAGGATTTCGGGCGTAGTGCCGACATTCCCGATATCCACCGGGTCCACGAGATTGATGCGCAAGCCATCATTGATGCTGCAGCCAGGCTCTGTCTGACGGGCTGAACGGATCAGGCCAGTTCGCCAATCACGTCTTGAGCCCGCGCAATGTCGCCGTCCGCAGCGCCAACACGACCGTAATAACCGCCCCAGGCCATGTAACCCAGGCGCGCCAGGAGTTCGGGCGACGCCTCTTCCCTGATGTCAGGCAACAACGCTACCTGCCAGTTGATTTGCGTGCGCGCCATCGGTGCGTTGTAAACGGTGTTGATCGCGATCCGGTCCTGTTCGGTGCGGTTCTTTCCCATGCCGTGCCAAGTCCTGGCATCCCACATGATCATCGCGCCTTCCGGCGCTTCAACGCAGACAGCTTCATTATCATAGTCCTGTGCGGGATCAGGCTCTTCACCGGAGAGATGACTACCCGGTACCACGCGCGTGGCACCGTTCTCTGCCGTGAACTCCGTCAGCGTCCAACCAACAGTGCAGGAAACAGCCGGTGCAATCAGCTTGTCTTCCGGCCCGATGTCGGTGCCATGGAATTCACCGCGCCGGACATCGCCCGGCGGCCGCTGGCGTTGGTTGCGTGCCTGCGGACGCGGCATCCACCACTGATCGGTATGAAGCGCCTGCTGGGGGCCGTCGGGGCGTACAATGCTGCCATCATAGGCCGAGAGCACCCAGTCCGCGCCGAGTAGTGCTGTCGCCGTGCGGTCGGAAACCGGATGTGAAACGAGATCACGGAAGACAGTCCCCTTGTTGATCAAAACACCGATAAACTGGTGTTTGGGAATGTCGACTTCAGCCGCAACCGGAATCGTGAAGTTCTCGCCGCCAGCGTCACGGCTGAGCTCACCAAACTCATAGGCAAGACCGGCACGCCTCTCAGCAGCAGCCTGTTCCACCAGCCGTCCGCGCAGGCTGGCGACCTCAGCTTCTGAAAGCGCATCAGCGACGATGCAGTATCCATGAGTGAGAAGGTCAACTTCTGCGCGATCAAGATCGGCCGTGGGACTTGGCAGAGGCATGGCAACACTCCAGATTGCTCTGATTATTCACTCAATATGCACGCGCATCGAGGACCTGACCATCGCGTGGACCTGGTCTTACCTGCTGTATCCGTCCCGGGTTTGTGGCGTTCGGATACCCAGTAGCTTTCCTGCCACCTGCGTCTTCAGGATCTGCGCTGTACCACCACCAATCGTGAACATCCTGACATCACGATACATGCGCTCCAGCGGCTCATCGGCCCCATAGCCGCGAGCACCAAACATTTGCAGGGCATCGCTGACCACTTCAATGGCAGCTTCAGACGCAAACATCTTGGCGCGTGCGGCAAAGGTCATGTCTGGAAAGCCCGTTGGACCAAGGGTCCGGGAAGCCTCATGAAGAAGCAGACGCGAGGCATGAACTTTTGCGTCCATTTCCGTCAGCTTCCATTGCAAACCTTGAAACTCGGCAATCGGGCGCCCGAACTGCTCGCGTTCCTTCATGTAGCGGATGGCATGTTCCAGCGCACCGGCAGCCACACCCATCGCAATGGTGCCCGCACCAACCCGCTGGCTGTTATAGGCCGTCATCAGGTCAGCAAATCCACGCCCGAACCCTGATGGCGGCTTCAACGCCATGGTTTCATCAATCACGACGTCTGTGAAACGCAGTTCCGCCTCGGGCATGCCGCACAGACCCATGGTGCGCTCATGGCGCACGACCTCGAAGCCAGGTGCAACAACACCACGTTCGGGATCGTGATGAAGTATAAAACCACCGATGCCCAGGTCCGAGCCGTCTTCATCCAGCACCCGGGCAAAAATCAGGTGCAGCCTGGAAACACCGCCACCGGTAATCCAATGTTTGGTGCCATTGAGAATGTAGGTGCTGCCGGACTTGCGCGCCGTCGTGGTCATGTCGTTCGCAGCACTTCCTGCATCAGGCTCAGTGATGCAGATCGCCGGCTTGTCACCCGAAAGCACGATGGGCGCACAGAAGGTTTTCTGCTCCTCTGATCCATAGGCCATGACGGCGCTGATTCCGCCCATGTTGGCCTCGACCACAATGCGCGCCGAGAGCGTGCAAGCCTTCGCGATCTCTTCAACCACCAGAACCACGTCGTGAAACGAAGCCCCCTGCCCGCCATAGCTGACTGGAATGCTCATGCCCATCAGTCTTGATTTCACCAAATCAGCAAGGTTGGGCCAGCAATACTCGCGGTTCTGGTCCCAACGTGATGCACGCTCGGCAAATGACGGAGCAAGCGCCCGCGCAGCTATGACATAGGGGTTTTGAGGTGTTTCCTGCATGATCACTCCAGTGTCCTCTGTTGGAGCAGCAGGTGCAAACTATGGCCAAGCCAACCACCCACCTGCGAGACGTTCTCTCTCGACTTGTCTGAACCACGCCTTACGATCTCATCAGAATTGAAAGGATATAGTCATGGCGTCAACGGACCTTACCTGGATGAGCGCAACCAAGGCGCTTGAGCTCTTCAAGGCTCGCAAGCTCTCCCCGGTCGAGATGATGGACGCCGTGATTGCGCGCGCAAAAGCAGTGCAGCCCAGTCTCAATCCCTTCAGCAACCTTCATTTCGACGAAGCACGTGGCAAGGCCAAGGCAGCCGAGGCCCGCTACAGCAAAGGCGAAGCGACCGGTGCCCTCGAAGGCCTGCCACTGGCCGTCAAGGAAGAAGCAACCATTGCCGGGTTGCCGGCAACCAGCGGCAGCTTGCCTCTCAAGGACAACATCGCTGATGAAACCCTGGCCATCGTCGAGCGCTGTTTCGACGCAGGCGCCATCATGCATGTGCGCACAACCACGCCGGAATTCTCCAGCGCGGTGATTACCCACTCGAAGCTGTGGGGCGTCACGCGCAACCCATGGAATCCTGACTACACCCCGGGTGGAAGTTCCGGCGGCACCGCTTCTGCGATCGCATCGGGTGTTGCTCCCATCGGCACGGGCTCGGATATCGGCGGCTCGATCCGCGTTCCAGCATCCACCTGTGGCCTGGTCGGCTTCAAACCGCCCTATGGTCGCAATCCCGAAGGCCGTATCTTCAACCTGGACCACTTCGCCGTGGAAGGTCCTCTGGCACGCTCCATCGAAGACTGTGTTTTGTTGCAGAACGTCATGGCGGGCCCGCACCCCCGCGACATCGCTTCGCTGCGCCCCAAACTGACTCTGCCTACCAGCTTCAAATCCGTGAAAGGTGTCAAGATAGCGCTCTCCATGGACCTTGGGTTCATTCGTGTTTCCGACGAAGTTCGCAAGAACACCATGGATGCTGTCGCCAAGCTGCGTGATGCCGGTGCTATCGTCGAGGAGGTTGATCTGGGCTGGACGGCGGCAGTCAAGACCGCTGCATTTGGACATCTGGGTCACACCATGGGCGCAGGGCTGGAGCCGATGCTGCGCCGCCATCGCCATGAATTGACAACCTATGTTGCGGCTCTTACCGACAGTGCGCGCAACTCAACAGGCCAGGACTTCCTGGAGGCCCAACGCATGGTCGGCGTCATTTACGACACGCTGGGGCCTCTCCTGCAACGCTACGAAGCCCTGATCTGTCCGACCACGGCAATCCCCGCAGTGGCAGCCGACCATTGCCCCGTTACCGGTCATGTCGAAATCGACGGCGTTGCTGTTGACCCCGGCTTTGACTGGGTCATGACCTGGCCCTTCAACCTGATGGGCCACTGTCCGGTGCTGTCGGTGCCCAGCGGCAAAGGCAGGAATGGTGTTCCCACCGGCCTGCAGATCGTCGCCAGCCCTTATGAAGATGAAAAGGTCTTCCGGGTTGGTGCTGCCATCCAGAATGCAGATCCCTGGTTTACCCGGCCAGCCAGACGTCCCAAACTCAAGACCTCACGGAAGGGGAAATGACCATGGCGAATTCCAATCTTCACTATATGGGTGCCGTTGAAGCTCTCAAGCTGTTCAAGGCCAGGAAGCTCTCACCGGTCGAGCTGATGGATGCAGTCATCGCGCGCGCCGAAAAGGTCACGCCCAAGGTCAACTCCTTCAGCCAGACCTTCTATGACGAAGCCCGCGACCAGGCCAAGAAGGCCGAGGCCAAGTATGCTGCCGGCAAACGCACGCGTCCGCTGGAAGGCCTGGCCCTGGCAATCAAGGATGAAGAGACGATCAAGGGCTTGCCTGCTTCCTCGGGCAGTCTCCCGCTCAAGGATTACATCGGCGAGGAAACCACCTTCATTGCCGAGCGTTGCTTCAACGCCGGTGCGATCATGCATGCGCGTACAACCACGCCGGAGTTTTCCTGTGCCGGATTCTGCCACACCAAGCTTTGGGGCGTGACACGCAATCCCTGGAATCTCGATTACACGCCCGGCGGCTCCTCGGGCGGCACCGGAGCTACCCTGGCGGCAGGTGCTGCAACCCTGGGAACGGGGTCAGACATTGGTGGCTCCATCCGCATTCCCGCGTCCTGTTCCGGGGTTGTTGGCTTCAAGCCACCTTATGGCCGCAACCCGCAGGGGCACATCTTCAATCTCGATTTCTATTGTCACCCTGGACCCATGGCGCGCTCGGTTGCCGATGTTGCGCTCCTCCAGAACGTCATGGCGGGCCCGCATTCGCGCGATATCGCCACCGTCAAACCCAAGATGGTCCTGCCGCTGGAATACAATTCGATCAAGGGCATGAAGATCGCGTTTTCCATGGATCTTGGCTATTGCGAGGTCGACAAGG
Organism: uncultured Alphaproteobacteria bacterium; assembly: GCA_943787175.1. GTDB lineage: Bacteria > Pseudomonadota > Alphaproteobacteria > SP197 > SP197 > SP197. Next base: position 85,074 of record CALSLK010000021.1, read on the forward strand.
ACGTCCAGAAAAACACCAAGGCGGCGATCAGGAAGCTTCGTGACGCCGGGGCGATCGTTGAAGAAGTCGACCTGCAGTGGACCTGGCGTGTGCTGACGGCGGCCATGAACTATCTGGGCCACCTGTTTGGCAACACCATGACCGACACCGTGCGTCGTCACCGCCACGAGATGATGCCCCATACGGTCGAGTTTGCCGACTTCGGAGCACGCACAACCGGCGCCGATTACATCGAAAGCCTCAACATTGCAGGCGAGATGTACGACACGCTGGGCCCGATCCTCGAAAAGTACGACGCCCTCGTCTGCCCGACCAATGCACTGTCGGCCGTACCGGCTGATTTTGATTCGACGAAAGAGAAGGTCAAGATCAACGGCAAGGAGGTCGACCCCATGCTCGGCTGGGTCATGACCTATCCGTTCAACATCATGTCGCGCTGCCCCGTGATGTCGGTTCCCTCGGGCGTTGACCGACGCGGTGTGCCGACCGGCCTGCAGATTGTCGGGCGCACCTATGATGACCCGACCGTGTTCAGGATCGGCGCTGCCGTTGAAGCTGCCGACCCCTGGTACACGAAGCCTTCCAGGCGACCGAAGGTCTAAACGCATTCGATGACCATGAGAACCGATGTCGCGATCGTCAATGTCGGCGTAGCTCTGATCGGCACGGATTGATATGACCCTGTTTCACTCCACAGGGTGTACTCTAGCCTGAAAAACACAAACTATGCGGGGAGCATAACCATGGCGGAAGCAGCGAAGTTCAATGGAATAGGTCCTGAGTGGAATCCCGACTGGTTCCTGACCGATGAGCAGAAAGATCTGCAGGCCCGGCTCATCGAACTGTGCAACACGATACTGCATCCCAATGCCATCGAGTTTGACCAGACCTATGAATATCCACGCCGCAACATGGAAGCGCTCGCTTCGATGGGCCTGTTGGCCCTTCATGTGCCCAAGAAGTACGGCGGCCTTGGAGAGAACCATGTCTGTGTCGCCATGGTGCTCGAAACGATCGGACGCTACGGCTGCCCCTCGACCGCGCTGGTCTACACCATGCACCTTCTGTCGGTCTCTGCCCTGCTCTTTCGCGCCGAAGGCAATCCGGAAATCGAAGCCGTATTGCGACGTCTGAACGACGATGTCTTCATCGGCACGGCGTCCTATTCCGACCCCGAGACCGGTTCGCATTTCTGGTATCCCATGGCCTCGAAGG
>CALSLK010000022.1 GCA_943787175.1 uncultured Alphaproteobacteria bacterium
ATATCCAGGTTTGCCGTCACGTGTGAGAAGCCGGCAGAAGATGCCCAGTATCTTCAGATTGCGTTGCGCTCCCATGACGGCATAGGACGCCAGGAAGTCGTCGCGATCAATGGCCGGGAACTGCGCCAGATAATGGTCGATGGCTGCCGCGACTGTATCTGGCGCAACATCACGCCTGGCATCTTCCAACAGCGAAACCAGGTCATAGGTTGTCGGACCGGTTACGGCATCCTGGAAATCGAGCTGGCCGACGCGCGCGATTCCTTTGCGGTCGGGAAGCCAGAGCAGGTTGTCTGCGTGGTAATCGCGCAGCACAACGCAGTCTGGCATCTCGCGTGCAAGCGGCAGAAGCTCGCGCCACAGGTTCAGATAGTCCTCACGCCCCTGATCAGTGAGCTCCAGACCGGCCAGTGGCATGAACCAATCGGTCAGCAGCGAAACCTCGAACAGCAGCAGGTCGTCGTCATAGACAGGCAGGCCGTCGTGTTTACCTGTTTTGTGGAGCGCAACCAGGGCATCGATTGCAGGCAGGTAGAGCTTCTGTTCGTCCTCACCCTGGGCCAGAACACGCGTGTAAATCGAATCGCCCAGATCTTCCAGCAACAGAAAGCCTGCTTCCGGGTCCTGCGCCAGGATCGCAGGTGCAGCCAGTCCAGCGTCGGTCAGAAGGCCCGCAACATTCACAAACGGGCGAACATCTTCCTCAGGAGGCGGCGCATCCATCAGCACGGCGTCGCCACGTGGCCCCTTCAGCCGGTCATAACGGCGGAACGATGCATCTCCGGCAAGTGGCTTCCGGTCAGCGTCAGCCCAGCCTGCGTTGGCCAGAAAGCCCATGATCTGCTGCTCGCGTTTGTCGGTCATAGTTTCAGATCCAGTCGACGTTCTGCCCAGTTACCCCGAAGTGTGAGAACGGCACGGCGCCCTCCGGCATTGTCATGTTCAAGCAGGATATCGAGACGATTGTCCGGCAGGTCTGCCTCCATGCGTTCAGGCCACTCGATCAGCACCAGCGCGATGTCAAAAGCATCTTCCAGGCCCAACTCCTCCAGCTCGGCTTTATCTTCGATCCGGTAGAGATCCACGTGCCAGATTTCCTGGTCTTGCGCGCCATAAGTCTGGACCAGGGTAAAGGTCGGACTGGTGACCTCGACATCGCCAAGCCTCGCGCGCACAAACCCTTGAGTCAGGCTCGTCTTTCCGGCACCCAGATCGCCACGCAAGGCGATTGTGTCACCTTGCCGGGCGGCTTCGGCAATCGTTGCCCCCAGGGCTCGGGTCGCCTCGACCGAGTCCAGTGTACACATTAGGTTGTTTGGGGCCGGGTCCATCGGGTAAGGCTTAGCGTCACAGGCGTAGCTTGGAAAGCACCGCTGGCAACATCAGCAAGGCAGAGGCTGGGATAACTCATGAGCGAGACGCACGAGACCGACATTGTGGTCATTGGAGCAGGGCCCGTGGGCCTGTTTCAGATCTTCGAGGCCGGCATGCTCAACATGCGCTGCCATGTCGTTGACACGCTCGACGCCATCGGCGGCCAGTGCACCGCGCTCTACCCGGAAAAACCCATCTACGACATCCCGGGTTATCCCGAGATCGAGGCCGAAACCCTGATCACACGGCTCAAAGAACAGGCAGACCCGTTCGACCCGGTGTTCCACCTGGACCAGCAGGTCGTTGCGCTTGAGGGTGAGGCGGGCGCCGTTCACGGTGCGCACATCGACCGGCACCACCATCTCCAGCAAGGCCATCGTCGTGGCTGCCGGCTGCGGAGCCTTCGGTCCCAACAGACCGCCTCTCACGGGCATCGAGGCCTACGAGGAATCAGGCGGCGTGTCCTATCTGGTCACCCGGCGCGAAGAGCATCAGGGGCAAGCGTGTCGTGATCGCCGGGGGCGGTGATTCGGCACTCGATTGGGTTCTGGGGCTTCACGGCATCGCCGACAAGATCATGGTGGTCCACCGCCGCAACCGCTTCCGCGCCGCCCCTGACAGCGTGCAACAGGATGGAGGCGCTGGTTGAAGCCGGCGAGGTGGAGCTTGTCGTGCCCTATCAGCTCCACGGTCTCGGAGGGAGAAAACGGGCAACCTGGAGCGCCGTTGTCGTCGCCGACCTCGATGGCAACGAGCGCCGGCTCGAGGCCGATCTTGCTCCTGCCCTTCTATGGCCTGCGCATGGAGCTTGGTCCGATTGCCGAATGGGGCCTCAACCTCGAAAAGAACCTCATCACCGTCGATCCCTGCGACCTCGGCCACCAGCACGCCGGGCATCTATGGCGTCGGCGACATCGTGACCTATCCAGGCAAGCTGAAGCTGATTCTCTCCGGCTTCTCCGAGACCGCCATGGCCGCCCCACGACATCTACAATCTCGTCTATCCCGGACAAACCGCTGCACTTCGAATACTCGACCACGCGCGGCGTGCCCGCCGACTAGGTGTTCCTCGCACTGCCAGAGTTCTGCCTGATTCCTGGCGTCTCATGCGCGCGTCAGGACATTGACCGACGATGGATAGAGAACCTTGGCTGGATGCGCGCGCGGATTGGCGATTGTCTCGATTGCCGTGGTCGGATCGACGGCTGTCGGCCTGCAGCAGTCCTGGGTTCGCATCCCGGCTGGCTGGTCGCCGTGGGAAGACGTGAACCTTGAGGCTTCCGCCAGGAGGCATGGCGCGCTACCAGCTCAATGCCCTGAGCGCCGACAGCGATGCCTGTTTTGCCGCGCTGGACCGCTCGGGCCTGCTCTTTACCGCGCTAGCCGGCCCGGCCGATGCAGAATGGATGCGGGCTGACCGATGGCGTGCGGTTTGATCAGTCCAACGTGCCCTACAGCAGCGGCTTTGACCTCAGCTGCGGCATGGCCGCGGCGCTCTACTGGTACGAAGCGGAGGTGGACCGCCTGGCCCGCGAGCATCTGGGCACCGGCCTGGCGCGCATCAACCACCTGGGCAGCTATGCCTGCCGCAACATCAATGGCGCAACGGCCGGCCGGCGAAGCCAGCATGCCACGGCCAACGCCATCGACATCTCCGGCCTCGTTCTCCTCATGGACGGTCGCAGCGTTTCCGTGCTCGCCGACTGGGACAGGAGAGTCCGACGAATGCCTGGTTCCTTCACGCCGCTGCACAAACGCGCCTGCGGCCTCTTCAACACGGTCCTGGGCCCGGAGTACAACGCCCTCCACGCCGACCATTTCCATCTCGACATGGGCCGCCTGCGCGCTTGTCAGATTGGGCAATCAATAAGGGCCGGAACCCTGGGGTTCCGGCCCTCGATGGCTGCATCTGCCGAAGCAGCGCTTAGTAGCGGTACTCTTCCGGCTTGAACGGGCCGGCCTGATCGACACCAATGTAACTTGCCTGATGATCGGTCAGTACGGTCAGCTTTGCGCCGACCTTTTCGAGGTGCAGCATGGCAACTTTCTCGTCGAGGTGCTTGGGCAGAACATAGACCTCGTCGCGTTTGTAGGTGCCCTTGTCTTTGTGGGCCCACAGTTCGATCTGGGCCAGCACCTGATTGGAGAAGCTGGCGCTCATCACGAAGCTGGGGTGACCGGTGGCGCAACCCAGGTTCACCAGACGGCCTTCGGCCAGCAGGATGATCTTCTTGCCGTCGGGGAATTCGATCTCATCGACCTGCGGCTTGATGTTGTTCCACTTGAAGTTCTTCGTCGCTTCGACCTGAATTTCGTTATCGAAATGGCCGATATTGCAGACGATGGCGCGGTCCTTCATGGCCCGCATGTGGTCAACCGTGATGACGTCGGTGTTGCCCGTGGCCGTCACGAAGATGTCGGCCTTGGAAGCGGCGTCGTCCATGGTGACGACTTCATAACCGTCCATGGCGGCCTGCAATGCGCAGATCGGATCAACTTCGGTCACCATGATGCGTGCACCCGCACCCTGCAGCGACTGGGCGGAACCCTTGCCAACGCCGCCATAGCCAGCGACCACGGCAACCTTGCCGGCCATCATGACGTCGGTTGCGCGGCGAATGCCGTCGGTCAGGCTCTCACGGCAGCCATAGACGTTGTCGAATTTCGACTTTGTAACGGAGTCATTGACGTTGAAGGCAGGAACCATCAGTTCGCCGCGTTTGGCCATCTGATACAGGCGGGCTACGCCGGTTGTCGTTTCCTCACTGACGCCGTGTACGTCCTTGAGCAACTCGGGATACTTGTCGTGCATGATTGCGGTCAGATCGCCGCCGTCATCCAGCAGCATGTTGGGAGCCCAGCCGTCGGGACCCGTGATGGTCTGCTCGATGCACCATTCGTATTCCTCTTCGGTCTCACCCTTCCAGGCAAAGACCGGGATGCCGGCAGCAGCAATGCGCTGCAGCGGCCTGATCCTGGGTCGAGAAGATATTGCAGGAAGACCAGCGAATCTCGGCGCCAAGTTCCACCAGTGTTTCGATCAGCACGGCGGTCTGAATGGTCATGTGCAGAGCAGCCGGTGATGCGCGCGCCGGCCAGGGGCTTGCTGCCGCCGTAGCCCTCGCGGATGGACATGAGGCCGGGCATCTCGACTTCAGCAATCTCAATTTCCTTGCGGCCCCAGTCGGCCAGGCCCATGTCAGCAACTTTGTAATCGGTGAAATCGCTCATTTTGCGTCCGTGCTCACATTCAATTCAGGGAAAATCATCGTCCTGTCAGGACATTGGGCACCGCTTATCAAATACCGCGCGCGGCGTCCAGCAACGCCGGTGCAGGCCAGCTATGCCAACGCGTTGAAATCATCGAGCAGAGCCGCAACCATGCCGGAGTCGGCCTGCTCCATGATGGTTTGCGCCCGGCGGGTGGCCTCGCTCAGATCGAGACCCCGAATCCGCTGTTTGACCCGGGGAACGGCCGCAGAGGCCATGGAGAGATCGCGGATGCCCAAGCCCAGCAAAATGGCAGTCATGCGTTCATCGCCGGCCATCTCCCCGCAGACGTTGACCGGGATACGTGCGCGCAGCGCCGCCGCAGTCGTGAATTGGATCAGGCGAAGAACAGCGGGATGCAGGGGGCTATAGAGATGTGCGACCTGCTCATCGCCGCGATCGATCGCCAGCGTGTACATTGTGAGGTCGTTGGTCCCGATCGAGAAAAAGTCACAGTCGCGCGCCAGTCCGTCGGCAGACAATGCGGCGCCTGGAATTTCAATCATGGCGCCCACAGGCGGCAGCGGGTCTGCGATCTTGATCTTCTTGCGACGTAACCGCGTGGCAACCTTCTTCATGATCTGGCGTACCTGGCGCATCTCCGAAGACGTTGAGATCATCGGAATCAGGATCCGTACCGGGCCATGGATGCCAGCACGCAGGATTGCGGAAAGCTGATTTTCGAGAAGGCTCTGAACCTTGAGGGATAACCGGATGGCGCGAAGGCCCATTGCCGGATTGGCACTGACGCCCAGGTGCTCACCCAGCGAATACGGAAGCTTGTCGTTGCCGACATCCAGCGTCCGCACCGTCACGGTGCGCCCTTTCATGCCTTCGATAATGTTACGCAGTTCAACGTATTGCTCGTCCTGAGTAGGCACATCGTCACGATTGAGAAAGACATACTCAGTGCGGTAAAGGCCGATGCCTTCCGCTCCGTGCTCGAGTGCGCCATCAATCTCGCCGGGAAGGTCGATGTTGGCCTGCAGGGATATCTGGACTTCATCGCGCGTCATGGCTGGCAGGTTGCGTAACCTCTCCAGCTTTCGCGCCTGACGCTTTAACTCGACCTTGCGCTCATGAAAGCGCTTCAGAGTCGCTTCGTCGGGGTTGACGATCACCTGGCCCGTCACGCCATCGACCACGATGATATCGCCGTTCTTCACGTGGTTCAGCAGCTCTGCCGTGCCGACGACTGCGGGAAGGGCCAGCGAGCGGGCCAGAATGCCTGTGTGATCCTGCGCGCCACCGACAGCCGTCACGAACCCCGCGACAAGGTGGGGATCCAGCAAGGCTGTATCGGCCGGCGTCAGTTCATCGGCCACCACCACGGTGCCCATGGGCAGATCAGCCAGTGCGCGATAAGGCGTCTGCATCAGGCACCGCAGCAGGCGTTGCCCGACATCGCGCACATCTTTGCTGCGCTCGGAAAGATAGCTGTCTTCCATTTGCGAGAACGCATGCGATATCTCGCCGACTTCCTGGGAAACGGCTGCCTCGGCATTGAGTCTCTCGCCACGAATGCGCTTCTCGACACCACGTACCAGGCGTGAACCCTGCAACATCTGACCGTGCGCCTGAAGAAGGTATCCAAGTTCCTCGGCTGCGCTGGCGGGCAGGTCTGAGGCCTTCATTGCCAGTTTGTCGATCTGGGTCAGCGCGGTTGTCGACGGCATCTTCGAAGCGAGCTATCTCCTTGCATCGACCTCTCTTGACCTTCAGCTTGTAGGTCGGGACATCCAGCATGCCGCTTTCGCTGACATAGGCGGGGCCAATGGCAATGCCGCGGGCAACGCCGATTCCCTTCAGCTCGAACGTTGGGGAGAGCTTGTCGCCGTCACTCATCGAACCGGTTCTCCACAAGCACGCCAAGTGCATCCAGCGCCTGAACGGCATCGGCACCTTCTGCCTCGATTCGATGGTTGTGCCGGGCGCTGCGGCAAGCATCATGAGCCCCATGATCGAGCGGCCGGAGACGCGAACGTCATCCTTTTCGACCGACCACCTCTGCCTCGAAAGTCGTCAGGACCGAAACGAACTTGGCGGCCGCACGCGCATGCAGTCCGCGCTCGTTGACGATTACGAGCCGGCGGCTGTGCTTCTGAGCCGATTCGCCGGAGGATGACATGCAGTTCAGGCCTTGGGCTTCAGCAGAGAACTGGCGACGTTGATGTATTTCCGGCCTGCTTCCTGGGCTGCGGCGACCGCATCGGCCAGGGTTTCGGTCTGCCGGACGGAAGCCAGTTTGATCAACATGGGCAGGTTGATGCCTGCGATGACTTCGATGTTGCCGCTGTCCATGATCGAGATGGCCAGATTGGACGGTGTGCCGCCGAACATGTCGGTCAGAACGATCACGCCGCTGCCGCTTTCGACATGCTTTACGGCATCGAGAATATCGTCGCGGCGGCGTTCCATATCATCGTCGGGGCCGATACAGACCGTGCGCACAGCCGATTGCTCTCCCACGACATGTTCTGTCGCAGCGACAAACTCCTCAGCCAGCCGGCCGTGGGTTACCAGTACCAATCCGATCATGTCTCGATGCGCTTGCTGCTGTGGTCAATGGGCAGGAACCTACCCTTCATGACGCGAGCTCGCGGTGTTGCAGGCTCACCCGTCGTCCCCCTTCGCTTAACAGAGCAGCAAGACGTTCGGCAACAAAAACCGAGCGATGGCGCCCCCCCGTGCAGCCGATGGCAATCGTCAGATAGCGCTTTCCCTCGTCGGCATAGGCAGGAAGAAGGTCCAGAACCAACTCACCCAGACGATCAAAAAACGTCTGGAACCGCGGGTCCTTTTGTATGTGCGCCGCCACGTCTTCGTCACGCCCGGTCAGGCTGCGAAGCGATTCGACATAATGCGGATTGCTGAGAAACCGTACGTCGAACACCAGATCGGCATTGCGAGGCAGCCCCATGCGATAGGAAAAGACGTCACAAAGACAGACAGTCGCGGGCTGTCGATGGGCGCCAGGTGCCCGGCAAGGTCCCGGCGCAGTTCGGCCCCGGTCATGTGCGTTGTGTCGATGACCAGGTCGGCCTGTGCCCGAATGGCTGCATCAGGTGTCGTTCTGCCTTGATGCTCTCGACAAGCGTGCCTTCGCGCGCCAGCGGGTGCGGGCGGCGGGTCTCGGTAAAGCGGCGCTGCAGGGCGTCGGCTTCGCAGTCGAGAAACACCAGGGAAACGGAAAGGCCCTTCGTCGCTGCGAAGTTCGTCGGTAGCCGCTAGAAAGTCATCAACGCTGAAACTGGGTGACCGGACATCGACTGCGACGGCAAGGGGCTGGTTTGTCGCGGCTCCGCCGTCAATCAGGGGCTTGAGCAGACGAAGCGGCAGGTTGTCGATGGCATCGAATCCCTCATCTTCAAGGGCATTCAGAGCCGTGCTGCGTCCGGCACCCGAAAGGCCTGTGACCAGGACAAGTCCGCGTTGGCTGTGGATCAGATGTCATCACGTATCTCCGATTCAGCCTGGAGCCGGGCAATCATCAGGCAAAGCTTGGTTGGTGCTGACGCATCGTGAGGATACAGCCTCATGAGAGGGATAGCACATCCTGCCAGAGACCGGGTTTCGGGTTCGGGCATGCGCGAACGGCCTCGCGTTCGCACAGGTCCACAACAAGCGTGCAAGGCGTGCCTGGCCTGATGAGCGAAGTGGGCACGATGCCCACACCGCGAACTTCAAGAAGGCCAGCAAGCGATGCCGGCGCCGAGCCGCGAGCCCGTCACGTGCATTTCCAGAAGAACCTGATCGTCAGCGACCAGTTTTGCGCCGTGATAGCGTGATCAGGCGCAGGGCCAGGTCGCTCTTGCCCGAGCCCGATGGCCCACACAGCAATACCCCCGCGCCATCAAGTTCGACGCAGGTGCCATGGACCAGCATTTGCGGTCAGGCGGCCTGGTTTGCTTCGGCCTCGGTCAGAAGCGCATAGATCGCTTCGGCGCTCTCGGCCCCGCGCAGCTTCTCGCAGACATCGTGGTTGCGCAGCAGACGCGAAACCCTCGCCAGTGCCTTGAGGTGGTCGGCTCCGGCACTCTCGGGCGCAAGAAGCAGAAACACCAGGTCGACCGGCTGTTCATCGATTGCATCGAAATCAATCGGCGAATCGGCCCGGGCGAAAACCCCGTGCAATTCCGTCAGTCCGGCCAGCTTGGCGTGCGGGATCGCAATGCCCAGGCCCACGCCGGTGCTTCCCAGGCGCTCGCGCTCAAGCAGGGCATCAAAGATGCTGCGCTCGTCGACGCCGGCAATCGAGCATGCATGCCGCGCCAGGTCCTGCAGCGCCTGCTTCTTGCTGGCGGCTTTCAGGTGCGGAACGACGCTGTCGGGTGTCACAAGATCGGTAATTTCCATATCCAAATCCCGTTCCGGCCGCGCCAGGGCGGCCGAATCGTGCCTTCAGTGGTGATCGCGAAGCTTGCGTTTGTTGCGACGTAGTTGTTTCTCGGCGTGTTCTGCAGCCTCGTTGAAGCTCGCATACGGGATCCGGATCGACTCCACGACCCTTCGGCATGGATGTCATGTCCGACATGCACCGAGATATGAGTCAGGAAGTCCCCGCCTTCGCGTGAAAAAGTCACATGCGCCTCTATCGGGTCGGCAAAGTACTTGCTGACGCCTGCTTCAAGGTGCTCTGTGGCGTGGGACTTGAGGGCGTCGCCCACGTCAACCTGATGCCCGGTAATGGCAATCTTCATCGGAATCTCTGCGTTGTTGCGCGTCTTGAGATGCGTTCGAAGGCCCTTTGGCCCGACCACCGCGGAGCCTGATCCCAGGCACCGCCCGTCAAAACGGGGCGCACCTATATCCTCAGTGCCTTAAGGAAACAACCCGCCTGACAGGACTAGAGCATATCTGGGTTGCATCGAATCGCCTGCGATCCGAACCGCTTCAGGGACCGCGTCAGCAAAATGCTCAGCCTGTGGTGGCCAGGCGCAACTCGCGGCGGCGCTGGACTGACGAAGGAATTCGCATGGCCTCGCGGTACTTGGCGACCGTGCGACGCGCAATGACGATGCCGTCAGAGCGCAAGGCTTCAACGATGTCGTCGTCCGACAGCACGTTTTTGGCCGTTTCACCGTCAATCAGGCTGCGGATTCGATGCCTTACGGCCTCGGCCGAGTGGGACGGGCCATCGCCGGTGCTGCCCAGAGAGGCCGTAAAGAAGTACTTGAGCTCAAAGACGCCACGAGGCGTCATGATGAACTTGTTGCTCGTAACCCGGCTCACCGTGCTTTCGTGCAGTTCCAAGGCGTCGGCAATGTCGCGCAGCACCAGGGGTTTGAGATGTTCGACGCCTCTGACCAGAAACATGTCCTGCTGGCGAACGATCTCGCGCGCAACGCGCAGAATGGTCCGCGCACGTTGATCCAGCGCCTTGATCAGCCAGTTCGCGGAATTCCACTGTTCAGAAACAAAGACCTTGTCATCTTCGCTTCGGGAATTGCGCTGAACTCTCTACGTAATAGCGCTCGTTTGCCAACACCTTGGGTAGCGTCTCGGTATTGAGTTCGACCATCCAGCCGCCCGCCTGGCTGGCGCGCACCACGACATCGGGCACAACAGTCTGCACGTGACCTGAATAGAACTTGTGGCCGGGTTTGGGATCCAGCGCCTTGAGCTCGTTCAGGACATCCAGAATGTCCTGATCGGAACAGGAACACAGCTTGCGCAACTTCGCGAAATCACGCTTTGCCACCAGCTCCAGATTTTCAAGGATGGCGGTACTGACGGGATCAAGGCGATTGAGCTCAGCCAGCTGAAGCCGCAGGCATTCCTTGAGATCACGCGCAAAGACCCCCGGGGGATCAAGGCGCTGCAGGTTCAGGAGCGTCCTTTCGTAGAGGTCTGGTGTGCATCCCAACTGTTCTATGGCGGCGTCCGCGTCGATCTTGAGATAGCCGGCATCGTCGATGGAGCCCAGAAGATGTGCAGCGACCAGTTGTTCGGGCCCTTCGGGAAGCTCGACCTGAATCTGTTGGGCAAGGTGTTCATAGAGCGAAACCTCGCGCGCGACGGTGTGTTCGACACCGTCCAGGCCCAGTCCGCCGGAGCTGCCTCCGCCGCTTCCATTTCCCGAACTCCATGGCATGGAGCCGGCGGCGTCCACGTCGAGGCTCTCAGCATCGTCCGCGTCTGTCGCTGGCATCGCTGTTGGTCTGTTGGACTGGCTGGTCTGCATGTTCTTCGGCCTGGCCGTCGTTCTCCTCGGCCTGAGCACGTTCCAGAAGTGGGTTGCGCTCCAGTTCTTCTTCAACATAAGCCGTAAGATCGACGTTGGAGAGTTGCAGGAGTTTGATCGCCTGCTGCAACTGTGGCGTCATCACCAGAGATTGTGACTGACGCAGATCGAGTCGCGGGGCAAGTGACATGATGCCGGCCCCTAGAGCTTGAAACGATCGCCGAGATAGACTCGTCGAACACCCTCATGCGCCACGATCTCGTCTGGCGCGCCCTCCATCAGCACGCGACCTTCGTGCAGGATGTAGGCACGGTCGATGATATCAAGTGTTTCGCGCACGTTGTGATCGGTGATCAGAACGCCGATCCCTCGATCTTTGAGATGCGCAACGAGATCGCGAATATCGCCCACGGCAATCGGGTCAATGCCGGCGAGCGGTTCGTCAAGCAGCATGAAGCTGGGTCGAGATGCCAGGGCCCGGGCAATCTCAACACGGCGGCGCTCGCCGCCCGACAGGGCCAGCGCGGACGTCCGGCGCAAATGGGAGATCGAGAATTCGGCCAGCAGTTCATCAAGCATGGCCTCGCGCGCGTCGCGATCTTTCTCGATGACCTCAAGCACAGCGCGAATGTTTGCCTCGACCGACATGCCACGGAAGATCGATGCTTCCTGGGGCAGATAACCGACACCCAATCTGGCCCGGCGGTACATCGGAAGTTCTGTGACGTCGTTGCCATCGAGCGAGATGTTGCCTGCATCGGGCGCAATCAGGCCTGTGATCAGATAGAAGCAGGTCGTCTTGCCGGCACCATTCGGGCCCAACAACCCCACAGCCTCGCCGCGCTGTACCGATACGCTGACATCACGCAAAACCGGACGCTGCCTGTAGCTCTTGCTCAGGTTATGGGCGGCCAGACCGACATTGTCGGCGACCAGGGTTGGGCGTTCTGAGGCGGATTCCATGGCTGTGTTCAGGGGTCTTCCGTCTGTTCAGGGAAGAAAATACCCTCTACACGTCCATCGGTCACCCCGCTGGTGACTTCACTCTGACCGGTCTCGAGGTTCATCGTGGCCGCATTTCCTCTGATTGCGTTGTTGCCGCTGGTCAACACCACGTTGCCAAGCAGGCGTATGACCCCTGTATCGACATCATACTCTCCGGTGTCGCCCTGCGCAGTTTCGTTCGGCGTGCGAAAGATCACATTTCCAGCAACTTCGATCAGATAAATCGTGTTGTCTTCAGCGGCTTGCTTGTCGCGGTAGTGCACGACCAGACGGTCGGACGTAAGCGTCATGTCACCCTGCACGACATCGACGGCTCCAACAAAGGTCGCACGCTGTGCGCTTTGCTCGACTTCCATGCTGTCGGCCGCAATCGCGATCGGCAGGCTGGTGTCGTGGCGCGAGGTGTCGACGACCTGGGCGAAAGACGGCACCGCCAGGAACAGACTCAACCCGAGCAAGATCAGAAGCTTCCTAAATCTGTTCAAGGCTGGGACTCCGGATAGAGGGTTAGATACACGCGCCCCTCGAAGAAAAGTTTGTCGCCGTTATCGGTAATGCGAAAACCCTGGGCATCAATCAGTCCGGCCGGGCCTTGACCGTTCACTGGCATATGGCCCTCAGCGATGCCCTGATCCAGATCGATAAGGGCATAATCACTATGAAGTTCGTATCCCTCGTCTGTGAAGACATTGACGTTGGATTCGACAACCAGCAACTGACCTACCTGATCATAGATGCCGCGATCCGCATAGATCGTTGCCCACATGCCGCTATCGAGCATCATGTCGCCCTGCAGGTCCTCCATGTAGATCAGCTCATCGTACCCTTGCTCCTGCCATGCAGTCGCTGCGGTCACCGTGAAAGGCTGGCCTTTGTTGTCGGTCCCCAGAAAACGCGCATTCGCCATGGTCGGGCGATCTTCGGACGGCAGATTGAGCGTCGCGATATCAACGACCGTACCTGTGTCAGTGACATTGAAATACGGCCAAACCACGACCGTGGTGGCCAGGACAATCGCGCTGATGGTAAGCAGAAGCCGCATCAGGCCGACAAAACGGGTGTATCGCTTGGTCTCGCCGATCGGACCACGCCGCGGGCGAACGCGAGGGCCTGCTGGCGCTCTGCCGGCGTTCTCAAGGCTCATAGTGTCGTCGCTTGTCACGTCAGCACCGCTGTTTGTGGGGCCGGCAAGGCGTCCTTGCGACCCGTGTCAGTGATGGTAGATGTCGGGATCACTCCACCCCATCAGGTCCAGTTTGGCTCTGGTCGGCAGGAACGAGAAAAGAGACGCAGCGAGTTCGCTGCGTCCTTCCCGTTCAAGACGACGATCGAACTCTTCCCTTAAACGATGCAGGTGCAGCACATCCGACGCTGCATAATTCAATTGATCGTTGGTGAGCTCGGGCGCGCCCCAGTCGCTGCTCTGTTGCTGCTTGGAAATGTCGACGCTCAACAACTCCTTGCACAGGTCTTTCAGGCCGTGACGGTCTGTGAAGGTGCGCACCAGTTTGGATGCGATCTTTGTGCAGTAGACTGGCGCAACAGTGACACCCAGATACTGATACAGCGCTGCCAGGTCGAAGCGCGCAAAATGGAATAATTTCAGGACATTCGGGTCTGCGAGCAGTGCCGTGAGGTTTGGTGCCTCGGTCTGGCCCTTTGCGATCTGCACCAGATGGGCATTGCCATCGCCTGCCGACAACTGAACCAGGCAGAGCCGGTCGCGGTGCGGGTCAAGCCCCATGGTCTCGGAATCTACGGCCACAACGGGGCCAAGGTCCAGATCGTCGGGCAAGTCGCCCTGATAGAGAAGATTGGCCATACGCCCGTTAAACCCTTGATTTTCCAAGCCTGAATCTAGGCTTCGAGTGGTTGTAGTGCAAGTTGTCCGGGACTCCGGCCAACTGGGCAGTGCCTTTGTGGCCTGCCATGCATCGCTTGAATTTAGGGAGGTGGTGCCCAGGAGAAGACTCGAACTTCCACGACCTTTCCCCCACAGGCACCTGAAGCCTGCGCGTCTACCAATTCCGCCACCTGGGCACGGGCTCTCAATTATGGTCGGCGGGCTCCTCTGTCAAGACCGCTGCGCTTGCGTCTGCGAAGTCGGTGGCCCGGGCAGATCGCATTTGCATTGAATCGCCTGCGATTCGATGCGGATCTGTGAAGATGCTCCTGCTCCAAAAAGATAGGGCGGATTCACAAGATTGCTTGGAACCATTCATGTGGTTCCAAGCAATCTTGATCCGCTCTAGGATGCGCGCGCCACAGCGGAGGTTCAGGCATGGCGCGTCGAGACATAGTCGTGTTTGGCGGCTCGGGATTTATCGGGCGTTATCTGGTCCGCCGACTGGCGGATGATGGTTGGCGCGTGATCGTTGCCGTGCGCGACCCCGAGTCAGCAAAGTTTCTGCAGCCGCTTGGTGATGTCGGTCAGATCGTGCCGGTTCGCGCTGATGTGACGGACCCCGAACAGGTCAGGGAACTTGTGGCAAAGGCAACCGCAGTCGTAAACTGCGTTGGAATTTTGTACGAGCGTGGCAAACGCACGTTCCGGCGCATGCATGTTGAAGCCGCGCGCAACATCGGCGAAGCCGCTGCCAGGGCGGGTATCACCTCGGTGGTGCAGATTTCCTCGATCGGAGCGTCTCTTCAGTCTTCATCAAACTACTCGCGCTCCAAAGCTGCAGCCGAGGATGTCTTGCGCGAATTGGTGCCAACCACACGGGTCGTGCGCCCCAGCGTTGTCTTTGGCCAGGAAGATGGATTTTTCAACCTGTTTGCCCGCATGGCGGTTTTTTCGCCTGTCTTGCCGCTCTTTGGCGGCGGTATGACTCGGTTTCAGCCCGTCTATGTCGATGATGTCGCCGCCGCCGTTGTGGCGTGTCTTGATGATGCCGCTGCAGCTGGCAGGACCTACGAGGTAGGCGGGCCGTCGATCTACACGTTCCGGCATCTGATGGAGATTGTCCGGCGTGAAACCCAGCGCAAGGTCATGCTGGTGCCCATGCCATTTCTGGTTGCCCATATTCAGGCATTGTTCCTTCAGCTGCTGCCCAAACCGCTTCTGACGCCAGATCAGGTTCGTCTGATGCAGGTCGATAACGTGGTCAGCTCTGATTCGCCGGGTCTGAAAGAACTTGGCATCAACCCGACCACGATCGAAGTCGTGGTCCCGCAATATCTCAGCAGTTACAGGCGTGGTGGTCTTCGCGGTCAACCGCGGTTCGGCTAGAGCGGATCAGAATTGCCTGGGATGCGTTGGGGTCAGAGATAAACCCAGGCAAGCAGGCCCACGCCCAGAAGCAGGCGATAGACGACAAATGGCGTGAAGGTCGCGCGTTTAAGCCAGGCCATCATCAACCAGATTGCGATCATGGCCGCGATAAAGGCCATGCCTGTCGCCAACAGTGTCGCCTGGGTCAGCGCCAGGTCCCCGCTGTCATAGACGTCCTTGCCGGCCAGAAGGGCGGCGGCAGTGATCACCGGAATCGACAACAGCAAGGAAAACCGCGCGGCCGCCTCGCGTTCGAAGCCCATGAAACGCGCAGCCGTCATCGTGATGCCTGATCTGCTGGTGCCTGGAATCAAAGCCAGCACCTGGGCCAGGCCAATCAGGATGGCGCTTGACCAGGTCATATGTTCCATACGGCGCAGCGTCATGCCGAAGCGGTCACCGATGAAAAGCAGAATGCCGAAGCCCAGTGTCGCCCACGCAATGACTTCGGGATTGCGCAGTCCTTCCTGACCAATCTCATGCAGGGCAAAGCCTGCAATGCCAACCGGAATGGTTGCTGCGATGATCATGCCTGCAAGTGGGCGTGTGCTGTCGGCGCCACCTTCTGCCAGACCACTCAGGATTCGAAGGATATCGCGCCAGAGGTAAACGATAACAGCCAGAAGTGTTCCGGCATGAACGGCAATATCGATCGACAGGCCCTGATCCTGCCAGCCCAGAAGTTTGCTGGTAAGTATCAGGTGGCCTGAAGAACTGACGGGCAAAAACTCCGTAATTCCCTGAATGACCGCCAGAACGGCAAGTTGGAACAAGGTCACGAGGGCGGCTCTCCTGGAACGATGTAGATCAGACTATCACGGCGAATCGGAGAATTGGTCGAATAAGAATGACATCTATACTGACCTGAATTGGCGGGCAAATTTGGGCTGATACACGGCTCTAGGCATCACATAGGTGAATTGTCGTTTAATTTTAGTCATATATACTGACCTTATTGGTCGATTTTGCTCGTCTCTGACCACGAATTCACTTAGAAACCCCGGCCCCGGCGTTCATTGGGGAGCGAGGACATGCCATGACAGCCAAACTGCTAACGTTCGTCGATGTCGCCCAGACGCGCCCTTCCAAGCGAAAGGCGGAGATCAGGCGCGAGGATTTCGAGGAAATCTTTGATGATTTCACGCAAGCCCGCGCGGGCGAACAGGCATCACGCTGTTCGCAATGCGGTGTGCCGTTCTGTCAGGTGCATTGTCCTCTGCAGAACAACATTCCAGATTGGCTGAAGCTCACGGCTGAGGGACGGCTGGAAGAGGCTTATGAACTCTCTGCAGCGACGAACACATTCCCTGAAATCTGCGGACGGATCTGCCCCCAGGATCGCCTGTGCGAAGGCAATTGCGTCATCGAGAAGGGATTTGAATCGGTCACCATCGGTGCCGTCGAGCGCTACATCACAGAGACCGCCTTCCAGAACGGCTGGGTATCGGGCCCCCAACCGGTGCGCGAACACGCGCAATCCATCGGGATCGTGGGAGGAGGACCCGCCGGCCTGGCTGCTGCGGATATGCTGCGCCGCCACGGCTACAAGGTTGACGTCTATGACCGGCATGATCGCATCGGTGGATTGCTGATTTACGGCATTCCCGGATTTAAGCTTGAGAAGGAAGTGGTTGAGCGCCGCACCAAACTTCTCGCTGCCAGCGGCATCGTCTTTCATACCTCGACCGAAATCGGGCGCGACATTAGTTTTGCCGACCTCAAAGAACGTCATGACGCCGTGCTGGTCGCCACGGGCGTCTATGAGGGGCGTGACATCAAGGCTCCTGGAGTCGGCCTCGACGGGGTTGTCCCCGCACTCGATTACCTGATCGCCAGCAACCGCATGAGTCTGGGCGATGATGTTCCCGCCTTCGATTCGGGCGCACTGGATGCATCCGGCAAGAACATTGTCGTCATCGGTGGCGGTGACACCGCCATGGATTGTGTGCGCACGGCAGTGCGTCAGGGTGCCAAAGCCATAACCTGCCTTTACCGACGCGACCGCACGAACATGCCCGGCAGCCAGCGCGAAGTTTCTTACGCCATGGAGGAAGGTGTGCGTTTCGAGTTTCTCTCCGCGCCTGAAGCCTTCCTGGGTGATGGCCATGTCGAGGCAGTGCGCGCGGTTAAGATGCGCCTGGGCGAACCCGATTCCAGTGGACGCCTGACGCCCCAGATCGTGCCTGGGTCTGAATACCGCATCGAGGCCGATCTGGTTCTCAAAGCCCTGGGCTTTGATCCCGAACCTCTCGCCCAGAATTTTGATGTACCTGACCTCGCGATGACCCGTTGGGGCACTGTCAAGACAACCATGCTGACCGGCGCTACCAACCTCGAAGGTGTTTATGCGGCTGGCGACATCGTGCGTGGGGCATCACTCGTTGTCTGGGCCATCCGTGACGGACGCGACGCCGCCGAGGCCATGCACAAGGAATTGCAGGCCAAGGCAGACATCTCCATGAAAGCAGCGAGCTAGGAACACGCCATGACAATCGATCCAATGGCATGCCAGTTCGCCGAGGCAGAACGTCTCGACGCCGAAGGCATGTACGACCCGGCCTTCGAACACGATGCCTGCGGCGTCGGTTTCGTTGCTGCCCTGGATGGCAAGCCGCGACGCGATGTTGTGGTTGCCGGTGTTGATGCGCTCAAGGCGGTCTGGCATCGCGGTGCCGTTGACGCCGACGGCAAGACCGGCGACGGGGCCGGCATTCAGGTCCAGATCCCCCAGGGTTTCTTCAAGGAGCATGTCGAACGCACCGGTCATGAGACGGGCGAGGGCCGCCTGGCCGTGGGCATGGTATTTCTGCCCAAGACCGATCTGGGTGCCGCAGAAGTCTGCCGCGCCATCGTCGAATCGGAAATTCTGAACTTTGGCTACCGCATTTTCGGTTGGCGTCAGGTGCCGATCAACAGCGCGATCATCGGTGAAAAGGCCAACGCCACGCGGCCAGAGATCGAGCAGATCATGATCGCCAACGAGGATGGCATCAACGATCACCAGTTCGAGCGCGACCTCTACATCATCCGCCGCAAGATCGAGCTGGGTGTGCGCGAAGCCCAGGTTGCCGATTTCTACATCTGCTCACTTTCCTGCCGCTCGATTGTCTACAAGGGCATGTTCCTGGCTGAACAGCTCTCAGCCTTCTACCCGGACCTGCTGGACGAACGGTTCGTTTCCAGTTTTGCGATCTTCCATCAGCGTTATTCGACCAACACGTTCCCGACCTGGAAGCTGGCCCAGCCGTTCCGCATGATCGCCCATAACGGTGAAATCAACACGGTGCGCGGCAACACCAACTGGATGAAAAGCCACGAGGCGCGCATTGGTCATGACGCCTTCGCTGAGCATCTCGACGTCATCAAGCCCGTCATCCAGTCCGGCAGTTCCGATTCAGCAGCCCTGGATTCAGTCTTCGAGCTTCTTGTCCATGCCGAACGTTCGGTGCCGCTCGTCAAGACCATGATGATCCCCGAGGCCTGGGCCGATAATGCAGATCTGTCTGAGGAGGTGCGTGACCTCTACCTCTATTGCAATACGGTCATGGAACCCTGGGATGGTCCGGCCGCCATTGCCGCTTCGGATGGACGCTGGGTGCTTGCCGGCATGGATCGCAACGGCCTGCGGCCCATGCGCTACTCCCAGACGCGCGACGGTCTGCTGTTCGTTGGATCGGAAACCGGCATGGTCCCGATTGCCGAGCAGGATCTGGTCCATTGCGGTCGCCTGGGGCCGGGCCAGATGATTGCTGTCGATCTGGCAGAAGGTCGCCTCTACAAGGATGAAGAGCTCAAGGAGCACCTTGCGGCCCAGCAGCCCTACAGCCAGTGGGTCGGCAATATCACTCATCTTGATACGCTGGTCGAAGCCCAGGATGGTACCGAACACCTGTTCGATCTTGGTGATCTGAAAACGCGCCAGCGCGCGGCAAGTTATTCCATCGAAGACCTGGAGTTGATCCTCCAGCCCATGGTGGAAACAGCCAAGGAACCCATTGGCTCCATGGGCGACGACACGCCGTTGGCCGTGTTGTCGGATCAGTACCGTGGTCTGCACCACTTCTTCCGCCAGAACTTCAGCCAGGTCACCAACCCGCCGATCGATTCGCTGCGCGAGCGTCGTGTCATGACGCTCGACACCCGTCTGGGCAATCTCTCCAACATTCTTGATCAGGATGAGAGCCAGACCCGGATTCTCCAGCTGCAGTCACCGGTCCTGACCAACGCGCAGTTCCAGGCCATGCGTCGCTACATGAAGGACAGCGCGACCGTCATCGACTGCACGTTTGACGCAGGCCGTGACGACGAGAATGCCCTGTCGGACGCTATCCAGCGCATCCGTCAGGAATCCGAAGATGCCGTCCGCGGTGGCTGCGAGCACATCATCCTGACCGATGAGGCAACCGGACCGGATCGTGTGGCCATGCCCATGATTCTTGTGGCCGGTGCTGTGCACAGCCACCTGGTGAGACAGTCCTTGCGTACCTTCACGTCGCTCAACGTGCGTTCAGGCGAGTGTCTGGACGTGCACTACTTCGCCGTGCTCGTCGGGCGTCGGTGCCACCACGGTCAACGCCTATCTTGCCGAGGAAGGCATCGCCGAACGGCACCGCCGCGGTCTGTTGTCTGACTACTCGCTCGAGGACTGCGTTGCCCGCTACAAGAAGGCGATCGACGATGGTCTTCTCAAGATCATGTCCAAGATGGGCATCTCCGTCCTCTCGTCCTATCGCGGCGGCTACAACTTCGAGACCATCGGGCTTTCCCGCACGCTGGTCGCCGAATTTTTCCCCGGTATGCCATCGCGTATCTCGGGCATCGGGCTCACGGGCATTCAGCGCCGTTCGCTGAAACTCCACCGCGAAGCCTATGAGAATGAGGTTGTGACGCTCCCCATCGGCGGCATCTATCGCTATCGCTATGGCGGTGAAGCCCACGCTTTCGAGGCTGGCCTGATCCACGCTCTGCAGACTGCCGTCGCGACCGACAGCTACCAGATGTACAAGCGCTATGCCGAAGGTATGGACCGGCGTCCGCCATTCGATCTGCGTGATCTGCTTGATTTCAATCCGCGTCATGAGGCGATCGAGATCGATGAAGTCGAATCGATCACCGAAATCCGCAAACGCTTCGTCACGCCTGGCATGTCGCTGGGTGCCCTGTCGCCTGAAGCACACGAGACGCTCACCATTGCCATGAACCGCATTGGCGCCTTGTCGGACTCCGGTGAGGGCGGCGAGGACCCGGAGCGTTTTCATCCCCGGCCCAACGGCGACAATCCCAATTCACCGATCAAGCAGGTGGCATCGGGACGGTTTCGGCGTCACGGCCCAGTACCTGACCAACTGCCGCGAGCTCGAGATCAAGATCGCGCAGGGCGCCAAGCCGGGCGAGGGCGGGCAGCTGCCCGGCTTCAAGGTGACCGAGATGATCGCCAAGCTGCGTCACGCCACGCCGGGCGTGATGCTGATCTCGCCGCCGCCGCATCACGACATCTATTCGATCGAGGATCTGGCGCAGCTCATCTACGACCTCAAGCAGATCAATGCCTCGGCCCGTGTCACGGTGAAGCTGGTCAGCCAGGCCGGTGTCGGCACCGTCGCGGCTGGCGTTGCCAAGGCCAAGGCCGACGTCATCCTGATCTCCGGCCATGTCGGCGGCACCGGCGCCAGCCCTCAGACCAGCATCAAGTATGCCGGTGCCCCCTGGGAAATGGGCCTGGCCGAGGCCAATCAGGTGCTCACCCTCAACCGTCTGCGCCACACGGTTACCCTGCGCACCGATGGCGGTATCCGCACTGGCCGCGACGTCGTCACGGCCGCCATGATGGGCGCGGAAGAATACGGTGTCGGTACGGCCTCGCTGGTCGCCATGGGCTGCATCATGGTGCGCCAGTGCCATTCCAACACCTGCCCGGTGGGCATCTGCACCCAGAAGGAATCGCTGCGCGCCAAGTTCGAGGGTTCGCCCGAGAAGGTCGTGAACCTCTTTTCCTTCATCGCTGAAGAGGTGCGCGAGATTCTCGCATCCCTGGGTATGCGCAGCCTCAACGAGATCATCGGGCGGACCGATCTTCTCAAGCAGGTCAGCCGCGGGAGTGAAGATCTCGATGATCTCGACCTCAACCCGCTTCTGGTTCAGGCCGACCCCGGCGACCAGCCCCGCTACTGCACCATCGAAGGGCGCAACGAGGTTCCAGATACGCTCGATGCCCAGATGCTGCACGACGCGCGCGCCGCACTGGAAGAGCGCGAGAAGATGCAGCTTGCCTACAACGTGCGGAACACACACCGGGCAGTTGGCACCAGGCTTTCGTCAGAGATCACGCAGCGTTTCGGCATGGACGGTCTGGCACCGGGCCATATCACCGTCCGCCTGCGGGGTTCCGCCGGGCAATCGCTTGGCGCCTTTGCCGTGCAGGGCCTGAAGCTGGAGGTCTTTGGCGATGCCAACGACTACGTCGGCAAGGGGCTTTCCGGCGGCATCGTTGTAGTCCGCCCGCCTGCTTCAAGCGAGCGTGCGTCCCAGCACAACACCATCATCGGCAACACGGTGCTTTATGGCGCGACGGCCGGCCAGCTTTTCGCCGCCGGTCAGGCCGGTGAGCGGTTCGCCGTGCGCAACTCCGGTGCCGATACTGTCATCGAAGGCTGCGGCTCCAACGGCTGCGAATACATGACCGGCGGAACGGCCGTGATCCTGGGCCCGGTTGGCGCCAACTTTGGCGCGGGCATGACCGGCGGCATGGCGTTTATCTATGATCCTGATCAGACGCTGCCCCAGCACATCAACGATGAGACCGTGGTGATGCAGCGCCTGGCAAGTTCCCATTGGGAAGGTGTCGTGAAGTCCCTCGTGGCCGTGCACGCCAGAGAAACACAGTCCATCTATGCCTCGCGCATCCTGCGTGAATGGGATCTGCGTGTTGGCGATATCTGGCAGGTCTGCCCAAGAGAGATGATCGAGCGTCTCCATCATCCCCTCCAGGACGAAGGCTCCCGCGTAAGCGCCTGATCTCAGGTCAACTGAATGCAAGGTGTGCGCACTGTCACTTGTTCCGGTCGGGTTCACGGCCATGTGAACAAGGTCGGACGCAACTTGGGATTCGGTCGTGGGGGCCGGATAGTTGGGAGATCGTCGTTGTTACACCAGACTGACCACGTAAATGTCGTGTCGTCGGGCCTCAGGCTTGGGCGCTTGCTACAGGATTGCGGGCTGATTAATGAGCATCAGCTCATGGATGCCCTGAAGCCCAGGCCGCTTGCGGCGGAAGGCTGGGTGCTGTTCTGATCAAGCGTGGGTGCCTGACCCAAGGTTATGGTTCCCCATGTAGGCACCTGCATGCACTGATATGTGAGCAAGACAGCCATTCTAGGTGGCAGTGAGTCACCGTCAAGAGGCACATTCTGTGCGTCAGTTTGTGCGTCACTCAGAAGCCTGTGCGTCACCCAGAAATCTTCTGGTAATGGTAAGGGTTATAGGAGGTCAGGGTGTGCGTCTTGGTTATTGTTATTTATATCCCCCTCTAAAATAGTAGACAGGGATAGTATGAGAGATCTCTGATGAGCTCTGATGAGCTCTGATAATTATTATTTGTTAAACCTAATGAATATTATCCTTATGTACTTATCAAGATATATGGGTCACCTAACTCATGTTAAGTTTTTACAGCAATTTTTAGTTAAATTACCTCATATTAATTTATAAACTTGTTGAATATTCCATGTGCCTAGGTGTGGCCATGGGGGGAGGAAATAACGCCCCCTTAGTTAGTTATTAAATATGGGTGTGGTAGGATGATTACAAATATTTGGAGTTCTGTTTATTATATTTAAGGTAATTTACCTTATTATTAATTGAATTGTTGATCTGGGAAACACTCTTTGTGTCTTCCCCTCCTTCTCACACACCCCTGAGATATCAGAGGACCATGGGAGTGTCTGGCCTCCTGGTGGTGGGAGGACTACCAGGCAGCCAGTGAGCGTGGTGTACCAGGGGTCCATGATCTGGGGAGACATTGTCCGTCCGAAGCCTGCCTGGTGACACGCCAGAGGACATTGAGCGCATGATTGCCCAGGCCACCAATGGAGACGCCAACGCAAACGTCCTCCACATCAAGCGGGTGGCTGTCTGAGAATAAACTGCGTTCCATGTGGCTCTGTCAGAGTTTGGTGACATCTGACGTGAGCCCAGCTTCCCCCTTGCTGGGATTAGAGCCACGCCATCGCATCCCCAACGAGAAACGGCGACAACCAAGTTGCCGCCGCTCCCATCTTATCGATGCCCCCGTGTGCAAGCTCCCGGAAGGAGGCTTGCATGGGTCTTACTCCTCAGGGGTGATATCTCATTCAGTCGTTCAGCAGCCCTGCCAATTGTTATTAATGGACGTGCCCAGAGCCTCACTCGCCTGATCTGCGGTGTCATGGGCAGCCATAGCGGTGTCCAGGGCTGGGGTCAGCTCCATCAGCTCAGCGATGTCAAAGGCGTGGGCGGGCACAGCGGTGGTGCCGACAAGGTCAGTAAATGCTTGCATGAGAATTACTCCTAATGGTTGATCTCAGTTGGTCGTTTCAGCAGCCGGAATTGCCAAGTGCCAAGCAATGTGAACAAGTTTGTCCAGAGCCTGGCGCCTCACTAGCCTCTACTGACAAGCCATGGTCGATAGCAGCGGTGTCCAGCGCTGGGGTCAGCTCGGTGAGTTCCTCAATATCAAAGGCGTGTGCGGGCACAGCGGTGGTGCCGACAAGGTCAGTAAATGCTTGCATGAGAATTACTCCTAAAGGTTGATCTCAGAGGTCGTTCAGCAG
Source organism: uncultured Alphaproteobacteria bacterium (assembly GCA_943787175.1). Taxonomy (GTDB): domain Bacteria; phylum Pseudomonadota; class Alphaproteobacteria; order SP197; family SP197; genus SP197. Next base: position 23,915 of record CALSLK010000022.1, read on the forward strand.
CCGGAGCACCAGAACTGCGAGTGTGCCACGGAAGGCATAGCCTCACTCGCCTGATCTGCCGTGCCATGAGCATCCGTAGCGGTGTCCAGCGTGGGCGTGAGTTCCGTCAGCTCAGCAATATCATAGGCGTGTGCGGGCACAGCGGCGGAAGTGCCGACAAGGTCAGTGAAAGCTTGCATGGAAATTACTCCTAATGGTTGATCTCAGTTGGTCGTTCAGCAGCCGGACCAGCCGGCGTTGGTACAATGGTTGATCGAACCAGCGAAAGTGGAAGCCCCCTCATCAGCCTGTTCTGCCATACCATGAGTAGCCTGAGCAGTGGCCAGCGTGGGCGTCAGCTCGGTGAGCTCATCAATATTGATGCTGAGGGCGGGCACAGTAGAAGTGCCGACAAGATCGGTAAATGCTTGGATCATGGGAATACTCCTAATGGTTGATCTCAGTGGTCGCTCAGCAGCCGGACTGCCAATCAAAGGCATCGACCAGCCTAACAAGATGAAACCATGTCCTTTGTAGGGTGTCGAGCTGGAATCAGCGATTGGCACGCTCGAACTTCAGGCTGACCATGGATACAGCCGATGACAGTCGTCTGTTGCTTACCTGGCACCTGCGGCTGCCGTTTTGGGCCTGGTTGTCGTGGAGAGGACTACCAGAGCCGGCAGTGAGCGTGGTGTACCAGGGGTCAATGATCTGGGTGGCCATTGCCGCTAAGCCACTGCTGTGACTAAGCTGCGTCCAGCTATCTGGAGACGGCATCATGAGACGTCAGTTGCTTGCATTTGCCACAGTCCTGATCCTGGCAGCCCCGGCATGGGGTGACTGGGATGATGGTCAGGCCGCCTATGAGCGTGGCGACTACGAGACTGCGTTCGAGGAGTTCCGGCCCTACCCTGAGTGTCTGCCGTCAGCGCCTTTGGGACAGATTGGGTGTTTTTCATAAGGGAGTTTTCTGGCTCATCGCAGTGACCGTAGGGAACGAAGATGAGGCAGAAAACCATGAGCAAGAGCGCCCCGGCAGAACAGGCCATCCGCGACATTCGGCGCAAGACGCGCAAGCGTTATTCGGCTGAGGAGAAGATCCGGATTGTGTTATCGGGCCTGCGCGGCGAGGAGAGCATCGCGGCTTTATGTCGCCATGAAGGCATCGCCGAGGGTCTTTATTACAGTTGGTCCAAGGAGTTCCTGGAGGCTGGCAAGAAGCGCCTTGCCGGCGACACGGCGCGTCAGGCCAGCAGTCCCGAGGTTAAGACACTGCGTGTCGAAGCCCGCGATCTCAAGGAGGCGCTGGCCGAACAGATACTGGAGAACCGGTTACTCAAAAAAAGCATGATCGGGGATGGGGGAGACGAGGAATGAGATATCCCGCATCTGAGAAACTGGAAATCATCAGGCTGGTCGAAGGCTCTCATCTACCGGTCCGGCGGACGTTGGATAAGCTGGGCATCCCGAGCACGACGTTTTACCGGTGGTACGACCGGTATCGAGGTGGAGGCGGCCTTGATGACCGCACCAGTGGCCCCGGTCGGGTGTGGAACCGCATCCCCGACGATGTGCGCCAGCAGATCGTGGAGATGGCCCTGGATGAGCCGGAACTATCGTCCAGGGAACTGGCCGTGAGGTTCACTGACACGAGACGCTATTTTGTCTCAGAAGCGTCTGTCTACCGGCTGCTCAAGGCCCACGACCTGATCACCAGCCCGGCCTTCATCGTCATCAAGGCAGCGAATGAGTTCAAGGACAAGACCTCAGCTCCGAACCAGCTCTGGCAGACCGACTTCACCTACTTCAAGGTCATCGGATGGGGATGGTTCTATCTGTCGACCATTCTCGACGACTACTCGCGCTACATCATCGCCTGGAAGCTGTGCACCACCATGAAGGCGGGCGATGTGACCCAGACACTGGAACTCGCGTTGGAAGCATCAGGCTGCGACCAGGCCGAGGTCATCCATAAACCCCGGCTGCTCAGCGATAATGGTTCGTCCTATATATCCGGCGATCTGGCCGAATGGCTTGAAGGCCAGGGTATGGAGCACGTTCGCGGTGCACCCTATCACCCGCAGACCCAGGGTAAGATCGAGCGTTGGCATCAGACGCTCAAGAACCGGATCTTGCTGGAAAACTACTATCTGCAGGGCGATCTCGAAAACCAGATCGGCACCTTCGTGGGTTATTACAACAACCATCGCTACCACGAGAGCATTGGCAACGTCACACCATCGGATGCTTACTTCGGGCGCCACACAGCCATCATCGAAAAGAGGGAAAAGATCAAAAAACTCACCATCCAAACCCGCCGCTTGAACCATCAACAACAAGCGGCTTAACATCAAATCAAGATGAGCCAGATACTCAATTAGAAAACGAGCTCACGCGTCCCAAATGTTCTGACGACGGACACGGTCCGGGCACATCAGAGCCTGCTGGCCGATATTTCGAGAGACCTTTCGATCAAGGCGATCAGTGCCCAGAGCGATGGGTTTTGTCTCAAGGGAGATGATGGTTCGTCCATTCCCTATCGGGTTTCTGTCGGCACGGGATTTTCGGAAACAACCAACGAACTGCAGTCTGACGCCCCACTGCACCTTGCTGCAGCGTCCGGCGCAGAAGATCGCCTGAAGCTGGAGTTACGTGTTGATCCCGCTGATCTGCGTGCCGTTCCAACCGGGCGATTCTGTGACACCTTGCAGGTAGTTTTGGCTTAGTCGCACAAGGCATGGCGAAACGGCTGAATCCACGTTAGCTTCCGCCCATGCGCGAGCTCTTCCACGTCCCGCTTTCCCCGTTCTGTCGCAAGGTCCGGATTGCCCTCAAGGAAAAGGGACTGCCGTTCGACCTCAAGACAGAGAACGTGTGGGAACGGCGCGAGGAGTTCCTGCATCTCAACCCTGCCGGAAAGGTTCCTGTTCTGGTCGAGGCTGATGGCACACCCATTGCCGACAGCACCGCCATTGTCGAGTACCTGCAGGAAGTACAGCCTCTGCCCGATCTGCTTGGCGCGTCACCCGCGCAGCGCGCCGAAACCCGTCGGTTGGTCGCCTGGTTCGATGAAAAGATGCACGCAGAGGCAACGCAGAATCTCTTCGGCGAAAAGGTGCAGCGAAGGTTCCTGGGCCATGGCGAACCTGATTCAGCCACGGTGCGCGCCGGTATGGCCAACATCCGCGTGCATCTGGATTACATCGCTTTCCTGGTGGAGCGGCGCAGCTGGCTTGCCGGCGAGCAGTTCAGCCTGGCTGATATCGCGGCCGCTGCGCAGCTCTCCTGCATTGATTACATCGGTGATGTTCCCTGGGCTCACCAGGAAGCGGCTCGCGACTGGTATGCCCGAGTGAAATCGCGTCCGTCCTTCCAGCCGATTCTGGATGATCGCCTCCCCGGTCTGCGCCCGGTCAGCCATTACGACGATCTGGATTTTTGAGGCTGCCTTAAGGCAAAGGCCCTTCGGCCTTGGGTTCGCAAAAGGGTATGATGCCCAGCTTGACGATCGCCGCACAGGTAAAGGCGGCTTCTTCAAGTGGCCGATAGACCAACGGGCTGGAAACACTGGTGTATTCGGCCATGTGCTCTTTTGCAGAATCTAAGTCATCTTCGTCGCGCCTGATGTGCAAGCCGCCCGTATCTGTGATGACCAGTTCACCGACGTAAATGGCTTCTCCGGTCTCGACAGTGAAGGCATGGGCGTTTGATCGCAGAATCGTCTGGATCAGTGTGTCGTCATAGGTCGGCGTGTAGATACCGCTTGAGATGGAGTATCCGGTTTGGTGCCGTCGCCATGCGTGGATTTGTTCCAGTACCCAGGTGCCGGGTGGAATCGAAAATACCAGGAAATTGTGACCTCCAGAATCAGACAGAAAGAGATTTGCTGCATTCAAGAAATCGATAACGTCCTCGTCCGAGCGATGACGCACACGTTTGTAATCGGGTCCAAGTTTGGCTGAGTCTGTCTCGTAGGAGGACCAGACAAGTTGCGGTGCCGTGCGCCATGGATCGGCTGGCGTAGTAAGGCCGACAATCACCAATCCGTTTTCGGAAGTGCGATCAAAGGTGACGTTCTTGTTGACCTGCCCTCCTGCGCATGCGGCAAGCATCAGCATGACCGCGCATAACGTTGGGTATGTCGGTCGGAATCGTTCCATCACTCACCCAGGTCCATTAGCATTAAGTCGACTATGGTTGTTGTCCTCATCATCTGCAAAGAGAGCGTGCCGCTTGTCCTCGATTGATTTTAGATCTGCTCTGGACGCGCAGGCCGCTTTGGTTGGCTTTGATGCTGTTGGCGTGACATCAGCAAAACGCAGCTCCGCTGACCCCGTTCGTCTCCAGGCGTTCCTTGACGAGGGTCAGCATGGCGATATGGACTGGATGTTGCGCCGCGCCGAGCAGCGCGGTGACCCCCAGCAGCTTTGGCCGGACGCGCGGTCCGTGATCGTCCTCGCCACGTCCTATGCTCCGGCTCATGATCCACTTGATGATCTGGAACGCACGGACCGTGGCGCAATCTCGGTCTATGCCCGTGGCCGCGACTACCACGATGTCGTCAAGAAACGGCTGAAGGCGCTGGCGCGCTGGATGGTTGAGACGCAGGGCGGTGACGTGAAGGTGTTTGTCGATACCGCACCGGTCATGGAGAAGCCGCTGGCGGCGCGCACCCATGTGGGATGGCAGGGTAAACACACCAATCTGGTTTCCCGTTCACTGGGCTCGTGGTTTTTCCTGGGTGAAATCTACACGACCCTCGACCTGGAACCCGACGAAGCGGAATCCGATCATTGCGGCTCCTGCAGCGCCTGTCAGGACATCTGCCCCACGGCCGCCTTTCCAGAGCCCTATCGGTTGGATGCAACACGCTGCATTTCCTACCTCACCATCGAACACAAGGGTCATATCGCGCGTGAGTTCCGCGCACCCATGGGGAACCGGATTTATGGCTGTGACGATTGTCTGGCCGCATGTCCCTGGAACAAGTTCGCCAGCCGCGCGAACGAACCAGCTTTCCTGCCGCGTGCCGAACTGACGGCGCCGCGACTGACCGACCTTGCACAGCTCGATGATGCAGGTTTTCGTGAGTTCTTCCGTGGCAGCCCGATCAAACGCGTGGGACGTGACCGCTTTGTGCGCAACGTGATGATTGCCCTTGGCAATAGCAGGGATGACGGTGTGCGTTCTGCCGTTTTCGCTGGGCTGGATGATGTTTCGCCCCTGGTGCGCGCCATGGCCGTGTGGGCGCTGAGTCGCCATTGCGAGCCGGCGGCCTTTGCAGTGGCGCGTAGTGCCCGGTATGAAGCCGAAGCCGACGCTGATGTCCGGCGCGAATGGGACGAGGTTTCCCCGTGAAAAAGCTCTTTTGTTTTGGCCTTGGGTTTAGCGCAGGCGCGCTGGCCCGCGCCGTGCTTGAGGAAGGTTGGTCCGTCGCTGGCACGGCCCGTGATCCCGAAAAGTGCGAGGTCCTGAAAGCGCAGGGTATCGAGGCCGTCGTGTTCGATGGCGTCACAGCCGAAAGGCCGCTGCTAAAGGCCCTGGAAGGCACGACACATCTTGTCGATTCCATACCGCCTTCAAAGGAGGTTGCGTGCCCACCCTTGCAGGCTATGGGTGAACAGATCGGCACAATCGAAAGTCTGGATTGGGTTGGATATCTCTCGACCACCGGCGTCTATGGCAATCATGACGGTGCGTGGGTCGATGAAACCACGCCACTGGCGCCCAATCTGGAACGCAGCGCCCGCCGCGTCGCCGCAGAGGAAGCCTGGCTTGTCATGCACGAACGCTTTGGCCTGCCGGTTCATGTCTTCCGTCTGGCGGGTATATACGGTCCTGGTCGTGGCGTCCTTGAACAGGTGCGCCGTGGCCGCGCCCGGCGCATCGTAAAACCCGGCCAGGTCTTCTCGCGCATCCACGTTGATGACATCATGGCGACCCTGCGTGCATCCATGGCGCAGCCCTATCCAGGCGCCGTTTACAATGTTTGTGACGACGAGCCTGAAGAACCCGCAAAGGTCGTGGAACACGCCTGCAAGTTACTTGGTGTGGATCCACCAGAGCCGGTTGCCTTCGAAGATGCCGACCTTTCCGACATGGCCGCCAGCTTCTATGCCGACAATAAACGTGTGCGGAACGATCGCATCAAAAGCGAACTGGGTGTCAAACTGGTGTTCCCATCCTATCGGGACGGTATGGCGTCGGATCTGAAGGCCAAGGTCGGCTAAGCGATCACGACCGTTAGCAGTTCATCCAGAGTTCTTCCCAGCCTGGCCAGATCTTCATCGCGCGATAACCTGTGGTCGCCATCCCTAATCAGCGTCACAACAACATCTTCGGCTGTTGTCCTCTCTGCGATCTGGTGGGCGGTCGGCCATGGCACGGCGTCATCACGCATCCCCTGCAGCAGCCGGACGGGACAGGCGAGCGCGATGGGGCCGCGCATGACCAGATGATTACGGCCATCTTCGATAAAGTCTCGCGTGACCGTGTAGCTGCTGTCACCTTCCTGCGTGGCAAGTTTGCCGTCTGCCATCAGCCGGTCCTGATCAGCGGCCGACAGGCCCCACCAGATGTTCTGGCTGAAATCTGGAGCGGCAGCGATTCCGACCAATCCGGCAATGCGGTCCGGGCGTTTCAGGGCCAGATTGAGCATGATCCAGCCACCCATGCTGGACCCGATCAGAATTTGGGGTCCTTCGGTCAGCTGATCGATTGCTGCAAGGGCATCCCCGGTCCACCGCCCGATGGTGCCTTCTTCAAACGTGCCGCTTGATTGGCCATGGCCCAGATAGTCAAACCGCAGAAAGGCGCGATTGGTTTCGCGGCACCATTGTTCCAGGAACATGGCCTTGGTGCCGGTCATGTCCGAAGCATAACCGCCCAGGAAAACAATGCCGGGCGATTGCCCCATCGACCTGTGATAGGCGAGACGGTGACCGCCGTCGCGATCAAGCCATTGTGGTGTCGTGTCGTGGTCGGACATGCGATAGGATCCACGGTTCGTTGAAAGACTGGTTTTTGTAACATGGATTCCGATCAACAAACGCGCGGCCCGGTCATCCTGCAGGTGATCCCGGAGCTGAACGTCGGTGGCGCCGAACGTGCCGTCATCGATGTCGCACGTGCCGTGATTGCGGCTGGTGGCGAGGCAATTGTTGTTTCAGAAGGTGGCGATCTTGCCCCCGAACTGCTGCGCACCAAGGCAAAGCTGGTTCAGATGCCGGTTGCCTCGAAATCACCCATCACGATTCAACGCAATGCCGGTCGACTTGCCGACCTGATCCGCTCCGAAGGTGTCAGCCTGATCCACGCGCGCTCGCGCGCACCGGCCTGGTCCGCGCTCAAGGCAGCACGACGCACCGGTTGTCCTTTCGTCACCACCTTTCACGCTCCCTACAATTTCGGGGGCGGCATCAAGAAACGCTACAACGCGGTGATGGCCAAGGGGGATCGTGTCATCGCGATCTCTGACTTCATCGCGGCCCATGTGCGTGAGCATTATGGCGTCGGCGATGATCGGCTGCGACGCATTCACCGCGGCATCGATGTCGTCGGCTTTGATCCCGCTGCGGTCAGTTCCGAACGCGTGGCCAGTCTCGCTGCACGCTGGAACCTGCCCGATGGCGTGCCCATCGTGATGCTGCCTGGACGACTTGCCCGCTGGAAGGGGCAACACGTCATGGTCCAGGCCATGGCCCAAATGGATCGCAGCGATTCCCTTTGCCTGCTGGTTGGCGTTGGCAGCGGACGTGAAGGGCTGCGCAAGGAGGTCGAGAAAGATATCGAATCGCGTGGCCTGGCCGGCCGGGTTGTCCTGATCGATGGCTGCCAGGATATGGCCGCAGCCTATCGTTTGGCTGACGTGGTGGTCTCTGCTTCGACCGAGCCTGAAGGGTTTGGCCGTGTAGCCGTCGAGGCACAGGCTATGGGGGTTCCTGTTGTTGCAACCAACCATGGTGGCGCGCAGGAAACCGTGGAACCTGGCGTTACGGGCTGGCTTGTGCGTCCGGAAGATCCCACGGCACTTGCGCAGGCTGTCGCTGCTGCGCTTGATCTGGATGAAGAGGCCCGCGTTCGTCTGGCTGCAGCGGCGCGCGCGCGAACTGTCGAACTTTTCTCGCGCACCAGGATGTGCTCCCAGACGCTGGACGTATACCGCGAACTGATCGCCTGGTCATGAGCGCGCGAATCCTTGTGATCCGTCTTGGCGCCCTGGGCGATTTTGTCCTCTCGTCTGGCCCGTTCCAGGCGATTCGGAATCATCATCGCGATGCCCATATCGTTCTGCTGACGACGGCCCCTTACGAAGTGCTGGCGCAGGCTGGTGGCTGGTTCGATGAGGTGTGGCTCGATAGTAAACCCAAATGGTGGCAATTCTCGGATGTTCGCGCACTTTCCAGGCGTTTGAATGAAGATGCATTCGACAGGGTCTATGACCTCCAGACCTCGGATCGCTCCAGCAGCTATTTTCGCCTCCTCAAGCGTCCCAGGCCTGAATGGTCGGGTATTGCCAGGGGATGTTCGCACCCCCACGCCAATCCGGACCGGGATCGCCTGCACACGGTCGAGCGTCAGGCCGATCAGCTCCATATGGCCGGTATCGATGATGTTCCGGCACCGGACATCTCCATGATCGACGCCGACCTCAGTGCCTTTGATCTGCCGGACCGGTATGCCCTGATCATTCCTGGAAGCGCGCCACATCGCCCGGAAAAGCGTTGGCCCGGAGAACGATACGGTGAACTTTGCCATCGCCTGAAAGGCATGAATCTGGCCGTCGTGTTGATCGGCGGACCTGCTGAGGCTGATGTGCTCGGTGCCATCGCCTCGGTCCGAAGAGACTCGGTCAATCTGTGTGGCAGGACCAGTTTTGAGCAGATCGCGGCGCTTGCCCGGCGCGCTGAACTGGCCATTGGCAACGACACCGGTCCGATGCATCTGGTGGCCACAGCCGGTTGCCCTTCGCTCACGCTCTTCTCGTCTAGTTCGGACCCGGCGCTGACCGCACCGCGCGGCCGATCCGTCACGGTGTTCTCGCGCTATAATCTCACCGACCTCAGCGTGGACGAGGTTGCGCACGCCACGCGACTGGCGTTCGCTTGACTTCACGGTACGCGCTACTAGGTTGCGCGCTGCCTGAAACAGGCATTTTTCTTCTTCTGGAGTGGATAGATCATGAGCGCTGAAGCGCAGGCCGCCCGTGTGGCGATTACTCTCCCCGATGGTTCCGTGCGCGATTATGACGCACCGACCACCGGCGCCGAGATCGCTGCATCAATCGGCGCGGGCCTTGCCAAGGCTGCGCTTGCGGTCAAGGTCGATGGCGAGCTGCGCGATCTCAAGCGCGCGATCGACCATGACGCCGCGCTGGAAATCGTGACGTCGAAATCACCGGATGCCTTGGAACTGGTGCGCCACGATGCCGCCCATGTCCTGGCCCAGGCAGCCAAGGAGCTTTTCCCCGACATTCAGGTCACGATTGGCCCGGTGATCGAGGACGGTTTCTATTACGACTTTTCGCGCTCCGAGCCGTTTACGCCCGAAGACCTCGAAAAGATGGAAAAACGCATGGCCGAGATTATCGACCGTGATGATCCCATCGATCGGGAAGTCTGGGATCGCGACGAGGCTGCAGCATTCTTCGAATCGGTCGGAGAATCCTACAAATCCGAGATTATCCGCGATCTGCCCGCCGATCAGACCATCACGCTCTATCGCCAGGGTGATTGGATCGATCTCTGCCGCGGCCCGCATCTTCCCTCAACGGGCAAGGTTCCCAAGGCTTTCAAGCTGATGAAGCTTGCCGGTGCCTATTGGCGTGGCGACAGCCGTAACGAGATGCTGCAACGCGTCTATGGCACGGCCTGGCTCAACAAGGACCAGCTGAAAGACCACCTGACGCGCCTGGAAGAAGCCGAAAAGCGTGATCATCGCAAGCTTGGCCGCGAGATGGATCTGTTCCATTTCCAGGAAGAAGCTGTGGGGTCGGTCTTCTGGCACGACAAGGGCTGGCGCCTCTATCGCACAGTGCAGAACTATGTCCGCCGCCGCCTCGATGCAGAACACTATCAGGAGGTGAACACACCTCAGATGGTGGACCGCTCGCTTTGGGAGGCATCGGGGCACTGGGAGAAGTTCCGCGAACACATGTTCACGGCCCAGACAGAGGACGATCGCATCTGGGCCATGAAGCCTATGAATTGCCCCTGTCACGTGCAGATCTTCCGTCAGGGCACCAAAAGTTACCGCGACCTGCCGCTGCGCATGGCCGAGTTCGGTTCGTGCCTGCGATATGAACCCTCGGGTGCTCTCCATGGTTTGATGCGCGTGCGTGCCTTTACCCAGGACGACGCGCATATCTTCTGCACGGAAGATCAGATCACGTCAGAGACGATTCGTTTTTGTGAGCTCTTGTCCTCGATTTACAGCGATCTGGGCTTTGAGGCGTTTGTCGTGAAGTTCTCTGACCGGCCTGACGTTCGCGCTGGCGAGGACGCGGTTTGGGATCAGGCCGAGGATGCTTTGAAGGCTGCAGCAGAGGCTGCAAACCTCGATCTGGAGCTCAATCCCGGCGAGGGTGCTTTTTACGGGCCCAAGTTGGAGTTCGTTCTGCGCGACGCAATTGGTCGTGACTGGCAGTGCGGTACGCTGCAGGTTGACTTCGTCCTGCCGGAACGACTCGACGCGACCTATGTCGCAGAGAGTGGTGATCGCAAGCGCCCGGTGATGCTGCATCGTGCGATTCTTGGCTCTTTTGAGCGGTTTTTGGCCGTTTTGATCGAACACTACGCCGGTCATTTCCCGCTTTGGCTCGCACCCACGCAATACGTTGTTGCCACGGTGACGAACGAAGCCGATGACTACGCTACCGAAGTTCATGCGCAGCTGGCCCAGGCAGGTCTGGTTGGTTTGCTTGATACGGCAGCCGACAAGATCAGTTACAAGGTGCGCCAGCACTCAGTGGGCAAGATCCCCGTGATCCTGGCCGTGGGCAAACGCGAAGCCGAAGAACGCACAGTTTCTATCCGTCGTCTTGGCAGTAAGGAGCAGCAATCCCTTGCACTTGCCGACGCCATTCATACACTTACGAACGAATCGCAGCCGCCGGCCTGAGTTGCCTCGGCTGAAAACCAAGAGGAGTTGATTACATAGCACGTCCAAGAAACGGCATGGCGCCACCCGAAAAGTCGGGACCTCGCGCCAATGAAGATATCAGAGTCCCCCAGGTGCGCCTTATCGGCGCTGACGGAGAACTGATTGGTGTTGTCACCATTCAGGCCGCATTGAGTGCGGCTGAAGATTCCGGAATGGATCTGGTCGAAATTTCTCCGAATGCGGACCCGCCTGTCTGCAAACTGCTGGACTACGGCAAGTTCAAGTACGAGGCGCAGAAGAAGGCGAACGAGGCGCGCAAACGTCAGAAGACGATTGACGTCAAGGAAATCAAGATGCGTCCGAACATCGATGACCATGATTACGATGTGAAAATGCGGGCGATGACCAAGTTCATCGGAGAGGGCGACAAGGTGAAATTCACCATTCGTTTCCGTGGCCGTGAGCTTGCCCATCCTGAAATCGGGCGCAAGCTTCTCGACCGCATCCGCGAGGATGCAGAGGAACTCGCCAAGATCGAATCGATGGCCAAAATGGAAGGCCGTCAGATGATCATGGTGATGGCACCAAAATAGCCTGATTGACGGCCATTTTTTGGGTCATGACTCCTCTTGCATTGGGGCAGGGGTGCCGATATAACGCGCCCCTTGCTCCGGGCAATTGTGCTGCGGAGCGCATTTTTTGTAACAGATGACGTTTGGGAAGACCCATGCCGAAGCTGAAGACCAAGAGCTCGGTGAAGAAACGCTTTTCTTTCACCGGCAGTGGCAAAGTGAAACGTAACTACGCCGGCAAGCGCCATTTTATGCGCCGCCGCACGAAGCGTTTCATCCGTGGAACCCGTGGTACGACGACGGTGGATGCGGTTGATGTCCCCATGATCAAGCGTTTGATGCCCTACGGCTGAGCGCTTACCGAAACGACGAAACAAGTGAGTTGAACGATGGCGCGAGTAAAACGCGGGACTACGTCCCACGCACGTCACAAGAAGGTGCTGAAGCTGGCCAAGGGTTACCGCGGCCGCGCGAATAGCTGCTTCACGATTGCTCTTGAGCGTGTCGAAAAGGCGCTGCAGTACGCCTATCGCGATCGCCGTACCAAGAAGCGCACCTTCCGTGGTCTCTGGATCCAGCGCATCAATGCGGGCGCACGGATGCATGGCATGACCTATTCCCAGTTTATGCACGGCATGAAGCTCGCGGGCATCGAACTCGATCGCAAGATTCTGGCCGACCTCGCGGCACGGGAGCCTTCGTCTTTTGCGAGGCTCTGTGATGATGCCCGCTCGGCGGTTGAGAAGGCGGCGTAACAACAACCTGTCACGCCACTGACTTTTTACCGATAACACGACCGACGAGGGGCCCATGAGGCCCCTTTGTCATGTTTGGACCCTGAAAATGCAGGATCAGATCAACACCATTCGCGATGACGTTTTGGCTCAGGTCGAGAGCGCATCCGACCTCAAGGGCCTCGATGACATTCGCGTCGGTGCCCTGGGCAAAAAAGGTCAGATCACCGGTTTGATGAAGCAGCTTGGTGGACTCGACCCCGATCAGCGCCGTGAGGTTGGTCAGGAGCTCAACCGCGTCAAGGACGCCGTTCAGGCCGCCATCGATTCGCGCAAGTTTGATCTGGAACGCGCTGAGCTCAACCATCGCCTGGAAGCAGAGCGGGTTGATGTCTCCTTGCCGCCGCGCCCGGAGCTTCAGGGTAGCGTGCACCCCGTCAGCCAGGTCATGGACGAGATCGTCGCAATCTTCTGTGAAATGGGTTTCTCGGTAGCCGAAGGCCCCGATATTGAGGGCGACTGGCTCAATTTCGGCGCACTCAACATTCCTGACGAACATCCTGCACGTCAGGAGCATGACACGTTCTACCTGCCGGCTCAGGGAGACGACGAGGCCCGCCCGGTCCTGCGCACGCACACCTCGCCCGTGCAGGTGCGCCACATGCTGTCATCCCAGCCGCCCATCCGCATCATTGCGCCGGGCAGGACCTATCGCAGCGACAGCGACATGACGCACACGCCGATGTTCCATCAGGTTGAAGGCCTGGTGATCGACGAGATCACCCATATGGGCCACCTGAAAGGTTGCCTGCGCGATTTCGTTGAAGCCTTTTTCCAGGTCGACAATGTGCCAATGCGGTTCCGTCCCAGCTATTTCCCCTTCACGGCCCCGTCGATGGAGATCGATATCGGCTGCTCCTTCAAGGGCGGCGAGTTGAAGATCGGTGAAGGCGACGACTGGCTGGAAATTCTGGGCAGCGGCATGGTCCATCCCAATGTCCTGCGTAATGGCGGTATTGATCCCGACAAGTATCAGGGCTTTGCTTTCGGCATGGGTATCGATCGTGTGGCGATGCTGAAATACGGCATCCCCGATCTGCGCAGCTTCTTCGATTCGGACTTGCGGTGGCTGCGCCATTACGGATTCCGCGCGCTCGATGTGCCCACGCTCTATGGAGGGCTGGCACGATGAAAATCACTCTCGACTGGCTCAAGCGTCACCTCGAAACCGATGCCTCGCTCGATGACATCGTGGCCTGCCTCAACCGCATCGGCCTGGAAGTCGAAGGCCTTGAGGATCGGGCTGCCGAACTTGCACCGTTCACGGTGGCTTACGTGGTCAAGGCCGAACAGCACCCCAATGCTGACCGGCTGCGTGTCTGCATTGTCGAGACCGGCAGCGGTGAAGTGCAGGTCGTCTGTGGAGCGCCCAATGCGCGCACCGGCATGAAGGGCGTTTTCGCACCTTCGGGAACCCACGTCCCCGGCACGGGCCTTGATCTCAAGGATAGCGAGATCCGCGGTGTGGCCAGCCGCGGCATGCTTTGTTCCGAACGCGAAATGGGCCTAAGTGACGAGCATGACGGCATCATCGACCTGCCCGAAGATACGCCCGTTGGCGCGTCCTTCGCTGCCATCTCAGGCCTGGACGATCCCATCATCGAAATTGGCCTCACGCCTGATCGCGGTGATTGCTTCAGCGTGCGCGGCATAGCCCGCGATCTGGCAGCCGCTGGCATGGGTACACTCAAGCCGCTCGATACCTCGCCCGTTCCCGGCACCTACAAGAGCCCCATTGATATCGAGTTGCGATTCGATGACGCGGACCGTGATGCCTGTCCGGCCTTCATCGGTCGTTACTTCAAGGGCATCAGGAACGGTTCCAGCCCGATCTGGATGCAGCAGAAACTGAAGGCCGTGGGTCTGCGCCCGATCTCTGCGCTGGTCGATATCACGAACTGGCTCACCATGGACCTTGGCCGGCCTGCGCATATCTATGATGCTGACAAGGTCAAGGGCACCATTGGTGCGCGCATCGCCAAGGCTGGCGAGACCTTTGATGCGCTCAACGACAAGTCCTATGAAACCGATGATGCCATGACCGTCATATTTGATGAGTCCGGCATGTTGGGTCTGGGCGGCGTGGTTGGTGGCGAGTCCACTGGTGCCGACGAAAATACGGTCAACGGTTTCATGGAAATCGCGCTCTTTGATCCCATCCGAACGGCAGCAACCGGGCGCAAACTCGAGCTTGTGACTGATGCACGCCAGCGTTTTGAGCGTGGTATCGACAATGCCTTTGCGCCTGAAGGCATGGAGATGGCGACCAGGCTTGTGCTCGAACTCTGCGGCGGTGAGGCAAGCGAAGTTGTCACGGCAGGCACGGTTCCGACCGAGAAGAAAACCATGCTGGTGCGCCCGTCGCGTATTCTGGAACTCGGTGGCATTGACATCGAAAAGGCCCGCGCCGAATCGATCTTTGCCGACCTGGGCTTTGGCGTCAGCGATGCCGGCGATGACCTTTGGTCCGTCACGGTGCCGACATGGCGCCATGACATGGGCTGTGAAGCCGATGTCATCGAGGAAGTCTTGCGCATCAATGGGTTTGATGAAGTTCCCATGGTCTCGCTGCCGCGCGAGGCACCGGTGGCACGCCCCGTTCTCAGCACCCGGCAGAAGCGTGTGCGCTGGTCGCGTCGTACCCTGGCCAGCCGTGGGCTCAACGAAGCCGTCAGCTATTCCTTCGTCTCCTCGAAACATGCCCGCATGTTCGGTGGCGGCAATCAGGGCCTTACCCTGGTCAATCCGATCTCCTCGGATATGGACATGATGCGTCCGTCCGTGCTGCCCGGCCTGCTAGAGGCCGTGGCGCGCAACCAGGCTCGTGGCATGGCCGACTTCGGCCTTTTCGAGATTGGCCCGGCCTATGCCAGCACCCAGCCCGAGGGCCAGACCACTGCCGTCACAGGCATGCGCGTAGGGCGCACCGGTGCGCGGCACTGGTCGCAGAAGGATCGCCCGGTGGATGTTTTTGACGCCAAGGCAGACGCCATGGCAGTGCTCGAAGCGATTGGTGCTCCGGTCGATAATCTCCAGACCACGACTGATGCGCCCGACTGGTTCCATCCCGGTCGCTCTGGTGTCCTGCGCCTTGGCCCAAAATCCCTGGCTGTGTTTGGTGAACTCCACCCTCAGGTCGTTTCCGACCTCGATGCCAGCGGCCCAATTGCCGCGTTCGAAATTGCACTTGAAGCGGTGCCTGAACCGAAATCCAAGGCGATTGCCCGTGCAAAGCTTGATGTTTCACAGTTCCAGCCGGTTCGCCGTGACTTTGCCTTTGTGGTCGATTCAGACGTCCCGGCCGAAAAGCTCCTTCGTGCGGCCAAGGGTGCAGATCGTGCCCTGGTCCGTGAGGTCAGCCTGTTTGACGTGTTTGAAGGCGACCGCCTTGGCGAAGGGCGCAAGTCCATTGCCATTGCCGTCACGCTTCAGCCCGTGAAAGCGACTCTGACGGATGAGGAACTCGAAGCCATCTCCGACAAGATCGTAGCCGCCGTTGCCAAGCAGACGGGTGGCGAACTGCGCGGTTGATCTGCCGGATTTCGGTTCCCCAGGCGTGTAAGCTCTCCGCCCGCCCCCTGTCTTGCTGAAGGAGGATGGTGATGCCCTCATCACTGATTCGCAGCCGCTATCTCATCACCCATGCCGTCAGCCGCACGGAAGCCAATGTCATTGATGACGGCGCCGTGCTGCAGCGTGACGGCAAGATCGTCGAGATCGGCACGTACCAGGACCTTTTGTCGCGCCATGACGTCGATGAAATCCTGGGCGGGGCCGATAGTGTTATCACGCCGGGTTTCGTGAACGCGCATCATCACCTTGGTCTGACACCGGTCCAGCATGGGTGCCAGGATCTACCGCTGGAACTGTGGTTTGCATCCATGATTCAGCAGCGTGATGTCGATCCCTATCTCGATACCCTCTATTCAGCATTCGAATTGATCGCCTCGGGTGTCACGACAGTGCAACACCTCTCGGGCTGGTCTGGGGCAAGTGCTGAACAGATTGTGGCAGACAGCGAGCGCATGATTGACGCCTACCGCGACATCGGGATGCGGGTCTCGTTCTCTCACGGCGTCTGGGATCAGAACCATCTGGTCTATGGCGACAATCGCTCCTTTGCAGAAAGCCTGCCTGGTGATCTGGGATCACGCACAGCAGCGCACCTTCAGGCGAGGGAACTGCCGCTCGAAGAGCAGCTTGGTGTGTTCGAGCACCTCTTCGAGCGTCATCAGGATTCCGAGCGGACGCGGATCCAGCTGGCGCCCAACAATTTCCACTGGTGTTCAGACGCCGCACTTGATGCCTTGCGCGATCATGCTGCGCGTTTTGGCGTTCCCATGCACATGCATCTGCTTGAGACGCCCTATCAGAAGGAATATGCCCTTCGGCGCACGGGCGGTTCGGCCGTGGAGCACCTGGAACGACGGGGACTCCTGGGCCCCGACATGACCTTTGGTCACGGTGTCTGGATGACCGAGGCCGATATCGAGATCCTTGCCGCGACGGGAACCCACATCTGTCACAACCCCAGCTCAAACATGCGCCTGCGCAGCGGCACTCTCCCCCTCGATGCCTTTGAGCGCAAAGGAATCCGGGTCGCCATCGGCATTGATGAGGCCGGCATCAACGATGATCGCGACATGCTCCAGGAAATGCGGCTCGTCAAGAACGTGCATCGAGTCCCCGGTATGGATGACCGTGTTCCGGGATCGGGCCAGATCCTGCGCATGGCGACTGAAGATGGCGCGCATACCACGCCATTTTCTCATGAAATCGGCGTACTTGCCCCCGGCAAGGCTGCTGATCTGGTCATCATGGACTGGAACGCGATTGCGCAGCCCTTCCAGCGCCTGGATCGCGATATCTCCGTGCTGGATGCCGTCATTCACCGTGCCAAGGCATCGGGTGTGAAGACGGTTCTTGTGGCCGGTGAGACGGTCTACCGGGACGGTCAATTCACGCGCGTTGATCGCGAAGCCATTCTTCTTGCACTGGCAGAACGTATGGCGCGGCCTCTCACGCCTGCTGAGGAAGATCGCCTCAAACTGGGTCGTGAACTCATGGGCCCTGTGAAGGCCTTTTATGATGGCTGGCTGGACAATGAGGTTCGTGAACCCTTCGATCAGCGCAATTCACGCCGCTGATCGTGCGAATCCGTTGCGCTCGTTGCCCCGCATCCCTATGTTCCGCGCTCCTCTTTAGGACTCGTTAAACCCATGACCGCCCTCGAAAACATCCGCAACGTCGCGATTGTCGCGCATATCGATCACGGAAAGTCGACTCTGGCTGACCGCCTGATCGAGCTGTGTGGTGGTCTTGACCAGCGTGAGATGCGCGGACAGGTGCTTGATGCCATGGATCTGGAGCGTGAACGCGGTATCACGATCAAGGCCCAGACCGTTCGCCTCAATTACGAAGCCGAGGACGGTCAGACCTATCTTATCAACATCATTGATACGCCTGGCCACGTCGATTTCACCTATGAGGTCAGCCGCAGCCTGCGTGCCTGTGAAGGCGCGCTGCTGATCGTTGACTCTACCCAGGGTGTCGAAGCACAGACGGTTGCCAATGCCTATCTGGCGGTTGAGGCGGATCTTGAAATCCTGCCCGTCGTCAACAAGATCGACCTGCCCGCCGCCGATCTCGACAAGGCGCGCGAGGATGTCGAGGAATCGGTCGGCATTGATGCTACCGATGCCATCGGCATTTCAGCCAAGACCGGTGAGAACGTAAAGGGTGTGCTTCAGGCCATCGTCGACAAGTTGCCGGCTCCCAAAAGTGGAGGTCCTGAGGCCGCACTGAAGGCCTTGCTGGTCGATTCCTGGTACGATCCCTATCTCGGTGTTGTCATCCTCATGCGCGTGCTCGATGGCACCGTGCGCAAAGGTATGCGCGTGCGCATGGTTGGTACTGGCGCGGTGCGCGAGATCGACCGCGTCGGCATCATGACGCCCAAGGCGGTGCTGGTGGATGAACTTGGCCCCGGCGAAATCGGCTTCTTCACCGCCGCCATCAAGGACATTGCCGAATGCCGGGTCGGTGACACCATCACCGATGACCGCAACCGTACAGAGGACGTCCTGGCGGGTTTCAAGCCCAGCGTGCCGGTGGTGTTCTGCGGCCTCTATCCCACCGATGCCGGCGAATACAACGATCTGCGTGACAGTCTGGGCAAGCTGCGTCTCAACGATGCCAGTTTCCATTTTGAGCCCGAAAGCTCCGTGGCTCTGGGTCTTGGCTTCCGTTGTGGCTTCCTGGGCCTCCTCCATCTGGAGATCATTCAGGAGCGGCTGGAGCGCGAGTTTGATCTCGACCTGCTCGCCACCGCGCCCAGTGTGGTCTATCGCATCACCAACAAGTCCGGCGTTACAACCGAACTCCACAATCCTGCCGATCTGCCCGATCCAACCCAGATCGAGACAATCGAAGAGCCGTGGATTCGTGCCACCATTCTGGCACCCGATGAATATCTGGGTGCGGTCCTCCAGCTTTGTACCGACAAGCGTGGCGAGCAGCTCGAACTCACCTATGTCGGCGGGCGCGCCATGGTGGTTTACCGCCTGCCTCTGGCCGAGGTCGTGTTTGATTTCTATGACCGTCTGAAATCAGTCAGCCGTGGTTACGCCAGTTTCGATTACCAGATGGACGGCTTTACCGCCGGCGATCTGGTGCGTCTGGACATTCTGGTGAATGCTGAGCTTGTCGATGGCCTGTCACTCATCGTCGACCGTGGCCGCTCTGAAGCCCGCGGCCGTTCGGTCTGCGCGAAGTTGAAGGATGCCATTCCGCGCCAGCTCTTCAAGATCCCGATCCAGGCTGCCATCGGCGGCAAGGTCGTGGCCCGCGAAACCCTCTCGGCCATGCGCAAGGACGTGCTTGCCAAGTGTTACGGCGGCGATATCAGCCGCAAGCGCAAGCTGCTCGACAAGCAGAAGAAGGGCAAGAAGCGCATGCGCCAGTTCGGCAATGTCGAAATCCCCCAGGACGCCTTCCTGGCGGCGCTCAAGCTGGGGGATTAGGTCGCGGACCCCTTGCTCATGGAGTCTGCATGACTTGCCGTTGCTCCGGGATCTGATTGGCGATCCTTCGATGGCGGTACGTCATAGTGCCGGTGATAGGCGCGTGAAAACGTAGACAGATCAGTGAATCCTGCCATTGCTGCAATCTGCCCGACGGGCAACGCGCTGTTGGTCAGCAAGGAACGAGCGCGATCCAGCCTCAGCTTCAGGTAGTAGCGCCCGGGCGTATCCCTGAAGTGCCGCAAGAACAGGCGCCGTGCGGTGGAGGAATCGACCTGTGCTATCGCGCAGATCTTGGTCAGAGTGATCGGATTCTCCAGATGACCCTGCATGATCTCGACCAGCCTCCCCAGACGACGATCAACACGTCCTATCGCTGCGTCGTTTGTCGAGGAACCAAGCGCCCCGGCTTGGCCATGTGCCGTGTAGTTCAGGACATGAGCCACTCGATCCGCCAACTCCTGGTTTGCGAAATGCGCAATCACCTTCAGCATCATGTCCAGGGTGGCCATGCCGCCTGCACTCGAGGCGATCCGTCCTTCAAGAGCGAACAGGCGATCAAGCAGCACAGCTTCTCCGAAAAGTTCCTCGTAGGCGGGCAGAGTCTCGTGGTGTGCAACGACGTGACGACCGCCTAACAACCCAGCCTTGGCTAGCAGGTAGGCACCTGTGTCGATACAGCCGAGCATGGCACCCTGACGGTCCTGGCGGCGCAGCCAGGCCGACAGATCGGGGCTGCTCGCTTCCTCTGGCCGATAGGAACTGAGCAGGATCACGACCGGAGCGAAATGTACGTCGCCATAGGCCGCATCACCCGCCAGCTCAATGCCACTGGAAGAGTGTGCCGGATTGCTATCGAAGGTCAGGATCTGGCGGCCGAAATGTGCAGCACCCAACTCGCGGTTGGCAACCCGAAGGGATTCGGTGCAGATCGCCAGGGACAGGAGTGGAAATCGCGGTGCCAGCAGCAGTGATACCGTGATGGGGTGCGATGACAGCGCCATGGCGGCTTCTTCCAGTTTGCCAAAATATGCAAAAACTATGCAGATTTTCGCAAAGTTCGTAAATCAGACTCATGCCCATACTGTCTGCCATGGCTCAGGAGAGACTGATGACGGAATCAAACAGAGTGCAGCTACAGGAAATCACAGGGACACTGCGGCGAAGCAGAATGGAAAACACGGGTTGAGCTGGCCGCGCTCTACCGCGTCCTTGACCTTTACGACATGTCGGATCTCGCAAATCAGGAGGTCGGCGCGCGCGTGGCGCAACAGCCCGACCACTATCTGGTCCACGCCTATGGCGATTTCTACGATGAGGTCACGGCTTCGGGCCTGATCAAGGTCGATGCTCAAGGCAAGACGACCGATCCTGAGGCCCCCTGGCTGAACGATGGTGGTGTGAATCTGGCAAAATGGATCTTCGGCGCACGGCCCGACGTCAATTACTTCGTTCATGGACATTGCGAGGATGTTATGGCGGTGGCCTCGATCGAGTCGAAACTCCTGCCACTCAGCCAGCCCGCTGTCTATCTCGGCCACATGCTCACCTACCTGGAGTATGAGTTCGACGAAGACGATTCCTTCGGACAGCGTTTTCAGGAAGCCTTCGGGCAGAACAACATCATGATCAGCCACAACCACGGCTATTACTGCCTTGGGCGCAGTGCTGCGGAGGCCTTTTTTCGAGCCTACTACCTGCGTCAGGCCTGCCGTGTGCAGCTCAAGGTCATGGCGTCAGGTGACAAACCTCACCTCATCGATCCCCAACGTGTCGCTCGCTATCAGGACCAGATGTACCAGTCCACGGACTACAATTATGACGGCACGACCGAGTGGGCCGGACTTCTAAGGCGCCTCGATCGCTTGGCACCCGACTACAAGGACTAAGCCGATGCACGATCCAGCCAATTCTGGTGATCAGGCTTCTTTGACTCTCGCTGAACCGCCGGATTTTGACAGCTACCCGATCCACCACGCAGTCAAGGATGCGACGCCCATCGCCGAAGGTGTGCGCGTGCTCTGGGATGATGGTCTGGAGTGCCGCTATCACGTGTTCTGGCTGCGGGAAAATGCCTCTGATCGCGAGACCATGCATCCGGTCACTCGCGAACAGGCATTGCAGCTTCTTGATCTTCCAGTTGACCTCGAGGTCGTGGAAGCAGGCATCGATAGGCTTGGCAACCTGGTGGTCAGATGGTCGACAGGAGATGAGAGCCGTTATCATCCCGGGTGGTTGTATGCCCACAGCCATGGAACCCTTGAGCATTTCACGCTGCCATCGCGCGTCTTCTGGGACGCCTCGCTACAGGAAGACTTGCCACGCTTTCACGGACCCACGGTGTTGCAGGACGAGGGTTTGTTTGGGCGCTGGACCCAGGCGCTCCATGTCCATGGTCTGGCGATCCTGGAAGGTCTACCCAGATTTCCCGATGTGATCGAAGACGTGCCCGCGAGGCTCGGGCCGTTGCGGACCAGCAACTTTGGCCGTGTGTTCGATGTGCGTTCGCGCCCCGATGCCGATTCCAACGCCTATACCGACATGGCTCTGCCCCTTCATAGCGATCTGACGACGCGGGAGTATCAGCCGGGCCTGCAGTTTCTCCATTGTCTGGAGAACGAGGCGAAAGGTGGGGACAGTCTCCTGGCCGACGGCTTCTACATCGCAAGGTATCTGTCTGAAACCACGCCTGAGCTTTTTGACGCTCTCACCAAAATCCCAGTGTGTTTCGCCAACAAGGCGCGCGAAACGGACCATCGCTGGGAGACACCGATGATCCGGCTGGATGAAGCGGGTGAATGCGAAGAAGTGCGCTGGAGTCCATGGTTGCGCGCGCCCGTGGTGCTGCCTTTTGAAGAAACAGCTCTGCTGTACCGTGCTCTTCGTGCTGCCTTTGCAGCGGCAGACGCCCCGCATCACCGCATCAACACCCGCTTACAACCCGGCGACCTCCTGGGTTTTGACAACCGACGCATCCTGCATGGGCGCATGGGGTTTGATGCCTCCACTGGTGCACGCTGGCTGCGGGGCTGTTACGTGGAACGAGAAGAACTGGATTCACGATTGCGCATGATCGAACGCACGAAAAGGACGCAACAAGAGCTGGCATCCGGGGGCGTCGATTAGGAACCACCGCAATAGAACATGGCACGCTCCAGGCGTCGCGGGTGGACGTCAACGCACGAACATTGCATCGTTGTCGTGTACTTGGATGGTGTTCAGGACCGATCGGAACCGGCGGGCTTGATGCGTGAGAGGAAGCATCGTCGATGAATGTGGTAACCGATATCGTCCTGCCGGGCGCGCTTGCTTTCATCATGTTCTCGATGGGGCTCTCGCTTCGTATCGGTGACTTCAAGCGCGTTCTGGATCAGCCTAGAGCTGCCATTGTGGGGCTTACGGCGCAGATGGTGTTCTTGCCGCTGGTCGCCTTCGCTCTGGTCCTGGTTTGGCGTGCGGTGTTCGGCATCAATCCTGCGCTCGCGGTCGGATTTGTCATCATCGCAGCCTGTCCTGGCGGCGTGACCTCCAACCTGATGACCCACATGGCGCGTGGGGACACCGCGTTGTCGATCAGTCTCACAGCGGTCTCGAGCGTGCTGTCGGCGTTCACGATTCCTCTGATCGTCAACGCCGCGACGGCGCTGTTTCTCGGTGCCGAGGCGCCGCCCCTTCCGATTCTGGGCACGGTCGCGGGAGTCTTTGCCATCGTGACCCTGCCGGTCATGCTCGGCATGCTGGTGCGCGGCCTCGCATCGCACGCGGCCGAACGCGTTGAGCCTGTCTGTCGCCGCGCTGCCATCGGGTTCTTCGTGGTCATCGTCCTGGCCGCGGTCGCGTTGGAGTGGCGGCTGTTGGCAGAGAATTTCCTCGATGTCGTGCCGCTGGTTCTGCTCCTGAACCTCTCGACCATGGCGATAGGATGGAGTGCTGCCCGTGGCGCACGGCTCACCCGCGAGCGCACGATCGCCATCACCCTGGAAGCGGGACTCCAGAACGGCACGCTGGCGGTTCTGATCGCAGCAACCTTTCTGGCCGACGAAACCATGGTGGTCCCAGGCGCCATTTACAGCATCCTGATGTTCTTCACGGCCGGGCTGTTCGTGGCACGGGCGGTGCGTCGCTCCGCCAATTGAGCATGTCACGTTCAGAACGGCAGCGAGCCATTGAAGGGCGTGAGGCCTCCGAATGATCGCGGCCCCAAGGACCTCTACCTCTCCGCAGCCGCCGCGACCTTGCCGGGTCCGAATTCCTTGATCCCGCCCAGCGCCTTGTCGACGATCGGCAGCACTTCAGCCCCGATGCGCTCCAGGGAGCGCCGTGCGCGTTTGTGATCCATGCCGCCGAACTGGGCGAACATGCTGTAGTGGCAGGCACCGGTCGCCTTGATTTCCCGGATCATCTTTTCGGCGCAGCTTTCGGGATCACCAAAGGGCAGGTTCTCCAGAATCGAATCCAGGCTTGGTTCGTCTTTGTAGGGCTGGGGGATGACTTCGATCCCCTCAAGCTTTTCGTACTGGCCCCGGAACGCCATGACCAGACGCGCGGTATAAAGCACCCGTTCGGCGGCATCGCGCGCATCATCCTTGTCGTCGGTGACATAGATCGAGCGGTTCATGGCAAAGGGCAGGGGGCCGGTATGGCCCGCTTCCGCGAAGGTCTTCTCAATGTGCCCGTGCACGCCCAGAAGGGCATCGGTGCCTGCGCCGCCCACCGTGACAATGGGAGTATAACCGGCCTTGGCGCACCGTGCCAGATAGGCCGGTTCGTTGCCTGCGACAAAGACATCCGGGCGCGGCTTCTGCAGCACCGGCGTGCCGATCGCGGTTTCTGGGATCTGGAAGTGCTTTCCGTCATAGGCTACGCGGCCTTCGGCGATGCCCATCTCCAGGATATCCATGATTTCGTGGGTCAGGGCCCAGTTTTCCTTGAGATCGTGGCCGAAGCGCTCGAACTCGAACGCCTGATAGCCAGAGCCGAAGCCGATCACCAGGCGGCCATCGGAAAGCTGGTCGACCATGCCGATCTCTTCAAGCAGACGCAGCGGGTGATAGAGCGGCAGAACCAGCACCGCCAGGCCCATCTTGATCCGCGTCGTGCGCGCAGCAACGTGGCTTGCAAGCATCAGGGGCGAGGGGCACATGCAGTAATTGCCGAAATGATGTTCGGTCAGCCAGGCGGTATCGAACCCGATCTCCTCAGCCAGCTGGATCAGGTCGATGGTCTCTTTGTAGATCTCGTTCACCGGTTTGCTGACATCGCGCTGCGACATGAGCGAAAAAATTCCAAGTTCCATGATGGGTTCTCCTAAATGCCGACAATGACGGCGCCGCCGTTGGGGCTGATGCATTGTCCGGTGATGAAGCTGGCGCGGTCACTGGCAAGAAACAGCACCGCTTCGGATAGTTCTTCAGGCTGGGCCCAGCGGCCCAGGGGCACAAGTGCCTCGGCCTTCCGGATGCCTTCCTCGCCGCGCTGGGCAAGTTCCATTTCGGTCCACACGCCGCCAGGGGCGACCGCGTTGACGTTGATGTTGAAGGGGGCCAGTTCCTTGGCCCAGGCCTTGGTCAGGCCCAGCAGGGCGGCTTTGGCGCCGCAATAGTGCGAGTGGCTGGTATATGCCGTCATGCCCCAGACCGAGGAGATGTTGACGATCTTGCCCCAGCGTTTTTCCTTCATGGCGGGGATCACGGCCTGCGTGGCAAAAAACGCGCCTTTGACGTGAATGGAGAACATTTCATCGAACCCGGCTTCATCGATTTCCTCGATCAGGCCCGGCCGGTCAATGCCGGCATTGTTGATCAGGATGTCGACCGGTTCGATGGCGCCGATTTGGGCCTTGAGGTCGGTAACGTCAGCAATGTCGCCCACCATGACTTCGGCCACCCCACCCTTGTCGCGCACCAGACCAGCGGTCTGCTCGGCGGTTGCGCCATCGATGTCCTGAACGACAATTGCGGCACCCTGCGCGGCCATCACCATGGCATGGGCACGTCCCATGCCGCGGCCTGCGCCTGTGATCAAGGCCCGTCGCCCGTCAAGTTCACCCATCATGTTCTCCAGAGATGAAAAATCGTTTCCGTGACCGCACCGGCTCAGCGCATGCCATAGCCGCAGCCTGCCACGACCGTCTCACCGGTGATACTCCGGCTGGCGTCGCTGGCAAGAAACGACACGATTTCGGCAATGTCTTCGGGTTCGGCGACACGGTCCAGAACGGTACCCGCCCGCTCCCTTTCCAGGAAACCGCCGCGCTTGGCGCGTTCGGTAGCGATCGGGCCGGGAGCAACGCCGTTCACCCGGATGCCGTCGGAGCCATAAGCCGTGGCAAAACTGCGCGTCAGGCTGTTCACGCCCGCCTTGGATGCCGAATAATGCACCATTCCGGGTTTCGGCAGGTGGGCATCGACCGAAGAGATGTTGATGATTCCGCCGCTGCCCTGTTCACGCATGGTCGGTACGGCTGATTTCATCATGTTGAAGGTGGAGACCAGGTTGGCATCGAACATTGCATGCCAAATCTCTGCGCTGAGATCCTCGACCGGTGAGCCCGTGTAGTCGCCTGCGACGTTCACCAGGATGTCGAGGTGGCCAAATCGCTCGAGCGTGCGCGCCACCAGATCGCTGCACGCCTGGCCGTCGGCAAGTTCGGCTTCCAGGGCCAGCACGGTCCCGCCGACCGCTTTCGCCGACTCGTCAAGGCGCGTTCCCGGGCGGTCCGTCATGGCGATGTCAGCACCACGTTGCGCCAGCATGACCGCGACCGCGCGCCCAAGGCCACCGGCCGCACCCGTCACCAGAGCAACCCTGTTGTCGAAGATCTTGTCCATTTGGCAAATCCGTTGAAGAAGGCCGATCAGGTCAATTCCTGTAATACTTTAAGGTGAACTTGTTTGAACCAGAGATACAAACCAGAAATTGTTGTTTTATGGATCAGAATATATTGTCTGATGTATGCGCCGTAACCTTCCCCCCCTTAACGCGATCAAGGCCTTCGAGGCCGCCGCACGGCATCTCAGTTTCAAGGATGCCGCTGCCGAACTTCTGGTGACGCCCCAGGCGATCAGCCAGCAGATCAGGGTGCTCGAGGACTGGCTGCAGTTGCAGGTCTTTGCACGACAGAACCGGACCATTCGTCTGACGCCGGCCGGTGCTTCGTTTCTTCCGGTCGTATCGCGGGCGCTCGATGACCTTCAGACCAGCGCTGCGGGGCTTGTCGCGCACAGGGAACCCGAGATTCTGACCATCAGTTCCCCGCCGACCTTTGCAATCCGGTGGCTTATTCCACGGATGGAACGGTTTCGCGCTGCCCTGACCGGTCTTGATTACCGGCTGACGACAACGGCTGAACTCCCCGATCTGGCGGCCGGCGCCATCGACGTGGCGATCCATTGGAAGGATGCCGGAAACGATCGAAACCTGCGGTCCGAACTGATTGAACGCTCGGACCTTGTGCCTGTATGCAGCCCCCGCCTGATCGCGGAGGGAGAGATCGTTGGTCCCGCGGACCTACTGAAGTTTCCGCTGATCCGGCACGTAGGCGACCCCGGCCTGTGGTCAACGTGGTTTGAGGCGGCGTTCGGCCACCCTGTCGAAACACCCAACGGGCCGCAGTTCGGCAGTGATCAGTTTATTGTCGAAGCCGCGGCCATTGGGCAGGGCATCTGCCTGTTGACCCGCGAACAAGTTGCGGGTGACCTGGAGACGGGCCGTCTGGTGATTCCGATCGAAAAGACCCTGGCCCAGGCGGGCCGCTACTACCTGATCTATCCCAAGGCACGCGAGCACGAAGAGAGTATCGCTGCCTTCCGTGACTGGATTTTCAGTGAGGTCGCCCAGGATCGTCGCGACGAAACGCTGAGGGACCAGGTGGCACCCATCTCCGATTGACCGACCTTGTTGTCCAATTCCTGCGATGCGGTTTTGCTCAACAGATCATCACCCTGTGCGACCATGCGTTCTTTCTCGGCGACGGGCGGCAACAGCAAGGCAGTCACATCAATTCTCCCACGCTGCATCAACCCTCAGAACCCGATAGGTTTCCCTCGTCAAAAAGGGCGGCCAGCCAACTTGCGCGCGAGCACCGCTACGGCTAGGTTCGCGCGCCCTGCGGAGGGGTGGCCGAGTGGTTTAAGGCGCACGCCTGGAAAGCGTGTTGGGCGCAAGCTCTCGAGAGTTCGAATCTCTCTCCCTCCGCCATTTTATTCCTGTGTCAGATTGAAATACTGTATGCCGTCGCGTTGGCGACCCGCTACAGCAATCACGGCATTGCAGAGATTCCACGCGATCTTGATAGCAATCTCCGGTAATCGGCTGTTCCATGTCCTGGTACAGCAGAATCGCCACGCATTTGGGCTGATGTCGGCCGGGGGAGCGTACTGATATGGACAAATCTACCGCAGGCCCCCGTGTGGTTGTCGTCGGCGGTGGCGCGACGGGATGTGGCGTCGCACGCGATCTGATTCTGCGCGGATTTGATGTCACGCTGGTCGAATATGGTGATCTGGGCTGCGGCACCAGCAGCCGCTTTCATGGGATGCTGCAAAGCGGCGCACGGTATGCCGTCAGTGATACGGTCTATGCTGGCGAATGCATGCGCGAACGCCGCATCATCAACAAACTGGCGCCTGAAGCTGTCGAGGAAACAGGCGGGCTTTTTGTCAGCTTGCCTGATGACCCTGCGGACTATGGCGACAAGTTCTTTGCCGGTTGCCAAGAAGCTGACATTCCGGTCAGGGAACTCGATCCGGCCGACGTCATGGCCAGTGAACCAGCCATCAGTCGTGGGGTTCACAGGGCCTTTGCAGTGCCCGATGCAACCGTGCAGCCATGGAGGCTCCTTAACCTTGTCGCGGCCGATATCCGTCGGCGTGGAGGCAGGGTCCTGCTGCGCCATCGTGTTACAAGCTTCGACATGACCGGTGGGCGCGTGCGTGCTGTAGAGGTTGAAGGGCCCTCGGGCAGTCTTCGCCTGGAGGCCGACGCGGTGGTGAATGCCGCCGGGCCCTGGTCTGGTGAGATCGCCCGTCTGCTTGGCCAGGATGTTGCGCTTGAGCTGACCAAGGGGTCGATCCTGGTCTTTGCACATCGGTTGGTAACGCGCGCGATCAACCGGTGCCGGATGCCATCCAGCTTCGACATCATGGTACCGACCGGCACGGTCAGCCTTTTCGGCACCACCTCTGAAGTGGTTGACGACCCCAGTACGACATTGGTGCGGCCCCAGGAAGTTCAGGATCTGCTGGATGCTGCAGAACCCATGATTCCCGGCATCCGGGATCGCCGCGTTTTGCGCGCCTGGGCTGGTGTGCGCCCAATCGTCAAACCCGATAACTGGCCGTCGGGCAGATCGTTGCCGCGTCGTCACACGGTCATCGACCACGGCGCATCCGGGGCCTTTACCATCTGTGGAGGCTCCTGGACCACCCATCGCATGATGGGTGAAGATGCCGGCGACCATGTGGCATCGTTCTTTGGGATCAATCGGCCAAGCGAGAGCGCGACAACCCCGCTGTCACCTGACGGTGGCGGAAGCGCCTGGAACCCGACCACCAACTATCAGGGCGTCGAAGACGCGCAAACGCGCAAGCGCACGTTGTGTGAATGCGAGAGTATCGATCGTGATCTGGTGTCTCAAATGGTCAACGACGAGGGACTCAAACGCTTTCATGACCTGCGCCGCCGCCTCCGTATCGGCTTTGGGCCCTGTCAGGGAACGTTCTGTGGCAGCAGGCTGGCGGGCCTTGTTGCCCATCTTGACCAGGACTTTCCGGCGCAGAAGGAACTTGAAGCATTCTGGGCAGAGCGCCTGAAGGGTGCGACCCGCACGGCATGGGGTCATCATGCGCGTCAGATCATACTGAGCGACGCCGTGTTCCGGGAGAATTTGGGCATTCGCCTCGACGACAAAGCGCATCCCGCCGGAGATGACCGTTGAACTATGACGTCGTTGTCATTGGCACCGAGCTCGACGGATGGGTTGCCGCCGCACGCCTGCTTGAACTTGGCCGCAGCGTTTGCATCGCAGCGCCAGGCGAAGGCTCTCTGCATTACGCACCGGGGGGGCTTCACGTCCTTGGCCATCTTCAAGGGCAACCTGTGACGGAACCCTATGCCGGCATCAGCGCATTGCATGATCATCATCCCTACCGGCTTGCCGGCGCTGATCGGATGCATGCCGCGCTGTCATGGTTCGACAACTCGCCGCTTGGCGCGGGGTTCACCTATCGCGGCGGACAACGGTGCAACAGCCTGGCGGTCACGTCGGCTGGATTGCAATTGCCGGTCTTGAGTTCCTGTGACCATCAGGCAGGAGTCGAGCAGGTACAGGGCAACGTCATGACGGTCCTGAACTTCAGCGGCCATCGCGACTTTCCCTCTGGCCTGCTCGCGGCGGAATTCATCCGTAATGGCGAACGTGTCACGGCAATCGCTGTCGATCCGCCCGGCGCTCGCACGGACTCTGTGACTATCGCCAACGCCTTTGACACCATGGATGATCCTGGTGCCTGGTTTGGTGACCTGTCTGCCGTGCTGCCTGGCGATACCGATGTTCTGTTGGTCCCCGCCGTATTGGGGAGCAAGCGACATCGTGATGTCATTGCTGCAGCGACGCGCGCACTGGATTGCACCGTCCTGGAAGTGCCAACCTTGCCACCCTGCCTGCCTGGCATTCGCCTCAGGAACGCCTGCGAGCGTTACATCCACGAGCAGGCTGGCACGCTGCGCCGCGGTTTTCGCGTCGCGGGCATGGATGCTGACCAGGATCGCGTTCGTTCCGTGACAGGTTCGACCGGCCAGACGATCGATGTCTCTGCCGTCATCCTGGCGACCGGGGGCGTCCTGATGGGGGGGCTGGAGGTCGATAGCCACGGCAAGATCACAGAGCCGGCCATGGGCCTCGATGCATGCCAGACCCAGCCGCTTTCCAAGGTCGGAGCAGAACAGGCCGTCGATGCGTTGCATCGCGCCGGCATCGAGACCGATGAAGATTTTCGTCCGCGCCACAGTGGAAGCCGGCCCTGGCAGAACCTCCATGTAACGGGGCGCAATCTGGCGCACTGGAATCCCGGCGCTGAAATCTCTGCCGAAGGTGTTGCGATTGTTTCAGGGTGGCTTGCCGCAGAAGCAGCGCACAGGGAGCTTGGGTCATGACGACAACGCACCTTGATAGAGACAGCCATGAGGGCAGGGGGTTCAGCGTGCCGCTGATGACGCCAGCGATGGTGCGCCAGAGCATGGACAATTGTACGAAGTGCAATGTTTGCCAGGTGCATTGTCCGGTTGCCGGTGTCACCGACGCCTTTGCCGGCCCGAAATACGCCGGCCCGCAGGCAGAGCGATTCAGAATCATCGATGCGGTTGACGAGACGGCGCCCATGCTGTGCAGCGGTTGCGGTATCTGCACCAGCGTGTGCCCCAACGATGTGGCGATCACCGACATCATTACCCTGGCAAAGGCCGATCAGGTGGATCGCGCCGGGGGTATCGGCCTTGGGCAACGCTTGTTGAACAGGCCCGAACTGATCGGCCGTCTGGGAAGCCTGGCCCCTTGGCTTGCGAATGGCGTTTTGGCGAACTCCTTGTTCCGGCAGATTGCGGTGGCGGTGACAGGTGTTTCGCGTGATGCCCCGTTGCCCCGGTTTGCCGGACAGCGCTTCCGGCGATGGTTGAAACACTTGTCTCAGCGCGAAGGCCCTCAAATCACGTACTTTTCAGGCTGCGCCGTCGATCACTATGATCCCGATGTCGGGATTGCCGCCGTCTCCGTGCTCAACAGCCTTGGTTACAAGGTGACGGTTCCGCCCGATGCATGTTGTTCGCTTCCCATGCTGTCGAGCGGTGACTTTGAAACCGCACGGCCCCGCGCCCGAAAAATGATCGAATTGCTGACGCCCTCTGCTGGGGCTGGCCAGACCATTGTCGGCACGTCGACCAGCTGCACGCTGACCCTCAAATCCAAGTACGCTGCCTATCTGGGATTCGATGACCGCCAGGCGAGCGAAGTGGCCCATGCCGTCTCCGATATCTGCGGATATCTTCTCGAACATCACGCAGACACGTTTGCCAAGGCATCTGCTCGGGTCCCCAAACGTGTTCTCTACCACGGTCCTTGCCAGTTGCGTGGTCACCACATCGGACAGCCTGCCCTTGAGCTGCTGCGCCTGGTTCCTGGCATCACCATCGAGCTGTCCCAGGCCAGTTGCTGCGGTGTTGCCGGTACCTATGGTTATGACCAGGAAAAGCGCCCCATCGCGGTCGATGTCGGCCGGTCTCTGATCGAGCAAATCGCTGACTCCAGGCCAGACCTGGTCATCTGCGACAGCGAGACCTGCCGTTGGAACATCGAACAGGCATCCGGCGTTCCCTGCTTGCACCCCATTCAGGTTCTTGCGCAGGCTATGGAGCTGACCTCAGGCAAGGTCTTCCAGGATTGATTGTGCGGCCAGAACGCCAGACCCGGTTCCGGCACCGCCGCCAGGCCAGGTTGATGCGCCGCACATATAGAGCCCTTTGATCGGCATGCGATGGTGGGGATAGCTGGGGAACGGGCGTTGGCCATACGCTTGATCCAGGTGGCTGCTGCCCCCGTTGATATCGCCGCCCACCAGATTCGGGTTGAGAGATTCGAGATCAAGAGGCGAATGAATCGCCCGGCCCAGAATCTTGTTGCGAAGATCCGGCGCGTAACCTTCGATCAGATCCAGAACACGCTCGGCAAAGGCCTCCTTGGTGGCTTCGCTCCAGGTCAGATCCGTGATGGCACCAAGCGCATCGCCTTTGATCTCAGCCGGTACGCAGCGCACCATGATCCACAGAACATGCTTGCCCTTCGGCGCGCGTGAGGGGTCATAGATGGTGGGTTGCGCCACGACACAGAACGGCTCGGCGCTCAGAATGCCTGCCAGGCCCTCCTGATAGGCCCGCGCCAGATCATCAAGCGATGGGCCGATATGGACGTAGAAGCTCTTGCGTGCCTCTTGGGCCCGCCAGTCCGGCAGATCAGACAGGGCAAGATGGATCATCACCGTGCCGGGACCATGACGCCATGTCTGCGCCCGCCGGGTTTCGGCAGCGGGCAGATGGTCGCCGGCAAGTGCGAGCAGTGCCCCGGGCGTGACACTGGCCAGAATCGCGCGCGATGCAGGCAAGGTTTCCCCGTTTGCGAGTTCCACGCCAACCGCACGTTCATTTTCGATGATGAGTCGCTCGACCGTCGCGTTACAGCGCACTTCTCCGCCGGCTTCCTCGATCAGCGCCACCAGCGCCATCATGAGGTTGCCGGAACCGCCCCTGGCGATGGCGATGCCTTGGCGCGCGTCGATGTTGGTTTCAAGGAAGGGGTAGGTGCAGCCGCCGGCGATATCGGGCGCGGTGTCTGGATGCAGTCCCCATGCGGCGATCATGGCCTGGAGCTCCGGACTCTCGAACCGGGCCGTCAGATTGGCGCGCAGGGAATCTGCCAGAATGCCGCGCAGGATTGGGGCAACGGCGTCGGGAACATCCTGATCTTCGCCAAACCTAAGGGCTGTGGGACTGGCAGCGGCCGCGCGGGAACCAAGAAGGGCGAAGAGATGTGGTGCACAGGTATCAAAATCCGACAGCCAGGTTTCCCAGGCTCCGGCATCGGCCTTGGAGAACCCGGCGATGGCACGCCGGTTTTTTTCCGGGTCGGTCGTGACTCCCAGGAACTTGCCGCCTGGGAACACGGAGCCTGCGGAATGGTCGGCGGCGACGAACGATACGCCCTTGGCTTCCAGGGCTTGCCTGTGCTCCTGCCAGAATGGCGATCCCGCAAAGAGACCCAGATTCATGGCGCCGATATCATGCCGGAATCCCGGAAGTGTCAGTTCCTGCGTGCGGATGGCGCCGCCGGGTTGCTCATTGCGCTCCAGCACAAGCACCCGCCATCCCGCCATGCAAAGCATAGGCCGCACCCAGCGCATGGGCCCGCGCCGATGATGATGACATCGGGATTCGCGTCGTTTGCCATGAACCCTCCCCACACATCCTGAGCTCGAGCCCGGTTGGATGGAAAGACTAGCCTCGCCCGGGAGCAATGCCCATGCGGAAGGTTTTATTCGAGCGGCATTGAGGCGTTGATGGTCGATAGCGCGGGCTGGTCGTTGGTGTGGCAGTGCACGCCGCCGCCGGCAGCCCAGGAGGCCAGCATTTCGATGACATAGACGTCACGCCCGGGGAAGTAGGTTTCGATACGTGCTTTGGCCGCGGCATCGGCTTCTGCGTTGCCAAAGCCAACCGTGATGACAAAACCGTTGCCGACCAGCCAGTTCATGTAGTTCGTATCGAACGTCTGGCCTTGATACCGTGCGGTAGCCTCGATGGGTTCGCGGATCACCGTGAAGCCGGCCGCCGCAATGGTCTCTGCTGCAGCGTCGAAGATGGCGTCGTTGCCATTTGCGTTGCCAAGACACTGGGACTGGCCGGTGCAGTCGGCCACCACGACCGTTGTCGGGCTGATGAAGCGGGCAATGCCGTCGATGTGGCCGTTGGTGAGATCACCTTTGGGCACGCCTTCGATGAAAACCACCTTTGAGACGCCGAACTGTTCCATCAGGTCTGCCTCGGCCTCTTCCCTGGTATAACCACGGTTGCGTCTGGAATCCCCGATCACGCTCCAGTTCAGCATCACGGTATCGACACCGTTGAATTCCAGGTTGCCGCGTTCATGCACGATATCGACGTGCTCGACGGGAATGTCGGCGATCTCGCCCACGACCTGCGGGACGCGGTTGTCCTTGCCGAAGGGAATATCAGCGCCAAAGGCGCCGCCCCAAGCGTCGAACTCCCAATTCTGGATCGTCATCGCGCCATCCTCGATCACATAGACCGGGCCGTTGTCGCGCATCCAGGCGCTGTCGCTGCCGACCTCATGCCAGATCAGATTGGCGTTGTCGGGATTGCCGCCGGCCCGTGCAATGGCCGCGCGGGCATCGTTCATGATCGCGGGTGAATCATAGAGAATGTGGAGCTTCTGATAGCGGGAAATGATCTTGCTCATCTCGGCAAAGGCCGGTTCGTAGGTCTTTTCCCAACGTCCGGGCCATTGCAGCCAGATCGCTTCCTGTTCCTCCCATTCAGCGGGAACACGTTTGCTGGATTCGGCGGAAGCTGGTTTGGCATCAACGAAGGTCATGGTCATCATCACTGCAAGAAGAACAAAAACAGGTGCGAAAAACGTTCGAATCAAGGACAGCATGGCGGTGCTCCTTTGGCTCTCATGAACATGAGCAATCCAATGAGGCGCTACCAACGCGAATTTCTCAGGCTATGGATTGATTGCCCTCATGCCAGCCTCGATGCACTGGGGCGTATGGCGGCTCTTGCTCATATCCTGGCGTCCGTGCACGTTGCATCGTGAAAGTCTGGAGCATCGATCGATGGCATCATTTCAACACCTGACTGTTGCGCCGTTGAGCGGCGCGGTTGGTGCGGAAATCTCGGGCGTTGATGTGTCGGGCTCGCTTGCACCTGAGGTTGTGGCAGAGATTCGCCAAGCCCTGCTCGATCACGGTGTGATCTTCCTGCGCGATCAAGTCCTCGATCCTGATCAGCACAAGGCTTTTGGACGCAACTTCGGCACGCTCAACATCGACAAGTTCGTCGAGGGTCCTCCGGGTCATCCTGAAATCATGCCCGTCATCAAGGAAGCCCATGACACCGGAAACTTTGCTGGCATGTGGCATTCCGATGTCACGTTCCTGGCCGAACCGGCCATGGGCTCGATCCTTTATGCCCGCGATGTTCCAGACGTTGGCGGCGACACCATGTTCTCTAGCATGAGCCGCGCCTATGAGACGCTGTCGCCGGGCATGAAGACCTTGTTGGAAGGACTTCGTGCCGTTCATTGCGCCGACGTCACGTACGATCGCGAACGCATGGACGAGGCCAACCTGACGGGTGGGGCGATGGGTTACACCGATCACAATCCCAGCCAGGAAGTCAGTGTGCATCCGGTTGTGCGCA
>CALSLK010000023.1 GCA_943787175.1 uncultured Alphaproteobacteria bacterium
GCTTCCAGCACCTTCACCGTGGTGTCGCCCAGATGGAAAAACGCGCCGGGCCAGGGCGACAGCGCCCGGACCAGCCGGTCCAGCTCCCCGTGCAGCCGGTCGCGACCAGTCGATGCCGGCCGTGATCCTTGGCGAACTTGCTGGCATAGGTCGCCTGTGCCTCGTCCTGCGGCACCGGCGTGATCGGTGCCCGCCGACAGGCCTTCCAGAACCTCCAGCAGCATGTCGCCGCCCAGGACCGAGAGTTCGGCTTCCAGGCTCGCGGTCGTGGCGCGCGGCGGCATGGCGAGACGCTCTTCTGGGCCAGGATCGGCCCGGTATCGAGGCCCTGGTCCATCGCCATGATGGTCATGCCCGTGGTCTCGTCGCCCGGACAGGATGGCATGGGCCGCAGGTGCCGCACCGCGCCAGCGCGGCAGGAGCGAGGGGTGGATGTTGACGCAGCCCATACGGCGTGGTGCTTCCAGGATGGCCGCGGGCAGGAGCAGGCCGTAGGCCGCGACCACGGCAACATCCAGCGCCAGGTCACGGAAGGCTGCCTGTTCGACCTCGTCGCGAAGGGTCAGCGGCGTCCTGACCTCAAGGCCCAGTTCCATCGCGCGGTCGTGGACCGGCGTGCGCCGTTCCTTGCGGCCGCGCCCGGCGGGTCTGGGTGGCTGGCTGTAAACTGTGACGATGTCATGGCCTGCTTCAACCAGCGCATCGAGTGCGGGTACCGCAAAAGCAGCAGCGCCCATGAAGGCGAGGCGTAACCTGGTCACGCGCTCTCGCGCTCTTTCGACTTCTTCAGCTTTGAGAGTTTGCGCAGGATCATGCCGCGGCGCACGGCCGAGAGATGATCGACAAACAGGATGCCGTCGAGATGGTCGATCTCGTGCTGCAGGCAGCGCGACAGAATATCATCGGCGCGCAGGGTCTGCTCGGCACCGTTCTCATCGGTATAGGTCACTTCGACTTCAGCTGGACGCTCGATCTCGGAGAAAAACTCCGGGAGCGACAGGCAACCTTCGTCAAAGATCGCCAGATCATCGGATTCGCCGGTGATCACCGGGTTGACCAGACGGATCGGCTGGGGATCCTCGCCTTCGCGTGCGACATCAACCACCACGATGCGTTTGGCAATGCCGATCTGAATGGCCGAAAGACCGATACCGGGTTCGGCGTACATGGTCTCGAGCATGTCATCCATGAGCTTCAACACGGCATCATCCACGGCCGGAACCGGCTCGGAGATGACCTTCAGGCGCGGGTCTGGTGCCCAGATGATGGGAAGAATGGCCATGGTGACGACTTTGCTTCGTGGCGTGGCGAGGCCGCACTATACTGGCGACAGACGGCATAGGTAAGGGCCACAACGGCCCGGTTCAAGACCGCAGCAGGAGCCCACACGCGTGGAAATCATCGATATCATCATCCTGGCCGCCCTTGCCGGGCTGGCTGCCCTCGTCATCTGGAAGATGCGCGGAGGCGAAGCCTCGGAACATCGCGAGCGCGCCGAGGCTCTCGAGCGCGAAAAAACCGAGCTGCAGGTGCGCCACGACGAAGCCGTCCAATTGCGGGTTCAGATGGAAACCCGCCTGGAGGCAGCGCAGGCGACCATCGAGGAACGCATACGCGAAGCCGCAAGCCTGCAAAGGGCTCGCGACGAAGCTGTCGCAGCGCGCCATGAGGCTGAACGGGCGAGCGATGTTGCCAGCCAGCAGCTTCGCGATGTCGAAAAACGCATTGCCGACTGGGAAACCGCCAAGAACCAGAGCATCGAAGCCGCCAAGGCAGCCGCCCTGGCGTCATCGCGCGAGTTGAGCGCGCAGCTCATGGCAGAACACAAACGCGAAGGCGAAGCTGCCAACAAGGCCAATGAAGCACGCGTCCAGAAGGTGACCGAAGGCCTGCAGCAGAACTTCGAGGCCATCGTGAAGAGCGTGCATTCGCTCAACGAAGACGTCGACAAGAACCGGGGATCGGTCGAAACCGTCATGCGGGCACTTTCCAGCCCCGGCGGTGCCGGCCACTTCGCCGAAATCGGCCTGGAGAACACGCTGAAGTCCTTTGGCCTGCAGGCCGGGCGTGACTTCATCATGCAGCACACCACGATGGGCGAGGACGGCGGCAAGCTGCGGCCCGATGCCGTGGTCTTCCTGCCCGGCGATGCTGCTCTGGTGATCGACAGCAAAGCATCGAAGTTCTTTCTGGAGATAGCGGCACTGGAGGGCACCGAGGACGAGGACGCTGCCTATGCGGGCCTGGCCAGGACCATGGCCCAGCACCTGCGCGATCTTTCCAACAAGGACTATGCCAGCGCCATTCGCGAGACCTATCGCGCAGCCGGACGAGGCGACGAATTCCGCAAGATCACCACGGCCATGTATCTGCCCAGCGAGGCCGCGATCGAACGGCTGGACAAGGCCGATCCGGAGTTTGCCCGGCGCGCCAGCGCAAGCCGCATCATTCCCGTGGGGCCGTCTGGCCTGCGCGGGCTGATCGGGCTGGCCAGCGTCAACATCGACCTGGGGCGTCAGGCCGATAACCAGGAGAAAATCGTAGAGGCAACCCGTCTGCTGCTCGACAGCCTGGTTGTTGCCCTGAACCATGCCGAGCGTGTCGGCAGTGGCCTGGAAAGTGCAGCCAACCACTTCAAGAAGTTCACCACATCGGTCAACAGCCGCCTGTTGCCGCGTTCACGCGCGCTGGTCGGGCTGGGCGTACGCCCGCAAAAACACAAGGGCCAGATTCACAACCTGACAGCCTTCGAAGTCACCAAGTTTGACGCCAACAGCTTTATCGAAGGTGATGTGAGCGAGGACACCGTTGATGACGATAACGTTGTCGCTTCACCCCAGCTTGTGGGACAATCAGACGAAGATTAGGTCGACCAGAAGGTACGGCCCTTAAGGGAGTTGAGATTTTGGACACCGCAGATATCGGTGGCGCAGCCATTTTCGTGATCGTACTGGCCGTTCTGGCGATCATTTTCGTCGCGATGGCCGTGGTCACGGTGCGGCAGGGTTATGAATACACCCTGACCCGCTTTGGGCGTTACACACGCACCCTTCCACCTGGACTTCACCTGATCGTGCCGCTGGTCGACCGCATCGGGCGCAAGATCAACGTGATGGAAAACGTGCTGGACGTGCCGCTCCAGGAGATCATCACCAAGGACAATGCCATGGTCGCGGTGGATGGTGTGTTGTTCTTCCAGGTGCTGGAATCGGCCAAGGCCGCCTATGAGGTGACAGACCTGCAGGGCGCCATTCTCAACCTTTCCATGACCAACATCCGAACCGTTATGGGTTCCATGGATCTTGACGAACTGCTGTCCCATCGCGACCAGATCAACACGAAGCTGCTGACCGTTGTGGACGAGGCAACCTCGACCTGGGGTGTGAAGGTCACGCGTATTGAAATCCTGAAGATTCAGCCGCCCGCCGATCTGGTGATGTCGATGGCACGCCAGATGAAGGCCGAGCGCGACAAACGCGCCAACATCCTGGAAGCAGAGGGTGTGCGCCAAGCCGACATCCTGCGCTCGGAAGGCGAGAAGCAGGGTGCGATCCTGAAAGCCGAGGGCGAGCGCGAATCAGCCTTCCGTGACGCCGAGGCCCGCGAGCGCCTTGGCGAGGCAGAAGCCTTTGCCACCAATGAGGTGAGTCAGGCCATCGCCGACGGAAACCTGCAGGCGATCAACTATTTCATTGCCCAGCGCTATATCGACGCGCTTGGGGCCTATGCGCGGTCATCCGGCGAAAAGGTGCTGTTCCTTCCACTGGAGGCAACCAGCATTGTCGGCACCGTGAGCGGTGTCGCCGATCTGGCAGACGGCGCGCGCGCACAACGTGGTGGGGAGGGCTGAGCCATGACTTACGTCATTGTCGCATTGGCGATCTTCGCCGTCATTCTGATCTTCAAGGCGGTCAAGACCGTGCCCCAGGGCAACGCCTATACGGTGGAGCGGTTCGGACGCTTCACGCGTGTGCTGCCGCCTGGTCTGCATATGATCACGCCGTTCATCGACCGCATCGGCGCGCGTATCAACGTGATGGAAAACGTGTTGGAAGTGCCAGAGCAGGACGTCATCACCAAGGACAACGCCATGGTCGGGGTCGACGGTGTGCTGTTCTTCCAGGTCATGGAACCAGCCAGCGCGGCCTATGAGGTCAACGACCTGCACCGGGCCATCATCAACCTGACCATGACCAACATCCGCACGGTGATGGGTTCGATGACCCTGGACGAGCTGCTGTCCCAGCGCGATCGCATCAGCGGCGCGATCCTGGCGGTCGTGGATGAGGCAACATCGGCATGGGGCGTGAAAGTCACACGCGTCGAAATCAAGGATATCGAACCGCCGCGCGATCTGGTTGATTCCATGGCGCGCCAGATGAAAGCCGAACGCGAAAAACGCGCAACCATTCTGGATGCAGAGGGCGACAAGCAGTCAGCCATTTTGCATGCCGAAGGCCACAAGCAGTCGGCCATTCTGGAAGCCGAAGGACGGCGTGAATCAGCCTATCGCGAAGCAGAGGCCCGCGAGCGCGCGGCCCAGGCTGAAGCCAAGGCGACCCGTGATGTCTCCGGCGCCATCGAGCGCGGCGACATGCAGGCGATCAACTACTTTGTCGCCCAGAAATATGTCGATGCACTCAAGGCGCTGGCCGATGCGCCCAACCAGAAGATCCTGTTCGTGCCGGTCGAATCAGCCGGGATGATCGGCGCATTGGGCAGCGTGACGGAAATCGTGCGCGAAGCCTTTGGCGGCGGCGGGTCAAGCGGCAAAAGTACGCCACAGCAGTCCTCGGCCAGTACGGCCAGGACCAGCGCACCACGCACACGCAACGCGCCTTCCGTACCAGAGACCTATGTGTCACCGGCGGTGCATGTCGCGCATCCAGCCAGCCCCTGGGATCCCTCCTGATAAAGGCCATCCATCATGTTTGACGAACTCCTCTATTGGCACTGGTGGGTCCTTGCCGTTGTCCTGATCATCCTGGAACTCACGGTCTCAGGCGCCTTCTTCTTCCTGTGGCTGGGTGCGGCCGCTGCCATCGTCGGGCTGGTCGCACTGATCCCCGGTGTCGGGTGGGAGGCTCAGCTTTTTGTCTTTGCCGCCCTGGCTGTCGTGTCGGTATTCCTGTGGCGACGCTTCAAACCGAACCAGTCGGTCAGCGAACACCCAACGCTCAACAAGCGCGGCCATCAGTACATCGGTCGGCGATTCACACTGGCTCAGCCGATCGTCAACGGCATCGGAAAG
This sequence comes from uncultured Alphaproteobacteria bacterium, assembly GCA_943787175.1. Classification (GTDB taxonomy): domain Bacteria; phylum Pseudomonadota; class Alphaproteobacteria; order SP197; family SP197; genus SP197. Next base: position 5,252 of record CALSLK010000023.1, read on the forward strand.
CTGATTGTTGCCGATACGACGTGGAAGATTAACGGCGACGACATGCCCGCGGGAACGCAGGTCACCGTGACGGCCGTGGACGGTACCGCGCTGGTCGTGGAAAGGGCCGAAGCAGCCCAAGCCAGCTAGAGCAGGATCAGCAGAGTTCAATCGCCTTGCAGTAATCCTGCATGGCATCCTTGATCGTGGTTTCCATCGCCTCGTTCCGTGCCTGATAGGCATCGGTCAGGCAACTGGCATCGGCACCGCAGGCATTGCGCTTGGTCAGGAAGGCCTGCGCAGCGTCGGTCTGGTCGCCGCGTGCACCCATCAACATCGGGAGCTGCTGCAACACGCCATAGAGCGTGCCCATCTTCATATCCAGATTGGAGAGCGCACGGCTGTTGCAGATGGCGTGTTCGGTCGGAGTTCCTGCCTTCTGGCAATCAAAGCTTTGTGCTTGTGACGCCGTTGAAACCAGCAGCAACGCGCCAAGCACGAAGAACAATCCAAATGTGCGTTTCATGTCGTGGTTCTCCAGTTGCAGGATTTCTCCGCTTCAGACCCCTCGGCGGGATTTCAGCGCAGCGCCCAGGGTGCCTTCATCGAGATAATCAAGCTCACCACCAACCGGAACGCCCAGCGCCAGGCGTGAAATCTTCACGCCGCTGTCTTCCAGGCGATCGGTGACGTAATGGGCTGTAGTCTGGCCGTCGACCGTGGCATTGGTTGCCAGGATCACTTCGGTGACCTCACCATTGGCCGCACGGGTCACCAGACTTGCGATACGCAGATCTTCGGGTCCGACACCATCCAGTGCGGAAAGCGTGCCACCCAGGACGTGATAGAGGCCGCCAAAAACTGCTGCCCGCTCAAGCGCCCAGAGATCACCGACTTCCTCGACGACACACAGGGTGCTGCGATCACGGCGTGGGTCCGAGCACACACTGCAGGGCTCCACCGTATCGAGGTTACCGCAGGTCTCGCAGGCCGAAACGGCGTCGGCGGTGTGTTCCAGCGCCGCAGCCATAGGCCGCAGCAGCGTGTCCTGATGTTTCAGCAGGTGCAGCACCGCACGCCGCGCCGACCGCGGCCCCAGGCCAGGCAGGCGCGCGAGCAATGCCACCAGCCGATCGATCTCTGGCCCGCCCATCCTCTCAGAACGGCAGGTTGAGACCGGCGGGAAGGTTGAGACCGCCCGTCACCTTGGACATTTCTTCCTTCACATGGGCTTCAACGCGCACGCGCGCATCGTTCACGGCCGCAACGATCAGGTCTTCGAGCACTTCGGTGTCATCGGGTGTGACCAGCGAGGGATCAATGGTGAGGCGCTTGAGCTCGTGCTTGCCCGACATCAGGGCCGTCACCATGCCGCCGCCCGAGCTTCCTTCGATCTCCGACAGGGCAAGCTCTTCCTGCATGGACGCCATCTTGCCCTGCAGCTCCTGGGCCTGTTTCATCATCTTGGCTAGGTTCATGAACCGTTGTTCTCCATGGGGGTATCGACGGCGTCGTGGACTTCCACGACCTCTGCGCCGGGAAAGGCTTCAAGAATTTGTGCGACGCCGGGATCGCGCGCGGCTTCGTCCAGGCGGGCAACGCGAGCGGCTTCTTCCTGCTGGACCAGCGTGGCGTCACCCTGCTGGGATGAAACGGCGACCAGCCAGCGCTCGCCCGTCCACTGTTCCAGGTTGCGGGCAAGATCACGGGAAAGTTCAGGCGGGGCATGCTCGTCGGGACGGAACTCGATATGTCCGGGCCGGAACGACACCAGATGCACGTTGCCGCGCAACAGTGCGAGCATATGCACTTCGTTGTTTTCTGCGACCAGACGAAGCAGGTCCGAGAAGGTTTCCAGCGCTGCCCCGGTCGACGGTTTTTCCTGGGGAACAGGCGGGCTGGGCGCAATCGATGGTGCCTGTGCAGCAGTAACGGGAGCGGGGTCGGGCACCGGGTCGGGAACAGCCGCAATTGCCATCGCTGCGGAGGGCCCAGAGGGCGTGGGCGTGCTCGCAGGCGCTGATGTAATGCCCGGTGCCGCACTACCCCCTGCATTCCCCGTCAGAACGGTTTTAAGCGCCTCCTCAGGCGTGGGAAGGTCAGAAGCGTGGGCAAGGCGCACCAGAGTCATTTCGACGGCCTGGAGGCTGTTGGGCGCCATACGGGCTTCGTTGATACCTTTGAGCAAAATCTGCCATGCGCGCGTCAGATGCGGCACGGTCAGTTTGTCAGCCATCGCAGAACCACGCTCGCGCTCGAACTCCGGTGCAGCATGGCTGGCCGCATCCGGCGCGGCCTTGAAGCGTGTCAGCCAGTGGGTGAGTTCCAACAGGTCCTCAAGCACCACGACCGGATCGACCCCGGCTGCGTACTGGCCATCCAGATTACCGAGCGCATCAGCGATGTTTCCGCCCATGACGGCTTCATAAAGGTCAAAGACCAGGCCACGGTCAGCCAGGCCCAGCATGTCGCGCACGTCTTCTTCAGTGACCGTGCCCTGCCCCTGGGCAATCGCCTGATCGAGAATCGAAAGACCATCGCGTGCAGAGCCGTCAGCGGCGCGGGCAATCAGCGCCAATGCTTCAGGGGAGGCCTGCGCCTCTTCCTTTTCCACCAGCTCGGCAAAATAGGTCGCCAGTTCCGCAGCATCGATGCGACGCAGGTCAAAGCGTTGGCAGCGTGACAGGATGGTGGCTGGAATCTTGCGCAGTTCGGTTGTGGCAAACACGAACTTGAGATGCTCGGGCGGTTCCTCCAGCGTCTTCAGCAGCGCATTGAACGCCGCGTTGGACAGCATGTGGACCTCATCGAGGACATAGATCTTGTAGCGCCCCATGACCGGGCGGTAGCGCGAGGCTTCGAGCAGATCGCGCATGTTGTCGATGCCGGTATGGCTGGCAGCATCGATCTCGAGCACATCGACATGGCGGTCCTGAGCAATGGCGACACACTGGTCGCAGACGCCACAGGGCTCTGCCGTGACACCGCCGTTTCCGTCGGGACCGACACAATTGAGAATACGCGCCAGAATACGTGCGGTCGTGGTTTTGCCGACGCCGCGCACACCGGTAAGCAGGAATGCCTGGGCGATCCGGCCGCTGGCCACCGCATTGCGCAGGGTGCGCACAAGGGCATCCTGACCGCGCAGACCGTCGAGCGATTCGGGACGGTACTTGCGTGCAAGAACGCGGTAGGCGGATGGGGCTTGGTCCTGGTCTGCCATCGCTCCGGTGTTTCAGGTGGCCCCTTGACCTTCCGAAGCCCGAAAGGGCCGGCTGAAACCGGCATGAGGCATGGAAGACCGGCATCGACCCGGGCCGTTCCCGCTGCGGCTGCTTCCTTCCGGACCTGACCGAGTTCACGAGGCAGCCCGTCCGCGCCGGCCTTCCACTGTGGACCATATCGACCGCGTCATGGCCTATGCAAGTCCTAGCGGGAGAATTGCAGGCGTTGCCCTGTGTTGTTGTGCCATGCCAACGTGGCGTCATGACAGATCTTGAGCATTACAGCGGCCGGGCCTTTGAACGCGTCGGGGAAAAACGGCGCGACGGGGGCTGGATTGCAGGCCAGCTGGCCGCCGCGCAGACACGGATTGTACCCGTCTGGCAGGGGCGCAACCTTCTGAACGGCGAATCGGCGGCCTATCTGCCCGCGGGATCGGCCTGGCACATCATCGAAAGTGCGCCGTCTGAGCCGATCTTTCTGGGCATCGATGAAGGTGGCGCCCTGTTCGCACTGGATGTCTCGCACCTTTCTGAAGCCGATGCAGAAAACCTGACGCCCGATGGCAATTTCGATGAGCTATATGGCGTCGCGACCCAGCTTGTGCGTCGCGAGGCCTCTCTGCTTTCCCATGCCGCCTGGATGATCCACTGGAGTAAACGCCACAGGTTCTGCGGCGCCTGCGGCCATGCGACGCGCTCCATGGATGCCGGGCACATGCGCAAATGCAGCAACGAGGCCTGCGGCATCATGCAGTTTCCCCGCACCGACCCCGCCGTGATCATGGTGGTGGAGCATGAGAGCCGCTGCCTGCTGGCCCATCAGAAGGGCTGGAGCGGCAAACTGCATTCCTGTCTGGCGGGGTTCGTGGAGCCCGGCGAATCGGCTGAAGAAGCCGTGATCCGTGAAGTGCGCGAGGAATCGGGCCTTTCCGTACGAGAGGTCCGCTATTTCGCGACCCAGCCGTGGCCTTATCCCTGCTCCCTGATGCTGGGCTACACGGCCATCACCGATGACCCCACGATCGTGCTTGATGATGATGAGCTTGAGAAAGCCGCATGGTTCACCCGCGACCAGCTCCGGTCGCCCGACCTGGACATCGAACTTCCGCGACATGATTCGATTGCACGGCGCCTGATCGACGCGTGGATCGACAAAGGTTAGGTTCCACCAAACCCCGAATCACCTGAAGGAAGCCACCATGAGCCGTCTGGAAATCCATCAGATTCCCGTCCTGAGCGACAATTACGTCTATCTGGCCCATTGCCCGGCGACCGGCGACACAGCTGTAATCGATCCCGCCGTGACGGGGCCAGTGATGGATGCCGCCAAGGCCAAGGGCTGGACCATCACCCATATCCTGAACACCCATCATCATGGTGATCACACAGGCGGCAACCTGGAGATCAAGGCGGCGACTGGCTGCACGATTGTCGGACCCAAGGCGGACCGGGCGCGTATTCCAGGCATTGATGTCGAAGTGGATGACGGCGACTCCTACCGTCTTGGCGAAGCCGACAGCAAAGTCTTCTTTGTGCCAGGCCATACGCGTGGCCACATCGCTTACTGGTTTGGCGATTCCGACGCCCTGTTCTGCGGCGACACCATGTTTGCCATGGGCTGCGGGCGTCTGTTTGAAGGTACGCCGGCACAAATGTGGCACTCGCTATCCAAGCTGAAAGACCTGCCCGGCGAAACCCGTATCTTCTGCGCCCATGAGTACACCCAGGCCAACGGACGTTTTGCCCTGTCGGTCGAACCCGACAACACCGACCTGGTTGCGCGCATGGCTGAAGTCGACGCGAAACGGGCCCGCGACGAGCCGACCGTGCCGTCCACGCTGGCAGAAGAACGTGCAACCAACCCGTTCCTGCGTCCCGACAGCCCGTTGCTGCAGAAAACCGTTGGCATGGTGGGTGCTGATCCCGTCGACGTGTTTGCGGAAACCCGCGCACGCAAGGACAACTTCTAGCGTTCGTCCTCGGACAAAGCGCCAAGCCGCAATGCTTCCTTGCGGTAGGGATGCGCCGGGTAGGTTCCCAGAATCCGTACCTCTCTGGCAAAGAAGCTCAATTCTTCAAGCGCCAGTTTCATGGGCCGCTCTTGGGGATGACCTTCAGCGTCGGCATAGAACTGTGCCGCGCTGAACGTACCGCCAACCATGTAGCTTTCCAGCTTGGTCAGGTTGACGCCGTTGGTCGCAAACCCACCCATCGCCTTGTACAGCGCGGCTGGAACACTGCGCACGCGGAACACCATGGTGGTCATGAGCAGGCCCGAGTCGATCTGAGGCACATCGGCATCACGTGACAGAATCAGGAAACGTGTGTGGTTGTGTTCGGCGTCTTCAAGGTCGGCGGCGAGGACATCAAGGCCATAGATCTCACCGGCCAGAGCCGAGGCTACGGCGCCCTGTTGGGGATCGCCGCGCTCGGCAATATCCTGTGCAGCGCCGGCCGTGTCGGTGTGGCTGACCGGCTGGATACCCAGGTCACGCAGCGCAGCACGGCACTGGCCCAGCGCCTGAACGTGGGAATGGGCAGCCTTCAGCCCCTCCAGCGTGGCACCGGGCACACCCAACAGATGATGGTTCACGCGCTGGAAATGTTCGCCGACAATATGCAGCGAGGAATGGGGCATGAGGTGATGCACGTCGGCCACGCGCCCGGCGAGCGAATTCTCGATAGGCAGCATGGCAAGACGGGCCTGACCACCCTCGACCGCGGCAAAGACATCCTCGAACGACACGCAGGCAAGCACGTCCATATCAGGATGCACTTCGCGACAGGCCAGATGCGAATAGGCGCCGGGCCTGCCCTGGAAGGCAATGATGTTGTCGGCTGCGGTCACGGTGTTGCCTTTGTTGTGCGGGAAGCGCTTGAAGGACTATTTGGCCAGCAGGGCACGCGCGCGTTCCAGATCGGCGGGAGTATCGACACCGAGTGGAATCGAGTCAACGCGGGCAACGGCGATCTTCATGCCGGCTTCCAGCGCGCGAAGCTGCTCCAGCCGCTCCCGGCGTTCCAGCGGGCTGACCGCCAGCCCGACAAAGCGCGTCAAAGCCGCACGCCGGTACACATAGAGGCCGACGTGATGCCAGAGCGGACCATCACCAGAAGGAACCGTTGCACGGCTGAAATAGAGCGCATGGCCCAGACGAGCACTCTCGTCCCAGGCCACAACGGCTTTCACCACATTGGGGTCATCACGTTCCCGTTCGTAGTGGATCTCTGCGACCAGCGTGGAGATATCTGCCTCATGCCGGTTCAGTGCGACCAAAGCGTCACGAATCGCCTGGGGATTCACGGTCGGCAGATCGCCCTGAAGGTTGATCACAACATCGTGGCCACCATCGGGATCAATTCTGGAAAGTGCCTGATCGACGCGGTCCGAGCCTGATGGAAGATCCGCATCGGTCATGACCGCCTGGCCACCAACGGCACGAATAGCCTCGACAATTTCTGTTTCAGCGGCGGCCACAACCACGGCTCCAACGCCAGCTTCCATGGCTCTGCGCCACACATGCACGATCATGGGCTCGCCACAGATATCGGCCAAAGGCTTGCCCGGAAGCCGCGATGAGGCCATGCGCGCGGGGATAACAATGATTGGTGACATGTTTTTGCCCTTCAGCCAGTCGGTTTACCCGTTATTGCCCCCGGATAACACAATGGGGAGAAATGCGGTCTAGGGGTTGAACACGCGACCGTGACATGGCTAATCTCCGCCGCGCTTTTAATGCGGTCTGCGATCTCTCGCACGACCATACTCCTCCGGGGTCGGTACACATGGAATCCCTTGAATTCAACAAGATTGCCGCGGCGATTCTGGTCGCTCTGCTTCTGGCCGTCGGCATTGGCAAGATCAGCAACGTGCTTTACGCGCCGGAACTGCCCGAACATGCGGCAGTCGAAACCAGCGCGGATGCACATTCCGACGCGGATGTCGGCGGCGGCGAGCATGGCGATATGGCAGCCGACGTTGCGCTGCCCGTGCTGCTGGCCAGTGCTGACCTTGCTGATGGCGAAGGCCAGTTCAAGAAGTGCAAGAGCTGCCACACGGTCGAAAGCGGTGGCTCCAACGGAACCGGCCCGAATCTCTTTGGCATTGTCGGCGCCGCAAAGGAGCACATTGACGGCTTCAACTATTCCGGTGCCCTGGCAACCGTGGGCGGCGACTGGAGCTTCGAGAACCTCGATGCGTTCCTCGAGAACCCCAAAGCCTATGCGCCGGGCACCAAGATGACCTTCCGCGGCATTTCCGATGCCGAGGACCGCGCCAACCTGATCGCCTGGTTGAATACCCAGAGCGACAGCCCGCTGGCCCTGCCTGAGGTCGCAGAGGTTGAAGCACCCGCCATGGATGCCGAAACCGACGCCGATGCGCCCGCCATGCCCGAAGAGCCGGCCATGGAAGAAGATCACAGCGCCACCGATACCGATGGTGACATGGTCGACGAGATCACCGGTGAAGTGGCCGGAGCTGCTGCCGCGACCATGGAAGCTGCTGATGACGCGCTCGATTCGGCCGGTGACGCAATTGATGACGTTGCCGATGAAGCAACCGACTTCCTGGAAAGCGATACCGATGTTGCCGACAACGCTGATGCCGGTTTGGCCGATGATGCCAGCACGCCCGGCGGCGTCGAGGCAATGATCGCTGCGGGTTCGGTGGACGACGGCATGAAGGTCGCCAACAAGTGCAAGAGCTGCCACACCTTTGATGACGGCGGTGCCAACCGCGTTGGTCCCAATCTGTGGAACATCGTGGACCGCAAGATCGCCAGTGTTTCCGATTACAGCTACTCCGACGCCATGGCGGCGGAAGAGGGCGACTGGACCTATGATCGCCTTTGGACCTATCTGCAGGATCCCCGTGGCGAGGTTCCCGGCACCAAGATGGGCTTCCGCGGAATTACCGACGAAGCTGATCTGGCAAACCTGATCGCGTATCTGCGGAGCCTGTCGAACGACCCGGCACCGTTGGCCGGCGCTCAGTGAACAAAGCCGCCACTGGCGGCGGAGGCATGTCGTGACCGACGAGCCGAATCTGAAACACAAGGAACTCGACGGTCGCAAGATCGCCGCGAAGATGCTTGAGAAAACCGGCGACGAAGTTGCCCGCCTGAGCGATGGTGGTTGGGCTCCGCGTCTGGTTTCTGTCGTGATTGGCGATACCGACGCGGTCGAGATTTATGTCCGCAACCAGAAACGCACTGCCGAACGAGTCGGCATTGCCTTCGAGGAACGCCATTTCCCAGCCGACATCACCGAACCTGAGATGATCGCAGCCATGGAGGCGATGAATGCCGACCCGCGGGTCACCGGCATCATCGTGCAGCGCCCTGCCCCGCCGCAAATCAACGTGAAGCGCCTGCAGAGCTCGATCCATCCCCTAAAAGATGTCGAAGGCCTGCATCCGGCCTCCATCGGAAACATCGTCTACAACGAGATTGAGCTTGGCCCGTGCACAGCCATGGCTTCGGTCCATATCCTCAAAAGTACGGGGCTTTCGCTTTCCGGCCTTGAGGTCGTCGTCGTGGGCCATTCCGAGATTGTCGGCAAACCCATCGCGTTCCTGCTCATGGCCGAAGGTGCCACCGTGACCGTGTGTCATCACATGACACGCAACCTTGCGGTTCATTGCCGCCAGGCCGATGCGTTGTTTGTTGCCGTCGGCAAGCCCGGCCTGGTCAATGGCAACATGATCAAGCCCGGCGCCGCAGTGATTGATATCGGCATCAACCAGATTGAACTGCCCGACGGCACGGCACGAACGGTTGGTGATTGTGACTTCGAGAGTTGCCGTGATGTTGCCGGCTGGATTACGCCGGTGCCCGGCGGCGTTGGCCCGGTGACCGTTGCCATGCTGATGCACAACACGGTGACAGGTGCACGCCGCCAGATGGAATTCTACGGCTCCGCCTTTGCCGCGGACGGCTGGACCACCTCGCCCGAACAACGCGGCGGTCGGGGCTGAACCGACTTCAGGACGTATAGTCGGGCGGCGGCACGAACCCGCCGATCTCACGCGCCAGCAACTTTGCAAATTCGATCGGCGTGTGATCCTCAAGATAGGGTCCGATCGCCTGCAGGCCGACCGGCAATCCTTCCGGCGTGCGGCTGACCGGGAATGCCGTTGAAGGCTGTCCAGGCAGGGTTGCCATGCCGGCATAGAAACAATGGTGCATGTAATCGACTTCCCCGTTGTTGATGATCAGACGCCGGTCCGGGAACGCGCGGTCATCATGGGGAAAGGCATTGGTGATATCGGCCGGTGCAATCCAGACATCGACATCACGGAAGAATGCGCGATAGCTCCCACGCAGAGCTTCGCGATAGCCGAACCAGCCGAGATAATCGGAGGCTGTCGCAGACATGCCGGCCGAATCCGCCCTGGCAAACGGGTCCTGGTTTTCAACGGCCTCGGCGGCTTCCTGGGCCTGGCGTTCCCTGGACCAGCGCGCTGCAATGATCGAAAACATCAGACTGCGATAGGTGGTGTAGGCTTCACGGCCATCGCCGACCATGTCGGGTGCCGCTTCAATCACCTGTGCGCCGGCCTTCCGGCAGGCATCGGCAACGCTTTCCATGGCAGCAACGATCGCATTGTCGACCGGCAACCATGACTGAAGCGGCGCGATGGCGACCCGGAAATCACTCAGGTTCTTGTGACGCGGTACAGGCAGATCGAGCCGCCACGCTGTGTCTTCGCCGACATCGGGTCCCGCAAGCAGGGAAAGCGCCAGTTGCAGATCTTCGGGCGCACGTGCCAGAGGTCCCTGAACCGAGAGCGCCGACGCCGGGTTAGGCAGGGCACTGAAGAACGTTCCACTGCGCGGAATCAGCGTTTCACTGGGCCTGTGACCATAGATGCCACAGAACGCGGCAGGAATGCGGATCGAGCCGCCGATGTCGCTGCCCAGTTCCAGAGCTGACAGGCCCGCCGCCACGGCAGCCGCACCGCCGCCCGTGCTGCCGCCAGGTGTGCGTTTGAGATCCCAGGGATTGTTGGTGACCCCGAACATCTCGCTCACCGACTGCCAGTCACCGGCAAAAGGCGGGCTGTTGGTCTTGCCCAGGACAATGCCGCCACCCTGACGCAGTCTGGCGACCGAGGCGCCGTCGCTTTCAACGACTCCATCTTCGACAGGACGCACACCACCGCCGGTATTGGGCAGACCTGCAACGTCGAAGATATCCTTGATCGTGATCGGCGTGCCGGCGAGCGCGGACTCCAGGTTCGCCTTTCCGGCTTCATCGCGTGCACGGTCGAGGCACGGGATGTTGATGGCGTTGAGCGCTGGGTTGTGGCGTTCGATCCGCTCAGCATGCAGGTCGACCAGTTCGCGCGATGAAATCTTCCTGCGCCGCAGGGCATCACGCATGGCACAGGCGGTGGAAAATCCGTCGAGGTTCATGCTGCCTCCGTCTGCCGGTTGTTGTGATACTCCGCCGATTGCATCTCGATCAGGCGCGAGGCGGTGCGGTGGAACTCGAAGGCACCATCCCCGGAGGGATAAAGGCCGTCAGGCGGTGCATCGGCCGAACAGAGCAAGCCGACATGGTTGTCGTACAGAACGTCAATCAGGGTCACGAATCGCTTGGCCTGGTTGCGCTGCTCCACACTCATGGCCGGAATGCCATCGATGACAATGGTGTGGTACGCCTCAGCAAGGGCGAGGTAATCGGCGCTGCCCAACGGGCGGTCGCAGAGTTCCGCGAAGGTGAAGCGCGCGACGTGACGCGCCTGGCGTTTGATTTCCAGGATGCGGCCCTGCACCTCAAGCGTCGCTGGCTCAGGCTCGGCACCACCAACCAGATGGGCGAAAGCTTCATCCAGCCGGGCTGTGGTGCTGGCATCGGCAGGCACCAGATAGACATCCGTCTGCGCCATGAAGGCCAGGCGATAGTCCTGATCGGCATCGAGTGCCAAAACGTCCAGCCGCTCTTCCAGCATGGCGATGAAGGGCAGGAAGAGCTGGCGGTTGATGCCGCCGGCGTAGAGGTCCCCGGGCACACGGTTGGAGGTGGCGACCACCACAACCTGGCGCGCAAAGAGCTGCTCGAACAGGCGTCCCAGAATCATGGCATCGGCAATGTCGGTGACGTGGAACTCGTCGAAACAGAGCAGTTGTGCATCCCGGGTGATCACGTCGGCCACAGCGCCGATGGTGTCGTGATCGCTGTCATGGCGTTCGGACTGGCGCTCCTCGTGAATCAGGCGGTGGATGCGTTGCATGAAGGCATGGAAATGGACGCGGCGTTTTTTTGCGACCGGTGCGGCATCGAAGAACAGATCCATGAGCATGGATTTTCCCCGGCCGACATCGCCATACATGTAGATGCCGCGCGGTCCTTCCGGCGTGCGGTCACGACCAAGGATGCGGTCGAGGAAGCCGGGCTTGGTGCCAGCCTCTTCCCGCAGACTCGATGCCAACACGTCGAGGCGCAGGACGACGGCCTCCTGGGCAGGATCGGGCGTCAGCGTGCCCGCGGCACAGAGCGCCTGATAATGTTCAAGAAGGCTTTGAGACATGAACCTGCCGGGAAATGAAGGCTTCGTTTAGCAAGGTTTCACGGGCGATGTCACGGCTCACACTTGACCTGCGGGCTTCGCTGGCATGGGATTGGCGTTCAAACAGGGGAACATCACCATGGCCGATCTCGATCTCTGCTTCACATCCGCAACCGAGCTGGCGCGGCGCATCGCAGCCGGAGAACAGAGTTCCCAAGAGATTGTCGCCAATTCTCTGGTACGCATCGAAGAGGTCAACGGCACGCTGAATTGCTTCTGCTTCACCTTTCCCGAAGAAGCCGTGGAATTGGCCAAGGCAGCAGATGCTGCCGTTGCTCGTGGTGATGCTGTGGGGCCGCTGCACGGTGTGCCCATCGCGATCAAGGATTTCACGCCGACCAAAGGCAAAACCACGACCATGGGGAGCAAGGTCTATGCCGACAACGTGCCCGATGAGGACGCCCAGGTCGTCAAGGACCTGCTGGGTGCCGGCGCCATCATGGTGGGCAAGACGACGACCCCGGAATTTGCCCATGACGGCTTCACCCACAGCCCGCTGTGGGGCACGACGCGCAACCCGTGGAACCCCGAACGCACACCGGGCGGCTCGTCCGGCGGTTCCGGTGCAGCGGTGGCTTCGGGCTGCGTGCCGTTGGCTGAGGGCTCTGACATGGGCGGATCCGTGCGTATTCCGGCCTCGTTCTGCGGCACCGTGGGGCTGAAACCCAGCCTGGGGCGCATTCCCATGACCGTACTGCCCACGGTGTTCGACAACATCAGCCATTTCGGCCCTCTGGCGCGCACAATCGACGATGCCGCCCTGTTCCTGGACATTGCCCAGGGCCCGTTTGAGCGCGACATCATGTCGAACGCCACACCGATCGATATCCAGCGCCCCGTACCCAGTGACGTGAAGGGCCTGCGAATCGCGCTCGACATGGATCTGGGCATCTATCATGTCGATGACGAGGTTGCGGCCAACGTCGAGGCCAGTGCTGCTGCCCTGCGCGAAGTCGGGGCCATCGTGGAGGAGGTCGACCTGGGCTGGACGTCTGATTGCGTGGACGCCTGGCTGACCTATTGGAACGTCTATCTCGCCGCGTTTTTTGAGCAGCATCTCGACACGCGCCGTGACGATCTCGACCCCAACATCGCGGCCATGTTTGATGCCGCGCGAGGGGTCAGTGCCATCGACTTCAAGCGCCTGGAGTTCGTGAGGACGCAGCAATGGTTCAAGCTGTGCGACGTCTTTGAGCGTTACGATGCTTTGATTTGCCCGACCACGCCGATCCCTGCCCCACCGGCCGACAGCTCGGATGCCGAACAGCTCGGCATGCGCCCCGACGGCAAGATGAACTCCTCGGACATGACCCTGGTCTTCAACAACGTCGCCCAGTGTCCGGCACTCTCTGTTCCCAGCGGCATGCACAGCAACGGCCTGCCCACCAGCCTGCAGATCATCGGCCACCGCTTCGACGACCTGACGGTGCTGCGCATCGGCGCGGCGGTGGAGAAAACCCGGCCCTGGGCGGAGCGCCGACCTGCGATGTGAGGGGGGTCTGAGCGGAAATTCCGGGTTCAACCCCATGCACAGTAGGGCTTGTGTTTGGGGCCACTATCGAACGCAAGATGTGGCATCCGGAAACTGATGTTTCTGTACATCAGAAAACTTCCATGTTCATTATATGTTCTTGATCATTGATATGACGGCAATGGGGCCATAGCAAGCAAGGATTGGCATGGCCCGGTCAAGCCGGGCCAAGTCGGAGTGTGTGTAACCTTGGGGCCGGATTACCAAGTTCGGAGAACCTCTCCGCGCCTGCCTTACTTCTGGCGTTTCCAGCCTGCTACGGCCAGGCAGAGCCAGCCGGCGATGAAAGCCATACCGCCGATCGGTGCAAGAACCGCGATACCCTCGGGAAGCACCAGGGACGACAGGATCAGTGAGCCACAGAACAGGATCTGGCCGGTGATGAACAGCAGCCCGGCAAACACGGCCCAGGGTCGCGACGAGCCGTTGCACAGCCAGGCGACCGCGAGCAGAGCCAGGGCATGCCACATGAGGTAACGCACGGCGGTTGCCAGACGCTCTGCCATGACGGGTTCGGCGAGATGGGCGCTGACGGCACCCAGGGCAACGGCCAAGGCACCCGTCAATCCGGCAACCATGAGGAAAAGACGTGGCGCCTTTTCCCTCAAACGCCCACGATCCAGGCGATGGCGAACTTGAGGCCGTAGACGACACCGGCGACGATGGTGATGCTGGCGATATAGAGGCCGGCAAACCAGCCGAGCTGGCGCGTCTTGCCGGGTTTATCCGTCGTGTCCGTAGCCATCCTTGTCCGAAACGGGTCCGCGGAAGACCCAGTAGGTGTAGCCGGTATAGGCGAGAATCATGGGGATCGCGACGAGTGCACCCCAGAGGAGAAACTGCTGGCTGGCCGGGGACGAGGCTGCGTCCCAGATCGTCATGACGCGCGGCACGGCATAGGGCCACAGGCTGATGGCAAGGCCCACGAAACCCAGCAGGAAGGCTGCCACGGCGCACAGAAAGGGCTGGTGCGTGCGGTCACGATAGAGGCCAACCCACAGGCCAAGGAAGGCCAGACCCGCCAACACCGGAACCGGCATGAGCCAGAGCATGTCGGGCATGGTGAACCAGCGACGGTCAATCTCGGGGTCGACCAGGGGCGTCCAGATGCTGACGATCGCCATGGCGATCATGACCAGGGCGCCAAAGCACATCGCCATCTTGCGCGACCACGCGCGCAAATCACCGGTCGTCTTCATGACCAGCCAGCACCCGCCCAGAAGGCCATAGCCAGCAACCAGCGCCAGGCCGGTGAAGAAGTTGAAGGGATGGACCCAGCTCCAGGGGCCGCCTTCAAACAGGCTTTGTTCGAAGTTGAAGCCGCCGATGAAGTGGCCCAGCACAATGCCCTGACTGAAGGCTGCCAGGATCGAGCCGCCGGCAAAGACCTTGCGCCATATATGTTCGGCGCCGGGCGAGCGGTGGCGGAATTCGAACGCGACACCGCGGAGGATGAACCCCAGCAACATGGCAAAGATGGGCAGATAAACCGCGGGAAGAATCATGGAATAGGCGCGCGGGAAAATCGCCAGAATGATGACGCCGCCCATGACCAACCAGGTTTCGTTGCCGTCCCAGACCGGTGCGATCGAGCCCATCATATGGTCTCGGTTGCCGCGTGAATTCTGGAACGGAAAGAGAATGCCCACACCCAGATCAAAACCATCAAGCACCACATACATGATGACGCCAATGACCAGAATGCCGGCCCAGATAACGACGAGATCGAGTTCCATCAGACCGCTCCTCCTGCCGGTTGCGGCCCTTGTGCCACCATACGCGAGCCGACCTTGAGGAAGACCAGCAGAATAATGAGGTAGACGAGAGAGACGGCAATCAACGAGATCGCCACGGTGCTGGTATCCAGGCTTGGCGTGACCGCATCCTTGGTACGCAGGACCTCATAAACGACCCAGGGCTGGCGCCCGGCCTCTGTCGTGATCCAGCCGGCGATGGTGGCCACAAGACCGGCCGGCCCCACCATGATCAGAAGTTTGAGATACCACTGACTGGTTTCCAGGCGTTTCTTGTGACGCAGCCACTGGCCCAGGAAGGCCATGCCGATCATCAGGAAGCCAAGGCCTGCCATAATTCGGAAGGCAAAAAACACCAGCGGCACATAAGGGCGATCCTCTGCCGAGACGGTATCGAGCCCAATCAGAGTGCCATCCAGACTGTGGGTCAGGATGAGGCTTCCCAGATAGGGGATCGAGACTTCGTAATAGTTTTTGGCCTCTTCCATGTCAGGCCAGGCGAAGAGGACCAGCGGGGCTTCCGACACGGTTTCCCAATGGCCTTCGATCGCAGCGATCTTGATGGGCTGGTATTCCAGCGTGTTGAGGCCGTGCTGGTCACCCAGAAACGCTTGCAACGGGGCCGTGATGGCAGCCATGAGAAGCGCCAGCTTCAGGCTCTTCATCATGGTCTCGCGTTCGACATTCTTCAGAACACACCATGCCGAAATTGCGGCAATGACGAAGGCCGAACTGACCAGCGAGGCATTCACCATGTGGGCCAGGCGATAGGGGAAGGACGGATTGAAGATGACCGCCATCCAGTCCACGGGAACCGCATAACCCTGGGCGCTGATTTCGTAACCTGCCGGGGTCTGCATCCAGGAATTGGCCGCGAGAATCCAGAAGGCAGAGAAGGTCGTGCCCAGCGCCACCATGCAGGTCGCAAAGAAATGGAGCTTGGGCCCGACGCGGCGTTCACCAAAGAGCATGATGCCGATGAAGCCTGCCTCAAGGAAAAAGGCGGTAAGGACTTCGTAACCAATCAACGGCCCCAGGACGTCACCGATGAAGTTGGAGTAACCGCTCCAGTTCAAGCCGAATTCAAAGGTGAGCACGACGCCCGAGACCACACCGATACCAAAGGCCAGGGCAAACAGGCGGACCCAGTAATGGTAGAGGCGGCGATAGACCTCGTTACCGGTCTTGAGCCAGGCGCCTTCCAGAAAAGCCAGGAACAATGCGGTCCCGATGGTCATGGTCGGGAACATGATGTGGAACGCGGTGGTCAGTCCGAACTGAATCCGCGAGAGCATGAGGGCGTCAAGTTCCATGGGTCAGTTCAGTGCTCTCTTCAGTTTGTTAAGCATCTGTTCGGCCTCTGTGCGCTCTGCGCCCTGGGGGTCGTTCTCCAGGAAACTGTGAAACGCAGCGATGGCCGCGCCGACATTGCCGCGATGGGCTTCGACCATGCCGAGGTCACGTTGCAGGGAGATGGAATTGGGCGCAACAAGGATCATCCGGCGGGTAATCTCGGCGCCACGCTCAAGCTCGCCATTCTGGATAGCACGGGTCCGGATGTTGTTCTGCAGGCGCAACAGGATGTCCCGGTTGCTGAGTGGTTCGAACCAATCGCGGTCCATTTCCGCATCGGGACCCATGACATGTTTGGCAAGCTCACGCAGTGCCGGTGCATCCAGCACGGTTCCGCCTTCAAACGGATCAACAATGGCGCGGTCGCCATGACCATCCAGCCGTAGCAGGAAATGCGAGGGGAAGTTTAAACCCTCAATCGTCCAGCCGATGCTGCGGGCAATGTGAATGTAGAGAATGCCCAACGAGACAGGGATGCCTTTCTTGCGGTCGATCACACGGATCAGATCGGCATTGTCCATATTGTCATAACTGGAGCGATCGCCTTCAAAGCCATGGCGTTCAAACAGCACACGTGCGATGGCCCAGGCGCGGCCTTCCAGAGAACTGCCGCGATGGCCCAGGGCCGCAACATCGGCCGCCAGACCCGCAAGCTGGCGCCGGTAGGCCTCGAGCGAAATGTCGGGATGGTCCAGACCGGCAAGCAGCAATGCGGTGCCGGCCAGGTCGATATCCCGATCGTCCTTGTTGCCTGCCTGGGCAATCTGCTCGCGTAGGTCTTCCTGAACGGTCACGGGTTGCTGCGCCTCGGGCTGTTCCACAGCTGGGATCATGGCACATTGTGGCGGCCTCTTCACCCGCTACGGTCGCAGCCATGCCTGCCATGAAACAAAATCAGGACCTTGGACCCTGCCCGTTATGTGGTCGTGCCATGATCGATGGCGCCTCCATCGACCGCCATCACTGGGTTCCCAAGTCGCAAGGCGGGCGTGATCAGGCCCCGATGCACCGCGTCTGCCACAAGAAGATCCATGCTGTGCTGACCGAAAAGGAACTGGCACGCGACTTTGCCACTCCCGACGCGCTGCAGAGCCATCCCGAGATCGCCCGGTTCATCCGCTGGGTTCAGCGCAAGCCCCCGGAATGGAATACCCGGCACGCCAGCCCCAGGCGTTAGGCTGCAGGGACGTCACAGCCCTATAGTGGCGCAACCTCCTCCCCGCCACCTTCCCCGGCATTCCCGTGACCCAGACACAGAGCCCATCAGCGACGGCAGACCAGCCGGACAGACGCGGCGCGTTCCGCCTGTTGTGCGCCAGCCTGGTTTGCGTGGGGCTGGGGCAATCCCTGCTGTTCTCTCTGCTGCCGCCATTGGCGCGCATCATGGAGATGCCGGAATGGACTGTGGGCGCGGTTTTTGCTCTGTCGGGCGCCCTGTGGGTCGTGATGAGCCCTTTCTGGGGCCGCAAGAGCGACCGCTGGGGGCGCAAACGCGTCATCCTGATGGGTGTGACGACCTATGGTGTCTCCACCGTGCTGTTCATTGCGGCGGTGGAAGCCAACCTGGCCGGGTTGCTCTCGGTCTGGGCTGCTGTGCTGCTGATGATGCTGGCGCGCGGCCTGTTCGGGCTGGTCGGTTCGGGCTCGTTCCCGGCAGCACAGGCCTATATCGCCGACCGCACCACACCGGCTGAACGCACGCGCCACATTACCGGCATCCACAGCGCATTCATGATCGGGCTGGTGCTGGGGCCTGCCCTGGGCGGGCTGCTGGTCGGCATCTCCATCCTGGCGCCGCTTTATGTCGTGGCTGTTGTTGCCTTTGCCAGCGCCATCGCCCTGGCGTTGTTCCTGCCCGAACGCAGGCCCCCGCAGGACCGTGCAGTGATGCCACGCCTGAAGTTATCGGACCCCAGGCTGGTGCCGTTCGTGATTGCCAGCATGGCGATGAGCACCTGCCATGCTTCGACCATGCAGACGATCGGGTTCTACATGATCGATACGCTTGATCTCGATCCTGCAACCGCAGCCTTTCATATCGGCATCAGTCTGACAGCCATGGCCCTGGCGACGCTGTTCGTGCAACTGGTCGGCATCCGCCTGCTCGACCCAAGCCCAAGGCAGTTGATGCGCTGGGGCACGGGCGTTGCGCTGATGGCTTTTCCTGTGCTGCTGACAACGCAAAGCGAGGTTCAAACGCTGGGTGGGATGGTGCTGCTGGGGGCCGGGCTGGGCATGCTGCGCCCCAGCATCGGCACGGCGGCATCCCTGGCGGTCAAGCCCGGCGAACAGGGCGCTGCCGCAGGCCTGGTCATGGGTGCGGGATCGACCGGCCATGTGATTTCGTCCCTGGCGATCATGCCGTTTTACCAGTTCTTCCATGCGGGGCCCTACATCCTGAACGCTATGCTGATGGCGGGCCTGCTGATCTATACGTTGACCAACCGACGGATTCGCGCTGCTGTTGCGCGCTGACCCTAAATAAGAGGATCCAACCCATGCCCGTGATCAACCGCATTGCCGAATTCCATGACGCCATGACCGCCTGGCGCAGGGACATCCACGCCCATCCCGAAACCGCCTTTGAAGAGGTGCGCACGGCCGATGTCGTGGCCGACCTGCTGGAAGAATTCGGCATGGAGGTTCATCGCGGCCTTGCCACAACGGGCGTCGTGGGCACGCTGAAGGCCGGTGACGGCAAACGCCATATCGGCCTGCGTGCCGATCTGGACGCGCTCCACATCCACGAGAAAAATGACTTCGATCACCGCTCGCAAAACGACGGTAAGATGCATGCCTGCGGTCACGATGGGCATACGACCATGTTGCTGGGCGCGGCGAAGTATCTGGCCGAGACGAAAAACTTCGACGGGACGATCCACTTCATCTTCCAGCCGGCCGAGGAAAACGAGGGCGGTGGGCGCGTGATGGTCGAGGACGGTCTGTTCGACCTGTTTCCGTGCGAAGAGGTCTATGGCATGCACAATGCGCCGGGCATTCCCGTGGGCGAATTTGCCGTGCGTGAGGGCCCGTTCCTGGCTGCCTTCGACATCTTCGAGATCACCGTGACCGGGATCGGCACCCATGCCGCCATGCCCGAGCGTGGCATCGACCCGATGATCCCCGCAGCCCAGATCGTGACGGGCCTGCAGGCGATCGCGTCGCGCGAGACCTCGCCCCTGCAATCGGCCGTGGTCAGCGTGACGCAGATTCACGGCGGCGAAACCTGGAATGTCATTCCAGACAGTGTCGTCCTGCGCGGCACCTGCCGCTGGTTCGACCAGGATGTGCGCGATGCCCTGGAGCCGGCCATGAAACGCATCGCCGACGGCATTGCCGCAGCCCATCGCTGCAGCGCCGAGCTGCGCTATGAGCGGCGTTACCCCGCCACGGTCAACAGCCCCGAGCAGACCGTGTTTGCCGCCGACGTCGCCGAAAGCCTGGTGGGCGCTGACAACGTGCAGCGCAGTTTCCAACCCGACATGGGATCAGAAGACTTCGCCTTCATGCTCCAGGAAAAACCGGGCTGCTACATCCTGATCGGCAACGGGCCTGAAGAAGGCGGCTGCCTGCTTCACAATCCCAACTACGACTTCAACGACGAAATCCTGCCGCTGGGAGCCAGCTACTGGGCGCGCATTGCCGAGAACGCGTTGGCAAAGGGCTAAAACAACAACGGCACGGAACCCTGGGTCCCGTGCCGTGTGTGGCTTGTCTTTAAGGCGTCTGATCCACTCAGGTCGCACACGACCAGGTTCGTGAATCAGTCTCTAACCCTATGAAGTAGAGCAGGATTTATGTTTCAGATGGAAACCATCTGAAACGATCCTGCGCTAGGCCTGGGCAGCCTCGCCGGGGCCGTTGTCGCGGCGATCGGCCATGAACTGGTCGAATTCAGCCTTGTCCTTGGCCTGACGCAGGCGGTCGAGGAACGAATGGAAGTCGTTCTGCTCGTCTTCCAGGCGTTTCAGGGTTTCTTCCTTGTATTCGTCGAAGGCGGCGTTGCCGCTTGAGCGGTTTCCACCGCAGGGGCTGTGCCAACGTCCGCGTGCCTTGAACATGTCGCTCTTTCCTCCTTTGACCCAAGTTTTCAGGCGTCCGCTGAATGCGAGATACGCCAAAACCACCAGACCGAACGGCCAGGCGACGGCAAATGCCAAAACCATGATGGTGATCCAGGCAACAAGCCCGAACTCGTCAATTTTTGATGTGATACCCATTCCGGTTCCCGATGTGAATGTTAACGACATTAACATAGGAATTGAATCGCCCGGCGACAAGGTGTGTCGCACGAATTTTCCTAAGTTTACGTCTTGGGCCCGCCAAGACCCTCCAGATAGACCAGCATGGCGGCTTCCAGCAGGTCTTCGGGGCTCATGGGTAGATTGCGACGGCCGGAATCACCGCGCGCAAAGAGTGACGCGATGCCGTGGGAG
Source organism: uncultured Alphaproteobacteria bacterium (assembly GCA_943787175.1). Classification (GTDB taxonomy): domain Bacteria; phylum Pseudomonadota; class Alphaproteobacteria; order SP197; family SP197; genus SP197. Next base: position 26,104 of record CALSLK010000023.1, read on the forward strand.
AACGACCAGATATGGAGCGCCAGCATCAGGGATGGCGGCCTGCTGGGCAGGGTGGCGCTGAGTTCTTCGGCGGCTTTGCGTACGATATCGAAGGCGCGATCCCCGGCCTTGCGCAGTTCCGGGTGGTCGTCGAGCGAGAGATTGGCCTCGAACATGGCGGAGTAATAGGCCGGTTCCGTGCGCGCAAAGGCAAGATAGGCCTTGCCAAGATGGTTCACCGCCGTCCGGGCGTCGGGCCGGCCTTCGTTCCAGACATTGGACAGAAACTGTTCAAAACGCTCGAATCCCTGACGTGCGACATCTGCCAGCAATTCATCCCGGTCGCGGAAATGCCGATAAGGCGCGGCTGCGCTGACGCCCGCTGAACGGGCCGCTTCGGCAAAGGTAAAACCAGCGGGGCCTTTGGCCCCGATCAGATCCAGGGCCGCGGCGATCAGGGCTTCGCGCAGGTTGCCGTGATGGTAGCCGCGTCGCGACTTGCCCTCTCCGTCTTCCTTGTTGCCCGACCATGCCATGTGAAGGGCCTTTACATCATAGCCGGGGAATCCGCATCAACTTCCTGCGGAAAGCGGGGGAAACAGCGGTTCAGCCGTCGAGCTTGGGGAGTTCCGGAAGGGCACCGAATTCGATGCCATCCTCGAGCAGATCTTGCGCCTGCTCCTTGGTCGCCTGACCGTAAATGTTGCGTTTTTTGGACTCACCGTAGTGAATCTTCTTGGCTTCATCGGCGAACTTCGTGCCGACATTGTCAAAATTCTGTTCCACATGGTCCTTCATGGCACGCATCATGGCCATGACCTGGCCGGCCTGCTCTTTCTGCTTGGCCAGCGTCAGGGTATCGGGCGCAGGCACCGGGGCCGGAGCGGGCGCCGGAGCTGTTGCAGGCACATCCGTGTGCACCACGCCCTTGGCGGCGGCTTTGGTCGTGGCGACGTTGGGTGCCATCAGTGCCTTTTCGACCGTGAGGTCACCGCAGATCGGACAGGCAACCTCACCCGCGGCCACCTGCTCTTCAAAGCCGGCGCTGCTGGAGAACCAGCCTTCGAAGACATGGTCCTTGCTGCATTTGACGTCGAAGACGATCATGATCCCGCCTAAGTCCCGAAAAGCCTGCCGGATCGGCCCGGCAGCATCCACTATATGGCAGCGTGCCGATCCGGAACAAGATACCACAGCCATGACAGAAACATCCCATCATCATGACACATCGGGCCAAGCCAGCGCCTGGGTCATGCGCTTTGCGCCATTGATACCGACCGGAGGAACAATCCTCGACCTCGCCGCCGGTGGCGGACGCAACGGGCGTTATCTGCTGCAACAGGGCTTTGGCCTGGTCGCTGTGGACCACAAGACCGAAGCACTTTTGGACCTGGCCGGGCGCGATGATGTCGAAATCATCCAGGCCGATCTGGAAGACGGTTCACCCTGGCCGCTGGGCGCACGTCAGTTCGACGCGGTCGTCGTTGCCAACTATCTCCACCGGCCGCTGTTTCCTGCAATCGTGGACGCAATCGCACCGGGCGGGCTGCTGATCTATGAGACCTTTGCGCTGGGCAACCAGGCATTCGGCAAACCCAGCAATCCCGATTTCCTGTTGAAGCCTGGCGAGCTGCTTGATGCAGTTGCAGGCAGGATGCGTGTACTGGCCTATGAAGACCTGATCGTGGACGCGCCGAAGCCGGCAGCGGTTCAGCGCATCTGCGCGCGCCGTGAAGACTGACCCCTACTCGGCAGCCTGACGCTCCTGCGTGACGGGCGGAGTGTAGGGCCGATCATGGTCGAGGGCGGGAATGGTGCCGCGCACACGCGCGACTTCGGAGAGATCAACTTGCGCGATGCAGAAACCGACATCGGTGCCGCCATCGGCCAGTACGACACCCCATGGATCGATGATGAGCGAATGGCCGCAGGTGCGGCGTCCGCCGGGGTGGTTGCCGGTCTGGCAGGGAGCAAAGACAAAGGCACCACATTCAATGGCACGGGCGCGTAGCAGCACCTCCCAATGGGCATCACCGGTGACCTTGGTGAAGGCCGCAGGACAGGTCAGCATGGCAGCACCTGATCTTGCCAGATCGCGGTAGAGATGGGGGAAGCGCAGATCGTAACAGATCGTCATGCCCAGACCGCCCCAGGGCGTGGTGGCCAGAACGGCCTTGTCGCCAGGATTGAACATGGTTGATTCGCGGTAACGCGAGCCATCGGGCAGATCGACATCGAACATGTGGATCTTCTCGTAGTCGGCAACCGTGCGGCCCTGATCATCAAACAGGAAGGCGTGGTTGGCGAGCGAGCCGTCGGTGCGCAGCGCTGCAACCGAACCGGCCTGCAGCCAGACGCCCTTTTCCCGGGCGACGTCAGCAAAGGCTTTGAGCGCTGGATGATCGGCAGGCCGATAGGCGTTCTCCAGCCGGTCTTCCTCGTTGGCTGCCATCAGAGCGACATTCTCGGGCAGACCAATCAGATCAGCACCAGCGTCGGCGGCCTGACGCACGAGATCACAGGCGATCTCCACATTACGGGCCATGTTGGTATCGGCGTTGACCTGAACGCAGGCGATGGAAAGTTTGGTCATGCCGCTACGCCCAGTTTGGCATTAAGCTCGCCCTGACGTTCAAGGGCGTAGAGCTCGTCGCAGCCACCGATCGGCTCACCGTCGATAAAAATCTGGGGAACCGTATAACCGCCATTGGCTTTTTCGGTCATTTCTGCACGCTTCTTGGCGCTCATGGTGACATCGATCTCTTCGAAGGCGACGCCCTTGTCCTTGAGCAGGTGTTTTGCGCGATGGCAAAACGGACAGAACATGGTGGTGTAGATGACGACATCGGCCATAGCGATTTCCCGGATTTTCCTGACGATAATATGATGCTTAAGTGGTCTCGCGCACAACCCGTGCAAGGGTGACCACGTCAATGTGAGCGGCACCGGCCTTCTTCAGGGCTTTCGCGCAGGCATCCACCGTGGCGCCGGTGGTCAGAACATCATCGACCACCAGGATGCGGCGGTCGCGCACATCATCCTCCCTGCCCGGCCTGATGATCATGGCGCCACGCAGGTTCTCGATCCTCTGACGCCGGTTCAGCCCCGCCTGAGGTGGTGTTGCGCGGCGGCGCACCAGAAGTTCCGGCATCGCGGGTTTCCCCAGACGCAGCGCCAGGGCATTGGCGAGCAGGGCCGACTGATTGTAGCGGCGATGCCACAGACGCCTGCGGTGCAGGGGTACGCAGCAGATGAGATCGATTTCCTGCAGGGCGGGCCCCGCAGCGCGTTTGAGCCAACGCACGAAGGCGTCCTGATGATGCAGCTTGTCGCTGTGTTTGAAACCCACGATCAGGCGGGCGGCAAGGTCGTTATAGCGCAGGGCCGCGCGGGCGCGGTTGAAGGCCGGCGGATTGGCGAGGCAACCCCCACAGATTGATTCAGGACCCTCATCATGGCCGAAAGGCAGCCCGCAACTGGCACAGACCGGCGCTGATATCTGATCAAGGCTCGACCAGCAGACCGTGCAGAGCGCGCCTGATTCGACGATTTCGCCGCAGCCAAGACAGCGCAGCGGCAGGATCGTGTCCAGCAAGCGCTTGCCGGTCCAGCGCAGGGGTGCAAACCAAGCCATGCGCCATCCCGCACCGGCGCGCCGCCGGGGTCAAGTCCACCATTGCCGACAAGGGTTTCACAGGGCACAAGACCGTCCATGATGGAAAGCCCCGCACCGTTTGACCGTCAGGCCCAGCGCCTGCACCGCGATCGCGCCGCACGCACAGCAAGCGAAAGCAGCGAGTTCCTGTTCCGCGAAGTCGGGGAACGCCTGCTGGATCGCCTTGACGATGTAACCCACAGCTTTCCGCTTGCCCTGGAACTGGGGGCACGCGACGGCGCCCTGCGGGCCGGGCTGGAACAACGCAACGGCATCAAGACCCTGATCCAGAGTGAGGTCAGCACGCGATTTCTGGATCGCGCAAAGGGACTGCGCCTGGTTGCCGACGAGGAACTGCCGCCGCTTGCAGAGGCATCACTTGATCTTGTGATGTCGAATCTGGCGCTGCACTGGGTCAATGATATTCCAGGCGCGCTTTCCCAGATCCGCCGCGCGCTGAAACCAGACGGTCTGTTTCTGGCTTCGATCCTGGGTGGTGAGACGTTGTTTGAATTGCGCCAGGTTCTTGCCGATGCAGAGGTGGCTGTCACCGGTGGCCTGTCGCCACGACTTTCTCCCATGATCGATGTGCGCGATGCCGGCGGTCTGTTGCAGCGTGCCGGATTCGACCTGCCGGTGGTTGATATCGACCGGATCGACGTCAGCTATCCCGATGCCCTTGCCCTGATGCGCGATCTGCGTGCCATGGGTGAAACCAATGCCGTGGCGGAGCGCCCACGCGGCATGGCGCGGCGAGACGTCATGCTGTCGGCCGCCGCACTTTACGCGGAGCGGTTCGCGGATTCAGAGGGCAGGATTCCAGCGACCTTTGATGCCCTGTTCCTGACGGGATGGACACCGCATGCCTCCCAGCAGCAACCCCTGCGCCCGGGCAGCGGCCAGATCAGCCTGAAAGAAGTTCTGGGCGACGACGCGACTTAAAGAAGATCACAGAGCATGGCGACCAGGGGTGCATCGGCCGGGGGCATGTCATAGGCGCTCATGCGATTGGGGCGGACCCAGGCGAGTTCCTTGTGTTCCACGGCCGTGACCGTGCCGTTCCAGCGCCGGCAGACAAAAAGCGGCATCAGAAGGTGGAAGTCGTCATAGGCGTGGCTGGCAAAGGTGAAGGGCGCCAGGCAGGCCTGCGTCACATCGATGGCGAGTTCTTCACGCAACTCCCGGATCAGGGCTGCTTCGGGTGTCTCGCCTGCTTCGACCTTGCCGCCGGGAAACTCCCAGAGACCGGCCATGGATTTACCTTCGGGACGGCGCGCCAGCAGGACCCGGTCATCGGGGTCGACCAGGGCGCAGGCAACGACCAGAAGCGACTTCATGACGACCACTCCCGGCGTGTCAGGCGATAGGCTTCTGCCGTGACGACATGGCCGCGTGGCGGGGCGTAATACCAGGCATTGCCGATGCGGCGCAGGCCGGCCCTGGTAAGCACATGGCAGGAAGCCCGGTTCTGGACGCTGGCATAGGCGGTGACCTCGTCAGCACCAAGCATCCTGAACGCGTGATCGACCAGTGCGCGTGAGACCTCCGTGGCGTAGCCCTTCCCCCAGACCCATGGTGCAAACATGTAGCCAACCTCCATGCTGCGCCGATCAAGTGACTGATCAAGCCCGCCGGTGCCGACCACGCGACCTGTAGCCTTGTCGATCACGGCCCAGTTGCGATCACCACTGTGACGCCAGTCATAGGCCACGGCCTCGGCATAAGCCGTGCCGCCACCGGAGGGATAGGGGTGGGGAATGGTGGCAGTGTAACGCGCGACCTCCCAGAGGCGTGCGAAGGATTCCAATTCCGGCCCGTGCCGGGGTGCCAGCGGTTCCAGCCTCATTCTCCGGGTCATCACGATCTGATCGGACATGACCGATGGTTCCTTTTGCCGCGCCGACCGGCTCAGGCCAGGCGTTCGGTCCAGAAGATACGGTATGCCTCGCAGAGGATGTCGTTGCCGCGCGCGGGCGCAGGCAGCATCTGTTCACCGATGCGCCGCATGCCTGCTTTGGCAAGGACGCGACACGATGCCGGGTTCTCGACCATGGCAAAGGCCTCGATCACATCCAGACGCAGGGTCCCGAATCCGAAGTTGATGAGGGCACGCGCCGCTTCCGTGGCAAAGCCGTGGCCCCAGGCCCAAGGCGCAAAGGCATAGCCAAGCTCACCGTTGCGACGGTCCGGCGACAGGGTGATATCGACGACGCCGATGACGTCTTCTTCGTAATGGACCGCAAAGACCCAACCGCCACCGCTGCGCCGTTGTTCGACGGACTGCTTGGCAAAGTTGTCTGCGCAGCCCGGCGGATAGGGGTGGGGAATGTTGGCGGTGAACCGTGCGACTTCCCACAGCCGCGCAAACCGGGTCAGCGACCGCGCATGGGCAAGTGCGAGAGGCTCCAGGATCAGGCGTTCGGTCGTGATGGACCGGGGTTCATCCACCCGGGTCGCCGTTGCCTGGGGTTTGGCCGCAATCAACCGTCGGTTCCGCTGTGGCGGGTTGCATCGAAGGCAATGATCTCTGGTTCCTGCATACGCCCGGTGGCCACATCGCGTTGCACGGGCATGCGCAGTTCACCCAGAGCAGTCATCTCCTGGGGCACGTCGCGGCCTGCCTGATAGGCGGGGAAGACGACCTTGCTGTCGCGGAAACTTTTCATGGCCTGGGCCAGACCGTGCATGCCCAGATTGCGCGTGCGACGCACACGCTCCAGATCGATCATGAACGGGAAGACCTCTTCGGCCTCGCCGGCTTCGTGGATCAACTCGCCTTCGGGTGCATAGACCACCGAGCGACCGTTGCCGAACGGGCCCTTGGCGCCGTTCACGTCGATGAAGTAACACTGGTTGATGGCGGCATTGGCGCGGCTGATGGCAGTTTCGACATCGCGATCGATGGTGCCTGTGGCCGTCACCTGGATGATGACTTCGGCACCTTGCCAGCACATCTGGCGCTGCACTTCGGGGAACCACTTGTCGTAGCAGATCGCCAGTCCGAAGCGACCGACTTCGGGCACATCAAAAACGCAGACTTCTTCGCCCGGCGTCACGAACCCTTCGTAGGGATAGAACGGGAAGAGCTTGCGGTAGCGCGTCACGACCTCGCCCGTGGGGGCAATGACGATGGCAGTGTTGTGATAGGCCTCACCGGCGCGCTCCATGAACGAGCCGGGGATCAACCAAATACCCAGTTCACGGGCAAGATCACGGTAACGGTCTTCTGCGGGTCCCGGCAGTTCGACCGCAAGATCCTGACGAAAGCCGACCGGAGCAGCTTCTCCAACCACGACCATCTGGACCCAGGGAAAAGCAAAAACGGTGCTGCGCACGTGACTTTCGATTTCGTCGCCGTTGTCATCGTTTCGGATGTGCATCTGCACGCCCGCGATGGCGAAGTTGGACATGGAGTCTCCTGTGTGCGCAAGAACGCGGACATGCTAGAGCGCTGCCGTTGAAATTCAATCACTAGAAAGAAAAACGGGTGGAATCACGACATCTGGTAGGTCGAGCCCTGAATCGCGAGGAGCTGCGCGCGCTGGCCAGACTCGGCGTACCGCTGGCCGGAGCCAGTCTTGCCGAGATGGGCATGGCGTTGACCGACATGGCCGTGGTCGGCCGCCTGGGTGGCCTGGAACTGGCCGCCGTGGGTCTGGCCGGCGGCATTGCCTTTGACATGCTTGCCATCCTGCTGGGCATTCTCACCATCGTTGGCGTTCTGGTCGCCGAAGCGATCGGGGCCGGACGTCATGACCGTGTCGGCGCCATTGTCGGTCAGGCCCTGCGCATCGCCCTTGGCCTTTCCGTCCTGATGATTGCCTTTGCCCTGGCGCTGCCGGTGTTGCTCACCTGGACGCCCCAGGATGCCGGCATCGTTCCCCTGGCACAGGCCTATCTGCATGCTCTGGTCTGGGCGTTTCCCCTGGCCATGATCTATGGCGTGCTGGTCGATACCGCGACGGCACTGGAGCGCACACGCACGGTCTTTCTGGTCTCGGTCGGCGCGGTCCTCCTGAATGCGCCGTTGAGCTGGCTCTTTGTGTTCGGGCTTGAAGAAGGCGCTGGGCTTGGTGTGGCCGGAGCCGGTTATGCCACGAGCCTGGTGCACCTGATCATGGTCGCGGCCCTCTTCTGGGCACTTCTGGCGGATCGTTCCACCAGACAGGTTCTGGACCCACGCGCGTTCCTGCGGCGTGACCGGCAAGCCCGGAGCGACATCACGCGGCTGGGTCTGCCGGTTGCCGGAATGACTGTTGTGGAATCGGGCATGTTCTCGGTTATCACCATCCTCATGGGCGGTTTCGGTGCTCCGGTGCTTGCGGCCCATCGCATCCTCACCGGCTTTGCCGACATCGCCACCACCGTTGCCTTTGCCCTGGGCGATGCCGCGACCATCCGCGTTGCCCGTGCGTTGGGTGCCGGGGACATGAACCGCGCCCGCCGTTCGGGCCATCTGGCCATAATCAGCGGAGGCCTGCTGCTGGCAGCGCTTGCTCTGCTCTGCCTTCTGAACCCCGACGCCATTGCCTGGATCTTTCTGGGATCACGGGATGCAGACAACGCCGCGGTCTATGGCTGGGTCGAAGCCTTGAGCGGGATCGGCGTGATCTATGTGCTGGTGAGTGGCCTGCAAATTCTTGCCGAACATGCCCTGCGCGGCCTGAAAGACACGTTTGTTCCCATGATCCAGCAGACCATCGGCCTCTGGGGCGTTGGCCTGGCGGGCGGAGTTATCGCCGCCTACGCACTGGATCTGGGTGCCATGGGTCTTTGGTATGGCATGGCGGCAGGTTCCGGGATTACGGCAGTGCTGTTCGTCCTGCGGTTCCGGCGGTTGACGCGCAGCGAGGCGCTTTAGAGCATATCCTGTTTTGATCGAATCGCTTTGCGATACGATCAGGGCAGGTGAAGATGCTCTAACTCTATGATGTAGAACGGATTCACATGTTTACACGGAAGCACAACGTGCTTCCGTGTAAACATGATCCGGTCTAGCTGCGGTAATCGGCGTTGATGTCGATGTAACCGTGGGTGAGATCGCAGGTCCAAACCGTGGCCTTGCCGCGCCCCACGCCGACATCGACATGGATCGCGACGTTCTGCCCGGCCATGTGTTTGGCCACAGGTGTCTCGTCATAACCCGCAGGAGGTGCGCCGTTGATCGCGACGGGATGACCGCCGACCGAGATGTTGAGGCTGGTTTCGGCAATGTCCTGGCCGGATTTGCCCACGGCCATGACGATGCGGCCCCAGTTGGCATCACCGCCCGCAATCGCGGTCTTCACCAGGGGCGAATTCGCAATTGAAAGGCCGATGGTGCGTGCGGCCCTGGTCGACTTTGCACCAGAGACGGCGATCTCGATGAATTTCTGGGCGCCTTCACCGTCGCGGATGACCTGGTGGGCCAGATCAAGGCAGAGCGCGTCGAGCGCCTGGCGGAACTTGCGCAAAGCCGGATCACCAACTTTGGCAATGGCTGGGTGTTTGGCCTGTCCGGTAGCGAAGAGTTGGAGGGTGTCGCTGGTCGAGGTATCGCTGTCGACGGTGATGGAATTGAACGAGGCATCGGCTGCCACCTTCAGGAGCGACTGAAGGACGCCGGCGGGAAGTTTCGCATCGGTAAAAACATAAGCCAGCATGGTCGCCATGTCGGGTGCGATCATGCCCGAACCCTTGGCGATACCGGAAATCGTGACCGGCTTGCCACCGATTTCGGTCGTCACGGACGCACCCTTGGGGAAGGTGTCGGTGGTCATGATCGCCACGGCGGCATCATGCCAAGGCGCTGCTTTCAGGCTTTTGTAAACCCGGGGCAGGACCTTCACGACCTTTTCGACGGGAAGGTTTTCGCCGATGACGCCTGTCGAGGCGACATAGACGTCACCGGCGCGGCAACCCACCAGACCAGCCACGCCTTTGGCAGCGGTGACCACGGCATTATCACCGGCCTTGCCGGTATAGACGTTGGCGTTGCCGGAATTAACGATCAGCGCGCGCGCCTTGCCCTTGGACAGATGCTTGCGGCACCAGCGTACCGGGGCGCCGGCCGTGCTCGATTTCGTGAAGACGCCGGCAACACTCGCCGGGCGGTCAAACACCGCCAGCATCAGATCAAGCTTGGTGCTGGAAGCCTTGATCCCCGCATGCCCGGTAGCCAGGCGCAGGCCTGAAACCGGCAGCATGTCGGGGAACCGTGCGGGCGCCAGAGGGGACACGACAGTCTTGGGAGCCTTGGACATCGTTGCGCCTATTGCGAAGCTGGAACCGGCTCCATGATCTCGATTTCGGCATCGGCACGCAAGCTGTCGATTTCGGCCAGGATGGCATCGCGAGCCAAGGTATCACGCAGTTCGACCTCGATGTCCTGCAGGGTCGGTGCGTCCAGCCCCGAACGTTCCTCCATCTTGATGACGTGCCAACCAAAGGGCGATTCAACGGGCCCCGAGATTTCGCCTGGCTGGAGCGCATAGGCGCCATCGGCAAACTCCTGCACCATATCGCCATAACGGAACCAGCCGAGGTCGCCCCCTTCAACGCCAGACGGGCCGGTGGAAAGCTCCTTGGCAAGTTCAGCAAAATCTTCACCGTCGGCAGCGCGGGCAGCAACAGCCTCAGCCTCTTCCTTGCTGGCCACCAGGATGTGACGCGCACGGACCTCGTCACCCAGGCCGGTTGCCTGATATTCCACCAGCCAGTTCTCATAAGCAGCCTGCACGGCTTCGTCGGTGAGTTCCTCGTCGACGCGTGTCTGCATGTACATCTGCTGGAGCACCTCTTCCTCGATCATCGCCATTTCCTGGAGATAAGCTTCCGAGGAATCGAGTTCGGATTCCCGTGCTGCTTCAGCGATCAGCTTGCGGTTGATGATCTGCTCGAGGATCGGCTCCCAGATATACTCCATGGGAACGTCCTGATATTCAGCACCCAGGGCGATGATCGCGGTGACAACGTCATCACGCGTAATCTCTTCGCCATTGACCGTGGCAACGACGGCCGAGCCGGTATCGACGTCATCCTGGGCATTGGCCATGGTGGGTGCCCATGCCATGAAGGCCATAAACGCAGCAGCCAGAACGAATTTCATGCATTTTCTCCGGGATTCACGACGGGATTGCGAGCGTCGGCATCGTGCCGCGCAGAGCCAACAAATCAGGCAACGCGCTACAGACCACATCGTTCCCATACCGGCAAGCTGATGATCATCACGATCTGCCAATTGTGACAGCTATGTGTGCGCCGTTGACACCGCACCGGCTGGACCCTATCTGTCGGTTAACACCTGCGCCCCTTTGATGGGCGGAAAACGGAAGAAATTCATATGTTTGGCTCGCTTGCAGGCCGGCTTTTCGGTTCGGCCAACCAACGGCACATCAAAAAGCTCACAAAGACAGTTGAGCAGATCAACGCGATCGAACCGCAGTTCGAGGCGCTGGACGACACTGCGCTTGCCGCAAAAACCGTGGAATTCCGCGAGCGTCTGGACAACGGCGAGAGCCTGGACGATCTGCTGGTCGAGGCCTTTGCAACAGTCCGTGAAGCTGCAAAGCGCACGCTGGGACAACGCCATTTCGACGTTCAGCTGCTGGGCGGCATGGTGCTTCACAGCGGCACGATTGCCGAGATGAAGACCGGTGAAGGCAAGACCCTGGTCGCGCACGCTGCCGGTCTACCTCAATGCCCTGACCGGCGATGGCGTGCATGTCGTCACGGTCAACGACTTACCTGGCCCGACGCGATGCCGAGTGGATGGGCCAGGTTTATCGTTTCCTGGGCCTGACCGTGGGTTGCATCAGTCCGGGACTGGACGACGATGACCCGCGCGAGCAATACGCCTGTGACGTGACCTACAGCACCAACAACGAGCTCGGTTTCGATTATCTGCGCGACAACATGAAGTTCTCGCTTGGAGACCATGGTCCAGCGCGGCCAGTTAACTTTCGCCATCGTCGATGAGGTCGACAGTCATTCTGATCGATGAGGCGCGCACGCCGCTGATCATTTCCGGGCCGACCGAAGATTCCTCGGAGATGTACCGCAGTCGACGTGCTGATCCCGAAGCTGGTCGAGGAAGATTACGAAAAGGACGAAAAGCAGCGCGCCGTCTCCCTGACCGACCAGGGCACCGAGCATATCGAACAGTTGCTGACCGAAGCCGGCAGCTGACCGAAGGGCATCCTCTACGACATCCAGAATGTCGCCTGGTCCACCACACCAACCAGGCCCTGCGCGCCCACAAGCTGTTCACCGCGATGTCGATTACATCGTCAAGGACAACAAGGTCATCATCATCGACGAGTTCACCGGCCGCATGATGGAAGGCCGCCGGTTCTCTGAAGGCCTGCATCAGGCACTGGAAGCCAAGGAAAAGGCCGAGATCCAGACCGAGAACCAGACGCTGGCCTCGATCACGTTCCAGAACTATTTCCGGCTCTATCGACAAGCTGGCCGGCATGACCGGCACGGCCATGACCGAAGCCGGCGAGTTCGCCGAGATTTACAGCCTGGACGTTGTCGAAATTCCGACCAACCGCGAGATGGTGCGCAAGGACAGGACGACGAGGTCTATCCGCACAGCCAAGGAAAAGTACGACGCCGATCGTTGATCTGATCGAGGAATGCCACAAACGCGGCAGCACCGATTCTGGTCGGCACGGTCTCGATCGAAAAGTCCGAGAGATTTCGCGAGATGCTGAAGAAGCGAAGGCATCACGCACAGCGTGCTGAATGCCCGCTACCACGAACAGGAAGCCAGCATCGTTGCCCAGGCGGGGCGTTCCCGGCGCGTGACCATCGCCACCAACATGGCCGGCCGCGGCACCGACATCCAGCTTGGCGGCAACGCGACATGCGCATCGAGCAGGAACTGGCGGATCACCGACGAAGCCGAACATGCGCGCGCAGCCGAGAAGATCGTGCCGAATCGCCGAGGAACGCGAGAAGGTTCTGGCCGCCGGCGGGCTCTACATTCTGGGCACCGAACGTCACGAAAGCCGGCGCATCGACAACCAGTTGCGCGGCCGCTCCGGTCGTCAGGGCGATCCCGGCGCTTCGAACTTCTTCCTGCTATCGCTGGAAGACGATCTGATGCGCATCTTCGGGTCCGAGCGCCTGGACAGCATGCTGCAGAAGCTGGGCCTGGAAGAAGGCGAAGCGATCATCCATCCCTGGGTCAACAAGGCGCTCGAGAAGGCCCAGGGCAAGGTCGAAGCGCGCAACTTCGACATCCGCAAAACACTGCTGCGCTTTGACAACGTCATGAACGATCAGCGCAAGGTGATCTACGAACAGCGCCGCGACCTGATGTCGGCGACCGATGTTTCCGAGACCATCAGCCGACATGCGCAACGAAGTGATCGAGGATATTGTTTCGCGCTGCATTCCGGCCGACGCCTATCCCGAACAGTGGGAAACCGACTCGCTTGCCGAGGAAACCCATCGGCTTCTGGGACTGAACCTGCCGGTTCAGGAATGGGCCGCCGAGGAAGGCATTGCCGACGAGGAAGTGCTCGAGCGCATCACGGCTGCCGCCGACGAAAAGGCCGCAACCAAGGAAGAAAGTTACACCCCCGCAGTGATGCGTGTGGCCGAAAAGAGCCTGCTTCTCCAGATTCTGGACCAGAAGTGGCGCGACCACCTGCTTTCACTCGATCATATGCGCCAGGCTGTGGGCCTGCGCGCCTATGCCCAGAAGGATCCGCTGCGCGAATACCAGCGCGAAGCCTTCAACCTGTTCGACGGCATGTTGGGCAGCGTACGTGAAGCCGTGACCCAGATGCTGATGCATGTGGAAATTCGTGTTGATGCTGCCGACCTTCTGGCACGTCGTCAGCAGGAACAGCAGAAGACCCTGCAGGAACAGCGCAGCGACCCGGCCTTGGCAGCACCTCCCGTGCCACAACAGCAGCAGATCGGCGACTGGCAGCAGAGTGTGGCCAGCCGCCGCACGGAGGCTGCCGAACGCGACGCCAACAACCCCAACACCTGGGGCAAGGTTGGCCGCAACGAGACCTGCCCCTGCGGATCAGGCAAGAAGTACAAGCAGTGCCACGGCAAGCTTGGGTCGAATGAGGCGGTCGAACGCGTAGGCTGAGGTTGTTGGGCTTCAGGCGTGCGCTCCGCTTTGTCTTTGTTCCCTCAGACGCCGGGCGCGTGCTCCGCACGCTTGGCTTACGCGCCTAGCGGCGCGCCGGTGCAGTCGCACCGGTCGGCGGCCGCTTCGCTCTCGTCGCCGAATGCTTGCTCACCTGCGGTGCAGGGCGCGCCTTACAAACAGCTCAGGTGGCGCGTGAGACAATCAGCTCAAGTGGTGCGTTCATGGGGAGGCCCCCTTGGGCCGACGGGGAGCGACTGCGACCCCGCCGCGCATGCGGCGTAAGCCAAACGAGCGGAGTGAGCGCCGGCGAGTGAGGCTAGAAGTAAAAAACCTCAGCCCAGGCCGGCGCGGCCCATATCCATGAACTTCTGGCGGCGGGCCTTGCGCAATTCGCCAGGTTCCTGTTCTTCGAGTTCTGCGAGCGCGGCACTGATGGCAGCGCCGACATCGGCCACCGCGGCTTCGAGATTGCGATGCGCGCCACCAAGCGGCTCCTTGATGATGCCGTCGATGACCTTGAGTTCGGAAAGATCCTGTGCGGTGAGCTTCAGGGCATCGGCAGCGGTTTCTGCCTGATCCCCGCTGCGCCACAGGATCGATGCGCAGCCTTCCGGAGAAATCACCGAATAGACCGAGTGCTCAAGCATCAGGACGCGGTCGGCAACCGCAATAGCGATGGCCCCGCCGGAGCCGCCCTCACCAATCACGACCGTCACGAAGGGCACACCGATAGCCAGACACGTCTCAATCGAACGCGCGATGGCTTCTGCCTGGCCACGTTCCTCGGCACCGATACCTGGATAGGCGCCGGAGGTATCAATGAGCGAGACCACGGGAAGGCCGAAACGGTCGGCCAGTTCCATCAAACGTACTGCCTTGCGGTACCCTTCCGGACGCGCCATGCCAAAGTTGTGGCGCACGCGGCTTTCGGTGTCGCTACCCTTTTCATGGCCCATGATCATGACAGAACGGCCATCGAGCGTGCCCATACCTGCCACCAGCGCATAATCCTCGCCATAGAGACGATCACCGGCCAGAGGCACAAAATCCTCGATCAGGTGTTCGATGTAATGGCTGGTATGCGGGCGTTCGGGATGGCGCGCTACCTGGGTCTTCTGCCATGGCGTCAGCTTGACATAGGATTGCACCAGCAAGCGGTCGAGCTTGCCTTCAAGCCGACCGACTTCCTCGACGATATTGACGCCATCGCTGTCGGACAGACGACGCAGTTCCTTGATCTTGCTTTCAAGTTCCGCAATCGGGCGTTCAAATTCGAGATAGTGCTGCATGGCGACGACTATACCCCAGATCGGATCGCGATAAGGAAGAACCATGAATGGTTCGTCTTTATCGCGTGAATCCGATTGATTTCATAGAGGTAGAGCAGAGATTCACGCGTTAAGTCTGAAGCGCGGGCGATTCAGACTTAACGCGACCTGCTCTAATCAGGCAGAAGCAATCTGCTCTGCTTTGCTCACCAGCACTTCGGCCTGCTTGATCGAGGCGATATCGATCAGACGTCCGTCGAGCGAAACCGCGCCCTGACCATCCTTCTGAGCCTGTGCCATGGCTTCGAGAATACGTTTGGCCTGGGTGATTTCCTTCTCTGAAGGACTGTTCACCTCGTTGGCGATGCCGATCTGGCTGGGGTGAATGGCCCACTTGCCTTCGCAGCCCAGCGCGGCGGCACGGTTGGCCTGGAGCGCGGTAGCCATCGGCATCCTTGAAATCACCGAACGGGCCGTCGATCGGGCGCAGGCCCGCAGCGCGTGCGGCAACCACCATGCGCGAGATCGCAAAATGCCACATATCGCCCCAGTGATAGTCGCGCGGCTTGTCACCATCGATGTCGGTGAGAACGCCATACATGGGGTTGGGACCACCAATGGTGGTCATGCGTGCCTTGGTCGAAGCGGCGTAATCAGCGACACCAAAGTGCAGGCTTTCGTTGCGCTCGCTGGCATGGGCAATCGATTCCACGTTGGACATGCCAAGCGCGGTTTCGATGATGAGTTCGAACCCGATACGCTTTATCGCGCCCCATGGCGTCCTCGACCTGGGTCGTGAGCATATCGAGGCATAGACGTCGTCAGGCGTGCCGACCTTGGGAATCATAAAGACATCAAGCCGACCCTTGGTCTGTTCGATGACGTCGATCACGTCGCGGTACATGTAATGGGTGTCGAGGCCGTTGATGCGCACCGACAGGGTCTTGTTACCCCAGTCAATGTCGTTGATCGCCTCGATCACGTTCTTGCGGGCCTGGGACTTGTCGTCGGGCGCGACGGCATCTTCCAGATCCAGGAAAATGACGTCGGCATCGCCTTTTGCGGCCTTTTCGAAGAGTTCGGGACGGCTTCCAGGCACGGCCAGTTCGCTGCGGTTAAGACGCGCGGTGGCGGGCTCGATGATTGTAAAACTCATGGGTCGGGAATCCTCAATTCGGTGAGATAATCAGGGTTTCTGGCGGTTGGCGCGTCAATGCACGTGGTGCCGCCTGCTGTCAAGCAAGGGGGTGGTGTTCCAGCACGGCTGCCTTGAGCCGTTCTTCAAGCACATGGTATAGATTTGCGTGGTTGAAATGTCGGCATGGCCCAGCATTTTCTGGACGCTGCGCAGATCAGCGCCGTGGGCCAGGAGATGGCTGGCAAAGGCATGGCGCAGAACATGGGGGTGAAACGCGCGCAGGCTCGATTCCAGCGTCGAGAGCAAGCTGTTTGAGAATCTTGCCCACGGCCTGGCGCGTCAGATGGCCCGATGCGCCATGGAGAAGGAAAGAGCCAGGGTGACGGGCCGTCCTGTACGGCGATCCAGGCCCTTGCTGCCCGTGCGGCCTCCTCCCCCACGGGCACCAGACGTTCGCGCCCGCCCTTGCCCCGCACGATGATGAAGGGGGTGTCGTCCCGCAGTGCGCGGCGCGGCAGGCTGATAAGCTCGGAGACCCGCAACCCCGTGGCATAGAGCAGTTCGATCAAGGGCAAGCGTGCGCATGTCCTGGGCGCCCTGGCCACCCCGCGCGGCCACAAGCAGGGCATCGGTTTCAGCTTCACTGAGGACCTTGGGCAGGGACCGGCTTGCACGGGGTGCTTCCAGGGTCGCCGTGGGGTCGTCCGCACGCTCACCTTCGCTATAGAGGAACTGATAGAATTGACGCAGGGCAGAAAGGCGCCTTGCCGCGGTGCGGGCGCTTGCACCCTTGCGCTGCAGGGCCGCCAGATAGGCACGCAGATCCTCAATCGAAGCATCTGACGTGTTCTGGCCACGGCGCGCCAGAAACATGGCGAGGTCATCAAGGTCACGCTGATAGGCCGACACCGTGTTGGCCGCAGCGCCACGCTCGGCAACCATCATCTCGAAGAATGCTTCCCTGGCGCGCTGTTCCGTTGCCATGGGCGGGGCCCGACCTAGGTGCCGTTGGCGAAGGCAGCCTCGAGCGCGATCAGTCTGGCCTCGCGCCCAAGGTCGAGTTGTTTCAGGCCCCGGACAACCGTGCGCAGAACAATCGGATCAGCGCCGGCAGGGCCATCCGGGCCCAGCGCGATCAATGCCAGCAGAACCGCCTCACCCAGCCGGCCTTCATCAACCGCCACTTCGAAGGCGAGCAGGACACCGGAATCGCTGGTCTCCTCATCGGCTGCGTCCAGCACCGGCGGCGTTGCCAGAGCTTCAACCATGAGGGCCTGGGCGGCGCGATCATCCAGCGCTGCGAGCAGAGCAAGATAGATTTCTGCCTGGCGTGCGACCCGGTCGGGTGCAATGCGCGCGCTGGCATCCCACCAACTCCGCATCCGTGTGCCGTCATCGGGCAATTGTTCACCAAATGCCAGGCGGAACATGGGCCAGAGCGCAGCAACCTGGGCCGCAGCCACGGCATCGTTGCGCGCCCGATCTTCAAGAAGCGGCCACCAACGTGCCCCAGCCTCGGGCATGCCGGCAGCAAGCATGGCCATGGAAGCGTCTCCGGAAAACCACGAAAGCTCTGTGCCCGGCGTAAGAGAAACAATCAGAGGTGCCGAAACCCTTGCCGCCGCAAGAAAACCCTTCTGGCCGCCTTCACCAGCAGCATGCCGCAACAGGCCTGCCAGAGCTTCGGCCTTGCCCGCAGGCAGGCCCTGCTGTGACGCGGCCTGGAACAGAAGCGCACGGCCCAGCGGCCCGGTCGTGGTGTCGGCACGCGCCAGGGCATTGGTGATCTGATCGGCACTGAACGCGGCCGTGCCATAGAGAGCGCCCAGTTCTTCACCGGTCATGGCACCGGCAGCCACGGCAGCTTCTGCGGCGGTCAGGCGCGTTTCCAGCGGCAGGGCATCATGCACCGCAACGGCCCGCAACACCGGGGCCGGCGCACTGGCGAGCAGGTCCGGAGACATACGCGTGCCGCCAGACAGAGCCATCGCCAGAAGAAGGGGGGAAGCATCTTCCAGGGTTTCGAGGGATGCCGGCTGACCACTGACCAGCGACTGATCAAGGGCAAGGAACCGCTCATCGAACTCGGCACCGGTATCGCGCAGGATCTGGAGGCCAAGATCAGCGGCAGCGTCCTGGCCTGCGACCCGCTGACAGTAGATCAGCGTGAGTGCGGCATTGACATCATCGCCGGTCACGACCGCATCGCGTGCCGCCTGACAGGCTCTTTCCTGCTCTCCGGCCAGTAACAGGGCGTCGATCCGGCCCTTGTGACCCAGCGGCGTCAACGCCTGTTGCCCCGCGCTGGTAATCAGGTCCGGCACGTCGTTTTGCAGACCCAGGGCAATCAGGCGATCGATGCGCCAACCCAGAAGGTCACCGGTTTCGCCTTCGGGTGCCCGGGCAGCACTCAGGAGCAAACGACGGCCCAGATCGGTCATGACCTGGGAACCGGTGCCGCCGGGAATACGTGGCAGCAGAACGCCAATCAGCTGACCATCGCTGTCGCGCCAGAGATCCACGCCGAAACCGCCTGCGGCAGCGTCCAGGGAGCCGGCTGCATCGGCACTGACCGGCGCCAGGCTTTCAACAACCAGACCGGAACCGGATGTGTCGGTCGATGCTGCCCCGCCAAGGACCTCTGAATCACCCAGGGGAATAATGACAAGCGGCTGATTGTCGACGTCGTTCTGGGCTTGGGCAGCCTGGACACCAACGGTGATCAGCCCGGCAAACCCCAATGCCAGCAGGCGTTCACGGATCAAAACGGTCATTGGGTATGGTCTTTTCGACTGAATGCGTAGGTGGAGGGATATCCCAGGTCGCAAGAAAGGCGACGCCGCCGACAAGAACGACGATCGTTAGCAGCACAAGCAATCGAACCAGAAAGCGCATGACCCCGCCGGTGCATCCATGGGAAGTTACGTGAATTATGTGCTATCGTCGCATTATGGCACTGATGCGGCAATCGCTGCGAAACCTCACAGTGCAACCTATCAACACTTAAGAACGCACGTGACCGAGAACGAAACCCCCATACCGGACCAGACGATCACCCTGGTCGGCCTTATGGGCGCAGGAAAGTCGACCATCGGCCGTCGCCTGGCTCTGCGTCTGGATATCCCCTTTGTCGATGCCGATACCGAGATCGAGGCTGCGGCCGGCTGCACCATCCCCGAGATCTTCGAGCAGCATGGCGAAGCCGCATTCCGTGATGGTGAGCGGCGCGTCATTGCACGTCTTTTGCACGGCAAACCAAAGGTTCTGGCGACCGGCGGCGGCGCTTTCATGAACCAGGAAACACGCCAGCGCATTCAGGCGCGGTCTGTCTCTATCTGGCTGCGTGCAGATCTGGATCTGCTGATGACCCGTGTTTCCAAACGCGACAACCGCCCACTCCTGAAACAGGGTGACCCGCGCGCCACCATGGAGCGCCTGATTGCCGAGCGTTACCCGGTCTATGGTCTGGCTGATATCGTGATCGACAGCAACGAAGGCCCCCACGAGGCGGTTGTCGAACGCATTGTCGAGACCCTGCGCGAACGCGAGGCGGCATGAGCCAGCACGAGATTCTGAACGTACCCCTGGGCGAGCGCGCCTATGACATTCTGGTGGGTGAAAATCTGGTCGCCCACGCCGGCGATCACATGAGCCCGGTTCTGGGGCACAAACGCGTTGCCATCGTGACCGATGAGAATGTCGCGCGCCTGCATCTGGAATCCCTGCAAAGCGCACTGGACAGTGCCGGCATTCGCCACGACACGATTACCCTGCCACCTGGTGAACAGACCAAGGATTTCGCGCACTTTGAGCAGCTCGTGACCAAACTGCTGGATCTGGGCCTGGAACGCGCCGACATGGCCGTGGCACTGGGCGGCGGCGTAATTGGTGATCTCACCGGGTTTGCCGCCAGCGTTCTGCGCCGGGGCATCGATTTCATTCAGATACCGACCACCCTGCTTGCCCAGGTCGACAGTTCAGTCGGCGGCAAGACCGGCATCGACACACGCCACGGCAAAAACCTGATCGGTGCCTTTCATCAGCCCCGTCTTGTTCTTGCCGATACCGGCCTTCTTGCCACCCTGCCCCGCCGCGAACTGCTGGCTGGTTACGCCGAGGTCGTGAAGTACGGCCTGCTGGGCGACCAGGCATTCTTTGAATGGCTCGAGGCGCACGGCGCTGCAGTCATCGCGGGCGACGCTGATGCACAGCGCCATGCCGTGCTGGAGAGCTGCCGGGCCAAGGCGCGCATTGTCGTGGCCGATGAAAAGGAAGCAGGCGAACGCGCGCTGCTAAATCTGGGCCATACCTTTGGACATGCGCTGGAAGTCGCCAGCGGCTTTGGCGCCGACCTGCTCCATGGCGAAGCCGTGGCAATCGGCATGACCATGGCGTTTGGCCTATCGGTGCGCCTGGGGCTGTGCAGCGGCCAGGATGCCGAACGTGCCGAACAGCATTTCCGCGCCGTAGGCCTGCCTGTGCACCCAGATGACCTGGGCCTGAAGGCCCTTGATGCTGCCGTTCTGGTTGATCATATGAGCCAGGACAAGAAGGTGCAGGACGGCAAAGTGACCTTTGTTCTGCTGCGCGGAATTGGCGAAGCCTTCCTGACCCGCGACGTCGAGCCTGAGACCGTGTGCGCCTATCTGGCGGACATGCTGGCGCACCCGCGCAACGCGGCCTGATACCGCACCAACCCGTTCACAACGACACATAGAAACCCATGGGCGTTCTCGAAATCTTTGTCATCGTGCTGATCGTGATCTTCATGGTCTTCTCAGCCGTCTTTTCCGGATCGGAAACCGCGCTGACCGCCGCGAACCGCTCGAAAATCCACGCGCTGGAGCTCTCCGGCAACAAGCGCGCCGCCAAGGTGAGCGCCCTGATGCAGGATCGCGAACGCCTGATCGGCTCGATCCTGATCGGCAACAATCTCTTCAACATCGCCGCGGCCTCCATGGCGACCTATGCCTTCACCCTGCTGGTGGGTGAAGCAGGCGTCATCTACGCGACCACAGGCCATGACCATCCTGGTCGTCATCTTTGCCGAGGTCCTGCCCAAGACCTATGCCATCCGCCATGCCGAGCGGGTCGCCCTGGCGGTTGCGCCCTTCATGAAGGGCGTGGTTCTCATTGCCTGGCCCATCACCCACGGCCTGCAGGCCATCGTGCTCTTCATGTTCAAGATTCTGGGCGACCGGGGCGACGACGACCTCACCGATTCCGACGAGGAGATCCGCGGCACCCTGGCGCTCTACAAACATGAGGGCGGGCTGGTGAAGGACGAGCACGCCATGCTCGATGGCGTGCTCGACCTCTCCCAGGTCGAGGTCAGCGAGGTCATGACGCACCGGCGCACCATGGAGACGATCAACGCCGACGACGACATCCAGGACATCATTGAAGCGGTGCTGACCAGTCCGTTCACGCGCATTCCGCTCTATCGCGAAGACCCAGACAACGTCGTCGGTGTTCTTCATGCCAAGAACCTGCTGCGCGAGCTCTATCGCCGCGAAGGCAGCAGCGAAGGTCTCGACATCATGGAGATCGCGACCGAGCCCTGGTTTGTGCCCGACACCACCACGCTCAGCGAGCAGCTCTCTGCGTTCCGCGAACGGCACGCCCACTTCGCATTGGTCGTGGACGAATACAGCACCCTGATGGGTCTGGTGACCCTGGAAGACATTCTTGAAGAGATCGTGGGCGAGATCGAGGACGAGCACGATGTTGCCGTCGCCGATACCGCAGTGGCCGAAGACGGCTCGATCACCGTCGAAGGTGCGGCAACGATCCGCGACATCAACCGGGAGTTCGACTGGCATCTGCCCGATGAAGAAGCCACGACGATTGCCGGGCTGGTGATTCATGAGGCGCAACTGATCCCCGAAGTGGGCCAGATCTTCGTTTTCCACGGCTTCCGCTTCGAGGTCACCGCGCGCGTGCGCAACCAGCTCACCCAGCTTCGCGTCACCCCGATTGGGCGACGACGAAGAACACGAGGCTTGATCGGCCAGCATCTTGGAACTCGTCCTTGCCCTAGTCCCCGTCCTGACGCCGATCGCCATTGCCATTCTGGTCGGCGTGGGCTGGGCGCGATGGGGCAATCCGGTCGATCCCGGCCACATGACGCAGATCATCCTGAACGTCGGCACGCCCATGCCTGGTGTTCTCCACCCTCTCGACCCTGTCCGTGCCGGCCCTGGAGCTGGGCGTCATGGCCCTGGCATCCGTGCTTCTGATGCTGTCCTTCCTGGGTATCGGCTGGGTCATGCTGCGCGCGGTTCGCCTGCCCACCGGCGTCTATCTGCCGCCCGTCGTCTTCGGCAACCTGGGCAACCTGGGCCTGCCGCTCAATCTCTTTGCCTTTGGCGATGCCGGGCTGGAACTTGCGCTGATCATGTTCGCCACCCAGTCGGTCCTGTTCTTCACGATCCACTTCTGGCTGATGTCGGGCCAGGCCTCCCCGCTGCGGATGCTGAAGACGCCCCACATCTACGCCATTGCAGCCGCGGCGTTGGCCTTCACGCTGACCGACACCAACGCCGCCCGGCTGGCTGACCAACACGACCGACCTGCTGGGCGGCCTGACGATTCCCCTGATGCTGATCATGCTGGGTGTGTCAGCCTGATGCGCATGAAGGTGGTGGCCTTCGCCCGCCCCCTGCTGGTCGTCGTCCTGCGCCTGGTCCTGGGGTTCGCCGTCGCCTTCGGCCTGTGCGAGCTGCTGGGCCTGGAAGGTGTCGCGCGCGGCGTCGTCACCATCGCCTGCTGCATGCCCGGTGCCGTCTTCAACTATCTGGCCGCCGTGAAGTTCGACCGCGCGCCGGGCGAGGTCGCCAGCTACATCGTGCTCTCCACCGTGGTCGTGCTGCTGCTCCTGCCCGCCCTGGTGCCGCTCGCCTGGTGGATGGCGGGGCAATAGCGACTCCGATGGGCACGGGGTTCGAGTCTCCAAAGGTCTGGTCCGTCGCGTGGGCGCGGCTTCAGCATGGGTCTGGTGGCCCATGCCGGGCATACCGTCCATCTGACCGGCCAGGTCGCCTGGGACAGCACCGAGAGCCATCATCGGCCCCGGCGACGTGGCAGCCCAGACCGCGGCCTGTTTCGACAACATCCAGGCGCACTGCTGGACGAGGTCGGCGGCGGGTTGCGCTGATCTGGTTTCGGTCACGACATGGTTCATGGACCGGCACACACCTGCCGCCTGATCCAGCAGGTCCGCGCGCGCTATCTTGCCTTCGACAACCCGCCGGTCAGCACCTCGGTCATGGTCGCCGGGCTGGGTCGACCCGGGCTTCATGGTCGAGCTGACCGCCATTGCCGTCGTCCCCGACGCGCGGTTTCATGGCACCGCCGGCAACACCACCATAGACCGACACGGCCTTGCCTCGCGGGGCCAAGCGAGCCTTATGGTGCACTGCACAATCAGAGCGGAATGCTCGCCATGCCCCTGCCCGATCCGGCCCCGCGCAAGCTTATTCATACGCGCGAGATCATCTGCCACGCCTATGAGCGCGAGGACGATCTCTGGGATCTGGAATCGCTATCCTGACCGACATCAAGACCTATGGGTTCGACAACAACGACCGCGGCCGGATCGAGGCCGGCGAGCCGATCCACGGCATGTGGATCCGCCTGACCATCGATGCTGACTTCGTGATCCACGCGGTCGAAGGCTACCATGGATCACACGCCCTACAACTTCTGCACCCGCATCGAACCCGACCACCAGAAGCTGGTCGGCGCCCAGATCGGCGCAGGCTGGAACCGCAAGGTGCGTGAACTGCTGGGCGGCACCCACGGCTGCACCCACATGCGCGAAATGCTGGGGCGCATGGCAACGGTCGCCTATCAGGCGGTCTATGGCCGCAAGCGGCGCAACGGCGAGTATGTCGACACCCTCGACGAGCCCAAGACCAAGCCCTTCATGCTGGATGGCTGCCACACCTGGGCGACCGATTCCGAAGTCGTGAAAATGGAGTATCCTGAGTGGTACACCGGGCCCGCAGAGCAAGGGCGCGGCCGAATAGGAGCCTCGCCATGACTGCCCAGTCTGCGCACCGTCCCGAACCACATGATTCAAGCGCGGACGTGCCCGCATCGGCGTCATTGTTCCCGTCAGCAATTCCAACCTTGAACCCGACATGGCGATGATGCGCCCGGCCGGAGCATCAATCCATTTTCAGCGCGCCGGCGGCTATGACCTCGACAAGGTGCCGGACTCCGAGCAGATGCAGCAGTTCGCCGTGGCCTCGCTCGATCAGGTGCTCGATGACCTGTGCGCTGTGCGCCCCGACATCGTCCTTTACGGCTGCACGTCGGCCACGCTCTCCATGGGGCCGGACTATGACCGGGAATTCTGCGAACGCATTGAAGCACGCGCAGGTGTTCCCGCCATCACGGCAGCCGGCGCCCTGGTCGAGGCACTTGATGCGCTTGACGCCCATACCATCGGCTTCTGTTCGCCCTATACCGAGGAACTCAATCGTGAGGCCGCGGCCTTTCTGGGTGCCTGCGGGCGTCAGGTCATCCAGTCGGCCTATATCGGCCAAGACCTCGGCAACTATGGCCAGGGCGACCTCAAACCCGATGCCGTTTTCGACCTGGGACGCCGTGCAAGTCATGACCGTGCAGATGCCGTTGTCATGTCCTGCACCGACATGCGTTCGGTCGAGGTGATCGAGGATCTGGAAGCCGAAACCGGCAAACCCTATGTCACCAGCAACCAGGCCATGATGTTTGTTGCAATCAGACGCCTGGGGCTCGACGGACAGGTGCCGGGACGGTTGGGCAGCGCAAAACCACAGCAGAACCTGAACGCGGCCCAGTAATCAGGACGAAGCGATTTCGCCCGGCGTTTTTGCATCGATGTTCAGCGCGTGGATATCAGTCGCCATTTCGTGGGCCAGTGCCTTGTAGATCAGGCGCTGGCGGGCGATGCGGTTTGGCCTTCGAAGGCCGATGACACCACTTCGACACGGAAATGGCTTTCACCTTCTTCCCTGGCGCCGGCGTGACCGGCGTGGTGGTGGGATTCGTCGATCACCTCAAGACTGTCGGGTGCAAGGGCTGCTTCAAGTTTGGTTCTGATCGCTGTCGCCACACGCATGATTTTCTCCGGGTCCTGACTGAATGCATAGGTGGCCCGCAAAGCCAGACCTTGCAAGGCACAATTGGCCTCCCCATACTCCGATCATGGCCCGTTCACGTTCCCAATCTGCATTCGACACGATCAATCAAGCCGATGTCACGCCTTGCGCATGGCCCGGGTGTTCGGAAACGGGCGAACACCGTGCGCCCAAGTCGCGCACGCAGATCAACGAATATCAGTATTTCTGCATCGACCACATCCGCGACTTCAACAAGTCCTGGAACTATTTCGAAGGCTGGAATCAGGACGAGATCGAGAACTATCAGCAGGCTGATCTCTCCTGGCACCGCAAGACCTGGCGACCGGACGAACACATGGTCAAGAGTCGTGCGTTCGGCGAGGCCTTCGTCAACGACAGCTTCAAGGATCCGTTCGGCTTTGCACGCGACGAACAGGGCGCTTCGGGGGCCAAGGCTCCGCCGACCCAGGATGCCGGAACGCTGGCTGAAGAACGCCGCGCACTCGACATTCTTGACCTGAAACACGGTGTTGAAGCCGATGAAATCAAACGGCGCTTCAAGGAAGAAGTGAAGTCCTGCCACCCGGACCTTAACGGCGGAGACAAGGATGCCGAGGAACGTCTGCGCGACGTCATCTGGGCCTATCGCCGGCTAACGCAAACCGGCGCTCGAACAGGTGAAGGATAACGGCGGTTTCACGACTTGTGCGCGACCCAAAGGCCGTGCCAATGTAGCGCCGCTCCGAGCAGCCTGCTGATCTGATTTGTGTGGCTGCCGTAAACAATCATGGCGGTTCGGGAGTTCATCGGACCGCTTCCAGACATTCATTTAGAAGACGTGTGAGAGATGGCGAAAGAATCCAGCGAAATTGCTCTGCTTCCCGAGGGTGCACCCGATACCACGGTGAACGCGAAAAAGGTCTTTGGCGTCGACACATCCATGAAGGTGCCGGCCTATTCCAAGCGCACCGAGCATGTGCCGGAAGTCGACGAATCCTATGTCTTCGACCCCCAGACGACTCTGGCGATCCTTGCGGGCTTTGCCCACAACCGCCGCGTCATGATCCAGGGTTATCACGGCACCGGTAAATCGACCCATATCGAGCAGGTCGCCGCGCGCCTCAACTGGCCCTGTATCCGCGTCAACCTGGACAGTCACATCAGCCGTATCGATCTGATCGGCAAGGATGCCATCGTCCTGCGCGACGGCAAGCAGGTGACCGAGTATCGCGAGGGCATCCTGCCCTGGGCGATCCAGCACCCGATTGCGCTTGTCTTTGACGAATATGATGCCGGTCGTCCCGACGTGATGTTCGTGATCCAGCGCATTCTGGAAGTCCAGGGCAAGATGACCCTGCTTGACCAGAACAAGGTGATCCATCCCAATCCGTCGTTCCGTCTGTTCTCGACCGCCAACACGGTGGGCCTGGGTGATACGACCGGCCTCTATCACGGCACCCAGCAGATCAACCAGGGTCAGATGGACCGTTGGTCCGTGTTTCGACGCTGAACTATCTGCGAGCATGCCGAGGAAGAAAAGATCATCCTGTCGAAGATGCCCGCGTATAGCGACAAGGAAGGCAAGGAGAAGATCAAGCAGATGGTCGCTGTCGCCGACCTGACCCGCGGTGCCTTCATGACCGGAGATATCTCCACCGTCATGTCCCCGCGTACCGTGATTACCTGGGCTGAGAACGCCGAGATCTTCGGACGATCTGGGTTTTGCCTTCCGCGTCACCTTCCTGAACAAGTGTGATGAAACCGAACGCAGCCAGATTGCCGAATTCTATCAGCGCTGCTTTGGCACGGAACTGCCTGAGTCGGTGGTTCTGCAATCGGCCGCACGCTAAGGATTTACTGACGTGAGTCGCGACGAGAACATCGTTGAACCGTTCAAGCGCGCCGTTGCCGGCACGATGCGGGCGATGTCGCGTGACGACGAGCTGGAGGTCAACTTTGGCGTCCAGGAGCCGTCCGTCAGTGGCCACAGCGCACAGCTGACCCAGCCGCCCCGCGAACTTGATGCCCATACCGTGGCCATGACGCGTGGCGAGGCCGATGCTCTGGCCCTGAAGCTGCGCCACCATGACGCCAAGACCCACGCACGGCGCCGCCCGGTCGGTGAAATCGGCCGGGCCGTTTACGACGCGGTCGAAGATGCCCGCTGCGAGAGCCTGGGTTCCAACCGCATGAAGGGCGTTTCGGAAAACCTGGATGTCGTGATCGAAGACCGCTGCCGGGCCAAGGGCCTGCACCGGATTTCCGATCAGGATGAAGCACCGCTGGCCGATATCATGGGCCTGATCGTGCGCGAGAAACTGACCGGCAAGGCACCGCCGCCATCGGCCCAACAGGCCGTCGACATGTCGCGCGCCTGGCTGGAATCCAAGATCGGCAGTGATCTTGAGAACCTCCATGAGGTGATCGAGGATCAGGAAGCCTTTGCCAAGAGCCTGCGCAAGCTGATCTCGCATCTGGAGCTTCCCGACGAGGAAACCGACCAGACCAACGAGCAGAGCGACCCCGATGCCGCCGACGATGAGAGTGATCCCGATCAGGCTGAAGGCGAGGCCGAGGGCGAATCAGGCGAGAGCGGCAGCGATGAAGACAGCGATGCCGACAGCATGGACGAACAGGCCGCCGACGATGATGCCACGGCGGCTGATGCCGAGGATTCCGACGACGACCAAATGGTTCCTTCCGGCGCCGACGATCACCGATCCCAGCGGGCGCATGCGTCGCCCCGAGGACATGTACGGCAACCGTCGCGAGACCGACCTACAAGGCCTATACCCAGGAGTTCGACGAGGTCGTCGACGCCCATGATCTCTGTGATCCCGAGGAACTGACCCGCCTGCGCGCCCAGTTGGACCAGCAGATTGCGCACCTGAAGGGTGTGACCTCAAAGCTTGCCAACCGGCTGCAGCGCAAGCTGATGGCCCAGCAGAACCGTTCCTGGGAGTACGACCTGGAAGAAGGCATGCTGGATCCAGCACGCCTGTCGCGCATCGTGATCGATCCCATGGTGCCGCTTTCCTTCAAGATCGAACATGAGACCGATTTCCGCGATACCGTGGTCGTCCCTGCTGATCGACAACTCCGGCTCGATGCGCGGGCGTCCCATCGGCATTGCCGCGATGAGCGCCGATATCCTGGCTCAGACGCTGGAGCGTTGCGGCGTGAAGGTCGAAATTCTGGGCTTCACGACCCGCACCTGGAAGGGTGGCCGCAGCCGCGAGAAGTGGCTGTCCGACAGCAAGCCGACCAGTCCGGGACGTCTCAACGACCTGCGCCATATCGTCTACAAGGCAGCCGACGCGCCATGGCGCCGGGCGCGCAAGAGCCTGGGACTGATGCTGCGCGAGGGTCTGTTGAAGGAAAACATCGACGGTGAGGCCCTGCTCTGGGCCCATGACCGCCTGATTGGCCGCCCCGAACAGCGCAAGATCCTGATGGTGATCTCTGACGGTGCGCCGGTGGATGATTCAACCCTGTCGGTCAACTCCGGCAACTATCTGGAACGTCATCTGCGCGATGTCATCGGCTGGATCGAAGGCCTGTCACCGGTTGAGCTGATCGCCATCGGTATCGGCCATGACGTCACACGTTACTATCGCCGTGCGGTGACGCTGGTCGATGTGGAGCAGCTTGGCGGTACCGTGCTGGGTGAACTGGCTTCGCTCTTTGATGAAGAGACCCCAGCCATGCGGGCTGCTGCTGCACGCGGTAAACGCGCAGCCTGATCCCGAAGGCACCCTTCAGGGATGCTTGCTTTTGAGGAACCTGAGTTGCCCTTCCAGGCCCAGAATCTGGGTCTGCACGCCAAGCTCGAATTCCCGTTGGGGGTCCGTGTTGATCATGATCGGCTTGAGTGACCGTGTGACGGGATAGGCTCCCCGTTCGAGTGCACTGTCCAGGTCCAGGCGGTCTTCCTGATCGAACTTGCCGGTCCAACCGGTCAGATCCGCCCAGGCAGAACTTTCAACATGGGACATGAGCAGGCGCGCGAAGTAGACCGTGCTTGTGTCATCGAAGCCGGCATCCCGTAATGCGGCGTGAAAGGCTTCGTGCAGGCTCAGTTCGTCTTCGGCCCACTGTTCGTGCTCGACATAGACCAGAAACGCACCTGGATGTTTGTGGGCGAGATTGCGGAACGCGTGACACAAGGCGGTGATGCGCTGCTGCCAGGTTCCCTCCCGCGGCGGCAGTTCACATTCCTTCAGGAATTGGCCGACGACCGCATGCAACAGAGCACTTTTGCCGGAGACATAGTGATAGATCGCCATCGGATCGACACCCAGCTCACGTGCAAGCCTGCGCATGGTGAGATTGCCACCGGGGTCGCCATCGAGCAGCGCCATCGCGGTTTCAACGATCCGGTCGTGCGATAGATTGGTGCGTGTTGTAATGGCCTGCTCCGGATTGACGCTTGACATTCTACACAGTAGAAATATTCTACGCTGTAGAAATTATGGAGAGAGACATGACCACGTTCAAGACCCCCACGCTTAGCCGCCGTGCTTTTGTTGGCGGCGTCACCGCCGGCTTGCTGACGCCGGGTTTTGCCGCCTATGCCCAGCTTCCCAGCAACCCTGATGTGGTCGTGATCGGCGCAGGTGCAGCTGGTCTGGCAGCGACCCGGGAACTGATGGACCGTGGTCTCGAGGTCGTCATGATCGAGGCCGATGGCCGCATTGGTGGCCGCGCCTACACCGACATGACCACCTTTGGTGTGCCCTATGACGTCGGCGCCCATTGGCTGCACGCTGATTCAGCCAACCCGTACAACCGTTACGGCAGGGACAACGGCTTCACGATCTATCCCGCCAAAGACGAATGGCGTTACTTCGACAAGAACAACAACGAAGTCAGCGAAGACGAAGGCGACAAGATCTGGGATGACCTCAGCGACATGTATCGAGCCATCGGGCGAGCTTCCGACGGCGGCCGCGACATCTCCGCCGCCGAAGCGACCAGCTCGGTCACGGGCCCCTGGGCGGCCACAGCGGCCTTCAACATTGGCCCCTGGAGCATGGCCAAAGACATGACGGATTTTTCCACCTCAGACTGGTGGAACACACCCGATGCCGGCCCCGACTGGTTCTGCACGGAGGGTTTTGGCACGCTGGTCGCCCATTATGGTGCCGGAATTCCGGTTTCGCTTAACACCAAGGCGACCAAAATCGACTGGAGTGGCGACGGTGTCACCGTTGAAACCAATCAGGGTACGATCAGCGCCAAGGCCGTGATCGTCACAGTCTCCACGGGCGTTCTGGCAGCCGGGGACATCGAGTTTTCCCCTGCCCTGCCTGACAACAAGCAGCAGTCGTTCAGCGATATCTCCATGGGCACCTACAACCACATCGCCCTGCAGTTCTCAAAAGACGTCTTCGAGATGGGCAATGACGGGTACCTGATCTATCAGGTGGCCGATGACGGCAAGGCCTTCGGCACGCTTTCCAATGCCGGCGGCCACGGCCTGGCCTATTGCGATGTCGGTGGCTCCTGGGCCACCGAACTGGAGCAGCAATCCGTCGAGGCGCGCATCGATTATGCCCTGTCCAAGCTGCGTGACCTGCTGGGCAGCGACATCGACCAGGCCTTCATCAAGGGTGATGCCACATCCTGGGGCCAGAACCCTTTGACCCGTGGCTCCTATGCCTCAGCCGAACCCGGCGCCTATCGCATGCGTCAGGTCCTGCGCAACAGCGTCGGCGACCGCATCTTCTTTGCCGGTGAAGCCTGCCACCCCAGCCAGTGGGCCACGGTCGCCGGTGCCCATCTCTCGGGCCAGAGCGTTGCCAGCAACGTCGCCAGGGAACTCTAGATCAGACTGACCGTTCGGCCTCAAGGCCGCGCAGTAGTACATCGAGACCAAACGCGAACTCATCGTCGACATCCATTTTTGCGATGTCGGCGATGAGCGCCTCGCTAACCGGGAAGCTGCCGCCTTCAAGGCTTTTGGCCAACAACTCGCTGTCCTCGGGTGCCATCCATCCGGTGATCTCCTCGATGGCGAAGGTCTCGACATAGGCAAAGAGCAAGCGCACAGCCCGGACATTGGTTTTGGACGAGAAGCCGCCATCCCGGAGCGCGGCATAGAAGGCCTCGTAAACATGATGCTCGGCCGGAACCCAGTCTTCAAAGGAAACGTAAACCTGAAAGCAGCCTGGGTGACGATGCGCCAGATCACGCAGGGCGTGACACAGGGCACGCACCCTGATCTGCCAGCTTCCCTGCGGCTGGGGTAGCGTACAATCACGCATCAACGCTTCCAGGACCGCCTGCATCAGCGCCTTGCGGTTGGGGATATGGTGGTAAAGCGCCATGGGATCGGCATCGAGCTCAGCAGCAAGACGGCGCATGCTAAAGCCCTTCTCGCCATCCCGGTCGAGCATGACCATCGCGGCATCCACGATACGCTGCTGTGAAAGACTGCCGCGTTGCGCCATCAACTCTGCTCCCGGTGTCAGGCTGTCTACGGTCAGGCTATCTCACGCTGCAGAGGGAAGTTCAACAATGCGCCCTTGCGGCCCGGGCTTGAGCATCAGTAACCATCGACAAGGTCCCGGCGATGATCATAGGTGGTGCCGATGACGATCACATACATAGAACCGGGCGAGCTCGTGGCTCGCATCTCCCGGTCTCTACTCTTGGTCCAGGGCACCAGATAACCCTCCAATCTGGCACAGGATATCGGAGGGCTTTGAAAGGGTTGGGGGCCATCTTCGTCTTCAATCAACTGCACAGCGCCTTTGAGATAGTTCCCGAACCCTGGACTGATCGTGTAGTACAGAGGCACACGCACTTCGACCTGATGCTCTTCGTTAAGACGCATGGCAGCCGGATTCTTGAAGCGCCCAAGATAATCCAGCAATCCCTGAGCTAGGGTCGGTGTCATTTCACCTTCCAGGTCGTAGACACGATGGCGATTCGATTCGAGCACGCATTGCGGCGGCACAACAATCCACCCACGGAGATACCAGACGTAATCGACAAACACCCAAAGAGCGAAACACAGCACGAGAACTCTGGCGATGATTGCGCAAAGTTCTCCGAACGTCTCAGGATATCGGGTCATTCGCCGACCAGCCGCAAGCTGAAGGGCTGCGGTTTGCCGTTGACCAAGTGAATTGTGGCCTCAACTGGTTTTCGCCAGGTCGTTGTCACGACCCTGAAGGGCTTGGCTGGGCCATCCGTTTCCAGCAGATCAAGTCCGATGACCTGGCCCAGTGCAAAATCATAACGGTCGGTGACGCGGAAATCGATGAAGCCCGACACGTCGATTCTATTTCCTTGACGCTCGAGGATCAGATAGCCGAAGCCTTGTAAAGTCCCGCCACCAATGGAGACTTGGGCCTCGCTGAGTACCTCTCCAAATCGGCCGTCGTCGCCAGCACCTTTAAAAACCTTTTCCCAAAGAACCCGCTGCTCCAACGGATCAGGCGGTCCGAACGGACGCCCGCCGACCACGATCCGGTCGCCATCCCGCATGTTCAATGTCGGGCTGCCGAAGGTCGTATCCGGCAGATCGCCAGCAAGCCATTCCTGGTAAAAGCCAACAACATCCGGCTCTGCTATGCGAACGCCTCCATAATCTTGAACGATTTCGCCAGGGATCGTCATGGGCCCTCCCGAGCCTTCTAGATAGTGGCGAAGGAGGCCTGCCGCTGTATCGTACCCGGCAGCATCGAACGCTGTTAAAACCCGGCGGGCATCACTCGCGGCCTGACGGCGAAGCGCTTCGTTTTCCATGGTGTCGAGATCGTCGTCTGTTGGATCGAAGAGTTCGACACCCTTGTCGCCGGACCGATTGCCGGCTTGCCGTAACCGGACTCCGTTGAATTGGCGCAACAGGGCCCGATCATGTTCGGCCTGGTTACCCACTTGCTCTTTGTCCGCCAGAACAGGGCTGCCTGGCTTGGCGGCCCGGCGCCCAGCATCAGACCCGGCTCTATCGGCGGACGAAACGGGCATCGAAAGCAGGGATCGCCCGTGCGTTCGCGTCTGCGCGGGCGCGCCATCATCTCTGGATCCGGGCTTGCCGGCGCTTGAGTGTATCCTTGGCGCCTCCCGGGACGGCTCGAACTGCTCGACCGTCGTTGCGTGGAGTTCCGGTGGTCCGATGCGAAAGCCCTGCGGGGGACTGTCCGGGCTGTCGTAAACGCGCTGGAACTGGCGGCGGACATGGGCGCGGTAGTCGGGGCGGCGATGTTGCATGGGATCTCCTCATGAGCATTTGCGTCATGAAGATCCGGATTCATGGTTGTAGCAAGAATTTTGTTCATTTTTTGTTCTCTTTCCGCATACAGACCATCATCGGCGGCAATTCGGGCAGCCAAGCGTCAGAGTCGTGGTCTTGCTGTGGCGCAACGCCGGTGCACCCAGAGCGTACCCTGATCGGCCCTACCCCAGATTCTCGTCCAGGAACGCCGTGGTGCGTTGCCAGGCAAGGGCCGCGTCGGCTTCGTCGTAGCGCGCGCTGGTGGGATTGGCGAAGGCGTGGTCGGCATCATACCAGAAAGTCGTGGCGTGCTTCTCAGCGGCCATCATGGCGCCGGTGAAGCCATCGACCATGGCCTCGTTGATCCACTGGTCGCGCGTGGCGAAATGGCCCAGCACGGGTCCCTGCAATGCGCTGAGCTGTTCTGCTGTGCGATCGACATTGCCGTAATAGACGATGGTGGCATCAACGGATCGCGCCATCGAGGCATTGAGCGACCAGCCGCCGCCAAAACACCAGCCGACCGTTCCCACGGCATCGGTGGTGTCGTCGCGGGCGCGTAGCCAGTCGATCCAGGAGGCCAGGGTTTCGGTCGCATCGGCATCGTTGACCTGGTTCATGTAGGCACGTGCGTCATCGGGATCATCGGCGACCTTGCCGCCGTAGAGGTCAATCGCAAGGGCACCGTAACCCTGGGCAACGAAATCGGCAGCCACGGCCTTGATGCTGTCGTTAAGGCCCCACCATTCGTGGATCAGCAGCACGCTGGCAGCCGGCGCGATCTGGGGCGCGCCCCAGGCGGCTGAAACGGCAAGGCCCGATTCGGTGGTAATCTCGACCGTTTCGAGTGAGGATGCTGCAGCACGCGCCGCATCCGGATTGGCCAGGACCGCAGCCAGGCCTCCGGCAGCAACTGGCGCCGTCATCAATTGTCCCAGAACCTCTCGTCGCGCGAACATGGTCATGATCTCCCAAACTCTCCTGCCTGCGGTCAGGCTATCCCACACCGGGTCCTTCACAAGGCTCTGCATCCTCAAATTGCCGTGTATCCGTGGCCTTGTCGCACTGGTACTGGGCACGCTGCTGCTGACGGGCTGCAACACCTACACGCGCGAGACCGGGCTGGAAGAGGTCACCAGCGTCAACATCGACCCGCGCAACCCGGGCGAGGTGAAGATCGGCGGCATGGTCTTTGTCGCCGGGTTCAACCTGGAGTATGGCGCACGGTTCTTCGGCGGACTTTCGGGCCTGCTGATTGCCGAAGACGGCAACAGCATGGTCGCCATCACCGACCACGGCGACTGGGTCGATGCCTCGCTCAGCCACGATGCCCAGGGCCGCCTGACCGGTGTGAGCAACATCTCCATCCATTCCCTGATCGGTCTGGAAGGCGAGAACATCGATACCATTCTGGAGCCCAACGAGCGCGATGCAGAAGCCGTGACCGTCATGCCCGATGGCCGGGTCATGGTTGCGTTTGAACGGCGCCACCGTGTCTGGGTCTATGACAGCCTGTCGACGCGCGACAATCCGCTGGAACTGGACCTGCCCGAAAACATCGTGCGCCTGCCCGGCAATGGCGGCATCGAGACCCTGGAGTTCCTGCCCGACGGGCGCCTGCTGATGATCGCCGAGGAGCCCGTGGGTGCCGGCACGATCATCGATGCCTGGATCCTGGAGGACGATCTGGAATGGCGCTGGATCGGGTATCTGGTGAACGACGGCTTCAACGTGGTTGATGCCACCGCCCTGCCCGACGGCCGCGTCATGGTGCTGGAGCGCTGGTTTGCCGCCCCGGCCTCCCTGCGCATCCGCGTCCGCGAACTCACGCCCGCCATGCTCGATGGCGGCGGGCCGCTGGACGGCACACCCATCACGCTGCTCAAGCAGAACCTGGTGATCGACAACTTCGAAGGCCTCGACCACCGCATCGGCCCCAATGGCGAGATCTATCTCTACATGGTGTCCGACGACAACTTCGAGCGACCTGTTCCAGGCGACCTACCTCTACCAGTTCCTTCTGCTGCCGTGAGCGAGAGCCAGCGCAACGCTCAACCTGCGCGCGGCGACCGCCGAGGACCTCGACGCCTATTTCCTGCTCTTCTCCGAGGTCCAGGCCCTGCATGTCGCGGAGCGCCCGGACCTGTTCCAGCCGGCTGAGAATGTCTGCAGGCCTTCCGGCGTCACTTTGCAACGATGCCGTGGCGCAGGCCGCACAAGGAAATCGTCATCGCCTGGCTGGGCGATGATCCCGTCGGCGCGGTCCATTACGAGGTCACCAGCCTTGACCCCACCGGCGTCTATCTGATCGACCGGCCCATGCTCTGGATCGAGTCCATCGCCGTCCTGCCCCACCTGCGCCGCAAGGGCATCGCCTCGGCCCTGATCGACTCTGGTCCGCCAGGTCGCCGCCCAACAGGGCATCGCCGACCTGGGCCTGGAGGTCTGGTCGTTCAACGAGGGCGCCGCCAGGGCGTTCGAAGGCGGCAGGCCTCAGGGTCCACGCCACCACGATGCTGGGCGAGGTCTGAAGCTCTGCACCAGCCCGACGGATCTCAATCGATCAGGTGATCGCCGCCATCAAGAGCCAGCAGTTGGCCGGTCAACGAAGGTGTCTCCAGGATGAAGCGGATCGCATTGGCAAGGTCACCGGGACAGGCGCCATGTTCCAGAGGCAGTTGCCTGCAGCGATCGACAAAATCCTCTTCACTCTGACCGGCTTCAGGCAGGGTCGGGCCGGGCCCGATTGCATTGACCCGGACGTTTGGTGCCAACTCGCGCGCAAGAAGGCGTGTCGCGGTCCACAACGTGGATTTCGAGACGGAGTAACTGAGGTATCGCGGCCGGTTTGTGAGTACACGGGAATCGATGATGTTGATGATGTTGCCGCGCTTGCCGGCAGGCAGACCGGCAACAAACGCCTGACCCAACAGAACTGGCGCCAGCGCATTGACCGTTTGATGCCGGGACCATGATTCCGCGGTCAGGTCAGCGGCATCGTCCGCCTTCATAAATCGAGGCGTTGTTGATCAAAAGACCAAGCGGCCCCACAGCCTCAACGGCAAAGGCGTGGAGCTTACCCACGCCGTTTTTCAACCAGATCGCCCGAGACCGCCTCGGCAACACCACCATGCCTCTGAATCTCCTGGCACGTGTCCTCGGCCTGACTGCGCGATGACCTGTAGTGAACCGCAACATGCCAGCCCAGACGACCCAACTCCACAGCTACGGCACGGCCGATCCGCTGTGCCGAACCGGTCACCAGAACGCCGGGGTGACAGTTCATTCCCGCACGCCAGCCGCCAAACTCAGGCCGTGTCGTACCGACCCGGCTGAGCGCGGATATGTCGCCACTGCCGCGCAGTGTGGATGGGGTTACAAGGTTGGACATATGTGGTTTCCCTGTCCGACTAGCTCTCTACCGCACTCAGAAATTCGCGCCGGGTCTCGGGATCGCTGCGGAAACGGCCGAGCAAACGGGTTGTCACCATGCCGACACCGGGCTTTTGCACCCCGCGGGTCGTCATACAGTGATGTTCGGCGCGTATCATGACGGCCACGCCCAGGGGATCGAGTACGTTCTGGAGCACATCGGCAATGTCGGTCGTCATGCGCTCCTGAATCTGCAGACGCTTGGCGAACACATCCACGACCCTGGCGATCTTGCTTATTCCCACCACACGATTACGCGGTAGATAGGCAATATGGGCCACGCCCACGATCGGAACCATATGGTGTTCGCAATGGCTCTCGATCCGAATGTCCTTGAGAAGAACCATCTCGTCATAGCCACTGGTTTCTTCAAAGGTCCGTTCCAGAATGAGAGACGGGTCCGCGTCATAACCACCAAAAAATTCACGGTAGGAACGGGCAACGCGGGACGGCGTATCGAGCAGCCCTTCGCGCCGGGGATTGTCTCCGGCCCAACGAATCAAGACGCGGACGGCAGCTTCCACCTCCTTGATGTCAGGCGTGCCGTCTTCATCAAGAGTCGAAAGGTTGGTTTCAGCCAGATCGACAGGTTGCGATGTTGCGTTCATATCCCCTCCAGGAACCACAAATCCAGTACGGGCCGACGTGGTGGTTGGATCACTGCTGCAACGGCATCCTCGCGTACCGCGTAATCAGGATCCTCTGGCCATGAACGCCTGGAAGCTCAGGGTGTCATCCTTCTCGAGCGCACGCGCATAGGCCTGGTTGTTGGCCTGTTTTTCAAGAAATCCCTGCCGGGCCGTCAGACGCATTTCTCCTGACAGGCCGAAACCGCCGGCTTCCAGTTCGGCAAGAATGGCGCCATATCCCCGGTCGGCGGTGACGGCAGCATCCGGACCATGGCAGATCGAAGCAGGGTGGGTGACGTAGTTATAAAGCGGCTGCATGACGACCGGGAAACAACCCGCGCGATCAAGAAGCTGCAGGTTCACCACGACGTCTTCAGCAAACGGAATATCCGGCCAGCCGGTCTCGATCAGATCACGGCGGATCAGCGGATTGAGCGGAACGCCGCAGGCCATGATGTCTTCGGCGGTGATATGACGGTCTGGCGAGCCCGGCGGAAAGGCGTGCCGGAGAACCCTGCCGGACGCATCGGTGACCCTGACACAGTCTGAAGCCAGCCCGTGCCGTTCTGCTGTGCCAAGCAGAACCTCCAACCGTCGGGGCGCAAAGAGGTCATCGGCATCCAGAACAGCAACATGGGAGCCGCTTGCCTGAGCCAAACCCACGTTGCGCGCCCGGCTGGGGCCCGTGGCCACACCGCCACTCGACAAAAACACCATGCGGGAATCAGCAACAACAACTTCAGGAAGATGCGCGCGGTAATCGACCCCGTCATCAGCGATCAGGAACAGTTCCCAATCTGGTTCGGTCTGTTGAAGAACGCTGTCGAGGGCAGCAGCAAGTGTGGCCTGGGCCTGCCAGGCCGCGACCAGCACAGAGACCTTCGCCATCGGATGCTCCGAACCCTGAGATTGCAGATGATCGGCTTACGGCAGAAACAGGCGTTCCGACCAGTGGCCGTTACCAGCGCGAACCTAGCCCTGCCGATTGTCCGCGAAAAGCTGGGGCGCAAAGAAGCCCATGAGCAAGCGGTAGGGGAACAGCAGGCTGAGCGCCATGACCGCCTTCACGCCGTAATCGCCAAGGGCATACTGATACCAGACAAGGCCCCATTCGGGGAAAAAGACGCCAAACAGCAGGAAGAAGAAGATCAGCGTATCGACCGCCGAAGCCACGGCCGACGAAACCAGGGGTGCCTTCCACCAGGCACCCTTGCGCAGGCGCTGGAAGATCGCGATGTCGAGGAGTTGACCAGACAGGAATGCCGTACCCGAAGCAACAGCAGTCAGAATAGCAACCTGGGAAAGAATGTTGGGGGACTCAAAGGGCACCCAATCGGAA
This sequence comes from uncultured Alphaproteobacteria bacterium, assembly GCA_943787175.1. Classification (GTDB taxonomy): domain Bacteria; phylum Pseudomonadota; class Alphaproteobacteria; order SP197; family SP197; genus SP197. The sequence continues at coordinate 64,974 of CALSLK010000023.1, forward strand.
AAAACCGCCGACATCAGAATGCCCACGACAAAGCCGACAAACACGACCTTGGCTGCCTTGAGCGGACCAAAGGCACGGTTGGAAAGATCGGTCACAAGAAATGCGAACGGGAAGGTGAACGCGCCCCAGGTCAGCCAGTCCCCGATGGGAAAATGAACCAGAATGTTGGAAGCAACCACGACAAACGACATGGCGGCAATGGGCAGGGCAAGCGTCAGGCGACCGGTGATCATGGCCCGTCAGTTCCAGTCAGCGATGTGAAGGCAAAAGGCGATCAGGCTTCTTTTGCAGCCTTGCGGGCGGCAGCCTTTTCCACGCGGCGCTTCAGGCGCAGGGCGCCTTCTGGCAGGCGGTTATCGCGCGCGGCGATCAGGAAGGCATCAATGCCGCCACGCTTCTCGACCGTGCGCAGGCCATTGGCCGAAACGCGCAGGCGAACCGTCTCACCCAGAGCATCCGAAAAGAGGCTCGTCTTGATCAGATTCGGGCGGAAAACACGCTTCGTCTTGTTCTCAGCGTGGCTCCGGTTATTGCCGGACATGACCGATTTGCCTGTCAGTTCGCAGGTACGCGACATGGGATGCTCCTTGAAAAACGTCATGTGGCGCAGCCGTTCCCGGCGCGCCACGCGAATCCGGCGATTTCTATACGCGCACGCCCCGTTCGGGTCAACTCTGACCGGTTAAATCACAGAGCCAAACCTATCGGATTGTCTCTGTGATCCCTCAGTTGCCGGGCGGTTCACTCTGTGTCCCTTGGCTACGCGCAAGGATGCGCGGGCCGCAGTCGCGGCCTTCCAGCAGATGACAAGCCAGCTTGTCACCCGCTGGGGTCAGGACGTTCGGGGACCAGGGCTGCAAGCTTCTTTGGCGCCGTCATACGGTAGCTGCGATTGACGATGAACGCGACCTCTTCCCAATCGACACCATCATCCAGCCACATCCCGACCCAACCCTTTGGTCCGACATAGGGTGGAGAAAAGAACCGTTCAGGATCAGCACCGATCAGAATGGTCTGGCTGCCCGGCGGAGCCTTGCAGGAAACCGCCGTTCTGCCGTCCTGGTCCCAGTACATGGCAAAGATCTTGTCACGCACCCGGAAGTTGGGCTTGTCCCAGGTTTCGCGCTCATCGACCTCGGGCAAGGCCAGACAAATGGTACGCAGGGATTCCAGAGTTTTGCCGCTCACGAATTCAGTTTCCGTCCAGGGCACGGCGCGCGGCATTGCGCAGCGAGATGTTGCCTGCCGACAGCTCGCCCTCGAGTCGCGTCATCAAGGCCTTGCGCTGGGGGTCGGCATGCAGACGCGCCGTGGCCAGACGCACCACTTCGTCACGCAGGGCCGATGCTGATTGTGCACGGCGCTTTTTCGCCAGATGCTCGGTTGCGGCCTCGAAATACGCACCGACAACAGACCAGACCGAATCGAGGCCGTCGCCGGTCAATGCTGAACAGGCCTCGACCCTGGGGGTCCAGAAACTCTCATGGGGGCGCACCAGCGAGAGCGCGGCGCGATGGTCCGAGACGACATGGCGCGCCGTCTCGGCCAGGGCGCCGTCGGCCTTGTTGACCAGGATCAGGTCGGCCAGTTCCATGATGCCGCGTTTCACGCCCTGCAGGCTGTCGCCGGCACCGGGCGCCAGCAGCAGCAGGAACATGTCGGTCAGCGCGGCAACCGCGGTTTCCGACTGCCCCACGCCCACCGTCTCGACAATCACCAGATCGTAGCCGGCCGCTTCGACCAGGGTGATGACATCGCGCGTGCGGCGCGCCACGCCGCCCAGTTCACCGCCCGACGGCGACGGCCGGATGAAGGCGCTTTGCGTGATCGCGCGACAGGCGCTCCATGCGGGTCTTGTCACCCAGGATCGAGCCGCCACCCAGCGCTCGAGGACGGGTCCACCGCCAGCACGGCAACCCTGCTTGCCCTGCTCGAGCGCATGCAGGCCAAAGGCTTCGACAAAGGTCGATTTGCCCACGCCGGGCGCGCCCGTGATCCCCAGCCGCCAGGTTGTCCCGGCTGGTGCTTGCCCAGCGATTCGATCAGCGCCGCGGCCCGTTCCTCGTCATCGGCAGGACGCGAGGATTCCACCAGCGTGATGGCACGCGCCAGCGCCCGCCGGTCGCCAGAGAGAATCCCTTCGATGTCGCTCATGGCGCCGGGAATCAGGCCGCCTGCCGGGCATCGCCAAGCAGGTCGACGATTTCAGCGGCGGCTTCGGGAATGTTGGTGCCGGGGCCATAGACCGCCGAAACGCCGGCTTCCCTCAGCATGGCATAGTCCTGGGGCGGCATCGACGCCACCGACCACGACACGGATGTCGCCGGCACCCTGTTCGGCCAGGGCGGCGATCAGCTGGGGCACCAGAGTCTTGTGGCCGGCTGCCTGGGTTGAAACGCCGATGATGTGGACGTCGTTCTCGATCGCCTGACGGGCCGCTTCTTCGGGCGTCTGGAACAGCGGGCCGACATCGACGTCAAAGCCGATATCGGCAAAGGCCGTGGCGATCACCTTGGCGCCGCGGTCATGGCCGTCCTGTCCCAGCTTGACGACCAGCATGCGCGGGCGCCGACCGTTCTGTTCGGCAAAGCCGCGACCTTGTCACGGATCCCTCGAACTCTTCGTTGCCTTCCCAGGCCGCGCCATAGACACCCGAGATCGAGCGGCGTGACGGCGCGATGGCGGGTGAAGACGCTTTCCATGGCATCGGAGATTTCACCCACCGTGGCCCGGGCCCGGGCTGCCTCGATGGACAGTGCCAACAGGTTGCCGTCGCCCTTTCGCGCCCTCGGTCAGGGCCTGCAACGCGGCCTGACAGGCCGCCTCGATCACGGCGGCACGCACGCGCTTCAGGCGGGCGATCTGGGATTCGCGCACGGCGGTGTTGTCGATATCGCGCACATCGACCTGTTGGGGGTCGTCGGCGACATACTTGTTCACGCCAACGATCGACTTCCTGGCCACGATCGAACGGCGCCTGCCTGGCGGGCGGCACTTTCTTCGATGCGCAGTCTTGGGCATCCCGGCCTCGATCGGCCTTGGTCATGCCGCCCATGGCTTCGACCTCGTCGATCAGGCCCTGCGCCTCTCACACCAGCGCATCGGTCAGCGCTTCGATGTAGTAGCTGCCGCCCAACGGATCGACGACCTTGGTGATCCCGGTTTCTTCCGCCAGGATCAGACTGCGTGTTGCGCGCGATCGCGCGGCAGAAGTCGCGTGGGCAAGCCATCGCTTCGTCAAAGCGCTTGGTGTGCAGGCTCTGGGTGCCGCCCAGCACCGCGGCCATGGCTTCATCGGTGGTGCGCACGACGTTGTTGTAGGGATCCTGTTCGGTCAGCGAGACGCCGGAGGTCTGGCAATGGGTGCGCAGCATCGAGGATTGCGGTTCTTGCGGCCCGAACGGTCCATCTGTCGCGCCACAGAACACGCGCGGCGCGCAGCTTGGCGACTTCCATGAAGAAGTTCATGCCGATGCAAAGAAGAACGACAGGCGCGGTGCGAACTTGTCGACTTCGAGCCGCTGCGCAGTCGCCGCGCGCACATATTCCACGCCGTCGGCGATGGTGAAGGCCAGTTCCTGCACCGCCGTCGCCCCGGCCTCCTGCATGTGATAGCCGCTGATCGAGATCGAGTTGAACGCGGCATATGCGCGGCGGTATAGGCGATGATATCGGCCACGATCCGCATGCTGGGCTCGGGCGGATAGATATAGGTGTTGCGCACCATGAACTCCTTGAGGATGTCGTTCTGGATCGTGCCGCGAAAGCTGATCCTGGCTCACGCCCTGCTCCTCGCCCGCCACAACAGAACATGGCAAGCACGGGCAGCACCGCACCGTTCATGGTCATGGAGACCGACATCTTGTCGAGCGGAATGGAGTCGAAAAGGATCTTCATGTCCTCGACGCTGTCGATCGCCACACCGGCCTTGCCGACATCGCCGACCACGCGTTCATGATCGCTGTCGTAGCCGCGATGGGTCGCCAGGTCGAACGCGACGGAAAGGCCCTTCTGCCCGCCGGCCAGGCCTCGACGGTAGAAAGGCGTTGGACTTCCTCAGCGGTCGAGAAACCGGCATATTGGCGGATGGTCCAGGGCCGGTTGGCATACATCGTTGCGCGCACACCGCGCCGTAAGGCGCAACGCCAGGCAGCGCCTCGGCCTCACCCGATGCCGTCTGGTCGGCATTGGTGTAGAGCGGGTTGATCGCCAGCCCTTCGGGCGTCTGCCAGACGAGATCGTCCAGAGGCGTGTCTTTCAGTTCCTTTTGCGCCAGGGCGCGCCAGGCTTCCGGCGCTTCATCGGAAAATCCACTCATCGGCTTGAAACCATCCATCTCGCAAGTGCGAGATGAGTATGGTTTGCCCCCTGTGGACCGTCAATCCGTGAGGGACCGTCGAATGACTTCCAGAGCGACATCGCACGGCGATCCGTCGCCGCCGTTCGTGGGATAGACATCATCCGGGCAGGCCGAAAAAACCATCAGGCAATCGATCAATGCTCTGACCTCAACAAACCCACCCGGCGGGCATGTGGGACGGACATAATCGATCGCCTGGCCATCGCGCACGGGTGCGAGCATGAACAGATTCCAGGGTGCCGGTGTGACGGGACAGCTGCGTCCCTGACCGGCAAGCGCTTTGTTCAGGTTGGCGGCACAGTTGGGATGATCCCCGCCTGCGCCAGCCCGCACATACATCGCTGCGCTGCATGCCGCGATCAGCGTGTCGTGCCCGCCACCGGAAGTATCGTCGAGAATCTCGAGAATGGGCCGGTAGAGGTTGGTGACCAATACATCGCCGGCATCGAAGGTGATTTTCTGAAGCACCTCGCGGCAGTGTTCCATGGACAACAGGTCGTCCTGCCCGTCAGGCAGCGAAGGCCCAGGTATCGAGAACCTGGGTGCCCGTCGTGTTGATGATCCGCAACCCGATCGCCCTGCCGTCATGCCAAGGGCATAACCCCGGGCGGCGGGCACCGTTGCTTTCATTCGCCTGCGCCCGTGATCCCGGCAGCTCACGTCGACTGGCTCAGTTACCCAGCGAGCCCCAGCCGGCCGTGAAGCCCGTGAGCGAGAGCGGCAGGGATGCGGGCTGGCCCACGGTGTCATAGATCGTGATCGAGGCCTGGCTTACCGGCCTTCATGCTGCCCAGAACATCGGCCGTCAGCGTCACCTGGGTCATGCAGCCATCCACGAAGCACGTCAGGAAATCCCACGGTGCCCAGATCAATGCCGTCGATGGTCATGTTGAGGCCGTTGGGGAGCAGCACGCCCAGGGGCACGGTGATCCGCAGCAGCGGCTCGGCTCCTGCCGGACTTGCCGCGATCACCGTCATGACCCTCTCGCCATTGGCCTGCATGTCGACGGCCTGAAAGCAGGAAACACTCCTCCAGCCCCATGCCGTCCAGGGGCGCAGTGCTTCTGCCAGTCACCATGGGTTTCGCGCAGCGTGTCGGGCATGAGCATCGGCCATCTCCTGCGCCAGCGCAGGGAACCCGCCCAAAGATACCGACCACAACAATCAATCTGGCAACGAGGCGCATGGTGTTTCCAATCTGGACACGAGGTCTGGAGCAAGGACAGAGAACAATCTTGAGCCGGCATTCAAGGCAATAATGCGTCATTATCGGGATTCGGGAACACGCAAAAGGCAGGCCTGTTCCCGCCGTCACACGTCATGCTAGGTTGCGCGCCTGCCCCGCGCACGACCCACCCTGAGGATATGAGCATGGACGACAACGGTATCAACTATCCCGACCGGCCCAACGATCTCGAATCGTTCTGGATGCCCTTCACGACCAACAAGGGATTCAAGCAGTCCCCCAAGCTGCTCTCGAGCGCCAAGGACATGCATTACCAGACCCCCGACGGCCGCCAGATCCTGGACGGCACGGCGGGTCTGTGGTGCTGCAATGCCGGCCATGGCCGCGAAAAGATCGCAGAGGCCATCAAGGCCCAGGCGGACCGCATGGATTTCGCCCCGACCTTCAACATGGGACATCCCGCCGCCTTCGAATTCGCCAACCGTCTGGTCGAACTCATGCCGGGCACGCTGGACCATGTGTTCTTCACCAACTCCGGTTCCGAATCGGCCGACACCGCGCTGAAGATCGCACTGGGTTACCACTATGTGCGTGGCAACGGCTCCAAGACACGCCTGATCGGGCGTGAGCGCGGTTATCACGGCACCAACTTCGGCGGCACCTCGGTCGGCGGCATCGTCAAGAACCGCCAGTTCTATGGCTCCCTGCTTTCAGGCACGGACCACATCCGCCACACCCATGACATCGAACACAACGCCTTTTCCAAGGGGCAACCGGAATGGGGCGCCCATCTGGCCGATGATCTCGAACGCCTGGTCCAGCTCCACGATGCCTCGACCATCGCGGCAGTGATCGTCGAGCCGGTGGCCGGTTCGACCGGCGTCCTGGTGCCGCCCAAGGGCTATCTCCAGCGCCTGCGCGAGATCTGCACGAAACACGACATCCTGCTGATCTTTGATGAGGTTATCACCGGCTTCGGCCGCCTGGGTTCGACCTTCGCGGTTGAACATTTCGGCGTCGAGCCTGATCTCGTCACGACAGCCAAGGGCCTTACCAATGCTGCGGTCCCCATGGGCGCTGTCTTCGCACAGAAGAAGATCTATGACGCCTACATGGAAAACACCAAGGCAGGCATCGAACTGTTCCACGGCTACACCTATTCCGGCCACCCGTTGGCTGCGGTCGCGGGCATTGCCACGCTCGACATCTACAAGGAAGAAGGCCTGTTCGAACGTGCCGCCGAACTTTCCAGCTATTGGGAAGAGGGTTTGTGGTCCCTGAAGGGCGGCAATCATGTCATCGACCTGCGCAATCTGGGCATCATCGCCGGTATCGAACTGGAGCCGCGTCCCGATGCACCCACGGCGCGCGCCATGGAAGCCTTCCACAAGTGCTTCGATGACGGCCTGCTGGTCCGCGTGACCGGCGACATCATCGCGCTTTCGCCGCCGCTGATCGTCGAAAAGACCCATATCGATCAGATATTCGACACCATCGGCAGCGTGCTGAAGTCGATCGACTGATTCTTGTTCCCGGCGATGGCCAAACCATCGCCGGGGATTCAACGCCAACATGAGGGAGACGCCCATGGCCGGGGCATGGTTCAGGGCGCCATCAATGCATGCAGCCGTTCTGGGCTGTACGATCCTGCTGGCATCCTGTGATGATGCCAGCGAGGTGGCTGCGCCGACCGAGCGCGCCGCCGCCCTCGGTCACCGTGGAGACGGTCAGCGAGCGCGAGATCGTGTCTGAATTCGTCCACGTCGGCCGCCTGGAGGCCTTCGACCACGTGGAAATCTCCGCGCGCGTTCAGGGCTACCTGCAGGAAGTCCTGTTCACGGACGGTCAGGCCGTCGAGGTCGGGGACCTGCTGTTCCTGATCGATTCCGCGCCGTTCCAGGCCGATGTCGACCTCGCCAAGGCCAATGTTGCCAGCGCCAGCGCCTTGCTCGAGCCAGACGCGCAATCAGTTTGAGCGCTCACAGACCCTGTTCGATCAGGGCGATGTGACGACCACCAGGCTTGAGCAGGACAAGTCGGCCTATCAGCAGGCCAGCGCCGAACTTCTGGCGTCCCAGGCAAGGCTGCGCCAGGCGGAGATCCAGCTGGGCTACACCTCCATTCTGGCCCCCATCTGCCGGGCGGATCGGGCGCGCCAACTTCAGCCTGGGCGCCCTGATCGAAACCGGCAGCGGTGCCACTGGCCGAGATCACCAGCCTTGATCCGATCTATGTCACGTTTGCCGTGAGCGAGAACCAACATGCTCAAGGTGAAACAGGATCGGCTGGATGCCGGCCTCGACCCGGCGTTCGATGGCGCAGGCGGCGTGGAATCCAGAGGTCGTCCCGATCATCCGTCGTGCCCAACGGCGCGGCCTATGCGGAACACCGGAGGTGACATCGACTTTGTTTCACCAGCCGTTGACACCCGAACGGCGACCTTTGCCGTACGTGCCGTGTTTCCCAACACCAACGAGTTTCTTTCACCGGGACAATTCGTCACCGTTGTCCTGTCGGACAAGATACCCAAAAACGCCATCACCGTGCCCCAGGCTGCGGTGCAACAGGACAAGGACGGTGAGTTCGTTCTGGTCGTGGATTCCCAGGATATGGTTGCCGAGCGGCGCATCACGACATCGGGCACCGATGGCACCGATTTCGTCGTGGAATCGGGCCTGACTCAAGGCGACACGGTCATTGTCCAGGGCATTCTGAAGGTACGTCCGGGCGTACCGGTCAATCCCGTGCACGACACCAGCGACGGCGGCTGAACCGGATGCTGGCATCCTTTTTCATCGATCGACCGAAGTTCGCATTCGTTATCTCGATCCTGATCACCCTGGCCGGGGCGATCTCCTATACCGTGCTGCCGGTTTCTGAGTTCCCCGATATCTCTCCGCCGCAGGTTTCGATCTCGGCGAGTTATCCCGGCGCAAGCGTCGAGGTCGTCGAAAACACCGTGGCTGTGCCGATCGAATCGGAAGTCAACGGCGTCGACGACATGGACTACATGAGTTCGACCAGTACATCGGACGGCAGCTACAGCCTGACCGTGACGTTCGAACTTGGTGTCGATCCCGATATTGCCGCGGTCAACATCCAGAACCGCATCGCCATCGCCGAAAACAGCCTGCCCGAGGAAGTGCGCCGAGGCGGCGTGACTGTGAAAAAGGCTTCGACCAGCATGCTGATGGTGGTCAGCGTGTTTTCGCCCGAGCGCACCTATGACAGCGTTTTCCTGAGCAACTACACCAGCATCAATCTTCGTGACGCCTTGATCCGCGTTCCCGGCGTGGGCGATGCCTCGCTACTGGGCGCGCAGGACTATGGCATGCGGATATGGCTTGATCCCAACCGCATGGCGTCGCTTTCTCTCACCGCAACCGACGTCGTCAATGCAATCCGCGCCCAGAACATCCAGGCGACGGCTGGTCAAATCGGCGCCGCCCCGATTGGCCAGGATCAGCAGTTTCAGTACTCGATTGTCGCGGAGGGTCGCCTCGTCACGCCCGAGGAATTCGGCGACATCATCATTGTGGCCGACCCATCGGGTGCCGATCTGCGCCTGAGCGACATTGCCCGCATCGAACTGGGATCGGCGAGTTATGGTTCCTACGGCCAGCTCAATGGCCAGCCTTCGGCCGCACTGGCGATCTATCAGGCGCCCGGCGCAAACGCACTTTCCGTGGCCGAAGCGGTGGTTGCCGAACTGGACCGCCTGTCCCAGCGCTTCCCCGAGGATGTCACCCACAAGGTCGTTTATGACACGACGCGCTATGTCGATCTGACCATCGACGAAGTCATGGTGACCCTGGGCGTGGCATTTCTGCTTGTGGTGTTCGTCACCTATATCTTCATGCAGGACTGGCGCGCGACCATGATCCCGACGCTGGCCATTCCAGTGTCGCTGGTCGGCACCTTCGCGGTCCTCCTGGCAATGGGGTACTCGATCAACACCATTTCGCTGTTTGCGTTGATTCTGGCGATTGGCGTCGTGGTTGATGACGCGATTGTTGTGGTCGAAAACGTGCAGCGGATCATGGCTGAGGAAAAGCTGGATTCGCGCGCTGCCACGCACAAGGCGATGAAGCAGATATCGGGCGCGGTCATCGCGACCACCCTGGTCCTGCTGGCGGTGTTTGTTCCCGTCGGCTTCCTGCCTGGTCTAACGGGGCGCATCTATCAGCAGTTTGCCGTGACCATCTCCATCGCGGTCGTGATCTCCTCGTTCAATGCCCTGACCTTGAGCCCCGCCCTGTGTGCCATGCTGATGCGCCCGGAGCGCCTGTCAAAACGCGGCCCGTTGGGTCTTTTCAATCGCGTGTTTGATGGGTTGCGGAACGGATACACCAGCACGGTCGGTCTGCTGGCGCGCCGGGCCATTCTGGGTCTGGCTCTGCTCGCAACGGTCTATGGCGGTTCCTATTTCCTGTACTCGGGCCTGCCCAGCGGATTCATTCCCCAGGAGGATCGCGGGGCGTTTTTCGTCGATGTGCAGTTGCCTGATGCCGCCGCATTCTCGCGCACCGAGGTCGTCATGGCTGACGTCGAGGAGATCCTGATCAACACGGCCGGGGTCGCCGATGTCATGACCATTCCGGGCTTCAGCCTGCTGGGCGGAGCCATCTCGAATGGTGGCATGGCCATCGTGGTTCTTGAACCCTGGGGTGATCGCGAAGATCCCGCACTTGCCATCAATCCCATCATGGGTCAGGTGCAGGGGCAACTCTCCGCCATCTCTCAGGCCAATGCCTTTGCCTTTGCACCGCCACCCATTCCCGGCCTTGGGCACAACCGGTGGCTTTGACTTCAAGGTGCAGGACGTCTCGGGCCAGTCGCCCCAGGAACTGGCACAGGCGATTGGCGCCATAGTCTATAACGCCAACCAGGATCCCGCCCTGTCGGGTGTCTTCAGCACCTTCCGCGCGAATGTCCCTCAGCTGTTCCTTGAGATCGATCGCGACAAGGCAGAAACGCTGGGCATCCCGCTGGCCGATATCTTCACCGCCATGCAGGCCAATCTGGGCGCCTACTACGTGAACGACTTCAACTATCAGGGACGTATCTTCCGGGTGATGGTGCAGGCTGAAGAACAATTCCGATCCAAGCCCGAAGACATCACGCGTCTGCATGTGCGCTCACGTGACGGCTTCATGGTGCCACTTGGCGCCCTGATGACGGTGGAAACCATTCTGGGGCCCCAATCGCTGGAGCGCTACAACACCTTCCGCTCGGCCACGGTAAACGGCAATCCCGCACCGGGTCTCAGTTCCGGTCAGGCCATCATCGCGATGGAGGCTCTGGCAGCCGAAGTCCTGCCCGCAGGGTTCAGTTATGAATGGTCGGGCCAGACGCTCCAGGAAATCGAGTCGGCGGGTGCGACGGGCCTTGTCTTTGGTCTCGCCATCCTGCTGGTCTACCTCTTCCTGGTCGCCCAGTACGAAAGCTGGACCCTGCCTCTGGTTGTCATCCTTTCGGTGCCTTCGGCCGCGCTGGGAGCAATGCTCCTGACGACACTTCTGGGCTCACCGCCCGAGGTCAATCTCTATACCCAGGTGGGGCTGGTGTTATTGATCGGGCTGGCGTCCAAAAACGCCATTCTGATCGCTGAGTTCGCCCGCGAATTGCGGTCACAGGGCAGACCCATCATGGAAGCCGCCATGGATGCAGCACGCCTGCGTTTCCGCGCCATCCTGATGACCTCCTTTGCCTTCATTCTGGGCGTCATTCCCCTCGTCGTGGCTGAGGGCGCAGGTGCAGGAAGCAGACGCGCAATCGGCAATGTCGTGTTCGGCGGCATGGTGAGCGCGGTTATTATCGGCGTTTTCCTGATCCCCGTGCTCTACGTCATCATCCAGGGCCTGGTTGAAGGCTCCTGGAGGAAGCGTCGCGGTGATGACACCGATACCGAACCTGACGGCATTCCCGAGCCCGAGCCTCAGGCGTCGGCATAACGGTCAGCAACCGGCTCTAGCTTGACGGCAACAGCGTTGTGACGGTCCGGCTTGCGACCATGCCCAGGATCAGCGCGACCGCGATTGCCACCAGGTAGGCCGCAAGGCCCAGGATAGGAACAACCGCCCACACGATTGTCAGAAAACCCAGAAACGAGATCTGGCCCATCATCATGCCCCGGATCACGGCATTGCCACCCGAGGGGCCATGCTGACGGTGGCTGGCTGCAGCCAGAACACCGGCAACGATCAGAACCGTGCTCAACATGCCAGACAGCAGGGGTCCCAGATGCGGTGCAACAAGGGTGATGACCATGACCAGAGTGGTCGTCACGATCATGCGCAATACCAGCACCGAACGCGTCGACAGGCTGACCAGAACAGGCCGATTGCGCAGGCCCACCATGGCAAGTCCCGTGCCCAGCGACAGGAAACTCAGACAGAACACCATCCAGGTGGGAAACGTGAACGGCACGACCACGGCCACGACCAAGAAGTAGCTGAGCTGCGAAACCACCGCACACACCAGCCAGCCATGACCGCGCCGTGAAGCCGTGACGTAACCAAGCGCAAAGGCTGCAATGGCAGGCATGGCAAGCAGGGTGCCAAGCGCTGCCTGCGAAGCGAACACTGAACCATATTCGATGGCAAGGAAGACCGAGATGGGACCGGTGGTCAGCGGCAGACCCGCCATCCAGCCGCCTGCTGCTGCACCCCAACGCGCTGAAGCCCAGCCGGCAACCGCAATGATGACCGGGGTCGCAAACAGCTTGAAGAGCAGAAGTGTCACGCCAGACCGTCCAGCGCGAAGCCGGCCTTCAACCGCGCTTGGCGATGTTGTTGAGCTGCTGCTGGAGCGCGTCGATCTGGCCCTTCAGAGCATCAAGATCGTCACGGCTTGCGCCCGCATCGGCAGACGTTTCGGGCGCGGCCGTGCCGGTGCCATTGCCGCCGGTGCCATTACCACCAGTACCATTGCCGCCGTCGGTGCCACCCTGGCCTGGATAGAACATCTCCATGGTGCGCTGGAACATCGCCATGTTGTTCTTGACCATGTCATCCATGGCGCCGCCGGCTTCCTGGCCGCCAAACGGGAACATCTGCCCGAAGGTCTGGGACATCATGCCCCGCACCTGCTCCTGATTCTTGGTCAGGTTCTCCATGCTCATTTCCAGATAACGCGGCACAAAGGTCTGCAGGCTGTCACCGTAAAAGCCGATCAATTGGCGCAGGAAGCTGATGGGCAGCAGGTTGGCGCCCTTGGACTCTTCCTCGACGATGATCTGGGTCAGCACGGAACGGGTAATGTCATCGCCCGATTTGGCGTCGAACACAACAAACTCCACGCCGTCCTTCACCATCTGAGCCAGATGATCCAGCGTCACATAACTGCTGGTCGACGTGTTGTAGAGTCGACGATTGGCGTACTTCTTGATGACGACGGTACCGTCGTCGGACTGTTTCTTGTCGCGCGCCATGTTGGGTGCACCCGTTCTGCTGTGGCGGCCATTATGACCGTTATGCTGCAATGCGAACAGGTTTTGTTGCAGCGCGGGAGAGAGAGGGCTCTGCAACCCCGATAGCTGGGGCTCGAAGGCCAGTTGGTTCACTCTGATGCCGGACGTTCGCGCTGCTTTGTCTTTTAGCCTCAAGCGCCAGCTCTCGCTCCGCTTCTCTTTGTTTGTGCCCTCAAGCGCCGGGCTCTCGCTCCGCTCGTTTGGCTAACGCCGCTGGCGCGGCGGGGTCGCAGTCGCTCCCTGTCGGCCCAGATGGGCCTCCCCATGAACGCACCACCTGCGCTGTTCTGTGGTGCGCGCCCACCACTGCTGGTGAGCAGGCATTCGGCGGCGAGAGCGAAGCGGCCGCCGACCGGTGCGACCGCACCGGCGCCGCCAGGCGGCGGAAGCCAAGTGAGCGGAGCGAACGCCCGGCGCTTGAGGGCACAAACAAAGAGAAGCGGAGCGAGAGCTGGCGCTTGGGGCTAAAGGACACTGAAATCCCCCCACAACACACGCCAAACCCGCTATAGTCTCCACCATGACAGCCAACACTGATCTCGAAAAACTCGCCAAGGATTTCATGGATCTCTGGCAGGAGCATCTGGCCCAGCAGGCCGCTGATCCGGCGCTGGCGCGCTGGGCGCAAAGCTGGCTTGCCAACATGCCGACGGGGGTGACAACAGATGGAAACGCACAGGACGGGGCCGCGTCCCCTACCGCTGCATCTGGCGACATCGGCCAGCGTCTGGATGAGTTCGCTCGCCGCCTTGGGGCCTGCGAAGACAGGCTTGATAAGCTGGAGCGAAAACCTGCCGCCAAAGCAGCGCGAAAGCGCGGGCCCGATCCAGACCGCGATCGCGGCGGCCGACGCTGAAGGCCTTGCCCGCGAAGTCACCGCCGAAGCCACGCGCCGCCTGAGTGAGTTTGTCACCGGCGTCTGCGCCTACCGCAACCACCCCTATCGCCGTCCGGCGACCCTGGCTGAACCGGTCTGGCAGGACGGTTCTTCGCGCCTGCTCGATTACGGCGGCAGCGGTCGTCCGGTGCTGCTGGTGCCCAGCCTCATCAACCGCGCGGAGATCCTGGACCTGCGGCCCGGCGCCAGCTTCTGTGCCTGGCTGCGCGACAACGGTCATCGCGCGCTGCTGCTCGACTGGGGTTCACCCGGAGAACCAGAAACCGACTTCGATCTCGACGCCTACATCACAAGACGGCTGGGCGGCGCACTTGGTGCAGCAACAGAACTGGCAGGCGGCCCCGTCCCCATGGTCGGCTACTGCATGGGCGGTCTGCTGACCCTGGCGTCAGCACTGGCCAATCCCGACAAGGTATCGGGCCTTGCCCTGCTCGCCACGCCCTGGGATTTCCATGCCGACCAGAGCGGTCAGACCGGGATGCTGGCCACGGCTGCGGCCTTGCCCGATGAACCGGGGACGCCACCGCTCCCCATCGACCTCATCCAGGCGCTGTTTGCTTCCCTGCAACCCCAATCTGATCCAGGCCAAGTTCCGACGTTTCGCCACCATGGACCCCCGACGCTCCGGAAACCGAAGCCTTCGTCGCTCTGGAAGACTGGCTCAACGACGGCGTCGAACTCACGGCTCCTGCTGCACGCGACTGCCTGATCGGCTGGTACCTCGCGACAACACGCCGGCAAGGGGTCAATGGAAGGTGGCGGGCCAAGCGATCGATCCCGCAGGCCTCACCTGTCCCGCCTTCTTCGCCCTGCCCACACGCGATCGCATCGTGCCGCCGGCCTCGGCCGGTGCGCTGGCATCAGCCCTGCCCGACCCCACCGTGATCGAACCCCGCGCCGGCCATATCGGCATGATGATCGGCAGGCGCGCGGAACCAGCGCTGTGGCAGCCGTTGGGGTGCGTGGTTGTCGAAGGCGTGAGATAGGCCTCTCGCGACGTTACAAAACTCTATAGATCTCGCGTCATCAGCAGGACGTCGCCGCCGTAACGGATCTTGTCGTGCCCGACGGCAGGTTCGCGGGCGACTTCCTTGTAACCGAGGGGATTCATAGAGCCGGACGGCCCCTGTGTTCTGGGCGAACACATTGAGGCTCATCACCTTGAAGCCCTCGGCCCGCCCCAACCGCCTCTGCTTCAGCCATCAGGCGCTGGCCGATGCCCGAGCCCTGAAACTCGGGGTAAACCGCCAGGGCCATGATGTAATAGCTGCCGTCGGCGTGCATGTGCTCGAACGGCGCGAACAGATAGTACCGATCTTCAGGCACGAGAGGATCAGGCGGCCCCTCGCCCATGGCATCCATAGGAAACGCGTGCACGGAACCCAGCACCCTTCCTGCGTTCTCGGCAACCAGACAGTTCGTCACCGACGTCGTCGATCTCTGCACGTGAGAACAGATGCTCGACAATCAGATGGGCGCTCGCGCCCGGGAATCACGCCTTCATACACCGCCTCGACCAGACCACCCGAGGCTTCCATGAGTGCATGCGCCAGATGCGGGATGTCGGCGACCTGCGCGGGTCTTGTCGAGAACTTCATGCCGGGGCCCCTCAGGCTTCACGGTTTACCATGGACTGGTTGGGTCAGAATTATATCGCTCTGCAGAGCCACGATCCAACGGAAGCTTGCGGGGCGTTAGGCCCGCCAAGGGCCCGGCATTGCCTTGTCCTTTGGTCCTATGCACCGGACGACAGTTCTGAATGAACGGTACACGGCAGGTCAGGATTGAGGAATTATCAGTTCCGAGACAATTGCGCGAAACGTCGGTGCATATGAGGCAAATTCCGATTCCTCCGCCTGGCATACAAGTTCAATCAGATCCCCGTTTTTTCCGGTCACGAGCCTTACCTCCTTGAAAACGACAGGAGGATCCGGCAGCGGAAACTGGGTGATCAGCGAGTACTGCACGGCGCGATAGCCGGACAACTCTGCCAGCCGTCGGTCCACGACAGTCGCCTCAAAGCTCAGCTGACGGTCGTACCAGGTATAGGTTTCGAGCAACACGGCGATTTCAGTGGTGGAAAAGCCCTCAAGAAACGAAGGAGAGCTGACCTCAAGCCTGCATAATAAGCTCGAACCCTGTTCAGTGGGGGCACAAGCCAACACAATTGAGCCCGCATCCGTTCCCAGATGCCAGTTCGCATGATACGAAATGACGATACCTGAACGCTCATGCGTATACTCAATAAACGATTCAACTTCGACCGCTCGACCTCTTAACCCGCTCCGCTCGACAAACTCTCCAATCCCAATGACGAGCAGGGCAAGAATTGCGATTGCGGTGATGTGGACGCGGTAGGCTCTCATGACCCTACGTTGAACAACCCAACTCGGTTTGTAACCTATTAACGTCGGGTCAACCCGACGGTCGCCGCTTTCCCTCTTTCTCGTCGACAAGGACCCTTCGCACCCGCACACAAAATTTTGCACCTGCGAAATGGTGATTCATGCCTTATATTACGGGCAACAGATTCATAAGGACTCAGGAGATCACCATGACCGAGATCGTCATTGCCAGTGCGGCGCGTACCCCTGTCGGCAGCTTCGGCGGCGGGATTTCGAGCCTTCCTGCCCATGAACTGGGCAGAGTTGCCATCGAAGGTGCGCTGACGCGTGCCGGGGTCGATGCTGCCGAGGTCAACGAGGTCATCATGGGCCAGATCCTGCAGGCGGGCGAAGGACAGAACCCGGCGCGCCAGGCTTCCATCGGCGCGGGCATTCCCCGTCGAGGCACCGGCATGGAGCCTGAACCAGCTTTGCGGTTCGGGCCTGCGCGCGGTGGCCGCTCGGTTACCAGCAGATCCTGCAGGGTGATGCCAGCATCGTCGTCGCCGGCGGCCAGGAAAGCATGAGCCAGGCGCCGCACTGCATGCATATGCGCAACGGCACCAAAATGGGCGCCGCTCGAAATGGTCGACACCATGATCAAGGACGGCCTGTGGGATGCCTTCAACGGCTATCACATGGGCAACACGGCAGAGAACGTCGCGCGCAAGTGGCAGATCACCCGCGACGAGCAGGACAACTTCGCCGTCCTTCGCAGAACAAGGCCGAAGCCGCGCAGAAGGCCGGCAAGTTCAAGGACGAAATCGTTCCCGGTCACCATCAAGACACGCAAGGGCGAGCACCGTGGTGAGGAGGACGAATATCATCCGCCACGGCATGGAACGATGCGTCGGCCAAGCTGCGCCCGGCCTTCGACAAGGAAGGCACCGTCACCGCCGGCAACGCGTCGGGCATCAATGATGGCGCCGCTGCTCGTGTGCTGATGTCGGCCGACGAAGCCACAAAGCGGGGCATCACACCGCTGGCGCGCATCGCATCTGGGCCCATGCCGGCGTCGATCCTGCCATCATGGGCTCCGGCCCGATCCGGCCAGCGCGCAAGGCGCTGGAGAAAGGCCGGCTGGTCCGTCGACGACCTCGACCTGGTCGAGGCCAACGAGGCCTTCGCCGCCCAGGCCTGCGCGGTCAACAAGGACTTGGGCTGGGATCCCGACAAGGTCAACGTCAACGGCGGCGCCATCGCCATCGGCCATCCGATCGGCGCGTCGGGCGCCGCGTGCTGAACACGCTGCTGTTCGAAATGCAGAAGCGCGACGCCAAGAAGGGCCTTGCCACCCTGTGCATCGGCGGGCGGCATGGGTGTCGCCCTCTGCGTCGAGCGTTAAGACGCGTTTGTTTTCATAGCCTCAGGCGCCGGCGTTCACTCCGTTCACTTGGCTTACGCGCCATGCGGCGCGCCGGCGCAGTCGCCACCGGTCGGCGGGTCAGCTTCGCTCTCACCCGCCGATCGTCAACTGTGCTGATACACAGGAGCAGGACAGGCGCCTGACTTGCGATTGGTTGCGCCACATGCCTCTCCTGTGTCATCCCGGCCAAGCGAGCGGAGCGAACGCGAGCCGGGATCCCGGTCCGCACGTTGCTTACGGAACACGTCATGACGAGATCACGGATATTCGCAATGCGAATTCCGGGATGACACAGGGTTTTTGCAACACCGTGGCAGCCTCGTGAACTTCAATACCAAATGGTTCGCCATAGGGCTGCTTGCGTTCTGCGAGCTCGCCGCCATGGCGCTGTGGTTCTCCGCTTCGGCTGTGGTCCCGTCGCTGGTCCTGGAGTTTGACCTCGACGGCAGCACGGCGGCCTGGCTGACCAGCAGCGTGCAGATCGCTTTCGTCGCGGGCACGCTTGCCAGTGTGCTGCTGGGCTTGGCGGACCGGATCGACCCGCAGGCGCTTTTTCATGGCCTCGGCTCTGGTCGCCGCACTCGCCAATCTGGGCCTCCTGATCGTCGAGCCCGGCTCCCTGGCCACCGTCGTCGCTGCGCTTCGTCACCGGCGTCTGCATGGCCGGCGTCTATCCCGTGGGCATGAAGATGGCCGCTGGGTGGGCGAACCGCGACCTGGGTCTGCTGGTGGGCCTGCTGGTCGGCGCCCTGACCCTGGGCTCGGCCGCACCCGCACCTCTTCAACGCGCTGGGCGGCATCGACTGGCGCTTCACACCATTGGCGCTGCGTCCGCCCTTGCGGCCGTGGTCTCGGCCCTGCTCATCAACTTCGTCGCGCTGGGCCCCAACCACGGGCGGGCTGCCCGCTTCCGAGCCATCGCGTCGCGCTGAAGGCGTTCACCGTGCCCTCGTTGCGCCTGGCGAACTCTGGGTTACCTCGGCCACATGTGGGAGCTCTATGCCATGTGGGCCTGGCTCGGCGTGTCTTTCTGGACGCCAGCTTCCGCCTCTCCATGCCCGCTGACGAGGCAGGCCTGTGGGCGCGCCTGGGCACCTTCGTCACCATCGGCCTGGGCGGCTTTCTGGGCTGTCTGGCCGGCGGCCTGTTCGCCGACCCGGCTGGGCCGCACGACACTCACCATCGCCGCCATGGCGGTTTCCGGCATTTGTGCCGTTGGTGTGGGTTTCC
>CALSLK010000024.1 GCA_943787175.1 uncultured Alphaproteobacteria bacterium
GTGGCTCTAATCCCAGCAAGGGGGAAGCTGGGCTCACGTCAGATGTCACCAAACTCTGACAGAGCCACATGGAACGCAGTTTATTCTCAGACAGCCACCCGTTTGATGTGGAGGACTCTCCGCCGTGGCGTCTCCATTGGTGGCCTGGGCAATCATGCGCTCAATGTCCTCTGGCGTGTCACCAGGCAGGCTTCGGACGGACAATGTCTCCCCAGATCATTGACCCCGGTACACCACGCTCACTGGCTGCTCTGGTAGTCCTCTCCACGGCAACCAGGCCCAAAATCGCAGCCGCAGGTGCCAGGTAAGCAACAGGCGACTGTCATCGGCTGTATCCATGGTCAGCCTGCAGTTCGAGCGTGCCAATCGCTGATCTTAGCTCGACAGGGTACAAAGGACATGGTTTCATCTTGTTAGGCTGGTGGATGCCTTCCTGTGCTTTTGCACTTGGCAGTCCGGCTGCTGAACGACCTCTGAGATCAACCATTAGGAGTAATTCCCATGCAAGCATTTACTGACCTTGTCGGCACTTCCGCTGTGCCCGCACACGCCTTTGATATTGATGAGCTCACGGAGCTGACCCCAGCGCTGGACACCGCTATGGCTGCCCATGACACCGCAGATCAGGCGAGTGAGGCTGCTAGTACTCTGCCTCACGCTCTGCGGGCTGCTGACGCCTGAGATCAACTCATTAGGAGTATTCCCATGATCCAAGCATTTACCGATCTTGTCGGCACGTCCGCTGTGCCCGCACACGCCTTTGATATGTGAGCTCACCGAGCTGACCCCTGCCCTGGACACCGCTATGGCTGCCCATGACACCGCAGATCAGGCGAGTGAGGCTGCAGCTACTCTGCTCCCCTACGGCCTGCTTGAACGACCCTGAGATCAACCTTAGGAGTAATTCCCATGATCAAGCATTTACCGATCTTGTCGGCACGTCCGCTGTGCCCGCACACGCCTTTGATATCGCTGAGCTCACCGAGCTGACCCCAGCCCTGGACACTGCTCAGGCTACTCATGACACCGCAGACAGGCGAGTGAGGCTGCACTAGCTTTCTGACTTGCTCCGTTCTCACCGGCTGCTGAACGACCAACTGAGATCAACCCTTGAGGAGTAATTCCCATGCAAGCATTTACTGACCTTGTCGGCACCACCGCTGTGCCCGCACACGCCTTTGATATTGCTGAGCTCACGGAGCTGACCCCAGCGCTGGACACTGCTCAGGCTACTCATGGAACATCGGTAGAGGCGAGTGAGGCTGCACTACTGTTCTTTTGCACGCTGCCTTAGTGTTCGCCTGGCTGCTGAACGACCAACTGAGATCAACCATTAGGAGTAATTCCCATGCAAGCATTTACTGATCTTGTCGGCACCACCGCTGTGCCCGCACACGCCTTTGATATTGCTGAGCTCACGGAGCTGACCCCAGCCCTGGACACCGCTCATGGCTACTCATGGACATCGGCAGACAGGCGAGTGAGGCTGCTGACTTTCCCGCCTTACTGGGTGCCTGACTCTGAACGCCTGTCCGGCTGCTGAACGACCTACTGAGATCAACCATTAGGAGTAATTCCCATGCAAGCCTTCACTGACCTTGTCGGCACCTCCGCTGTGCCCGCACACGCCTTTGATATTGCTGAGCTGACGGAACTGACCCCAGCGCTGGACACTGCTCGGCTACTCATGGAACATCGGCTAGAGGCGAGTGAGGCGAGGGGTTCTTGTTTTTGGCCTTACGGCTGCAATTGCTCATGAATTTCTAACTGAGATCAGCCCCTGAGGAGTGAAGTCCATGCAGGCCTTCACCGACCTGGCTGGCACTCAATCTTCCTCATCCACTTAGCCAGTATCTCCATGCTATAGCCCTTGCCATAGGCATGACCGATCCCTTTTGTCGTCCAGCCACCAATGGCATCAACGATGTCTGCCGGACACTCCACAGCTCTGAGGCGGTCTCTCAAACTGTGTCTAAGCCCATGGACCACAAATCCTTCACCGATTATGGTTTTGATCCACTTGTTTAGAGCGGCGCTGGCTGAGTTGGCATTACACGTCTGGCCATCACAGTAGCGTGGGAAGGCATAGTCATTGCCATGCTCAAGGAGCCTCCTGGCTGCCCACAGAGACGTTCCCACCAGGGTTATATGCCTGGCACTGCTCTTGGTCTTCAGACGGCGCCAGGGGTGCGTTTGGACGACAATGTGGGGGATGGGGCCCTCGAGGAAGATATCGTCCTTGTGAAGCCCTACGGCTTCGCTCAGGCGCATACCGGTATCGCTGATCAGGGCAATCAGCCAACGCATCTCATCATCTGTTTCGTGACAGGCTTTTTGTAGAATATTCATTTTGTCCTGAGGGATCGGTAATCTGTCTTGGCTGTCATCCCTGTCAGGCATGTAGGTCCTGGCAAAGGCATTGCTGCCTTCAATGCCATGCTCACGCATCACCAAATTGATGATGGACCTCACTGACCCGAAGATGCGCTTGACGCTGCCAAGACTGAGACCCTTCTCGAACAGATGGTCACGAAAGGTGGCCGCATCGGATGATGAGTACGAGGTGATAGGTCTATTACCCAATGCCTCTGCCACATACCTGCCATTGCGCTTGGCTGCACGGATGAAGGTTGGCGACTGCTTGTCTTTTTTTAGCAGCAGATAGCTATCAACCGCCTCCATCATGGTGGGGTTGTTATCGGTCACGTCAGCTTCACCATCGATCACCAGATGCAAAGCTGGCACATCCATCTTCTGGAGCCTCAGTCCATGCCAGTAATCATCAAGGCGCTGGTTGATCGACGTTGCCGAACGGTATGCAGCTTTGGTTGACCTGGTCCGCAGGCTGATACTTACCCTGTCGCTACGATAGTGCTGCTGAAGGTCAGCAGGGACACGTCTGACGAAGTGATAGATGCCGCTGCGAACACGGATATGAGGGGATAAATTGTACGTCATCCTGTACGTCACCTGGACTGCCAACAGAAAAAACGCTGACATATCAGTGAGTTAGTGCAGGAGGTGGTGCCCGCTACGAGGGACTCGAACCCCCACGCCCTTACGAAGGACCCGAGATTTTGAAGTCTCGCGCGTCTACCAGTTCCGCCACTGGGGCACACGGGCGCGAAGATGGTGTAGAGCTGCCCCGGGGTCAAGCCCCGCGAAGGCGACAGGCAGGGCAGATCAGGGTTTCGATTGCAGCCTTGCCTGGAAGGACGTCAGAACAGACCTGCGCACCTCGGCAGGCTGTTCATCAACGGCCTGCGCCAGGGATTTCAGGGAACGCCGCAGGCCGTGTATCTGGTCCACCATGGAAAGCAGGACGGGGATCGTTTCCTCGTCTATCTCCATGTCTTCGCGCAGCTCACAGACCAGACGGATGCGTGCGACATCAAGTTCGTCAAACACCGGGCCCTCGTCGTCCTGCCGGGGTGCAACCCAGCCCTGGACCTGCCACAGCCGCAACTCGGTCACGCTGATGCGACCCACGCTGGCAACCACCTGTTCCTCGCGCAACGTCATGACGGTTTCCCCATGCCGGCGCGCGGGTCATAGGCATGGACCTCGCGCCAGCTCTCCAGGAAGGCCTCCAGTTCCGCATCCACGGTTTCGGGCAGCGTGATCTGCAGCACGACGCGCTGATCTCCGGCTGTGCCTTTGGCCGGTTTCACACCCTTGCCCTTCAGGCGCAACACATCGCCGCTGCTTGATCCCTTTGGAATGGTCAGTGCGACCTTGCCCGTGCCCGTGGCCGTGGGTGTGGCGACCTTGCCGCCCAGCACCGCCTCATCAAGGGTGATGGGCAGATCAAGCACAATGTCGTTGCCTTCGCGGCGAAACAGGGCATGGGGTTTGACCGTGATCGTGATCAACGCGTCACCGGCCGGGCCTCCGCCCATACCAGCACCGCCCTTGCCTTTCAGGCGCAGGGTTGCGCCGTCCTGGATGCCTGGCGGAATCCGCACATCAAGATCGCCGCCCTGGGGCAGGGTCAGGCGCCGGGTCGCGCCGTTGACCGCATCCAGAAACTCGACCTCCAGAGCATAACCCGCATCCTGGCCCTTCATGCGCATGCTCCGTCGGCCACCGCCCTGCTGAGAGAACGCGCCGGCGAGAAAGTCAGCCAGATCCTCCTGGCTGGAAAACCCTGGATGGCCGCTATAGCGCCCGCCGGGGTCGGCCTCGGCATGGTGCCTGTAATACTGGTGTTCCTGGCGTTCCGCGCCGCCGGCGTCGATCTCGCCCCGATCGAAGCGGGCGCGTTTCTCAGAATCCTTGAGCAGGCCATAGGCGCCTGAAACCTGCTTGAAGCGGGTCTCGGCAGCCTTGTCGTCTGGATGCAAGTCAGGGTGCAGCTCCTTCGCCAGTTTGCGATAGGCCTTGCGAATGTCGTCCTGGCTGGCATCGCGCGCGACACCCAGAATTTTGTAGGGATCATCACTCACGGGTTTTTATCCTCTCTCTACCTTCTAGATGGTGGAGGGCGCGACCGCGATCAAGCGCCGTGCCGCCCAATTGCCCCAATCTCTCCCATGTCTGGCCATGAAGCCTGACCAGTATCGGGCCACACGGCCAATCCGGCCGATCCAGGGGAGATTGATATGTTGATCCATTTGAATGGCTGGCCCTTTCGCAACGGGCGCGCGGGCCTCGTGCTCATGACCGGGACGCTCGCGCTGGCGGCCTGCAGTCCCGAACAGGAAGACCTGACCAAGGTGGAGCCTGTCGAAGCACAGGAACAGGTTCAGGTCGAGACCGAGTACATGGTCGTCGAGGAAGTCGTCCTGATGGAAGAAGCGATGTCGACCGGGGTAGCGTCCAACTATGAGATGGCATACCTGTCGGACCAGCAGAACGGCTGGGTCACAGGTGTCTCCGGACAGGGTGATGTCTATGAAGAGACCGCACCCAACCCGATCCACGCGGTCAGCACCGACCCGGTCTCGACCTTCTCGATCGATGTCGATACCGCGGCCTATGCCAACACGCGCCGTTTCATCGAGTCCGGGCAGCTTCCCCCGGCCGATGCGGTGCGCGTCGAGGAGCTGATCAACTACTTCAACTATGCCTATGCGCCGCCGGTTGATTCACAGGTGCCATTCGCCACGGCAGTTTCGGTCGTGCCGAGCCCGTGGAACCAGGCCACGCAACTCGTCCATATCGGTATCCAGGGTTATGACCTCATCGAAGAGAAACGACCCGCCGCGAACCTCACCTTCCTGGTCGATGTCTCGGGCTCAATGAACTCGCCTGACAAGCTGGGCCTGCTGGTCCAGGGTCTGCGCCTTCTGGTCGGGGAACTGGGGGAGGACGACACGGTTGCCATCGTAACGTATGCCAGCGGTGTGCGCATTGCCCTGCCGCCGACGCTGGGGTCCGACAAGGCAACCATTCTTGGTGTGCTCGATAGCCTGCGTGCGGGCGGCTCGACCTCCGGCGCAGCGGGTCTGGAGACGGCTTACAATCTGGCCTATGAGTCCTTCAACGTCGAAGGCGTGAACCGCATCCTGCTGGCCACCGATGGCGACTTCAACGTGGGGATTTCCGATCCCGATCTGCTGGAAGAAGAGGTCGCCCGTCAGCGCGAAGGCGGGGTTTATCTCTCGGTCCTCAGCTTCGGGCGCGGTAATCTCAACGACGAACTGACCCAGCGCCTGGCCCAGAACGGCAATGGCAATGCGGCCTATATCGACTCCCTGCTGGAAGCCAAGAAGGTCCTGGTCGATGAACTTGGCGGCACGTTGTTCCCGATCGCCAACGACGTGAAGATTCAGGTCGAGTTCAACCCCGCACAGGTCGCCGAGTACCGACTGCTGGGATACGAAACCCGCATTCTCGAACGTGAGGATTTCAACAACGATCACGTTGATGCCGGCGAAATCGGCAACGGCCACAACGTCACCGCGATCTATGAAATCGTGCCGGTCACGGCGCAATTCCGCTGGATGGGCGGCCTGCGCTATGACGACGGTCCTGCATTGGAGCCCGATGACCGGTTCGCCGGTGAGCTGGCCTATCTCAAGATCCGCTACAAACTCCCCGGCGAAGACACCAGCAAGCTGATCTCCCGTCCGGTCTCGAATGAGCAGGTGATTGCATCCCTCGAAGAAGCCCCGGGCGATGTCCGGTTCTCCATTGCCGTGGCGGCCTATGGCCAGCTCCTGCGCAACGATGCCTTCCTGCAGACCTACGACTTCGGTGATGTCGTTGATCTGGCCAATGCGTCCAGGGGCAAGGACAGCTTCGGTTATCGCGCCGAATTCGTCCGCCTGGCCGATCTTGCGGGAACACTCGACAACCGATGGTCCAGCCTGAACGAGTAGGGTTTCAGTCTCGCCTTGGGTTCAGGACCTCGATCAGGGCTGCGATCTCGTCGCGGCCGTGGCCCAGATCGATGCCGGCCTGGAAAAGGCGGTCCATGGCATCGGCTAGGCCCGTATCAGCCCCGACAGACCGACTGAACAGTGCAACCTGGTTATAGGCGTGGGCGTGGGTCTCGAGCGTTGCTTCCCTTGCGGCAAGGTCTCCGCTTTTAAGGGCGTCAGCGCTGATGCGGTCTGCCGCTCTCCAGTCATAGGCCTCGACCATGAGGTCGAGAAAACCGTCGAGTGGTACGCCCGATGCGCGGCAGATCGCAGCGCCATGCAACAGACCTACTGCATGCGCGTAGTAAAAGGCGAAATAGGCCTTGTCGAAGGCGGTCGCCACGCCGGGCTTTTCGCCCACCAGGCGGGGCTTTGCGCCCATGGCATGGAGAACGTCGTGGCAGGTTTCGAACACGGCAGGGTCGCCGGAATAGATGATGAAGCAGTCACCTGCCCGCACGTCCTTGGGATAGCCCAAAATGGAGCCGTCGAGGTAACCGATCCCGTGGCGGGCGGCCCAGTCGGCAAAAGTAAGCGATTGGTCCGGCGTTGCCTGGCTGAGCTGGACGAAGGCCTTGCCAGCAAGCGCTTCTCCAACGTCTGATGTAATCACGCTCTGCGTGACGGCTTCATGATCGGTCAGGCAACTGATCAGCACATCGCAATTCTGTGCGCCCTCAGCGAAGGATGAGGCCTGGGTTGCACCTGCCTCGACGGCGGCCCGGCAACGCTCGGGCGTCCGGTTCCAGACCGTGACGGGCAGGCCCTGCTGCAGGAGAGCATCGGCCAAGGCCGATCCCATCAGCCCCATACCGGCAACCATGGTGCGCATGCCGTAACCTCTCCAGGCGGAATTTAGGGTCGCGCCCACATATGGGTGACGCAATGCTGGAAGCGATCATGTTGTATGGTTCAGTGCCTGCTTGCCTCACCCAGCACTGCGGTCTTCAGAATTTTTGAGTCTTCGACAAATTCGCCGCCTTCCGAAGCTGCGGGCATGACATCGCTGTAGCGGTCTTCCAGAACCACATGCGGGTCGTGTCCTTCAACCCAGCCAAGGAAGAGATCGTGCAGGTGGTATCCGATCAGGTGCTGCACATCTTCGCGCAGATGTTTGGCTACCTCTGGCGGAACCGCCAGATACTGGTTCTCTTCCTGACGCAGCCAGCCCAGACTGTAACCAGTAATCATGCCGACCCGGTATTCGTCATCGGTCAGGTTCTTGCCGCCGCCATGGAAAACGCTGCCCAGATAGACCATGCACGAGCCCTTGGGCATCACGGCATGAGTGATCACGCTGTCCTCATCAGGATGGGTGTCGTCATCCCATTCATGGCTGCCCAGGATCACGTTGGTGGCGCCATTCTCTTCGGTGAAATCGGTCAACGCCCACATGGTATTGCAGAGCGACTGCGGGCCGGGATGGCGGAACGGCATCAGGCCGTCATCCCGGTGAATGATCTGCTGGCCTTCGCCGGGGCCGATCGCCACGGCCTGGGTGACATGCAGGTGATAACGCTCGCAATGGGGCAGCAGAAGCTGGTTCATCACCTCCAGGATCGTCGGGTTGGTCGCCAGCTCCTCGCCATAGGTCTTCGACTTGGCGATCAGCGAGCTGACGCGCTTGGTCTTGTAACCCCAGAAATCTCCTTCACCGTTATAGGCCCGCTCCAGATAGGGATCGAGTTCGGCACGAACCTGGTCGATCACGGCACCGTCGACGAGGTTTGTGAAGACCACCGCACCATCCTCGTGAAGGATCGCCATCGCTTCTTCAATGGGTGTGTTGCGGTCAACGGAACGAACCTGGGGCATCTGCAGACTCCTGTGAGATTTGTCCGATGATCCTACAGGTCAGTTTGCCGCCTTGTCACGGGCTTGCGCGCGGGCTTCACTGGTGCCGGAAAAGGGAGATCGCCATGCGGCTCAAGGACAAGGTTGCGGTCATCACCGGCGCAGCATCAGGCATCGGACGCGCCATTGCGCTGGCTTATGGCCGGGAAGGCGCGCGTGTCCTGATTGCGGATGTGCGTGAGGAACCGCTTGAAGGCGGTGAGCCGACCCATGTCGCGGTCATGGATGAAGGCGGCGACGCGCTTTTTGCCACCTGCGATGTCTCGGTCTGGTCGGATGTCGACCGCGCCGTAGCCCTGGCCGTGGAAACCTGGGGTTCGCTCGACATCATGGTCAACAACGCCGCGACCTATGCCGGCACGCCCCTTCTCGAGACAACGGAAGAAGACTGGAACCGCGTCATGGCGGTCAACGCAACCGGCGTGTTTTTCGGCTGCAAGCGCGCTGTCGCCCAAATGGTGCGCCAGCCCCCGCGCGGAGAGGTGCGCGGACGCATCATCAATATCTCTTCCCAGCACGGCATGATCTGCTGTCCCGGTGACGTTGCTTACGGCACGGGCAAGGCGGCAGCCGTCTATCTGACGCGCCAGATCGCCGTCGACTATGGAAAACAAGGCATTGTCTGCAACGCCATTGCGCCGGGCAAGATCGTCACCGGCAACGAAGGTCCGGAGTTCGAAGAGTCGCGCCAAGCCTATGCCATGGACCGCACGCCGTGGTCGCGCCTGGGCAAACCCGAAGACATCGCCTCGACCGCAGTCTTTCTGGCCAGCGATGAAGCAACCTATATCACCGGTCACAACATGATGGTCGATGGCGGCTGGATGGCGGGCTGATGGATCCGATGAACAGGAGAGTGTTGCGATGACCAGATTTCATGCGGGTGAGCGCGATTTTGTTGGTTACGGGCGCAATCCTCCCAATCCAAAATGGCCGGGCGGAGCCAGGCTCGCGCTGAACTTCGTCATCAACTACGAAGAAGGCTCCGAGGTCGCGATCTCCAACGGTGATGCCGATGACGAAGTCACGCTGACCGAAGTTTCTGCGCCCATCGTGCCGTCAGGTGTTGCCGATCACGGCGCGCGCTCGATGTTCGAATACGGCAGCCGGGTCGGTTGGTGGCGGCTCTATCGCCTGTTCACGGAACGCGGCATCAAGCCGACCATCTTTGCCTGCGCCGTTGCACTGGAGCGCAATCCCGAAGCGGCTGCGGCGATCCGCGAGGCCGAGCTGGACTTTCTCTGCCATGGCTGGCGCTGGATCGAACACTATCGCCTGGACGAAGAAACCGAGCGCCGGCACATCGCCGATGCGATCGCCTCGCTTCGCCAGACTCTTGGTGAGCGCCCGCTGGGTTGGTACTGCCGCTACGGGCCGTCCGACAATACGCGCCGTCTGCTGATCGAAGAGGGCGGCTTCCTCTATGACTCCGATACCTACAACGACGAGCTGCCCTATTGGGTCGATAACGGCGCAGGTGGCCATCATCTGGTTGTGCCCTATTCGCTGACCAACAACGATGGCCAGTACGCGCGTGGTGCAATCGCGACGTCAGGCCAGTTCTTCGAGTTCCTCAAAGACGCCTTTGACATGCTGTATGCCGAAGGCGCGACGCATCCCAAGATGATGTCGGTTGGCCTGCATTGCCGCCTGGTTGGCCATCCCGCTCGTGCGGCAGGCCTGGCACGGTTCCTGGATTACGTTGCGTCCTTTGAAGACGTCTGGATCGCACGGCGCCTGGACATCGCCCGACACTGGCACGAGCACCATAGTCCCGGTTCCTGACCGGGCCTGTGGTCAGGGCGTGCCGAGATCGGCTTCGTCAAACGCTGCATTCCTAGGCATCAGGATCGTCAGGTCAGGGCTGGGGTCGAGACTTACGCTGCCCGAATCCGTCATCAGGTCGACGACATGGCCGCCGACGCTGTGGTCGTCGCTGAGGTAGTGGAGATGCCAGACCGGGGCATTGATGTTGCCCAGCCATGCCGGGAACCAATAACCGGCCATCGTGCCGGACTGGTTCGTCAGATCCCATACCGCCTGATCGGCCAACGCCTCGGCGAGTGGGAGATAAGGCTGATCCTGATGGCGTGGTGCGCGCACGGTCAGGGTGTCGAAGGAGCCGGTGATCATGATGGCGACCGGTGTGTTCGCGCTTGTCAGATGAGAGTTCAGAACTTCAGAGAGAGCCGCGAAGTCGCTGCCCCCCGGAAGATCGAAGGTGATGTCGTGGTCAAAGAAGGTCATCACGGCAAAGGGCGTTTCGGTATCGGGTGTCACTTCGCTCACGACACCGTCTTCGGTGATGCGCCAGAAGCGGCCGTCAAAGCCGACCATTTCACCATCAAGCGCATTGAAGGTGCCGACGCCGAAATCGCCGTACTCGGCCATCTCGCCATAGGTCATGTCACCGTCATAGAGGCCCGCCTTGAGCGCATCGAGCGTCGAGTACTGGGTGATGACATCGGGATCATGCGCCAGGGCAGGGCCGGCAATCAGTGCCAGAGCCAGAGTGCCGGAGCGGAGAAGTGCATTTGCCATGGGTTCGATCCTTTGTATTCCCTGATCCATGATGACCTTCCAGGCGCGCCACAGCAACGCCAGATGACAGCGCCGCGCAGACGCGTTATCAGGCGCTACCCTCAGGGATCACGCCATGCTGCAGCGCCTTTACGACAGAACCATGCAACTGGCCGGCCATCGCCATGCGATCTGGTGGCTGTTTGCGCTGAGCGTTGCCGAGGCTTCGTTTTTCCCGATCCCCATCGAAGCCATGCTGCTGCCGATGATGTTCGCCGCGCCGCGCAAATGCTGGCTTTATGCCGGTGTTGTCACGGCCGGAACGGTGATTGGTGGCTTGGGTGGCTATGCCATTGGCGCGCTTCTCTATGACACGGTTGGTGAGCCGTTGCTGGCATTCTATGGGCACGAAGACGCCTATGAGCATTTTGCCGGACTTTATGGTGAATGGGGTGCGTGGATTGTCTTTGCCGGCGGCTTCACGCCCATTCCTTTCAAGGTCGTCACCATCGCGTCGGGTGTTGTGCATCTCGATCTCGTGACCTTCGTCATCGCTTCCATCGTGTCGCGCGGTCTGCGTTTTGCCTTCGAGGCCGCACTGCTGACCTGGTTCGGTCCGCCGATCCGCAGTTTCATCGAAAAACGTCTGGCGCTGGTCGCTACCGTGTCGTTTGTCATCGCCATCGCGGGCTTCGCTGCCGCGAAATGGCTCTTGTAGGTTCCGGTGCGACCCGCAATATGATGTCTCATGGCTGACTCAACCATTACACGCCTGCTTTCGCGGCCTCGCCTGCTGGGCGGACTTCTGGCTCTGGCCAGTGCCGCCATGCTGGCCGGTGCGTTCTATTTCCAGCATGTCGAGGGGCTGCAGCCCTGTCCGCTGTGTATTGCGCAGCGCTGGGCTCATGCCGCATCGCTTGGGTTGGGATTGTTCGCCTTTGCCTTTGCACGCGACAATCTTGCGCCCTGGTTGCTGGGCGCCGTCGGCCTGGCCTTCCTGGCCGGTGCGGGCATTGCCGGGTATCACGTCGGGGTCGAGCAGCACTGGATCGAGAGTTCCTTCTGTGGTTCGTCTGATCTGTTGGCCGACACGGTCGAAGAACTGAAAGCCCTGTTGTGGGAAACAGATATTGCGCGCTGCGATGAAATCCCCTGGTCACTCGCAGGCATCTCCATGGCGGGCTACAATCTCATCATCTCGGTGGCCCTTGCCGTGGTGGCATTTGTGGGTGCGCATCGGGCGCGAAAGGTTCCGGCATGAGCGAGAACAAGAGCGCGGGTAAGCTAACCGGCGAAGACCTGTTGCCCGGCGACGGTTCGCGCGAGGCGCTGGTCGAAGGCATGATCCGCGTTGATCAGGCCGGTGAGTATGGCGCCAAGCGCATCTATGATGGCCAGCTTGCCGTGCTGGGCGGCACACCTGCCGGCGATGTCATCGCCGACATGGCCGATCAGGAACAACGCCATCTCGACCATTTCGACAAGCTCGTGGTTGAACGCCATGTGCGCCCGACGGCGCTGGCGCCAGTCTGGCATGTCGCGGGTTATGCCCTGGGCGTGGGCTCCGCCCTGCTGGGCGAAAAAGCCGCGATGGCTTGCACCGAAGCGGTCGAGAGCGTGATCGACGAACACTATGCCGAACAGTCCCGCCGCCTGGGTGACGATGAAGCCCCGCTGCGCACGACCATCGAAGAGTTCCGCGCCGATGAGCAGGAACACCACGACACCGCCCTTGAGCACGGTGCCGCAGATGCGCCCGGCCATGATTTGCTGACCGGCGCGGTCCGAACCGGTACGCGTCTGGCTATCTGGCTTTCGACCCGGGTCTGACGTCTTACTCGGCGGCGTCGTTGACCATGTGAACGACGGTCTGGGGGAAGGGAATCTCGATGCCCTTGGCATCCAGGACTTCCTTGAACGCCTTGGTCAGGTCGGTCTTCAGGTTCCAGAAATCCGCTGCAGAGCACCAGACACGGATCGTGATGTCGACCGAGCTTGCACCAAGGTTGGTGACATACATGGCCGGTTCGGGATCGGCGTGCACCCGTGAATCGGCACCATAGATCTCGTTGAAGGCCGCCATGGCATCGTCGATGTTGTCGCCGTATCCAATGCCCATGACAATGTCGATGCGACGGGTGTCATAGACGCTGTAGTTCGTGATCTTGCTGCTCCAGATCTGACTGTTGGGTATGATGATCTGGACGTTGTCTAGGGTTGCAAGTTCTGTCGTGAACAGGCTGACGGTCTTGACCGTGCCCATGGCGCCGCCTGCATCCACGAACTGGCCGACACTCAAGGGGCGGAAGAGCAGCAGCATGACGCCGGACGCGACATTGGAGAGCGTGCCCTGCAGAGCCAGACCAATAGCCAGGCCTGCCGCACCCATGATGGCAATCAGACTGGCGGTCTGAACGCCGAACTGGTTGAGCACCATGACCACGGTGAACGCCAGGACCGTGTATTTGGCCATGCTGGCGAAAAAACCGGTCAGGGTATCGTCGACCCGCTCCACCTGGTTCAGCGCCTTGGTCGTGGCGCGTTTGGCCCAGCCTGATGCCCACAGGCCGATCAGGAGAACAACAATGGCACCGACCACATCCAGACCGTACTCGGTCAGCATGAGCAGTCCCATGTCCCACATTTCACTCACGTTCATGTCCATCGTCGTCTCCATCATCGTTGGAAAGCAGCGCCTGCCGATTGGGCGCGCCGCGCACTTGTTGGCGCGTCTTTAAGCAAAACCACGGAGAATATCCATAGTTTCTGCGCAAAATCGGCCATTTGAGCCGCTGGCGCTACAATCGCATTGATACCGGACAGGGGGGGGCTCCGCAAAAGCGCGAATGCAACCCCATGCACCCCAAACGCCCTTGTGGCATCCAACGAACAGTATTGCGGCATCTGTTTTGTATGAGCGATCTGGGGACACAGCAAGCGCAAGCGCTGCAATCAGTCGCTTTCGAGCTCGCTGTCCCAATAGAGATAATCGCGCCAGTCTTCGTGCAGGAAGTTGGGCGGGAAGGCGCGCCCGTTTTCGCGCAACTGATAGGTCGTTGGTGGCATCGGTTCCATCAGCGGGGGCATGCTGGCCTCACGCGGGGTGCGGTTGGCCTTGCGCATGTTGCAGCCGCTGCAGGCCGTGACGACATTTTCCCAGCTTGTGCGCCCGCCGCGCGAACGCGGCACGACGTGATCAAAGGTCAGTTCGCGGGTTTCCTGGCGGCTGCCACAATACTGGCAGGCAAAGCTGTCGCGCAGGAAGACATTGAAGCGCGTGAAAGCCGGGCGTTTGTTGAGCGGAATGAATTCGCGCAGCGCAATGACACTGGGCAGACGCATTTCGAAGCTGGGGGAGCGCACGACCTTGTCGTATTGCGACAGGGTCTGGACCCGATCCATGAAGACCGCCTTGACCGAATCCTGCCAGGACCACAGCGATAGGGGATAGTAACTCAACGGGCGGAAGTCCGCGTTGAGAACCAGGGCAGGACAGGCTTCCGGCGACTGCACCGGCGGGGTCTCCTTCCAGACGACGGCGAACCTGAATGGTTCGGCGTGCGGCATCATAACCGCAAGGGCAGGAAGGTTAACACCGTAATTTGTCATGACAGTGACAACTTGCCCCAAGATGTGGTGGGGGTTTTTGTTTGTTCCCTCAAACGCCGGGCGCATGCTCCGCACGCTTGGCTCCCGCGCCTGGCGGCGCGCCGGTGCGGTCGCACCGGTCGGCGGCCGCTTCGCTCTCGTCGCCGAATGTCAGTATGAACGGCGGTGCAGTGTGCTTCGAGCAACTACCTCATATGTGTCATCCCGGCCTTGAGCCGGGATATCGGTCCGCAGCCTGCTTCTGAAACGCGTCATGACGAGATCCCGGATAACCGCGTTGCGGTTTCCGGGATGACACGGCTTGGGATGGTTTGTGGGCGGGAGGTCCCGCTTGGGGCCGAGGGGAGCGACTGCGACCCCGCCGCGCAAGCGGCGTTAGCCAAGTGAACGGAGTGAACGCCGGCGACTGAGGCTAAAAGACAAAGCCAAACAAACAAAAACCCCACCTCCCCAGTGCTTGCCATGGCGCGTGTTCGGAATAAGGTTCAGCGTTCAAAGCCACTCCTCTTCACCATTCACGGAAACCGATCATGGCCGCAGCGCTCGACGGGATTGTCGTTCTTGATATGTCACGCATTCTGGCCGGGCCCTGGAGCGGTCAGGTTCTGGCTGATCTGGGCGCCACGGTGATCAAGGTCGAACGGCCGGGAGCCGGTGATGACACACGAAGCTGGGGCCCACCGTTCCTGAAGGATCAGGACGGTAACGAGACAACCGAAGCGGCCTATTACCTTGCAGCGAACCGGGGCAAGCAATCGATCACACTCAATATCGCAACGCCTGAGGGCGAGGCGATCATCAAGGAGTTGGCAGCGCGCGCCGATGTGCTGATCGAAAACTACAAGATGGGCGGGCTTGCCAAATATGGCCTGGATTACGCCAGCCTGAAGGAATCCAACCCCGGGCTGATCTATTGCTCGATCACCGGCTTTGGCCAGACCGGGCCTTATGCTCCGCGCGCGGGCTATGACTTTGTCATCCAGGGCATGTGCGGTTTCATGTCGATCACGGGCGAGCGTGACGATCTGCCCGGTGGCGGCCCGCAGAAGGCTGGCGTGGCGATCACCGATCTGACGACCGGGCTTTACAGCACCATCGCGATCCTGGCCGCGCTGAACCATCGCAACACGACGGGCCAGGGTCAGTACATCGACATGGCATTGGCCGACAGCGCCGTCGCATTGATGGCCAACATGAACATGAATTATCTGACCAGCGGGGTGCCGCCCAAACGTTTCGGCAACGCCCATCCCAACCTGCTACCCTATCAGGTGTTCGAGACCGCCGATGACCCCATCATCATCGCGATCGGCAATGACGGGCAGTATCGCCGCTGGTGCAATCTGGCCGGTGCGCCCGAACTGGCCGATGACGAACGGTTTGTCACCAACCCGCAGCGCATCCGCCACCGCGACGAATTGATCCCCCTGGTGATCGACCTCATGAAAAAGCAGCCGCGCGCCTGGTGGGTCGAAAACCTGGACAAGGAAGGCGTGCCCTATGGCGTGGTCAACAACTTCCAGCAGGTCTTTGAAGACCCCCATATCCAGGCCCGCGGCATGAAGTTCGAAATGGAGCACCCGACTGCGGGCACGATTCCGATGGTGCGCAGCCCCGTGAACCTGGAAGGCTCACCTCCTGTCTATAACCGCCCGCCGCCGCTGCTGGGCGAACACACCGACCAGGTCCTGAAAGACGTGCTGGGCAAATCCGACAAGGAAATCGCCGCCCTGCGTGAAGCAGGGGTTGTGTAGGATCGGGTTGTGAGTCGCAACACGCCAGGTTTGTCTGTGCTGGAGACCGTTCAGGAATCCTACCGCTTCGTCTCGGATCACTTGCGGTTGCTGATGCACCTCGGAAGGGGCCCGGCGGTGATCGCGCTGCTTCTATCAGCGTTGCTGGGGCTTGATTCCGGGTTTCAGGTGACGCCGATCTACGCGATTGCCAATGTTGTGGCCTATGGCTGGTTTGCGTTCTACGTCTTCCGCATTGTCCTGCTGGGGCCCGACAGGGCGCAGACACCGGCACCGCCCCGGCGTTCGGGCGAGACGGCGGCAAAGGTTCGCTCTCCCATCGCGGGGTTCATGGGCCGGGCGCTGGCCCTGGCTGCCGGTGCCATGGGTGTGTTTTTCATGCTGACTGTGGTGATCACGGTGCCGCTGACCCTGCTCGATCATGTTGGTGCCAGCCAGCCTGTGGCCATGCAGGAGCCGACCTATCAGGTGATCGACATGCTGTTGATCTCGGTCGTGATGTTCTGCCTTCCCGTCGGGATTCCCCTGGCGCGGTTTTCGCCGGCCCTTGCCGCAGCAGCGATTGATCGCGATACCGGGTTTGGCCTGGCATGGCGCATGTCACGTGGATACGGCCTGCGGCTCTGCGTGATCTGGGTCCTGCTCGCCGGGCCGTTTTTCTTTGGCTACGCGCTGCTCAACGTCGCGCTGGAACAGGTGACGGAAATGATCGGCGGCAGCCTGACCGCAAGTTTTGTTACTCTTCTGCTGATCACCGCCATCGGCATGACGGTAACCGCCTTGCTGTCCTTTGCCACGGCACGGAGCTGGCAGGTGATGACGGCTGATCGAAAAGACGTCGATGCAAACCTGGCCGCTGATGTGAAGCAGGGGTAAGGCCCTGATGAATCGGGAAGGACAACCATGACCACCAGCTTTGGAAACCTGCTGCATGAAGGGGTGACTGCGACGCTGCGGGATCGCAAGGGGTTGGCGATGTTTGCGCTTCCCGCTGCCCTGTTGCTGGCGCTGGCCTGGACCATTCTGGACCGTATCGAGGTGAATGCCACGGCGGTGTCGGTCACGGTGGAACTGGGCCTGGCCTATATCGCGTATTTCTGGCAGCGGCGTTATCTGGTGGGACCCGAGCTGAAGATTCTCCAGGGCGAGGAACGGCGCGAGCAGCAGCGCGAGATCAACAAGCTGGCGGGGCGTTTCGTGGCGCGCGCGGCGGTTTATTACATCACCCTGACGATCCTGGCGCTGATCATCAGTTTCCCGATCTTCATGCCCTTCCTCCAGGAAGATGATCCCCAGACGGTGTTTGTCTTTATCGTCATCGTGCTTGGCGTTGTGGGTTTGCTGATGCTTGTCAGCGCCCGGTTCCTGCTCGCCTTTCCCGCCTGTGCCGCAGGAAATCCGCATGGGCTGGGGCGAGGCATGGCGGCTGGGCAAAGGCCACGGGCTGAGTCTGGGTATGGTGGTCGTTCTGTTTGGGCTGCCCATGGCGCTCTTTGCGGTCGGCTGGTTCCTTCTCCTGCCCGAGGCCTTCCAGGTCAGCCTGCCAGGCCATCTCGTTTTCAACATCGTTATCGCGGTGCTGCGTATCGGCGGCATGTTCATGGGCCTGACCAGCGTCGCCTATCTCTACCGTCAGCTCACAACCGGGGTGGATGCCGAGGCCTTTGATTGATGTAGGCTGACCTGGAACGGTTCAGCCTGGAGGAATTGCCATGACGGTCGTGACCAAGTTTCCCCATGACGTGAAGGTGCTGGAGAAGGACGTCTGGATTTCCGTTGAAACGGGGCGTGAAGCTGGCGGCGCGGATCTGGATGCCGGTCGATGCCGGGTCCGGGTTCAAGGTGCCCGCGGTGCTGGAGTACATCCCCTATCGCAAGCGCGACATGACGCGCCCGGGCGACGAACCCAAACATGCCTATTTTGCGGGCCACGGATACGCCAGCGTGCGCGTCGATCTGGCCGGCGCGGGCGACAGCTTCGGCAAACAGGCCGACGAATATTCAAAACAGGAACTCTCTGACGGCAAGGAGGTCATCGCCTGGCTTGCCAGACAGAAGTGGTGCACGGGCAAGGTCGGCATGTTCGGCATCTCGTGGGGCGGCTTCAATTCCCTGCAGGTCGCGGCTCTGCGCCCGCCCGCGTTGAAGGCCATCGTCACGTCCTGTTCGACCGATGATCGTTACGCCAACGACATGCACTATTCCGGCGGCTGTTTGCTGAACGATCAGCTTGATTGGGGCACGACGTTCTTCTCCATCCTGCCATTGCCCGGTGACCCCGAGATCATGGGGCCGGGCTGGCGCAAGAACTGGATGGAGCGCCTGGAAAATATCGCCTGTCCGCCCGAAGCATGGATGGCTCACCAGACGCGCGACGCGTTCTGGAAGCATGCCTCGGTCTGCGAGGACTTCAGCCGCATCCAATGCCCGGTTTTCGCCGTGGGCGGCTGGCTGGACGGTTACACCGATGCCATCCCCCGTCTGCTGAAGAACCTGAAGGTGCCGCGCCTGGGACTGATCGGTCCGCACGCCCACCAGTGGGGCCAGTCGGGTCGCGCGCCCGGTCCCGCGATCGGCTTCCTGCAGGAAATGCTGCGCTGGTGGGATCACTGGCTGAAGGGTGAGGAGAACGGCATCATGGACGAACCCATGATGCGTGCCTGGATGCAGGAAGATGTGCCCGCCAGGCCCTGGTATGCCGATTGTCCCGGCCGCTGGGTCGGTGAGGCCAAATGGCCCAGTAGGCGGATCAAGGCCGAGCGGTTCCACCTCAATGCCGATGGCCTTGGCGCGAAGAAGAGCAAGGTCGTGCCGCTCGTTTCAAATTCGCCCCAGACCCTTGGGCTGGCCGGCGGTGAATGGTGCCCCTATGGCACGGGCGGCGAGGGGGCCGGAGTTTCCCGGTGACCAGCGCTTTGATGACGGTGCCTCGCTCTGTTTCGATGGTGCGCCGCTGAAACAGCCGCTGGAGATTTCTGGGTGCTGCCGGTGTCACGCTCGACCTCAGTGTCGACAGACCCACCGCCTTTGTCTGCGTGCGTCTCAACGATGTGAAGCCCGATGGTTCGGTCGCCCGCGCGGCTTATGGCGTGTTTGAACCTCACGCACCGTGACGGCCACGACAAGGTCAAACCCTTGGTGCCGGGCAAACGCTACAAGGTGAAGGTGCCGCTCAGCGACACCGCCTACAACTTCGGCAAGGGGCACCGTGTGCGCATCGCCGTCTCGACGACCTACTGGCCGATGATCTGGCCTTCGCCCGAGCCGGTTGCACTGACGCTCCATACCGGAACCAGCACGCTCGATCTTCCCGTGCGCCCGGCACGGGGCGGGCCGAAGCTGAAACCGTTCCTTCCGCCTGAGGGAAGCGGCCCCCATGGCCGCGACCCAGATCAAGAGTGCGCCGTCACGCAACACGGTGACGCGCGACGTGCTCACGGGTCGCGTCGAGGTGCTCTCGGAACGTGGTGGCGGGGTTTATCGCATCGAGGATCACGGCATGGAATTCGGACGCAACACGACCGAACGCATGGCGATCACCGAAGGCGACCCGCTGTCGTGCGAAACCGAAGTCACGCTGACGAGCCACATGAAACGCGGCGACTTCCAGGTCGACGTTCACGCCCGCACCCACCTGCGCGCCCACCGGCGAGTCCTTCACGCTCACCGCCGACCTCGATGTCTGGGAGGGCAAGGATCGCATCCTGGCCAAGAGCTGGTCCGTGCCGATCAAGCGCAATGGGATCTGAGAGTGGGATCTTTGTCGAGCGTGGCGCGGATCAGGGTTCGCCGGTATCGGTCGACGGATTGATTTCTGGGGGCGTTGCGCGCCCTCTGGGCAGACAAAGCCGGTCTGCTGATCTATGCGGTACCGCTCATTGCGCTATGGACGCTCAATGGTTATCTCGCAGACCCGGATGCGCCGGGCCCATTGGCGGAACTTGTGGCCTTCGTCATGGTCGGCGCGGGTTTCTTCTGGCTGCGACGCATGCAGTTGGGCCGCGGTGCCGAGTGGACGGCGCCCTATCCGGGCGGCAAGAGCAGTTTCCGGTCCTTGCCTCTGTTCGGTTTCCTGTTTGCGCTTGTCGGCTACCTGCTGTGTCTGTTTGTTGTCTGTCTCCTGATTGGTGCGGCTGCCATTGCGGCAGTGGGAGTCATGATGGACCTGGAAAGCCTTGCGCCAATGAATCTGACCCTCTCCATTCAATTCGTCGAGGGGCGTCTTGTGACGAATTTGGTATCCCTGCCAGTTTCTGGTGTTTCTCGGTATTTCTCACGGCGCGCGCCCTTTCGATGTTGTCGGATCGGGCATTGAGTGTTGTTGAGCGCAATCGCATGGTACGGGCACGGGCTGTCCGGCCCCGGGCCTGGCTGTCCTTCGGGGTTGCCGTGGTGGCGATCACAACGCCATGGTTGTTGTTCTCGGCCGCAAGGACCGAGGGATTGTTCCTGGGGTGTGGTGACGTCCGACACGGGGTGTTTTCGCACTTGCGCTGTTGGAGGCCGAGCTGAGCGTTGCGACCATGCTGACACTTTTGCTCTGCGTCGGCTCCGTCTTTGGCTGGCGAATGGTTTTGTAGCGGAACCTCGACAGGCAAGTGCTGAACGCTCGAGACCCCCG
This sequence comes from uncultured Alphaproteobacteria bacterium, assembly GCA_943787175.1. GTDB lineage: Bacteria > Pseudomonadota > Alphaproteobacteria > SP197 > SP197 > SP197. The sequence goes on from CALSLK010000024.1 coordinate 20,724, forward strand.
GATCGTTGCTTCGCACCGTCCGGGGTGACACGAGAAAAATCAGCGCCCTGCCGTCAGCCCCTTGAGATAGGTCACCGCGAAGTGGTGGGCGAGGGCTTGGGTGCTGCCGGCGCCGCTATGGGCAAGGCCGCTGTTGCCGGAAAGCGAGATGATGCCGTGCAGACCGGCCCACAGAGTGCGGGCGGCGGTGATCTGATCGGCCTTGCCGAGGTTCAGAGGCAAAAGCGCGCGTTCGACGCGCGTGAGGCCATCGGCGATCTGCATTGCAAAGCTCTCGGGGAAGGGGCTGCCGCCGGGCAGACTGAGGTCAAACAGGGTGCGCCACAAGGCGGGTTCCTCACGCTCATAGGCAAGGTAGGCATCAACCAGGGCCAGAACATCACGCTCGACCTTGCCGGTCATGGCAAGAGCGTCCAGACGCTCCAGGATTTCTGAAAGGACCATGCTTTTCAGCGCGACGATGAGCGCATCCAGATTATCGAAGAGCTGATAGATCGTGCCCGGTGAATAGCCGATGTCACCCGCGATGCGGCGCGCGGTGATGGCTTCGGGACCGTCGGTCGCAGCGACATGACGCGCAGCATCAAGCATCATCTGATGGAGTTCATCGCGCGTATGGTCAGACCGGCGTGCCATGGTTCAGGCTGCGCGCCCTGCTTCGCGGAATGCGTTTTTTCAGGAAGCTGGAGCCGGCTTCGAGCGCACCGGGGGTCGATGCCGTGGCCCACACCGGGGCTGGTGTGCCACTGGGCGGGTACATCGTGTTCAGCAAGACCCGCGACGGCTTCCTGCAGGCAGGCATAGGGCACGACCGGGTCGGCATCGCCGTGGCACAGCAGCATGGGCGGGCGGCTTTTGAGTTCGGCGGTGATGTTCTCGGCATCGATCAGTTTGCCGGAATAGCCGACCACACCTGCAACCGGCTTTGCGCGGCGCAGGGCGATGTGGACGGCCATCATGGCGCCCTGGCTGAAACCGACCAGCGCGAGGTTGCTGTCATCGAGCTTGAGGCGTTCAAGTTCGGCATCGAGGTAGGTGTTGATCAGCTCGGCAGCGCGGTCGTAACCGGCTTTGAGCTTCTCGGGCCGCTCGTCCATGAAACTGTACCACTGGCGGCCCATGGGGTTCTGATCGCAGGGATCAGGCGCGTTGGGGCTGGTGAAACGGGCATGGGGCAGGGCAGGCTGCAGAGCCGGTGCCAGGCCGATCAGGTCGTTACCGTCGGCGCCCCAGCCATGCAGCAACACGACAAGCTGGCGGGGTTCGCCACTGCGGGGCGGTACGACGGGTCCTGACAACATCATGGGGCATGTCCTTGAAGTGATTTTCGATGGCCAACATGATGAGCGCAGCGGTGCCTGTCCAGTCTGCCGGCAAACACGGCGTATTTTGCCTGGGGTCGGGCGGCAACCTTGAGCATAGCCTGTTTTGTTCGAATCGCTTCGCGATGTGATCAGGACAGGTGAAGATGCTCTAACTTGGTTGATGCAGATCGGATGGCCATGCTGATTCTCTTCCTCAAAAGCCTGATCATCGGGCTGGCCGTTGCGGCACCCATGGGACCGATCGGAATTCTGATCGTGCGCCGCACCCTGGTGCGTGGGTTTGCCGGTGGCCTGGAAGGCGGTGCCGGAGTCGCGGTCGCAGACAGCACCTATGCAGCCATGGCGGCGTTTGGTCTGACGGCGGGGTAACGGCCCCTGCTGGTCGATGCCCAGCTCTGGTTGCAGCTTGGCGGCGGTGTGGTTCTGCTGTGGCTGGGTTGGCGTATTCTGCGCAAGCCTGTGCCTGAGGCCGGGTGTCGATGAAGCCAGCGTCGGCGGCGGATTTTTCACGCTCTTTGCGCTGACCCTTGCCAACCCTGCGACCATTCTTTCCTTCGTCGCGATCTTTGCGAGCCTTGGCCCTCTGACGGCAGGGGATGACTGGCTTGGTGCGGCTGTCATGACGCTGGGTGTGTTTCTGGGTTCACTGCTGTGGTGGATCGTGCTGGTGGGCGGGGTGAGCCTGATGCGCAAACGGCTGTCGGCGAGGGTGATGCGCTGGCTCAACCTGGGGTCCGGCTGCCTGATCATGGTGTTTGGTATGGTGGCACTGGTTGTTGGAATCGACACATGGACATGATCACACGCTTTGCGCCCAGCCCCACGGGCCTGCTGCATCTGGGCCATGCCTGGTCGGCGGTTCAGACGTTTGAAGCAGCGCGCAGGCAGGGCGGTCGGGTCCTGCTGCGCATGGAGGACATCGACACCGAACGCTGCAGGCCGGAGTTTGATGCTGCTATTTTGGAAGACATGACCTGGCTTGGGCTGGAATGGGACGGGCCGGTACGGCGCCAGTCCGAGCATTTCGATGCTTATGCCGGGGTTCTGAATCATCTCGAGGAGGCGGGGCTGGTCTATCCCTGTTTCTGCACCCGCAAGCAGATCATTGCTGAGGTCACGGCGGCGGGTTCGGCGCCGCACGGCCCATTGGGTCTGATCTATCCCGGCACCTGCCGCGCGCTGTCCCCAGGGGAACGCTCCGAACGCATCGATGCCGGTGAAAATCACGCCTGGCGCCTGGATTGGGCCGAGGCTGCGCGGCGCACCGGGCCGCTGACCTGGCATGATCAAACACGCGGGACGATTACGGCAGACCCAGCCATCGCGGGCGATGTTGTTCTGGCGCGCAAGGACACGCCTGCCAGCTATCATGTGGCGGTGACACACGATGATCACCTGCAGGGTGTGACGCTTGTGACCCGTGGGGAGGACCTGTTCGAAGCAACCCATGTGCATCGCTTGCTTCAGGCCGTGATGGGCTGGGATGTGCCGGACTACCATCACCACGGTCTGCTGGCCGGGCCGGATGGCAAACGTTTCGCCAAACGCGACAAGTCGGTAACCCTGGCTTCCTATCGTGAGGCCGGGTTGAGCCCCGTGGATGTGATCGCCATGGCACAGGACCTGGCCGAGGCGTCCTGAAAAACACGTTTTGGAGATTAACCGAAGAGGTCACCCTGGGTCTTGGGTTGATCTTCTTCCGGTTCCTCGAGCTCGACCGGCTCCTGACATTGCGGGCCGTCATTGGCGACCTTGTTGACGGCGGTGGAGACCGGTTGTGCGACCAGTTCGCCATCTGGCAGGGGGACCAGGAATTCGGCAAGGCCGTCAGCCTGGCCTTCAGGTGTTTCCAGCCAGGCTGCCATGGCGTCCTGGGGCAAAATGACGGGGACGCGGTGGTGGATGTCGGTCAGGCTTTCGGGCGCGTCGGTGGTGATGATGGTGCAGGTCTCGATGGGCTCGCCGTCTTTCTCCCAACGCTCCCACAATCCGGCAAAGGCAAAAGGGGCGCCGTCGGGGCGATGGATGTGGAAGGGCTGCTTGGTCTTGCCCTTGGTGATGGTCTTCCATTCATAAAAACCATCGGCCGCGATGACGCAGCGGCGCTTCTGGAAGGCTTCCCGAAACGCCGGTTTCTCGGCAAGCGTTTCGGCGCGTGCGTTGATCATCTTTGCGCCGATGGCGGCGTCTTTTGCCCAGAACGGGATGAGGCCCCAGCGAAGGCGCACCAGTGCGCGCCCGCCGTCGCGCATGCGCACGGCAACGACCTCCTGGGTCGGGGCGATGTTGTAGCGCGGTTCCAGATTGGGAACGGTATCAAGCCCCAGCATCGAAGCGATCTGGTTGGGAGGTTCTTTCAAGGAGAAGCGTCCGCACATAGGGTAAGGCTATCAAGACAAGGGGCAGACAGCCATGGCCGACGATATCTTTGACAGCGCGATCTACCGGCCGACCGGTGGCTTCATGGGCATGCGCAATACCTATGACCTTGAAGGCGTGGGGCTGGCCGTCCTGGGCATGCCGTTTGATTGTGGCGTGCATCCCACGCGAGTGGGCTCACGGATGGGACCCGCGGCAATCCGCGAGCAGTCCGGGCTGGTGCGCCCGTTCCAGCCGCCCCATGCCGATTTCAATCCGATCGACGAACTGGGTGCCGTTGATTGCGGCGATGCCGTCTGTTTTCCCGGCCGGCCCGAGCCGTCGTTCGAAGTCATGGAAGAAGCTGTCTACCGGATCGCCAGCCGTGGCGTAGCAACACTGACCATGGGCGGTGACGGTACGGTGACACTGCCCCAGCTTCGGGCCTGGCGGCGGGTTCATGACGATCTCTGTGTTCTCCATATCGACGCGCACACCGACACCTATCCGATCACCGGGCAGGAGCGGGTTACGACGGCAACCACGTTTACGCTGGCAGCTGAAGAAGGCCTGATCGATGCGGGCAACACGCTCCATATCGGTGCGCGCGGACCGACCTATATGGGTGGGGTCTTCGAATTCACGCGCGAGCAGGGTTACGAGCTGATCCCCGATGCGGACATGCGCCGCGAAGGACTGATGGCGACCATGGCGCACGCCAAGGAACGCCTGGCCGGGCGCAAGGTCTATCTGTGCTGGGACATGGATGTGTTTGACCCCAGTTGTGCGCCCGGTGTGTGCACGCCGACCTGGGGTGGCCTGACGGCAGGCGAAGGTCTTGCCATGCTGCAGTCACTGGCTGGGCTCGACATTGTTGCGGTCGACGTCAACACGGTCAGCCCGCCCCATGATGTCGGGGGTATGACGGCGTTTCTGGCAGGTTGCGTGATGCTGGAAGGGATGACGCTGGTGGCGCGTCGCGGCTAACGGTTAAGGCTCAGTAAACGCGGATCTCAGCAAACGATGGAATCGTTGCCGGAGGTCGCTGAGGTCGTGGCGGTGTCGGCCAGAAGGTTCAGCATGGCAGCGCGCAGGTCCGATGCGTCCTGTTCCATCTGGTGGACCTGGCGCGAGATGTCCTGGACCGTTTCCATCTGAGTATTCAGTGCCGTCTTGACCGTCATGGTGCCCTCTGATTTTCCGGGGGCTACGCTCCCGATCCAAACAACATGGTGCAAATTTGATGATGACAGCGTGACACAGGTCACATGCTGCGGGCCAATCGCCATCAAATTTCCAAAAATGTGCGCGTGATCACTCTGAATGCGTGTGTGTGAGGCGTAATTTTCTCTTTCTGCGTCAGCGGCGTCGCCGATGGTGCCCGTTATCTTGAAATCTCTGGTTGCGTACACCCACGCAACGTCGGCCTTTGCGGGCGATTCGATTCCCTGAAGCCTTGTTCTTCTCACCCCGGATGGCTGTTGGTTCTGTCAGTCGTTCTCACACCCCAACTCGAATCCCACATCACAATGTGCGATCAGGCGGGCGGTATCAGCCTGCGTCCAGTTGGCAGGTGCCGTCACGGCAACCCATGGCCCGATATAGTCGTGGGCATAGTAGGCGTGCCCGTATCCTGGTGGTGCCGAACCGGCCACGGCCATGTCGACCGCCAACTGGAACTGAGTCACCACGGGAATGAAGATCAACGAGGGTGATACGTCCTCGGCGGGTGGCTCGTTCATCCAGGTTGGCGGGCGGAACAGTGAAGCCGGCTCATAGAACACGATTGGGTCACTGGGGTACTGGAGAAACATCAACCGCATGTCCCGGCCCCAGCCGTCCGGCCCGCCTGCACCCTGGATATGTGAGGCAAACCGAACCAGACGCCCATCGCCAATGGTTGGCATGACATAGGGGCTGTCCTGATTGCGTTCGGCCACGATGATCTGCCAAAGCGTTGAAGGAAAAGGTGGTCCAGCCCAGAAGGCTCCGTCGATGGGGTCGTCAAGCAGTGCAAACAGATCGGTGCCATGCATGGATGACCATGCGCCAAGGCTGAGTCCGTGAATGTAGAGCCGTGGCCGGGATTCGGCCGGCAGGTTGCGCCAGTAGGTATGGACGCTCGAAACAAGCGCCTTGGCCTGATCAAGACCTGACCGGGTATCCAGGATCAGAGCAAGGGGCGATTGCAGATACGAGTACTGTGCTGCCACCGTGGCGATATCGCCATTGTGCATGTACTCCACCGGGTCGTGGCTACCGGGGTCAAGCCATCCTGTTCCGGTCGGCATGGCTACGATCAGAATTTCGCGGTCAAACCCGCCCAGGCGGATCAACTCGGCCAACGCGATTTTGGCGCGTTCTTCGGGAGTATCAGCCTGAGCAAGGCCAACATAGACGCGGATCGGGCGAAGTGCCTCGCGGCCCGTGAAGGCTGAGATATCTCCGGCATCTGGGCCCAGGGTCACAAAGTCCCTGCCTGGCTGGCCCATTGCGCCCCACTCGACCAGCGAACCCTCTGCGCCCACGACCATGGGGTCAGTCGGGCGTGGCGGTGCGGTATCGAACAGTGCCTGGCCAACCCTGTAGGACTTGTCGATGCTGGTGATCATGCGGTCGAGAACACCATCGCGCGTGACAAACAGCACAAGCAGCAAGGTCACAAGGAAACCGATCACATTGGCCGTGCGTCGGGGCATGAACCGGTCGAGCCTGTTGCGTATCCGATCAAAGACCCACTGCAGCGAATAGCCCAGCAGCACCAGCACGCAAAAAATGGCAAGAGCCAGGAGAAGCATCTGCAATGTGTTGAGGCTGTCGACCGGTTCCATCCCCATACGACTTCGTATGCTGTCTTGCCACTGGCCAGCTTTCCCAAGACATATGGCAACCAAAAGGAGTACCGGCACGGCACAGGCAGCCTGAATGGTGACGGCCATGCGACGACGAAGCGCTGGTAGTTCCATCAGGCGCCAGAGAGAAACCAGGCCCCGCCCGAGCAGATAACCCAGAGCCATGACCAACCCACCCAGCCCGCCCTGGAGCAGCGAGTCGCGTGGGATGAGCGAAGGGGTCAGCGACGCGGCAAAGAACAGAAGTCCCAGCAGAAGTGGCAGAACCATCAGACCGCTCTTCCCGAAGATGCGCGTGATGGCCGGGATCAACGCGTGAATCCCGATGTGCGCCGGGAAACCTTGGTGCCTGTCATGGCTTGCTCCTTTCGATCAGGGTGCCCTAACTGGCCTGGATCAGCCAACGGCTCCATGAATGCCGGGTGACGATGGTCTCGCTGCTCGACACCACCCACCACACCTTCATCGCGTCAGCCGAGATTCTGCGCGCCATCTCCCGCAACAGTGGCGATATCGGCGATGATGGCCGTGATTTCGAAGTCCTTGGGCGTATAAACACGCGCGACACCGGCTTTCTTCAACGACTCAATGTCTTCGGCCGGAATGATGCCGCCGACAACGATGGGAACATCGCCGCAACCCTCCTGATCCATCAGGCGGCGCACTTCTGCGACCAGACGGATATGGGCACCAGACAGGATCGAAAGGCCCACCACATGGGCGCTTTCTTCCAGCGCTGAAGCCGCGATCTGTTCGGGGCTGAGGCGGATGCCCTGATAAACAACCTCCATGCCGCAATCGCGGGCACGCAGGGCGATCTGTTCGGCGCCGTTGCTGTGCCCATCCAGGCCCGGCTTGCCGACCAGCAGTTTGACCGGGCGACCAAGCTTCCTTGCGGCTTCTGCGACCTGCTTGCGTGCCTGCTCCATGGCTTCGGCCGGGGCGGCGGCTGAAGCGGCAGCAAGGCCGGTTGGGGCGCGGTACTCACCAAAGGTCTCGCGCAGGGCGCGGCCCCATTCGCCGGTTGTGACGCCGGCTTTGGCGCAGGCAATAGAGGGTTCCATGATGTTGCTGCCCTCGCGCGCCGCGGCCTTGAGGGCTTCGATGGCGGCGCTGGCAGCGTTGCCGTCACGGGCATCGCGCCATGCCTTGAGGCTGGCGATCTGTTCTTCCTCGGCCCCGGCGTCGATGGTCATGAAGCCGCCGTCGTCCCCGGTGGTAAGTGGTGAGGGGGCCGATTCGGTGAAGCGGTTCACCCCGATGACGGGCAGTTCGCCCGCCTCGATGGCTGAAACGCGTGCGCTGTTGGATTCGACCAGCTTCTGTTTCATGTAGCCGGTCTCAACCGCCTGGGTCGCGCCGCCCAGCTTTGCAATCACGGCCATTTCGGCCTTTGCCGCGATCTTGAGATCGGCAACCTTTGCCGCGACTTCGTGGCTGCCTTCAAAGAGGTCACCAAATTCCAGCAGGTCGGTTTCATGGGCAACGATCTGCTGCAGACGCAGGCTCCATTGCTGGTCCCACGGACGGGGCAGGCCCAGCGCCTCGTTCCAGGCCGGAAGCTGCACGGCCCGTGCGCGTGCACCTTTCGAGAGCGTGACAGCCAGCATTTCCAGCAGGATGCGGTAGACGTTGTTTTCAGGCTGCTGCTCGGTCAAGCCCAGGGAGTTGACCTGCACGCCGTAGCGGAAGCGGCGCAGCTTTGGGTCATCGACGCCATAACGCTCGGCGGTGATCTCGTCCCACAGTTCGGTGAACGCGCGCATCTTGCACATCTCGGTCGACGAATCGGATGCCGGCATTCACAAAGAAGCTGATGCGTCCCACGACATCGGCGAAACCTTCGTCGGATACGTGCCTGACGCCTTCACGTCATCGAGAATCTGGATCGCGTTGGAAAGCGAGAAGGCGATTTCCTGCACCGGCGTCGCGCCGGCTTCCTGCAGGTGATAGGGGCACACGTTGATCGGGTTCCACTTTCGGCACCTCGGCCACGGAAAAGACGACCGAATCGGTTGTCAGCTTCAGGGACGGCCCCGGCGGGAAGATGTAAGTGCCGCGCGAGAGGTATTCCTTGACGATATCGTTCTGGATGGTGCCCGAAAGCACACCGCGGTCGACGCCGCGCTTGTCTGCCAGGGCGATATAAAGCGCGAAAAGCCAGGCGGCCGTCGCGTTGATCGTCATGGAGGTGTTCATCTTCTCGATCGGAATCTGATCGAACAGGGCCTCCATGTCGCCCAGATGGCTGATCGGGAACGCCAACACGGCCGACTTCGCCGCGCGCAATGCCTCATCGGCGTCATAACCGGTCTGGGTCGGCAGATCGAAGGCGATGGAGAGCCCGGTCTGGCCGCGTTCCAGATTGGTGCGGTAGAGCGCGTTGGACGCCTTGGCCGTGCTGTGGCCTGAATAGGTGCGCATCAACCAGGGTCGGTCGCGGTCGGGACGTTGCAGAATGGGCTGGTCTGGCGTGCTCATGACGGGTTCCTGTGGGTCGCTATCGATTCCCATCATGCTGCGATGCAAAATAAGTTGCAAACGCCGCGCGCACGAAAAACAATGGGGTTTAGGGCAACTGGATGGTCCGGGTGTTGCATTGCAGCATTCCAGACGTTCAAAATGAGACACGATTTTCTTGCGGAGACAAGACCATGGCGCAGGCGGCCGAAGCACTTTCCATCGATTACGAAGCACCCATCAAGGATCTCTATGAGATGGGCGAGATTCCGCCCATGGGCCATGTGCCGGCAAACATGTACGCATGGGCCATCCGGCGTGAGCGTCATGGCGAGCCCGATACGGCCATGCAGGTCGAGGTCGTGCCGACCCACAAGATCGACAGCCACGAAGTGCTGGTTCTCGTGATGGCCGCCGGCGTCAACTACAACGGCGTCTGGGCCTCGCTCGGCATTCCGATCAGCCCGTTCGACGTCCACAAGGCGCGATTTCCATATCGCGGGTTCGGATGCATCGGGCATCGTCTGGGCCGTCGGCTCCAAGGTGACGCGCTGGAAGGTCGGCGACGAGGTCGTGATTCACTGCAACCAGGACGACGGCGACGACGAGGAATGCAACGGCGGCGATCCGATGTTCTCGACCAGCCAGCGCATCTGGGGTTACGAAACGCCCGATGGCAGCTTCGCCCAGTTCTGCCGCGTCCAGGCCCAGCAGTTGATGCACGCCGCCGGCATCTGACCTGGGAAGAAGCGGCCTGCTACACGCTGACGCTGGCAACCGCCTACCGCATGCTGTTCGGCCACCGCCCGCATGTCCTGCGCCCGGGCCACAACGTTCTGGTCTGGGGCGCCTCGGGCGGCCTGGGCTCGCTTCGCCGTGCAGCTTGCTCGCGACCGCAGGCGCCAACGCCATCGGCATCATCAGCGACGACGACAAGCGCTGATTTCGTCATGTCGCTGGGCGCCAAGGGCGTGATCAACCGCAACGATTTCGATTGCTGGGGCCGCCTGCCGGAAGTCTCCGATACCGAAGGTTACGGCGCCTACATGAAAAAGTGCCGCGCGTTCGGCAAGGCGATCTGGCAGTACACGGGCAAGGGCAACGATGTCGACATCGTCTTCGAACATCCCGGCGAAGCGACCTTCCCGGTCTCCTGCTTCGTGGTGAAGCGCGGCGGCATGGTGGTCTTCTGTGCCGGCACCACCGGTTACAACATCACCTTTGACGCGCGTTTCGTCTGGATGCGCCAGAAGCGTATCCAGGGCAGCCATTTCGCCAACCTGGCGCAGGCCAGTCAGGCCAACAAGCTGGTCATCGAACGCCGCATCGACCCCTGCATGTCGGAAGTGTTTTCCTGGGAAGACATCCCGCGCGCACACATGAAGATGCGTGCCAACGAACACAAGCCCGGCAACATGGCCGTCCTGGTGCAAAGCCCCCGTCCGGGCCTGCGCACCCTGGAGGATGTGCTGGAGGGTTGATCCCTTTGCGCTGATGATGCGTATCGGATCGGGAAAGGTGAGGGATGATGGCCGTATTGACCGACCTTGTGCCGCGTTGTGCCGGTGCTCTGAACGCTTCTGAAGCATATTATGATGCCGCACGGCGTGGTGTGCGCAATATGGTGGACGGCCCTGACAATCGGGTCGATGCCAAGCTGGTTAATCGCCATCAGCATGCCGCCCACGGCCTGGCCTGGGTTGCGACCTATGTTGAAGCTTTGCGTCAGATGTTGCGCTGGGCTCAGGATCTTGAGCAGGGTGGCAAGTTTGGCGAGCTAGAGCAATTGACGCTCCAGATCGCCTTTGGTGAATACCTGGCACAGCTGGCCGGTGGCATTGCCATGAGCCAGGTCGAGATCGTGCGCCCGCACGATCTGGGCGTGTCCGATGATGACCTTCATGCCTTCTGGACCGGGGATGTCTCGCAACTGATCCGCCATGGCTCAGGCGATACTGCCCGTCTGCGCGTGGTTGAGATTTTGGCTGCCGATGCTGCCAGCATCGGGTTTGGCGAAGCTGGTCTGGATGAAGACCTCGTCATGATCCGTGACCAGTTCCACCGTTACGCTGACGAGCGTGTGAAACCTGCTGCCCATGAATGGCACCTCAAGGATGACTTCATTCCCATGGAGATCATTCAGGAGCTTGCCGAACTGGGCGTGTTCGGACTTTCTATCCCCGAAGAACATGGCGGCCTGGGCCTTTCGAAGGTTGCGATGTGTGTCGTCACCGAAGAACTCTCACGCGGCTACATCGGCGTTGGCTCGTTGGGTACCCGCACCGAGATTGCCGGCGAATTGATCATCAGCGCAGGAACCGACGATCAGAAGGAACGCATCCTGCCTGGTATCATTTCAGGCGAGATCATTCCCACGGCCGTTTTCACCGAGCCCGGCACGGGATCGGACCTGGGCAGTCTAAAGACCCGCGCAGTGAAAGACGGTGATGTCTACCGCGTGACTGGCAACAAGACCTGGATCACCCATGCGGCGCGCGCCGATATCATGACGCTGCTGGTGCGCACCAATCCGGATGAAAGGGGATATCGCGGGCTCTCCATGTTCCTGGCCGAAAAGCCCCGTGGCACAGACGATAACCCGTTCCCGGCCAAAGGCATGTCGGGCGGCGAGATTCCCGTTCTGGGTTATCGCGGCATGAAGGAATACGAGCTTGGTTTCGACGGCTTCGAGGTCGAGGCGCGCAACCTGCTGGGTGGCGAGGAAGGCAACGGTTTCAAACAACTGATGGCGACCTTTCGAATCGGCGCGCATCCAGACCGGCGCACGTGCCGTGGGCGTTGCCCAGGCGGCACTGGAACTGGGTCTGCAACTATGCCAAGGAGCGCCAGCAGTTTGGCGGCCCGCTGGTGCAGTTCCCCGGGTCGCCAACAAGTTGGCCTGGATGGCGGTCGAAACCATGGTGGCGCGCCAGCTCTGCTGGTTCTCCGCGCGTGAGAAAGGACTGCCGGGACGGCGCTGCGATCTGGAAGCCGGCATGGCCAAGCTGCTGGGCGCCCGTGTCGCCTGGTCCAATGCCGACAACGCGCTGCAGATCCACGGCGGCAACGGTTACGCCCAGGAATACGAGATCAGCCGGGTGCTGTGTGATGCGCGCATCCTCAACATCTTCGAGGGTGCCGCCGAAATTCAGGCTCAGGTCATCGCCCGCAGATTGTTGAGCGACGCGAACTGATCCGCGCTAGAGCTCGCGCCCTTCATGCTTTAGGGGGATCGCCTGTGGCCGATCATGACAACAGCCCTTGTGCCGCAAGCTCGGCATCACCAAACCCATTATTCAGGCACCGATTGCGGCCTCCACAAAGCTGGCTGTTGCCGTGTCGCAGGCCGGTGGGCTGGGCATCCTGCCGATCACCTGGCGCCCGACCGACAGCCTGGGAAAGCGCGCTGCCGTCGCAATGCAGGCCGCGACCGACAGGCCGTTCGGCGTCAACCTGGTGCTCTCCCTGATGGAGGCCGAACAGCACGCCAACCTGGATGTCGCGCTGGCAGCCGGGGTGCCCGTGATCTCGACCTTCTGGGGCGATCCTGCCCCCCTGGTGCAGCGCATCCATGATGCCGGGGCGCTGGTCATGCACACCGTGGGCTCGGCCGACGAGGCGCGCACGGGTGGTCGATGCCGGGGTCGACATCGTGGTCGCCCAGGGTGTCGAGGCCGGCGGTCATGTCTGGGGCAAGGTTGCCACCATGGCGCTGACGCCCGCCGTGGTCGATGCCGTGCCGGGCACGCCGGTGGTCGCCGCCGGCGGCATTGCCGACGGCCGCGGTCTGGCAGCCGTCATGGCGCTGGGCGCGGAAGCTGCGTGGGTCGGCACGCGGCTGCTGCTGGCGGCTGAAAACGATGCCCATCCGGCCTATCGCGCAGAAGGTCGCCGAGGCGCGGGAGACCGATACCGTCCTTTCGGAGGTTTTCGATGGCGGCTGGGAAACCGCGCCGCACCGCTGCCTGGACAACGAGACCCTGCGCGCCTGGCGTGCTGCCGGTGAGCCCGCGCCCGGCAGCCGTCCCGGCGAAGGCGAGGTCGCGGGGCACGAGTGCGCGACGGCACGCCGATCCACCGCTACAGCCTGGAAAATCCGGCTGCCGCTGCCACGACCGGCGACGTCACCGCCATGGCGCTTTATGCCGGACAGAGTGCCGGGCCTGGTGCGCCGGGAAGCGTCCGCCGCCCTGACATCATCGACGGCATGGTCGACGATGCCGCGGCGATCCTCAAACGGCTCGGCTCAGGCTGACCGCGAGGCCTCGGCATCGCACAGCGCGACGTAGTCGCGCATCGGCTTGGCGCTGTCGGGATCGCCGGCCTGTTCCAGCGTATGGCGAAGTCGATGGTGACGTGTTCGTGGTCGGTCAGGCGCTCCGATGCGCTGCACGGTCTTCGGCCGGCGCCATGTTTTCGAGCGCCTCGAACATGGGAACATAGACCGGGAAATAGTCGGCGACGTGATCGACGTATTCGGGCCAGGTGCGGCTGGCATCCTTGCCGACCTTGGTGACCGCGTCCGGCACGCAGCGCGTCTTCGTCGCGGGTCTCGAGATTGTGGCGTTCCAGCAGGGGGCGCATGACGTTGGCGGCGCAGCGTTCGACTTCGGCCATGACATGGAGCTTCTCGGCGGCGCCGGGCTCGTCGAAATGCTCGGCCAGGGCGTGGAAATAGGCCTCGCCCTCGATCTCCTCCTCGAAGTACCAGACGAGTGTTTCTTCGTAGCTTCAGGTTGCGGTCCGGGACATGGCAGAGCTCCACTGCGATCAGATTTACGTTGCAGCGTTTATAGCCGAATTGATTGTCGTGCACGCGCGGACCGGCCGCATGATGGCCCGGAGCATCTCTGTGGAGCAACGCCGTGGTTGATCTGACATCCTGGGACCATGCCGGCAGCGGGCTTGATCTGGCCTGGAGCGACGGCCGCAACGATTCGCTGCATGCGGTCTGGCTGCGCGACAACTCGCCCAGTCCCGCAGGCGCGCCACGCCAACGGCCAGAAGCTCTTCGACATCACCGAGCTGGCCGATGACGTGGCGATTGATGCGGTCTCCGACGGCGGCGGTGCGCTCCACATCCGGTTTGCGCCCGACGGCCACGAGGCCGACGTTTGACCTCGCCTGGCTGCGTCGACCATGCCGCCGGGCGCCTCCTGCCGGCAGCCGGCGCCTGTGGGATGCCTCGCTGAGCGCACGCCATGCCGGTGCATCACCACGATGCCGTGATGTCCGATGACGCGGCCAAGGCCGCCTGGCTGCGCGACATCCGCGATCTCGGCTTCGTGCTGATGCAGCGGCGTGCCGACGGAGCCGGGCACCCTGATCCGCGTTGCCGAGAGTTTCGGTTATGTCCGTGAAACCAACTATGGTCGTTTCTTCGAAGTGCGCGCCGATCCCGATCCCATCAACCTTGCCAGCACGCCCATGGGCCTTTCCTGTCACACCGACAATCCCTACCGCAATCCCGTGCCGGGCCTGCAGCTGCTCCACTGCCTGGTGTCGGAGAACGACGGCGGCGAGTCCATCGTGGTCGATGGGTTTCGAGGCCGCGTGCCCTCCTGCGCGAGGAGTCGCACCTGACGACTTCGCCGTGCTGACGCGCCACAAGGTGCCGTTCCGGTTTCGCCAGCGCCGATACCGATCTGGTCGCGCGCGCGCGCATGATCACGCTGGACGATCGCGGCGAGGTCGAGGAGGTGCGTTTCAACAACCGCTCCATCGCGGCCTTCGACCTGCCCACCTGATGTCATGCCGGAGTTCTACCGCGCCTATCGCGCGTTCGCGCAGGTTCTCCAGCGCCCGCGACCTGGAGGTCGGCTTCAAGGCGGGGCCGGGCGATCTCTTCATCGTCGACAACCAGCGCGTCCTCCACGGCCGCAAGGCCGTCGGCGGCTCCGGACGGCGGCACCTGCAGGGCTGCTACGCCGACAAGGACAGCCTGATGAGTACCTTGCGCGTTCTGGAGCGCAGCTCATGAAGAAAGCCCTGCTTGCAGACCTGACCTCTGAAAATGTCATCGACAGGATCGAAGCTCTGTTTGAGGTCATCATGACGTCGAGTTATCTGGGCGAACCGGTCACGATTGGTGAGCATATGCTGCAGGCGGCGGCCTGTGCGCGCCGGGACGGCGCTGGTGAGGCGCTGGTTGCCGCGGCCCTGCTTCATGATGTCGGCTACTACGTCGATGCCTGCAGCCCGACAACGAAAACGAGCTGGTCGCCGAGCAAGCGCCATGACCGGGCCGGGGCCCGCGCGCTGGCGCCGTTCTTCCCCCGAGGCGTGTGACCGAACCGATCCGGCTGCATGCCGATGCCAAACGGTATCTCTGCGCCGTCGAGCCGGACTATCGCGGCAAGCTCTCCGACGCCTCGATCCACACCATGGCCCTGCAGGGCGGCATCATGGATGCCGAGGAGGCCGATGCGCTTTGCCCGGGGCGCTTTCTGCGAGAGCCGCCGTCGCCATGCGCCGCTGGGATGACGAGGGCAAGGTGGCCGGCGCTGATGTCCCGCCCTTCGGCGACTTCCGCTCCTATGCTGGAGCGGCTGGTGAACCAGGCCGGCGTTTCGTCCAATTGAGGTTGTGACTGATCTGGCCTAAACATCGGGCCGTAACACTCTCTTGACCGTGCCGCATTCCCGGCCGGAAAGGGCGACGCATGAGTTTTCTTCCCATTGCCATTCTGGTCTTTGTTCTTTTGACCCTGGGCGCGTTGTTTTTTGGCCTCGCCACGTTCGTCAAAGGCGGTGAATTCAACCGGAAACATGGCAACAAGCTGATGCAGGCCCGTGTCGCATTTCAGATGGGGGCTCTGGTCCTGCTCGGCCTCTTGTTTCTGCTGAGTTCCGGAGACTGAGGATTTGCGCGCCTTGGCGCTTCGATACTGCAACACCAGGATTTCACGATGGTAAAGCTCGACAAGATCTACACCCGTGGCGGCGACAAGGGTGAAACCTCGCTGGGTGACGGCAAACGCGTCGCCAAACACGATCTGCGTGTTGCGGCCTATGGCACCGCCGATGAGGCCAATGCGGTGATCGGCCTGGCAAGGCTCCACACCTCGGGCGATGATGATGCCATGCTGGCGCGCATCCAGAACGACCTGTTTGATCTGGGCGCTGATCTCTGCACGCCTGAAGACGGTCGCAAGGCCGCCGGTGCCCTGCGCATCACGGCTGAGCAGGTCAAACGGCTGGAAGACGAGATCGACATCATGAACGCCGAACTGGCACCGCTGACATCGTTCATTCTGCCTGGTGGCTCGCCTGAAGCGGCCTATTTGCACCTGGCGCGTACGGTGATTCGCCGGTGCGAGCGCCTGATGACCGAGCTGGCCGGTGTTGAAGAGATCAACCCGGAAGCCGTGAAGTATGCCAACCGGCTGTCGGACCACTTTTTTGTCATGTCGCGTTGGCTCAATGGCAAAGGCACCACCGATGTCCTGTGGACGCCCGGCGGAACCCAGACCTCCGGCTAATGTTGCTCAGGTGTCGACGGTGCGGCCCAGCATCCGGCGCAGGGTGCCGTCCTTGTTGATGAAATGGTGTTTCAGGGCTGCGGCAATGTGGATCACGATGATCGCGATGAAGACCTTGGAACCGATGCTGTGGATCGTATGGCCGATGGTGCCCAGCGTTTCGTTCTTTTCCCCGCCTTCAAGCACCGTGAATCCAAACACGGCAACGTCGTGACCACCCGCCCAGCTCATGAGAATGCCAGAGAGCGGCATGGCAAGGGTTGCAAGCAGCAGGGTCCAATGGACGGCATGGGCGGCAAATCGCTCCCATAATTTCATGACCGAGAGTGCGACGGGAAACCCGTTGCCCAGGCGCCAGAACAAGCGAAGTGTGGCAGCGACGAGCACCAGAACGCCGATCGACTTGTGAATGCCGATCATGGCGCCTTTCTCGGGACCGCGTTCCATGTCCTCGATCCAGAGGCCAAAGGCGAGCATGCCGATGATGGTAAGGCCGATCAGCCAGTGCAGGATCACGGTAGTGCGGCTCAGACGTTCGCGCTGGTCTTTCACGGTTACCTCATGGAATTGGGTATGGAGGGGATGCCGGGATCATGCCATGCCTGACTCGCTTGGAAAATCACCCTTCCCGGATAGATTTCCTGCCGGAACAGGCGCGGATGGACCCGCCTGTTCCGACTGCGTCGCAAGACGTCGATTCTATAACAAAATAGCGGTTTTCGTGCGTTGACACGGAGCAAGGCGGGGCCCTACGTTTCGCACCTGCGAGATGAGCCGATTCCGATGGTTCGTCCACCAAAACTTTCCCTGTCACAGCAATCGCTTGGAGACGGATGCGATGAAGGTCCTCGTCCCGGTCAAGCGGGTTATCGACTACAACGTCAAGGTGCGCGTCAAAGCGGACCAGTCGGGTGTCGATCTCGCCAATGTCAAAATGTCGATGAATCCGTTCGACGAAATCGCGGTGGAACAAGCCGTACGCATGAAGGAAGCCGGCACAGTGACCGAAGTGGTCGCCGTTACGCTGGGCGCCGAGCAGAGCCAGGAAACCCTGCGCACCGCTCTTGCCATGGGTGCCGATCGCGCCATCCATGTCGTTCATGACGGTGAGCTCGAGCCGCTGGCTGTTGCCAAGATGCTGGCCAAGCTGGTCGAGGAAGAATCTCCCGACATGGTCATCCTGGGCAAGCAGGCGATCGATGATGACGCCAACCAGACCGGCCAGATACTTTCAGGCCTGCTGGGCTGGTCACAGGGCACCTTCGTTTCCAAGGTTGAAGCCAGCGACGGAGGCGTCAAGGTGACGCGCGAAGTCGATGCCGGCCTGGAGACCGTGGCACTGAAGATGCCGGCGATCCTGACCGTCGATCTGCGTCTCAACGAGCCGCGTTATGCGTCGCTGCCCAACATCATGAAAGCGCGCAAGAAAGAGATCGCCAAGAAGACCCCCGAAGAACTGGGTGTCGACACGGCTCCACGCCTGACGATCGTCAAGGTCGAAGAGCCGCCCAAACGCCAGGGTGGCGCCAAAGTTGGTTCCGTTGAGGAACTGGTGAGCAAGCTGCACAACGACGTGGGAGTGATCTGATGGCGATCCTGGTTTATGCCGACCACAACAATGCCGAACTTTCGACAGCAACGCTAAATGCGGTGACTGCTGCAAACGAGATGGGCGGTGACGTCACGGTTCTGGTTGCAGGTGATGGCTGTGATGCCGTCGCTGCTGCTGCGGCCAAGGTTGCGGGTGTCTCCAAGGTCCTGGTGGCCCAGGATGCCGCCCTTAAAGACCATCTGGCCGAAAACGTTGCACCGCTGATCGCGGGCATGGCTTCGGGCTACAGCCATATCGTTGCGCCCGCCACCACGAACGGCAAGAACATCATGCCGCGTGCCGCAGCCCTGCTCGATATCCAGCAGGTCTCCGACATTACCGAGGTGGTTTCGCCCGATACCTTCGTGCGTCCGATCTATGCCGGCAACGCCATGGCGACCGTGCAGTCGACTGACGCCATCAAGATGGTGACGGTGCGTTCGACCTCGTTTGATCCTGCTGCGGAAGAAGGCGGCTCAGCCGCTGTCGAAGCCGTTGGTGGCGCCGCCGACGCTGGACTGTCGAGCTTTGAAGGCGCGGCACTTTCCGACAACGAGCGTCCTGAACTCACCACCGCGCGGGTCGTGATCTCAGGCGGTCGTGGCATGCAGTCGGGCGACAACTTCGCCATGCTGGAAGAAGTCGCAGACCTTCTGGGTGCTGCTGTCGGCGCAAGCCGTGCAGCGGTTGATGCCGGTTATGTCCCCAACGATTACCAGGTCGGTCAGACCGGCAAGGTCGTTGCGCCTGAGCTCTACATCGCTGTCGGTATTTCCGGTGCGATCCAGCATCTGGCGGGCATGAAGGACAGCAAGGTTATTGCCTGTATCAACAAGGACGAAGAAGCCCCGATCTTCCAGGTGGCCGATCTCGGTCTGGTTGCGGACCTGTTCGAGGCCGTGCCGGCGCTGAAGGCTGAACTGGAAAAGCAGGGCATCCAGGCGCGTTAGGAGTTATTCGCTCCGACTCCGGCCCTCTCCCCGACCCGACCGCCCGCGGCAGTATGCCCAAGGGGCAGACGGGTGGGGGAGAGGGCCGGTGTAGCGCCCAACACGACAAACGAGGATTTTCGATGGAGATCAAGACCATTGGTGTGATCGGCGCTGGAGCCATGGGCTCGGGCATCGCGCATGTGTGCGCACTGGCTGATCATGATGTGATTCTGGTCGATATTGAGCGTGCCCGGGCAGATGCCGCGCTGATCATCATTGGCGGCAACATGGAGCGCCAGGTGCGCCGCGCTCTGATCACCCAGGACGAGATGGATGCAGGTCTTGCCCGCATCAGCGTCGGCGACGGATACCCCGCTCTGGCTGATTGCGAAGTCGTCATTGAAGCCGCAAGCGAGAACGAAGTGGTCAAGAAGGCGATCTATGCAGAGCTGACCGAGACGCTGAAAGCCGAAGCGATCATCTGCTCGAATACCTCGTCGATCCCGATTACCCGCCTGGCGGCCACGACTGACCGGCCCGAAAAGTTCATGGGCATGCATTTCATGAACCCGGTTCCGGTCATGAAGCTGGTTGAGCTGATCCGTGGCCTGGCGACCGACGTTGAAACCTTCGACACCATCCGCGAACTGACCCTGAAGCTCGAGAAGGTCCCGGCGAATTCCGAAGACTTCCCGGCCTTCATCGTCAACCGCATCCTGCTGCCCATGATCAACGAAGCGGTCTATGCGCTTTATGAAGGCGTCGGTACCGTTGAATCCATCGATACCGCCATGAAGCTTGGTGCAAATCACCCCATGGGCCCGCTGGAACTGGCCGACTTCATTGGGCTGGATATCTGCTATTCGGTCATGCAGGTGCTTTACGATGGTCTGGCCGATACCAAGTACCGACCCTGTCCGCTTCTGGCCAAGTATGTCGAAGCCGGTTGGCTGGGACGCAAGACCGGCAAGGGCTTCTACGACTACACCGGCGACGAGCCCGTTCCGACCCGCTAAGGCGACCGGGCCCGATCAAACGGGCCAAGGCTGACTTCATCAGAGGAGTTTTGGGTGATGGGCGAGGTCTATGTCGTTCCCAGTTTTGTTGCCTTCATGGTCGGCATCATTGTCTATTTTGTCGGGGCCGGGCTCAATCGCCGCATCGCGATCCTGAAGGACTACAACATTCCAGAGCCTGTGACCGGCGGCATCCTCGCATCGCTGGCAGCGCTTGGCGTCTATGTCGGCTTCGGTATCGAACTTGAGTATGAGATGGACGTCCGTGACCAGCTGATGGTGTACTTTTTTACTGCCATTGGCTTGAACGCACGGTTCAAGGATCTGATCGCTGGCGGTCGGCCGCTTGTCATCATGCTTGTTCTCACGCTGGGCTACATCGTGTTTCAGGACGTCATCGGTGTCGCTGCAGCTGCAGCTATCGGCCAGCCTCCTGCCATGGGGGTGCTCGTTGGCTCGGCTTCTCTCATCGGCGGTCACGGTACGGCGATTGCCTGAGCGCCGGAAATCGCAGCCAGCAATGGTATCGAAAATGCTCTTGAAATCGGCGCGGCGGCGGCAACGCTGGGGCTTGTCTTTGCGAGTTTACTGGGTGGGCCGATTGCGCGTTATCTGATTGTCAGACATGGCATATCAGACGCCAGCGAAGCCACCGTCATGGGCATTTCGCACGATCGTGAAGCCATCGAGACGATCAATCACATCAGCATCATGTCGGTGTTTCTGACCCTGCATATTGCGATCATTCTGGGTTACTTCCTGGATCAACTGCTGGCTGACCTGGGCCTGAAACTTCCGTTGTTTGTTTCGTGCCTGTTGGTCGCCATCCTGCTTTCCAACACGGTCCCGACCCTGCTTCCCC
Organism: uncultured Alphaproteobacteria bacterium; assembly: GCA_943787175.1. Classification (GTDB taxonomy): domain Bacteria; phylum Pseudomonadota; class Alphaproteobacteria; order SP197; family SP197; genus SP197. The sequence continues at coordinate 41,600 of CALSLK010000024.1, forward strand.
GGGTGCGCTGGCCTTCGCGAACCAAAGCCCTGGCGCTTGTTTCTGATTTCTCGCTGGGCATCTTCATCGCGATGTCACTGATGGGAATGCAGCTCTGGTCAGTTGCCGAACTTGCCGGTCCCCTGTTCCTTCTTCTGGGTGTTCAGGTTCTGGCTGCGGTGCTTTTCATCGTCTTTGTGTTTTTCCCACTCATGGGGCGCAACTACATGGGGGTCGTGCTTTCTTCGGGGTTCGCGGGATTTTCGCTGGGCGCGACTCCAACGGCCATCGCAAACATGACAGCCGTGACCAAGTCCCACGGACCGGCCCCGCAAGCCTTCATCATTCTGCCGTTGGTTGGTGCGTTTTTCGTGGACCTCACGAACGCCTTTGTGATCCAGTTTTTCCTGAACTTCTGAAGAACAGGCTCAGGGGACAGCAGCGACAACCGGCACCGAGGGGTTTTCACCCAGTTGTTTCCACAGCTGCTCCAGCTGCGGGGAACCTGACGACCAGGACGTCGACCTCGCGTTTCCGCCCGCACATCAAGGACAGGGTGACAGAACGACAGGTTTTCACGATGATCACCCCAACCAATGATGGGACTGACACCATGCCTGACGAAAGCCTGCTTTACCTGCGCCGCGAAGATGTCTGTGGCCTTGGCATCACGACGATGGATATCATCACCACCATCGAAGGGCTGTTGCGCCAGGTCGATGCGGGCAGTGCCTGGAACACGCCCAAGGCGCAGATCCTGCCCGGTGACGGCAGGCTGTTCATGTCGATGCTGGCGGCCTCGAACGAGCCGCCGCTGATGGCGGTGAAATCGTTGGGTATGAACCCGGCCAATGCAGGCACAGGGATCGAAGCGATTGGTGCCCTGATCACGGTGTTCGATGGTGCCACCGGTGCGCCCAAATGCATCATGGACGGTGACTGGATCACGGGCGTGCGCACGGCCGGGCTTTCGGCAACCGCCGCCCATCACATGGGGCGCAAGGATTCCAAAATCATCTGCTTTGTTGCCTGTGGCCTTCAGGCGCGTTGTCATCTTGAATCGTTTGCCCAGATCTTCCGGCTAGAGGAAGTGCGCGCGGTTGGACGCGGGGCAGCCAATCGTGACCGGCTGCTGGCCATGGCACGCGACATGGGTTTCAGGGCGCAGGCCTATGATGACTCCGACGCCGCGTTTGCAGGCGCCGACCTTGTGGTGTCATCGGTGCCCCATACCGGCATCAAGGAACCGTTTCTGGACCCTGATAGTCTCTCGCCCGGCGCCTTTGTTTCCATGGTTGATCTCACCAAACCCTGGAAGAAGGCAGGTCTTGGCGGACTGGATCGCATGGTGATCGACGATGCCGAGCAGGAACGTGCCATGACATCCGATCCCATGATGGCACCATCCATGATTGCGGGTGATCTGAAGGACCTGGCGACCGGCAGGCTGAAAGGTCGCAACAATGCCGATGAACGTCTGGCCTTTGCCTTCCGTGGTCTGGCTCTGGGCGATCTGGCATTGGCGACCCTAGTTTACACCAAGGCGCTTGAGCAGGGCGTGGGCTCACGTTTGGAGCGTTGAACGCTCATTTCGGATCAGGAACCAGATGAAGCAGGCGATCTGCACAAGCACCCAGCCGCCGAAACCGATGAGATAACCCGTTGCGGTGTAACCGCCGCCTTCGTGCGGGAAGAAATCGAGCACCGCGCCCATGGCCAGTTGCAGCAGGCCCGCCAGGGAAAAGGTGAACAGCGCCAGTGATGTGTTGACCCGCCCGGCCATGGCAATTGGAAACTTCTGGGTGAGCCCGGCATAGAAGAGCGTGGCCGCGCCACCGGTGAAAGCAAAGGCCGTGGTCATCACCCAGGGGGGTAGGGGAACCACGAACGCGATGAGGACCTGCACGCTGATGAACAGGCCCGTTGCAACACCGGCCACGATATTGACGCTGATGCCGATGCGTCCCAGACGCTCTGCCAGCCAGCCCAGGAAGGCATAACCAGCGACCATGCCGATTCCCCCGATGAAGAGGGCACCGGCGGCGGCATCTGGGTCGAGCCCGCCCATGTCACGCAGCCATGGTCCGAACCAGAGAGCCTGGGTCGACATCCAGGCAGCCTGCGCGGTCATGACCAGCGGGGCGACCGACCAGAAGGCGCGCGAGCGGAAGATGATGCCAAGGCCATGGAGCTGATCGGCCAGGGTCTTGGGCTCACCCTCTGCGCGGCGTTTGGGCACGACCAGGAAGATGATGACGGCAACAGCCATGGTTGCGGCCGCGATGACGTGGAACATGTCGCGCCAGCCGATTGCTTCAACCGCCGCCTGGACCGGTGAGGAAGAAGCCATGACACCCGCGCCACCGCAGGCCAGAAGCAGGCCGTTGACCAGCGGCAGCTTTCCCTTGGGAAACCACAGCGCAAAGATCTTGAAAGAAGCCAGCAGGCAGCCCGAGACACCCGCTCCGATGATAGCCCGCGCGATGGCAAGCGACAGGGTGCCGCTGCCAAAGGCAAAGAGGAACGCGCCAAGGCCCGCCACGACCAGAAGCACGGTTTGTGTGCGCCGGGGGCCGAACCGGTCCAGCGCCATGCCAAGGGGAACCTGAACGGCTGCAAAGGCAAAGAAGTAAGCGCCGGTCAGCAGACCGATGGCCGCAGCATCCAGCCCCAGTTCCAACCCCAGAACCGGCCCCAGAACGGCATTCACGGTGCGGAACATATAGGACAGGAAGTAACCCAGCGCGAAGGGCACGAAGATACGCGCGATCACGAAAATGAGCCCGGGAACTGCGGGTGATGGCGCTGGCGATGTCACGGAAACTGCCTGTCTGAGGTGAGAGGATTCCTCCATAGAACGGATCAAGACAGCGTGGAACCATTTCGTGGTTCCACGCTGTCTTGTGAATCCGTTCTAGATCTAAAAGTTAGAGCATCTTCATAAGCTTGCGCCGGATCGCAAGCGATTCAACGCAAGCTTGATATGCTCTTTCGTGGTCCCGAGCGTTTGTCTTGGGCTTCCATCGGGCGCGATCTTGCTCTATGGCCGCGCCATGACCAGAAACGACGAGACCAAGGGCGCGGCAGCCAACCCCCTGTGGGGCGGCCGGTTTGCCGAAGGACCCAGCGAAATCATGGAGCGCATCAACGCTTCGGTGAGCTTCGATCATCGCCTGGCCCTGCATGATATCGCGGGCTCACGCGCCCATGCCGACATGCTGGCGGCACAGGGCATCATTACCGATGCGGACAACGCCGCAATCCAGGATGGCCTGGCGCGTATCGCCCAAGAGGTCGCCGCCGGAGAGTTCAGGTTCGATCCGGCACTTGAAGACGTGCACATGAATGTCGAGGCGCGCCTGAAAGACCTGATCGGGGAGCCGGCCGGGCGTCTTCATACCGGACGTTCACGCAACGACCAGGTCGCGACCGATATGCGGTTATGGCTGCGCGATACCCAGGATGCTGTGGCCGCTGGTTTACAGGATCTGCTTGTTGCCCTGCTGGATCAGGCCCAGGCCCATGCCGCTACGGTGATGCCCGGTTTCACCCATCTCCAACCCGCACAGCCCGTCACGTTCGGCCACCATCTGCTGGCCTATGTCGAGATGTTCGGTCGTGATTGCGGGCGTCTGGCCGATGCGCGCCTGCGCCTCAACGAATCACCGCTGGGCGCGGCAGCGCTTGCTGGAACGTCGTTCCCGATTGACCGGGACATGACGGCCGGGGCCCTGGGCTTCGATCGGCCCACGGCCAATTCGATGGATTCGGTCTCGGACCGGGATTTCTGCCTGGAGTTCCTGGCTGCCGGTGCAATTATCGGCGTCCACCTTTCGCGCCTGGCCGAAGAACTGGTGCTGTGGACCAGCCCTGCCTATGGCCTGGTGCGTCTGCCCGATGGCCTGACGACGGGCTCTTCGATCATGCCCCAGAAGCGCAATGCCGATGCCGCCGAACTGGTGCGCGGCAAGGCCGGTCGTGTCGTGGGCTCTCTGGTTTCCCTGCTCACCATGCTCAAAGGCCTTCCCATGACCTATGGCAAGGACATGCAGGAAGACAAGGAACCGGTGTTTGATGCTGCCGAGACCCTGATGCTTACCATTCCTGCGACCACGGCGATGATTGCCGGCCTGACGGTCGACAAGGACAAGATGCGTGCGATGACGTCACAGGGTTTCCTGACCGCGACTGATTTGGCTGACTGGCTGGTGCGCGCAAAGGGCTTGCCCTTCCGCGAGGCGCATCATGTGACCGGAAGTCTGGTGAAAGCAGCCGAAGATGCCGGATGTGACCTGGCCGATCTGTCGCTCGAGACCATGCAGGCGGTTGATCCCAGAATTGACGCATCGGTGTATGATGTCCTGACGGTGGAAGCCTCGGTTTCCAGCCGGACCAGCTTTGGCGGCACGGCACCTGACCGCGTCGCCCAGGCCGTCAAACAGGCACGCGCGAGGTTTCTGACATGACACGGCGATTTGTGATTCTGGCCCCCCTGGCCGCACTCCTGGCAGCCTGCGGCCGCAAGGGCCCGCTCAGATCTCCCAGTGAGGAAGACGAAGAAGCTGAAGAAGGGCGCGACTATTGAACGCTTTTTCCTACCGTGACGGCCTGCTTCATGCCGATGATGTCGATCTTGCCACGCTGGCGCGCGAGGTCGGCACGCCGTTCTATTGTTACAGCGCAACCGCGCTTGAGGAACGTTACCTCCGCCTTGCCGAGATCACCGCACCCAGCGGAACAGGCATTGCCTTTGCCGTGAAGGCCAACAGCAATCTTGCCGTGATCGCCCTGCTTGGGCGTCTGGGTGCAGGCGCTGATGTCGTTTCGGAAGGTGAACTGCGCCGCGCGCTGGCAGCAGGTGTTCCAGCCGACCGCATCCTGTTTTCTGGTGTCGGCAAGTCGGTTGGCGAACTGAGCTTTGCCATCGAGCAGGGCATTCACCAGATCAATGTCGAAAGCGAAACCGAATTCGACCGCATTCTGGAACTGGCGGACCAGGCCCGCACAACCGTGCGCATTGCCCTGCGGATCAATCCAGATGTTTCTGCCGGCGGCCACGACAAGATTTCGACCGGGCGCAAGACCGACAAGTTCGGTATCGAAGCCGATCACGCCATCGCGCTTTATCAGGGTGCAAGCGAACACGCCTATGTCGAGCCGGTCGGACTGGCCATGCATATCGGCTCGCAGATCCAGAAGGTTGCTGCCTTTGAAGCTGCCTTTGACCGTATTGCCGAGATCGCCGATGACGTGAAGGCGCTGGGCCTTTCCGTGCCGCGTCTCGATCTTGGCGGCGGACTGGGTGTGGCCTATCACGACGAGGAACAGGAACTGCCACTGGCCCATTATGGTGAACTGCTCCAGTCGCTCGCCAAACGAACCGGTGCGCACCTGATGATCGAGCCCGGCCGCTGGCTTGTGGCCGGTGCAGGCGTTCTGGTGACGGAAGTCAACGCCATCAAGCAGGCCGGAGAACGCCGCTTTGCCATTGTTGATGCGGCCATGAACGACCTGATCCGCCCGACCCTTTATGACGCGCATCATCCGGTCTGGCCGGTCCGGGAAATGGCTGATGTGCCGCGCCATCCCACAACAGTGGCCGGCCCCGTCTGCGAATCAGGCGATATTCTTGCCGTGGATGCCCCGTTGCCGGACCTTTCTGCTGGCGATCTTGTTACCATTGGTCACGCAGGAGCCTATGGCGCCGTCATGGCGTCTGGTTACAATGGCAGGCTTCTGGTGCCGGAGGTCATGGTGCGTGGTGATGATTTCGCCATTGTTCGCCGCCGCCCCAGCCATGATGAAGCGATGGCTCTGGACAGTATTCCTGACCTGGAGACCAAGGCCAGCGCTGCATAGAAGTCCCGACGTTTCACGGCGCCGGGTCCCAGGGAACCTTTGTGATGGCAGAGACCTTTTCCAACCCGTCCCGCCGCCCGGCTGCGATATCGCGCCGCATGGGTCTGGCGCGTGGCGCGATCTGGTGGGAAGACCTGCTGACCCGGATCTGGCGCGGCATGGTGCTGCTGGGCGTTCTTCTGGGCCTGACCCTGATGGGTGTGTGGACCTGGCTTCCCGGTGAAATCCATATCGTGCTTGCCCTGGCGTTCGTCATCGCCATTCCGGTGGTGCTGTGGCGTGACCTGCGTGGCATCACCTGGCCGGACGAGGAAGCTGCTCTGCGCCGTCTTGAGCGCAAGAGCGGGTTCGACCATCGCCCGCTGCTGGCCGTCGAAGACAGCTTTGCCGGTGATCCTCATGATCCCCAGAGCCGCGCGTTGTTTGAAGCGCATCGCAAACGCATGGCAGAGCGCATTCGTGCCGTGAAGGTAGGGCGTCCGCTTTCGAGTGTCTCATCCCATGATCGTCTGGCGCTGCGCTCTCTGGCCATCATGGTCCTGGCCATTGGTGTCATGGCGGGCTGGGGCCATGCGCGTGCCAACATAGCCTCGATTCTTCATCCTGATTTCTCGCGTACCCTGGCTGCCGCAGATGTTGGCGAGCTGACTCTGTGGATTACGCCGCCTGCCTATACCGGCGTGCCGCCGCTCTGGCTCGACGCGCTGGAACGAACGGCTGACGGTGAGCCGGTCGCGATCCCGGCAGGAAGCGAGCTTGTTGCCCAGATCAGGGGTGGGGACGATGTGCCCAGTGCTGGTCATCGATGACCAGAACGTCACGTTCGAGGCTGCCGGGCTCGGCAGCTATCAAATCGTGCATGTCTTTGAAGAAGGAAGCCGTTTTGCGGTGACGCAATCAGGCCAGGAGATTTCGGCCTGGCCCATCAACGTCATCGCGGATGCACCCCCTGAAATTGCCCTCTCCGAGCCACCTTCCGAAACTTTGCGCACCAGTCTGCGCCTCGACGTCCTTGCGGCTGATGATTATGGCCTGACCAGCATTCAGGGCGTGATCAAACGCGTGGATATTGAAAACGAAGAGGTTCTGACGATCTCGATCCCGATCTCGCAGGTCGGCGTGAAAGATGTCGAGGGGCCGGCCTTCTATGACTTTACGGCGCATCCCTGGGCCGGCATGGAGCTCAGCCTGCAACTCACCGTTACCGATGTTGTGGGACAGACGACGACCACCGAAGAAATCGTCTTCGATATGCCCGAACGGTATTTCCTCAATCCGCTGGCACGGTCCATCAGCGACCAGCGCAAGAGGCTGGTCCTTAACCCGGCGATGGCCAAGCTGACCAAGGAAATGCTGGAAGGTCTGGCTAACGACCCCGTGGCCTATCTGGATGATCTTGGCGTCCATCTGGCGCTGGTGACCGGGGCGAACCGGCTTGATTACGCCCTGGAACCTGAAGAGGCGCGGGCCTCTGTCATTGAACTCATGTGGGATACCGCGCTGGCTGTCGAGGAAGGTCCATTGGCCTTTGCAGAACGGCGTGTGCGCGAACTCCAGGAAGAGTTGCTCAATGCCCTGACCGAAGGTGCCAGTGAAGAAGAGATCGAACAGCTGCTCGATGAACTGCGCCTGGCCATGGAAGACTACATGCGTGCGCTTTCCAACCGCTTGCGCACCGATCCCGGAGATCTCTTCGACCCGACCGACGCACTCAAGGCCGTGGGCAGCCGCGAGTTGACCGATCTGGTCGACCAGATCCGTGATCTCTTGCGTTCAGGATCGCCCGATCAGGCCCAGACCCTGTTGACCCGTCTGCAGGAGATCATCGAGAACATTTCCGTCGGCAACCTGTCGGACCTCACCGGCAACATGTCGGCAGAGGTTGCCGAGGTCATTCATACCCTGCGCCAGCTGATGTCAGACCAGCAGGAACTGCTCGACGAAACCTTCCGCATGCTGCGCGAAGATGAGCCCGAAGACTTCAGCACCCAGGGCGAGGCAGGCAGGCAAGGACAGATGCAGGCGGTGCTGCAGGATCTGATGGGCCGCCTTGATGAATTTGGTTATGGCGCGCCGCGCGAATTCTCCCGCGCTGACCGCTCTATGGAACGCTCTGTGCGCCAGCTTGAGGCAGACCGACCGAGCCAGGCCGTCGATCATCAGACCGAAGCTCTTGAGCATCTGCGCTCGGGCGCGGATTCGCTGATGGAAGAGATGATGGAGCAGGCCGGTGAGGATGCCACCGGAGACGGGCGCAACTTCTTTGCCGCGCCGCGCGACCCCATGGGCCGTCACATGGGTGGCAGCGGCCAGGAGGACACGTCCGATTTCACGCTGCCCGACCGTGGTGCAATCATCAAGGCCCGCGAGATCCTGGATGAACTCTACAAGCGCGCCGGCGAACAATATCGCCCGCTTGAGGAGCAAGAATATCTCCAGCGTCTGCTCCGCCGCTTCTGAGTCTGGACGTGGCGACGATGTTGATTGTCAGGGATGCTGCCGCAGCCGATATCGCGGCAATCACGGCGATTTACCGTCATCATGTCGTGCACGGGGTGGCCTCGTTCGAGACTGACCCACCGGGCGAAACAGAAATGACCCGCCGCCATGCCGGTCTGGTATCGGCTGACCTTCCCTATCTGGTGGCCGAGCGGGAAGGGCTGGTGATCGGTTATGCCTATGCCGGCCCCTATCGCACGCGCCCGGCCTACCGGAACAGTGTCGAGAACTCGGTCTACGTTCACGCCGACCATCATGGTCTGGGTGCAGGCAAGGCCCTGATGGCCGAACTGATTGTGCGCTGTCGCGCTGCCGGCCGGCGTCAGATGATCGCGATCATCGGTGACTCCGCCAACACGGCATCGATCCGGCTGCATGAGACGTTCGGATTCCGCAACGTCGGCACCCTGACTGATGTGGGTTTCAAGCACGGCCGTTGGCTCGATAGCGTGATCATGCAGCTTGATCTGCTTGAGACCTGACCAGACAGGTGCGTCAGCGAACGTCCTCGAACGTCATGAAGATTTCGAACAGATCGTCACCCCGCGACGGATCAGGATAGGTCGCCCGGTAGGTCGTCTGATCATCAGGGCCCAAACCGGCAGCGGCTGCTTCGAAGCTCCAGTGCAGAACGACAGCGCCGCTGATATCGAGAATCTCGGCGCGCAACGCGGGAAGGCGCTGGAACTTGTTGCCGGTGTTGACGATGCGGCCACTGACAATCAGCAGCGAATGGTCGCCCTGCACGTCGACACTGAAGGCTGCGTCCCTGTATTCAAGGTTGACGGAGTTCGGAGGGCCGACCAGGTCGGCCATCTCGTAGTAGTCGATCGTTGCCGGGATGTTACGCATGATCTGGTTGCGGAACTCAAAAAGACCGAAACCGACGGCAACGACCAGCAGCAGAAACAGCAGGAAGGCCTTTGCGCCGCCGCCGCGTTTTTTCCTGGGCTTTTCTTCAGGCGCGGAATCCGGTGCCACGACCCGTGAAATGTCAAAGGTCGGCTCCGTCCGGGCTTCTCCATCCCGAGGCTTTGGTTTGATGGTGTCGGAAGCAAGTCCGATGTTGTCGTTGTCGCCGGGGGGCTCAGGCTCTGGTTCCCGATGGGGTGTCAGGACGTTCGTATCCTGCGGCGCATATACCGCACTGGTTTGAGCGTCGACCGGAGGTGCTGCGTCCTGGGTGCCCGAGGGCAGGTCAGCACCGGAATCCAGGCCATCCGTCACAGCCGCAACAGGTGCGGGCGTTTCAGCAGGCAGTTCCGGCTCAGGGTCGGATTCGACGGCTTCTTCCTGAACGTTCTGTGTTTCAGGAACACACGGCGTTTCAGTTACCGCATCGGCTGTTGCCGCGGAATCTGTTTGATCCTGGGAACTGGGCGATTCCGGCTGCGGTGCTGTACTTTCGGGCTCGCTGGGCGGGGACGAAGCTTCTTCGGCCACCGGCGCCTGGAAGGGTTCCGGCTTGGCGGATGCTTCAAACCAGACGTGTTTGCACGCGGCACAGCGCAATTTGCGGCCTGTGTCACCGAGTGCATCGTCTGGTATGCGGAACTTTGTTCCACAGGATGGACAGGTGAGAATCATGCGCCTTCACGTGGCGTCGTGCGCCCTTGCTGCTATGTTCTATAGGCGGGGGCAGCGCGGCTGGCAAGTAAGGCTGTTCTGTATCAAACCGGGAATTGGCACGAGGTTTACAACCGTGGTTCGCTTTGAAAACGTCGGTCTTCGGTATGGCAGTGGACCCGAGGTCCTCCATGACGTCGATCTTTCACTCGATCCCGGGTCTTATCATTTTCTGGTAGGGCCCAGTGGAGCAGGTAAATCCTCCCTGCTAAGCCTGCTTTATCTCGCGCGCAGGCCCACGCGCGGGCTGGTCACCATGTTTGACAGTGACATTGCCAGCGCGCCACGCGCAACCCTGCCCGAACTGCGCCGCCGCATTGGTGTCGTGTTTCAGGACTACCATCTGCTCGATCACCTCACGACCTTCGACAACGTGGCGTTGCCGCTACGCGTCGCTGGCGTGGGTCGGCACAGATTCGCGAGCATGTGATGGAATTGCTGGAATGGGTCGGGTTGGGCGACAAGGTCGATGTGCAGCCTCCGTTCATGTCGGGTGGTGAGAAGCAGCGTGTTGCCGTGGCACGCGCCGTTATCGGCCAGCCTGATCTGTTGTTGGCCGACGAGCCGACCGGCAACCTGGATCAGGCGATGGCCCATCGTCTGATGCGCCTGTTTGAAGAACTGAACCGGCAGGGCACCACCCTGCTGATCGCGACCCATGACACGAACCTGCCTGTGCAGTTCCCCCACCCGGTACTGCGCCTGGATCAGGGCCAATTGGGCTTGGACGGCTAAAACATGCTGGGTTTCAGACGCTCTGGCGATGTGCCGCTTTCTTCCGATCCCTCGGCGCGTTTTGTGCCGTGGATCATCGGCACCATGGTGTTTCTTTCTGCCCTGGTGCTGGCGGTGGCACTGGTCCTGGGCAGCGCGATCGATCGTTGGCAGTTGAGCCACAGCGTTCAGTTGACGGTTGAGGTTCCGGCTGGTGCAGCCCAGGCCGGTGGCGTCGAGATTGCGCTGGAAAAGCTGGCGGCTCTGCCCGGAGTCGTTTCGGCGGCACGGGTTACAGACGACCATATTTCGGCCCTTCTGGCGCCGTGGGTGGGTGAGGACCTCGACCTTTCGACCCTGCCGCTTCCGGTGCTGATTGATGTCGAGGTCACGACGCCGGGCGCGCTTGACCCGGAGGCGGCAGAACGCCAGCTTTCCGGTGATGTTCCCGGTATTCGCGTTGATGACGGCAAACGGTGGCTGGAACCGGTGCGGGCAACGGCCGGTGCGCTGCAGGCGATTGCGGGGTTCGTGTTGTTCCTGATCGGGTTGGCATCGATTGCCACCGTCATCTTCATGACCCGCACGGGTTTGTCCGTGCATCACGGTACGATCAGCGTGCTGCATCAGGTTGGCGCGCGCGACAGTTATGTCGCGCGGCAGTTCCAGAATCAGGCGCTGCGCCTTGCCCTGATCGGCGGTATTCCAGGCCTGTTGCTGGCCGGCATGTGCCTGATGGTTGTGCGCTCTCTTGCGGCCAGGCTTGAGGCCCCCCTGCTGCCTGCTGTCAGTTTTGATGCAGGTGCCTGGATTCTTCTGGCTCTGCTGCCGCTGGCTGCAGCACTGATCGCCCTGTTGACCGCACGTATCACCGTGATGGCGACCCTGGCGAGGATGCCGTGAGAAAGAACCGGAAAGGCCGTACCCGCCGTTTTGCCGCGTTTCTGGGCTTTCTGGTGCTGGCCTGGACCGGCGGGTTTGTCTGGTTTGTTGCGAATATTCCCGGCGAGGCCGGGGACACCACAACCCATACCGATGCCATCGTTGTACTGACCGGTGGCAGCGAGCGCCTGCCGGTGGGCCTGGCGCTCCTGGAGGAGGGCCTGGGCGACCGCCTGTTCGTTTCGGGCGTCTATTCCGGGGTTGATGTCGCGACCATCCTTGACCTCAATACCCAGGCACCGACCACGCTGGCCTGCTGTATCGACCTTGGCCATGACGCCGACCACACGATCGGCAATGCGCGTGAGACCGCGATCTGGATGGCCGCGGACAACCGCGCATCCCTGCGTCTGGTGACGGCCAATTATCACATGCCGCGCAGCCTGAACCTGTTCCGGCGGATCATGCCCGATATCGAGATCATCCCCCATCCGGTCTTCCCCGATACCGTCCGGGTTGATGCATGGTGGCGCCATCCCCGCACGCTGGTGCTGCTGGCTGACGAGTACACGAAGTATCTGGTCAGCCTGGTCTGGCCACCAGCATGAACACGCCATGAATACCGTGCGTTCGTTGGCGTTTCTGCTGGTCTCTCTGGCGGTGATGCTGGTTGCAGGTTTCCTGTGCCTGCCGCTTCTGGTGCTCGCTCCCTCGGCCGCCGCGCGTGTCACGCGGTGGATTGCAGGCTGTCAGATTGCCTTGCTGCGCCAGATCGTGGGCCTGGATCTGGAGATGCGCTGGCTGCAAAGCCTGCCTGAGACCCCGGTGCTGATCGCGGCCAAACATCAATCAGCCCTGGAGACCTATGCCCTGACGGCACTGCTCCCCAATGCATGTTTTGTGCTCAAGCGTGAAATCGTGCGTGTGCCGGTGGCCGGCTGGTATGTGCGCTCTCTGGGTGTTGTTGCCGTGGACCGGGCAGGAGGCTCCTCAGCCTTGAAGGACATGGTGCGCCAGGCGCAGGAAGCCGTCGCTGTAGGCCGCCATATCGTGATTTTCCCGGAAGGTACGCGCACGAAGCCTGGTGAAAGTGTGCGTTATCACCCCGGTGTCGCAGCGCTTTATGGCGCCCTGGATATTCCCGTGGTGCCGGTTGCCCTCAACACCGGACTCTTCTGGCCGCGCAAAAGGCTGACCAAACGACCGGGCAAGGCGGTGATCGCGTTTCTCGAGCCGATTGCACCGGGTATGGCGCGTAAAGCGTTCATGGAAGCGTTGTCGGATCGCATCGAATCCGGCACCAACCGACTGATTGGTGAAACCAACAGCGTTGAATAACGGGGATTACGGGCAGCACCGGTAAATATAGCGTGCGAACGGAAAAAGAACATCTGCTTTCCGGGTATGCCCAATTGCGTTATGATCAACGTTTCCTGATCACGAATCGATAGAGACCGTCATGAACGACGCGCCATCACCCATTGCGCTGCAAATCTGGGACATGAAGTACCGCCTGAAGGCACCGGACGGCTCTCCGGTTGATGATGATGTCGCTGGAAGCTGGCGCCGCGTTGCTTCCGCATTGGCCTCGGTCGAGGCTGAAGATGTGCGCGGTGAACAGGAAGACGCGTTTTTCGAGGCCATGTCGGGATACAAATTCCTGCCTGCGGGCCGCATTCTGGCTGGTGCCGGGACCGAACGGAACGTGACGTTGTTCAACTGCTTTGTCATGGGCACGGTGCCTGATGATATGGGCGGCATCTTCGATCACCTGAAGGAAGCTGCGCTGACCATGCAGGCCGGTGGCGGCATCGGTTATGACTTCTCCACGCTGCGCCCCAAGGGTGCGCGGGTGAAGGGTGTCGGCGCGGATGCTTCGGGCCCGCTGACCTTCATGGATGTGTGGGACGCCATGTGCCGCACGATCATGAGTGCCGGCCATCGGCGCGGCGCCATGATGGCGACCATGCGCTGTGACCATCCCGATATCGAGGCCTTCATCGAAGCAAAGCAGGAAGCCGGCCGGCTGCGCATGTTCAACCTGTCGGTCCTGGTGAGCGATGCGTTCATGGCCGCGGTGAAGAACGATGACGCCTGGGAACTGAAGTTCAACGGCATGGTCTACCGGACCGTCAGCGCGCGAGAGCTCTGGGATTCGATCATGCGCGCGACCTATGCCTATGCCGAGCCCGGCGTCATTTTCATCGACCGCATCAACCAGCGTAACAACCTGAACTATTGCGAGACGATCAGCGCAACCAACCCCTGTGGCGAACAGCCGCTGCCGCCCTATGGCGCGTGCCTGCTGGGTTCGGTCAATCTGTCGCGTTTCATCACCGACCCGTTCACCGATGATGCCGCGCTCGATATTGAAGCGTTTGACCGCACCGTGGCTTCGGCCGTGCGCATGATGGACAACGTGGTTGATGCCTCGCGCTTCCCGCTCGAGGAACAGCGCATCGAAGCCAAGGCAAAGCGTCGCATCGGTCTGGGTGTCACGGGTCTGGCTGACGCGCTGATCATGATGCAGGCGCGTTACGGCAGCCCGCGTGGTCTGGAAATCACCGAAACCTGGATGAAGCGCCTGCAGCGTCAGGCCTATCTGGCCTCGGCCGCGTTGGCGAAAGAGAAGGGCCCGTTCCCGCTGTTTGATCGCGATGCCTATCTGGCCGGTGAATCGGTCATGGAATTGGATGAGGACGTGCGCGCAGCGATTGCCGAACACGGCATCCGCAATGCGTTGGTAACCTCCATTGCGCCCACGGGCACCATTTCGCTCTTTGCCGACAATGTCTCGTCGGGGCTGGAGCCGGTCTTTGCCTTTTCCTACACCCGCAACGTGCTGATGCCCGACGGCAGCCGCCGCAGCGAGGAAGTGGCTGATTATGCCGTGCGCCTTTATCGCCGCATGAAGGGCGAGGATGCGCCGCTGCCTGATTATTTCGTTGATGCCCAGACGCTGAAGCCGGTTGATCACGTGAAGATGCAGGCTGCGGTGCAGAAATACATCGACAGTTCGATCTCCAAGACCATCAACGTGCCCGAAGACATTGCCTTTGACGGCTTCAAGGACATCTACCTGATGGCCTATGAAACCGGCTGCAAGGGTTGCACGACCTATCGGCCCAACGATGTCACCGGCGCGGTTCTGGAGGTCAAGCCCAAGGAAACCGCTGAGCCTCAGCTTGCGCTGGACGTGCCTGCGGCGACCACGCCCGATGATGCCTATGCCACCGGCGGCGTGGTCTACATGACGCGACCGCTCGACCGGCCCGAAGTGCTGCCCGGCCAGACCTACAAGCTGCGCTGGCCCGAAAGCGATCACGCCATCTACCTCACGGTCAACGATGTGGTGCGTGATGGGCGCCGTCGCCCGTTCGAGGTCTTCATCAATTCCAAGAACATGGACCATTACGCCTGGACTGTGGGCCTCACGCGCATGATCTCGGCCGTGTTCCGTCGGGGCGGCGATGTCAGCTTCGTGGTCGAGGAACTCAAGGCCGTGTTTGATCCCCGTGGCGGCCAATGGGTCGACGGGCGTTATGTGCCCTCGCTGCTGGCAGCGATCGGTGAGGTGCTGGAAACCCACATGATCGATATCGGGTTCATCCATCGCGATAGCGGTGACAATGTCGAGGTCCTGGCCCGCGCCGCAGGTGAAGGCGGTGGCCAGCGCCTACCCGATTCCTGTCCGCGCTGCAGCCAGCCCAGCCTGATCCATCAGGAAGGCTGCAACATGTGCACCTCCTGCGGATTCTCCAAATGCGCGTGATGGGGTTCCATGGCAGGCGATGACACCCCGCCGGAACTGGCACGCCTGCGCGCCAGCATCGACAACCTGGATGCCGCCATCATTCACATGCTGGCGGAACGCTTCAAACTGACCCGCGATGTCGGCGTTCTGAAGGCAAGAACAACCTTGCCGCCGGCCGATCCTGAGCGTGAGAAGCGCCAGGTCGCCCGGCTGCGTGCGTTGGCTGATGAAGCAGGGCTGGAACCGGAGTTTGCCGAAAAGTTCCTGGCCTTCGTGATCGCAGAGGTCCTGCACCATCACGAAACCATCGCCCGAGCACAAACAACAGACACATGACTGCGCTATGGGTCATGGTTGCAGGTCCTTACGGGACCAGGGCAACACCGGAGCAGCGGGCTGAAAACCTCAAGCTCATGAATGCCGCCGCGCTCGAAGTCTGGAAGAAGGGCCACGTGCCCGTCATCGGCGTCAACAACGCCCTGCCCATAATCGAGATCGCCGGTGACGATCACTACGAGACCGTTATGATGCCACTGTCGCTCGCTCTGGCGGAACGCTGCGATGCCGTCCTGCGCATCGGCGGGACTTCAAGTGGCGCTGATAAGGAAGCCGCGCTAATTCGTGCGCGGGGAGGGCGGGTGTTCTCCAGCCTCGATGAAGTTCCCCATGCCTGACCTCAGGCGTTTCCTCTGATCTTGCGTACCCGATCACGCAGGTCCATCAGGTGGCTGTCGCGGATGCCCTCTTCGAGCAAATGGGCGACCGTGTTTTCCAGATACTCCCAGCTGGGGCCTGAATTGCCCACGCCGTGGGCCAGCAGTTCGGCGGCTTTTTCGGCAGGGAGTTTGCCGGCGTACTGCACGTGGGTTCGGTAGCGCGGGACATAGGTCAGTGCGGTGACGTTGCCCTCGTCCGTGCGCGCGGTGGTCCAGTGGGGGTGGTAGACGTCGGTGACGCGTTCACGGGCATCAAGGTAATCGACGGCTTCGCGAGCACTGTCGGCGGCGACGCGATAAACCGCGCCGCGGCAGGCGCCGCCACGGTCCAGGCCCAGCACCAGGCCGGGTTTTTCAGGCGTACCGCGATGCCAGTGGCTGTAGACGCAAAAGGCGCGATGGTAGCCGTGGACCAGGGCGGAGCGACGTTCCAGCACGTCAAAACCCGGCCGCCACATCAGGGAGCCGTAACCAAAGATCCAGATGTCGCCATTGGATTCGGAGTGGAGAATGGGTGAGGGATCGCCGACCGCTATCATGGAGCGTGATGTAGGCAAGATGGCGCGCCTTGGCAATCTCAAGTGCTGCCATTTCCGCGCCATGATCCAGCCGCTATAAGATTGCCATGCGCCGTATCCTCATCATCCTTGTTTCGCTCGTTGTCCTGTTGGCCGTGGCCTACACGGTCTACTGGAATGTCATGGCTTCGCGCTCAGGCGACTGGGTTGCCTATTGGGCTGCTCCTGCGCCGGGGAAGGCGTGGTCGGGCACCCATGGCGAGACCGAGGTTTCAGGCTTTCCCTTTGCGCTTGATGTCACGGTCCATGACCCCATTCTTACCTGGCAGGGTGGTGCTGGTGACGCGGTCTGGCAGGGACCGTATCTGATCGCACGGTTCAAACCCTGGACGCTGTCGGGCTTTTCCTTCGACCTGCCCCCGGAACAGACCCTGATGGTCGATGACGGCACGCGCCTGCGCATGGTTGCGCTCACCATGGCGTCGGGCACGGCGCGTGTGGCGATGGCCGATGGCCGCGCGCAGGCACTACAGGCCGAGTTTGTGGATCTGGTCGCAACACACGAACAGAACGCTGGCCCGATCACGGTTGATCATGGGGTCATCGATATTGCCGTGGTCGAGGGCGAACCCGCGCATGATGTGAACATTCTGATCGAAGGCCTGGGCCTTGCCGGACAGGTGGTGCCGCCGTTCGAGGGTTACGTGCCCCTGGCTTCGACATCGTTCCGCTGGGTCGGTGAACTTGCCAGCCATGGCAACATGCATGCGCGCCTGGAAGGCTGGCGCGTGGAAGGCGGCATTGTTGAAGTCAACGCGCTGCGTCTGGACTGGCCGCCTCTGGATGTCGATGCAACTGGTACTCTTGCTTTGGATCGTGAGCTGCGCCCGATTGGCGCCTTCCGTGCCGAGGTTGTCGGTTATCGCGAACTGATGGACGCCATGGAGGCCGTGGGCACATTGGGGCGCAGCGAAGCCCAGATGGCAGGCGCGGCACTCGATTTCATGGCGCGCACGGATGACGATGGCACGCGCAGGCTGGCGGTCGATGTTTCCATGCAGAACGGCATGCTGTCGGTCGGCCCGATCCCGGTGATCCCGCTGCCGCCGGTGCTGCCGCCTGACGCGGGGTTCTAAGCCTGACCGGCGTCGATGACGTTGCGGCGGATGTCGCGGCTGCGGCGGATGAGGTCTTCCAGGGCATCAGCTTCGCCCCAACGAATGGCACGCTGCAGGCGCGAGAGATCTTCACTGAACCGCTGCAGCATCTCCAGCATGGCTTCGCGGTTGTTCAGGAACACATCGCGCCACATGTCGGGGTCCTGTGCGGCCAGGCGGGTCATGTCACGGAAGCCAGACGCCGAATATTTGATGACCTCCTGCTTGGTGCTGCTTTCAAGATCATCGACCGTGCCGACAATGTTGAAGGCAATCAGCGTGGGAAGATGCGAGGTCAACGCAAGCACCCAGTCGTGATGTTCCGCGCTCATGCGGTCGACGGTGGATCCGGCACGGCGCCAGAGCTCGGCGACCTTTTCAACGGCTTCCTCATCGCTGCCGTCCGGCGGCGTCATGATGAAACGGCGGCCTTCAAACAACGTATCAAAGCCTGATTCAGGACCGGAATTCTCCGTGCCGGCAACCGGGTGGCCGGGCACAAAGGCCACGCCTTCAGGCATGTGGGGCAACACGGCCGCAATGACGGCCTGCTTGACCGAGCCGACATCGGTCACGATCTGGCCGGGTTTGAGAACCGGAGCAATCGTTTCGGCAATGGCACCGCAAGTACCGATGGGCGTGCACAGGACGATGAGATCAGCGCCGCTGGCAGCTTCCTGCAGATCCTTGGTGACATGATCGGCCAGACCCAGTTCCATGGCCTTCTCAAGCGTCGCGTCACTGCGTGCGCAGGCAACGATGCGGTTGGCCAGACCATCGCGACGGATGACACGGGCAAGGGAGGAGCCGATCAGGCCAATGCCGATGAAGGCAACGGTCCCGAAGAGGGGTTTGTCGGTCATGCCTGCTCCATGAACGCGGCAAGCGCGTCTGTCAGTGCTTCCATCTCGTGATCGAGACCGATGTTGATGCGCAGGCCGTCAGCAATGCCATAGGCACCCAGGTTGCGCACAAAGATGCGTCGCGAGATCAGAAAGGCTTCGGCTGCCTTTGCCTGCTCGGGCCCGCTGGGAAAGCGCACCAGGAGGAAGTTGACGACACTGTCATGCACGATAAGGCCCATGCCGCGCAGGCTCTGGGTCAGGCGTGGCAGCCATCCGTCGTTGTGCTCGCGCGCCTTCGTGACGTGTTCTTCATCGGCAATCGCGGCCGTGGCAGCGGCAATCGCCAGGCTGTTGACGTTGAACGGCGCGCGCACACGGTTGAGGGCATCGACAATCTCTGTCGGCCCGTAAAGCCAGCCGATGCGCAGGCCTGCCAGCGAATAGATCTTCGAAAACGTCCGGGTCATGACGGTGTTGTTGCTGTCATGGACCAGTTCTGCGCCGTCGGTGAAGTCGTCGCGGCTAACGAATTCGGCATAAGCAGCGTCGATCACCAGCAGGATATCTTCACGCAGGCCTTCACGCAGACGACGGACCTCGCTGGCTGGAATGTAGCTGCCTGTGGGGTTGTTCGGGTTGGCCAGGAACACGACGCGGGTGCGCTCTGTCACGCCCGCCAGCATGGCGTCGACGTCGGTGCGGTAGTCGCTTTCGGGTGCGGTGACCGGGGTTGCGCCTGCCGCCATGGTCGCAATGGGGTACACGGCAAAACCGTACTGGCTGTAGAGCACTTCATCGCCCGGGCCGGCATAGACCTTGGGAATGGTCTCCAGCACTTCATCGGAGCCGTTGCTGCAGATGATGCGTGCGGGATCAAGATCCCAGCGTTTGCCGATGGCCTCGCGCAGTGCCGTTGCCCCGCCGTCGGGGTAGCGCACGATGTTGTCGACGGCCTCTTTTGCCGCCGCGATGGCCAGCGGGCTGGGCCCCAATGCTGATTCGTTCGATGAAAGCTTGATCACCGGACGTGCATCACCGTCTTCTGTGCCCGATTTGCCGGGCACATAAGGTTTGATGTCGAGAATCCCCGGACGGGGTGTCGGAGCGGTCATGGCTGATTCTGCTGGTTAACGTGAAAGAGGGGCGGGATAGGCGCCCAGAACGTTCGCAGTAAGGGTACCACACGAAAAACGGCGGCTTGCGCCACCGTCATGAAAACCTTCTACCTCAGCAATCCAGAGTCCGGGCCAGCGACGCCAGTTGGCAACGACAAGGCTGGCGGCAGTGAGATCTGCCTGAGGGTCAGTATCGAAGGCCAGAACGGTGCGGTCATCGCCGCTGGCTTCAGGAGCATTGCGCGAAACGACAAGCGCATCGGCGCGATTACCGGTTTCCGGCCGCATGGCGATGAAGGGCAGGCGCGTGACAAGGTGGGTTGTTGCCGCGTCATCGCGTGCCATTGCAGTCAGAAGTTCCTGGTCACCGGCATCCACGACAGCCAGTTCCGCGCTGCCATCGGCAACGGCCTGGGTGGCCTGCATGCCGTCCGCGACGCCACGCATGTTGGTATCGGAACCATAGAAATCGCGTGCCGTGTCCCAAAGTGCTGTGCTGCTGCCACCCACGATAATGGAAAACGGCCCCTGGACCGGCAGCATGGTGCACAGCAATTCGCGCCAGATGCGCAACAGGGCAGGGGTTGGAAAGACGCCGGAATTGCGCGCTGACAGGCGGCGCAGAATGGCCGCTTCCCGGCCCGGGCGCAGATAGGTCGAAAGGGTTCCGGCCTCGCGTTTGGCCACAGCAACGTCGTCCACCAGCGCGGCGCGGCGCATGATGAGGTCATGAAGCGCATCGTCGACCGCGTCGATCTCGCGACGCAGGCGGGCGAGTTGGTCTTCCGAGGATGACACGGCGGTGGCGTTTCCAGCTTTCCCAGATGACCCGATGTTTAGTAAAGGGACAGAGGAAAAGCAAAGAAAACATTGACATAGAGGGCGTCGCTCCCTACCCAAAGAGCGCTCCGCCAACCTGACAAACCAGCCTTCCGATACCCTGTTATCCAAGGGGCCGAGGTGACAATGACCCAGGCGGGACCCGCCATTCACGAGATTCAGGACAGTCTGCCCGGCCACCGGGTGGTGTTGCGCGATGGCGCCGACATCACGCTTGAATCCGGCGCGACCCTGGGCCCTGTCACCGTGGCCTATCAGACCTGGGGCACACTCAACGACGATCGCTCGAATGTGGTGCTGATCTGCCATGCGCTGACCGGTGATCAATATGCTGTGGGCACGCATCCGATCACGGAAAAGGGCGGCTGGTGGGAATCCATGGTTGGACCCGGCAAACCGATCGATACTGACCGGTTCTTCGTCATCTGCCCCAATTGTCTGGGCGGCTGCATGGGTACGACCGGCCCGGCTGCGGTCAACCCCAAGACCGATGAGCTCTATGGCACCAACTTCCCGGTCATCACGATCCGCGACATGGTCAATGCTCAGGTCATGCTGATGGACGAATTGGGCATCGAGAAGATCCTGTGTGTGGTCGGTGGCTCCATGGGCGGCATGCAGGTCCTTGAATGGGCCGCACGGCATCCTGAACGTGTCGAAAGCGCGGTCTGCATTGCCGGTGCTGCGCGCCATTCAGCCCAGAACATTGCGTTCCACGAGGTCGGCCGCCAGGCAATCATGGCTGATCCCGACTGGTGCAACGGGCTCTACTACAAGGAAGGTAAACGTCCGGAATCGGGCCTGTCGGTCGCGCGTATGGCGGCGCATATCACCTATCTTTCCGAGCCTGCCCTGTGGCGCAAGTTCGGGCGCTCCCTGCAGGACCGGTTCAACAAGTCCTATGGCTTTGGTGCCGATTTCCAGGTCGAGAGTTACCTGCGCCATCAGGGTTCGACCTTCGTTAACCGGTTCGACGCCAACGCCTATCTCTACATCACCCGGGCGATGGATTATTTCGATCTGGAAACCGAGTTCGATGGTGACCTTGCCAACGCCTGGAAGGATACGCCGGTCCGGTTTCTGCTGGTGAGTTTCACCAGCGACTGGCTGTTCCCGACATCCGAAAGCAAGGAAGTCGTGCGCTCGCTCAACCGTGCGGGTGCCAATGTCAGCTTTGTTGAGATCGAGAGCGACAAGGGACACGACGCCTTCCTGCTGGACGAACCCGACCTTTTTGCGACAGCGGGCGGGTTCATCGACAGTGTCGCGCGCGAAGCGGGGATTTAGGCCATGAGTTTGCTGAGCGGAGCCCGCGACCGATTCATTTTGGGTGAAAATGCCTTTGGTCTGCGCCCTGATCTGGGGCTGGTTGCCAGCATGATCGAGCCGGAATCACGCCTGCTGGATGTCGGCTGTGATGATGGCGCACTGCTGGAATACCTGGTGAAACAACAAGGTTGTGACGGCCGCGGCATGGAAATCAGCCAGGCCGGTGTGAACGCCTGTGTCGCGCGCGGCCTGCCTGTCGTGCAGGGTGATGCCGACCGGCATCTGGTCGATTATCCCGATGACAGCTTTGATTATGTGATCCTGAGCCATACGATGCAGGCAGTGCACCATCCCCGCGATGTGCTGGGCCAGCTTCTGCGCATTGCCGATACCGCGATCGTTTCGATCCTGAACTACGGCCACTGGCGCGCGCGCATGTCCATGGTGACGCGTGGACGCATGCCCCATACCCGCACGCTTTCGACCCCGTGGTTCGAGACGGCAAATATACGCCCCTGCACGGTGCGTGATTTTCTGGATCTGACACGGATGCTGGGCATTCGCGTGGGTCGGGCCTATGGCATCTCCAAGGGCACGGAAGTCGCGCTGATCAAGCCGAGTTATGAGGGTCAGTCGAATCTGTTTGCCGAGCAGGCGGTGTTCGAACTGTTCCGACCTGAGGCGCCGAAGAAGCGGCGCGGGAAGGCGAGGGGATAAGCATCCTCTGGCGCAGACTTCTGCGCCGCGTGGCGGGCATGGCGCCATACATCTGCTTGGTTGCCTCAACCAGCACGACTCCTGGAAGCGGCAGGCCCCATTGGCGACCCAGACGTTCCCAGGCCGGTGCCGACCACAACGCCAGGCCGCGTTGGCTGGGCGGCACATAAAGCGCAAATTCCGTTGCCAGCGGCGTGAACATGCTGTCACGCAGCAAACGGTCGATCTGATTGTCGTTGAACGGTGAACCGTGACCAAAGGGTGTGTGGTCGGCGCGCGACCAGATACCGCGCCGGTTTGCCACGGCGACCAGCAGACGCCCTCCTGGCGCCATCACGCGCCAGACCTCACGCATCATGGCCGAGCGCGCCTCGGTGTGCTCAAGAACATGGATCATGAGGATGCGATCCATGGATTCATCGGCCAGCGGAAGGGCGAATTCATCGGTCAGGCAGACCTGGGAGGCCGTGTCCTGGGGCCAGCGAAGTACGCCCTGTGCTGCCGGGGCAAAGGCCAGCACACGCTCGGCCTCCTCCTGAAAAATGCGCAGATAGGGCGTTGCATAACCCAGCCCCATCATCCGTGCGCCGGTGACGTCGGGCCACAACGCGCGAAAACGCGCCAGCATGAGCCGTCTTGCGACCTGGCCCAGAGGTGCGCGATAAAACGCGTTGAGATCGGCAACATCCTGATACATTGATTCCACCCTATCACGTGATTCGGCAGGACCGTCAGGTTCGCCAGCCCCAGGAGAACACCAGATGATGAAACTCCACGACAGCCCCACCTCACCCTTTGTCCGCAAGGTTCTGATTGCTGCCCACGAACGGGGGCTGGCCGATCAGATCGAACTCACCGGACCTGAGACCATGGCCAATGGTGAACTCCGCAAGGAAAGCCCGCTGGAAAAGGTGCCTGCCCTGGTGCTGGATGATGGCACGGCGCTTTACGACAGCCTGGTCATTGTCAGCTATCTCGATGGCCTGGGCTCAGGACCCCAGATGATTCCTTCCGATCAGGACGCCCGCACCACGGTGCTGCGACGTCATGCGCTGGCCGACGGCATCATGGAAGCCGGCGTGGCAAGCGTGATGGAAACCCGACGTCCCGACGACAAGATCTGGACAGATGCCATCAACCGACAGCGCGGCAAGATCGAACGTGCCATCGACGCTCTGGAGGGTGAGGTTGATACCGTGGGCGATGCGGTCGACCTTTCATCCATCAGCATGGGAGCCGCGTTGGGCTATGTTGATTTCCGCCTGGGTGACATGGGCTGGCGTGACAATCATCCCAAGCTGGCAGCCTGGTACGAAGCGTTCGCGAAGCGCCCGTCGATGGTTGGAACGGTTCCGCCGGGCTGAGCGCAGGTGCATTACGAAACGATTCGCGCGGCGCTAGCTCCTTTCGGCCTGCTGGCGCGTGGTGGTTTTGCTCCGTTGTCTGCAGACGGCTTGCCTGAAGACTCGGCTTGTGCGGTCATGGTCGGCAATGCCGGGCCTGCCATGTGGCGGGTCTTTGCCGGGGCCCGGCGCGAGGAACCTGATGCCATGAACCGCTGGACACGGCGCGTTCTTGACCCCGTTGCAGCAGAGCTTGGTGCGCAGGTGGTTTATCCGTTCGACGGGCCGCCGTGGTTTCCCTTTCAGCGTTGGGCACAACGCGCCGAGCCCGTCTTTCCTTCTCCAATCGGGATGCTGATCCATCCTGAACATGGCCTGTGGCACGCCTATCGCGGGGTTCTGGTGTTTCGCGAGCTTGTGGAAGGGCTGCCGGAACGCACGGCTGCTGCTTCGCCCTGCGAAAGCTGCGCGGACAAACCCTGCCTTGCAACCTGTCCGGTCCATGCCTTTGGGCCGCAGGGTTATGATGTGCCTGCCTGCGCGGATCATCTTCGCCAGAGCGAAGGTGCAGATTGTCTTGAACTGGGTTGCCGGGCGCGACGTGCCTGCCCCGTTGGATCAGGCACGACTTATCTGCCCGAACAGGCAGAGTTCCACATGCAGGCATTCCTGGGATCGCATTAGAACAGGCCTAGGTCTTTTTGCGCGACCAGAAGTCGCCGGAAGCCAGTACGGCCCCGCCGATGATCAGGGCGCAGGCAATCAGGATCGGGCCGGTCGCCGTGGTCATGCCCAGGGCGATCAACAGAAGGGTCGAGAACAGCGGCGTGGCATAGGAGGCCGCGCCCAGCGCCTTGATGTCTCCCTTCTTCACGCCGATGTCCCAGGTCAGGAAGGCAAGGCCGACCGGCCCCAGGCCAAGCCCCAGGACCGCAAACCATTGGCTGCCATGGGGCCAGGCTGTGGTCTCGAATGCCAGGTGGCTCAGCAGGGAAAGAAGGGCGGTAGCCCCACAGAAGAGCGCAACAACATCGCTGGGTATGTCCGCGAAACGGCGCGACAGGACGGAGTAACCACTCCAGGTGAAGGCACCCGCAAATGCCATGGCGTAACCGAAGGCATATTCAGAACGGAATCCGCCGAGGCTTCCCCCGGTGATCAGAAGTGCGGAGCCGGCAAAACCCGCCAGGCCACCGGCGAGGTGATACCAGCGCAACTTCTCGCCCGGCAGCAAAGCTGAGAACACGACGATCAGCAGGGGCCAGAGAAAGGCGATCAGGCTCGCCTCGGCAGCCGGCGCGTTGCGCAGGGCCGTGAAGTAGAGCGCGTGATACCCAAAAAGCCCGCCCACGCCCAGTGCCCAGACCGGCAGCGGCTGGCGCACAAGTGCAAAGACATTACGTCCGGCAAGGCGTGCCCCCAGAGACAGGGCTACGGTCGCGATGGCAAAGGTCATGGCTGAGAGCTGTAAAGGCGGCACGGCACCGCTGGTTGCTGTCAGCGCTGCAAGGGCGGCCCACATGGCCACTGCGGTGCCCCCGATCAGGGTTGCTGCAAGGCGCGTCATGATTCTCCGGTTTCCTTCATGAAGAGGTCACGTGAGCCGATGAAGGCGCCGCCCACGATGAGGGCGCAGGCTGTCGCCACTGCCGTGGTGAACGTGCCCTGACCAATGGCGATCAGGATGAACGCTGTGAACAGCGGGATCATGTAGCTCAGGGAAACCAGAACGCGGACATGTCCGTGTTTGACGGAAAAATCCCATGCAAACAACGCCGCGGCCGTGTTGAAAAGCCCCAGGACCAGAATGGCGATCCATGCGGTTCCATCGGGCATCACGGTTGTTTCGAACAACAGATGCAGGATGGCCGAGAGCCCTGCGCCACCGAAACAGAAGAGCGCCGCGGCGTCGGTCGGAATGTCTTCCCACGTGCTGCGGCCAAGGCTGTAAGCGGCAAACGCGAATGCTCCGGCAAGGGCGATGATGTAGCCATAGAAGGGACCGCTCTCACCAAGCCCGCCTTCGCTGCGGCCGATAACGAGGATGGTCGCGCCGGCAAATCCGGCAGCAGCGCCTATGGCGTGCCACCAGCGAATGCTGCGGCCGCGCAGAACAGCGTTGCCGACCAGAAGCATGATGGGCCAGGAAAAAAGCAACAGGGCGGCATGGATCGGTGGGATCAGGTCATAGGAGACAAAGAAGCAGACCGTGTAGCCCCAGGGTCCCAGAATGCCGGTCAGCCAAACCTTGCGGGCATGGCGAACTTCTTGCGGATCGCCACGCCCCGCCAGCGCCAGATCACCACCATGACCAAGATGAACTGGATGAAGGTCATGGCGATCAGCTGCAGCGGCGGCACCGCGCTGACATAGGTATAGACCGGCCCGCCCGTCGCCCAGGTCAGGATGGCGAACGCGCCCACAAGCGTTGCGATCAGGCGCGACCTGGCCACGTCAGATGCGGCGCCCGGCGTGGTCTTCGTCGAGCACCTGATCGAGAACCCAGTTGTTGAGGCTGATGCACGCGGGTCTCGCGCTCCGAAAGGCGCCCGGGCCGGTGCAGTAGAGGACGAGAGACCGGCCTGCTGTGCCTCGCAGATCGATGTTGTCTTCGTCGATGCCGGTATCCCAGCGCAGGAAGTAGGGCGCGGCGCCCTGCTCGAAATCTTCGCGGTCCACGGTCTGGAACGCGGGAAAGCACTGGCCCGATTGCACGATGGTGCGGTTGGCTGCGATGGGGCGGTAGTTCATCCACCACATGCTGTCCTGCACACAGGCAAACTGCGTGTTGGGGTGCAGCGTCGTGAAGTAGGTCCCGGCCGCGGCTTCTTCGGAAAGACCTTCGACCTGGGCAAAGGGGATCTGCTCGCCGGGCAGTACGGCGATCGAGGTT
This sequence comes from uncultured Alphaproteobacteria bacterium, assembly GCA_943787175.1. Lineage (GTDB taxonomy): Bacteria > Pseudomonadota > Alphaproteobacteria > SP197 > SP197 > SP197. The sequence continues at coordinate 68,326 of CALSLK010000024.1, forward strand.
TCCTGGAGCACCTGAATGGAATCCCAGTGGCCCGATGTCGTGAGGTCGCGCGCGGTCTGCTGACCCAGGGACGCGCCATGGACCGAGCCGGTGTGATAGGCCTCCATGGCGTTTTCGGCGATCAGCTTCCAGTTCGCGCCAACGTCGTAGGTGCGCTTGCGGACACAGACAAAGTCCTCGAACCCGTGGCTGCCCAGACGATGGGTCATGTCGCCGAAATAGGTCTGGAGATCGGGCGTGGCCTCGCTGTAACAGACAAAGACGAACCCGGCCCAGACCGCCATTCTGATCGGTGTCAGGCCATGGGCCTCCAGATCGAATCCTGTCGTGGCATCCATGCCGGCGCCCCGGCCAGGCTGCCGTCCAGACGATAGCTCCAGGCGTGGTAGGGGCAGACAATGCGGGCACAGGTTGCCGAACCTTCCGTCAGCCGTGCGCCACGGTGACGGCAGGTGTTGGCAACGGCACGCA
>CALSLK010000025.1 GCA_943787175.1 uncultured Alphaproteobacteria bacterium
CCTCGGCGGCTTTGCCCATCCAGCGATTGATCTGGGCCTGCCCGAACTGGTTGCGGCGGCACGCGAATGTGGCGTTGCCGCCATGAGTGTCACCAACTCCTATAACTGCGGCGTTGTGGGTTACCACGTGGAGCGGCTGGCCGATCATGGCTTGCTCGCACTCGCCTTTGTGAACGGGCCGGCCGCCATTGCGCCCTGGGGTGGCAAGAAAGGGCTGTTCGGCACCGATCCCATCGCCATCGCCTGCCCGCGCGCAGGCGGATCGCCTCTGGTCATCGACCAGTCCTCCAGCGTGATCGCAAAAAGCGAGGTCATGGTTCATGCCCAGAAGGGCGAGCCGATTCCCGAAGGCTGGGCGTTCGATGCCGACGGCAACACGACCACGGATGCGGCGGAAGCCCTGAAAGGGACCATGGCGCCCGACGGGTGGACGCAAGGGCGCGAATCTGGCCATCCTTATCGAACTGATGGCCGCGGGTCTGTCGGGCGCGCATTTCGGTTTCCAGGCTTCCAGTTTCGGCGGCAACGAGGGCGGCCCGCCGCGTACTGGCCAGTGTTTCCTGGCTTTCGATACGTCTGCATTCTCGGAAGGTTTTACCGAACACGCCGAAGACCTGTTTGCCGCCATTCTTGACCAGCCCGGCACCCGTCTTCCCGGTGACCGTCGCCTGGCGGCTCGTGCGAGGACTTCAGCCGAAGGGGTTTCGATTTCGTCAGTGCTTCACGAGAAATTGGAAGGCTACGCCGCGCAATAAATGCAGGATTGGATTTGTTGCTCCGATTGGAAGCAGCGCGAAATCAGAACGACGACATCGGCTCTTTGAGAAAGTCTGCTTCCTCGGGCGTGGTTTCGCGGCCCAGTATGTCGTTGCGATGGGGAAAGCGGTCCGAAACGTTCGACGATCTCGTGGTGCCGGAGCGCCGCCGTCAGACACGATTCACGCTGCGGGCCGTTATAGTGGTTCTCGACGAAGGCGACGTGTCGGACCTGGTCGTCCAGGTTTTCGGCGTGTTCGAACGGCAGATCTGAAAACAGGCTTTGCACATCGGTGTAGTCACGCTTGAAACCGCGTGCGTCGATCAGTTCGGCCAGGGCGCGGGCCTTGGGGTCGCTTGCGTACATGCGCGGCGTTCCCCGGAACATGTTACGGGGCATCTGATCGAGCAGAATGATCAGCGCCAGGGCACCGTCGGAAGTTTCTGCCCATTCTTCCAGTTTGCCGACAGCGGCACGCTCGTGGAGCGACAGGCAGGCATCGCGGCATTGCTGGTCAAAATCGTCACTCTTGGTGAACCAGACTTCACGCATGGTTGCCCATTCGGCATCGCCGTGTTGGCCGAACCAGAATTCCAGAACCGTCTTGATGTCGCCTTTCATAGCGCTATGGGTAATCGCAACGTTCTGCCGTGACGAGCGCGAAATTGCGGGGGCCTTCGGTGATGGCAAAGCGGTACTCGCTGTCGCCCAGAACCACGGCGTGATTGATGGGCAGATACCCTTCGACCAACTCGGTCTCGCCGCCGATGGTGATGAAGCTTACGGAAACCGGCTCGGCCGGGTCGTACCAGGCAACGGGATTGTTGTTGGCATCCCGCGCTGCACCACCTTCACCCTGGACGGTCAGCCGGCTGTCGGCAAAACCGGCTGACGTATCGGTTCCGCCGTGAAGATGCGTTTTGACGATGATGCGTTTGGTGACGAGCTGAGCATCGCAACGGCGCTCGTTGGCAACCAGTTCGACAACCTCGGCCAGGCGCTGGGCTTCGACACCCTCGGCCAGGCGGCGGGTGAGCAGCTGCCACAAAACGGCAGTTTCGCCTTGGGGTACCTCTGCTTCATAACGCTCGCGCCAGCTAGTCGCTTCGATGGTTGCGGCATCCAGGGCGTCACGCGCCTGGGATTCAGCTGTTCGTGCGCGGTCTGCATCGGTCTCGAGTTCAGCAACCCGGTCTTCCAGAGTAAGGATGCGATTCTCGCTGTTGCGTCGTCCGGTATCGAATGAAAGCCAGGCAATGCCTGCCATCACCACGACCGTGATCAAAACACGGGCAATGCGACGGTTGCGCCGTTGCTGCGCCTCGCGCTGTGCGTCTCGAAATCTCCAGCCGCCCTGTCTCACGAACAGGTCTCCTTTGCGTGACGCGCCCCCTCAAGTCACCGGACTATCAGATAGGCGTGGTCTCTTGCAATGTTCCCTGCCTCCTTAGAACCAGAATGTGGTTGTTGGAGGGCATTTCGACGAACCGTTCATAAACCATGGCATGCTTTTGACCCGCATCGGCAATGTCGTTGAGGTCGCGGACGCCCCATTCGGCGTTCTGCTGACGCAACATGCGGTCAAAGTTCTTGTTGCTGTCGACGCTGTGCATGCCGTTGAAGGTGAAGGGGCCATAAAGCATCAATGCGCTTCCGGGCTCCAGCAAGCGCCCGGCTCCAGCCAGTAAACCCTCGATAGCGGTCTTTGGTGCGCAGTGGATCATGTTGACGCAGAGCATCATGTCGACGGGGTTTTCAACCGCCTTCCACCACTGCGGCTTGAGAACATCGAGATCGAGAGGGGCGGGCATGTTTTCCAGGCCTTCGCCCCAGGCCTGTTCACTGGCACGCATGCGCGGATCGGGATCGCTGGCTTGCCAGATGATGTCAGGCATGGCCTGGGCAAAGAGAGCGCCGTGCTGGCCAGGGCCACTGGCGATCTCAAGGATGCGCAAGCCCGGTTGATGCACCGCCTTTAGGACTTGCAGGATCGCTTCACCGTTACGTGCGGCGGCCGTCGCGTGCAGGCGTTCGTCGGTGTCTGCCATGGATGATCAGATGCCGCGCGCCGTGTTGAGCGCTTCCAGAAGGGGTTTGGAGACTTCGCCGGGGGCTGCGAGAGCATTTGCGTTCTGAAAGGCGCGGATGGCATCGCGCGTCATGGGGCCCACGGCGCCGTCAACGATGCCGGGATCATAGCCCAGATCGACCAATGCCTCTTGAACGGCGCGTGTGTAAGCTCGCAGCAGTCCTTCACGACGCAGGAGGCGTTCGGGTGAGGCTGCACCCGCGCTGAGCGCTGTGTTGATCTGGCCCAGCAGGACATCGTCTGCTTGTCCGGTGGCGGTGTACCCAAACTCTCTCTGGAAAGCTTCAATGGCACGTTCGGTGTTGCTGCCTGATTTGCCATCGGCAATGCCGGGGTCAAAACCCATTGCGGCAAGACCTTCCTGAATGGAACGGATGGTGGCTTCGCTGGCGGCATGGGCGAATGGGACAGCCACAAAGGCAAGCCCGGCGACGCCCAGGCCAAGAAAGCTGCGTCTGGTGGAGTGATGATTGAACATTTGCATGATCCTAAGCGGCATTTGCGGCATTGGTTTGGCGATAACGCAGAATGGGTTCTGGCGTCGAGCGGGCTAGAAACCTGCCCCTGCCGGGTTGCGCGAGCACTTCGCCATCGTTCCACACGACATCACCGCGCGACAAGGTTGTTACCGGCCAACCAGTCAGTTCCATGCCCTCATAGGGCGTGAAGTCGACATTGTGGTGGAGCATATCATTGGAAAGTGTCGTCTTGCGGTCGGGATCCCACAGCACGATGTCGGCGTCGGAACCAACCGCGATGGTGCCCTTGGCCGGGCCAAGGCCATACATACGCGCCGGATTGGTTGCTGTCAGGGCGACAAACTCGTTGGCGCTGATGCGCCCTTTGGAAACACCTTCAGAGAACATCAGGGGCATCCGTGTTTCCAGGCCCGGTACGCCATTGGCGATCTTGGTGAAGGGCGCTTCTGTGCCATGGGCCTTTTTGCCATCGGGGCCTTCGAAACGGGACGGTGAATGATCTGACGAGAAGACCTGCAGTGTGCCATGCTTGAGTGCGCGCCACAGGGTATCGGGATTGGCACGATCGCGTGGCGGAGGAGAACACATGAACTTTGCGCCTTCAAAGTCCGGGCGCTCCATGTCGTCGGCACCAAGGAACAGATACTGCGGGCAGGTTTCACCGTAGACCGGTAGGCCGCGATTCTGCGCCCAGGCAATCTGTTCCACGGCCTCGCGCCCGGAGACGTGGACAATGAAGACGGGGGCGCCTGCAATCTCAGCCAGAGAGATTGCGCGATGGGTTGCTTCACGCTCGACAACCATGGGGCGGGAGGCGGCATGATGGTGTGGCTTGGTATCCCCTTGGGCCAGAAGCTTCTGGCTCAGCCAGGCAATGCAGTCATGATTTTCCGCATGGACCATGACGAGCGCACCCTCCTCATTCGCCACTTGAAGAACGTCCAAAATCCCTTTGTCTTCAATATGATATCCATCATATGTCATAAATAACTTGAAGGAAGTGTAGCCATTTCTGATGAGTGAAGGCAGGTCCTGCCCCAAGACCTGCGGTGACGCATCGGTCACGATCAGATGGATGCCGTAATCGATCATCGCCTTGCCCTGGGCACTGGCGCGATAGGCTGTCACAGTCTCGCGCAGGGGCTCCCCGGTCACTTGTGTTGCGAACGAAAGCACGGTGGTTGTACCGCCTGCCAGGGCTGAACGTGTGCCGGTCTCGAAGTCGTCGGCGCAGGCGACCCCGCCATAGGTAGGCTGTGCAAGATGGCAATGGGCGTCGATGCCGCCGGGCATGACAAACAGGCCATCGGCCTCAATCTCCCTGGCTGCTCCGGTGACGGACTCTGCAAGCGTGACGACCCTGCCGTTACGGATGCCGACATCGCAGCGCACGGTGTCACTGGCTGTAACTACCGTGCCGCCACGAATGGCAAGGTCCAGATCAGCTGGCATCAGGCGTCACCGACCTCCTCAGGTGTCTTGCCGACGATCTCGGTATAGATCGCTGGATCAGTCGCACCTTCGCTGGCGATCAGCAGAACGTCAGAATCCGGCCCCAGGCCGATGGCGCGTGCGGCGCGTGGGTCTTCCACGACCGCCATCAGTCCTGCCAGTCCTGCCGATCCTGACTCTCCGACCACGAGCGGGGTGTTACCATTGCCGTCTGCCAGCGTGCACATGGCATCCCGGGCGAAATGGTCGTCGATCGTGATGAAGGCGTCAGCGCCTTCCTCCAGGATCGCCCAGGCAAGCGGTGATGCTTCGCCAGCGGATAAGCATGCCATCACCGTATTGAGTGAGCCCAAACCCTGCGCCATGCCACCTTGCACGGCACTCTGATAGAGGCAGTCAGCTTCGTGGGGCTCCACGACCGTGCAGAACGGGCGTTCAGCGCCCCAATCCTGCCAGACTGGACCGATGGCCGCGCAGGCAAGGCCGCCAACACCGGCCTGAGCAAAGAGATGGCTTGGGCGATCCTCACCAAGCTGCTCCATCGCTTCACCCATGATGACTGTGTAACCCTGTTTCACCCAGGCCGGAATCTCCTCATAGCCGGGCCAGGAGGTGTCCGAGACAACGATCCAGCCGTTTTTCTTGGAGTCTTCTGCTGCCTGGCGCACAGAATCGTCATAGGAACCGCTGACCCGTGCGATTTCTGCGCCATAGGCCGCAATGGCATCCTCGCGCCCCTGGCTGACATGGGCATGCAGGTAGATGACGCAGCGCGCGCCAGCGAGCTGTGCGCCCCAAGCGACAGCGCGGCCATGGTTGCCGTCGGTGGCACAGCACACGGTGACGCCAGCGACGTCGTCTTTGACCTTGCCGGCCATGATGTCGGGAATGGAGGCACCGGTTTCACGCTGCAGGATACGCATCACGCCGTAAGCGCCGCCCAGGGCCTTGAAGCTCTTCAGGCTGAACCGCTTGCTTTCATGCTTCATGCGCAGGCGCTTGATGCCCAGCTTGCTGGCCAGATGCGGCAGCTCGATCAGCGGCGTGGGCGTGTAACCAGGCCACGAAGCAATGGTTTCATGCGCCAACGTGCGGCTGTCGTGGTCGATCACGGCCTGTTGGGCCGGACCATAGGCAGCGTCGCGATCGCAACGCCAGTTCATGTGCAGGCGCAGAGCCGGCTTGGGGGATGTTGTGTTCATGGGCGGACATTATCGGCGCGACGCCATGGTAACAACCCGAAGAAGCACGAATGCAGCCCTTGGCGCACGCTCTGTTGTGGCTAGAATGCGCCAACGCATCTGACCACCGCCATCCATCAGGAGTTTCCATGCAGTACCGCCGCCTCGGCCGCACCGAGCTCGACGTCAGTCTGATCTGCCTTGGCAGCATGAACTGGGGTAGCAACAACACCGAAGCGCAAGGCCATGAGCAGATGGACTATGCCTTCGATCACGGCGTGAATTTCATCGATACCGCAGAAATGTACGCTGTGCCCCCGTCCGAGGAGACCTATGGGCGCAGCGAGGAGGTCATGGGCACCTGGCTGAAGGCGCGTGGCAATCGCGACAAGGCGATCATCGCGACCAAGGTCGCTGGACCAGATGAACGCCTGCATTACATTCGCGGCGGCAACCCCAAACTCAACAAGCAGCACATCGATCAGGCCATCGACGCCAGCCTGAAGCGTCTGCAGACCGATTATGTCGATCTCTACCAACTGCACTGGCCCGACCGCGATACCAACACCTTTGGTCAACTGGGTTACGAGCACCCAGAGACCGATGATTCCGTGCCTTTGGAGGAAACGCTTTCTGCTCTGGCTGATCTCGTGAAAGCAGGCAAGGTGCGCCATATCGGCATCTCGAATGAAACGCCGTGGGGCACGATGCGTTTTCTGCATCTGGCCGAAACCATGGGTCTGCCGCGCATGGTCACCAATCAGAATCCTTACAGCCTGCTCAACAGAACCTTTGAGTCCGGCTGTGCCGAGATCGCCATGCGTGAGCAGGTCGGCCTGTTTGCTTATGCGCCCATGGCTGCCGGTGCCCTTTCAGGGAAATATCTGGGCGGTGCCAGGCCGGAAGGTGCGCGCATGACCATGTATCCCGGCAACACGCGATATCTCGGCCCGCCTAACGCGGAGCCTGCGACGCGCGCCTATGTTGAACTTGCCCGCAAGCATGGCCTGGAACCCGGCACGATGGCGCTGGCCTTTGTAAACCGGCAGCCGTTCCTGACCTCGAACATCATCGGTGTGTCATCGATGGAACAACTCAAGGCTGATCTTGCCAGTGTCGAAGTTGAGCTCTCCGAAGAGGTGCTGACGGGCATCGAAGAGGTCCACAAGATTTACACCTACCCCTGCCCATGAGCGACGGTTACCTCGATATCCACTATGCGCGTACCCGCACCGCCGATGCGCCAAGGCCGATGCTGGATGGCCATATCAAGACGCAGGTCTGTGTCATCGGCGGCGGTCTTGCCGGGCTCAACACGGCTTTGGGCCTGGCTGAACGCGGCGTCACGGATGTTGTTCTGCTTGAGGGCGAGCGTGTTGGTTGGGGCGCGTCAGGTCGCAACGGCGGGTTTGTGGGTGCGTCCTATGCTGTCGGGACCGACACTCTGATCGGCAAGGTCGGACTGGATCACACCAAACGCCTGATCGGGCTGGGCCAACAGGCAGTTTCGCTGATCCTGGAGCGCATGAAACGCTACGGTATCGACTGCGGCCCCAATCCCCATGGCCATGTCGCAGCCTCCTGGTATGACAATCCCGACGCCATGAAGGAATGGGTCGATTTCGAACGCGAGAACTTTGGCGAAAACATCGACTTCATTCCGCGCGAACAATTGCGCGAGGACTATGCGGCTTCCGACATGTATTTCGATGGCGCCATCGACCATTCCAGTTTCTGGTTCCATCCCCTGAACTATTGCCTGGGCGTGGCGCGCGCCGCTGAATCCCTTGGTGTCACGATCCACGAACATTCGCCTGCGCGGTCCGTCATGACCGAAGGCAGGAGCTGCATGGTCACGACTGATATGGGGATCGTGGAAGCCGACAAGATTGTCGTGACGGCCGGTGGCTATGACAGATCTCTGGTGGTCGAACTTGCTGCCGCGTTCCAGCGGGTTGCGACCTACGTCATGGTGACCGAACCCATCGATGAAACACTGATTTCCTCAGTCATCAAAACGCATTGCGCCATTCACGATGACCGGTTCAGCCTGGATTACTACCGGCGGCTGGAAGACAACCGCGTGCTGTGGGGTGGCCGAGGTACGACGCGCATGGCCGAGCCCGGCAACCTGGGTCAACTGATGCATGGCGACATGACACGCGTCTATCCCGAGCTGGCTAGTGTGAAGGTCGAGACAGCGTGGAGCGGGATCATGAGTTACCCCATGCACCGCATGATCCAGGTGGGCGAGCTCAGGCCCGGCCTTTGGTATGGCCAGGGTTTTGGCGGACAGGGCATGGCACAAACGACTGTTGCCGGTGAGGCATTGGCCGGAGCGATTGCCCAAGGCGACGACACCATCGACCTTTTTGCGCCGTTTGGTCTGAACTGGACCGGTGGTCCGGTTGGCAAACTCTATGGCGAGGCTTTCCGACTTTACGTGCGGGCCTATGATCAGGTCACGACCGCAAGGGACCGGCGCGGCGCGGGCCGTCGCAAATGACGTATCCAGACAGTCATTATGCAGCAACCCGCAGCGATGACGCGGTGCGGCCGCCGCTCAACGGCGAACATGAAGTCGAGGTTTGTGTCGTCGGTGGTGGCCTGGCGGGGCTCAATACCGCACTGGGGCTCGCCGAGCGGGGAATCTCCACGATCCTGATCGAAGCTGAACGTGTCGGATTTGGAGCGTCCGGGCGCAACGGCGGGTTTGTTGGGCCTGGTTACTCTCAGGACACCGATTGGCTCGTCGAGCGGGTGGGCATGGACCATACCCGAGCGCTATGTGATCTGACGCTAAGCGCGCTCGACGTCATCCGAGAGCGGATCGAGCAGCATGCGATTGCTTGTGGCCCCAATACGCCGGGCATACTGGTGTCGTCCTGGACCGATGACCCCGACGGCATGCGCAGGTATTCCGATGGCATGAAACAGCAGTTTGGCCTTGATCTGGAGTTTGTCCCGCGCGAGCGGGTGGCCAACGAATTTGCCAATTCACCCTGCTATTTTGACGGCATTTACAACAAGACGTCGTTCCAGTTTCACCCGCTCAACTACTGCCTGGGCATTGCCCGTGCTGCCGAAGCTGCCGGTGCCAGCATTCACGAGGGTACCCCACTGGTCTGCCTTGAAGTCGAAGGGCCCCAGAAACAGATTGTGACGCCCCATGCTCTGATCCGTGCCAGGCATGTGGTGCTTGCTTGTGGCGGCTATGGATTGGGCGTGTTGCCTGATATCTCGGGCGCTGTTCTGCCGGTGGCAACCCATGTGATGACGACCAAGCCCATCGCAGATGATGTTCTTGGCACCGCAATCCGTCAGCGTATCTGCCTGGCCGACACCCGTGGGGCAGGGGATTACTATCGTGCTTTGCCTGACGGCAGGATTGTCTGGGGTGGACGCATGACGGCATCGACGACGCCGCCACCAAGCCTTGCCCGTGATATGCTGGGCGACCTTGTGAAGGTCTACCCACAGCTGGCAGATCACGCAGTGGTCGAAAGCGCCTGGACCGGCACCATGAGTTATGCGCGCCACAAGATGCCCCAGATCGGCCAGCTGCGTGAGGGCGTCTGGTATGCTCAGGCCTTTGGCGGCAGTGGTATGGGCACGACGACCGTTGCCGGCGAACTCCTGTCGTCTGCCATCGCGCAGGGCGACGACCGTTATCGCCTGTTTGAACCATTCGGGCTGGACTGGGCCGGCGGCCCCTTTGGCCGCGTTGTGGCTCAGGCGACCTACTGGAGCTATCAGATGCGTGATGCTCTGACCGCTCGCAAAGATCGCAAGAAGCGCGCGTCAACGGTCCGCCAGAAGACCGCGTAACAGGCGTTCGGCTGCTTCATAGGGATCGAGCCCGGAGCTTTGGCGTGGTCCGGCAACGTTTAGTGATTCGATCTCATGGTCCTGGAGCCACTCACGCAAGCGATCCGGTGTGTCTGAATCATCGGGATGAACAACAAGGCATGGTCTGCCGAGTTTTGATGCGATCCTTGCGGTTGCTGCCGTACCGCCTGTCAGAGGAGCCCGGGCAACGATGAGCGTCCCGTCGCTGTCACGTATATTCCATTCGGTACGCTGGATGTAATCGGCGCGGGGCGTTTCCTTCAGCGGGTAACGCCCGTCGATCTCGCCATCTTCCGCACGCCGCCCTTTGGGACACCAGCCTTCTCCTGCGATGCCCAGATCGAGGGCAACGTCCAAGGCCGCGCGGTCGGCACCGGTCTGGCCGCCGGAGATGACGGTCTTGAGGGGAAGGTCTGAAATTAGGGCGTTAGACGAGGAAAAGCGCCATCAGTGCAAGCAGGATGACAAGAAAGACGCACGAGATTGTCGTCAGGCGGATAACACCCTTGTAGGTGTTGAGGTGGGCATCGTCGGCACGCTGCCAATCTGAGATCACTTCTTCGGACATGAAACCTGCTCCTGCATCACTAACGTCTTGATACGCAGGTTATAGGCGAAATCATAGGGGGCTGTGAAGATGCTCTCGCGCTTTAAAAGAGCGAGCGGATTCATAGGATTGTGGAGTACATGGACAGGACCACCGCCTTGTCATAGGTGAACCTCTATGATGACATGATGGCCAAGTGCCATCCCCCATGCGTGTCGAACCCCGGGACCTGCTTCATGCCGACGTTTTTTGCCGCAAATCTCAGACGTCTGCCGCATCTGGTTTTGACCGTGTCGGTCACGATGCTGGTCCTGGCACTTTCGTCAACGAGCTGGGCACAAACCCAGGATACCGAAGCATCAGGCAATCCGCCTTCCACCGAGCAGGCCGAAGCCCTTATTGCAACGCTGGAAGACGAGGCGCAGCGTCAGGCGCTCATTGAAACACTCAAAACGCTGGTGGCTGCCGATCAGCAAGCAGAGGACGATGTCGGCGAAGCTGACGGCGACCTTGTCAGCAACATAGCCGGGCAGATTTCGCAGCTCGACAACAACGTCGTAGAGCTGCTCGAGCAACTTGATGACGGCACCGAATTTCTTGATTGGCTCTACAGCCAGACAAGCGATGGCGATCTTCGCAGCCTTTGGTTGGAAGCGCTTTGGCAAGTCTCCCTGGTGGTCGCGGCTGGCATGCTGGGTTGGCTTCTGGTTGCCTGGCTGGAACGACGGCAATTGCGCAGACTGGAGCAACGAGAGGATGTGACGTGGCTGGAGTTGCCGGTCATCACTCTGGGGCGAATCTGCCTGCGCGTTGCAACGATCATTGCATTTGCCATTGCTGCATATGCTTGTCTGACCGTCATTAATCCCAACGAGCTTACGCGTGTTGTCTCGATTGCGTTGGTCAATGCATTGGTGTTGGTGCGGGCAGGTACGGTAACGGTACGAATTCTTCTTTCTCCGCTTGCACCGGCACTGCGCATCATTCCGGTTAAGGATCATGAGGCTGTCTATCTTGCTGTTTGGACACGCCGTTTTCTGGCCCTGGGTATTTATGGATTCTTCGCCATCGAGTTGCTGGCGTCGCTGGGCCTGCCGGACTCGAGCACCGCTCTTCTCCAACGTCTGGTTGGCTTTTGCCTGACCCTCCTGGGTTTCATGGTCATCCTGCAAAGCCGCGAGACGGTGGCACGCTGGATTCGTGAACATCCCGAAACCGGCGGTGCGCGCATGTTGCGCCAGCGCCTGGCAGATATCTGGCATGTCTTTGCCATGCTGGCACTGGCGGCGCTTTTCGCCGCCTGGGCACTGAACGTCGATGAAGGATTTGAGACGCTCCTGCGCGGGTTTGGCACGACAGCAATTGTTCTGTTCGGTGCACTGATTGCCTCGACAATGGTGCGTCGTGCTCTTCTTAAGCTTTTCGTTATCAGTGATGAATACTCGGACCGGTTCCCGGGACTGGAACGCCGCAGCAACCGTTACCTGACCATTTTGGTCGTGGCCCTGAACGTGGTGATCTGGGGATTTGCCACGGCTCTGATAATGGATTCCTGGGGGCTGGGGGCAGTGGAAACGCTGATGTCCCCGGGCGGGTTGAGTGTTGTCGGGCGTCTGGCCTCGATCGCGCTGATGGTCGTGATTGCGATCATCATCTGGGAGTTGGGTGATGGATTGATCTCGGCCTATCTCAATCAGAATGAAGAGGCAGCCGTCAGTCCGCGTTTAAAGACCCTGTTGCCGTTGATGCGAAATGTTCTTTTGATTGTCATCAGCACCATTGCGGTTATCACCATTCTCTCCGAACTCGGGGTCGAAACTGCTCCGTTGTTGGCCGGTGCTGGCGTAGTTGGCCTGGCGGTCGGGTTTGGTGCTCAGACGCTCGTCAAGGATGTCATCACCGGGGCCTTCATCATGTTCGAGGATCAGTTCTCTGTCGGAGACTGGATCGAAGCCGGTGGAAAATTGGGCGGTGTGGAAAGCATTACGATCCGTACCGTCCAGCTGCGTGATTTCGACGGTTATGTTCACACCGTACCGTTTGGCGAGATTACGGCACTGACCAACATGATGCGTGACTTCGGATACGCCATGATCGATGTCGGCGTCGCCTACCAGGAAAACACAGACCGGGTGATTGAGGTTATTCGAGAGGTCGATGCCGAAGCGCGCAGGGATGAGGCGTTTGCGGGCGGGCTTGTCGGAGACCTGGAGGTCATGGGTGTCAATGAGTTGGGCGATTCTGCGGTGACGGTCCGGGTTCGCATCAAGACATTGGCAGGCTACCAATGGGGCGTGCGGCGCGAGTATCTGCGACAGATCAAGTTGAAGTTCGACGAGGTTGGTATCGAGATTCCGTTCCCCCACATGACGGTCTATTTTGGTGAAATCCGCGGCGGCAACACATCTCCGGCTCATGTCCGGATCGACGCTGAAGACACCATGATTGATGCAGAGGTCGTGGAAGAAGAGGTGAGCGCAGGCGTTGTCGAGAAGCGTCCCGACGCAGGGCCTGATGCAGGGGGCGTCAGTCACGATTGAGTTGTCCCAAGGCCGACATGATTGTGACAATTGACATTTGTCCGATTTGCGACATTGTAATGTCGTAATCTACAAAATGTTGGGTCGTTCGGTGACAACGCAGACCTACACTTTTTTCCTGGTTCCCAACTTCTCGATGATGGCCTTCACGGCTGCGGTCGAGCCTCTCCGTTCGGCCAATAGGATGAGCGGATCCCCTATCTATGATTGGGCCGTGATTTCGCGCGATGGCGGGCCTGTGCGTGCTAGCAATGGTCTGGAGGTCGTGCCTCAGTTTGCCATGGCTGATGTAGAGAGTTGCGAGACCCTGTTCATCTGCGCGGGGATCGATGCGCATCGTTTCGATGACCGCCCGACAATGGCTTGGCTGCGCAAGATTGCCCGTCAGGGCGGTATGGTCGGCGCCCTTTGCACAGGCACCCACTTGCTGGCGCGCGCCGGTCTTCTGGGCGGTTATCAATGCACCATTCACTGGGAAGACCTCGAGACCTTCGCTGAGGAACACCCTGAGTTGAATGTCACGGACGACATCTTCGAGATCGATCGCAACCGCATCACCTGTTCTGGCGGCACGGCTGCCCTTGATCTGATGCTCCATCTCATCACTCTCGAACAGGGCGCGGAACTTGCCGGCAAGGTCTCCGAGCAGTTCATTCACGAGCGTATCCGCGAATCTCATGATCACCAGCGTATGGCTTTGCAGTCGCGGGTTGGAGTCAGTGACCCCAAACTTCTTGCCGCCATTGCCGAGATGGAAGCGAACCTGGAAGAACCGCTACCGTTGCCCGAGATTGCCGATGCTGTGGGGCTTTCGACAAGACAGTTGGAGCGGCTGTTCAAGAAACATCTGGCCCGCACACCATCGCGCTACTATCGCGAGCTGCGCCTGCACCACGCCCGTCTGATGCTGATGCAGGGCTCGGCCTCAATTCTTTCGATCGCACTGGCTGCCGGGTTCGTCTCGGCCTCCCATTTCAGCCGCCGTTACCGCGAGTATTTCGGCCGCACGCCCCGCGAAGAACGCCGCGTCGCGGCATAGACCGTTTTCAGGCAAACAGGTCCTGCGGGTTGCCCATTTCGTAGTAGCCAAGAACACCGTTACCGCGTGGCGTTCCGTCATAGACGTCCCAGCCCAGAATCTGCTGGGCCCGTTTGGGCATCGCCTTGACCTGATCGTGTGTGAGGTTGAGGTAATGGTTTTCCACCGGGCGGAGCCAGCCTGCGCAATAAGAGATCGAGAGGCCGCGCCGGATACCATCCACAGTGCTGGTGCCACCGGCATGAATGGTTTCACCGGTGAAGAGGGCAACCGAACCAGCGGGCATCTCGGCTGGCGTAATCTCTCCTGGGTCGGGCAGGTGTCCCTTGGACCATTGATGGCTGCCGGGAATGACGAGGGTTGCACCGTTTTCGGCCGTGTAGTCGGTCAATGCGACCATGGCGTTGACGCACAAAGAACCCAGATGCTGCAGCGGCGTGGGCCATGAGTTGTTGTCGGTGTGCAGACGTTGGGCTGTTTCGTTCTGACGGATCTCGATCAGTTCGCCAGCTGAGAGAATGTAGTCGGTGCAGAGTGGAAGCAGCATGTGATCCATAACGGCCAGAAGTCTGGGATCGATCAGGGCATCGATGAAGGAGGGGGTCTTTGCAGCCAGGCCCTGCAGGCGGACGGTCTTGTGCCCAAGAAACTCGTCAAAGGTTTCGACACCGGTATAGGTGCGATGGTGGTTATCGATCAGGGGTTGTACCTCGCCGTTGTAGCGATCGAGCCATTCCTTCGAGAAGAAGTCCTCGATGATGACGACGCCCTCGCGGTCCATGGCGTCCTTGATCAGGGCGACATCGCAATCGCCCTTCAAACGTGCAACCTCAACTGGCATGGTGTTCTCTCCTGAGCAACAGATGTTAGAGTAGCCAAAGCTGGACGCATGTCCAGTCGCGGTCTCCTCGGGGACGATCAAGGAAACCATAGTGGCCAGTACCCAGACCCGGAAAGAGGAGAGGCCTGCGACCCAGGCACAAATCAATGCGTTCCGCCGCCGCCGTCTGATGGAATCGACCATTCGTCTGATGGCTGAAAAAGGCGTGAGCGGCGCGACCGTGCGCGCGATCACGGCCGATGCGGGCGTTTCACACGGGCTGATCGGCCATTACTATCCAACCAAGGATGATCTTCTGGTCGCTTCCCTTGAGCATCTTTTTTCGGGGGTGGCCGAGGACGTGCGTCACCAGGTTGATGCTGCCGGGCCTGATCCGCTGGCGCGTCTGAAGGCGCTCCCTGTAGCGCTGTTTTCGCCAAAGGTGTTTACCGAGCAGAATCGTGCGGCCTTCCTGGCCCTCTGGCATGAGATCCGCTTCAACGATGCTGTGCGCGAGGCCAACCGAGACTTCTATGCCGGCTATCGTCAACGGGTGCGCACACTTTTCCAGGCGGTCACTGGTACCGATGCCGAGGTCGACGCGGCTGTGACCGGACTGATTGCTCTGAGCGATGGGTTATGGCTCGAAATCTCGATTGGGGCAGGACAGGCAGACTCGGAAAAGGCAGTTGCCCTGTGCCATGCCTTCATCGAACAACAAATTTCATAGCTGGTGAGCAGGATCACAAGAAGGTAAAAAGTTTCGAACGTTCGTCCCGTTTGACCTTGTTCGTTTTTTTCAGACCGCCCGACAGTGAGTAACTCAAGTAGTCTTTCTGTTTACCGTCAAAATCTGACCTCAGGTCAAGTGCTTCTGCAATCTGAGAGTTTCGGAGGCCCGCAGGGGAATCTCTGAGAAGTTCAATTATGCACTCCTAAAGGTCTGCTCTTGCACGTTGTTCTCGTTCCTTAACTTTCATCGAATCTGATCCAGATCACCGGTTGCCCAGAGCATAATAGTTTCTGGGTCCAATAATCGCGAGCAACTACTCAGCAGCTGCCTCTGTAGGGGCACTGCGACCTTCACGACGCCTGCGACGGCGTCCGCCAGCCCCGCCAGAATCCTCATCCTGCTTGGCGAACTTTGGTTCGGGCAGCGTGACTTCCTTGGTGAGGTTGGGATAGGCGGCGGTTTTGTGTGGGATCGCCATGGCGTCGATGAAGTGGTCCTGGAATTTCGGCTCGATGGCGGTTTCGATCTTCTCGATCTCGCGAACCTGATGTTCCAGTTCCTTACGCATTTTGCCATTGAGCAGGGCGATGCGTGCACCTGTGCCCGCAGCGTTGCCAGCCGAGGACACCTTGTCGAGCGGACAATCAGGGATCATGCCCAGGATCATGGCGTACTTGGTGTCGATGTGGCTGCCGAATGCTCCGGCCAGGGTGATGCGATCCAGAGTATCGATGCCCATGTGATCCATCAGCAATCGCGCCCCGGCATACAATGCGCCCTTGGCCAACTGAATCTGGCGGATGTCGTTCTGGGTCACCGTGATCTGATGTTCGCCGTCATGAAGAACATAGGCAAAGGTGCGGTCCTGCTTGATGATGCGCGGTGTCTTTTCCGCCATCGCACCGTCGATCACCCCATCGGTGGTCAGCAGGCCGGAAAGATACATCTCAGCCAGGACTTCGATGATACCTGAGCCACAGATGCCGGTCGGTTCGGCATCAAAGCCTTCTTCGTTGGACCAGCGTTCATCACCGATCACGCTGAAGCGGGGCTCCAGGGTTTCGGGATCAATACGTACGCGTTCGATGGCGCCAGGCGCGGCACGCTGGCCCGAACTGATCTGGGCGCCCTCAAAGGCAGGGCCGGTCGGCGACGATGCAGCCAGCAACCGGTTTTTGTCGCCCAGAATGATCTCGGCATTGGTGCCGACATCCACGATCAGGGTCATCTCATCGCTCTTGTAGGGCATCTCGCACAGCACGACGCCTGCTGCATCGGCACCGACATGGCCGGCAATGCAGGGCAGCACATAGATGCGTGAGCCGGGGTTGAGCATGAGGTCGATGTCAGACGCCAGCATGATCGTCGCGTCATCGGTTGCCAGGGCAAAGGGCGCAAAGCCCAACGGCGTGGGATCAAGGCCCAGAATCAGATGATGCATCACCGGATTGCCGGCAATGGTGGTCTCCATGATGTCGTTGAAGTCGATGCCGGCCTCGGTCGCGGTCTCCTGCGCAAGTTCGTTGAGCGCCTCGCGCACAACCTGGGTCATCGCTTCTGCGCCACCCTCGTTCATCATGGCGTAGGAAACGCGGCTCATCAGATCTTCGCCGAAGCGGATCTGGGGATTCATGCGCCCGGCAGATGCCAGGACTTCGCCTGAGAGCAGATCGCACAGATGCATGGCAATGGTGGTCGAGCCTACATCGACCGCCAGGCCATAGACCTTGTCGTGGAAGCCGGGACGAATATCGACCAGACGTTTGCCACGGCGCACCATGACGGTCGCTTTGTACTTGCCGTCTTCGAGTGTCTTGTGGAGCTTGCGCAGGACATGGGCATCAACACCGGCAACTTCGACGTCCCAGACTTCCTTGAGAGCCTTTTCCAGGCGGCGCAGGTGCGAAGCAGGGTCATGCATATCGGGTTCTGGAATCTCGACATACATGGGGCGCACAACCGGATCGATTTCGACATCGCGGGCATCGGCCCGCTTGCGCACGATCTGGCGATGCACCTGACTTTCTTCGGGCACATCGACAACCAGGTCACCGCCAATGCGGACCTGACAGGACAAGCGACGGTTCTCTTTGAGTAGCCCGCTTTCGCGCTGGCGTTCTTCAGCGTCGGTAAGCGGGGTCAGGTGATCGTTGGACGAATGAATGCCATGCTTGGCGAACTCGCCATCGCCGATACGGACCTGACAGCGCGTGCAGATGCCGCGCCCGCCGCAGACCGAATCAAGATCAACACCAAGTTCGCGCGCGGCCTGCAACAATTGCGTGCCACGCTTGAAATGACCCCGTCGACCTGACGGGGTAAAAACTACAAGCGGTTCTTCAGCCACCACGCCTCCGTCCCACGCGCCGGGCGGCACGCGCTTCTGCCCTGGCACCACCGGCAACGCCGGAACCAGAATTGAGTGAAATCCATTTCTTGCAGTTCCTGTCGACGCCCATCATCACGTCGGCTGCCTGGATACCGCTCATGATCTCGGATTCCAGCGGGTTTGTGATGGCCGAGGTCATGCCGTTGGCCGCCGCCATCGCCAGGAATGCAGCGTTCAGCTGCGGACGCGCGGGCAGACCAAACGAGATGTTTGATGCGCCACAGGTCGTGTTGACCTTCAACTCCTCGCGCAGACGCCGGAGGATTTGGAAGCAGGTGCGGCCCGCCGCGCCAATGGCGCCGATCGGCATGACGAGCGGGTCGACCACAACGTCGCAGGGCGGAATACCGTGATCCTGGGCACGTTCGACGATCTTCTTGGCAACCGCGAAACGCTCGTCGGGATCTTCGGAAATGCCGGTCTCGTCGTTGGAGATCGCAACCACGGCTGCGCCATGTTTGGCGACAAGCGGCAACACGACTTCAAGGCGTTCTTCCTCGCCGGTCACCGAGTTCACCAGCGCCTTGCCGTCATAGGCTTCAAGACCCTTTTCCAGCGCGGCAACAATGGAGCTGTCGATCGACAGGGGAATATCAGTAAGCGACTGCACCAGCTTGATGCAGTCGTAGAGCATCTGGGGTTCGTCAGCCATGGGAACGCCCGCGTTGACGTCCAGCATGTGCGCGCCGGCTGCGACCTGAGCGATCGTATCGGACTCCACGCGACTGTAGTCGCCAACGGCCATTTCTTCGGCCAGTTTCTTGCGGCCCGTGGGGTTGATGCGTTCGCCGATCACGGTGAAGGGGCGCTCGAACCCAATGACGACAGTTTTTGTCGCCGAGCTGATGACGGTCTCGGTCATGCTTGAACTTTGAACCTCTGTTGCATGTATTCTGGGATAACGGGGTTTACGGCATGGGGCGCACGGCCCTTCAAGACACCGGACTCCGCGATGATTTCGGCAACGCTCTCTTCCTGACGATACGCCATCAGGTGGATGCCCGAAACGCCTTCGATTTCACGAATTTGCTGAATCAGGTCCACACAGAGCTTCTTGCCTTCGGTTTTCTGTTTTTCGGCACCTTCCAGACGTTTGATGACGTCATCTGGAATGTGTACGCCGGGCACATTGCCCCGGATCCATTTGGCAGCACGCGCCGAGGCCAGGGGCCCTACGCCGATCATGATGAAGCATTTCTCATGCAGGCCCATGTCGCGCACGCGGCTCATATAGGCTTCCAACATGGGAATATCATAACAGTACTGGGTCTGAACAAACTGGGCGCCGGCAGCGATTTTCTTGGCCAGGCGAATGGGGCGGAAGTCATAGGGCGGGGCAAAGGGATTGGCTGCCGCACCCAGAAACAGTTCCGGAGCCTTGTCGAGCTTGCGGCCTGAGTCCAGCTCACACTTGTCGCGCATCTTGCTCACGATCTCGAGCGTGGCCATGCAGTCGAGATCAAACACCGGCTTGGCTTCAGGATGATCGCCGCACTGCACACCATCGCCGGTCAGGCAAAGAATGTTGGCAACGCCCATGGCTGCTGCACCCAGAACATCGCCCTGAATGGCGATGCGATTGCGGTCCCTGCAGGAAATTTGCATGACCGGCACGTAACCCACGCGGGTAAGCAGGGAACAGACACCCACGCTCGACATATGACAATTGGCGCCGGAGCCATCGGTCGCGTTCACGGCATCGACCCAGCCGTTGAAGATCGACGCGCGATCGAACACATCCATGGGATCGGCGCTGTCGGGGGGCGAAAGTTCTGCTGTCACGGCAAATTCACCCGCCCGCAGAATACGTTCAAGACGACCGCGTGAGGTATGGCCGGGCAGGGGAGCAAGCGGTGCGCCGGGGTCGACGGGCCCCGGGTTCATCATGTCGGGAAACGCGGGCCCTTCGTTCAGCGGGCCGGTGGCCGCATCGTCCATTGGCTCGTCCGTCATCATGACGCGCCCTTGCCTGCATCAGCGCGTGCTGTTGTGGCGGGCCGGGGATAGGTGCCTTCCTTTTTCTGACGCATCAGACGCAGCCAGGAAGAGGTGCCTTTCATGCGGTGGTCGACCGGACGCTGGACATCGAAAATGTTGCCATTGACCATGTCCTTGCTGCCTTCCCAGGCTTTCACCCAGACGCAAGGCATGTCGGGTTTTACTTCGCAGTGGCCATCTTCACGCACACCGCCACAGGGGCCGTTGCGCAGGTTTTTGGGGCAATTCATCGGGCACGACATGCCAGTCGAGGAGAGCGCGCACTGACCGCACATCTGGCAGTCGAACATGGCGCTCTTGAGGCCGTTCTCGACAACGCTCACCGGTTTCTCGAGTCGATCATAACCGACGCGTCGCACAACCGGCTCGACAGCCATGATCAGGCCTTCGAACACGTCATACAACTTCATGAGCCCGTGCGAATGACGGACAGACCAGAGGCGGACAGCGCGCATGGCGCGTACTCCAGAAAAGCGGTCGTTAACCGCGCAGATTGTACTCGGTCAGTGTTTGGGCAATGGCCTTTTCGCCACGCGGCGCCATGAGATGGGCTCCGCTGATACCCTTGATTTCCTTGAATTGTTCGACAAGTTCCGCGCAGACCTTGCGGCCCTCGGCCTTCTCGTCTTCGGCACCTTCTATGCGCTTGATGACATGTTCAGGCACATGCACACCAAACAGGTTTTCGGTCATCCAGCGCGCTGACTTGGCCGACATGATCGGGCCGACGCCGACGATGAAGTGAGCCCTTTCAGTAATGCCCTGGTCATTGAGCGCGCCGATGTAGCGCTTCAGCACTTCGATGTCATAGGCAAACTGCGTCTGAAAGAAGTCAACGCCAGCTTCGATCTTGCCTTCGATGCCCTTCGTATTGAAGTTTTCATCGGGGTCGCGGGGTGTTTCCGCACCGCCGATCAGCAGGCCCGGAGCAGGATCGATCTTGCGTCCCGACGGGGCAGGGAACGTGCCGGTGTCGCGCATGTGCCTGGCCATTGCCATCAGGCCTTTGCTATCGACATCCTCAACAGGTTTGGCGTCGGGCTGATCACCCTTGGTGATGCTGTCGCCGTGCAGGCAGAGAATGGAGTGGATGCCAAGGGCCGGAGCGCCGATCATTTCGCCCTGAATGGCAAGGCGGTTGCGGTCGCGCACGGTGAACTGCAGTACCGGCTCAATGCCGTTTTTTGCCATGATCGCACAGGTCGCAAGCGCGGACATATGGGCGCGGGCACCAGCACCATCGGTCACATTGACTGCGTCAACCAGACCTTTCAGGCAGCCAACCTTATCCATCACCGATGCTTCATCGGCACCATCAGGCGGAGTCGTCTCAGCGGTAATGACAAATTCACCGGCTGTGAGTTTTGCTTCCAACTGGCCTTTGGATTTCATGGGTCTCGTCCTTCTCTACGCGTCTGGTTTGAGGCCGCCGTTGCGGATGTATCCGCCAAGGACCTCGTCTGTGAATTCGGCATCGATTTTTGCTGCCAGGGCATCTGCTTCGGCTTCGAGGTCATCACCGCAATCTGCGGGATCGCCGCGGCGCCAGTGCTCCAGATACGAGTCAGTGTCGCGCAGCTTGGCATGCATGGCCGATTGGTCGATCGACTTCTCGAACCGTTCGGGCAACACGCGCTTGGCGGTTGTGCGACCGGCCTTTGCAATGACCTGGGCTGGAATGTCGCGCCAGTAAACAATCGTCAATTTCGCCATCAGTGAACCTCTGCTGCGCTCTGGGCCTTGGTCAGGATGGGTTCCAGCCCGCCATACCCCGTGAACTGAACTTCGAATTCCAGGCCCAGCCGCTCGGCTGCTGCTCGGGCCAGGGTGGTGACCTCCTGCTCCTCGATCTGGGCCAGGTAGATCAGGCGCTTGTAGTTGCCGAAATACATGTCACGAAGTTCTGGATGCCGATCAATGCCCAGGCCTTTCATGATCAGGGTCTCGAAATGTTTGGCCAGATAATCGGTGAGATAGAATGTGCCGGGCTCGGCATCATGCAGTGCCAGGAATTCTTCTTCGCCGGCGAAGAACTGATAGCAGTGTGCGCCGCCAATGCGTTCCACGCCTTCTTCCTCAAGAACAGCATCCAGCATGCCGCCGGTTCCACAATCGCCATAGGCAACAAAGATGTGCTCGAATGTTCCACGCGCTTCGTGGATCTTCTCGCGGACACCTTCTGGAATCTTGTCAGGTGTGTTGTGCCATCCCGCAGGAAGGCACTGGACTTCGATGGCATCCCATCCATTCGCACGGATCATTGCCATGATTTCCCAGGCAAGCGCACCGCACGCAATGACAAGGCTGCGGTCACCCACCTAAGAATCAGCCGGCCGCAGCCGAACTGGCCTTGCGACGCTCGATAACCAAAGCCTTGGCCGTTTCCACTGCCACGGCAGCATCACGGCAATAGGCATCAGCACCCACGCTGTCAGCAAAGGCCTCGTTCAGCGGCGCGCCACCAACCAGCACTGTGTAGTCGTCGCGAATGCCGCGCTCCTTCATGGTGTCGATCACGACCTTCATGTAGGGCATCGTTGTGGTGAGCAGAGCCGACATGCCCAGGAAGTCGGGCTTGTGTTCGTCCAGCGCTTCCAGGAACGCATCGGCGTCGTTGTTGATGCCGATGTTGAAGATGTCGAAACCGGCACCTTCCAGCATCATGCCGACCAGGTTCTTGCCGATGTCGTGAATGTCGCCCTTGACCGTGCCGATCACCATGGAGCCCTGCTTGGGCGCGCCGGTTTCAGCCAGCAGCGGACGCAGGACAACCATACCGCCCTTCATGGCGTTGGCTGCCAGAAGCACCTCTGGAACAAACAGGATGCCGTCACGGAAATCGATGCCGACAATACGCATGCCTTCGACAAGCGCTTCGGTCAGAACCCTGTAAGGCTCCCACTTGCGCTCCAGCAGAATATTGACGCCTTCAAGGATCTCGTCGGCAAGGCCGTCATAGAGATCCTCGTGCATCTGCTGGACAAGTTCATCGTCGTCCAGGGTGGAGAGATCTAGATCGTCTGCTTCGTCGGCCATCACCAACACTCCCGCGGTTAGGCACCATGCCCGGTTGACACAGCTAGTTCTGTCCATGCCCTGTGGCTAGAATATTCGCGACACGCGATGTCGTTATCGTGACACAGCCAGTGCAATTCAACGACATTTCGGAACACACGGGATTTGTTGCCACAAACAGGGCAGGCAATGTGCAATTGACTCGGCCCAAACCTATCCATCACATAGGGCCGCAAATACATCAGGAGACGATCTCATGGCCGATGCAGCAAGGCAGAGAAGAGGCGGGCGCGTAGCCAGGCGAAAGGAGCGGATCGGTGCTCCGATCGTCCAGAAGCGCTACATCACACGTGAGATACCGGTCTACGAACTGCTCGATCAGGCGGGCCTCGATCTGATCCACGATACGTCCATGGAGATCCTCGAGGAGGTCGGTATCGACTTCCGTGACGAGGTCGCATTGGAACACTGGCGCGATGCAGGTGCTGATGTGCGGGGCGAGAGGGTTCATATTCCCCGGGGTCTGATCGAAGAAAAGCTCGAGATGATCCCTGAAGAATACACCCAGGTTGCGCGCAATCCCGACCGCAGCGTCGTGATCGGTGGCAAGAACACGGTGTTTGCGCCAACCTTCGGATCGCCCTTTGTGCGCGATCTCGACAACGTGCGCCGCTACGCCACGCTCGAAGACCTGCAGAACTTCATCAAGCTGACTTATATGACGCCGGAACTGCATCATTCCGGCGGCATCATTTGCGAGCCGGTCGACGTGCCCGTGCCCAAGCGGCATCTCGATATCGTCTACAGCCACATGAAGTATTCCGACAAACCCTTCATGGGTGTGCAGTCGGCACCGGAACGTGCGCTCGATTCCTGCAAGATGTGCGGCATTCTGTTTGGTGACGACTTCATCAAATCCAACACGGTGATGACCTCGGTGGTGAACTGCAATTCGCCGCTGGTCTGGGATGCTTCAATGCTGGGTGCGCTGCGCCATTACGCAGAGCACAATCAGGCCGTGCTCATCACGCCGTTCATCATGGCAGGCGCCATGGCGCCGGTAGCAACCGCGGGTGCGATTGCCCAGCTCAATGCTGAGGTCACGTCAGGGCTGGCCTATTCTCAGATCGTCAATCCAGGCGCACCGATGGTCTATGGCAGTTTCCTTGCGACCGTATCCATGCAGTCGGGCGCACCGATGATGGGCACGCCAGAGACCCTGCAGATGATTTATGCCGTGGGCCAGCTTTCGCGCCGGTACAAGGTGCCGCTGCGCTCGGGCGGTATGCTTAACGGCGCAAAGATCGCCGATGCCCAGGCGGCGTTTGAATCCATGCAGACCATGACGGCAACGTTGCTGGCCGGCACCAACTTCGTGCTGCATGCGGCCGGCTGGCTGGAAGCTGGGCTTTCAGCCGGTTACGGCAAGTTCATCATGGATACCGAACAGATCGCCATGCTTCAGAGCTTTTCCCAGCCGCTCGATCTCTCTGAAAACGGGTTGGGCATGGAAGCCATCCGCGAAGTCGGGCCCGGCAATCACTTCCTGGGCTGCGCCCATACCCAGAAGAACTACCTCAAAGGGTTCTTCATGCCTGAGGTCGCCGACAACAACAGTTACGAGCAATGGGAAGCCGAAGGTGCGAAGACCCAGGACCAGCGCGCCGTCGAAAAGGCCAAACGCATGCTCGCCGAGTACGAGGCACCTGATTTCGATCAGGCCAAAGACGAAGAACTCCAGGCGTTCATGGCCGAACGCAAGGCGGTGTTGCCTGATCTGGTGAGTTGATCAGACCCTGATGTCCGGACCGGAAGGTAACAACAAGCCCGTAATCACATCGGCCGATCTCGACCATGGTGTCGAGATGGGCAAGATCAACGACGGTTACTTTTCCAACCCGGCCATGGCGCAGTCCTTTCTTGAGATCGCCGTTGCACCTCTGATGGAAGATCTGGGGTCTGCGGTGGAATACGCCAGCTTTGGGGGCGGTGAGGGGTACCTGCCAGCTCTTGTCGTTCAGGCGATCCGGGAATGCGGGAGAGAGGTCGACGGTCTGGTGGTCGATGCCAATCCTGATTTTCTGCATCTGGCACAGGCACGTGGTCTGCGAACCCAGTGCGGGGATCTCGAAGAAGTTGTTTTATCTGGCCTCGACCTCATCACCATGCGGTCTGTCAACCACTACAATGCACCCGATGCGCAACGGCGCATTCTTGAGCGATGCCTCGCGGCGCTGAAGCCGGGTGGGTGGTGCATCAGCCAGAACCTGTCTGGCCCCAGCGAGGCCTATTGCCGCCTGGCTTCAGACCTTTCGCGAATTCCTGAACTAGGCAGGGTCGATGAACAGCAGGACCGCCCGCACATTACGTCGCAAGCAGAGTTCAACGGCTTCATGGAGGATGTCGGATTTGCCAACGTCCGTGTGGCAGGCCTTGCCCCAGATATCATCATAGGACCGGCCTACTACTGGGCGCGCTTTAACGGCAAAGCCCATGCAGAAGCGGTCAGTCGTAACGATGCGGCATCGCTTGAGGCATTGCGTGAGCGTGAACAACACTATCTGCGTCGCGCGAATGAATTGATTGATGCCTTTCTGGTTGCTGCAGCTCCAGGCGAAGCGGGTTTGATCAAGCAGGCCGGTTCTTCCTATTCCATACCCCTCCATTTTCCGATCCACATGGGCCGTTGTCCCGCAATAGGAGAAGGCGGGTGACGGAAGCCGTTGAAACGTTACAGCGCCCGGAAAGTTACTCGCGTGGCATTGTTCTGGTCGCATCCGCAGGGCTGTTCTGGAGCCTTGGCGGGCTGTTCTTCCGCATGATCGATGATGCCGATGTCTGGCAGATCGTGGCGTGGCGCACGGCGTTTCTTGCCGTCTCCATGCTGCTCTTCATCACCTGGCGATATGGCCGCAAGGTGTTGGGCGTGTTCCGCAGCGTGCTGAGCCCCTGGGGTATCGTGACGGCGCTGGGCATCGCAGCCGCCAACACGCTCTTCATGTGGTCCCTGCAGTACACCTATGTTGCCAACACCGTTCTGATGCTCGCTGCCGCACCGGTCATCTCGGCCATCATCGGATGGGTCATGCTGCGCGAGTCCGTCCGCCCGGCGACGATCCTGGCCATGATTGCGGTCGCCATTGGCGTCCTGGTCATGGTGTCGGGCGGTCTGGGCGTCACGGTTGATGTTTCCAATGGGTTCGAGATCGTTTTTGGCGAACGTCCAGGTGACAATCCGGATCAGTGGATTGGTGATCTGCTGGCGGTCTTCATGGTGACAGCCTTTGCCTTCGTCGTTGTTGCTGTGCGGGCCGGCCGCAATGTCGAGATGCTGCCCTGTGTCGTGCTTGGTGGTGCGATTGCTTGCATCTTTGCGTCCTGCATGGCCGTCTTTTCCGAAGGCATCGGCCTGTCCATCACCGGCAACGACCTCTTCTGGTGCGCCATGATGGGGGTTGTGCAGATGACCGGCGGCATGGCGCTTTTCATTGCCGGAGCCAAGCACGTGCCTGCGGGCGAGCTGGCCCTGCTGACGCTCACCGAAGTTATCTTCGGCCCCATCTGGGTCTGGGCGGTCTTCACCGAGGTACCTCTCGAAGCGACCTTCTGGGGCGGTGCTGTCGTCTTTGTCGCTATCGTCTTCAATGCCATGACCGGCATGCGCCGGAAGCATCCCATGCCCCAGGTGTGACGCGCGCTGTTGGCCTCGTCATCCGTGTTTTTGTAGGTGAGATTGGATGCGAACGCCTTATCATGCGACGCGATCACCAGGGGGAGAGACCATGGAACTCAAGCGACTTCCGGCCAGCGCCGGCAAGGAGGCCATCCTTGAGGTCATGCGTGAAGAGGGCGGATTGATCGTCAAGGGTCTGTTCGATCCCGCCGTGATCCAACGGATGTGGGATGAACTTGCCGACAAGCGTGCCGAGCATGAGCCAGGTTCCAGTATTCCGGGTGAGGACAACGAGGTCTTCTGGGGCCGCAACACGATCCGCTTTGCCAGCCTTGCCCAGTACAGCGATGCCTTCATCGAGGTGATGCTGACGCCCCTGGTACACGAAGTCGGTGAGGCGTTTCTGGAAGAAGCCGGAGGCGTCGACTACTGGATGAACACGGCACAGTTCATCGGCATCGGACCGGGTGAGCCGGCCCAGGCACTGCACCGCGATAACGACCTATGGCAGAGAATTTGCGACTGGGCCTGGCCCAAGATGCCGGAACTCAGCTTCAACACGCTGTTTCCCTTTCATGATGTTACCGATGCCATGGGGGCCACCCGCGTCATTCCCGGCAGCCACCGCTGGAACGGCAAGGAGCGCGAACCCGATCCGGCCGAATCCGTGGCTGCGGAAATGTCGGCTGGCGATGCCCTGTTTTACTCCGGCTACACGTTCCATGGCGGCGGTCACAACCGGACGTCTGACCAATGGCGTTATGCGGTCCAGATGAGCTTCAATCCAGGCTGGCTCACGCCCGAGGAAGCCCATGCCTTTGCCGTCACCCGCGAACGTGCCCTCCAATTACCACGCCATGCCCAGCGCCTGTTGGGTTGGCGCTCCTATTTGCCCGGTGGTGAAGGCGGCTATGATCGTCTCTGGGGCAAGGATTACGAGGATATCCTCGCGCGCGAAGACCCGGAAGGTAACTGACATGCAGATTGATTTCACAGGCAAACGTGTCCTGGTGACCGGAGGATCGCGCGGCATCGGCCGTGCGATAGTTGAGATGTTCCTGGAATGCGGTGCGCGCGTTGCGGTGAACGGCAGTACGCCAGAAAGCACGGCAAAGGCGATAGGTGAGCTTGAAGCTGGTGACAGGTTGGTAGCCGCTCCCGGTTCGGTCGGGGTCGTTGCCGATTGCGGCCGCATCGTTGATGCCGCTGTTGAAGGTTTGGGCGGCCTCGACATCCTGATCAACAACGCTGGAGTCGGCGACGAGACGCCTCTTGGATCCACGAGCGAAGAGGTCTGGGACAAGACCGTGGACGTGAATCTCAAGGGCGTGTTTTTCATGACCCAGTTCGCCGCACCGCACCTGAAGGCAGCGCGGGGCTGCATCGTCAACTTCTCTTCGGTCTTTGCCCTTGTGGGAACGCCCGGTGCCTCGGTCTATGGCGCGACCAAGGCGGGCGTGGCCAACCTCACCAAGGCTCACGCGCTTGAGCTGGCACCCGACGTGCGGGTCAACGCGGTTTGCCCGGGCGGCGTCGACACCGACATGCTGCGCGAGCTGGCTCTTACCATGGCCGATACGGTGGAAGAGGGTTATGCGATCCTGGCCCAGGACTGCACAGCCCAGAAACGCATCGCCGATCCGCGTGAACTCGCCGGTCCCGTGCTTTATCTCTGCTCGGATCTTGCCAGCTTCGTTACCGGTACCATCCACGTCGTCGATGGTGGCGAAACGGTGGATTGAACCAGTGAGCGGTCAATAGGAGACCGAAGGCATCCAGACACCCTGGGGTTCGTTGTAGAGGCCCATTGTCATCAGACTCATTTGCTGGACGACCTGCAGTTTGTGATCAAGGCACCAGCGGAAGAGCTCTGTGTTGCGTGTCGGGATCAGGATGCCGGTACCGCCGAACGCGTCGGCTGAGCCGATCAAAGCCTTGAGGTCGTCGTTGGTCCTGCCGATGACATGGCCGTCATAGGACAGGTTCGTGGCATAGCCGGTGACCCCTTCGCGGCTCTCGACAACCCTGGCTGTGTGGTCGGTCACCGCATCGCGCAACTCACCGCAGCGATCGTGCCCATGCACGCGATGGCACAGGTCGTTGCAGGACTCGAGATCTTCCATAGTGGCCGCGCGTACCTGGTATCCAGGAATTGTGACATCCAGCGGATTGCCCTGCATCGCTGAAAGCGGCTCGCGAAGCTGAAACCCGAGCTTGCTATAGAGGCTAAGCGAGCTGTTGTTGAACGCGACCTGACAGAGTCTCACGCCCACGGCGCACTGTTCCTGTGCACGGTCGAGAACATGTTCCATCAGAAGCCTCCCGACCGAGCTGGCTTGAACGTCGGGATCAACGGTGATGGGGCCGATGCCAAGGATCAGGTTGCGCTCGTCCAGAAAGTTGCTGCCCACCACGCGGCCATCCTGTTCGGCGACGACAGCGTAAATGTCGGGGTGTCCGATCAGCTCGGGTATAAACTCGATCGCAGATTCGGCCGACGTCACGTCCGATGGAAAGTTGTGTCGTTGGGCAAGGGTGTTGAACGCTCGAAAACAGATATCGCCACAGACCGGCGCATCCTCCTGGCGGGCTGGACGCAGAGAGACGCTATTCACAACACCAGCCCCAGAAAGTGCGGGGTTTCGTCAGGCAAGGCGCTTCGCCATCCACTGGTGCCATAGCGGCAGGGACGCTTCCATCCAACTCAGGGGGCCGGGCTCGGCCTTGCTCGAATGGGCGCCGTTGAGAATGTGCGTCATGGCGACACCATCTTCATCGAGTACGCGCTCGGAATCATAGCGTTCGCCATCGGGATCGAAGCGGCGCAGTTCGCCCGGCGGACGGATCGAATGGGCGCGGAACCGGAAGCTGTCTACGCCAAGCGGCCAGATCGAGTAGTAGCCGGCACCACCGGGATAGATCGAAAACGAGTTTCCCGGATGGATGTTGATGATGTCCAGTGCGGGTTGCTCCATGGCCATCCAGTCATCGGGTCTTCAGTCGGCCTCTGAAAGCAGGGTTTCGGTGACGTCACGGCCGCGTTCATAGGGTACCTGATGGCGCGTCCAGTACTCTCCGTGGGTCAGGTTGGTGACGTTCTTGGTCGGTGAGTACAACTCGATGGACTGCTGGTGCATGCCCATGTGGTGGTAACCCTCCAGGTTGTTCTCGACCTGGCTCTTCCAGTTGCCTTTCCACGTCTTGTCATAGAGCGCGGCCATGACGCCGCCTTCAGGACCCTTGTAGACGGCCATCGCCTCCTCGAGTTCGACAAGCCGTGGCGCCAGGGGAGGGGCATCATCATCCAGATTGATCCAGATGAGATCGTTCCAGATTTCGAGGCGAAACTCCGGCAGGCTGATCCCTGAGGGGTCGAAGTCACGATGGCGCTCCATATGGAGGGCGCTTTTCAGCTGTCCGTCCAGCCCGTAGGTCCAGCGATGATAGGGGCAGACAAAACTGTTGGCGTTGCCGCAGGCGCCTGGCTCCGCCACGAGCATCAGGCGATGCCGGCACACCGTTGAAAGCGCGCGGATTTGTGCATCCGCGCCGCGCACGATCACGAGTGGTTCGTTGACGAATTGTATCGAAAAGAAATCTCCGACGTTCGGGACTTCCTTGACGTGGCCGACGCAGATCCACTCCTTTTTCCAGATTTGCTCGACCTCGAGATCGTAATAGTCGGGCGAAGTGTAGTGACCAGGGTCTAATGTCCAGGGTTCGTCGACAGGCCGTTCCAGGCTCGCGCCGATTGAAGAACGCAGATGTGTCAAATCAGATGGCACAAGAATCTCCCGTATCCTGATCTGCCCCGACACACCGGATGGTGTCGTCGCCGGAAACTCAGATTAGACATGCGTGGAGATGAGTCACGGGTTTTGAGCAACCCATTCACGAAAACCCAGTGACCCAAAGGCAACGTCACAGCACGAACTGTAGCATCCGCAAAATCTCATAGACCCGGTCAGTCTCGAAACGCACGGCGTGCGGGGCATGCAGGCTGGCGCCAGGATAAAACGAGGCGGCATAGGCGTCTTCGTTCTGTTCGTACCAAAGCTCCATCTCGTAACGGTCGCTGAGCTGGGGCAGGACGCGGGCAGCCACATCCTTTAGCGCGGCTTCCATGCCGCTGCGGATTGCAGCGACGGCACGCGCCGGATGGATGGAGGTCGTGGCGGCGCCCTTGCCTGTGTTCGTTGCCACGGTATGGATGCCGGGCCGCGCTTGCTTGGCGTCTGTGCAAAGCAGGCTGTCGCCGGAGATGAATACCGTTGGCACACCAAGTTCAGCTGCAACCAGGCTGTGCAGCAGGAACTCGGAAATGGGCTCGCCGTTGATCAGCAAACGGAACACCTTGCCCGAGATCGTATGGGCTAGCGGATTACCGCCAAAGCCTGCGCCTGAGTGGTAGCCGACCATGGCGACGGCATCGAAACTTTCGTCCAGTTCCTCGACCATGCACAGGGGATCACCACTCCACGACCGGATCAGTTGCACGGATTCAGGCAGGCTTGCGGGAAGGATGTTGCGCCCGCTCGAATGGGCATCCTTGACCAAAAGTCCGGTGGCACCTGCCGCCAGCGCACCTTCGCAGGCCGCAGCAGCTTCAGCCGTCATCTGTTCACGGAAGGTCTCATAACCGGGTTTGTCGATCGTGGCTTCGTCCCAGTGCGTGATGCCTGCTACGCCCTCGATATCGACGCTGATGTAGACCTTCATCGTGCTTCCTTCTCTCAGAGCCGCACCAGAGCGAACTGCAGCATGCGCATGATTTCATAGAACCGTTCTGCCTCGAAGCGCACGGCATGGGGGGCGTGCAGGCTGGCGCCGGGATAGAACGAGGCAGCATAGGCATCTTCGTTCTTGTCGTACCAGAGTTCCAGTTCGTAGCGGTCGCTCAGCGCGGGCAGGGTGCGGGCGGCCTCGTCCTTCAGTGCGGCTTCGATACCGCTGCGGATCGCGGTCACCGCGCGTGCAGGATGGATCGAGATGGTCGCGGCACCCTTTCCGGTGTTGGTCGCGACCGTGTGGATGCCGGACTGGGCCGCGTGAGCGCTTTCACAGAGAAGTGTATCACCCGACAGGAAGACGGTCGGGACGCCAAGCTCGGCCGCCATCAGGCTGTGCAGGCGGTATTCTGACATCGCCTCGCCGTTCACCAGGACTTGGAACTCTGAACCCGCGGCAGTGTGAGCCAGCGGGTTGCCACCGTTGCTTGCGCCGGAGTGGTAGCCGACCATGGCAACGGCATCATAGCTGCTGTCGATCTGCGCGAGCATATAGAGCGGGTCGCCACTCCAGCCCCGGATCAGTTGCACCGGCTCAGGCAGGCGGGAAGGTATGAGATTGCGCGCGGTCCAGTGCGCGTCCTTGATGATCAGATCGGTGGCGCCCGCCGCCAGAGCACCTTCGCAGGCTGCAGCAGCCTCGTCGGTCATCTGGTTACGGAATGTCTCATAGCCGGGTTTGCCAATTTCGGCCTCGTCCCAGTGGGTAATGCCCGTAACGCCTTCAATGTCGACGCTGATGTATACCTTCATGGCGCAGTTCCTTTCATGTCGCAGCGATGATCAGGCCCGCACAACGGCGATGGGCGATTCCACATCTGTGATCCACACCGCCATGGCGATGAGCGGTTCGTCGCGGGTCTGCATGGCGTGCCGCATGCCGGCGGTGTGAAGGATGATGTCACCAGGGTATCGTTCTACCCAGGGCTCGCCGCCGCGTTTCCAAAGGGCCTTGCCCGCGATGACATAGTAGATCTCGATCGCCTTGTGAGCGTGGTCGGGATAGTACACGTCGGGCCCCTGGAGGGTGAAGGTCAGGCCAACGGTCTTGGAGGCAACAGCAACGCCGCCAGCCCAGTTGGGTGGGGAAGCCAGCGCGGCAAAACTGAAATTGTCGCAGAAATGCTCCATGCCCGGTTCGCCACCGTAGCCGTCGTGGATGTCGTTCCAGCGCATCAGGGGAGAGGCTGCACGCAACGCAGCGAGCATGGACGCCGCTCCGGGATCGTTCACCTCAGGTTCGTTGAGATGCCGGTCAACCACCGGCTGGGATTGCGGCTCTGTGACACCTTCAAACGTGAGCTCTCGAATCAGACCTGCCCCGCGCAACAGCTCGGCCGACGGTGCAAACGGGCGTCGCGCGCCTGTCTCCAGAACGTGCACGGCCTGGGTGGCAAGATCGGTGGCGGGTTGCAGGTTCATGTCTTTGCTCTTTCGTGAGGGCTTGCCGACACGCTAGGCTGATATGTCATTTCACGGCAATTGGCCTTCGCCCCATGTCCGAAGCCTATCCCCAGCTCTTTTCGCCCCTGCGGCTGCGTCACCTGACGCTGAAGAATCGCATTGTCTTTGGTGCGCATACCGCAAACATGAGCGAGGAAGGCCTTCCTGGCGAACGTCACCTTGCCTACTACCGTGAACGCGCGCGCGGCGGGGCCGGCATGATCGTCGTAGAGCCGGTGCCGGTGCATCGCACCGCTGTTCTCACACGCGGCAACTTCCTGGCCGATGACGATGCGATTGTTCCCCACTTTCGGCGCATCACCGAAGAGGTGAAGAGCCACGACTGCGCCATCATCCAGCAGCTCTATCATGTCGGCGCCCATGGCGACTGGGACTCCAGCTTCTCGGAAAGCTGGTCGCCATCCGGCCAGCCTTCCATGCATGATTCCGACGGTAGTCACGCTATGACCGGGCGCCAGATCGAGGAAGTTATCGAGGGACACATTGCGGCCGCGCGTCGTGCAAAGGATGCCGGTTTCGACGGCATCGAGATCATGGCGGCCTATTCGGCGCTGCTGGAACAGTTCTGGTCACCCTTCACCAACCGGCGCGATGATAAATGGGGTGGAACCTTCGACAACCGGATGCGTTTCTCGCAATCCATCTATGACGGTATCCGCAAAGCCTGCGGTGATGACTTTGTCTGTGGCGTTGCAGTGAGCATCGATCCTGGTGCCGAGATCGTGCAATCGGTCGAAATGCTTCAGGAGGTTACAGCCTGGCATGATTCACGCGGGCTGATCGACTACATCACCATCGGACGCGGCAGCTATTGGGGCTTCACGCGCATCATTCCGCCAGCCTTTGAACAGGCAATGAAGGGCGAGGAATTTGCGGGCCGCCTGCGTTCGGTCTGCGAGCATGCCAAGGTGCAGTGTGAAGCGCGTGTGAAAACGCCGGAGAATGGCGAGCGTATCATCGCCAGCGGTACCGCTGACATGGTGTCCATCGTGCGCGGCCAGATTGCCGATCCACATCTGGCCAACAAGGCACGCCTAGGAAAGGCATCCTCTATCCGTCCCTGTGTGTCCTGCAACCAACAGTGTATCGGTCGTCGTCATCGTGATTACTGGATCTCGTGCCTGGTCAATCCCTCCGCGGGCCGGGAGTTCGACTGGGGCGGAGACCGCATCACACCTTCGGACAACCCACGGAGCGTGCTGGTGGTTGGCGGCGGCCCGGCGGGACTGGAAGCAGCGCGGGTCGCAGCAGAGCGGGGCCACGGTGTGCGCCTTGTCGAGCGCGAAGATCATTTGGGTGGGCAATGGCGTCTGGCCAGCCTGCAGCCGCGCCGCAACGAGATTGCCGATCACCTCACCTGGTACGGCCTGCAGCTTTCCAATCTGGGCGTTGCCATCGATACCGGGATCGAAATGGATGCCGGCATGGTGCGCGAGATGGGGGTTGAGACCGTCATCATCGCCACTGGTGCCCGCCCACCCATGAACGGATACCAGCGCTCGATGCCCGAACAGGACAGCCTGCCCGGTATCGAGAAAGGCGATGCGTGTTCGGTCAACGATGTGCTGTCGGGAGCCGTGATGCCAGGCAAACGCGTTCTGGTGCTGGATGATATCGGTGCGTGGCCTGGTAACGGCACAGCGCTCAAGCTGGCTGAGGCCGGCCATGACGTCGTGCTGGTGGCCAAGGATGCCTACATCGCCGCTGATATGGGTCGTGTCACCTCCGACGGCGCCATGCGTAAGGCGCTCGCTACTGCCGGGGTCGAGATGCGGCCAGCAAGCGCTGTAGTCTCCTGGACGGGTGATGCTGCAACCGTGCGTCACCTGGCGACCGGCGTCGAACAGACGCAGCCCTTCGATACGTTGGTCATCGCCGAAACGCCGGTACCCAACGAGCAGATCTGGCGCGATCTCGAAGGTAGTGGCCTCGACGTTCATGTCGTGGGCGATGCCATGGCGCATCACAAGGCATCGGGTGCGATTTATGACGGTCGCCGCATTGCAATGGGGCTGTGACATGAGCGAGCACTTCCCACATCTCTTCCAGCCGCTGACCCTGCGTCACAAGACCTTGCGTAACCGCCTGACGTTTGGCCCGCATCTGGCCAACATGAGCCATGAAGGGCTGCCCGGCGCGCGTCATCTTGGCTACTACGCCGAACGTGCGCGTGGCGGTGTCGGCATGATCGTGATGGAGGGCCAATCAGTCGAAGAACATGGTGCGTTGACGCGTGGCCGTTTCCGCCTGTCCGACGAGATCATTCCGGGTCTCGCCGCCATTGCCAATGCCGTGCATGAACACGGCGCCGTCATTGTCCAACAGCTCAACCACTCCGGTCAGCACGCTGATGGTGACAACAGCTGGCTGCCCAACTGGTCGGTCTCTGGCCTGCCGTCCATGAAGGACAGCGACGGCAGCCATGCCATGACCGATGCGGAGATCGAAAACGTCCTTGCCCACTACGTCGCCGCAGCCCTGCGCGCAAAGAAGGCTGGGTTGGACGGGATCGACCTGCTGGCTGCCTACAACACGCTGCCGGATCAGTTCTGGTCACCACTGAGTAACCGACGCGGGGATCGCTGGGGTGGCACACTTGAAAACCGCTGCCGGTTCACGGCCACAGTGATGAAAGGAATTCGGCAGGCATGTGGTGAGGATTTCATCATCGGCCTTTCGGTCTCGGGCGATGATCTGACAAAGAAGGGCCTGACGCTGGAGGAAATGAAACGCATCATCGCCTGGCACGATGACCGCAAACTCATGGATTATGTCTCGGTCGGTACCGGGAGCTATGTCGACTTCTCCCAGATCATTCCGACCTTCATGTACGACCAGATGCGTGGCCCGCCTCTTGCTGGAGAGATCCGCTCCGTCGTAAATCACGCGCTCGTCCAGGCTGAAAGTCATGTGCGTACGCCAGAGAACGCCGACAAGGTTATTGCCGATGGCATGGCCGACATGGTTTCCATCGTGCGTGGTCAGATCGCCGATCCCCATCTTGCCAACAAGGCGCGGGAAGGCAGGGCAGACGACGTGCGGCCCTGTATCTCCTGCAACCAGTTGTGCTGGGGCCGGCGCGCCAGGGACTATTGGGTCTCCTGCCTGGTCAATCCCTCTGCAGGCCGTGAACATGAATGGGATGGCGACCGTTTTTCACCAGCGTCGCAGCCCAAACGGGTGCTCGTTGTCGGTGGTGGCCCCGCAGGCCTGGAAGCCGCACGGGTTGCTGCCGAACGGGGGCATCGTGTTACCTTGGCCGAAGCCAGCGATCACCTGGGTGGCCAGTTCGCCCTGGCAGCACGTCAACCGCGCCGGGATGCCATTGCTGACCTGATCACCTGGTTCGATACCCAGCTCACCAAACTCCAGGTCGAGGTGCGGCTGAACCACGCGATGAGCGATCACGAAATCCGCTCGGGTGAATGGGACGAGGTCATCATTGCCACCGGTTCTGTTCCCGCGCGTGACGGTTATCAGCGTGGCCTGCCGTTCCAGGACCGATTACCCGGTGTGGACCATGAGAGTGTGTTGGCCATCGATGATGTGCTCGATGGCGCGGAATGCGGCAAACGCGTTCTGGTTCTTGATGATCTGGGTAACTGGAAGGGCGTGGGGACAGCGCTTTATCTTGCCGAACGTGAACACGAGGTCACGATTGCAACACGACATCCCATGATCGCGCCGGAACTGGTGCGCACTGCGGCAACGGCCCCACTGGTTCGCCGTATGGCCGAGCTCAAGGTCGAGCAACTTGTCGAGACGGTTGCATTGTCCTGGGACCATGGAAGCGTCACGCTCAAATCCAATCTGGACGCCAGCGTCGTCGAACGTGGCTTCGACACGCTGGTCCTGGCGACGGTCAACCGGCCCGTGCGTGATCTTCATGATTCCCTGGAAGAGGACGAGAGTATCGGCCTCCACATGATCGGTGACAGCCTGGGCGCGCGTCGCGCCTCTGCCGCGATCTATGAAGGCCGCAAACTGGCATTGGAACTTTGAACCAAGGGGGTGGGTGATGGTGAAGTCAGTTGGTGAATATTTGAAGGGCGCGTCGGAAGTGCCCGGCCATCGGACACTGGTGATGGTCGGCGCGCAATCGCCCGCAGGCCCTGACGGCAGGGTTGAGGCTGATGTTGCTGGGCAATGCGCTGTTGTTTGGTCGAAGATCAGCGAAGCTTTGGCCCAGAAGAATCTCGAAACCCGCCACATTGTGGCTCTCGAGATCGATCTGACCGACCGGGAAAATCTTGATGCGGTTCTGACCGAACAGGCCCGTCATATCCGCCATCATGTCGCACAGACCGTGCGTATCGTCGGTCTGCTTGATCCTCAGTGGAAAGCCCAGATTTCAGTCGTCGCTGCTGTTACGCGTTAGATGCGCGTCTTGAATCGGATCGCAAGCGATACAGCCTTAACGCGAGCTGCTCTAAACAGGTTGTCCATGTTGGCTGACTGCCTTCAGAACAGCGTCCAGTGACCCGTCGCTCGCCTCGGCTGGGATGACGCAGGTGGGTGCCAGAATGTGGCGTTTTCCCTGGCTGACGGCGAGGGCGCCGCAGGCTTGCGCATAGACGGTTTTGATACTGGCAGGAAACTGTTGTTCTTCCATGCCCGCAACAAGAACACAGTCTGTCAGACCAAACGCATCTGAAAAGGATGGCTTGGAAAGGCCATGGTCCCAACACACCGCGCCAACGGGATAGACATTGCAAAGATCAAAAAGGACGTCAGGTCCGCAGAGGTGCAGGATGACCGATGACGGGTCGCCCCATGCCTCAAGCACAGCGGTGTCATAAGGGACACCGAACGTCGCGTGATCTTCTTGCGACAACAACAGTTCACTGGCGTACTGCGTCGCGAAGTAAAGTCCCGCCGCTCCGGCTTCCCGAGCAGCAATCGTGAACTCCGTCATGGTTTGCGTGATCACGTCCAGAGCATGATGAAGATCTTCCGGACAATCACGCATGGCATCCATGACCCCTCCGCCGGCCAGTTTTCCAGCAAGGGTGAGCGGTCCAAAGATGGTCATGTAGACGGGAAACTCTTCACCGATCTCTTCGCAGACACGTCGCAGGCAGTCCAACTCCCGACCCAATGCACCGTCGCCGGCTTCCAGCTTTGTCAGGCCGCGCCAGTCAATGTTGAGGTTCCGTGCATAGGGAAACGTGTTGGGGGCAAACTCCAGTGAAGGCTGGCTGCCCTGTTGGGACGCCCAGTCCTCGATCGCGTACATGCCGTTTGGTGTGTGTTTGACCAGGTCGGGCCGCCACTTTCGTGCGAATGCAATGGTTGCCGCAGTGAGTTCCTCGGGCGATCGATCTGCTCCGGGAAAGTGGCGCCAAAGTGCAAATGCCGGACGGTCCGGGATTTCTCCGGCAAAGACGGAACGAATGCGTGCGTGGGATTCTGTCGTCATGGTGCCTCGTCAACACACCGCGATATTGCGGACATTTTTATCGTATGGCGAAGCTCGAATGGTCGCCACCAATGAGTCAGCGCTGCACCGCGACACGACAACTGCGGCCTTGTGTCAGCCGGCAAGGCTTTCGATTCGATTGCGGTCGATGGCCAGGGTGACGACCTGGTCGATACGGTCGGCATCCAGCTTGTCATAGAAACTCATGGCTACCTGGTTCCGGTCAGAACATTCCCAGGTGATGACGTCGCAATCGAGCTTCAGGGCATCGCGCGCGACAGCTTGCATAAGAGTCTCTCCAACGCCGCTGCGCCGGGCGTCTGGCGCAACCGCAAGGTCGCTCAGAAACATGCGTCGCTCGCCTGTGAAACCTTCGAAGAAGTGGCGATAAAGCGCGTAACCCACAATCTTTCTGTCATCGCAGGCCACAAGAATGTCACACCAGCGCTTGGGCTCGAAGGCATAGCGAAGAACATCTCTGGCCGTGGTGCGGCTGTCGCAGTCGAGAATCCACTGGCCCAGAATGTTGGCAAGCGCTGCAATTGCCTCGGCATCGGCCCTGCGCGCGGAACGTATCTTGATTGTGTTCATGGTTTGGGGAAGCCAGGGTATTGGTCGCTGTGGTCTCCGGCAAAGTTGTCCATTGTGGCGTCCGTGAATTGCTCATCATGTCCGGCACCGGGCCCGCCATCGATGTAGAGCGCCTTGCTGTTGGGCCCTTCGTACCAGCGGATATTGAAGGCGCAGAGCCAGGGGAAAAAGATCGCTTCGGCATAGCCCGGTAGATTGTCGCGGATCCACCATGCCAGCGGGTGGGCGTCGTTGGTCTTCTCGTACTGCTCCAGGTACCAGGGAATGACGAGCGAGACAGTGCCGCCACAGAATCCGTCGGCGTCGCGCAGATCCCAGATATGGCGTGACGCGCTGTAGGTATTGTCGGAACAGTAATAGGCGCCGTCCTGATCGCCGCCTGCCATCAGTTCCTTGTGCCGGTCGTGGCAGAACTGATTGACGCTGGGCGAGCGATAGGCGCTGCGGATGGCGACGTGGCCAAAGGCTGATTTGAGCGGCTCAATGATTTCGGTCGCGATCTTGCGTCCGACATGGAGCGCAAGCTCTGGGTCTTCAGGCAGATTGGAAAGCCCATGAAAGTTGGCGACCTCGCTGTAAAGCATCTCGCGCATGAAGACGTGATCAGACAGGCGCTCGCGGCCCAACTTGGTCAGTTCGGCAACGGATGTGGGTTTGGGCACGGGCTGTCTCCAGACGGTTGTGTTCAATCAGGTCGCCCACGATAGCAGGCGCACTTTTCGATTGGTGGA
The DNA here is from genome assembly GCA_943787175.1 of uncultured Alphaproteobacteria bacterium. Taxonomy (GTDB): domain Bacteria; phylum Pseudomonadota; class Alphaproteobacteria; order SP197; family SP197; genus SP197. The sequence continues at coordinate 39,554 of CALSLK010000025.1, forward strand.
GAATCTGTACCGGTCCGGTCAGGTTTCGTAGTGTCATGGCACCAACAGCGTTGGAGCATTGCTCATGGTCAAGGATCTAACGAAACCTCCCACCGACAATCGTAGCTTCTGCGGCGTGCCGGTGGCGAACGATCTTGCCGCCTTACAGGCCGAGATTGCCATTCTGGGCATCCCTTACGGTACGACCTATGACGTCGAGAGCCCTGTCAACGAATGTGCGGGTTCACCATCAGCGATCCGCGCGCGCAGCGGAGCTTCGATGCTGTACCACCACGATTTTGATATCGATGCTGCTGTGCTGAATTGTGATGATCGCGATATCGCGATCGCCGATTGTGGCGATGTTGCTGGTGGTCCGCATCCTGGAGACGGTGAAACCAACCGTGCGATGGCGACCGGAGCTGTGAAGGCAATCCTGGACGCTGGCGCGGTACCTATCGTCTTTGGCGGCGACGACAGCGTCCCGATCCCGTTTTTCGCAGCCTTCGAGGGCAGGGGACCCTTCACCGTCGTGCAGGTCGATGCCCATCTCGACTGGCGCGACGAAATTCATGGTTCGCGTTACGGCTATTCCAGCCCCATGCGCCGGGCCTCCGAGATGGATTGGATCAACGGTATGGTCCAGATCGGGTTGCGGGGTACCGGCAGTGCACGGCCCAGGAAGTCGCGGATGCGCGCAACTGGGGCTCCAGGCTGGTCACAGCGCGCGAGGTTCGCGAGAAGGGAATCGCTGCAGCGCTGCGACATTTGCCCGATGGCGGCGAATTCCTGGTGACGATCGATTGTGATGGCATCGATCCGGCCGATTTCCCGGCTGTCAGCAGTCTTGCGCCAGGTGGCGTGGCCTATCCTGAATGTTGGAACTGATCAATGGTATTGCCGCAAAGGGCCGCATTGCGGGCCTTGATATCGTTGAATTCGGCTGTGATCACGATCCTTCCAGCGGCCTTGGCGCGACCGTTTGCGCGCGCCTTGCCGTGACGGCGATCAGCGCAATGATCCGTTCGGGCCAGTTTCACGCATAAGGTGTGTCGCCAAGATAACTTTGGTGTCGCGGGCAGACTAGTTTCACCCCCGCGCCACCGATAGCTTGCGCCACCTTTTCGACTGTGGTCGAAAGGGCTCTCACGCGTCACTGCGGAACCCACGATAGCGATCATGAAATATTCGATCTTCAACCTGCTGCGGCAGGCCCGTGACTATCACAAGAACTGGCCCCAGGCGTGGCGCAGTCCCGACCCCAAGCCCGAATATGATGTCATCATCATCGGTGGCGGCGGGCATGGCCTTGCGACCGCCTATTACCTTGCCAAGGAACACGGCATTACCAATGTCGCGGTTCTGGAAAAAGGCTGGCTGGGCGGCGGCAACACCGGACGCAATACCACGATCGTGCGTTCGAACTATCTCTGGGATCAGAGCGCCAATCTCTATGATAAATCGCTGCAGCTCTTCGAAGGCCTCTCCCAGGACCTGAACTACAACGTCATGTTCTCTGCGCGCGGTGTGATTAATCTGGCGCATAACGAACATGACCTGAAGGAACTGGCACGGCGTGGGCACGCCTGTCGCCTGAACGGTATCGATTACGAGCTGGTTTCACCCCAGCAGATCAAGGAAATCGCGCCCATCATCAACATCAGCCCCTCGATCCGTTATCCGGTTCTGGGCGGGGCGATGCAGCGGCGCGCGGGTAACGCGCGCCATGATGCCGTGGCCTGGGGTTATGCCCGCCGCGCGGATGAATACGGCATCGACATCATCCAGAATTGTGAAGTCACCGGCATCGACATTGCCGATGGCAAGGTGACGGGTGTCCAGACGACCCGTGGTGCGATCAAGGCAAAGAAGGTCGGTGCGGTTGTTGCCGGTCATGCCTCTGTCATCGGCCAGATGGCGGGCCTCAAATTGCCCGTGGAAAGCCATGCGCTGCAGGCCATGGTGACGGAGCCAATCAAGCCCGTACTCGACACCGTGCTCATGTCCAACACGGTGCATGTCTACATCAGTCAGTCCGACAAGGGCGAGCTGGTGTTGGGCGCTGGTATCGACGGTTACAACTCCTATGGCCAGCGCGGCGGCATCGATGTCATCGAACATCAGCTTGAAGGCCTTGTGGAGCTTTATCCCATCGTTAAACGCCTGCGCATCATGCGCACCTGGGGCGGTATCGTGGATATCTGTCCCGATGCCAGCCCGATCATTTCCAAAACGCCGGTCGACGGCTTCTTTATGAACTGTGGCTGGGGCACGGGCGGCTTCAAGGCGACGCCGGGCTCAGGCTGGGCCTTTGCGCATACCATTGCGCAGGACCGCCCCCACAAGCTCAATTGAAGCCTTTGATCTCAAACGGTTCGAAACGGGCCTGCTGATTGATGAGCACGGCGCCGCAGCCGTGGCGCATTAGGGGGAGATGAACCATGCTTTTGATTGATTGTCCCCTGGTGCGGCCAGCGCGAACAGACCGAATTTTCCTGTGGCGGCGCAAGCCCATATCGCACGCCCTGATCCCCACACCGCAAGCGACAAGGAATGGGGTGAATACCTCTTCATGCGCAAGAACCCCAAGGGCGTGCATTTTGAACGCTGGTTCCATGCCAACGGTTGCCGCAAGTGGTTTCACATGGCGCGCCATACCGTGAGCCACGAGATACTCGCGATCTATGGCATCACCGAACCTGCCCCGAAACTTGATGGCGGGGAGGGCACGTCATGACCCAGGCCTTTCGTAATGCCGATGGCGGTCTGATCGATCGCGGCACGCGCATTAATTTCACCTATGACGGCCAGCGCTATCAGGGCAATGCCGGCGACACACTCGCTTCGGCTCTGCTTGCCAATGGCGTTCGTCTGGTCGGACGCAGTTTTAAGTATCACCGCCCACGCGGCATTGTTGGTTCTGGCGCCGAGGAGCCCAACGCGCTGATCCAGCTGGGTGAAGGCGCGCTGACCGAACCCAACACCCGTGCGACCCAGATCGAACTCTTCGAGGGTCTTGTTGCGAATAGCCAGAATGCCTGGCCGGGCGTCGGGTTCGATATTGGCGGCATCAACAACATCGTCTCGAAAGTCATTCCGGCCGGCTTTTACTACAAGACCTTTATGTGGCCCGCGAAATCCTGGATGCTCTACGAGAAGTTCATCCGTGGAGCAGCTGGTCTTGGCAAGGCGCCGACCGAGCCTGATCCCGATATCTATGAGAAGCGTCGCGTTCACTGCGATGTTCTGGTTGTGGGTGCGGGCCCTGCTGGCCTTGCCGCGGCGCGTGCTGCCGGTGCCAGTGGTGCACGTATAATTCTGGCTGACGAACAATCCGGATTTGGTGGCAGTCTGCTTTCGAGCAAAGCCACGGTCGACGGTAAGTCCGGCGCCCAGTGGGCAGCCGACGTGACCCAAGAACTCGCAGGCCAGGAGGAGGTCCGCCTTCTGCCGCGCACCACAGTGACCGGTTACTACGATCACAATTTCCTGGTTGCCGTCGAGCGCATCACCGACCACCTGCCGTTCGCTGACCGTAAGGGGCCGCGCCAGCGTGTATGGAAAATCCGCGCCAAACAGGTGATCCTTGCGACTGGCGCCATCGAGCGTCCCCTGGTGTTTGCCGAGAACGACCGGCCCGGCGTCATGCTGGCTGATGCGGCCAAGACCTATGTGAACCGATTTGGCGCGCGGCCAGGCAGCAGGGCTGTCGTCTTCACCAACAACGACAGTGCCTACCGCGCGGCCATCGATGCTGCCGACGGTGGCATCCATGTTGTGGCAATCGTCGACCTGCGTGCCAAACCCGAAGGAACATTTGTCCGCCAGGCGCGCGACCGCGGCATTGAGGTCATCGCCAACAGTGCCATCACAGCGGTCAAGGGAGCCAAGCAGGTTTCTGAAGTTGATGTCATGACGCTGTCAGATGACGGTACGTCAGTTTCTGGAGGGCGCCGTTCGCTCGACTGCGATCTTGTCATGATGTCGGGTGGCTGGAATCCCACAGTTCATCTGGCTTCGCAGTCCGGCGCAAAAACCGTTTGGGATGATACCCTGGCAACCTTCCTGCCCGGTGAACCCAAGCAGGCGCAACGCAATGTCGGTGGTGTTGCAGGCCAGTTTGGCTTGGCAGCCTGTCTCGAGAGCGGCGCCAGCGCTGGCGCAGGTGCTGCTTTGGATGCCGGCTTTGATGCTCAGGCTGGTAAGACGCCCGCAATTGAAGCTGGAGAAGGTGACGGAGAACTTAATCTGCGTCCGATCTGGACGGTGCCCAGCGATCGCAAGGGTGCCAAACGTTTCCACGATTTCCAGAACGATGTGACCGCTGCCGATATCGCGCTGGCACATCGAGAGAATTATGCGTCGGTCGAGCATTTCAAGCGTTACACCACGACCGGCATGGGCACGGACCAGGGCAAGACCTCAAACGTCAACGGCCTGGCAATCCTAGCCGAACTGCGCAACGAACCTGTTCCGTCCGTCGGACACACAACATTCCGTCCGTTCTATACCGCGGTCACGGTCGGCGCGCTGGCGGGCAACGATACCGGACCACAACTGCTGGACCCGGTGCGCAAGACCGCGATGCACACCTGGCATGAAGCCCATGGCGCTCATTTTGAGGACGTCGGAGCCTGGAAGCGTCCCTATTGCTACCTGCGTGAAGGCGAAAGTGTGAAGCAGGCGGTTGACCGCGAGACACTTGCCACGCGTACCTCGGTTGCCATCCTTGACGCTTCGACTCTGGGCAAGATCGATATCCAGGGTCCCGATGCGGCAGAATTCCTGGATCGGATCTATACCAACATGTTCTCGTCCCTGAAGGTCGGCTCGTGCCGGTACGGGTTCATGTGCAAGGACGACGGCATGGTGTTCGATGACGGTGTTACGGCACGCATCGGCGAGAACCGCTTTCTCATGTCGACCACCACGGGCGGCGCACCCAATGTGTTGAACTGGTTGGAGGAATGGCTCCAGACCGAGTGGACGGACCTGGAAGTCTACTGCACATCGGTGACAACCCAGTGGGCTGCCATCGCTATTGCCGGACCCAATAGCCGCCGTCTCCTGTCAGAGCTGACCAACGTCGACCTCTCCAATGACGCCTTTCCGTTCATGACCTGGCAGGACGGGGATGTTGCGGGTATTCCCTCGCGTATCTTCCGCATCAGTTTCTCAGGCGAAACCGGGTTTGAGGTGCAGTGTCCTGCAAGTTACGCGATGGCGCTCTGGCGTGCTTTGATGACCGCAGGTGAGAAGTTCAACATCATGCCCTATGGCACCGAGGCCATGCATGTCCTGCGTGCCGAAAAGGGTTTTGTTATTGTCGGACAGGATACCGACGGCACCACCACACCCCATGATCTGGGCATGAGCTGGATTGTGTCCAAGAAGAAGGATGACTTCCTGGGCAAGCGCGGGCTTGCCAGACCTGATACGTTGCGCGAAGACCGCAAGCAGCTGGTGGGCCTCATAACCGATGATCCCAACGAGGTGATCCCGGAAGGCGCGCATATCTCTCCAGAGCCTCATGCACCGCCGCCCGTTCCCATGGAGGGTTGGGTCTCGTCCAGCTATTACAGCCCCAACTGCGGGCGCTCGATTGCTCTGGCGCTGATCCAGCGCGGGCACGAGAGGATGGGCGAAAGTGTTGCCATTCCTCTCGAAGACAAGGTTGTACGTGCGAAGATCGTAAGCTCGGTCTTCTTCGATGAAGAAGGGGAGCGTCTACGTGGTTGAGACCTATCTCAGACAGAGCCCGCTGGCCCATCGTGCACTTGATGCGCAGGTGTCCGACAACACGGCTGATGCCGCGCTTGTTCTGACCGAGCGTCGGTTCCTGGCCAAGGTGAACATTCGTGGCAAGGTCGATGGCGATGCCGTCAAAGCGGCCATCGGTGTTGCACTCCCAAGCGAAGCCAACACCGTGATGGAAGGCAATAACCTCTGCGCGCTATGGCTTGGTCCAAGCGAATGGCTGATCGTTGGCCCTCCCAATGCTGAAAAGAACATCGAAGAAGCCCTTAACGAAGTCCTCGCGGGTGCCAGCGTAGGCATCGTGGATGTAACGGAAGGCCGAACGACAATCAGCGTGTCTGGCCCCATGGCGCGGGATGTGATCGCTATGGGTTGTCCTCTCGATCTTCATCCTCGTGTCTTTTCCCCTGGTCAATGCGCGCAGAGTTTCATCAGCCGCAGTCCGATCCTGTTGCACCAGGTTGACGATTCCCCCAGCTTCGATATCCACATTGAACGCAGCCAGTCCGACTATCTCTGGACCTGGCTTGAGACCGGCGGCGCGCCCTATGGCGTGGCTGTCGCTGGCGAACCTGAAACAACCAACTGGCGCCGCCCTGCGCGCCGCAAGGCAACATCATGATGGATACGCCGACCAGCGTTGTCTTTGACCTGGGAGGCGTTCTGATCGATTGGGACCCCAGGCACCTCTATCGCGACCTGATTTCCGATGAAGCCGAGATGGAGAAGTTTCTCGAGAACGTGGTCGGGCAGGCTTGGAACCGTCAGCAGGATGCAGGCCGCTCCATCGCCGATGCCAATGCCGAACTGATTGCCAAACATCCCGAGAAGACTGAGTTGATCGAAGCCTATTACGGCCAGTTCGATACGATGATGAAGGGGCCCATTGAAGGGGCCGTTTCGGTCCTTGAAGACCTCGCAGCCAACGATGTGCCGGTTTACGCCTTGTCGAACTGGTCAGCCGAAACCTTCCCGCTGGCCCAGGCGCGTTTCGATTTCCTGAAGTTGTTCAAGGGCATCGTGATCTCCGGCCAGGAGGGCCTGCGCAAGCCTGACCCCGCGATTTTTGATCTGGTGTGCGAACGTTTTGATCTGGAAGCCGAAGATACGCTCTTCATCGATGATCATCGCCCCAACGTGGAAGCCGCCGAAAAGCTGGGTTTCCACACGGTGCTGTTCAGCGGACCCAGTCAGCTTCGCGGCCGCCTGACCGGCTGGGGCCTGTTGCCGCCGCGCTGATCTGCTCTAGTCTGTCGTTTCCTTAATCCAGGAGATGGCAATGGCCTCACCGCAGCTTCAGAAACTTATCGCCGCGTTCGAGGCTCGCTCCGGCGAAGGTGCCGACGAATCGCTCAGCGATGAAGAGACTGTCGCACTGTATCGTACCGGGACGGATGACGAACTGCTCCTGGTTGATGGTATTGCGCCAACCTTGTCGCCCGATACAACCGTGACTCCGGTTTCAGCGGATGGTGTCTCTTGTGAATGGATCATGGCATCGGGCGCCGATGCTGATCGCCGCCTGCTCTTTATCCATGGTGGCGGCTGGATCGCCGGAACTCTGAAATCCTATCGTCACCAGTTTGAAGCCATGTCGCGGGCGACCGGCATGGCTGTTCTGGCAGTCGATTACCGCCTGGCGCCGGAGCATCCCTATCCCGCCGGGCTGGATGACTGTGTGACAGCATGGATGTGGATGCTGAACCATGGGCCAGACGGCGAGGGGGCTTGCAGAATTGCCCATCTCGTCGGCGATTCCGCCGGTGGCAATCTAACCTTTGCCTTGTTGCTCCGCCTCAAGGATGAAGCCAAGCCACTACCTGTTGCTGCAGCGGCCTTTGCACCGGCAACTGATTTTACGGGCGCCAGCCCGTCCATGACCGAACGCCAGCACCTCGATCCCTTCATCGATGGATCCAGCATGCCCTGGATTTTCGGCATGTATGTCCAGGACGGTACGCCACCGTCCCATCCCTATGTCTCGCCAGTCTTTGGGGATTTTACAGGGCTGCCACCCATCCTGGTCCACTCCGGCGAGCGCGAAGTTCTGCATGATGACGGTCTGCGCATCGTTGAGGCAGCGAAAGCAGCTGGCGTTGACGCAACCTTCAAGACCCTGCCGGGCCTGATCCATACCACCGAATATTGGTGCCACGTCGTTCCCGAAGGTCTGGAATCCCTGAATGAAGTCGGAGCGTTCCTGAAAAGCCATGGCTGAAAACGTCGATCCCACCAGTTTCATCAATCTTGCGCGGTATCCGGTTCACAACATCGCCGATCCCGTGACGCAGGCGTTGATCGCGCGTTGCCGAGGTGAGCTTGAGAGCCAGGCCTTCGCCGTGATGGATGACTTCCTCACCCCTGAGGCTGTCTCGCTGTTCTGGGATGAATCGATGTCCTTGAGCGACCTGACAGCGCGTCGTGAAAAAACACGCAGTGCCTATCTCGATACGCCGGACCAGGAGGACACGACATGGCCTGAAGGTCATCCGCGTCGGCAGTTCTTTCACACAAGCTGGGGTGTCGTTGCCGATGATCTGATCCCTGAGGGTCACGGCTTGCGAAACCTTTATGCCTGGGATGGGCTGACAGCGTTCTTTTCCGAGGTGTTGCAGGTCAAACCGCTTTACCGGCACGCCGACCGGTTCCAGGCCCTCAACATCAATGTTTTGGGTCCTGGCGACGAGCAGGCCTGGCACTTCGACGACATGGATTTTGTCGTCCTGCTCTATCTCACAACCCCCGATGCTGGTGGCGAACTGGAATGCGCATCTCTCGTGCGAACCGACGATGATCCCTGTTACGACAAGGTTGCGCAGGCGTTCGATGGCAGCCTGCCGCAACTCCATCGTCGCCCGTCGGTGGCGGGCACGCTTACGATCATGCGCGGGAACCACAGCGTGCACCGCGTCACGCCGGTCGAGGGAGCTACCCCGCGTCTGACGGCAGTGCTCGCCTACGATCGTGTCCCCGACAAATACGAAGGCGACGCCATCAACATCCAGATGTATGGCGAACGCATCCGCGAAAAGATCGAAGCCGGCTTCAATCGCTGAACCGACATGTCTGGGCCAGAACGCACACCTTTGGACCTAGCTCATGATCTGACAAGACTGGGCGTGGAGCGGGGCGGGACACTTCTGGTGCACACCTCTTTCCGCGCAGTGCGGCCCGTGGACGGCGGACCCGAAGGACTTATCGAGGCGCTTTTGTTGGCGCTGGGTCCTGAAGGAACGCTCGTTATGCCGTGTTGGAGTGGCAACCGGATGGAGCTTTTCGATCCTCTTATGACACCGGCGGACCGGAATCTGGGGGTAACAGCTGAGTATCTGCGCCGTGACACCCGGTCCATGCGTGGAAGGCATTGTTTCGCCTTTGTCGCCTTGGGCCCCAAGGCCGCGCAGATTGTTGGGGACCCAGTCTGTTTCCCACCCCATGGGTCGATCAGCGCGGTGGGGCGTGTGCGTGACCTCAATGGGCAGATTCTGCTGCTGGGGTGTGGTCATAGTGAGAACACCACAATCCACCTTGCGGAAATCGAGGCCGGTGTCTTCTACCGGCGATTGAAGCGCTGCGTCCTGACCTTCGAAGGCATTCCGTTCGAGATCGATTACGCTGAAAACGACCACTGCTGTGAGCGCTTCTGTATAGTTGACGGGTGGATGCGTGGCATTGGCCGACAGCATGAGGGCAGAGTGGGTGCTGCGCAGGCGCGTTTAATGTACTCGCGTGATCTCGTTTCCACGGTGGCAGATCACTTAGACGCGAAACCCGAGCTGTTCCTTCACGGCCCAAATGCTGGGTGTGTTCAGTGCGATGAAGCGCGGACGGGTGCACTTGTGCGCCAGCGTCACGATACTGGCAGCGAAGGATAGGTCAGTTGATGTTGAGCCCAAAGGGGCGGCGAGAATGCAGGCGGCTCTTCCAGTTGGTTTCGAGCGCAATGACCGCTACGCGGTCCATGTCGGGTGAAACACGTTCCAAAATCGTGAAGCGAAAGTTGGCAGGGTCCCGCTTCCGCAAGAGTACGTTGTCGCCGTGGCCGGACGATGCGTACTGTTCCCAGCGGCCAAGAATGTTGCTAGCTCCATAGGCCGATCCGACATAAGCCTTGCCGTCTGTCTCGTCCCAGATGAGATAGATACCGCGCCATTGGGCCAGGGCGGCCCGCACGCTGCGTGGAAGGATGGATAGCTCTGCCCAGGAATACTCGATGTCCCTCCAGGGAGGGACTTCCGGAGCGAAGGCGCTTTCCTCGCGTATCGCAATAACCGGCATGACATTCTTGTGTGCTCGCCGGTACCAGCTCCTCTCCGGCGGAGGCCATGCAACGACCAGTTTGCCGCGCCAATTGGCCATGATATCGGTCAGCCGCAGGTCGAACCACAAGACATGATCGCGGGTGATGCGGTCGTTGAATCCTGGCGCACCCAAGGTTTCAAGCTCCCGGTTCTCGGGAATCTCCCAGAACCCCTTGCGATCAACAGGGCGCGAGCCACAGATTTCATACGTGCCGACATAGATGGCTTTACCTGCACCGAATGCTATGAACGATGCGACGAAGCCGCCAATCTCCTTCTGTATTGAGTTCTCAAGCGGCCCGCCCTGGACGCATTGATAGGCGTTAAAGAGATCTAGTCGTTCCCCAGCCAGTAGCGGCAGAGCATTTCGGAACGCAGGTTCGGTCGGCCTGTGACGCAGCACCAATGTGTGATGAAGGTCTACAGACTCGCGAAGAAGAAGGTCATTCAGTTCCATCGCAGCCTGTTGTCTGGTTGTGAAGGTGTGCTCAGGTAAATGCGTCAGGCATCGAATCCTTCTTCTTGGCGATGAACTCGTTGAGTGCTTCGTCCACGCCGGGATCGATGGCGGGCGCTTCATATTCGGCCAGCATGTCTTTCCACAGCTTGTTGGCACGCACCATGGCGTCCTTGCTGCCTTCGGATTCCCACTGCTCGAAGCTGTTGTTGTCGGCAATGGTCGAGCGATAGAACGCGTTTTCGAAGTTGGCCTGGGTATGAGCGCAACCCAGGAAATGGGCACCGGGTCCAACTTCGCGGATCGCATCCATGGCCTGGCCATTTTCGGAAAGATCCACGCCACCGGCCAGAACCTGCATCATGCCGATCTGGTCGGCATCCATGACGAACTTCTCATAGCCCGATGCCAGGCCACCCTCGAGCCAGCCTGCTGCGTGCAAGACGAAATTCACGCCGCCCATCAGGGTCGACTTGATCGTCTGCGCACTTTCATAGGCCGCCTGTGCATCGGGGATTTTCGAGCCGCAGAGCGACCCACCTGACCGGAAGGGGACACCGATGCGGCGCGCAAGCTGGGCCGAGGCAAAGAGTACCAGGTCGGGTTCAGGCGTACCGAATGTCGGTGCGCCTGACTGCATCGAGATCGAGCTGCCGAACGTGCCAAAGACAACCGGCGCGCCTTTGCGGATCAGCTGAGTCGTTGCCATGCCCACCAGGGCTTCGGCAAACAGCTGGGCCACCGTACCAGCGACGGTAACCGGGCTCATTGCGCCAGCCAGAATGAAGGGCGAGACGACACAGGCCTGACCGGCAGCAGCATAGACCTTCATGGCACCCAGCATGGTACCGTCAAAGGTCATGGGCGAGTTGGCGTTGATCAGGTTGATGATGCAGCAGTTGTTTTCGACAACATCGGCGCCCAGGGCGATCCTGGCCATATCGACCGTGTCCTGCGCGCGCTCAGGTGCGGTTACCGAGCCCATGAACGGCTTGTCGCTATAGCGCAGATGCGCATAGATCATGTCGAGATGACGCTTGTTGACCGGCACATCAACGGGCTCACACACCGTGCCGCCGGAATGGTGCATAGCGGGCGTCATATAGGCCAGCTTCACGAAATTCTTGAAGTCCTCGATTGTGGCATAGCGGCGACCCTCATCCATATTGCGGATGAACGGGGGGCCGTAAACCGGGGCAAACACGGTCGCGCCATCGCCAATCTTGACGTTGCGATCAGGATTGCGGGCGTGCTGCATGAAGTGATTGGGGGCGGTCTTCAGGAGTTCACGGGCCAGGCCACGCGGCACATGCAGGGTTTCGCCATCCTTGCCGACTTCCGCGCCGGCTTCCTTCCACATGGCAATGATCTCGGGATCATCCTTGATGGCAATGCCGACCTCTTCCATGATCGTTTCGGCATTGTTTTCCAGAATTTCCATGCCTTCTTCGGAAAGCACGTCAAAGGTTGGGATGCCACGCTGGATATAGGGCAGTGGTGCGGTCGAGAATTTCTGGCTGCGCTGGCTACGCCGCGCTCCGCTGCCGCCATGTTCGCCACGACCGCGCCGTGCGCGCCGACCGCCGTAATCCTGTTCTTCGCTCATGATCGTGCTCCTGCACATCTGGCCCAATGTCATCCGCTTATGACACGTGGCAGGGCACCCGAAATGCCAGATTGCGTCGTCAAAACAGAACAAACCGTCGTCTGCAGACAGATTGACTGGGGTGTCTGCCTTGCCGGACCCGTCCATATCCATCAAGCTGCCGCCGCAAAGCGAAGGGGAGAACATCCATGGCTGGCGATATCTTTGCTGATGGCTGGAAGGCGACACCCTATTGGTGGGATCTGGCACCGCGGCCGGACTGGCCAAGTGTTGACCTGCCCGCAGAAGTCGATGTTGCGATCGTAGGCTCTGGGTATGCCGGGATGTCCTGTGCGCTGCATCTGGCGCGCGCCGGGCGCAACGTGATCATTCTGGAAGCCAAGGAGCCGGGCCATGGCGCCAGCTCACGCAGTGGTGGCATGGCGGGCAGTGGCCTGAAACTGGGTTATGCCGATCTCAAAGCAAAGTACGGCCAACAACGCGCCGTCGATCTGATTCTCGAGACCGAGCGTTCTCTGGAGTTCTTCGAGGAGTTCATGGCCGGCGAGCAGATCCAGTGCCACTATCAGAAGGTTGGCCGATTCATCGGTGCGCACGCACCCAGTCACTATGAAGCGATGGCCCGCGGGATTGATGAGGTCAAAAAGGAAGTCGGCATCGACACGGGCTACATGGTGCCCCGTGCTGAACAGGGCAGTGAAATCAAGACAGACCTTTACTACGGCGGCAAGGTCACAGGTTCAGGCGGAGGTCTTCATCCCGCCGTTTACCATCAGGGTGTCCTTGATCGTGTGAAAGCCGCCGGCATTCCCGTTGCGGGCCATACGCCGGTCACCGCGATTGCGCGTGAAGGTGAGGGGTTTGAGGTCACCACGACCCGGGGAAAGATCAAGGCGCGCAATGTTGCGGTCATGACAAACGGGTACACGCCATCGGCTGCACAGGACCTGCGTCGTCGTCTGGTGCCGGTCGGCAGCTACATCATCGCGACCGAAGATATCGGTGAGGAAAAAGTCACCGAACTTTTCCCCAATCACCGCATGATCGCCGATACCAAGGCGATCCTCTATTACTACCGGCCTTCACCGGATCGCAAACGCATCATCTTTGGTGGTCGCGCGAAGACTCGCGATGTCGAGACCGCTGAAAGTGGGCGCATTCTCCACAAGTTCATGTGCGGCGTTTTTCCCGAACTCCAGGACGTCAAGGTCACGCACAGCTGGACCGGTAACGTTGCCTTTGCCTTCGACAAACTCCCGCATATTGGTGAGCGCGACGGTATCCACTATGCGCTTGCCTGCAATGGGTCAGGCGTCGTGAAGCAGACCTATCTGGGTATGAAGACCGCGCTCTCTATTATGGGCGATCCCGAAGGGCGCACCGCATTCCACGATCTCGAGTTCACAACGATCCCGTTCTACGACGGCAACCCCTGGTTCCTGCCTATCGTGCAGCGTTGGTACCAGTGGCGCGATGCACGTGCACGCTGATAGAGTATGAAGCAGACAGGGGCGCATTGGTTCCCGTTGGGCGGGAATGAAATGCAAGTGGAAACCTCATGAGTGGGCATGTCTTACTACTGACGTTGGGTTGGTGTGTGGGAATGATTGCTGTCATGACGGCTGTTCTCATGATCGCCAACCGCGTTACGCCGGTCCGCATGCGCGCACGCTGGATCGCCTATTTCGTCGTTGTGGCTCTTGGTTTTGTACTGGTAATCGTGGCCGCCGTGGGCATGTTCGGATACCCAAAGAAACTTGGGCTCGAGGGAGAACTGGCGCTGGCATTTGCGCTGATCTTCGTTGCCAATCTTCCATGGTCGGTTCTGGCGCTTTTCACTCTGGTCGTTACCCCGTTCCGTGAGCAGCGCAAGGCTGGTGTTCGCTTCGACGATACGGTTCAAGGCGACGACTGATCAGCCGACAAGCTCTGAAAGTTCTTGCCTGCGCACAGGGCGGAACCGGGCCGAAGCGTTCGGCAATCTCGATGATGGCCTGAATTTCTGCCACGCCATGCACCAGAACAGACTTAACTCTTTAACAAGTCGTCGTCCTGACGACGGCGCAGGGCTTCCATTTCTTCGTAGGGAAGGGGCCCTGCGTCGATCGTCTTGATGGCACGCTCCAGATCGCTGGCGGCCTGGCGCAGAGCCGCAAGTGATTGTTCCCGTCCGGCGTCAAGCGGCAGGTCATCGAGAAGATGCGTCAGCTTCTCCCGGCCCAGCCACGCCGTATGCCTGGCATACTCAGCCCATGAATGGTGCGGTTCGACTTCGTCCTTGAGCCAGGCATAACGCCCGCTTGCTTCAACGAAGAAGGTTCGGGTCGGGTCGGGTTTGTCGATATCCAGCGAGACATAGGCGTTGACCAGGCTGACCCGGTCGGCCGGTTTTTTCAGGGGGGCGGCACAATGGAAGACCGCATTTCCCTGCATGAAACAGGTGTATCCGGCACCGGGGAATTGGGGTGCAATCACACGTTCGACCGGCAGTTCTTCACCGCGTTCCAGAATGGCATTGCCTTCTTCGCGGGTGCCCATGAAGACCTTGAACTCGCCGCCCTCGACCGTTGCAGGGTCATGCGCCATCAGCACGTAATCGAAGCCGACAAAGTCGTGATGCCAGTGATCGACCGGTTTGCTTATGTCGTCGGGTGCGAAGTTCATATGGCCTTGTTGATAGACCATGGTGTGGGGAGCCAGAGCCGTACCGAACAGGCCACTCATGAACTCAGTAATTTCGTCACAACGGCAAAGATCGCGGATGAACTTTGAAAGGAAGACCGTGCCGCGCAGGTAACCGGAAATGCGGTGGCTGTCTGGCGCTTGCCTCACAAGAGGTTTCAAAAGGCTGATGGTCTCGTGCAGTGCAGCAACGCCCTCGTCCGAGAGCATGCGGGACGGAGAGAACATGGCAATGGGAGAGGCCTGGCTCGCAACGAACGCCTCGTCGTAACCAAACTCTTCCAGCGTCCAGAGCCGATCAGGCGCTTCGAGTTGCAGATAACGTGCCGGATCGAAGGCTGGTTCACCAACAATCCATTCATACGCGTCGGGTTGATCGGGATAGACGTCGGCAACCGAGGAATGGGGCATCCGGACCTCCGTGCAGCAGGGTTCAACCAGATGATACTGCGCTCAGGCCCCACCGCCCCGCAAGTGGCGTTCGTGAGAAGCCATCGCTTCTAAGCCGGCGGGTCTGCTTCTTGGATCGCGCGCCAGACGGCATGCGGTGTCGCAGGCATATCAAGCTTGTTCACGCCCAGCGGGCGTAATGCGTTCAGCAGGGCATGCATGATCACAGGCGGCGCTCCAATGGTGCCCAACTCGCCAGCTCCCTTCACACCCAATCGGTTGTTCAGGCAGGGGTCGGGCCTGTCGGCACGCTCGAAACTCGGCAGGTCGTCGGCGCGCGGCATGGCATAGTCCATGAAGGTGCCGGCAAGCGGTTGCGCGGTTTCAGGGTCGAACACGGCATGTTCCATCTTTACCTGACCCACACCCTGGGCAATGCCGCCATGAATTTGTCCATCCAGAAGAATCGGATTGATCACGGTGCCAACGTCATCAACGGCGATATAGCGTTCCAGCGTCCAATTGCCTGTCTCGGTGTCCACCTCGACTTCGGCAACATGGCAGCCATTCGGGAACGTGCCGCCCGTGGGAACGTAGAAGGCCTGTTCTTCGAGTCCCGGTTCCAGGTTCGCGTCGGCGAAATTGACGGGGACATAGGCTGCTGCGGCAACCTGCTTCCAGCTCAAACTACGGTCTGTCCCTGCCACCGTGAACTGACCTTCGCGGAACTCGATATCTTCCTTGGAGGCTTCCAGTATATGGGCTGCGATGCGCCGCCCCTTTTCGATGACCTTGTCGGCTGCGATCAGAATTGCGGGGCCGGCCAGCGCGGTCGAACGTGACGCGTAGGTGCCCTGGCCATAGGGCGCTTTGGATGTGTCGCCATAAACGATTTCGATCCGGTCTGCGGACATGCCCAAACGCTCGCCAGCGATCTGTGCAAATGCCGTGGCGTGGCCCTGGCCGTGACTGTGTGTGCCCACCGCAACCACGGCCGAACCGCCAGGGTGAAAGCGCACATGGGCAACCTCGAACACACCCGGTGCAGCCATTGCAGAGGTTTCGACAAAACTTGCGAACCCAAAGCCGCGGCGCCGGTTACGGGATGCCGATTGGCTTGCCCGACCGTCAAATCCGGCCTGGTCTGCCAGATCCAGAGCATCGTTTGTGACCCCCAGGAAATCACCGCTGTCATAGGTAAGTCCGGTTGGCGTGGTATAGGGCAGGGCATCACGCGCGATCAGGTTGCGTTTGCGCAGCTCCAATGGATCAAGCCCGAGCTGTGCGGCGGCCTCGTCCATCAGTCGTTCCATCAGATAGACCGCCTCTGGACGCCCTGCACCGCGATAGGGTGCGGTCGGCGAAGTGTTCGTCAGAACAGCGTCGATTTCCGTATAGAGGCAGGGAAGGTGGTAGATGTTGGGAATCAACGGCGCGTAAAGCCGCACCGCAACGCCGGGGCCAAAGCCGGTCGTGTAACAACCGATGTCGGCTCGTGTATGGACCTTCAGGCCCAGGATGTGACCGTCCGCATCAAGCGCTAGACAGGCCTGCGTCTCCTGGCCCCGTGCGGCGATATCGCCCACGACTGCCTCATTGCGTGTTGCGGTCCAGCGCAGAGGGCGGCCAACCTTCATGGCAGCCTGGCACAGCGCCACTTCCTCGCCATAGGGCGATGTGCGCATGCCAAAGCCGCCGCCCATGTCCTCAGACACCACAGTGATGTTCTGTTCTGGCATGGCTAACAGGCCCGCCAGGAAGGTGCGCAACAGGTGAGGCGCCTGGTTTCCCATCACCAGGCGCAGCTTGCCATCGGCCTCGGGTACGGCCAGTGCGCAGCGCGGCTCCATGGGGTTTGCGGTGATCTTGTTGTTGATGAGGTCAAGCATCACCGCATGGGTGGCAGACTTCATGGCGGCATCGACGGCAACGTCATCACCATCGCGCCAGCGGAAAGCTATGTTGTCGGGGCAAGCATCCCAGATCGGCGCCGCGTTGCCAGTGGTCGCCGCGGCCATGGTTCCTGAAGCGGCCAGGGATTCGATATCGACATCGATGGCCTCGGCGCCGTCGCGCGCTTGTGCATCGGTTTCCGCAATGACCAGCGCAAGCAGGTCACCGGCCATGCGAACCTTGTCGTGACTCAGGACAGGCCGGGGCAGATCGGGGATCGGGTTGCCGTCGCCGTCCGTCAGCTCGAACTTTGTACCAATGGACTGATGCAAGCCATCGAACAGGTCAGCAGCTGTATAGACTGCGACAACACCGGGCATCGTGCGCGCTGCAGTGGCGTCGATGACGTTGATCACGCCGTGGGCAACATCGCTGCGTCGGAACACAGCGCAAAGCTCACCAGAAGCCGGAACGTCACCGCTGTAGCGGCCCTTGCCGGTTAGCAGCCGTCGGTCTTCCTTGCGCAGAAGTGGAGCGCCTATTCCATCATTGGTCATGGCAACACCATACTGTCAGGTGCGTCCTCGGCGGAAGACATGAACTTTGGCAACGGTTGCATGAGAGCAAGATCAAGACGCTTGCCTCATTGATTCAGCGCTATCCCGCTGACCTTTGGCGTTTGACGATCTCGATCACCTTGACCATGCCGTCGACCGTATAGGGTTTGCCCACCGCACGGTTGGCACCGACCTCAAGGGCTTTCTGCAAGATTGCGTCCTGATCAAGGCCGTCCCAGTCGGCGTGGGTCGCAATGACTGCGCAGTTGGGACGCAGGCGCTGGACGATCTTGATGCTGGATTCGTCTTCATTGGATGAAAGACTGACATCGACGATGGCGATCTCGGGATTGAAGATGCCCAGGACGTCGATGGCGTCTTCAGCTGAGATCACGCTCAGGCAATCAAAGCCCATCTCGTCGAGGCTGTCTTCGAGTGTATCGCGCAGGTCATCGTCATGGTCGACGATCAGCAGAGTTGTCATAGCCATGTTGGGGCCTTCATATCGAGTTTCGCGAGTGTCTTGAAACAGGCATGTTCAGGATTGTTAGGCAGGGGCCTGATGGCAGACCGGTCTGTTGGTGTACGATGGTCTCCATAACCCAGACGGGGACGAGCGGCAATTCGATGAGGCCCGGTCTTCCCGGCTTGTATGGAGATTCCATCGTTTGATACGGTGGTCGTCAGCTGAAACCCTGTGATCTCACGCACACCTGTGTCCAAACCTGACGACATACGGAGAAAACCATGACCGAACACAAGGCACGCCCCGTCGGCATCAACCATGTTGCCCTTGAAGTCGGCAACATCCAGGAGGCGATGGATTTCTATCACAGCTTTCTGGACTTCGAGATCGCCTCGCAGAGCGAGACTGCTGCGTTTGTCTATTTTGGTGATCAGTTCATCAACTTCTCAGCGGGTCGCAAACAGGGGCCGGACGATAACCGCCATTTCGGTATTGCGGTCGATGACAAACCGCTCGCGATCGAGCGGCTCAAGGCAATGGGCGTCACGCTTCTGGACGGCCCCTTTACCGACTTCCTCGACCCCTGGGGCAATCGTGTTGAACTAACGACCTACACCAACATCCAGTTCAGCAAGACCGATGCTGTCCTGAACGGCATGGGCCTCTCACACCTCAAGAAATCCGATGAGGCGCTCAAGGAGTTGGCCGAAAAGGGGATGGCGCCCGGCGATTGAGGGAATGAGAAACCTCAGGCGAATACGATCCTGGGGAAGTAGAACGAGACGACCCAATTGGGCATGTCGACGATCTCGCTGATGCGAAGGTCTCCGCAGACACTACAAAGCATATAGGCGTCGGCCGCAGCCAACCCCTGTTCCTTGCCCAATAGATTGATCATGCCTTCGACGGCGTTGCGTGCCCCTTCAAACAGGTCAGGCCCGATCCCCGTGGTCACGAAATAGCCGTCACTGTCGAGATGGTTGGTGACGGGCCCGGACGTCCGGTAATGCGGAAACGCGATTTCAGCGCCTTTGACCAGATCGAACTTCAGCGCCACGTTCATCTGGCTTTCGATGGCCGTACCGCAGACCTCGCCATCGCCCTGAACTGCGTGGGTGTCACCCAGAGAAAATAGACCGCCAGCGACTTCCACGGGAAGATAGAGTTCTGTTCCCACCGACATATCGCGAATATCCATGTTGCCGCCAACCCGCCGGGGCGGCACCACGCTGTGCAGGCCCGGCTCGGCAGGGGCCAGGCCGATGGTGCCGGCAAACGGCTTCAGGGGAACCTTGGCGTGACTGCCGAAGGCTGATGTTCCGGGCTTGTCGGCTTCATACTTCCAGATGTTGAGAGCAGGCTCGGGAAACTGATCTGTCAGCAAACCGAAACCAGGGATCAATGCCGTCCAACCCCATCCGCAGGGTTCAAAGTCCAGAAAGGTTACCTTCACCGCATCGCCTGGTTCTGCACCGTCAATGGCGATAGGGCCCGTCACCGGATTGATGTTGCCAAAGTCGAGCGAAACAACATCGGCAACCGTTGAGGTATCGGAGAACTGCCCGCCCGAGGAGTCGACGGTTTCGAAAAAGACGCTTTCGCCCGGCGCCACGGTCATGGCCGGCGCGATGCTGTTATCCCAGCCGAAATGGTGGTTGTGACTGTGAATCGTGTGCTTGCAACCAAATGCCATGATCGTTCCCCTCAATGATGCCAAAGCCTGACTCAGCGGGGCCAACACTGCAACCGGCGACAGGCCGGGTTCCTCAGATCGTGGCGGGAAGCTGACCTGCGGCCAACACAAGGCCGGCATCTCGCGCTGTCTTGTGCAAGGCCTCCAGTTGGGCGGTATCTCCGGAGGTTTGCTCGCCTTTGCCAACCCGGGCGATCAGGCGTGTGCGTTGAATGAAGAAATCGGACCAGGCGGCCGGTTCCTGGGATGTGTAGGCCTCAAGGGCGTCAGCATGTTCCAGCGCCAGATCCCAAAGCCCTCGTGCCAGAGCCGTGTCCATGGCGTCACGATGAAAGTGGAAATGATTGTGACTCACAGAGCCATCGGCCAGGAGTGCCGTACCCTCGTCGAGCATGGCACGCACCGCGATATCCGAAGACGCACAGAGTGCAGCTGCACCGCACGCCATCGCACCCATGAAACCTGCGCCGGGCCCTCGTGCGATCACCATGGCTGCCTCGGCATGTTCCGTGGCTTCATCGGCCTTGCCTTCCTGATGGGCAATCTTGGCCAAGAACATGAGGCTCCACCCTTCAAACCGTGATGCACCAATCGCCCGCGCCATCTCTAGGCCTACCGTCAGGACCTCGCGTGCCTCGTCGAATTGCGCCATGTCATAAAGAACGAACCCTGCCAGGCGGGCGACGATTTCTGCGCGACGATGTCCGATTCGACGCGCTTGGATGATGCAGTCTTCTGAATCCTTCCACGCGCCTTCCAGGTCGTTGCCATAGAAACGTGTAACGCCGCGCATGCACAGGTTGCCTGCACGTAGCCATGCGTCCTCGCGCGTTTCAGCCAGGGCGATGCACCGATCGAACGCCTCGTGTGCCGTTCCAACGCGCCCGCGCATGTACCACGCATCCCCCATGCCGCCATGAGCACGGGCCTCCAGATAGGATAGGCCGGCAACGCGCGCATGCTCGAGTGCTGCCTGATGCGCGGCAAGACAGGCGTCGATGTCGCCCAGGGGAAAATAGAGATTGCCACGTTGGAAACTGATCTCTGCCAGATTTTCCGCTTTGCTGTCTGCAGCCTGTTCAGCCGTGCGCAACGCCTCAAGTGCGCCCTGATAATCGTCGGTAAGTCGAAGGCCCGATGCCAGACCCATATTGGCACGGTAGGTCGTGGCGTGGTCCTGACTGAGTTCGCGCGCGGTTTCGTAAAGTGCGAGGGCCTCCGTGATGCCACCCAACTGGATCTGCATATCGCCGGCCAGGCACAGGGACCCAGTGTGTGTGGCCTCAAGTGCCAGGGCACGCTGCGCCAGTGCAAGCGCTTCATCATGGCGAAAGCCGCGCGTTGCGCGTTCACCCGCCCGGCAAAACGCCTCAGATGCTTCGGGATCACCTGCAGCTTCTAGATGTTCGGCGACGGCAGTGAGATCACGATCTGTGAACCAGTTGGCTGCCCGACGATGAAGAGCGCCTCGATCGGTACGCAGAAGCGACAACAGAACACCTTCGCGAACCAATGCGTGGGTGAACAGCAGCATGTTTCCCGAAGGCCGCAACAGTCCGTTATCCAGGAGGGCTGTGCAGGAGTAGTGCTCATTTTCGAGAAGATGGCGCAGAGCATCCAGATCGAACAGCTGCCCAAGAACCGAAGCAACCTGTAACGCGCGACGGTCAACGGCAGGCAGGCTGTCCATGCGAGCCGCTACGGCACTTTGCAGATTGCCCGGCAGACTGTCGGAACCGCTTTCGCGGGCATTGCGCAGCAGTTGATCAAGAAACAGGGGATGCCCCCCCGCGCGTGCAAGGCAAGCGGCTACCTGCTCTGGATCCAGATCGTCGTATCGGGCTGCCAGGTCGGCCGCAGCATCGGGTTCGAGTTGATCGAGCGTCATTTCCGTGAACAACGCTGCCAGTTCCACATTCCTGGCCAGGGGATCGCCCTCGATCCGTGTCGTTGCGACCAGGATGAGGGGGAGTTTCCCAGCCTGAAATGCCAGAGCTTCAATGATGGAAAGGGTGGGCTCATCTGCCCAATGAATATCTTCGATGCGGATCATCGTCGGTTGCTGACGGCAGACCGCCGTTATGATCCGCACAATCGTAGCCTGTGCAGCCTCCAGACGTTCACCCGATGACATGGCATCAAGCTGCGTCCGGTGTGCTTCTCCGGGACTCTCGCCCAGCAGAAGCGTGAGATGAACTTCCTGATCAGCGTCGATGATGCCCTGGTCGATCAACGCGGCTGGGGCGTCGGGTTTTCCAGCACTCAGCAACGCTACCAGCCCTGACGAAAGAGCGGCAATGGCACCGGAATCTCCGCCGCCGCCGAAATCAAGAACCAGTGCGCCCTGACAGTTTATCCCGGCGTTTCGGGCGTGCTCTTCGAAGGCATCAACCAGCCGGGTCTTGCCAATTCCAGGCTCTCCACGCAGGCACAAGGCAGAGCCCTTGGCATCGATCATCACGGTCTCTGCGGAGCGTTCGAATACCGCACATTCCAATTTGCGTCCCACTAGGGGTGTCAGATGGCTTGCTTCGGGGGAACCCAGCCCCTTCACCAACCAGACTGATACATCCTCATCGAACCCCTTGGCCGATACAGAGCCGGCGTCTTCGAGGTTGGCAAACGCGCGGATTTCGCGCGCTACGGTGTCGCTGACAAGGGTCTGGCCCGGATGGGCAGCAGACTCCAGTCGGGATGCCAGGTTCACGGCCTCTCCGACCACGGTGTATTCCCGGTGGTTCGCGCTGCCCGTCGTGCTTGCGACAACTTCACCGCTGGCAATCCCGATATATGCAGCAAGAGGTTCGCCATCGCCGGTTATGATTCCTTCGACGGCGCCATGAATTTTCAGGGCAGCGCGTACGGCACGAGTTGGGTCATCGGTGTGCGCGATGGGTGCGCCAAAGAGAGCCATCACGTTATCGCCGATGTGCTTGTCGATATGCCCGCCGTGATCACGCACGGCAGCATCCGACACATCAAAGAAGAGGTTGAGGATTCGATGGACGTCTTCGGCATCCAGTGTCCGGGTCAGCCGCGTGAAACCGGCCAGATCGGCAAACAGAATGGTGACCTGGCGACGCTCGCCAAGGGGCCGCCAGGAATCATTCGCTGCTGATGACGCCAGGCGAGCGCCGCACTGTCCGCAAAACAGATTCGCGTCCGGATTGGCATGGCCACAGGCGGAGCAGTGCATGGTAGATCCCAATCAACCAGGGCCAATGTGCCACACTTTGCCGTTTCCCGACACGCTGAGAGCGCCCAAACCCGGTTTGTTGCCGATAGGCGTCTTGGGCGTGTCGTGTGTGTGACATTTCCAAGTCGATACGCGCGGTAGTGAAACAGCCAGTCATTTGTTAGGACTTGTCTTGCCGTAGAGAGGCCATGGGCCACGCGGCATCAGGGAGGGCACCATGAAGAGCCATGCACGTGTAGTTGTCATCGGTGGCGGCGTTGTCGGCGTCGGTACGTTGTATCATCTGGCCAAGAAGGGCTGGTCGGATGTCGTTCTGGTTGAACGCAAGGAACTGACGTCCGGCTCAACCTGGCATGCTGCCGGTCTGCTGCCGCTCTTCAACATGAGTTATTCCGTGGGGCAGGTGCACAAGTACTCCGTGCGTTTCTACCACGAGCTCCAGGAAGAGACGGGCATGGATGTCGGGTTCAAGACCGTCTCCAACATCCGTCTTGCGACCAATCAGGATCGTATGGACGAGTATCATCAATATGCCGGCGTGGCGCAGACCATTGGCGTTGATGTGAATTTTCTGACGCCAGAGCAGGTCAAGGAAGTCTGGCCGCTGGTCAATACCGAAGGCCTGGTCGGTGCGATCCAGCATCCCGAAGATGGCTACATCCAGCCTGCCGACCTGACCCAGGCGCTGGCGACTGGTGCGCGCAACCGTGGTGCAGAGATTTACCGCAACACCTGTGTCACCGCGATCGAGCGTACGTCATCGGGCGAGTGGCTGGTCAAGACCGACAAGGGTGACATCACCTGCGAACACGTCGTGACCGCTTCGGGCAGTTTTGCGCGCGACGTCGGCGCCATGGTCGGCCTCGAAGTCCCCGTAATCCCTGTTGAACACCAGTACATTGTGACCGAACCGCATCCAGAGATTCAGCAGCGCAAGGCCGATGGCCTGCCAGAGATGGGCGTGCTGCGTGAAAGCGATGGCTCCTGGTACATGCGTGAAGAGCGCGGCGGCCTGATCCTTGGCCCGTATGAGAAGGGCGCGCCGGCCTGCTATGTCGATGGCCCTGCCGAAGACACGGAATACGAACTCTTCCAGGAAGATCTCGAGCGCCTGGAGCCCCACATCGAATCCGCAATCAACCGCGTTCCTGCGTTCGGCGAAGTCGGTGTGAAGCAGGTCTATAACGGCGCGATCTGCTACACGCCAGATGGCTCACCGATCATCGGCCCGGCCTGGGACGTTCCCAACTTCTGGCTCAATGAAGGCCACAGCTTTGGCATCACCGCTGCTGGTGGCGCTGGATGGCAGCTCGCCGAATGGATCGTGGACGGCACACCCACCATCGACATGATGGGCGTCGATCCCCGCCGTTTCGGTGATTACGCCACAAAATCCTACCTCGTGAAGAAGAACGAAGAGGCCTATGCCAACGTCTTCACAACCCATTATCCCGATGAGGAACGTGAAGCCGCACGCCCGCTGCGCACCTTCCCCTGTTATGACAGGCTGAAGGCACACGGTGCCGTGTTCGGTTCGGTGTTCGGCTGGGAACGCGCAAACTGGTTTGCCCCCGAAGGCGTGCCCCAGGAAGACGATTGGTCGTTCCGCCGCTCCAAGTGGTTCGAGCATGTCGGCAACGAGGTCCGCAATACCCACGAGAATGTGGGTATTCTCGACATGTCGGCCTTTGCGAAGTGCCGCATTTCCGGTCCCGGTGCCGAGGCTTTCCTCGACGGCCTGATTGCCAACAAGTTGCCCAAGACCATCGGCCGTGTCGGTCTAGTCCATTCCCTGACTGATCTGGGCGGTGTGCATTCCGAATTCACGATCCGTCGTGAAAGTGCTGACAGCTTCTACATCGTCAGCGCCGGCGCGACCCAGCGCCTGGATCACGACTGGATCAAGAAGCACATGCCCACGGACGGTTCGGTGCGTTACGATCACCTGACCAATCAGATGGGTGTGCTGGTGATCGCGGGGCCCAAGTCCCGTGAACTGCTTTCGCGCATCACCCGCGATGACCTCTCCAACGATGCCTTCAAGTGGCTTTCAGGCCGTTGGATCGATGTGGGTCTGGCACCCGCACTGGCCATCCGCATGAACTTTGTGGGCGAGCTTGGCTGGGAACTGCACCATCCCGTGGAATACCAGAACCACATCTTCGATGCGGTCATGGAAGCTGGTGCTGATCTGGGTATCAAGCCCTTCGGTATCCGCGCCATGGACGCCATGCGCCTGGAGAAATCCTACAAGCTTGTGGGTCGCGAAATGTCGATCGAGTATGCCGCTCTTGAAAGCGGGCTCGACCGTTTCGTCCACCTCAACAAGGGTGAGTTCAAGGGTCGCCAGGGTCTGACCGAGTGGCAGCAGCGTGGTTTCGGTAACACCTTCGTCACGATGATCGTGCACGATGTGAAGGACGCCGATGTCCTGGGCAACAATCCGATCTACAGGGATGGTGAATTGGTTGGCCGTGCCACATCCGGCGGTTTTGGTTTCCGCCTCAATGAATCCCTGGCACTTGCCATGGTCAAGCCCGAAGCCTCGGAAGTTGGCACCAAACTCACCATCGAGATCCTGGGTGAAACCTACAACGCCACGGTCTGTGAAGAATCACCGTTCGATCCCAAGAACGAGCGCTTGCGGGCCTGATCAGGAAGCCGGCCTCCGAACCACGTCACGAAAAGATCGTGACCTCGCGAGAAGTTTGGGGGCATGGTCGGTGAACGAACGCGGCGATGTGCATTGGGCTCATCGTGTAAATCTTGGAAAGTTGGTTCATGTCTGCATTTGAGAACGCCACGAAATTCTTTCACGCCTGCGAGTCTCTCGAAGGCTGGGAAGGCTGCAAACAATACGTTGCCGAAGGAGCCGGGTTTGGTGGGCAATGTGAGGCATTGGCCGATATCTCGACCCTCGAGGCCTACACCGAGTGGATGGCGGGCTTGGGCAAGGGGCCATTGGTCGGCTGCAGCTACGTCATCAACGGCTCGGGCTGGGATGAAGAGAATCGTATGGCCGTGTTCTTTGGGACCATCACCGGCAGCCATAACGGCGAGGGCGGCCCTGTACCGCCGACGGGTAAGGAGACCCAGACCGACTACGTCTATGCGTGCAAGATGAACGCGGATGACAAGGTCGAGTTCATGACCAAGGTCTGGAATGTAAGCTGGACCTTGCGTGATCTGGGATGGGCGGCCTGAACCGAACTCTCTGACGATTTTTATTGCAGTGCACCGATGGTGTGATTGTTAAATCATAACAGTCACACCATCGGATGTTCTTTTTGCCTGTACCCCGCAGTGAACCGCTGCCGCACAATGCGGCGCTTGTTCATCATTTTCTCTGCCGCAACGACGGCCCGGCCAGCGCTTGTCAGATCCTCGATGGTCTGAGGCCTGAGCTGGCCGTGGTAATCGCACCCGCAGCGGCAGATTTGATCCCGTCATATTGGCAACGGTGTTATTCTTGAGACATGTCAGCTTCTGATCGCCCCAGATTGATGCTCCGCTTCCCTTTGTTTGCCGCGGTAGTTTTGCTGTGCTGGCTGGGCGTGGGGGCAGATGTGGATGCGCATCCTCATGCATGGGTTGATGTACGCAGTGCCCCGGTCTTCGATGAGGAAGGACATCTGGTCGCCATTGAGCAGGAATGGTTCTTTGACTACTTCTATTCCGCCTTTGTCCGCGAGGAACTCGAAGGCGACGGAGGTGTGACCCAGGAGGGCCTGGATCAGATTGCCGCCGAGAACATGGATGAACTGGAACAGTTTGAGTTCTTCACCGATGTGCGGTCGGGCCCGGACCGTGTCGCTCTTGGAGAACCTCATGACGTGGCAATAGGGTATCAGGGCGAGCGTCTCTGGCTGCGTTTCGTGATCCCGGTTGCTGCACCGCTCAAGGCGGATGACGGTGACATCGCTTATGCGATCTATGACCCGACTTACTATATCGAGATGCTGCATTTCGAGGATGAACCGATCATGCTCCTGGGCGATGTTGCTGCATCGTGTCAGGCAAGACTTGTCCCGCCCAACCCCACCATGGAAGCGGTTGCGCTGGCCGGGTCCATGGCGATGGATGCCCAGGCTGACAACTCACTGGGCGAGCTTTTTTCGGAATGGGTCCATGTCACATGCCCATGATCCCAGCCATGGCCGTGTGCCGTGGCTGGGAATGTCCGTTGCCGGGATTGCGGTGGCACTGGTGCTTGTGTGGCTGACAGCCGCGACCGGAGTGTGGGGTGATGCCATGATCTGGATCCAGGCGATGCAGCGATACTTCTTCGAAAAGCTGGGGAAGCGGTGTTGCTGCAGTGCGTGAGCAAGGCAACGTGGCAGCGTTTTCCTTGATCGGCGTGAGCCTCTTTTATGGTTTGTTTCACGCGGCGGGGCCGGGCCACGGTTAAAGCCGTTGTGGCGACTTTTCTGCTTACCCAGAAAAATGATCTGCGCCGCGGCCTGGCGCTATCAACCCTGGCTGCGCTGTTTCAGGGAGTAAACAGCTGTTGTTGCAGTTGAGGTGACGGTCTGGCTGCTGGATATTCCCCTGCGCGATGCGCGCGGAGCAACTTCTGACCTTGAAGCGGTGAGTTACGCCCTGATCCTGTTGATCGGCCTCTTTCTGGCGTTTACAGCCATCAGGCGCCTGCGGGGGCATGGCCATCATCATCACGGTCCTGATGCGGGGCCAGAAGGTGAGGCGACCTCATGGTGGAAGCTGGTAGCGATAGCATTTTCCATTGGTTTGCGGCCATGCAGCGGAGCAATTCTTGTTTTGCTGCTGGCTCACACTTTCGACATGGCCTGGGTTGGCGTGATCGCTGTCCTTGCCATGTCTGTCGGGACGGCTGGTGCTGTGGGTTTGTTGGCCTTTGTCACCGTTCACCTGCGTTCCCTGGCTCTGCGCTTTTGCCGGTACGTCCGGTCACGGCCATCATCATGGTTCGCGCTGGCTGGATTTTGTGGCACTGATCGGTGGTGTCCTGATTACGCTGTTGGGTGCCTCGCTCCTTCAGGTGGCGCTTAAAGCACCGGCTCCGCCGATCTTCTGAAGCGGCCATGACGCAAACAGCGGTAGGCCTGCTGCGCCGAGAAGCGTGACCACGAAGTTGCTTGACGTCTCCTTGTTTTGTGATGTTATATCATAACATTCCAGTTTTCAGGATATGCCGATGGCGTCGCAGCACAATCCAAACCTTTCCAAGAATGCATCGCTCGTGCACGCATTTCTTGCCAGACACGGAAGCCCGGCTTCTGCCTATGAAATTCTTGATGGCTTGCGCGATAAGGGCATCAGCGCGCCACCGACGATATACCGGGCGCTGGATCAGTTGGTCGCGCGAGGGCTGGCGCACCGGGTGGAATCCTTGAATGCCTTTGTAGCCTGCGATCATCCTGCACATGACGACGCCAATGGGTTTGCTATCTGTGAAGATTGCGGTTCGGTTCAGGAGTTCATGGACCCAAAGGTAGTCTCTGCGCTGAACGCGCTGGCCAAGGCGCAGGACTTTGATCTGCGCCATGCGACGATTGAGCTGGCCGGACAATGCGCAGCCTGCCGGGTGGAAGCGTCACATGTCTGAGCGCAGTTATTCGTCCATGTTATCCATGAGCAGTGTGGCGCGCGCCGGGCTTGTTTTGATGCTTCTGGTGCCTCTTTGGGTGGGTGTCTGGTGGGCACTCTCATGAGTGCGGCTCTTGAATTTCGTGATGTGACCCTGGGTTACGAACGTCATCCGGCTGTGCATCACCTCACAGGCTGTGTTTCACCCGGCGAACTGCTAGCGGTGGTTGGTCCAAATGGCGGTGGCAAGTCCACGCTACTCAAGGGCATTATCGGCGCGATCAGGCCGTTTTCAGGAGAAATCTCCCTGGGAGGTATCGAACCCGGCGCGATTGCCTATCTGCCGCAGCAATCCGATATCGACCGTTCCTTCCCGTTGTCGGTGTTTGATCTGGTTGCGATGGGTCATTGGCCGCGGGTTGGCATGTTTGCGCGCCTGTCGCGGGCAAACGGGGAGGCGGTACGTGAGGCTCTTCGCGATGTGGGGCTGGACGGCTTTGCGGAACGCAGTATCGATGCCCTCTCGCGTGGCCAGTTTCAGCGGGTGCTGTTTGCCCGGCTTCTGTTGCAGGACGCGTCGCTCATCCTCCTTGATGAACCCTTCACGGCACTTGATCAGAGAACCGAAGCTGATCTCATTGAGGTAGTGCAGCGCTGGCATGGTCAGGGGCGCACGATTGTGGCTGTGATGCATGATCTCGATCTGGTGCAACGTGTCTTCCCCACGTCGCTTCTGTTGGCGCGTGACCCCCGTTGCCTGGGGTGCAAGCAGCGATGTGCTTTGTGCCGCTAACCTTCTGACTGCCAGGACACTGGGCGCAAGCTGGGGTGATGATGCGGCACGGTGTGCCATTCCAGGTGAGGCGGCGGCATGATCTGGGACACGCTGTTTGCGCCGTTTGTTGAGTTCAGTTTTATGCGCCGCGCGCTGATCGGTGCGCTGGCTGTGGGCTGCGCTGCCGCGCCTGTAGGCGTCTTTCTGATGTTGCGCAGAATGAGCCTGACCGGTGACGCCATCGCGCATGGCGTGCTGCCCGGCATTGCGGTTGCCTACCTTCTGGCTGGCCTTTCGATCTATGCCATGACACTGGGCGGTCTGATTGCAGGGCTCCTGATTGCAGGTCTTGCAGGGCCTTGTTTCGCGCGTCACCGTGCAGCGTGAGGATGCCAGCCTTGCCTCGTTCCACCTTGTTTCGCTGGCTCTTGGCGTTCTGATTGTTTCGCTTTCGGGTAGTAGCGTGGATCTTATCCATGTGTTGTTCGGCAGTGTTCTGGCCCTGGATGATGGCGCCGTGTTGATGCTTGCTGGCGCTGCAACGATTACTCTCATCGTTCTGGCTGTGATCTATCGCGCGCTGGTTCTTGAATGTGTCGACCCGACGTTTCTGAGATCGATGGGCGGTCGGACGGGCATGGTGGTGCATCACGTCTTTCTGGCTCTGGTGGTGCTCAGTCTTGTGGCCGGGTTCCATGCCATGGGCACCCTGATGGCGGTTGGCATCATGATTCTGCCAGCCACGGCTGCACGGTTCTGGGCGCGTGGGGTGGATCGCATGATCTGTGTTTCGGTTGCGATTGCGGTTCTCTCGATCCTGGCTGGCCTGATTGTCTCCTTTCATGTCGATGTTCCGTCGGGCCCCGCCATCATCCTGGCAACCGGGGTGATCTATCTCATGTCCATGGCGTTTGGACCTATCGGCAGCCTTCGTTCACTTAAAGCACCGGCCTGGCATTACAGGTCCTAGTTATGGAGAGTTCATATG
>CALSLK010000026.1 GCA_943787175.1 uncultured Alphaproteobacteria bacterium
GAAGGGGTTTCGTTAACTCCTCGCGCCCTCAAGGCCATGGCTGAAGGGCGTGACCGCCTGACCCGAATCCTCGAACACGACCCCGAGGTTACGATCTACGGGGTCACCACGGGCGCCGGGCAGATGGCCAAAACCAAGCTGAAGCCGGAAGAACGCAAGGGTTGGGCAAAGATGTCGCCGGTCGGGGCAGCTTCTTCCTGGGGCGATCTCCTGCCGGAACGTGTCGTGCGCATGATTGTACTGGCCCGTCTCACCAATTTTGTCGAAGGCCACGCCGCGGTCTCGCCCGAGATCGCCTGCGGTGTCGCGGCCATGCTCGATGGCAGTGCCCCTTGCCGCCGCTGCCGGCCAAGGGGCAGGGCGGTGCGGGTGAGATCCTCTCGCTCAGTCACCTCTTCATGGACCTGGTCGAGCGAGATCGAGCCGGAAGAAAAGGATGTCATGTGTCTGGTCAACGGCTCGCCTTCGGCCACCGGGCTCGTGACCGATGCCGCGCTGACCGCCGCCAACCGCCTGCAGGTCGCCTGCTGAGGTTCTGGCCCTCTCCTTCGAAGGCTTCAACGCGCCCCTGGGTCATCTCGATGCCGAGCTCGAGGCCTACTGGAACAATCCCCACGACCGCTGGGCCCTGGCCACCCTGCGCGGCCTCATCGATGGCGGCCATGGCGGTGAACGCCGTTCCTATCAGGCCCCGGTCAGCTACCGCATCGTCCCGCGCATGCTGGGCCAGGCCCGCCGTGCTGCCGCCATGGCCGAAGACGTCGCCACGGAGTCGCTGCAGGCCGTGACCGACAATCCGGTCTGGGTCGACGTCGTCGATGACGATCATCCCCATGGCCAGTTCGTCTCTACCGGCGGCTATCACAATCCCCACGCCGTGATGGCGATGGATTGCCTCAGCGCGGCCTATGCCAATCTCTGCGTCATCGCCGAGCGTCACGGTGCCAAATTGCTCGATGGCAATGTCTCGCTCCTGCCCGATCAGCTTATCGCGCCCGATACCCCGGACGGCATGCGGCGGGGCTACATGGGTTGTATCCCCATGGCCCAGACCGGATATGAGGAGGAAGCGCGCATGTATGCCCAGGCAACACTTCTTCCCGGTTCCGAATCAGGTGGCTTTGGTCAGAACGATGTCGCCAGCCCCGTGTTCCTGGCCTGGAGCAAGCAGCAGCGCGCCGGGGAATGCCTCGACATGGCGCTCGCCAGCCTTGCTCCCATTGCTTTGCGCGCACTTGATGTCACCCAACGCCGGTTCCCAAGAAGCTGGGCGGCCTGGCCGATACCGTGCGCGAGGTCTTTCCCGATCTCTCCGGTCGCCAGCCCTTCGGTCCCGGCGTCGGTGCCATTGCCGAAGCCCTGCAGAGGCGCATTTACCCCTGAACGGGGTTTTCTGTTTTGTTCCCTCAAGCGCCGGCTCTCGCTCCGCTCTGTCATTTAGCCTCAAGCGCCAGCGTTCACTCCGTTCACTTGGCTAACGCCGCTTGCGCGGCGGGGTCGCAGTCGCTCCCTGTCGGCCCAGGAGGGCCTCCCCATGAACACGCCACTTGAGCTGATTGTCTCACGCACCACCTGCGCTGATTGTGAAATGTGCCTGCTCCAGCGGTGAGCAGGCATTCGGCGCCGCGAGGCGCGTAAGCCAAGTGAACGGAGCGAGGGCCGGCGACTGAGGCTACAAGACAAAAGCCCTCACAAGCGCTTCGTTGCCCGAACAATGGCGGAGATCAGGTAGATCACCAGGGCGGCCCAGACCAGCCAGACGCTCCACCCAAAGCCCGCAATGCCGGCCCACCCCAGAACAATGAGAACCAGGCCAATCAGGGCCAATGCAAAGGCGATGCGCTGCACCATGCCGGCACCAGATTTCGGCGCGCCGATCAGGCGCTGTTTGCGGATCACCTTGAACAGAAGAAGACAAAGCAGAACCGCGACCACGGCGGCGATGATGGCGTGCATGAAGCCCCTCAATGCAGAGTGATGAATCTCCCGTGAAAACCTATACCAAGTCGCAAGCCGTTTGCACGTCGCCGCGAGGCTGCGTCAGCGTCCTCGCTCATCTTCCAGAACGGCCAGTTTGCGTTCCCGGCGTGTGCCGACAAGTCTGCGCAACCAGCCCTCGAATTTTTCGCGCCGGTTTCTAAGCCAGGGGATGTCTTCGGACAGGATCAGCAGGCCAAGCGGCAGCATCCACAGACCAAAGACGGGAAGGATCGCCAGCACCGCACCCAGGCAAAGAAGAATGCCCAACGGGATGCGCAGCCATGGTGACTGGCGTGCATTCCAGGCTTCGAACCCGTCCAGTGCATCCAACAGGCGATCGGGATCAAAAAAACGTTTCTGGCGGTCCGGCTTCATTTCAATAGCTTGCCCATGGCGGACCTTACCCCATTGCCGGATGGCGCGCTCCGTGAGAGACAAGCCCGCCTTTCCTGAAAGACAGCGACCATGCCCCTGGCAGATCTGATGACTCTAGAACTTGCTGGCGCTGCTGCGGCCGGGCTGGTTGCTGCCCTCATCAGCGGGTTTGCAGGATTTGGTCTCAATCTCGTCATGATGCCGATTCTGGCAGTTCTGTTTTCACCGGTCGAGGCCATCCCGATTGTCACCATCATGGGCCTGGTCAACGCCGTGCGTATGCTTGGCGGCACCTGGCGTCTGATCGACCGGCGCGAGGTTCTGATCCTGGGATGTGTGTCGGTCTTCACCGTCCCGTTGGGCGCTTGGGTCCTGATTAATGCCGATGCGGAGCTGATGCGCCGCGCCATCGCTGCCTTTGTTGTCTTCTTCACGCTCATCATGCTGATCGGCTGGCGTTATCGGGGTCCGCGCAACACGGCAACCCATATCGGGGTTGGCCTCATCGCGGGGTTCCTCAATGCAGGTGTGGGCATCGGCGGCCCGCCGGTCGTGCTCTATCAGCTGGCGCGCGATGGTGATCCCGCCATCGGTCGTGCCAACCTGGTCGGTTTTTTCACCATCCTCGCGCTGGTCACTTTGATTGTCTTTTCGCTCGAAGGCGTCATGAACGAAACCGCCCTGACACGATCGGGCTTTGTCCTGCCGTTTGTCCTGCTGGGCACCTGGATCGGCATGCGGAGTTTCAATCCGGCAACCGTGCACCTCCACCGGCGCTTTGCGTTGGGCTTCCTGCTTGCGGTCTCGGTTATGATTGTCGTGATCGGCTAGCCCAGTTCAGGGCGTGCTGGCAGACAGATAATCAAAGCCGGTCAGGGCATAGATCCGGGCCAGTTGCCGGAGTTCTTCGATCAGGACGTGTTCGTCCGGCGCGCCCATGTTGAAGGGCGTCAGGCCGCAGACGACCGATGGAATGCCGCGCGCGCGAAACAGCGGGGAATCACTGGCGCCAACCCGCATGGTGGCGACGGCGCGGCGGCCGAGGACTTCACTGCTGACCGCGACTGAACGCGCAACGACCTCCTCGCCGGGATCGGTGACACTGGGCTGGGTCTGGCTGTCGATCCGGTAGCTCATGCCGGGCAGGCCTTCCAGGCGCGCCGCAATCTCTGCGTTGGCCTGCTCCAGACTGACCCCGGCAGGCAGGCGGATGTCGGCCGTTGCCTCGGCGTGATCGGCCACGATGTTGCGGGTCGTGCCGCCCTGAATGGTTCCAAAGTTCACCGTGATCGATTTCAGCGTTTGTGCTTCGCCCGCACCGGAATGTTGTTCGGAAATGTCTGACGCATGGCCGATGGCAGCGTCGATCTCCGGCCTGGCTGCAAGAGGCATGGTGGTGATCTCTCGAAGGCGCGTCATGGCGTCGATCAGGCGGTCGACCGCGCTGGTGGTCAGATGGGCGTGTGCACCGTGACCACCCTTGCCGCGCGCTTGGATGGTCATCCAGATCGTTCCCTTTTCGCCGAAGCGCAAGACCTGGGGTGAGCCTGCGTCTGCACACATCATCGCATCGCCCGTGGCCAGTTCGTTGGTTTCCAGCAGAAACTGGGTGCCGTGCGGGCCGGCGGTTTCTTCGTCACCCGTCAGAATCAGAGCGAGTTCGCCTTGCCAGTGCTCGCGCATTTCAGCCAGACGCATGGCGGCAAAGATCTGCGCGGCAAGGCCGCCCTTCATGTCGGCGGCGCCTCGACCATAAATATGGTCTGTTGTGCGTTCGCCGAACGGGCTGGTTGACCAGGCCGACAGATCACCGTTCTCGAATGTGTCGAGGTGACCGTTGAACACCAGCCTGCGACCGGGTGCCCCTCCGCGGATCACGGCTGCAACATTGGCAATGGGCTCAACAGCCGTGACCAGCTCGACCTCGATGCCTGGAACAGAAGACAGAATCGACTGGATCTCGTGCGCGAGAGCGACCGTGTCTCCGGGTGGATTTTCGCTGGAGATCGCAAGCAGGCGCAGGAGGATCTCTTCGGCCTGGCTGCTGCTCTGCATCAGCCTTTCGGCAAAGGCTTCACGGTCTGCAGCGCTCATATCTAACGTTCCCGCACTGCAGACCGATGAGTTCCTATAACCCGTCGGCGAAATGTTTGCCCAGTTCCCGGGCTTCACCGATCATTTCCACGGCGCGTTCACCGCCGTCGGTTGAGCCGTGCAGATACTCAAGCCGTCCGTCGGGAATGCCGCAGAAGTCAAAGATGCCGGTCACGATCTGGGTTTCAATTGCCGTGTCGTAACCGCGTTTGGCATATTGCGCGGCATCGGATGCCGAAAGCCCGATGGCCAGCGCACGTTTGTGGTTCAGCGTGTTGGCGCCATAGGCGACGTCCTTGTTCCAGACCCGGTCGATCCAGCCCTTCATGATTGCGGGGAAGGACCACCACCAGATCGGGAAAACCAGGATGATGCCGTCGTTGCGCTGCAGGCGCGCAATCTCGGCCTGAGTGCTTTCGGCATAGACCTTGTCTTCGCGTTCCCAGTCAGGCTCGTCGGGCGGTGTGACCAGGGGGTCAAAACCTTCGCCATAGAGATCCGCGATCTCGGCTTCATGGCCCGCATCCGCCAGGCCGGCGGCAACCGCGTCGGCAATTTGCCCGGTCAACGAATCCCGGCGTGAATGCGCCATCACGACAAGTACCTTCATGAATGTGTTCCTCTCGGTTCTAGGGGCAACCCTATTCTGCGGCATCGCGCAGAGACAAGTCCTGCAGGGTTCGGTCGATCCAGTGGCGTGTGAGTTTTTCGTGCACGCCGTTCTGGGCCAGGCGATCGTTCAGGCCCTTGAAGTCGACGCAATCGAGCCGTTGGTCCTGATTGAAGCAGGAGAACACGGGCGGACGGCGTTCGCCGGTTTCGGGGTCGACCTGGGGCTGCAGGCACTGGGCGCAGATTTCCTTCATCATGCATTGCATCGGGCTGTTGATGCTGCCGATGGCGATGTGTTCGGTCTTGAGCCAGGGCGCCAGCGCATTGAAGCGTGCAGCTTTCACAGCCGCCATCATGCGGTCGGATCCGATCACGACGATGCGGTCGACTTCGGTGAGGTCGATGGTCTTTTCGCCCAACCGGCCTTCCTGGTAGGCAACGATCGCTTCGACAATGTTGCCGACGATGGTGTGGTCCTGGTCGCGCCCCGGTGTAAATCCGGGTTCTTCGTCGCAGGCCCAGATAATGGTGTCGGCTGCCGCCTCGATCTCGGGCACCTTGTAGCGGTCGGCCATGGCCTTGTAGCCAGCGGCATACAGCACCCGTGACCCGGCATCGCGCATGGCTTTGCCGATGGAGAACAGGACCGCATTGCCCAATCCACCACCGATCAGCAGAACGGTTTCGCCAGGTTCGGTTTCGGTCGGCGTTCCAGTCGGGCCCATCAGGATGACGGGTTCGCCCGGCTGAAGCTGTGCCATCAGGTCGGACGATCCGCCCATCTCCAGGCCGATCACGCTCAACTGTCGGCCAGCAACCGGAATCGATGCGCCGGTCATCGCCAGCGGTTCCATGGCCAGCAGGGTGCCGTCATCGCCCTTGGGCGCGCGCGCCTCGTAGTTCTGCAAACGATAGAACTGACCCGGGTGGAACATGGAGGCCGCTTCCGGTGCTTCGACCACAACTTCCACAATGGTGGGTGTCAGGCGTTCGACGGCCACGACACGGGCGATCAGGCGGTCGTTGAGATCTGCAATGAACGTTGTGTCGTCACGTGCCTCTGCCTCGCCCAGGCGCTCAAGCACACTGGTGATGACGGGATAGGCGCGCTTGGCCCCACCCATGGCCTTCACCACGTTGCCCGCGAAACTGGGGTGGAGATCGCCGTGGAAGCTGACGGCCCGGCCGTCCTGGCCCACATGCATCAGCACATGAACTTCTGCGGGTTTGGCCAGCTTCTCTGGCGATACCGGGTTGCCGTCCAAATCGAGCGCCTGGAAGAACTTGCCGTCCAGACCCAGATGCTGCGTGTCTTCACGTGCCAGCACGGTGTTGGGCTGGGTCCCTGCGGCAACCAGCACCGCGTGGGCGGGCAACACATGTTCGTTGCCGTCGCCGTCGCTCATGCGGATGGCCCGGGCATGGCCGTGGTCGTCGACATCAATCGCCTGGGGAGACAGACCCGGTGCAATGCGGATGCCTTCTTCCATGGCCAACGCGACTTCCTCGTGGTTCAGGCGATAACTCGGTGCATCGGTCAGGTCACGGCGATAGGCCATGGTGACCCCGCCCCAGGAATCCAGCATGCCCAGTATGTTGGGCTCACGCTCGGCGAACCGTGCAGCGGTACGCTCGTCGCGTATCGCGCGGGCATGCTCAAGGAAGGTATCACCAACCTCGGTTTCCTCAGCCGTCCAGCCGGCGCGTACGGCTTCTTCGCCCCGTTCGGCGGCCAGGGTTTCGTAGCGATGCAGGAACTTCTCGACCTGAACGGGATAATAGGCGAGCGCTTCGGTTGCGGTGTCGATGGCAGTCAGGCCGCCGCCGATAACGACGGCAGGCAGGCGCAATTGCAGGCTCGCGATAGAGGTTTTGCGTGCTGCGCCGGTCAGCTGCAACGCCATCAGGAAGTCCGATGCCATGCGCACGCCCCGTGCCAGCGCGTTGGGCATGTCGATATAGGTTGGCCGTCCCGCACCGGCGCAATGGGCAACATGGTCAAAGCCCGAGGCAAAGGCGCTGTCGATGGTTAGCGTACCGCCAAAGCGTACGCCGCCGAACATGCGGAAACTGTTACGCCGTTCAAGCTGCAGGCGAATCAGCTTCAGGAAGTTCTTGTTCCAGCGCACGGTAATTCCGTATTCGGCCACGCCGCCAAACCCGGCCATCACACGATCATCGAGGTCTTCATAGAGCTCTTCGACATCACGGATCGGGCGCATGGGATGGCGCTCACCGAAAACATCGATGCCAGAGAACTCGGTCTCCAGCGGCTCGATTTTCAGGCCATCGACGGCAACCACGGTATGCCCGTCGTTCATCAGGTGGTGCGAAAGGTTGAAGCCTGCAGGACCCAGGCCAACCACCAGGACGCGCCTTCCCGTTGCCGGACGGGGCAGGGGACGGACCAGGTTGAGCGGATTCCAGCGCGACAGCAGGCTGTAGATCTCGAAACCCCAGGGCAGCGCCAGAATGTCTTTGAGCGTGCGTGTCTCGATTTGGGGAATGTCGACTGGCTCCTGCTTCTGATAGATGCAGGCCTTCATGCAGTCATTGCAGATGCGATGACCCGTGGCTGCACAGAGCGGATTGTCGACCATGGCAACGCCCAGTGCGCCAAGGCCATGGCCCTGGGCTTTGAGCAGGTTCATCTCGCTCACTTTTTCGTCCAGCGGGCAGCCCGCCAGCGCGACGCCCGATGCCGAAGCCTTGAAGGCACTGCCGTCCTTTTCCTTCAGGCCTTTGGAGCAGCTGTCCTTGCCCTGATTGTGGCAGAAGATGCAGTAGTTTGCCTGGTCCAGCGTGCCGGTCAGGTCCATGCCCTGATCGGTCAGCGCAAACCCTTCACGCAGACGCAGATGGTCGTCATGGGCGCGCAGCATGGTCACACCATCTATCTCGATCGTCTCGACGGCGACCAGATTGGCGGCATCAATCTTTGCTGGCAGGTGGAACAGCGGGCTCTTGCGGTAACGCGCTTTGCCGTCCTTTGAGAGCGTCGCCCAGGCGGCAAACTTGGCTGCGCTCTCCAGTTTTCCGGCGTTGGCCTCCTCATCTTCCAGCCAGCCCATGACGGCGATGGAAAAGTTGAGTTCGTTCAGCGTCTCGCCGATCTCGTCTTCCAGTGCGCGACGCAGTGCCCTGCCGTCTGCAGCAGCAAGTTCATCGGGCTTGAAGGCCTTGGCCGCGCGGCGACGCACGAACTGCAGCTTGCAGGCATAGATCGGGTTCAGCCGGTCGCGTTCCGCGCGCTGTTTGCCAAGCTCGGCTTCCAGCCCGAACAGCTCGCCCACAAAGCTCTCGACGAAGGGGCCCAGATCGACCAGCAGTTCGGAATGTTCTTTCTCGTCCAGGCCATCTGGATTCTCGCGCCCAGCCATCAGGCGGTTGAACAGCGCCAGTTCACGTGTTTTCAGGTTCTCGACAAAGACACGGTCCAGGCGCACGAGGCCGTCGCGTTGATAGAGGTCGTCAAAGGAAAGGCCGTGGGCCAGGGAAAGCTCGGTCATGGGAACCTGGAGGCAGGAGGAGCAGCCCCATCGGGGCCATGTTTGTCAGGACGCAGAGGGCTTACAGGAAATCATGTGTGTCGCCAAACCTCTCATAACAAGCTCCAAACGGTTCACGTGTCATGGTTGCGGGTGTGGCTGGTTGATGTTCCGCGCCGATCCTGAAGTGCCGGTTGGTCGCTCCAGGGTATGAATGCCGCATTCGGTTTTGTCCTGTCCGGCCCAGCGCCCGTCACGTTCATCTTCCAGGGCCGTTACCGGGCGCGTGCAGGGCTGGCATCCGATGGAAAGGTAACCCTGCGCCAGCAAGGGATGTTTGGGCAGACCACGTCTGGCAATCAAGCCAAAGACATCCTGTTTGGTCCAGGCCGCGAGCGGATTGATCTTGACCCACCCGTCCGACGCCTCGATGGGCGCAAGCGCGCGGCGCCCGTCACCCTGATACCGTTTGCGCCCCGTGACCCATGCGCTAAAGGGCGTGACCGCCTGAACCAGTGGCACAACCTTGCGCAGGTAGCAGCACGCTCCTGCCTGGCGCGACCAGAGATCACCTGAGGTATCGACTGCCGCAACGTCCAGGATGTCGGGCGCGACGACCCGCACGTCCGTCAGGCCCAGATGGGCGACGACATCATCACGGTAGGCAACGGTCTCGGGGAACAGCTTGCCGGTATCAAGAAACAACACAGGCACAGCGGGGTCGATCTCTGCAGCCAGCGCCAGCAGCGCCACAGCCTCGGCACCAAAGGAGGACGCGATGGCCAGATCGCCCGCAAACGCCTCTTCGATCATGACGCGCAACAGGTCACCGGCATCATAGTGACTATACGCCGCCGCCAGCTCTGCTGCCCTTGCCCGGGCACGGATACTGCGGCGTTGCTGCCAGCCGTTCACGGCAACCATTTGCGCTGCTCCACAAACCGGCTGAGCCGCTGTTTGACGCCTGCCATATCTACCCCGTTGGCGCGCCATCCCGCCCGAACGTCGGCCACCTCGTCAATCCGGTGTTCCCATTCCGGGCCGAACAGGGTTTCAAGATGGCGGCGCAACAAGCCAGCCAGACCCGGCGCGCGTCCGTTGGTCGAGATCGCCAACGTCAGATCGCCACGCCGCAGCACGGCAGGAAGATGGACGTCGCAGTATTCCGGACGGTCCTCGACATTGACCAGAATGTGGAGGGCACGGCAGCGCTCGCCCAGCGCGATCTCTTCGACATCTTCCAGCCCGGCGGAAATCACCAGATGCGCTCTGGCCAGTTCGGTGTTGTCGGGCAGGCGATCGATCAGGTCCCCGCCGGCTGCAGCAGTAAGCGCCGGCCCCGGGTTGTCCGAAAAGACAGCCAGATGCCGGGCACCGCCGTCCCGCGCAGTCTTGACCTTGCGGGCGGCGGCGAGGCCTCGGCCCACGATCACAATGGTCAGGCGTGCTGTATCAAGCTGGATCGGGAGCATGTCAGACCCACCCGGCGATACGGTGTGCCAGCGCCAGTCTGGCGGCCAGTCGTTTGGCGCGGCGAAGCCCATAAGAATTGTTATGGTCAGATCGGTGCAATGGGTACGGCGTCATGGCTGATCTCCTACATTCAGGAGCGCCTTGAACCCAGGGCTTGCGGTCTCTGCGGCTGATCGGAAGACACAAAAAGGCCGCCCGATCGTTGAGATGGGCAGCATGCCCACCGCTTTAGCCGTATTTTTAGAGCGCCCGCAAGCTGAGGATCAAATCGGCGCTAACGATGTGAAGGTGGTGCAACCAGCAGAATCAGACAAACGAGAAATGCTAAACACGAATAAGAAATTCTAGGGTCTTTCGATTTCTGCGCCATGCCTTGCTCGCTACCCGTCACACACGTAGGCTCGCAGCCGTCCTAATCGGAGCAGATGGTGGCCATGGCCCTGACTGTTGAACATATGCTTCAACCCGCGCGACCCCGTGTCCTCATTCCGGGCATCCGGCGGCTGGATCCCGGGGTCGAGCGATATCCCGTGGCCGGTGGCGGGTCCGTCGTCACGCGTATCTTTGCCGGTGATGTCCTGCGCATCGTCAACACCGAAGGTGGCCAGTCCTGCGAGGTCGTGGCGTTCACCAGCGATGGCCGGGAACAGCCCGGGATCCTGGGCTCTGGCAATGATGGTGCTGCCGCTGGCTTGCGCGCCATGCTCGCTCAGGGCGGTGGACCTGCTGATGCCCTGCTGACCGCTCTGCGCGCAAAAGGCCTCTCCGATCAATTCGAGAAGAGCGTTCACCGATTTGATCGTGACACCCCTGCCGGGGCAAAAGCCACCTTCACGGCAGAAGAAGACGGAATCGTGGTTATCGCTGCAACGGGCAGCGATATGGATGTCGCCAGTCACGCAACGCTCAGCCCGCTCGAGTTCTTTGTTATGCGCGCTGACCCCAAGGTCGCTGCCGAGCGCAACATTCCTGATCCGCTTGCTGAGCCGCGTTACGAATACCGTGTGAAGGCAGGCACCGCCCATGCCTATGAAGTGCGCGCAGGCGAATACATCCAGATCCTCGATGTCGAAGGTCGGGAGTGCTCTGACTTCCAGGCAATTTCGCTGGCCAAGCTCGACCGCGGCATTGAACGTGATATCGACCCCACGGCGACCCGCGTGCTGATGGGCGCGGCCTATCCCGCACCCGGCCTCTATTCCAAGCTTTATGACAACGATCTCGAAGCCTCGCTCGAGATCATCCAGGACACGGTGGGCCGCCACGACAGCTTCAACTTCGCCTGCACGGCAAAGTACTACGACGATATCGGCTACCCCGGTCACGTGAACTGCACCGACAACTTCAATACCGAACTGGCACCCTGGGGCATCAAGCCACGCGGGGGCTGGCAGGCCATGAACTTCTTTTACAACACGCTTCTCGATGACCAGTACCAGATCTATCTCGATGAGCCCTGGTCGCGTCCCGGTGACTATGTGTTGTGCCGCGCCATGCAGGACATGGTCGCGATCAATTCAGCCTGTCCTGATGCCATTGACCCGGCCAACGGCTGGGACCCGACCGATATTCTGGTGCGGGTCTATCCGGCTGAAAACCTCTTCAAGAAAGCGATTGCGTTCCGAGCCATGCCCGATTCAGATCCTCAGCTCACCAAGGAGACCGGGTTCCATCCCCGCACCTCCGCGCTCACCCGCAACTTCAGCGAATACAACGGCTATTGGTTGCCTACCGGTTTCACCAACCATGGTGCCATCGATGAATACTGGGCCTGCCGCGAGGGCGTCATCGCCATGGACCTCACGGCCCTGCGCAAGTTCGAGATTACCGGGCCCGACGCCGGTGAACTGATGCAGCGCACGCTGACACGCAACGTCAAGAAGCTGGCCGATCACCACGTCGTCTATTCGGCCATGTGTTACGAACACGGCGGCATGATCGATGACGGCACGCTCTTCCGCATGTCTGAAACCGGCTATCGCTGGATCGGCGGCACGGATTTCGGCGGCGAGTGGTTGCGTCAGAAGGCTAAGGAATGGGGCCTGCGCTGCCTGGTGCGTAACTCCACAGATCAGCTCCACAACATCTCCGTTCAGGGTCCCAAAAGCCGCGAACTGCTCGCCAGCACGGTCTGGACCGCTGATGCCAATCCGCGCGTTGACGAGATCGACTGGTTCCGCTTCACCGTGGGCCGCATCGGCGATCACAATGGTGTTCCCATTGTTGTCTCGCGCACCGGCTACACCGGCGAACTCGGTTATGAAATCTGGTGCCACCCCAAACACGCAGCGCAAGTCTGGGATGCGGTCTTCGAGGCTGGTGAACCCCACGGCATCACGCCGCTGGGCCTGGAAGCGCTCGACATGCTGCGTATTGAATCAGGCCTGATTTTTGCCGGCCAGGAATTCGATGATCAGACCGACCCCTTCGAAGCAGGTATAGGGTTCGCGGTCGCGCTCAAGACCAAGGAAGACGATTTCATCGGCCGGCAAGCCCTGGAACGACGCAAGGCCAATCCGCAAAAGAAGCTGGTCGGCCTGGAACTCCAGGGTAACGAAGCTGCCGTCCATGGCGACTGCGTTCGGATGGGGCGTGCCCAGATCGGCATCATCACCTCTGGCATGAAATCACCCCTGCTGAACAAGAATGTCGCACTCTGCCGCATGGACGTTACCCATGCCGAGATCGGTACCGAGGTCGAGGTCGGCAAGATGGACGGCCACCAGAAACGCATCCCGGCCACGGTCGTGCCGTTCCCGTTTTACGACCCCAAGAAGGAACGCCCGCGCTCGTGATCCCGCTGGGTCAGAGAGCCGCGAGGGCTTCCTCTACCAGGCGCTGGTGACATTTGCCGATGATGTCTTGGGTAACGTCAAGGCGCCCCAGTTCCTGCCAGCCTTCCGCATAATCTGCGGTGTGGGGAACCTGACGAAGGCTAGCGCGCAAATCCCAGAACGGTAGCGTTGAGAGATCGAAGCCGGTCAATTCTCCATACGTTGTGGTGAAGACGTCCAGAGACTCGAATCCATAACTCCAAGACATGTCGACACGCGCAATCGCAAGATCCGCCATGGGATCGCCCACCGTGGCATCCTCCCAGTCCACCACAGCGGTGAGTCGACCGTCCTGCCACAGCATGTTTCCCGGCCACAGGTCGCCGTGTAGCAGGCAGGGACCGTTGGGGTTTGCCGGTGGCCAGGCGGCTTCGAGCATGTCGTGAGCCTTCAGAAACACTTCGGGAAGTGCTCCGCGCTCGGTCTCCAGGTAACCAGGTCCGTCAGCGGGACGTTCAACAAACGCAAGGTCATCGCTGCTTACATCGATGTTGTGCAGTCCAGCCAGAAACACTGCCATCTGGCGCGCAGCATCAAGGGGAGCCTCCGGCCCGTAGTCAGGCTGGCCATCGAGGTGACTGATGACCAGAAAGGGAGCGTCGATCAGGTTCAGGCTTTCATCGACATGCAGGGCCCGGGGAACGGGAAGGCCGCGGTCATGGAGCGCGTGCAGAAGCTGAAACTCGGTGCGTGCGGCATGGGGGTTGGCGGCAAGGTTGGCACCACCGCACTGGCGCAAGATCACCGTCTCTTCCGCGCCGTTTCCACAATCAACATCGATCGCTGTCATGGCTGCCGAACTGCCGCCTGTCATGGGGTGCTGGCCGCGCACACGTGCACCTGGAAACAACGCCGCAGCCAGCGTCTCCAACACATCGGTGGCGATGTCATCAGGACTTTGTTCCATCTCCCTTCCTTGCACATCTGTGCGCAGGGAACCAGTTGGTGATCACCTGTGTTCCTATTTCCAGAAGAGGGGTCATCGGGACACCTCCTGCGTGGGAGAAGTCACTATGTCGATTTCAAAATATGCCGTGCTCCTCATTGTCGGCATCAGTCTTGCGTGCCTGAGCGCATGCAGCACGGCCAAGGGTTTTGGCCAGGACGTGCAGCACACCGGTGAATACATCGAAGAGAAGGCCGACGACGCATCATAAGCGTTGGACGCTCAGTCGGCCGACGGGCTGGAAAGGACGTCTGGGCGGCAGAGCGCTTGTTGCAAACGGAAGAACCCCAAGACCGCCGTTCGGTTCCACGCTGTTTTTCTGCAACACGGGAAAGGCTGGAAACAATAGGAACAGCCTTGTTGCCGAGCATCCCTCCATCAAAGAATTGAACGACGTCGGCTTCTCTTAAAAGACAAAGGGGCCGATCCATGCGGACCGGCCCCCTGAACATCACGTCAGATTGCGTCTTGGTGCAGCGTCTACTCGGCTGCTGCAGCGTTGGCTTCCGAAAGGAGACGATCGGCCAGGGCCTTCTTCTCCTCAGGTGACATTTTCTTGACCTCATTATCGAT
Organism: uncultured Alphaproteobacteria bacterium; assembly: GCA_943787175.1. Classification (GTDB taxonomy): domain Bacteria; phylum Pseudomonadota; class Alphaproteobacteria; order SP197; family SP197; genus SP197. The sequence continues at coordinate 14,376 of CALSLK010000026.1, forward strand.
CGAACGCTGGTTGATCGAGGTGTTCCAGTAATCGAGTGAGTCAAAGCCCAGCAGCGCATGTTTGCCGACGAACTGGCGCAGCACTTCGTTTGTCGGGCCCATGACCCAGCCTGCTTTGGCATCACGCAGCAGACGTTCCATGCCCAGGCCCGCCTTGTAGGCGGTGCCGCCGCAGGCATGCAGCATCTTGTCGGAGACTTCGTGCACGACCTTGGCTGCCTGGAACTTGATCTGCCAGAGCTGGTTCAGCAGGACCGAACGTGGCGCCGCCTCCAGGTCCGTGTGGATCGACCAGTCACAGTTGTTGGTCAGCTTGTCGAGCGCCTGGGCCATGCCATAGACATTCATACGGCTGGCGTTCGTACCGATGATCGCTTCACCGACATAGTCCTGAATGGTCGGGTAATCGCAGACCCGCAGACCCACATCCACGTGTTTCTTGCGTGTCGTGTGTTTCTTGGCCAGGTCGATCATCGCCATGCCGATGCCGTTCCAGGCACAGGACGAGTTGACCAGGAAAAACGGATCGACCGTTTCGTCGTTGGAGATTGCGCCGTCGCCCTTCGGGCCGACCAGACGGTTCGACGGGATTTTCACATCATCGACCAGCAGCGCGCCCGACTGGTTGCCGCGCATGCCCATGCCGTCCCAGCCGGCCACGTCGGCTTGGGCTTCGTCGGCCAGGATCAGCCAGACCGAAAGGTCGGAGAAATCGCCACCGAAATCGGGGCTGGTGGTCTGCACGATGTACCAGTCGGCAAAGCCACCCGAGGTTGTCCACGACGCCTTCTTGGTCACCCGCCAGCCGTCGCCGTCCTTCTCGGCGCCCGACGAGATCGGATACCAGAAATGCGAGCCGGTCTCGGGATCGGAGTAGGAAAGCGTGCCGATCAGGCAGTCCTTGTCGATCCGGCGCATGATGTCCTGGATCGCTTCGTTGTCATGATGGCGGAACAGTGCTGCAGAACAGGCACCGTAATGCATGGTCAGGCACATCGCGGTCGATGGGCAGCCATAACGCGCCACGGTCTCGACCACCATTGCCATGCAGACGTGGTTCTCGCCCATGCCGCCAAGTTCCTTGGGCACAAAGAGACCCAGAAGACCCATGGACGCCAGCGCCTCGAAATTTTTGCGCGGGAAGATGTAACCCTTGTCGGACTCAAGCGCGTTCACGCTCAGGGTTGTCCGGCACAGCTCGATCAGCTTTTTCTGCAGCTCGATCTGGGATTCGGTCAGGAAAAACTGCGGATCGTATTCATATCCAATGCCCCAATACTCCTCGTCGCCCCACATCTTCACATCTTCGCTCATGATCCACCCCTATGTCGTTTGGTTGTCAGGCCGTTCCGGCACGTCTTGTCGAAGCCTGTTGGACTCCGTTTTAGCCCTGACTTGCGCATGCTGCAACACGGCGCAACGGTCTGAAACTTGACCAATTCTGCGTCAATTCGAATCCCATTCAGGGGATTGCGCCACCAGATCGAGGCTCAGTAGAGGGCTGGACCCGGGCTCTGGATTTCGTCGCAATAGCGTGGAACGACTGCTGGCGCAGGGGCGAAACCCCTGCGCCAGCACGCTTGAGACGACCCTGTTATGTTGCCGCGTCGATCCGTGCGACGGCTTCGTCGGTTGTCCACAACGCGTTGGCGATGTAGCGGAAGTTGATGAGGGCGGCCATGTAGCCATCGCCTTCAGGCAGTTTGGCGGCCGCTGTGGCGTCACGCACAACGGCGACTTCGAAACCCTGTTCCAGAAGCTCGTGAAGATGGGCTTGCACACACAGGTTGGCGGACATGCCAGCCAGGATGACCTTGTCGATGCCTGCCTTGCGCAGTTGCAGGGAGAGATCGTTGGCTTCGGGACCATAGACCTTGTGTGGTGATGTAATGATGGTCCGCCCGTTCTCGATGATCTCTTTGTATTGCGGCATGAAATCAGCGCCCGATCCCTCGAACCCCTCCATCGAGAGGGAACTTTCGCGATCGAACATGCCGATGGCATGCATCAGCTTTTCCAGCGGTCCGCTGAATTTCCAGCCATGGTCGGTTGGATAGTAATAGTACGGTGAGATCGCAATTGTCATGCCGGCGCTATCGGCTGCTCCCAGCAGGCGTCCAATGTTGTCGACGGTGTTGTGCTCGGTGACGCTCTCGCCCACGACGCCCCAGGTCACGCCGTCCGGGCTCAGGAAATCGACCTGGGGATCCGTGACGACAAGCGCTGTGTCGGACAGTTCGACCGTTACGTCGGTCTGGGGCAGGGCTGGTTCGGCTGGGTCGGCATAGACCTCCGTACCCGCCTGGGCAGGCGTCGTCGCTCCCGTTGCAGCAGCCGCGGCCGTAGCTACAAATCCGGCCGACGCCAGTTTGAGTGCGTGGCGTCGAGTGTGCGTGCCATGCGTGCAAGTAGGTTTGTCCATGTCGTCTCCTGCTCTGGTTCATGGGACGCGGAAGGCCCCCTCACGCAAAACTTAGGTGTCGTGATGTGCCTTGGAGTCTCGAATGGGTGCACCATCGTGCCAATTCATTGGAGGTGGGCGCACATGCTTCTCGATATGCTGGTTCAGGATCTCTCGATTGATTTCGAACCCTTCACCATCTGCCGTGTGGGGGCACAAACAGGCCTCGACATGGGCAGGGTGGACAAGGCCGCCCTCCATTTTGTCACGTCCGGACATGGTATCCTGCGGGTTGATGGACGGGTTGTTCCGCTCGATCCCGGCGTTGTTCTCATCACCTATCCCGGTGCGCGCATCCAGGCACTTCCCCGCCATGCCGGGGCTTCCGCCCGTTTGTCGGTGATGCCCTGCAGGCCGGTTGGCGAATCACAGAGCGATGCTGAAGACCCCGATGACCTGGTCATGGTCTGTGGTGCGCTCGATGCACGCTATCGCAGTAGTCAGGGTCTGTTTGATCATCTCGACAGGGCGCTCATCGAACGCCTCGCGCTGCAGGATGAGATTTGCAGCACGCTCTCGCTGGTTGTTGCTGAACTAGAAAATCAGCAGGCCGGCGCCCAGGCAATGGTGCGATCCCTGCTGGAACGGTGCCTCATCCTGATCCTTCGCCGGGAGTGTCAGGGCGGCGACAACGACATACCCTGGCTTGCTGCGTTACGTGATGAGCGGATGTCGCGTGCCCTTGGTCTTCTGCGCACACGCATTACGGCGCCACCAAGTGTCGCGGAACTTGCGGCGACGGCGGGCATGGCGCGTTCCACTTTTTTGCGTCGCTTCCGCGAGACCTTTGGCCAGTCTCCGCGCACGCTTTCCGTCGGGTTTCGCATGGAAAGAGCGGCCACGATCCTGCGTACCAGCGATACACCGATCAAATCCGTTGCGGCGCGTACAGGTTTCCAAAGCCGCAGCCATTTCAGCCGAAGTTTCCATCGGCGATTTGACCAGTCTCCGGATGCCTACCGTCGAAGCCTCAGAGCGGCACACCTGACCTGACGCCATCCCGGTTCAGCGCGCGTGAACCCTGTCGGCTGAGTCAAAGCTTTCAACGCAGCCCGTCAGCGACCGGTTTCTGCATGATGTTCCTCATCACGCAGGCCGCGCTCAATCGATACGGACATGATTGCTATCAGGCGCGGTACCGCCCGCCGGTATCGGGATCAATGCCGTGCATGGTGTCGATCAGGCGCATGGGCATGTTGACCTGTTTCAGCAGCAACCGGGCGTCCTCAGCCGGCGTGAACCGCCCGGTCACGGGGGATGATGGATCAAAGATATTGCCTTCCATGGGAACGGCAAGCATCAGGTTTCCATACGCAAAGCCTGCCTGAAACTCCGCGCCGTCGAGCTGTTCCCCGAAACGCACCAGCGCGGTCATCATCGGCGCGGTCAGCAGCGCGTGCATGGTTTCTTGCGTCGTCGCGTGGACCACGAACCGGCGCGCAAAGTCCGGATGCCCGCGTACCTCCATCTGGCTTCCCGGTGGTCTGTGATAGTCGACCCGCCCGGACTCTTCGCCCTGCAGGATGGCAAGTGCGCCGTCAAAGGACTGCGGCACGACGATCTCGATCAGCAGGCCGTGAAACAACACATTACCTGGGCTGGTGCGCAGTTCTGCCTCTACCATACGAAAGGTCATGTCGTGGTGGCTGCCCTCAAAGTAATCTTCGGCCAGTGACGTGCGATAGGTCGGTAGCATGCCCAGGTCGACATACCGGTCATGATTGATGCGGCGTCCAGCGACCCGCTGGTAGGTCAGGCCTTTCACATGAACACAGGTTGCCTCGACCAGCAGGTCGCGCAGAATACGGCCCGGAACCGTCAGCGGTCGCGCGCCGCGTCGCAACACCAGGTCAGCCAGAAGCAGCGTGATGAAGCCTGCAAAAATCTGAATGCTGAGATGGTTGCGCCCCGTCTCCCAATTCCAGATTCCAGTCCATAACAGGCCGATCAGGAAGAGTCCGATGACGGGTCTGATCCACCGTTTCTGCTTTGCTGCCCGGTTCCAGGCGCGCGCCAACACGTTCAGACGGGGGACGACAATCTGTTCATAGATCGCGGCAAACCCCTCTTCGTGAGGGGCACGCTCGACAAAGACGCGCGGGTCGTTTGCGGCGATCGGGTCGGCGGGGATGTCTGGATTCTGGTCACGTATGCTGGGCATGATCAGGTCTCGTCGTGCCTGCGCAGAGAGCATCTGTGGTTTCTGTTCGCCAGTCGGGCCATGAAGAAAACCTGATGATGTGACGCCTTGCTTATAGCAGACAACACCACTGCTTGAAGGTGCCTGGCTCAGGTATAGGATCACGCCCCGATCACTTGAGGTGTCCCTTATGTCCCTGGAAGAAGCCGCCGCAAAAGCCGCAGGTCTGGCGTGCTGGAAAGGTCCCGTGGATCCGCAACCGGTTTCGGGCGGCAACACCAACACCAATTTCCGTATCAGCGATGGTGGTGAACGTTTCATGGTCCGTATCGGCGGCAACATCCCGGTCCACGGCATCAGGCGCACTTATGAAACCGCCTGCAGCCACGCCGCTCACGCTGCAGGCATCGCTCCGGAAGTGGTGTTTGCCGCAAAGGGTGCGCTGGTCATCCGCTGGATCGACGGCACGACGTTCGATGAGGCTGCTGTTCGCGATCCCGCCAACCGGGATCGCATCGTCGCCCTGCTACAGCGCCTCCATGCTGAAGGTGCACGCCACCTGCGCGGGCGCGCACCACTCTTCTGGGTCTTCCACGTCAACCGCGACTACGGTCATCGCATGAGGGATGATGACCACCGGCTCAAAGACATGGTCCCGCGTCTGATGGAGATCAACGAGACGCTGGAGCGCGCAGTTGGTCCCGTCGAGCTTGCGCTGTGCCACAACGATCTGCTTGCCGCCAACTTCATCGATGACGGGGACCGCCTCTGGCTCCTTGACTGGGAATATGCCGGTTACGATTCCACGCTCTTCGACCTTGCCAACCTGGCTTCCAACAGCCTGTTCGATACGGCAGCGCAGGCCGATCTTCTCACCAGCTATTTCGGCGCACCGCCGGCTGCCGATTTTCTCCACCGTCTGGGCGCGATGATGTGCGCCTCGCTCCTGCGCGAAGCCATGTGGAGCATGGTCCAGGAGGTCCACTCCAGTCTCGATTTCGATTTCCTTGCCTACACGGCCGAAAACCTGGAGCGGTTCGAAAACGCGCTCATCGCCTGGCGTGCTTCTGCCTGAGACCGGTCAGCCAGCGATCACCAGCACCACGCCGGCCGCTTCGATGGCATCGGCGGTTTCTCGCGGTAGCTCACGGTCGGTAATCACCACGTCGATCTGATCCAGCCCGGCGAACCGCACCGGTGCGCGGCGCGCAAACTTCGTATGGTCGGCCACCACGATGGCACGTTCGGCATGGGCAATGACCGCAGTGGAAAAGTCGGCTTCAGCGACATGGTGATCCATCAGGCCGATCACAGGATCCAGTGCACCGATCGACAGGATCGCGCTGTGCGCCTGAAATTGCTCGATGTAGCCGATGGCGTGATGTCCCAGCACCGCGCCATCGTCGGCACGCAACTCACCTCCGGCCATGTAGACCCGGTTGCCCTGCCCGACGGCCAGGGTGCGTGCAATGTCGGTGGAGTTCGTCACCACCAGCAGGTCGCGCAGGTCCGCCATGGCCTGGGCGACATAGGTTGTTGTGGTTCCGGTATCGAGAATCACGGTCTCGCCGGGCGAAATCAGCTCGGCGGCGGCCCGTGCAATGGCGCGTTTGGCCTGGGCGCGTTCGCCCATGCGCAGACGAAAGGCGGTCTCGCGCAGCGGATCGGGCAGGGCGACCCCGCCATGGACCTTGCGCACCAAGCCGCGTCCGGCCAGATGGCGGATATCCCTGCGGATCGTTTCGTCCGAAACCCCAAGGCTCACCGCCAGATCGGCGATGCCTGCGACTCCTTTGGTTTCCACGGCAGCCACAATGGCGTTTTGTCGTTCCGTTGCGTGCATGGATTGCCTCACCATTGCGTGAGTTTGTGTGGATTTCACTCAATTCTACATGGGGTTCTGTTGATGTGTGTGGTTTTTTCTTGTTTGCGATGGATATTGCGCGTTTCATATGGGCAAGCGCCAGTCGGTTCCGGCTGAAGCGCTGCTGGGAAACAAGGGGAAGAACCAATGAAAAAAAATGATGCATGCGGCCGTTGCAGCAGGCGCGTTTGTCATGGCCTCGGCCATGCCTGCGCTTGCGCAAGCGCCGGAAAGCGATGAGCCGATTATCCTGACACTGCACGATTGGTCGGGCCAGTACATCACCACGACGATCATGGGTAACGTGCTGAAGTCTATGGGTTACAACGTCGAATACGTCCAGGCCGATTACCTTGCGCAGTTTGCAGGCATCGAGACGGGCGATCTGACCGTCGCCATGGAGCTTTGGGACACCACAGCGGCTGAAGCGCTGGCCGCTTCGGTTGCAACCGGCAACACCGTCGATCTGGGCGAGACCGGGATGCAGGCCAAGGAAGAATGGTGGTACCCGATCTACATGAAAGAGCAGTGCCCTGGTCTGCCCGACTGGCAGGCGCTGAACGCTTGTGCTGAACTCTTTTCCACACCAGAAACAGGCTCGAAAGGCCGTTACCTCGGTGGCCCCGTGACCTGGGGTGGCTGGGATGACGAACGTGTCGAAGCCCTGGACATGGACTTCGAGGTCATCCACGCCGGTACCGATGCGGCGCTCTTTGCTGAACTGGAATCGGCCTATCAGCGCAAGGCTCCGTTCCTGGGTTGGGTCTATGCCCCCCATTGGGCACCTGCCAAGTATGAAGGCGAGTGGGTCGAATTCCCGCCCTATTCGGCCGAGTGCTACAACGATCCTTCCGTCGGCCTGAACCCCGACATGGCCTATGACTGCGGCAAGCCAAGCGGTCTGGTCAGGAAAGCTGGCTGGGCCGGTGGTGAAGAGGTCTGGCCTTGCGCTTACGAGGCCATCCGCGCCTTCCGTATCGACAACGGCGCCATGGGTGAACTCGTGGCCCAGGTCGATCTTGAAGGCATGTCCGTCGATGATGCCGTCAATGGCTGGATGGATGCCAACGAGGCAACCTGGCAGTCCTGGACGACTTGCGGTAGCTGAGACTTGACGTAGCGGAGGCTCCGGTGCGTGCGCGTGCCGGAGCCTCTTCCATTTTCTGACCACGGGCCGTTGCCATGACCGTCAAGAGCGGAACAATCAAGCTCGCCTGCAAGGGTGTCTGGAAACTCTTTGGTGATCATGCAGAGCGCCTGCTCGCGACCACCGGCGGCGCTCCCGATGATGAGGCCCTGCGCCAGGCCGGTGTCATCGGTGCTGTGCGTGACGCCAGCCTGGAGGTCCACGAGGGCGAGATCTTCATCATCATGGGGCTCTCGGGCTCGGGCAAATCGACGCTGGTGCGCTGTCTGCTCGCGTCTGATCGAACCGACCGCGGGCGAGGTTCTCTTCGAGGGCCAGGATCTGCTCCAGGCCAACGAGCGCGAGCTGATGGATATCCGCCGCCACAAGATGGGCATGGTGTTTCAGCACTTTGCTTTGCTCCCCCACCTTTCGGTTCTCGGCAACGTTGCTTTCCCGCTCGAGATTCAGGGTATCGGACCGCGCAACCCGTGAAGCGCGCGCCATCGAAATGATCGACCTGGTCGGTCTCAAGGGCCGCGAGGACTACTATCCGCGCGAACTCTCCGGTGGCCAGCAACAGCGTGTCGGTATTGCGCGCAGCCTGGCCGTGGGGCCTGATATCTGGTTTCTCGACGAACCGTTCTCCGCGCTTGATCCGCTCATCCGGCGTGAGATGCAGGATGAGTTCCTGCGCCTCCAAAGCGTGCTGAAAAAGACCATTGTCTTCATCACCCATGATTTCGACGAAGCGATCCGTCTGGCCGACCGGATCGCCATCATGCAGGACGGCGCCATCATCCAGACCGGTACGCCCGAAGAAGTCGTGACCCATCCCGCGACGTCCTACGTCGCAGAATTCACGCGTGATGTGCCGCGCGCCAAGGTCGTCTCGGCCGGCGTCCTGGCGCGGCCTGGTGAAGCAGGCCAGGTTCGCGTGCCGGCCAGCGCCCGTATCGGTGATGTTGCAGGGCGTGTCATTGATGAGGACAAGCCTGTCGGCGTTGATGGTGCCGACGGTTCGCCTCTGGGCGTGCTGCATCGCCAGGACGTCCTTGATATCTTGCTCGGGCGGGAGCCGCAGCAGTGACCGCAGCGTCACTTGAGGGCGCAAAGCCGCGCAGGCGCTCTCTTGGTGCCTTGCCGTACTGGCTTGCGGCCGCCGTTCTGGCCGGCCTAGCCTACAGGCTATCCGATTACCTGCCCGAATGGGCGGTGGAGTATCCCAGGTCCTGGCGGCTTCCCATCGAGCCTTGGATCAGTGCTGCAATGAAGTGGCTGATCAACGATGCGACCTTCGGGCTTTTCACCTTCCAGGAATTCACCCGCTCGATCGCATGGCTCTTTGGCTGGCTGCTCGAAGCTGCCTACGGCCTGCTTGCAGAGGGTTTCACCTTCGGCAAGGGCGAGGATGCACTCCACATCCCTCATGTCTCCTGGCTGGCGCTGATTGTCGTTTTGTTCATGTTCGCGCGTCAGGTCAGCGGTCGCAGGCTGGCTCTGTTCATTGCGTTCTGCTTTGGCTATCTCGCGGTCTTCGGCCAGTGGTCGAGCGCCATGGTCACGCTCGCCTCAATCGTCATTTCCGTGCCCTTCGGTGTGCTTGCCGGTCTGCTCGTCGGCATCGCGGCCTATCGCAGTCCCTGGGTCGAAAAAGCTGTCAGGCCCATCCTCGACCTGATGCAGACGGTTCCGGTCTTTGCCTACCTTGTGCCGATTCTCTTCCTGTTCGGCTTTGGTCCGGTTGCCGCCATGATCGCAACCATGATCTATGCCGCCCCGCCCATGGTGCGTCTCACCGTGCTGGCACTTCGCGGTGTGCCCGAAGAGATCCAGGAATATGGCCGCATGGCCGGCTGTTCAAAACGCCAGCACATGTGGAAGGTCATGATACCGGCGGCAAAGTCCGGCCTGCTTGTCGGACTCAACCAGGTCGTCATGCTTTCGCTCAACCTGGTGATCATCGCCTCGATGATCGGCGCAGGCGGTTTGGGCTTCGACGTGCTGCACGCGCTGCGTCGCCTGGCGATCGGCGAAGGTCTGGAGGCCGGCATTGCTATCACGCTGCTCGCGATCGCACTGGACCGGCTCAGCCAGGCCGCCGCAAACAGGCCGCCGCAGGCCCCTGGCAACGTCCGCGGTGGCACCTGGATTGCGCGCAACCGTCTGGCGGTCATCGCGTTCGCCCTGCTTGCCGGCTCCATTGCTGCGGGCGCTCTGGTGCCGGCTGTCGCGACCTACCCAGAGGCCTGGACCGTGACCACGGGCAAGTTCTGGGATCGTGTCGTCGAATGGCTCAACATCAATCTGTTTGATACCATCACGATCGTGAAGACCTGGCTGCTCGTGAACATCATGCTGCCGGTCAAGGGCTTCATGGTCGGCCTTCCCTGGCCGGTGTTGCTGGGCGTTCTTGCCTTTGCCGGGTGGCGTTTGGGCGGCTGGCGTCTGGCCCTGCTGCCGCTGGCACTGGGCGCGTTCGTGCTGCTCACGGGTAACTGGGAAAAGGCCATGATCACGGTCTACCTGTGCGGCCTTTCCGTTGTGATCGCCGCCATGACCGGCATTCCGCTGGGAATCTGGGCCACCAGCAGTCGCAGGCGTACCGGGGCCACGCTTGCGGTCATCGACACGCTGCAGACACTGCCTTCCTTCGTTTATCTCATCCCGGTCATCATGCTGTTCAGCGTCGGCGACTTCTCGGCGATGATCGCGGTCGTTGCCTTCGCTCTCGCGCCAGCCGTTCGCTACACCATCCATGGCCTCAATCAGGTTCCCGAACATCTCATCGAAGCAGGTCGCGCCCAGGGCTGCAGCCGCAGCCAGATACTCTGGAAAATCCGCATGCCGCTGGCGCTGCCGGAAATCATGTTGGGCATCAATCAGACCATGATGATGGCGCTTTCCATGCTGGTGATCACATCACTGGTGGGCACCCGTGACCTGGGCCAGGAGGTTTTCATCGCACTGGCCAAGGCCGACACCGGTCAGGGCATCGTTGCGGGCCTCTGCGTTGCCTTCATCGCCATCACCGCCGACCGCCTGATCCAGGCCTGGAGCCAACGGCGCAAAAAGGAACTTGGAATTGTCTGACGTGACCCATGCCAACCCGCTTGAAACCGCGCGCCGCCGGGCCGCTGGCCTCTCCTTCCGGACAGGTCCCGTCACACCTGAGCCTTTGGGTGACGGCATCACCAACGTCAATTTCAAGGTGATTGACGATGGCGTCCCGTATTTCGTGCGCATCGGTGGCGACATCCCCGAACACGGCATCACGCGCAGTGCAGAGATTGCCAGCAGCCGTGCTGCCATCGGTGCCGGTGTTGCACCGGCCCTGCTTCATATCGAACCGGGCGCACAGGTCACGCAGTTCATCGAAGGCAAGACCTTTGGTGAGGAAGACGTGCGCGACCAGGCCAACCTTGAGCGCCTTCTGCCGGTCATCAAACGTCTGCACCATGAAGCGCCCAATCATGTGCGTGGCGCAGCACCCCTGTTCTGGGTCTTCCATGTGCTGCGTGATTACGCGGGCCGCATGCGCGATGACGGACATCGTCTGGCCGACAGCCTGCCGGGATTGATGACCCTTGCCGGTGAACTCGAAGAGGCTGTGGGTGATATCCGCCTGGTCTTTGGCCACAACGATCTTCTGCCCGCCAATGTCATCAATGACGGTTCGCGCATCTGGCTCATCGATTGGGAGTATGCCGGGTTCAACTCTCCGCTCTTTGATCTCGGTGGCCTTGCTTCCAACAACCAGCTGTCACCCCAACAGGAACGCTGGATGCTTGATGCCTATTTCGAGCGTGAGCCCGACGACCATCTGATGCACCGCTATGGCGCCATGAAATGTGCCTCGCTCCAGCGTGAAGCGATGTGGAGCATGATCCAGGAAACCTATTCCACCCTCGATTTCGATTATCGCGCCTACACGGCGGAGAATCTCGATCGCTTTGAAAATGCACTGACCGATTGGCGGAACACGGCATGACCACCCCTCCTTCCCATGCGCGCGCCGTCATAATCGGCGGTGGCATCATCGGTCTGTCGACGGCCTATCACCTGGCACGCGAAGGCTGGAGCGAGATCGTCGTGCTCGAAGCCAACAAACTCACCAGCGGTTCGACCTGGCATGCTGCAGGCCTGGTCGGCCAGTTGCGCAACAGCGCCAATATCACCCGCCTGCTGGGCCACAGCGTTGAACTCTATAAACGCCTGGAAGAGGAAACCGGGCAGGCCACGGGGTGGCGCCAGACCGGCGGCCTGCGCCTTGCCTGCACACAGGACCGCTTCACCGAACTCAAGCGCCAGGCAACCGTCGCACACAGCTTCGGGCTCGACATGGATATTCTGTCGCCCAAGGAAGCGCTCGATTTGTGGCCTGCCATGCAGATCGATGATGTCATCGGTGCTGCCTGGCTGCCCAGCGACGGTCAGACCAACCCGTCTGATACCACCATGGCATTGGCCATCGGCGCGCGTCGTGCCGGTGTCACGATCATTGAAGATTGCCCCGTTACCGGCATCCGGGTCGAGAAGGGCCGGGCCACCGGTGTGACGACGCAGGAAGGCGAGATCACCTGTGAAGCCGTCGTCAATTGCGCGGGCCAGTGGGCGCGTGAGCTGGGCAGCATGGCGGGCGTCAACGTGCCGCTTGCTTCCATGGAACATCAGTATCTCATCTCCGAGCCCATCCCTGGTCTGCCCAAGGATCTGCCCACCATGCGCGATCCCGATCGGCGGACCTATTACAAGGAAGAGGTCGGTGGTCTTGTCATGGGTGGTTACGAGCCCAACCCCGAGCCCTGGGCCCGTGACGGTATTCCCGAAGGCTTCCACTTCGCCCTGCTCAATTCCGTCTGGGAACGGTTCGAACAGCATATGGAAAACGCCGTTGCGCGTGTCCCAGTGCTGGAAACCGCAGGGGTCAAGCAACTCCTCAATGGTCCTGAGAGTTTCACGCCAGACGGCTGGTTCATCCTGGGTGAGGCGCCCGAGGTGCGGAACTTCTATGTCGGCGCAGGTTTCAACGCCTTTGGTATCGCCAGTGCCGGTGGGGCAGGAAAGGCCCTTGCCGAATGGGTCGCAGGCGGTGAACCGCCCATGGATCTGTGGGCCGTTGATATCCGCCGCTTCGGCCAGCCCCATGGCGATCCCGCCTTTGTGCGCACGCTCACGGTTGAAGGCTGCGCGCGCCATTACGATGTCGCCTATCCCCATGTCGAGCATGAGGCAGGCCGACCTCTGCGTGTCTCACCGCTTTATGGTCGTCTTGATCGTGCCGGTGCCGTTTTCGGTGCCAAGCTTGGTTGGGAACGCGCCAATTGGTTCGCCCGCGATGATGAGGCCCGCCGCGATGAACCCAGCTTTGCCCGACCCAACTGGTTCGACGCCGTTGCGCGCGAACACCGCGCCTGCCGCGAGAATGCCGCGCTCTTCGATGCCAGTTCGTTTGCCAAATTTCTGGTCACGGGCCGCGATGCCGAATCTGCGCTCAACTGGATCTGCGCCAACAACGTTGCGCGTGAACCAGGCCGGGTCATCTATACCCAGATGCTCAATGCCAAGGGCGGTATCGAATGCGACCTCACGGTCACGCGCCTGGATGAGGAAACCTTCTACATCGTCACCGGTACCGGCTTTGCCACCCACGATGCCGACTGGATCGCCCGCCATCTGCCCGCTGACGGTGATGCGCGCCTGATCGATGTCACGGCAGCTTATGGCGTGCTCACGCTCATGGGCCCGCGTGCACGCGATATTCTGTCGGCGGTCACGCAAGACGATGTTTCCAACGCTGCAATTCCGTTTGCCACCTGTCGCACCATCAGGATCGCCGGGGCACCGGTGCGCGCCGTGCGCGTGACCTATGTCGGTGAACAGGGCTGGGAACTGCATGTTCCCAGTGACAGTGCCGGTGCCGTGTTCGACGCCGTCATGGCCGCGGGGGAACCCCACGGCCTTGCGCTTGCAGGTTACCGTGCCATCGAAAGCCTGCGCCTGGAAAAGGGCTACCGCGCCTGGAGCAGCGACATCGGTCCCGACCATACTCCGGTCGAGGCGGGGCTTGCCTGGGCCTGCAAGACCCGCTCCAACATTGACTTCCAGGGACGTGCTGCCATCGAGCAACAGTTGGCTGATGGCGTCGCCAAGCAGCTTGCGTGTTTCACGGTGGACGATCCCGATGTGCAACTCCATGGCCGCGAAACCATTTTCCGCAACGGCGAGCAAATCGGCTGGCTGACCTCGGGCGGCCATGGTCACACGGTCGGGAAATCCATCGGCTATGGCTACGTCCGTCATCCCGGCATCGACAACGATTACCTCAGCTCCGGCAGCTACGAGCTGGAGGTTGCCACGGCCCGCGTGCCGGCAGCCCTGCACCTCGAGGCGCTTGTTGACCCCGCGAACCTGCGCGTGAAAGGCTGACGCGAAAGAAATCAGGAGAACGTGATCATGGCGACCCAGTCTGAACGGGCCGAAACCTTTGCATCCCTTCACGTGAAGGGGCACCCGGTGGTGTTGTTCAACATCTGGGATGCCGGTTCGGCCCAGGCCGTCGCGCGCACGGGCGCTTCAGCACTTGCCACGGGAAGCTGGCCTGTCGCTGCCGCCCACGGTGCCGGGGATGGTGAACACCTGCCGCTTGATCTGGCACTTGCCAACCTGGAACGCATCGTTGCTGCAGTAGACCTTCCGGTCAGTCTTGATTTCGAATCTGGATATGGCCGGAGCGCTGATCAGGTTGCAGCCAATGCCAGACGTGTGGTCGCAGCCGGTGCGGTGGGCATCAATCTGGAAGATCGCATCATCGGCGAAGACGGTCTTTTTGCACCAGCCGATCATGCCGCCCGTGTTGCCGGCGCGGTGCAGGGCCGGCCGGGATGCAGGCGTCGACCTTTTCGTCAACGCACGCACCGACCTCTTTCTCAAGGCCGGGGCCGAAAACCATGACGACGCCATGCTCGATGACGCATTGGCGCGGGCTCACGCCTACGGGGCAGCAGGCGCAAAGGGCTTCTTTGCCCCGGGTCTGGTCGACGAGAAGCTGATCGGGCGCCTGTGCGAAGCCAGCCCACTGCCTGTCAACGTGCTGGCCCTGCCGACCTCGCCGCAATCCTCTCGCCTCGCCGAACTGGGCGTCGCGCGCATCAGCTACGGACCCGGCCCCTGGCGTCGTGCCATGGCCTTTCTCGAAGAGGCTGCGGCAGAGGCCCTTGCCGCGCCGAACGGAGCCTGAAGCGGGGCAACTGTGGTTCAGTCCCTGCCGTGCGCCTTCAGTTCAGCGCGCAGGGCTGCGATCTCATCTTTCAGGCTGTTGAGATCGGCATGCAGGATGTCTGCCTCGCGTTTGGCGATGGCATTGGCGTCATGCAGCAATTCGTCTGCTTCTTCCCTGTGCAGCTGCTGCATGGAATCCACGACCACGGCGATGAACAGATTAAGCACCGCAAAGCTCACCACCAGGATGAACGGCACGAAAAACGCCCATGCAAACGGGTGGGCTTCCATCACCGGGCGCACAATGCCCATCGACCAGCTTTCCAGCGTCATGATCTGGAACAGCGAATACATGGATTCCCCGATGCTGCCGAACCATTCGGGGAAGTTCTGGCCGAACAGTTTGGTCGCCATCACGGCAAAGACATAAAACAGCATCACCAGCAGCAGGGCGATCGAGCCCATGCCCGGCAGCGAGCGCATCAGGGTTTCCACCACGCGGCGCAGGCGCGGCACCACCGAGACCAGCCGCAGCACCCGCAGGATACGCAGCGCGCGCAACACCGAAAGTGACCCGCTTGCTGGGAACAGGGCAACGCCGACCACGGCGATGTCGAACAGGCTCCACGGGTCACGCCAGAAAGCGCGACCATGGGCTGTGATGCGCAGGGCGATCTCGATCACGAAGATGCCAAGGATGATGTGGTCCGCGCCCCTGATGAAGAAACCCCATTCGGCCATCACCGAGGCGGCGGTTTCCAGGCCCAGTAGAAATGCGTTGATCACGATCAGCGTCGTAATCGTGCGCGTGAACCATTTGTCCTCGACAAGGTCGAAGACGCGCTGACGCCAGGGGGGGAGGCTGGTCGCGGTCAAGAAACGCCCGTTCTCAGAGTGGATCGCTGTTGCCTAGATGGGTGTCCAGAAACGCCAGAACAACATCGGCAGCGCCGTAATCGTAAAGATTGTTGTGGCCTGCCTCAGGCGTCAGCCAGAATTCCTTGGGTTCGACGGCTTTCTCGAACAGTGCCTGGGCAAAACGTTCGGGAATGGTGGTATCGCGTTCGCCGTGCAACATCAGGACCGGCATGTCGATGTCACCGATGCGTTCATCTGAAGGGTATTTGTCAAAGACCGCATGTCCGGCCATCGGCACATACCAGTACATGTTGCCGGCCAGCTCGGAGAGCGAAGTGAAGGGTGTTTCCAGGATGAGCGCCGCACTCTCGACTTCCGCAGCCATCGCGACAGCCACACCCGTGCCCAGGGATTCGCCATAAAGCACGGTATCGCGCCCGCTGATGCCCTGGTCGGCAAGCCAGGCCAGACCCGCACGGGCATCGTTGTAGAGACCTTCCTCGTCGGGCTTGCCGGGGTTGCCTGCATAGCCACGATATTCGACCAGGAACAGGCCATATCCGGCTTCTGCAAATGGCTGCAGCTTGCCTGTGCGGTGGCCGATGTTTCCGGCATTGCCGTGGGTCATGACGATGACGGGTTTGCCGGCCTGTGCGGGAAGGTACCACGCGACCAGGTCCAGCCCGTCGGCCGTCGTCACGGTGATTTCCTGGAACCCGTCAATTGCCGAGCGCGCCAGATCCGGAGCTTCACTTCCAGCCTGATAGATGATCGAGCGCTGCGTCATGGCCAGGCCACCCGCAAAGACGCCAAACCCTGCCAGAGCCACCGCCGCTACGCGCCAGGGCATGGCCGACATCCGAAACAATTCATGCGACACTGGAACTCCGCTCACGCATCATGGATGGGCGTTCTAGAGCAGATCGCGACGGTATGGAAACGCGCAGGGCCGATGATGCCAGATGACGACCACAACAACGCTCACGACAGACGGCCAGACACAAGGCGAGGGCGCTGGGTTCTGCCCGCTATGCTGCTGGCCGGCGTTGTCGGCGCAGCGGTCCTTTGGTCGGCCGTTCCCGATGGTGCCGAGCTGCGTTTTGTCTACCTTGTGCTGCTTGGTCTGTTCGTCGGCTCAGGCCTCGTCTGGGCTCTGGCGCGTGCACCGATCGGGCGCACCCTGCGCCATGCCGGTATCTGGCTGCTGATCGGCGGCGTCATCTTCGTTGGCTACAGCTTTCGTGATGAAGCCCGTTATGTCCTCGACCGCGTCCAGGGTGATCTCACGCCCCAGCAGGGTTACGGCGCAACCGAAACTGAAATCAGTTTCCGTGCAGGCCCCAACGGGCACTTTCTGGTTGAGGCGGAAATCGACGGTGCGGATCTGCTGCTGGTGGTCGATACCGGCGCCAGCGATGTCATCCTCAACGCAGAGGACGCGCGCAAGCTGGGCTTTGATCCCGATACCCTGAACTATTCCATGCCCTACAACACCGCCAACGGCACGGTCATGGGCGCACCGCTCCGCCTTGATGCCATCCGCATCGGCCCCGTCGTGGTGAGGAACGTGCGCGCCTCGGTCAATCAGGCACCCATGAACCGCTCGCTTCTGGGCGTGTCGTTCCTCTCCCAGATCGGCGGCTACCGCGTTTCCGGCGATGTCCTGACGCTCTACGCAACTAGCCCTTAAGTCACGCCCCCAAAGAAAAAGGGCCCGGTGTTTCCACCGGGCCCTTGATCAGACGATGCGTTGTTCTCAGCGATTGTTGCCCAGAAGATGCATCAGCATGATGAAGAGGTTGATGAAGTCGAGATAGAGCCGCAGGGCGCCGTGGATGGCGGTCTTCTTGCTCATCTCGCTGTCCATGTGCTCGCTGTAGCTCTCCTTGATCTTCTGCGTGTCGTAAGCAGTCAGGCCCGTGAAGACCAGAACGCCGACCACCGAGATCGCAAAGCCCAGAGCGCTGCTCTGCATGAAGATGTTCACCACCATCGCGATGATGACGCCGATCAGGCCCATGAACAGGAACGATCTCCAGTTCGCCAGCGACCGTTTGGTCGTATAGCCGTAAAGGCTCATGGCACCAAAGGTCGCCGCGGTAATGAAGAACACCCGCGCAACGCTTTCAGACGTGTAGGTGATCAGGATCGACGAGAGCGACATGCCCATCAGGGCGGCAAAACCCCAGAAGACCATCTGCGCACTGGCGGCCGACATCTTGTTGATGCGTGCGGCAAACAGGATCACCAGGCCAATCGGAGCAAGGGCCACGACCCACATCAGCGGGGAGTTGAACAGCGTATTGCCAAACTGGGTCAGCACGACGATTTCGCCCGACGGTCCGAAGACAACCGACATCTGCGCCACGACGAAGGCGACGACGCCCGTGATGGCCAGACCCACGCCCATGTAGTTGTAGACGCGCAGCATGTAGGCGCGCAGACCCTCGTCATAGACGGCGGTGGTTTGCGTGCGGCCGACGACGCGCTCTTTAGCATTACCAAATGCCATGGCTTTCAAGTCCTCTGTTGCGAGTTGCCCTGTGACGGTACGTTCTAAACCGTACCATTTCAGGTCTCTATGTGGAAGCCGATCCCGCCTCGTTTCAAGTGGTTTCGGTGTCTTCCGAGCCCCGGTTTCGTGCCGATTTTTGGCCGCTCAGAGCCTGGCCCAGACAGGCCTGGCTGTGGCCCTGTGAAACCTACTCTGATCGCAGCACCGGCGCCGCCGGGCGGCGACAGCGCGCGCCAGCTCGCCACCAGCCCGGCGATCAGGGAAACCGTCAGCGCTACCGCGCCGATCGCCAGGATCGCCGCCCAGGGCATGGTCCAGCTGGTGTGGAGCACGAAGCGCACAATGGCCCAGGCCGCCGCCGGTTCCCGCTCCCAGGGCCAGGGTCGGAGGCGGCCAGCCCCAGCATCAGGTGCTCCAGGGTGAAGACGCGCGCCAGCAGGCCCCGTGTCGCCCCCAGCACCTTCATGATGACGGCGTCATAAAGTCTGCGCCGCTGGGCTGCAGCCACGGATTCAGCCAGCACGACCACCCCGGCAATCAGCGCCAGGGCCGCGATGCCGCCAATCGCTGCGTCGATCCGGCCCAGAATGGCCAGCACGTCGGTCAGCACGTCACGCACCCCGATGGCAGAGACATTGGGGAACTGTTGCGCAACGGCAGTACGCAGGGGTGTTTCGGCCTCGCGGTCGGCATAAACCGTTGCGATATGGGTGTGGGGTGCTGCTTCCAGCATGCCCGGCGAATAAACCAGGACGAAGTTGATGCCCATGGTCGTCCAGTCGATCTGGCGCAGGTTGGCAATCTCTGCCGTGATCTCGCGTCCCAGAAGATTGACCGTCAGGGTGTCGCCAATCGTGACTCCAAAACCGGCCGCGATCTCCTCATCGAACGAAATCAGCGGCGGACCGGAATAATCCTGTGGCCACCAGTCTCCCTGTGTGACTTCCGAGCCCTCAGGCGGCAGCGCCGAATAGGTCGCCCCGCGGTCTCCTTCCACGACCCAGCGTACATCGGGATTGATGACAGCCTCACTGACGGGCACGCCGTTGATTGCGGTGATGCGCCCGCGCAGGCTGGGTACGGATTGGACGTCGTGCACGCCCTGGGTTTCCCCGGCCAGAAGCCGGAACGGATCAATCTGGTCGGGCTGGATGTCGATGAAGAAAAAGGCCGGTGCGTCCCGGGGCAGCGCCTGGCCGATTTCGTGGCGCAAATTGGCCTGCACGCCAGCCACCGCCGTCAGCACGGTCAGACCAATACCAAAGGCCACGGTCACCGTCGGGGTTGCCGCACCGGGTCGATAGAGTCCGGCCAGTGCCATGCGCAGGGAAATCCAGCGTGGTCTGCCCGCCAGTCGCGCGCCGGCCATGATCGCCACGGCAGCCAGACGGAACAGCAGCAGGGCCATGGCTGCTCCGGCAATGAACACGGCAGCCAGGATGTGATCATCAGATGCCGCAACGGCCAGACCGGCCAGCACGGCGGCAAGGCCCGCAACAAGAATGCGGTCGAACAGGCGGGAATGCCCTCCGGTCTCGCCCGTGCGCTCACGGAACAGCGCCGCAGGGGGAATGTCACGGGTGCGCGCCAGTGGCAGCAGGGCAAAGACCACGGCGGTCAGCAATCCATAGGCAGCGGCCAGCAGCAGCGGTGCTGGATAAAGCGCGACATCAACCGGTACCGGCAGGGCAGCGCGCACCACCTCGCCCACAAGCAGCGGCAGGACCCCGCCTGCAATCACACCAGCCGCAACACCAAGCCCCGCCATGGCGGCAACTTCCAGCAGATAGGTCGCAAAGATCAGGCGTGACGAAGCACCCAGCGATTTCAGGATCGCCACCGTGCCGGTTTTCTTGTCCAGATAGGTCGAAACTGCGCTGGCAATGCCGATCCCACCGATCAGCAGAGCAGCTAAGCCCACCAGCGTGATGAACATGCGCAGGCGTTCCAGAAAACGACGCAGTTGCGGGTTGGCATCCTCGTGGTTGCGGATGCGCCAGCCGGCATCGACAAAGGTCTCGCGCAGGTCGGCAATGACCGGCCCCACGGCCTCTCCGTCTGCCCAGACGCAGGCGCGTCAGATGGCGCACCAGACTGCCCGGCCCGGCCAGCCCCGTTTCCGCCAGGGCCGTATCGGAGATGATCACCCGCGGCCCAAGCTGGAACGGCGCGCTGGCCCGGTCGGGCTCGTCCAGGATTTCGGCGCTGATGCGGAACGTGCCGTCACCCATCATGAAGGCGTCGCCGACCTCCAGGCCCATGCGTTCCAGGAAACTGCGGTCAACCAGCGCGCCGCTATCGGCCAGCGCGTCATCCACGCTGACCGGCGGATCAAGTTCCGCCGCGCCATAAAGCGGCCAGACACCGATCGACCGCGCGCAGGCTCACCAGACAGCGGCGGCTTGTCCGTTCCCGTCGCCATGGCATTGAGGTCGCGGGTGCGCGACACGGCGCCGCGTTCCTCCAGCCAGGCCTGCTGCTCCCCGGTCAGTTCGATCATGGTCGTCTGCAGCGCCACGATCACCGCCCAGGATCACCCGGCCGTTTTCGCGCAGGCCCTCCACCAGCCCGGCACCGAAACTGCCGACCCCGGCAATGGTGGCCACGCCCAGGGCAAGCCCGACCAGCGCCAGGCGGAAACTCTCTCCATCCGCCGCGCAGGTCACGCCGTGCCAGGGTCCAGGCCAGCCCCGTCATGAAGTTCCGTCGCGCAGGTTGCCGTCTTCCATGACCACGGTCCGGGACGCAGCGCTGTGCCAGCTCGTCGTTGTGGGTCACCAGAACCAGGGTGGCGCCGGCTTCCTCGGCGGCCCCGAACATCATCTCGACAATCCCCTCGCCGGTCTTGCCATCCAGATTGCCGGTGGGTTCGTCGGCCAGAAGCAGGGGCGGGCGGGCGATCAGGGCGCGGGCCAGCGCCACGCGCTGCTGCTCTCCGCCCGACAGTTCCGTGGGCAGATGACCGGTCCGCGTGCCCAGCCCGACGGTTGCCAGCGCCTCGCTGGCGCGTCCAAGGGCGCCTGTCTCACCGGCCAGTTCCAGGGGCAGGGCAACATTTTCCTGTGCCGTCATGGTCGGAACCAGGTGGAAGGACTGGAAGACAATCCCCACATACCGGCCACGAAACTGTGCGAGGCTGTCCTCGTTGAGCGCACTCAGATCCTGGCCGGCGATTTCGACCCGGCCGGAACTGGGACGTTCCAGCCCCGCCGTGATCGCGAGCAGGGAGGATTTGCCCGAACCGGAGGGTCCGACCACGGCCATGTGTTGGCCACGGTTCACCTCCAGGCTCACGCCGCGCAGAATGTTGACGAGTCCCGCAGCACTGCGAAGACTCAGAGTGATATCGGAAAGGCGAACAATGGGATCGGTCATGACATCACGAAAATGGGGGTTGGCAGGGCGTATTGCCAGCTTGGGCCGTACACACAAGGGAATTGTTGCGACCCTGCTGGTGTTGTTGGCGACCTCTTCTACGCTCCGGGCGGCATGATCCGATCCGTATTGTCGCCCTGGGCGACAGCCTGACCGCTGGTTACGGCCTTGCCCCAGGAGGACGGGTTTGTCGCGCAGCTCCAGGCGAGGCTCGATGCACGACCAACGTCGATGCCCTGGTGATCGACGCCGGGGTTTCCGGCGATACCACGGCCGGCGGTCTCGCGCGCCTGGACTGGGCGCTGGCCGAGGGTGCCGATGCCGTCATTGTCGAACTGGGCGCCAACGATGCCCTGCGCGGCGTCGATCCCTGACTCATCCTCGTGAGGCAATCCTGGATGCCATCGTCGATGAGCTTGATCGTCTCGCGATATCGAGGTTCTCCTCGTCGGCATGCTCGCACCCACGCAATCTGGGCAACGAATACGCCGCAGCGTTCGACTCCATGTACTGGGATCATCGCGCGCGAGCACGACGTCCTGTTTTATCCCTTTCTTCCTGGAAGGCGTCGCAACCGACCCGGCCCTCAATCAGGCCGACGGCATCCACCCCAACAGGGAAGGCGTCGCGGTGATCGTCGAGTCCATCTGGGACGAGGTCCTGATCCTCACCGCCCGCGTCTATGCCGACCAAAGTTGACCCTGCCGCTTTTTATCGCTGTTCCGCTGCCTGCTGATATCGCACGAACGGCTTGCCCGTCTGGGTGGCGGTGTGCCCGGCGCCACGCTGGGTCCCGGCCGAAAACATGCATGTCACGCTGCGTTATCTGGGCGAACTCGACGGCATGATGGCCGACGACGTCTGCGGCCTGCCTTGCCGGGATTGCTGCGCTCACCCTTCGAGATCGCCGTCGACGGCGTGGATCATTTCGGCAGCCGGAAAGAGGCGCATGTGGTCTATGCCGGCGTGCAGCCACGTGAGCCGCTCAAGCGCCTGCGCGACAAGATCGAGATTTCACTCCAGCGCATCGGCATCAAGGCCGACGAACGCAAGTATCAACCCCATTTCACCCTGGCGCGCATGCGGCGCGGCAACGCCGACTGTGTCGGCCGTTTCCTTGAAGCCAATGGCCTCCTGATGTCGCAACCCTTCCGGGTCGACGCCTTCTGCCTCTACGAAAGTGCCCGAGGCCGCGACGGCGCGATCTACAACGAGCTGGAGCGGTATACGCTCTGGCCCGTCATAGAACCGACGGAAGAAGAGTAATCGCCCAGCCACCGAATGCCGACAGGATGACAACAAGCCAGGGCGGCAGCTTCCAGAATACCAACAGAGTGAACAGGACCATCGCCAGCCCGAAATCTGCGGCTGAGTGAATGGCGCTGGTCCAGACCGGGTCATAGAGGGCTGCAAGCAGAAGCCCCACGACCGCTGCGTTGATGCCCAGCAGGGCTGTTTGCATGGCTTTGGCCTTGCGCAGCTGGTCCCAGTAGGGAAGGGCGCCGACGACCAGAAGAAACGAAGGAATGAAGATCGCAACCAGGCAGATCAGTCCGCCCCACACGCCATTCGGCATCGGCTCCAGCACGGTTCCCAGATAGGCCGCAAAGGTGAAGAGAGGGCCGGGAACTGCCTGGGTCGCACCGTAACCTGCCAGGAAGACATCGTCGGAAACCCAGCCGGTCGGCACCACTTCTGCCTGCAGCAGGGGCAGGACAACGTGGCCGCCACCAAACACCAGTGAGCCCGAGGCATAGAAACTCTCGACCAGCGCAAGCGTGTGGGAAGGAAAGATGCCGGCCAGGATCGGCAGACCGACCAGAAAGACAAAGAAGGTCACCAGCGATGCGACGGCCAGACGGCGGCTGACATTGATGCCCAGCGAAACATGTTCTTGCGTCGTGTCTGCGCGAAGAAAAATCAGTCCGGCCATACCGCCCAGCACAATCACGCCAACCTGCATGAGAGGCGTGGGAGCGGCCAGAACCAGACAGGCCGCTATCACCGCCAGGGTCGCGCGCTTGGCATCAGGACAAAGGTTGCGCGCCATGCCCCAGACGGCTTGGGCGACAACGGCAACAGCGACGACCTTGAGGCCCTGAAGGATGCCTGGGTTGATGCTGTTCTGATAGGCAATGACACCATAGCCGAACGCGATCAGGGCCAATGCCGACGGCATGGTGAAACCCAACCACGCTGCCAGCGCGCCGGGCAGTCCGCCGCGTGACAGGCCCACGCCGATTCCCACCTGGCTTGATGCCGGGCCGGGAAGGAACTGGCAAAGGGCGACCAGGTCGGCATAGGCGCGTTCCTGAAACCACTTGCGTCTACCGACAAATTCCTCGTGGAAGTAGCCCAGATGGGCAACCGGCCCGCCGAAGGAGGTCAGCCCCAGACGCAGAAAGACGAGAAAGATCGTGATGAGCGGCGTGCGCTCTTTGGGCGCCGTGTCTTCGTCCTGCGATGATGTGTCAGCCAATGACCAAGCCTTTCCCTCTAGCCCTCTTTCGCCAGGAACTCTTTCTTGGTGTTTTTGTGCGGGAACGGAATATCGGGCACCGGCAGGTCGAGCGCTTCGCAGATCGGTTCCCAACCAGAGCCGGTCGGCCAGACCAGCAGCCGTTCGGGCGGGATCGCGGCGATCACGGCAGCGTTGTGGGCTTCCATGGCGGCGATGGTCGCGGCTTTGTCGCGCACATCGACGGGAAAACGGTGCGCGCGGATGGCTTCCCACATGCTCTCAAAGGCTTCGGAGGTCTCGTCGTCGTCGTCCTCTTCCTTGAAGATCGTCTCGATCGCGCTGTTGTACCAACTCTCGCCCTCGCGCACGGAAAGCAGAACCAGTGCGTCGGGAAAGGCCTCACTCAGTTCCGGCCAGAACGACGCACCGGGCCAGTCAACCAGTGCGGTGTAGTCGGCCAGAAACGAATGCCAATCGGGCATGGTGCCTTTGGCGGCGGCTTCCCAGCCAGCCATGTGTTCGGGTGTCTTGACCTCAAACATGTGGTGGCATGTACCGCCCAGAAGGTGTTCCAGCGCCAGTTTCTGCGAATTGGTGCCTGTCCGGCCCACGCCTGCTCCCACAACACGCAAGGTCATGCATCTGTTCCAGTTCGATTGATTACTCGTCCCATCAACCGTGAACCCGCGTTCCCCATGGGTCAAGAAAGCCGGGCAACTTGCTGTAGCTCGCCATTGCACATATAACAAAAAAAATAGAACAGAAATCGGAACGACGCTCGTGAAACACGGAGAGAGCAGGTTTTGGGGTGCATGGGGTTGAGTTGGCGCTTTTGCTGAACCCTCCCTCTCAGTCTGCTTCCAGGCGTTCCATGTCGTCGTCGGACAGGCCGAAATGATGGCCGATTTCGTGGATCAGCGTGTTGCCAATCAGGTCTTCCAGGCTGTCTTCTCCAGATGCCCAGGCATCAAGCAGGGGGCGGCGATAAAGGTAGATGCGGTCAAGGTCGCCCGGGATGTCCCCGATGGATTGCTGGTCAAGCGAAACGCCCTGATAAAGCCCCAGCAGGCCGAACCAGTCCTTGATGCCCAGTTCCTCGAGCACCTCGGCCTCGGGAAACTCCTCGATCAGGATGGCAAGGCCGCGGACATGTTGCGCAAGGTGCCTGGGGATTGCCAACATGGCCTGTTCGGCAATCGCCGCCATTTCTTCGGCACTGGGGGGAAGGTCGAAAACGCGCATCGTGGTGACGTCCGGTTGCTATGGGGAGTTATACCAACGGACGATGCGTTTGGCGCACCGGCTGTTGGAGGCCGCCCGGCGCTTGCGGGCTACAAGTACTACAGCAGAATAGCGCATGCCTTGCTACGGTGCCCGACAATCGCCACATCTTGGGGGAAGGATGACAAGGAGAAGAGTGTGAGCGGCAAACTGACCGGCGTCGAACGTGATGATGCCGTAGCTGATCTGGAGGGCTGGACGTTGCAGGAAAACCCTGACGCGATTGCAAAGTCGTATCGTTTTGGCGACTTCATGGGCGCATTCGGTTTCATGGGCCGTGTTGCTGTCTATGCCGACGTCGTTGATCACCATCCTGAATGGTTCAATGTCTATGGTCGGGTTGATGTCACCCTGACCAGCCATGACGTCGATGGCCTTTCGTCCCGCGATCTTGCCATGGCGCGTTTCATGGACCGCGCTGCGAAGAAATCAGGGGTGAAGGCAGCATGAGAATTCTCAACCGGGTTGCGACCAGCGCCAAAAGCCTCGCCGTGTGGCCATCGGTCAAACATGTTGCCGAACGCATGACCTGGCGCCGTGCCGAAGACTTTGATGCGGGTGAAGGCGATCAGGTGAGCGTGGGTTTCTGGCGCAAGTTGCGCCGTAACCTGGGTCGTCTGCCGTTCGCCGATGATCTTGTTGCGTCCTATTTTGCTGCGTTCGACTCAAAGACGCCCATGGCTGCCAAGGCCGTCCTGGTCGGCGCGCTGACCTACTTCATCGTGCCGACCGATCTGGTGCCCGATGTTCTGATCGGCCCGGGCTTCCTTGATGACGCCACGGTGCTGGCCTATGCCATCGCAACCGCGCGCAAACACATCCTGCCGTGTCACTATGATCGTGCCCGCCACGCCCTGGCGCAGAATGACAAAGATGGCGAACGGGCTGCACACAGCGCCTGGCTAGAGGCTGGCGTTTAACCTCCCGGCACAGTAATGCTGGCGGCTCCCGCCCGCCGGATCATGCCTGATGTCTTTTGGTTCCTATTTCCGCTTTGCGCACGCCAACAGGCGCCTGATCGGATTCGGGTTCCTGATGGCCTTTGCCTCGAGCTTCGGCCAGACCTACTTCATCGGCATTTTCGGACCAAGCATCCAGTCCGAATTTGGCCTCTCGCATACGGTCTGGGGCTCAATCTACATGGTCGGCACGCTGGCCAGCGCCCTGCTGCTGCCCTGGACCGGCAAGCAGATCGACCGCCTGGATCTACGCCTCTACACTCTTTTGGTCGGGTTGTTTCTGACCTTCGCCTGTTTCTTTGTTGCCTCGACTCTGGGGCCGTTGATGCTGGTCCTGGCAATTTTCTTCCTGCGTCAGTCCGGCCAGGGCCTTTCCAGCCATACGTCCGTGACGACCATGGCGCGCTACTTCGATCTGGGTCGCGGGCGCGCCATCGCCATTGCCGTGCTCGGCTTTTCCGTGGGCGAAGCACTGCTGCCGTTTATTGCTGTGCTTGCTATTGCAGGTCTTGGCTGGCGCTGGGCTTATGGCGGCTCTGGCGTTCTGATCTTGTTGATCCTGCTACCGTTGGCGATGTGGCTGCTGAAGGGCCATGGCGATCGTCACACCCGCCACATCGCCGACCGTGCTGCCAACAAAGCCGGCGGCAAGGCTGGCGTTGTCTCCTGGACCCGTGGACAGGTGCTGCGCGACCGCCGCTTCTGGCTTCTCATGCCCGGCCTCTTTGCGCCGTCGCTGATCCTGACCGCGATGTTCTTTCATCACCTCAATGTCGCACTGGAAAAGGGCTGGAGCGCGGAGTGGATCACCGGCAACTACGTCGTCTATGCCGCCGCAACCATTGTCACGTCACTGATCACGGGCTCGCTGGTTGACCGGCTGGGCGCCATGCGCCTGATCCCGTTCATGCTTGCACCGTTGGCCGTGGGACTGGTGATCATGGCCTGGGGCGAGTCGCCGTTCTGGGTCGTGCCCTACTTCATCTTCATTGGCATCAATACCGGTATCGCCCACACCGCCGTTTCAGCCATGTGGGCAGAGCTCTATGGCACCGACTTTATCGGGGCAATCAAGAGTCTGGTTGCCTCGCTGGGTGTTTTCGCTTCCGCCCTTGGGCCCGTCATCATGGGCAGTCTGATGGATAACGGTCTCAGCACCAGCCAGGTCTGTCTCGTCTTTGCCGTCTGGACGGTTGGCGGCATGGGAACGATGACGCTGGCAATGCGTAACAGCGCGCGGGTGGCCTGAATTCTGTGCTGAGTTACCTCCGGTTCGCCCGCGACAACTGGCGCTTTGTTGCCTTTGGTTTTGTCCTCACGGGAACTTCGAGCTACGGCCAGACCTTCTTTATCGGTATCTTCGGCCCCGATGTGCAGGCCAGGTTTTCGCTCGATCACACCGAATGGGGCACGATCTATCTGATCGGCACACTGGCCAGCGCCATGATCCTGCCCTGGACCGGAAAGCTGATCGATCAGGTTGATTTGCGTCGCTACACGCTTGCGGTCTGCGGGCTGGCCGTTCTGGCGTGTCTTGCCATGGCGACGGCACAGAACGTCATCATGCTGGTGGTTGCAATCTTCCTTCTTCGCCAATCCGGTCAGGGCCTGCTGAGCCACATCGCCTCGACCAGTATGGCGCGTTATCACGAACATGGTCGCGGCAAGGCACTTGCCATCGCTTCGTTCGGCGAAGGGATCGGCGAAGCAATCCTGCCCGTGCTGGCCGTTCTTCTGATCGTCGCGATCGGCTGGCGGGCCAGCTATGGCGTCGTTGCCATCATCCTGGCTGTCGGGCTGACGCCGTTTCTGTTGTGGTTGCTGAAGGGGCACACGCAGCGCCACGCGGGCTATCTGCAGCGTCGGGAGAGCGCACGGCAGGAAACCTCAGAGACCGCCCGCTCGGCAACGCGTGCCGAAGTCCTGCGCGACACGCGCTTCTGGCTTCTGATGCCGGGTCTTCTGGCGCCGGCCATGATCGTCACAGGCTTGTTCTTCCATCACCTGAATCTCGCTGATGCCAAGGGCTGGAGCCATCTCTGGATCGCGGGCGACTACTTCATCTATGCCATCTTCGGCTCGGCCATGGCGTTTGTCCTGGGGCCGCTGATCGACCGTTTCGGCGCGGTTCGGTTTCTGCCCTGGAAGCTGACGCCACTGATCCTGGCGCTGGTCGTGGTCGCCCAGTTCAACTCGCCTTATGTGCTGTGGCCCTATTTTGTCCTGCTGGGCATCAGTGCCGGAACCCATGTTCTTGTCACGGCGATGTGGGCAGAGATCTATGGCGTGGATCATCTGGGCGCGATCAAAAGTCTGGTGACGGCGTTGGAGGTTTTTGCCTCGGCCATCGGTCCGGTCCTGATCGGCCTCATGCTCGACCAGGGCTGGGGATTCAGCACGGCGCTCTACATCTTTGCGGGTTATTCAGTGGCGGCAACGGTGCTGCTCATGTTCGCTCTGCACCGCAGGACCTGACGGACTCAGTTTTCCTTGGGTGGCCGTGGCCGACCGGTCGAATGGGGAGACCGTGCAGCCTCACTTGCCACACCGGCAGCACGCATTTTTGATTCGCGATGAGCAACATAGATGGTGCTGACGGCAATGATGCCGCCGCCGATCCAGGTCCACATGTCGGTCGGTTCAGAGAAGGCGAACCAGCCGATAATTGCGACGAACGGCAGGCGGATGTAATCGAACGGCATCAGGTAGGTCGTGTCGGCCAGTGAGAACGCGCGTGTGAAGAAGAGATGCGAGACAGCAGCGATGACGCCCACGGCGACCAGCCAGAACCAGCCTTCGGCCGTGGGCCAGCTCCAGACGAAAAGTGCAGGGATCAACGCAACCGGCGTCAGCAGCATGTTCTGCCATACGACAAGGCTGGTGGTGCGTTCGGTGCGGGTCAGCAGTTTCATGGTCACGATGGAAAGCGCCATGGTCGCTGCCGATGCAACCACAATGAATTCGCCCCAGCCGATCGGCTCGGACCCCGGACGCATGATGACCAGCATGCCACCGAATCCGATGAGAAGTGCGGTGATGCGCCGGGCACGGATTTTCTCGCGCAGGATGAAGACGGCAGCAATGGCGGCAAACAGCGGTGCCGTAAAGGAAAGCGCGACTGCGTTCGACAGTGGCACGATGGCCAGCGCGGAGAACCACAGGGCCATGGAAATGAATCCGAACAGGACGCGCAGGGAGATCAGCGGGAACCGGTTGGTCTTCAAAACCCCGAAACCCTGATTCATCAGCCAGGGCACCATCGCCAGGAAGGCAAAGAGGTTGCGGCAGAAGACAATCATCAGCGGATCGACGGCCAGATCGGTCGCCAGATATCGGATGATTGCGTTCATCGCCGCAAAGCCGATGCAGGCAACCATCAGCAGGCCAGCGGCATAGACCGGAGGGGAAAACCTCGCGCTGAGTGGTGTAAACGCCATGAAGCCTTGAGCCTACGCCCGCCTCATCTGCTGCACCAGCCGGTTCCTGTGCATGGCAGACCTGTGTTACCAGATCACGCTTAACGACCACACAGCCAAGAGCCCAATGCCATGAGCAACGCCCTTTGGACACCCGATCCCGAGCGGGTCGCGGCAACCGCAATGACCGCCTTCCGGCATCTTGCTTGCGAACGCAGCGGAACCGAGCTTGCGGACTATGAAGCGCTCTGGCGCTGGTCGATTGACGATCGCGCTGCCTTCTGGTCACTCCTGTGGGAGTTCTGTGGAGTCGTTGCGTCGAAAACTGCCGATGATGTGCTGATCGATGGCGATGCCATGCCCGGCGCCAGATGGTTCACCGGTGCGCGTCTCAACCATGCGGAAAACCTGCTTCGCCGTCGGGACGATGCAGAAGCCATCGTGTGCTGGCGCGAGAATGGCACGCGCAGTGCTATGACCTTTGCAGAACTTTACGACAGCGTTGCGGCCCTGCGCGCCTGGCTGGAGGCAAAAGGTGTCGGCGAGGGCGACCGGGTTGCTGGCTTCCTGCCCAATCTGCCCGAGACCATTGCGGCCATGCTGGCAACGGCAAGCCTTGGTGCGGTGTGGACGTCCTGTTCGCCCGACTTTGGCACACGCGGCGTGCTCGACCGGTTCGGCCAGATTGAACCCAAGGCGCTGATCTGTGCCGATGGCTATTTCTATGGCGGCAAGACCTTTGACAGTCGGCCTCGCGTTGCAGAGATCCTGGCGGAACTGCCCAGCGTGGAAGCCGTTGTTGTGGTGTCCTATGTTGAGGATGCGCCTGATATCTCGGGCCTGCGCGATGCGGTTTCCTGGAATGCGGCGACATCGGCCGTGCCATCCGGCGATATTCCCTTTGCTCAGGTCGCGTTCGATCATCCGCTTTTCATTATGTATTCGTCGGGCACCACGGGCGCGCCCAAGTGCATTGTTCACGGTCATGGCGGCACGCTGCTGCAGCACTTGAAGGAACACCGCCTGCATTGCGATCTCAGCGCCGATGACAGGCTGTTCTACTTCTCGACCTGTGGCTGGATGATGTGGAACTGGCAGGTCTCTGGCCTGGCTATCGGCGCAACGTTGATGCTCTACGAAGGCAATCCGGCCCATCCGGGGCCGGAAATTCTCTGGGACTTTGTCGAGAAAGAGAAAATCACGATCTTTGGCACCTCGGCCAAGTACCTCTCGGCCATGGAGAAGGCCGGCGTGAAGCCGCGTGAGAGTCATGACCTCTCGGCCGTGCGCCTGCTGATGTCGACGGGATCGCCGCTGACCCATGAGAGTTACGACTACATTTATCGCGACGTGAAGCAGGATATGCAGCTCTCGTCGATCTCGGGCGGCACCGACATCGTTTCCTGCTTTGTGCTCGGCAATCCGGTACTGCCTGTCTACAAGGGCGAAATCCAGTCGCGCGGACTGGGTATGGCGGTCGAGGTCTTTGGTGACGACGGCAAGGCCCTGCCGGCGGGTGAAAAGGGTGAGCTGGTCTGCACCAGGGCGTTTCCTTCCATGCCTGTCGGGTTCTGGAACGATCCCGATGGCGCGAAGTATCACGCGGCCTATTTCGACACCTTCCCGAATATCTGGCGCCACGGTGACTGGTCCGTGGTGACGCCGTCGGGTGGCATGGTGATTTATGGTCGCTCCGACGCCGTACTGAACCCCGGTGGCGTGCGCATCGGTACTGCCGAGATCTACCGTCAGGTCGAGCAGTTCGACGCGATTCTCGAAAGCCTGTGTATCGGACAGGACTGGGATGACGATGTGCGCGTTGTGCTGTTTGTCGTCATGCGTCCGGGCCATGAGTTGACCGACGATCTGATCGCTGCGATCCGCCTGAAGATCCGCACCAACGCGTCACCGCGCCACATGCCGTCCAAGGTGATCGCGGTCGCTGATATCCCGCGCACGCGTTCGAACAAGATCAGCGAGCTTGCCGTGCGCGACATCGTGCATGGCCGTCAGGTCAAGAACACCGAAGCCCTGGCAAACCCCGACGCCCTGAAGCTTTACGAAGGGCTGGAAGCGCTGAAGAGCTAGTCCAGCAGCGCTGCGGCGGCGCTGCACGTCGCCGGTGTGCGTGCCGGCCCAGTTTTGCTGCGGGCGCGTCGCCCAGTCGGAGAGTTCCGTCCAGGTGCGGTCGTCCATGGCGCCGATGCGGCGCAGGACGTGGGTCATGGCAACTTCGGCGGCCCGGCCTGCGCCGTCCTCGATCTTGAGCGCGATGCCGTAGCCTTTTTCGGGCCAGGCGCCGGCATAAACGCCCTCTGCACCGCCCTTGACGACATAGACGCCGCGGGCTGCCTGCGTCCATCAGGGCTGCACATGCGCGGCCCGTGCCCGCAACCATCATGGGGATGGGCGGCCATCGCCTCGACAATGGCGCGGACAGGCCTGGGCGCGCTTGCTCGGCCAGTCCGCTTCGGGATCGGCCAGGCGCGCCATCCCCAGTGCCAGGGCGTGGAGCGGCATGGCGATAGAAGGAACTCCACAGCCGTCTGTACCCAGATCGGCGCGGCTGAGATCCACACCACACATATCGGCCATGGTCTGGCAGACCCTTGCCTGGGCTGGATGATCGGCGTCCAGGTAACCCTTGGGGTCGACGTCCATGTGGCGGCAGACGGTCAGAAAGCCTGAATGTTTGCCTGAACAGTTGTTGTGTTCGGGGCCAGCCTGGCCGCCCGAACGGTAGAGTTCGTGCAGATCCCTGGCGATGCCAGGATCCTGTCGGCCGCATTCCAGATTTTCAGGCGAGAGGCCCAGACGGTCGAGCCATGCCAGGACAGGTTCGACATGCATGGGTTCGCCATTGTGGCTGGCGCACGACAGCGCCAGCTCCTTCTGGCTGACACCAAAGGCATTCATGGCACCCGATTCGGCCATGACCAGACCGGCCTGAATCGGTTTGATCGCCGAGCGCGGAAACATGACCAGTTCAGGATCGCCAAGGCTCCAGATCACCTTGCCTTTGGCGTCGACCACGACGGCAGCACCACGATGACGGCTTTCGACGGTTGTGCCGCGAATGACGTCGATCAGGACGGGAAGGGCGGTTTCGGGCATGTCGGGGTTCCTGAGGCTGGCCTGGAGGTTCTGTTTATCGGCCTAGGGCATGGTCTGGTTGTGGTCAATGGCGGCCAGAGGTGATGATCGCTTGCCAGCGTCACCATGGCTTGGCAGGTTCGCGCCATGCGTGGATATTTCGGCATCGGTATCGAGGGCGTCTCCAAGACGGGGAACATGGGCAACCTGTTCCGCAGCGCGCATGCGTTCGGCGCCGGTTTCGTTTTTACCATTGCTCCAGATCCCAAGGTCAAGATCGGCACGGATACGTCATCGGCCTACAAGAACGTCCCGTTCTTCAATTTCGCCGACCTTGCTGACTTCAGACTGCCCCACGCCTGCCAGTTGGTGGGGGTAGAACTTACCGATGACGCGGTTGATCTGCCGGCCTTTCACCATCCGCACTCGGCGGCCTATGTCCTGGGGCCCGAACTGGGCAGCCTATCGCCCGGACTGCTTGCCTGCTGCGACCATGTCGTGAAAATCCCGACATCGTTCTGTGTCAACGTTGCCATCGCCGGCGCTATCGTGATGTATGACCGCATGCGGATGCATGGAAAATTCTCCAGACCGGTGACGACCCATGGTGGTGCCGAGGAGATGAGCCGCCATGTTCGGGGCGGGCGATTTGTCCGCACACCCAAGGCTGAACGCCAGGCGTAGGGAAATCCATGCAATTTCGTGACACTTGCAACAGGCTTTGCCCTGTTTTCGCCGCTCTCATTTGGTTAGTGTCACCATGTCCGAATCAAACCAGACCCCGCAACCCGACCGTCAAGACGAGTCCAGGACCTGTGACATGACCACCATCGTTCGATCTTTTGGCTTTTTCCTCGGCTGTATGGCGCTGGTCGTCATGACCTGGCCTGCCGCTGCCCAGACTCCCCAGACGCTGGGAACCTATCGGGACTGGTCGGCCTTTGCCTATCAGGATGGCGCGACGCGTGTCTGCTACATGGGGACCGAGCCGACAGACTCGACCGGCGCTTATGACCAACGCGGCGACGTCTGGATCCTGGTGACTCATCGTTCGCCCGGTGGCGGCCGTGATGTCGTGTCGGTTATTGCCGGCTATAATTATGAAGAGAATGCGCCGGTCCTGATCAGCATCGGTACCAAGACCTTTACCCTGTTCAGCCAGGGCGACACCGCGTGGGCCTATTCCGAGGCTGATGACCGTGCCCTGATTGCTGCCATGAAAGCCGGCATCGACATGAAGGTCGCCGGACGTTCCTGGCGTGCTACCGATACGACGGATGAATATTCCCTGCTTGGGTTTACCGCCGCTTATGAGGCGATCAGCCAGGCCTGCGCCAACTAGAGCAGATCGCCAGAGTTGGCATTTGGGGTCGGGAGGACTATATCCCGGCTTATGGATGCCATCGCTGAAACCACACCCACCAAGAAGAACCTGATCGGGCTGACCCGTGCGCAGCTTGGCGAAGAAATCGCCGCGCTTGGGGAAAAGCCGTTTCGGGTGAAACAGCTGTGGCACTGGATCTATCACCGCGGTGCCACCGACTTCTCAGAGATGACGACGCTGGCGCGCACGTTCCAGGAGACACTGGCTGAACATTTTGTGGTCGACCGTCTTGACGTTGCACGCCATCAGGTGAGCGAGGACGGCACCCAGAAGTGGCTGCTGCGGACGCAAGGCGGTCATCTGATCGAGAGTGTGCACATTCCTGAAGAGGATCGCGGGGCGCTCTGTATCTCGTCCCAGGTCGGCTGCACACTGACCTGCACGTTCTGCCACACCGGTACCCAGCGCCTGGTGCGCAATCTGGAGCCTGGCGAGATTGTGGGTCAGTTCATGCTAGCACGTGACACGCTCAAGGAATGGCCATCACCGACCGATGGCAACCGCCTGCTCTCCAACATCGTCATGATGGGTATGGGCGAGCCGCTCTATAACTTCGAAAATGTGAAGGCCGCCTTGCAGATCGTCATGGACGAGGAAGGCATCGCCCTTTCGCGCCGGCGTATCACGCTTTCAACCTCGGGCGTCGTGCCCATGATGGAACGCTGTGGAGAAGAGCTGAATGTCGATCTGGCGGTCTCGCTCCATGCGGTGACCGATGAGATTCGCAATACCCTGGTGCCGCTCAACAAGAAGTATCCGATAGAGCAGTTGCTAGCCGCCTGCCGGGCCTATCCCGGTGCCAGCAATGCACGGCGCATCACCTTTGAATACGTCATGCTCAAGGACGTGAACGACAGCGATGCCGATGCGCGTGCCCTGGTCCAGTTGCTCAAGGGCATTCCGGCCAAGGTGAACCTCATTCCGTTCAATCCCTGGCCGGGGGTGGCGTATGAATGTTCCTCGAACAACCGCATTCATGCCTTTGCGCGCATCGTCAACGATGGCGGGCTTTCGGCACCGGTTCGCCGTCCACGTGGCCGTGATATCCTGGCAGCCTGTGGGCAGCTGAAATCCGACACCGTGAAGAAACGCAAAAGCGAGATTCTCCGCGAGCAGGCCCAAGCCGAAGCTGCAGCCTGATCTGTCAACGCTTCGGGCGGTCCCAGAACGGCCTTTGTGATTCACGCTGCGCATCGACACGGTCAACACCGATGTCGCGCAACGAACGGGCATCAAGGCTCCCCAGTTCCCGGCGCTGGTTCGCCAGATCCTGCCAGCAAAGCAGATGGAGCCAGAGGCGAGCAAGCGGATGCCTGTCTTTGTTGTGACGTTCCGTTGCGGCCTGGTGGCAGGTATCAGTGCGTTGCATGGTCGGTCTTCCTTGTGTCTGTCTCATCAAGATGTTGCCGACGGGTTGATTTATCCAACGAATAGAATAGATGTTATTCATCACGAAAATTGATGGATGATATGAACCTCGACACCGACCTCCTGCGCAGTTTTCTGGCCATCGTCGACACCGGAAATTTCACCCGGGCTGCTGACCGGGTGGGGCGTACGCAATCGGCGGTTTCCATGCAGATGAAGCGCCTGGAGGAGACTCTGGGAAAGCCGATGTTTGTGCGCGACGGTCGCCAGATGCAGCTTTCCGGTGATGGTGAAAAGCTGGTTGGCTACGCCAGGCGCATGATTGCGCTCAATGACACCGCGCTTGCGCAGTTTTCCCAACCGGAACTCAGCGGTCGTGTAAGTCTGGGTATCCCCGACGATTACGTTGCCCGGTTCCTGCCCAGCGTTCTGGCAGAATTCAGCAGCCAGCACCCCCAGGTCGAACTCGAGGTGCGCACCGAACCCAGTGTCGTGCTCGACGCATCCCTTGCAAGCGGTGAGCTTGATCTGGCGCTACTCAGTTGTGCTGCGGTTCCCGACCATGGCGAGATCATCCACCGTGAACCCATGGTGTGGGTGACCTCGGCCCATCATGTTGTCGAGGAACAGACACCGATACCGCTGGCTACCACAGAGCCCTATTGCCAGATGCGCCGTAACGCTCTGCTGGCGCTCGATGCCTACGACATTGCCTATCGTATTGCCTATATCGGACGCAGCTATCTGAGCCTGCAATCCTTTGTGCTGGCCGGGCTGGCGGTGTCTCATATTGGCGAAAGTGCCGTTGTCCCGGGCATGAAGGTGCTGGACGGTGCGGTCGGATTCCCGCCGATTGCCCCGGTTGACGTCGGCCTCAAGAGGCGCGGGGGAAGCGGAAACACGGCCGCGGAGTGGCTGGCCCAGGCTCTGACCGACAGCCTGAAATCTGCTGCGCTGCTGGAACCCTGATCGGGGTGTTTGTCGCGCTTGATCGTGGCCTGCTTACCGGTCCATGCTGTCGCCTGAAATTGGGGAGGACATCATGCAGAAGCGACATTGCTGGCCCGAGGGTCACTGGAACTGGCCGATCGACGTCACACACAAACATGGCGTGCGTTGTGGCGAGATGATCTGGGTCGGTGGTCAGGTCAACCTGACCCCTGAAGGTGTGGTCCTTAATCAGAATGACATTCCGGCCCAGACCAGCGCGGTGATGAAGAACTTTGCAACGGTTCTCGAAGGACTTGATTGCGATCTGGAAGACCTCGTCACATTGCTCTGTTTCTACGTCAACGACGGTTCTGTCGATGAAGCAGAGTTCCTGGCCGGTGTCGGTGCCTGCCTGCCCGAGGGCTGCAGGCCCACGGTGAACGCGGTTCCCGTGCCCTGGCTTGCCTATGAGGGGCTGGTGGTCGAGATCGAAGGTTATGCGATGCGCCGGGAGAACGGCGACCGGGTGCCACGCACAATCGCGCCTGACAATCTGGGCTCGCCACTGCCCAAACCCTTCGTACAGGGGCTGCGCGCCGGCAAGATGATTTTTGCATCGGCCCAGTATCCCATCGATGCTGCGGGAAACGTTCTGCACAAGCGCGATATTGAAGCCCAGACCAAACAAGTGGTGTCCCAGGTCGGCGCCGTGCTGAACCACTTTGGTGCGGTCTATGACGACGCGGTCAAGGTCAATCGCTGGTATGCCGGCGGAGAGGGCATCGGTGACTTTGAGGCCGCAGCCCTTGCCTGCGCCGCGCATTTCAGCGAGCCGGGTCCTGCAGCCACTGGCGTTCCGATACCCCGCCATGCCAACGCCGAGGTCCTGATCAAGATTTCCACCGTTGCCATGCTGGGCGAGGACGGCAGCCGGCTGCCGCGCAAACATGTCTGGCCCGACAGCCTGTGGGACTGGCATGTGCATCTGCCCTACAAACACGGTCTGAAATGTGAAGAGATGATCTTCCTGGGGGGGCAGGTCTCACTCAACAAGAAGGGTGAAGCGGTGCATCCAGGTGATCTGACGGCCCAGACCCATCAGGCCATGGTCCATATCGGCACCATCCTGAACGAGTTGGGCGCCGATTATGACGACGTCTGCAAGGTCACGACGGTCTACAAGGGCGATTGCGGTGCGCAGGCGCTGAACGAAAACCTGCCGATCCGGTCGTCCTATTTCAGCGATCCCGGCCCGGCGACCACCGGCGTGCCGCTGCCGGTGCTGGCTTATGATTCCATGGTGATCGAGATCGATGTCTTTGCCATGAAGGCAAAGGACTGACAGATGTGGCCGGGGCGGAACTCGAGACACAGGATCTCCTGATCCGCCCCTTCCGTGACGACGTTCTGGAATTCGCGAAATCTGGACAAGGAAACGCTGCTCCTTGGTCTCAAGGCTGACGGAATGCGACCTGATCCCTTGGGAATCCGAACTTCAATCTGGTCAGTCCTCGAGCCAGATTGGTAACGTCATTTCTCCGCCGCGTTGCAGATCGGCTGCCAGATCAGGCAGGCCCGGCGGTTTGATGGGCTCTTCGGTCGAGAGCAGGTCGGCCAGTTTCCACCAGCGGACCTCGCGTAGAATCGAGAGCTCGGATTCAGATTGGCCGCTGGTGTTGATCGCGGGCATGACGGTGTTCAGCCGGACTACAAAGTAGTGCTCCTGCAGGAGTACATCGCCTTCCGGGAAGGTGAGCGTGATGTTTCGCCGCGCGACACAGTCGCCCAATTCTGGGACAGTCAGGCCGGTTTCTTCAGCCAGTTCCCGCAGGGCAGCCTGTTTGGGTGTTTCACCAGGTTCGATCCCACCGCCGGGCGTAACCCAGTTGTCGACCACATCGGGACTGCCGGGGTCGAAGACCGTATCGTCATGATACAGGAACAGAAGGACGTTGCCTGCGTGATCAATCACGATCAGGCGGGCACCGGGCCGTCGCGGCAACATACCGTCTGCATCGGCAAGTTTGCCCATGGCCGCTTCATCGCTCACGTCCTGTTCGGGAACACCGCCGTCCTCGCCCTGTTCCATGAGCGCGGCATTGAGTTCCGCGCCATAGAGGAAAATCATGGCGGTGAAGAAAAAGAAGATCATGGCGCCGATGATGCCGCCAAGGCTGCCGTAGGTTACGGTGTAGTCGGCCACGTTCTGCAGATACATCGAGTAAACCGTGGCGCCGACCAGCCAGACCGCCGTGGCGAACAGGGTGCCCGGCAAGGCATGGAGCCATCGTTGTTTCACATTGGGAAGAAGCCGGTAGAGGCACCAGATCACAAATCCCAGACCGAGACCGCCGGCAAGATAACGCAGCGAGTTGTAGAGAAGTTCCAGTTCCTTGGGCACGGCAACCAGCGCGTTCACTGCCTGCCAGATAAGCGGGGCCGACCACGATGAGCAGCATGACGATCAGAATGCCGCCTGCGCCGCCCACGACGAATCCCAGTCCCTGAATGCGCCGCCACCAGAACGGCCGGCGATCGGTTACGCCATAGGCGCGATCCAGGCCGGTGCGCAGGGATTCCACGCCGGATGACGACACCCAGAGTGTCCCGATCATGGAAAATGTCAGAATGCCATGCTGTGGCGGGCTCAAAACGATCCGGGAAACAATGGGGAAGAGTGTGCGCCCCACTTCTACAGGCAGAAATTCGAAGGCAAAGGACATGAAATCCTGAATCTGCTCGTCCTGCCCCAGGATTCCCGACAAGGCGACCAGAAACAGGACAAAGGGAAACAGCGCCAGAAGTACGGAAAAAGCGATCGATCCGGCCAGAGCGGGGCCATCATGGTCCAGAAATCGGACAAGTGCGCGCCAAAATGGGCGCAATACGTTGCGCCACAAGCTTCGCCAGGTCAGAGATTCGCGTGTTTTAGCCATCGGGAGCCGACCATATTGGTCCATTGGGTCATCAGGCCAGCTTTAGTTGCCCGTCTGCGTGTCGAGGATGTGCCAAAAAGAAAGGACCGGGAGCCGAAGCTCCCGGTCCTCTGAACCGCCGATCAGGATTGACTTGGGATCAGGTGGTTGACGGGAACGGTGAACTATTGCTCACCAGACACTGCGCAGCTCAGTGCCCCGTCAAGATCGACGGCACAGACCGTAATTTCGCCCGTTCCGACATTCAGTCGCGTAACGCCCTCGGGAGAGGACCCAAGCACGCGGTAGGTCTCGATAGCTGCATTGGCCGGGGCGCTCATCCCCGTACTCATGGCCAAAACAGCCAATCCTGCGACGCCCAGCACGCCGCAAGCCACAAAAAGGGAGTACTTCCGTTTCGTTGTACTAATCTGAGACATGTTGTCCTCCCTTTGCCAAAAAGTCGCTCGACCCCTGGCCTTGCACTTGAACACCCGAGTACCTCGCAAAGGCCGTGCCAGACTCGCGTGGGTTGCAAACAAACATGAAGAATCTGGGTTTCGGATAACCCAAGGTTCCCTGGGAAACGCAATTCCCATCAGGCAGAGCTTGCTCAAACTTTGTGAAACAGATCGGATTCACGTGTTAAGGCGAGGCCATTAATGGTTCCGCCTCATCGCGATCCGATCTAAACACGCGCGGTACGTTGGAAATCACGGGTTTGACATGAGTGACATCAAGAAAGTGGTGCTGGCCTATTCGGGCGGGCTCGATACATCGGTCATCCTGCGCTGGCTGCAGGACACCTATGACTGTGAGGTCGTGACCTTCACGGCCGATCTGGGACAGGGCGAGGAGCTTGAGCCTGCGCGCAAGAAAGCCGAAATGATGGGGATTAAGGAAATCTTCATCGAGGATCTGCGCGAAGAGTTCGTCAGGGACTACGTCTTCCCCATGTTCCGCGCCAACGCGGTTTATGAGGGCGTCTATCTTCTGGGCACTTCCATCGCGCGCCCGCTGATCGCCAAACGCCAGATCGAGATTGCCAAAATGACCGGCGCTGATGCGGTGTCCCATGGCGCTACCGGCAAAGGCAACGACCAGGTGCGGTTCGAGCTTGGCTATTACGGACTCAACCCTGACATCAAGGTGATTGCACCCTGGCGTGAATGGGATCTGAATTCACGTACCAAGCTGATTGAGTATGCCGAGAGTCACCAGATACCGATCCCGCGGGACAAACGCGGCGAAGCGCCATTCTCGGTTGATGCCAATCTTTTGCACATTTCTGCCGAGGGCAAGGTGCTGGAAGACCCCTGGGATGAAGCGCCGGAATACGTCTATTCGCGCACGGTCGACCCGGTCGATGCACCCGATGTGCCGACCGAAATCGAGGTCGCCTTCGAGAAAGGCGACCCCGTGGCGATTGACGGCCAGGACCTTTCGCCAGCCGCCGTGCTGACGCGCCTGAACGAGCTGGGCGGTGCCAACGGCATTGGCAGGCTTGACCTGGTGGAGAACCGTTTTGTCGGCATGAAAAGCCGGGGCATATATGAAACTCCGGGCGGCACGGTTCTGCTGACGGCCCATCGTGCGATGGAATCGATCACGCTTGATCGCGGTGCGGCACATCTCAAGGACGAGCTGATGCCGCGTTATGCGGAGCTGATCTACAACGGCTTCTGGTTTTCGCCCGAGCGGTTGATGCTGCAGGCCATGATCGACCAGAGCCAGGAACATGTCTCGGGCACGGTCCGCCTGAAGCTCTACAAGGGCAATGTCATCGTGACGGGGCGCAAGTCACCGCGGTCGCTCTACAGTCTGGCGCATGTCACGTTCGAGGAAGATGCCGTCTATGATCAGCGTGATGCCGAGGGCTTCATCCGCCTGAACGCCTTGCGCCTGCGCCTTGGCCAGCGTCGTAATCAGGAGCTTTGAAGACCCATGCGCCAACAGCCCAGCATGGATATCGCAATCTGTGGGCCGCTGCGAAGCGGCACGACGCTGTTGGCCGATCTCCTGACGGTAAAAGGCAAGAGCCTGGTTATCAGCGAGCCCGATCTACATGTCGTCTGGCACGAGCGCACGGCTGAACGCCTGCACAGGCTTTTTGGTGATGTTGGCCTGGATGTCACAGCAGAGCCAACCCGGCGCAACGGCAAGCAGACCTATATCGACTGGTTCAGTGACAACATTGTACCCCAGCTTGAGCGCCTTGATCTCTGGGGTGTGAAACAGGTCGATTTCTACCAGTGGGAAAAGCTCTTCAAGCACTTCCCGCCGCGCCGCATGGTGCTGGTCAGCCGGGACCTGCGAGATGTGGCGATTTCCTCCCTGGATCTGATCGGGCGCTCCCTGGTGGCCTTTCCCGGCGGCAAGCAGTTGCGCGACGAAGCCTGGGTGCTGACCCGGCTGGCCTATGACATGCACGAGCTGCAATCCCTAGCGAAGATTCCGCATATGCATGTGCGCTATGAGGACTTCGTAGCCCAAGCCTCGATCCGCGAACGTTTCCGCAAATATGCCGGCATCCCCGAATTCGGTGAGGACCGGTTCAACCTGGAAGGCGAGAACCCGATGCGCGCCAACTGGGAAAAGGACAAACACCAGGGAAAGATCAGTGGCGCAGCGGTCGGCCGTTTTGCATCCGAGCCTGAAGGTCCGACCAAGGCGCGTGCTGTACGCCTGTGGCGCGTGCTGGCGCCCTTTGCCCAGCAGTTCGGCCACGAGATGCCCGACATGCCGGTCAAGGATCATCCCTACACGGTCAAGGGCAAGGAAGGCGCAAACCCGATCCTTCGTGCACAGGATGTCGAAGCCTGGGATGGAAAGGGGCCCAGGCTTCTGGAACCTGCCTTTGCCCTGCGTGCTGCACGGATTGCAGCTGCTAAATCGCTCGTAAAGCCCTGCGCCGTGCTGGACATGTTCTGTGGTGCACCGGCTCTGCGTTTCATGTTGAAGCAGGGGTCGAAGTATCGTGGTGCCGATCTTGCGTCCCGGTTTCAGGGCTGTGAGGTGTTCGACCTCAAGACCATGCAATTGCCCAAGCAGACTGGTGCCGAAGTCATCACGCTTCTGGGTGCCCTGGAGTACCTGCCAGCCTTGCCTAAATTCCTTGCTGCTCTGCGCGGCCTCCAGACGCCGGTGCTGGCGAGCTACCATTCGGCCGATGATACGCCGGGCATCGATCGCGAGAGCCTGGGCTGGATCAACCATCTGACGCGGCAGGAGCTCTCGGAAGTTTTTGCACAGGCCGGATTCAAGACCGATATCCGCTGGGCCTTTGATGGGCGTCAGAGCCTGATCAAAGCGACACCGGTTTAGGAAGAGCGCTATGACCACGCTCGGCAGGGACATGCGTAACGCCTGGTCGATGACCCCTGACAGCGTCGACCTGACGCGCAGGCGTGAACCCCGCCCGGCCAAGGTGGTCTGTGGCGAACGCAAGGTGACGATGGACCTGGCCGCAACGGCTCTTGTCGTCATCGACATGCAGAATGCCTTTTGTCATCTAGACAATTCCGGCCATGACGGTCCTGCACGCGAACCGATTGCGCCATTGCAGAAACTGATGCCTGAACTGTGGGGTGTCGATGTCCCCGTCGTCTGGGTGAACTGGGGCAACCGGGCCGATGGTCTGAACCTTGCGCCCATGGTGCGGTTCCCGTTCCGTGATGATCATGATGGCGAGAGCTTTATCGTCAAGGACGGGTTCGACGCTGCCATCGTTGATGGTCTGGATGTCGGCAATGGCGACGTCATGATCGACAAATACCGGATGAGCGGATTTTGGGATACGCAGCTCGACAGCATCCTGCGCAATCTTGGCATCACGACTCTTCTTTTTGCTGGTGTGAACCTGGACCAGTGCGTGTTCACCACACTGATGGATGCCAGCTTCCTGGGTTATGACTGCGTTCTTCTCGAGGATTGCGCAGCCACCTCCTCACCGGATTTCTGTACCCAGGCAACTCTGTGGAATGTCGAGCGCTGCTTTGGTTTCGTGACGGCCTCGAGCGAGATCCTGAAAGCGCTCGATCCGCTCTAGGAAGGTATCGGAGAGACGCCGATGACCCAGGGGTGAAGCAGGACGAGTGCGGCGTAGATCACCACTGACAGGCCAAGCCGCCACCAGCCGATGCCTTTCCAGTCCAGCGACCGGCGGCGTTCAACAATCGCGACAAAGGGAACGAACGAAGTTGCGGCAGCGAAACGATCCCACGCTTCGCCCATCTTCGCCTTCTTCTTGGCTTCCTGGCTGGCGACACCGGCAAAGACCAGAACCAGAAGGCTGGCGAAGAAAATCAGGCTGGCAAGATCACCGTTGGCCAGCAGGTGAGCAGCGGCCCACAGGGCGATGCCCCACATCAGGGGATGGCGCGTGACCGAGAAGATCCCGCGCGCCGCATCATCACGCTCCAACACCTTTTCCGAACCGACGGACGAAGGGTTTGGCGTGGCGTTACCGCACACAACAAAGATGACCGCCGGCACCATGACGAGCCAGGCAATGCCTTTCAGCG
Source organism: uncultured Alphaproteobacteria bacterium (assembly GCA_943787175.1). Lineage (GTDB taxonomy): Bacteria > Pseudomonadota > Alphaproteobacteria > SP197 > SP197 > SP197. Next base: position 58,266 of record CALSLK010000026.1, read on the forward strand.
CATGTCCGGCGTGCCATAGCGCGACATAATCGGTATTCGAATAAGCCCAGGCCATCCAGACGATGGATGCCAGCGCAATGACGGAGAACAGGCCAAGAAACGCGGTTTCGCCAATCACGTTGACGATCATCCCGCGCACCGGCGTGCCCGATAGCAGGATATGACCCCCGACAAAGACAACGCAGGCGATGATGAGCATGGTCATGGGCAGTTTCCTGTGTTCCAGACTGCATCATCGTTGAGATGGGATTGGCGTGCTACCCCAACATCAGTTTGTCATCCCGGATCAGCAGCCCTGTCGGGCTTTGTCCGGGATGACAGTTTTCTCTAGATGCCTTGCCGTTGAATCAGAGGCTCAGGCCTCCGGCTCGGCGACGCCGTGCTGGCGGCAGGCTGCGGTGACCGTGTTGACCAGCAGGCAGGCGATGGTCATGGGGCCGACACCGCCGGGAACCGGGGTGATGGCGCCGGCGACCTTGACCGCCTCATCAAAGCAGACATCGCCGACCAGGCGGGTCTTGCCGTCTTCCTTTTCGATGCGGTTGATGCCGACATCAATCACCGTGGCGCCGGGTTTGATCCAGTCGCCGCGCACCATCTCGGGCCGACCCACGGCTGCGACCACGATATCGGCGCGGCGCACGACACCGGGAAGATCAGCGGTGCGTGAATGGGCAATCGTGACGGTGCAGTGATCCTGCAAGAGAAGCTGTGCCATGGGTTTTCCCACGATGTTCGAGCGACCGACGATGACGGCTTCGGCACCCTTCATGCCCTCGGCGCCCAGATGCTCGCGCAGCATCATCTGGCAGCCCAGCGGCGTGCAGGGGACCATGGCATCCTGATTGGTCGAAAGGCGGCCGGTATTGATGACGTGGAACCCGTCGACATCCTTGGCCGGCAGGATGGCGTTGATGATGACAGCCTCATCGACCTGTTTGGGCAGGGGAAGCTGGACCAGGATGCCGTGGACGCGCGGATCGGCATTGAGTTCCTCGACCTTGGCCAGGACCTCTTCGTGGCTGGCGGGTATCGGGCATGCGGAACTCGAAGCTCTCCATGCCTGCTTCCACAGTCGATTTGCCCTTGGAGCGGACATAAACCTGGCTGGCCGGGTCTTCGCCCACCAGCACCACGGCCAGTCCGGGGGTGATGCCGTGATCGGCCTTCAGTTTGGCGACTTTCTTGGCCACACCTTCACGCACCTTCAGCGCAAACGCCTTGCCGTCAATGATGGTTGCTTCGCTCATGTCAGGGCTCCCAGCCACATTTTGATTCGTTCCGTCACCTCTGGCCCCCCCGGCGATCTCCAGAACCTTGCGCCGGTCCTTGTGTCCCTGCCACGACCGTGATGGACGAGGCGGGAACACGCCAGGACTTCGCAAGCATCTTGGCAACCGCACGATTGGCCTTGCCCCCTTCAGCCGGCTGGGTGACCCCGCACCTTTAAGAAGGCTTCGCCCGCCGCGTCAAGTTCCACGCCTGCAACTTCGTTGGACGAAGCGCCGGGCTGGGCGCGGGATGCGCAGGCGAAGAGCGCCGCCATTGTCTTGAAGCGGGCTGCTCACAGACCGTTGGCGAGGGGGATGAGAATGGAGCCGATGATGAACATGCTGAGGAACTGCAGAAGCACGATGGCGATCAGCGGCGAGAGATCAATGCCGCCCAGATTACCCAGCAGTTTGTTCAGAAGGCGCCGGATCGGCCCAAGCAGAGGCTCGGTGATCTGCCACAGGAAGCGGCCGATCTGGTTGACCACGGGGGGTGGCGGGTATCGACGATCTTGAACGAGATCAGCAGGCTCATGACGACATGGGCGATCAGAATCCAGATATAGATCTGGAATGCGGTGCCGACGAGCCAGATGAGAGCATTCATGACGATAGGTTCCTTCAACCGATTGGGCTTGGATCAGCGCGATTCTGTAAATCCGCTCTGCCTTGTAGAGCAAGTGTACTATGCTCCACACGTGAATGCGCGAAGGGAAAATGCGATGCGCTGTTATCAAGGTGGGTGCCATTGCGGCACGGTCAAGGTGGTGTTTGAAACTGCTGCAGACCCTGCCGGTCTTGAGGTCCGCGCCTGCAGCTGCAGTTTCTGTACGCGCCACAGTGCGCGCACGGTCACAGACCCCGCAGGAAAGCTGGGCAATTGACGCCCGCCGACGGGGCTGCACAGACCTATCGTTTTGCCATGGGCATCACCGAATTCATCATCTGTCGTCATTGCGGCTGCTACATCGGTGCCCTGATGGAAGACGACGGTGAGAGGGTCGGAATCGTCAACAGCCGGA
>CALSLK010000027.1 GCA_943787175.1 uncultured Alphaproteobacteria bacterium
CGGCTGGCTACCAGATGTTCAGCGACCTTGCGCGCACGCGCCGCGTCCATGGCATCACGTTTGTTCATGCGCTCGGCAATCTCCATCAGCAGATGAAACGGCAGTGCTGCCAGCAGGATTACCGCGAACATCCAGGTCACCGTTTCCGCGTCAAAGCGCTGTATCCGTTCAGAGGCCAGTCCGGCCATGACCACAAAGACTGCCAGAAGTCCGGCAAGCCACGCCAGATGTGGTGCGTTGAACCAGGGCATATGTTCACTCCCGGTCTGCTTCCACAGCAGGATTGACACCACGTCGAGAACGCTGAACCAGGCACCCGCAAGAAACAGATTCAGCGCCGCCGCCTCGACCCACAGATCAAGGCGACCAGCATACAGATAGGCGGGAAACGCAACAAGATTTGCCAGGGCAAAAACAAAAACCCCGTTGATCAACAGCATCCGTCGCGGCGCAGGTTTCAGGACAAAGGCCAGCACGTAAACAGCCAGAGGCCCAGCAGCGATCCAGGCAAGTGCGATCACAGGAGACCACGACGAGACACCCCAGCCATAGGCGCTGCCAGACCCGCCTGAACCAGCCCCCAGAGCGTGTAGGTAGGCTGTCATGATCAGGGTCGCGTTCAGAATCCCAACAAGAGTCAGAAACGCGCCAAGATATCCCGTGTTTCGTCGAATGCGCCCAAGCATGGTCGAATCATGAAGCGCGTAGAGCAGCAGCACAAGTGACGGTCGTCATTGCTGACATAATACGCCCTCCCCGCTCGCAAATGGCTCGGAATGCTTGACCTGCGGGTTCAATCACCTACATCACATTGCAGCACCAAACCTCTCTGAGCATACAAGGAAGATCAGCCATGGCGGATGCATCCACCGGTGAACGTCACGAGTTTCAGGCCGAAGTCGGCCGCTTACTCGATCTGATGGTTCACTCGGTCTATTCCGACAAGGAAGTGTTCCTGCGGGAGTTGATCTCCAACGCCTCCGATGCTTGCGACAAGCTGCGGTACGCCGCACTGACCGATACTGCGCTGGCCGGCGAAGCGGCGGAGTTCAAGATCACCATCGGCCCCAACAAGGCGGAGCGCACCATCACCATCGCCGACAATGGCATCGGTATGAGCCGCGAGGACATGATCGAGAACCTGGGCACGATCGCCGCGCTCGGGCACCGCGGCCGTTGTTGCAGAACAGCTTGCTGCAGCTGAAAAGCGACAAGTCCAAGAAGGAAAAGTCCGACGCTCAACCTCATCGGCCAGTTCGGCGTCGGCTTCTATGCCGCCTTCATGGTCTCCGACAGTGTTGTTGTCATCAGCCGCAAGGCAGGCGACGAAAAGGCATGGCGCTGGACCTCGGATGGTCGCGGCAGTTTTGAGATCGAAGAAGCCCCGGCAGATACGCCGCGCGGGCACCTCCATCGAAATGAAGCTGAAGAAAGATGCCAAGGAATACAGCGAATCTCTGCGCGTCCAGACCGTCATCAAGACCTATTCCGACCATGTCGGACTGCCCGTCTGGATCAACGCAGATGGCAAGTCCGAGCAGATCAACGAGGCCGCGGCCCTCTGGCAGCGCTCAAAGTCCGACATCACGGCTGATCAGTACACGGAGTTCTATCGCCACACGGCCCATGCCTTTGATGAGCCCTGGCTGACGCTCCACAACAAGGCAGAAGGCGTGATTGCCTATACCAGCCTCATCTTCATCCCCGAACAGGCGCCCTTTGACCTCTTCGACCCCGCCCGCCGTCACGGCGTGAAGCTCTACGTGCGCAAGGTGTTCATCACCGATGAATGCGAAGGCCTTGTCCCCTCCTGGCTGCGCTTCCTCAAAGGCGTGGTCGATTCCGAAGACCTTCCGCTCAACGTCAGCCGCGAAGTGCTTCAGAACAATCCGGTCGTGGCCAAGATTTCCAAGGCCCTGATCAAGCGGGTTCTCAACGAACTCAAGAAGAAGGCCGAGAAGGATGCCGAAGGTTACGCTGCCTTCTGGAACACCTTCGGTCAGGTTCTCAAGGAAGGTATCTATGAGGATGAGGCGCGTCGCGAGGAACTGCTGAAGCTTGCCCTTTTCAAATCAACCGAAGCTGACGGCTGGGTCAGCCTGGACGACTACATCGCACGCATGAAGGAAGGCCAGGAGAGCATCTATCTGCTCACCGGCGACAAGTCCGAGACCATGAAGACCAGCCCCATGCTGGAAGCCTTCCGCGCCAAAGGCGTCGAAGTCCTGCTGCTGGACGAGCCGGTTGACGAGTTCTGGACCATGTCTGCCGACGCCTATGAGGAGAAACCCTTCACGAGCGTGAGCCGTGGCGATATCGACCTCTCTGCCATTGCCGGTAAGGACGGCAAGAAGGAGGAAAAGTCGGAAGACGACGACAAGGTTTCTGATGACCTTGCCCCGCTGGTCGCCATGCTCAAGCTCGCCCTGGAAAATCAGGTCAAGGATGTCCGCGAATCAAAGCGCCTCACCGACTCGGCCTGCTGTCTGGTTGTTGACGAAGGCGACATGAACATGCGCCTCCAGAAGATGCTCAAGGCTTCCGGCCAGCTCGGCATGGAAGGCGAACGCATCCTCGAGATCAACGCCAAACACCCCCTCATCGCCTCTCTGGCCAGCAAGGCCAAAGGCGACGGTGCGGGCAAAGCCGTCGAAGACATGGCCCATCTCCTGCTCGATCAGGCCATGATTCTCGAAGGCGAGCTGCCGAAAGACCCCGCCGCTTTTGCCAAACGCATGAGCGATGCGATGTCCAGGTCCGTCGCGTAAACGCATCGATCGCCTGTTCAACGTCCTGAAGGCCTGAACAGACCTTCCTGAGCGTACACGGCCGGTCAATTTGGCTTGCAATTTTGTTCTATTTATGTTCTCTTTTGTCGCATCTGGACAGAGAGAACCTGGGGTGCATGGGGTTGAGTTGGGCTTTTCGGAAAAGCCCTCTCCCGCGCAATCAGGCAATCCTCTGCTCACAGCAGGACTAACGGCACGCTCGTCGCGCGAACCTGCCAGTGATATGAGATGAGCATGTCCCTTGACGTCAGACCCCTTGGTTCCACGCTAGGCGCTGTTATCAGCGGCCTTGATGCCCGCAGCCTGAGTGAATCCGACGAAGCAGACCTCAAAGCTGCCTTCGCTGAGCACCGTGTTCTGGTGTTGCAGGGCCAATCGCTGGATGCCGATGAACAGGTCGCTTTCTCCGCGCGCTTCGGGCCACTCTATCGCATGCCTTACGTGAAGCCGCTCGACGATCACCCTGATGTCATCGCGGTGCTCAAGGAAGCTGACGAGGTCAATGTTTCAACCTTTGGAAGCTGGTGGCATGCCGATTTCAGCTATCTCGAGGAACCGCCGGTCTATTCCATTCTCCAGTCCCTGGAACTCCCGCCCAAGGGTGGCGATACTCTGTTTGCCGATATGTGCACGGCCTGGGAGGCACTCTCCGACGGCATGAAGCGCCTGCTCGAGCCCATGAAGGTCATGCATTCGGGCCACATCTACGGAACCCGACTGTCGAGCGACGGCACCAGAGACCGCATGCGCGGCGTTCAGGTCAGCACCGGCCATGAGGAGGCCGATGTTGAGCGCGCGCATCCTCTGGTCCGCCTGCATCGCCCCAGCGGACGCAAGGCGCTGTTCTGCAGCCCGACCTACACCACACGCCTGGAAGGCATGACACCAGATGAGAGTCGGCCGATTCTGGAGATGCTTTACGACCACATGACCCGGCCCGAATTTACCATCCGCCAGCGCTGGCAGTCCGGCGACCTGCTCATGTGGGACAATCGCGCCGTCGTGCATCTCGCGGTCAACGATTACGACGGTTATCGCCGCCTGCTCCACCGAACCACCGTTGGTAGTGAACGCCCCGTAGGAGAGTAAGGAAGTAGACCCATGAAATGGCCGCGCACCGACCTCTGTGACCTCTTTGGCATCGAACACCCCATTCTGCTGGCACCCATGTCAGGCGCCACGACACCCGCGCTTGTCGCTGCCGTGAGCAATGCCGGCGGCCTGGGTGGCCACGGCTGCACGACTTTTTCAGGCGTCGCATTCCGCGAACAGGTCGCGGCGATACGATCGGCCAGCAACCGCCCGTTCCATGTCAATTTCTTCGCCCATGTTGATCCGCCCAAAGACGGGCAAGCCGGCCCAGCCATGCGCGCCATGCTTCAGGACCTCTGGAACGAGAACGGTCTGGGCGTTCTGCCTGCCGCAGAGGCCTCCTGGCCCACCTTTGGCAACGAACTGCTCGAAGCCGTGCTGGAGACGCGCCCCGCCGTGGTTTCCTTCCATTTCGGCATGCCCGAAGCCTCCGTTATCGCTGCAATCAAACAGGCCGGCTGCATCCTGCTTTGCTCTGCCACGACCGTGGCAGAAGCCGTTGCATTGGAAGCCGCTGGTGTTGATGCCGTGATTGCGCAGGGCGCGGAAGCCGGTGGCCATCGCGGCACGTTCCTGGGTGACGTCATGGGCGGCACCGTCGGCACCATGGTATTGGTGCCCCAGATCGCTTGGGCCGTGAACATTCCCGTCATTGCAGCAGGCGGCATTATGGATGGCCGTGGCATTGCCGCTGCCTTTGCCCTGGGTGCATCCGGTGTGCAATTGGGCACTGCCTTCCTCTCCTGCCCCGAAGCATCCGTGTCGGAAGACCAACGCGCAGCGCTTTTGGCAGCCTGCACTAGGGATACGCCGACTCTCGTCACCAAAGGCGTTTCTGGTCGTCCCGCCCGCGGGCTTTCCAATCGTTTGCTCACCAGTGTTGTGCAGCTTGAGGACCAGGCAGCGCCCTTCCCCATGCAGAATGCCCTGACACGCCAGCTCTCGGGCCTTGGTGATCCCGACCTTGCCGTGATGTGGGCCGGTGCAGGTGCTGGCGCATCACGCGCCATGCCCGCCTCAGAACTCATGGCAACACTTATTGATGAAACCCAGACCGCACTTGTCGGTTTGACTTAGCCCAAGGAAGAACCATGACCCAATCCCTGCGCAACGATCTGATTGCAGCATTGGATGCCGAAGCCGACGAACAGGTCGCGTTCCTCTCACGCTTTGTTGCTGCCCCCAGCCCCAATCCGCCTGGCGACACACGCGAAGCCACCAGCCACCTCATTGACGCCCTCAATGCCGAAGGCCTGGAACACGAGGTCTTTGCGCCCAACGAGGTCATGCCCAACATCGTGGCAAGTTTCGAAGGCGGCGCAGGTGATGGCCCGCATGTCGTGCTGAACGGGCACATCGACGTCTTTCCCGTCGAAGACCCGGAAGTCTGGTCAAAGGACCCCTGGAGCGGTGAAGTCTCGGAAGGTCGCATCTGGGGTCGTGGAGTCATCGACATGAAGTGCGGCACCGCATCCCTGCTCCACGTTTATCGCCACCTCCATCGTATCCGTGAACACCTGAAAGGCCGTGTCACGCTCACCTGTGTTTCCGATGAAGAAACGGTCGGGCCATGGGGCGCGCGATGGCTGGTCGCCAATGTGCCCGAAAAGGTTCTGGGCGACGTTCTACTGTCTGCCGAGGCAACCGGGAAACACGCGGTCTACTTTGCCGAACGCGGCGTCTTCTGGGCCACCATCACCCTGCGCACGCCAGGCGGTCATGGCGCCTATGGGCATACAACCCCGTCTGCCACCCGGATTGCCGCCGCCATGATCCAGGATTTCGAGGAACTCGAGAAGATTGAAGGCGCACTCAGCGACAACGTTGCTGCGATCCTGGAGCGTGCAGAAGCAAGCATCGACCTCAGTCATGGTGAGGGCACATCCGCCATGCTGAACAAGGTCACGGTCAATGTCGCCATGGTGAATGCGGGCGTGAAGGCCAACATGATCCCGTCACGTTGCGACATCGTGCTCGACATCCGCCTGCCTATTTCCATGACCTATGCCGATGTTCTGCCGCACCTTGAAGCCATCGTCGCCCGCTACCCCCATGCCACCATGAAGATCGATGAGACCATCGACCCCAATTGGTGTGATCCGGATCATGCTCTGGTGCCGATCCTGCAGAAAAACGCGCAGGCACTCAGCGGCACCATGCCCGACCCCATCGTCTGCCTGGGCATGACCGATGCGCGTCTGTGGCGTTACGCCGGCATCCCGGCCTTCGTCTATGGCTCAACCACAGAAGGCACCGCTGGCCTGAACGAAAGTGTCGAAATCGACGACTATCTCCACGTCGTGAAGACCCACGCACTATCGGTCTTCGATTACCTATCGGCTTGAAGCACCTCACGGTCGGTGTGATCGTGTCAGTGTAAAGGAGGCCCGCCATGTCTGAACCGCGTATCGAGCACGTTGAAGCCACCGCAACGGCCGATGAGATTGCAGCGATCCTGGATCGCGATGGCTGCGTCATCATCGACCGGCTGCTGGACGACGCATTCTGTGACCGGATTCTCGATGATCTGCACCCTTGGATGAGCAAGGTCCCAGAAGGCGATGGGGAATGGCTCGGCTTCAAGACCAGACGCACCCATGGACTGGTCGCAAAGTCGCCGGCCGTGCGAGAGAACCTGTGCAATCCCCTGATCCTCGATGTTCTCGATCGCGTGATCGGGCCGTGGTGTGACAGCTTCCAGCTCAGTTCATCATCGATCACGTCGATCGGGCCGGGTGAGAGCAATCAGGAAGTCCATCGCGACGCCCTGATGTTCCCGTTCACCCATCCAACCGAGCGGGTCGCTTACTGCACGACCTTCTGGGCTCTTTCCGAGTTCACCGCGGACAACGGCGCAACCCGCGTTGTGCCCGGCAGTCACCGCTGGGATGACGAGCGTGTTGCGCAGGAGCACGAGTTTACCCGCGCCGTCATGGACAAGGGTTCGGTGCTGCTCTTCACCTATGCCGTTCATCATGGCGGAGGCGCCAATGTCACGACAGACGAGTGGCGACATGCGCTGTTTGCTTCCTATGTCGTGGGTTGGCTGCGCCAGGAAGAAAACCAGTACCTGGTCAGTCCGCCCGAACTGGCGCGCCACTATCCCGAACAGCTTCAGAGACTGATCGGCTATCAGGTCCACCGGCCTTTCCTGGGCTGGTACGACCTGCAGGAGCCGCTCAAGCTGCTGGAAGGGTACGAGGAAATCACCGCGCCCAATGTAGATCTCTATGCCGAGGGCGAGGACCGCGGTGTTCTCAGCAAGAAAGTTCGCCGCCTCTGAACGATTGACAAAATCCTGCCAAACCTGATCTCAGGCTTCGTGCTGCATCTCGCACCTGGCTCGGCTTACCTGAATCCGTCATCAGCTATCAGGATGGCGACGACCCGCCCTTTCTGGAAATCAGGTTGCCGCCGCCCTACCAGGTCGACGTCTCAACGTCATAGCTGATCTCGCGGGCGCCCAGGATCGGACCAAGGCCTTCGGGCTGCACGATGATGGCGCAGCCAAATTCATGCGCGCCATTGCCACCGGCAATCGCTTCCCAGGGCAACGTGATTTCCATGGCCTGGCCGTTCCACATGCCGATTGCGATCAGCTCTTCGACAATGTTGGCGTGCACCAAGGTGCGACCGGCATTTTCGCCAGAGGTAACGTCTGATTCTGCTTCCATGCCGTAACGCACAAACCAGATGGTCGCATCGCCATCAAAGTTTGCTTCAGGGATGGAAACCGTCAAGGCACGTTTGTCCGACCAGTGCAGTCCGATTTCGATCATCGGAGGACGCGAAGCGGCCTGGGCAATCGCTTCATCAACACCGGATCGATCAGAGCCAACGACATGATCAGCGCCGCCCACCACGAGCTGAGGCGTGTAGATCATGGGAGAACCCATGGCCCGGGCATAGGCCCGTTGCCGATTGGTGAAATCGCGCGTCGCGAAACGATCCGTCCAGCCCAGGTAATCCCAGTAGTCGACATGGAATGCCAGGGCGATGACATTCTCACGCTCGCGCAGATCAAACAGATACTGATCCGCACTTGGGCACGAGCTACAACCTTCCGAGGTGTAGAGCTCGACAACAACCGGCGAATCCGCCGCTGCCGGATTGGACAGGGCAAAGAAGCTCAGGGCTGCAGCGGTGAGGAACGCGAAAACCTTCATGACAGAGAGAATATTGGTTGTTTGATGCCTCACCGGCAAGTCACGTTCGGGTTACGGTGCCGTTCGTTAATCTCAGCAAATCAAAGAGTCCGCTTCATGTTGTTTGTTCTCCGCCATGGCGAAACCGAATGGAACCGTCTGGGCCGCTTTCAGGGCCAGCAGAACTCCCCTCTGACAGAACGTGGCCAAAGGCAGGCTGCTGCCATGGGCCGCCTGCTTTGTGACCTCCTTGTCGACCCCGCATCAACACCGATCTGGTGCAGTCCGTTGGGCCGTGCACAGCAGAGCTGTCACCAGGTTTGCTCTGCGCTGGGCATCAATCAGGACATGGTCAGCGAGAGCGAGGCCTTGAAGGAGGTCAACTTCGGTGATTGGGAAGGCCTTAGTGCGACGCAGGTCGCGCTGCAGGATCGTGCTGCCTATGATCACCGCAATCGCGACAAGTTCCATAATCCTGCGCCGGGCGGAGAATGTTACCGGGATGTCTTTGGCCGTGTTTCAGCATGGCTGGAGACAATTGACCGCGAACGTCAGACGGTCGTGATTGCGCATGGCAGCCTGAACCGGATGCTTGTGGCTGCAGCGACCGGGATCGCACCGCAGCGATGCCTTGAGGAGGTCTGAATAGCCCCTAGTTTTCTAGACGCCTTCGGTTATCGTTTTCTGCTGCCGTTCGAACTCAACGGGCGACAGCATCCCGTTCTTCGTATGCTTTCGTTGGGGATTGTAGAACATCTCAATGTAGTCGAACACATCCTGCCTGGCATCGGCTCGGGTTTTATAGGTCCTGCGCCTTATCCGTTCACGTTTGAGCAGATTGAAGAAGCTCTCCGCGACAGCGTTGTCGTGACAGTTGCCGCGCCGGCTCATCGAATGCTCCAGATTGTGCGCCCTGAGGAATGACGCCCAGTCCCGGCTGGTGAACTGGGAACCCTGGTCCGAGTGGATCAGCACCCTGTTCTTCGGCTTTCTGCGCCACACCGCCATCAACAGCGCCTGCAGGACAACGTCCGTCGTCTGGCGGCTCTGGATGGACCAGCCAACGACACGACGGGAGTAGAGGTCGATCACGACAGCCAGATAGGCAAAGCCTTCAAGGGTCCTGATGTAGGTGATGTCCGTCACCCAGACCTTGTCCGGGTCCTCCACGTCGAACTGCCGGTCCAGCGTGTTATCGACGACCACGGACGGCTTGCCGCCATAAACGCCAGGCCGGCGCCTGTAGCTGATCTGGGCCTTGATGTCCGCCTGCCTCGCAAGGCGGGCGACACGGTTCGGGCAGCACGTCTCACCCTGATCCAGCAGGTCATCATGTAGCTTGCGATATCCATACACCTTGCCGCTCTCCTTCCAGGCCTTCCGGATCAGCTCGGTCTGGCGCGCGTCTTCCCGGGCCCGCTTGCTCAGCGGGTTCCTGAGCCAGGCGTAGAAGCCGCTGGGGTGGATGCGCAGACAGCGACACATCGCACGCACCGGAAACACCGGGCGATGCTCGGCAACGAACGCGTATCTCACTTTGCATCCCTGGCGAAATACGCGGTGGCTTTTTTTAGGATGTCGCGTTCCTCGGTCACCCTCGTCAGCTCGCGCTTCAACCGACGGATCTCGGCATCCCTGTCGTCACCGCCGGACGGCGCCGAGAACTTCTTCTTCCACGCGTAGAGCGAATGCGGGCTTACGCCCAGGCGCTGCGAAACCTCCGAAACCGGATAACCCCGCTCGGTGATTTGCGCTACCGCGTCGCGTTTGAAATCGTCGCTGAAATTACTTTTGCTCATCATGGCCTCCTTGCCTCAAATTTAGGGAAGAAGGTGTCTACGAATCTCGGGGCTATTCAGTCCCGTTACCTCAGGACGCGTTCCTTTCGGTGACTGAAGGTGACTGGGAGGTTTTGGCGACCGATTTTGTGGACGTGAACGCGTAGCTTCGATCCAGCTTGCTTTATACTAAATTTTTAGTATTTTTGATTTCATGACAACACGCCTTCTCATCCTGTGGCTATTGGCTGAACAGCCTCAGCACGGCTATCGGCTCAAAGCGATCTTGACCGATTCCGGCTTTGCGCCCTGGTTCGCCCTGGAAGACGCTTCGATCTACGCCATGCTTCGCAGCCTCACCAAACAGGGCCTGGCACGCATCACTGGAGAGGAACAGACCAAAGGCAGGCCTGCGCGCACTCTCTACAAGATCACACCCGAAGGCCGCCGCGCCCTGAAAGAAGGGCTGACTGAAGCATTTACCATCGTACATCCACGCCCCGAACCCATTCACGCTGCGCTTGCAGCGACCGACGAATTCGAGCCCGCACAGCTACGTGACGCTCTTGCTTCGCGCCAGATCATCGTCAACGAGCGTCTTGCGAAAGTCAGAACACAGGCACCTGCCTCGCCATCCCAAAGCCTGGTGCGCCGGGAAATCGCCCTGCTCGAAGCCGAATCTTCATGGCTGAACACCGAACTCAACAACCACGATCAACAATGGGGAGCTCCAACATGAGCGAAACATCCGTCGAAACCCAGGTCATCGCCAATCTGGTCATCACCAATGCCAACGGCCATGTGCTGTTCGTGCGTTACGATCCCGAGAATGAAAAGTGGTGGCTGCCTGGCCGCGACGTCGAGCCTTATACCCATCCTGACGACCGAGCGGCTCAGGTCCTTAGCGAAATGGAAGGCCTGGACGCCGGCGCCCCGGTCTTCGATCACGTAGAATCCTTCAGGGGCCGTCGCGGCTGGCATCTTGCCTTCCACTACAAAGTTGAAGCCAGCGGCACACCGACAGGCGATACCCCGGCACAATGGTTCCCGACCGACAGTCTTCCCGAAACCGCACACGGCGGCTGGGAGAAACACATCGTCGCCAAACTCACAGGCAGTTAAGCAGGCCGACGACGTAGCTCAGGCTGCAACAACAGCTGATTCGGCCTTGCCGATCCACTGATCGACAAACCGTTCCGTCCACATCTGGATGGAGTCTTCATAGAGTTCGCCAAGCCGGATCTGCTCGTCAGTGCTCTGCACGCCCATGAAGTGCCGGTAATGGTTGTTGTCCAGCAGCGGCTTGGTCAATCTGGAGAGCTTTTTGTCAGGGTGGAACTGCAGGCCATAGGCGTTATCCCCGATGCGAAACGCCTGGACCGGGAAATGCTCGCCACGGGCCAGAAGCGTAGCGTTTGCCGGCAGCGCAACGATGCCTTCGAAATGCGCCAGGTGGAAATAGGTGGTTCCAGCAAAGAGCTCCTTGCCTTCTTCCGTTGCGGTTACCGGGTAAAAGCCCCATTCGGTAAAACCGTCGGGCCTGCCCAGCACCTTTCCGCCATAGGTCGCGGCCAGCATCTGTGCACCCATGCAAAGCCCCAGCATGGGCACACCATCGTCTACGGCATTGCGGATATAGGCCATTTCTTCAGCGACCCATGAGAGCTCTTCGGGTCGGTCAGCATGGCCATCATCGCTGCCACCCACAATCAGCGCTGCGTAACTGTTGATATCGGGGAGTGCATCACCCTGAGGCGGGCAGATGAATTCAACGGTGTAACCTTGCGAACGCGCGACATCGGCAAACCGGTCGTCGGTCCAGGTCGGATTATGAAGGATATAAAGGACGGTGGATTTCATTCTTGTCACCTCGCAGGCGGCGACGGGAAAATGCCCGCATCAGCACTCTAACCGGCTTTCCCTGACGAAACCAGCGCCCACTTCTCATGCCTGAGAGCATCCTCCTCAAACCTAGATTCAGGCTTCCAGACGCGCCACGGCCTCCTTCAGGCGGTCCCTGGTCTCCACGGCAGCGGCACGACGCTCACGTTGCTCCTCGACGACCTCGTCGGGCGCGTTAGCCAGGAACTTCTCGTTGGAGAGTTTCCTGTCGATCCCGGTGATCTCGCCTTCAGCCTTGCCCACGACCTTTTTCAGGCGCGCAACTTCAGCCGCGATGTCGATGACACCCTCAAGCGGAAGCACCACGGTTGCGCCATCAATAACCGCCTGGGCAGAACCCTTGGGAATCTCCTGGCTCGATGTGATGGATTCCAGACGCGCCAGACGCAGGATTAAATCACCGTGGCGCGCCATGCGTTCGTTGGCAACAGAACCTCCATCCTTCACCAGTGCCGTGATCTTGGCACCTGCGGGCACGTTCACTTCTGAACGCACGCCCCGGATCAGGGAAATCAGCCGGACCACCCAATCCATTTCGGCCGACGCTTCGGCATCAATCTCAGCTTCGCCGTATTCCGGCCAGCCAGCCCGGATCAACTGCGTTTCACGGTTATCGTCAAGCTGCTGCCAAAGTTCCTCGGTCACATACGGCATGATCGGGTGCATCATGATCAGCAACTGATCAAGCGCCCACGCCGTCACCGCGCGGGTCTCCTTGATTGCCGCTTCATCACTGCCGGTCAGGACAGGCTTGGTGAACTCCAGATACCAGTCGCAGAAGATGTTCCAGGACGCCTGATAAAGTGCCTGGGCAGCGTCGTTGAAGCGGTAACTGGCGATGGCTTCATCGAGACGGACGCGCAGGCGCGCCATTTCACTGACGATCCAGCGATTGACCGTTTCCTTGGCTGTGGCGGGGTCGAACGTGGCATCAGGCGAACAACCGTTCATCTCGCAGTAACGTGCCGCGTTCCAAAGCTTCGTTGCGAAGTTCCGGTAACCTTCGACGCGCTGCTTCGAGAGCTTGATGTCACGTCCAGGTGCTGCCATGGCGCACAACGTGAAGCGCAGGGCGTCGGTTCCGTATTCATCGATCAGTTCCAGGGGGTCGATGATGTTGCCCTTGGACTTCGACATCTTGGCACCCTTCTCGTCACGGACGAGCGCGTGGATGTAGACCGTGTGGAACGGCACTTCCTTCATGAAGTGCAGGCCCATCATCATCATACGTGCGACCCAGAAAAAGATGATGTCGAAACCGGTGACCAGCACGTCGGTGGGGTAATAGCGCTGCAGTTCCGGCGTCTCTTCAGGCCAGCCCAGCGTCGAAAATGGCCAGAGCGCTGATGAGAACCAGGTGTCGAGCACATCGGGATCGCGCTCGAGTTCAACGTCCTTGCCATAATGCGCACGGGCCTTCACGCGCGCCGCATCTTCATCATGGGCAACAAAGATCTCGCGATCCGGGCCGTACCAGGCTGGAATCTGATGGCCCCACCAGAGCTGGCGCGAAATGCACCAGGGCTGAATGTTGCGCATCCACTCATAGTAGGTCTTGTTCCAGTTCTCGGGCACGAACTTCGTCTTGCCTTCTTCGACCGCCTTGATGGCAGGTGCCGCCAGGGTTGCCGCATCGGCATACCACTGCTCGGTCAGCCAGGGTTCAATCGGCACGCCACCACGATCCCCAAAGGGCACCATGTGTGTGTGCTCTTCGATCTCGACCAGCAGGTCCAGCGCTTCCATATCGGCCACAATGCGTTCGCGTGCCTCGAACCGGTCAAGCCCACGATAGGCTTCCGGCGCGTTCTCGTTGATGCGCGCTTCACGATCGAGAATGTTGATCATCTCCAGATCGTGACGCTTGCCGACCTCGAAATCGTTGAAATCATGAGCCGGCGTGATTTTCACGGCACCACTGCCCTGTTCGGGATCAGCATACTCGTCGGCGACAATCACAATGCGGCGGCCCACCAGCGGCAGGATCGCATGTTTGCCGATCAAAGCCTTGTAGCGTTCGTCTTCGGGATGCACGGCAACGGCGGTATCGCCCAACATGGTTTCAGGCCGTGTGGTCGCAACCGTAATGAACCGGCCTTCTTCACCCTCGATGGGATAGTTGAAGTGCCAGAGATGGCCCTTCACCTCCTGGGGCTCCACCTCGAGGTCAGAGATTGCCGTCAGAAGCTTAGGGTCCCAGTTGACCAGACGATTGTCCTTGTAGATCAGGCCTTCTTCATAAAGGTCGACAAAGACCTTCAGCACAGCTTCTGAAAGGCCCTCGTCCATCGTGAAACGTTCGCGTGACCAGTCGGTCGACGCGCCCAGGCGGCGCAACTGCTGCCCGATCAGACCGCCTGATTCAGCCTTCCATTGCCAGACCTTCTCGATGAATGCCTCACGGCCCATTTCGCGCCGGTCCAGGCCCTGCTCTGCCAGCTGGCGTTCGACCACCATCTGCGTGGCAATGCCCGCATGATCCATACCCGGCTGCCAAAGCGCATCGCGGCCACGCATCCGCTCATGGCGGATCAGAATGTCCTGGAGCGTATTGTTGAGGGCGTGCCCCATATGCAGGCTGCCCGTCACATTGGGCGGTGGAATGACGATGGTGTAGGGCTCTGCGTTGTCCCGCTTTCCAATCGAAAAGGCGCCGGAATCGTCCCAGCTCTCATAGAGTTTCTGTTCAACGCCAGCAGCGTCGTAATGTTTGTCCAACATGGTCACTTCCAAATGCACAGCGCCGCGAAAGTCATCTTCCGCGGCGCTGATTTATAGACGAATGGTTCGGATTGTCAGGCCTTGTCGTCGTTCTCCAGCCGCCGCGAGAGGTAACGTACCTCACGCTCGACGATACGTTCGACAATCGCAGGCAGATGTTCATCAAGCCAATTGCTCAGCATCGGCTTGAGCTGTTCCATCACGAGCGCTTCGATCGGGCGGCCCTGCGGCACACCATCGAGCGGATCCCGCTCTGAAGCGCGCGCCAGATTGCCCAGTGCGGCAGCAGCAGAGCTGCGGGCCTGATCGGAAATCAATCCATCGTCACTCATGGTGTCCTCGGCTTCGCGTTGTTCGGGTTCAGCATGCTCAGGCACGGCATCTGCAATCGCACCGGAATGATCTTCTTCGGGGGCGTGTCCAGCTACCGGCATATTGTCTGCGACAGCCTCTTCGGCCACGGGCATTTCAGGCTCAGCAAAAACAGGTGCTGCTGCGACCGAGTCTGCCTGGGCTTCCAGGTCACCGCCGTCCTGGGCCTGGGCGAGGTCTTTGCCGGCCAGCGTTGTGTCTTCAGCATCGTCAACCGGCTGGACGGGCATCTCTTCGGCTTCAACGACCAGCTCGGTCAGTTCGAGAGGCTCATCTTCTTCGACTTCAGATTCGGCCTCGGCAGGCACGGCCTCCTCTTCAACCACTTCAGTGAGGTCAAAGACTTCATCCTCAGCGGATTGCGCAGGTGCGTCAGTTGGCGCTGATTCCACGCCTTCCTTCTGTTCATCCTCGTCGATGATCTTGCGAATCGACGCCAGGATGTCCTCCATCGAGGGGTCCTGATTGTTGGTCGTGTCTGCCATCGTTCTGGTCGTTCCGATCTGTCGGGGAACAGGTTAGACGATTTGTCCGCTTAGCGAAATTGCGGTGCTCAATCCTCGGTCAGGCCGCCATATCCCCACCAGGCACCGCGTGCCTCTTCGTAATACTCGTTGACGTCATAGAGTTCGACCGGGAGCCGCAGGTACTCTGCCGTAAGACGTCCCAGGGTGGCCTGAAGCCTATAACTGGCAACCACCTCGTCACGTTCTGCAACAGCCAGATTGATCTCACTCTGGAACAGTTCCTGTTCGGCATCGAGAATATCAAGAACCGTGCGCTCACCAACCTGGGCTTCGCGCTCGGTACCTTCCAAGGCTATCGTGTTGGCGTTGACCTCTTCAGTAAAGGCCGCAATCTCTGCGCGCGCTGTCGCCAGGCCCTGCCATGCACTGACCACGTCCGCCTCTACGGCACGCAGAGACTCATTCACAAGCAATCTGCTCTGGGCAGCCGACTGATAGGATTCACGAATCTGCGATGATTCAAACCCGGCCTGATAGAACGGAATGGTCAACTGAGCGACCAGCGACAAGTTGTCCTGTCGGCTGATCGTTCCACTAATGTCTTCGTTGCGTGCGTAGGTTCCAACCAGATTAAGGTCGGGAAGCAAGTCGGCAATCTGCACGTCAACACCGTCCTGTGCGGCGAGCTCACTGGCCTGCGCCTGAAGAATTGCCGGGTTGTTGTCCAGGGCCGTACTCAAGGCCTCATCCAGACTGTCTGGAAGACCAATCAGCGGGCCTGGACGAGTAAGATTGGCCGGACGCGTCCCGATCACTTCCTCAAACGTGGCCATCTGGGCAATCAGATCACCTTCGGCCTGCACCCGTTCGGCTTGTGAATTGGCAAATCGCGCACGGGCCTGCGACACATCGGTTCGCGTTACTTCCCCAACCCGGAACCGGTCTTCGGTTGCTTCGAGTTGGCGCGACAGCCGATCCTCGTTGTTGATTGCAAGGTCGAGGACGGAATAGGCAAGCACAACGCCCATGTAGCTCGTCACGGCATTCAGAAGCACCTGTTGTTCGGACGTAATCAGGCTCTGCCTCTGCGCCACGATCAGATTATCAGCCTGCGAGGTCTGCGCGACAGTCTGCCCGCCACTATAGAGCGGCTGGGTCACGCTGAGATTATAGCTGTGTGGATGGCTCGTATCGAAGGACGAGATATTCGTCTCGGAACGCTGATAGGCCAGATTGGCCTGCCCCTGAATCGTCGGGCGCCAACCAGACAGCGCCTGAGAGATCGATTCATCCACGGCACGCAGTCCGGCGCGCGCAGCAAGCAACGTCGGGTTGCTGGTGTAGGTCAACACCATGGCGTCTTCCAGACTCTGGGCATGCAGAGCCGGGGCCGCCAAGAGCGCCGCCGCCAGAGCGGCCGGGCGCAGGATCCGGTTAAAACTGGAATTCAGGTTCATGCGCAAAACTCCGCAAAGGGGGAACGCTGGCATCAAACAGGACCCGTGTTCCGACAGCACCACCGGCACTGCGGCGCATCAGGATCGCCTTTCCAACACCTCGGTCATCGGTCAACGTCACCAGCCGTCCACCGGGTGCCAATTGTGCAACCATGTCGTCGGGAACCTGCCCGCAACAGCCTTCGATCAGGATCACATCATAAGGCGCCTGACGTTTGTAACCTTCAGGCAGCGGACCTTCGACAACCGCCGCGTTGTCTATGCCTCTGGCCGAGAGGGTCTGATCGGCCTGGGCGACAAACTCGGCGTCATCCTCAACGCCCACGACCGTATCGGCCAGGGTGGCCATCAAGGCGACCGCATAACCCGTGGTGCACCCCACCACCAGGGCAGCATCAGAGATCGAGACCTCGGCTGCCTGCAGCAGGCGCGCCAGTACCATGGGTTCGGTCAGGTAGCGGTCACCTTTGATCCGCAGGTCTTCATCGACATAGGCAATCGATTTCAGATGCGCAGGCAGGAAGTCCTCACGCGGAGTCTTGCGCAAGGCCTCGATGATACGATCATCAGTGACCTTCACGGTCTTGATCTGGCTATCCACCATGGTTTGGCGGGTCTGGGTATAGTCAGCCATGGACAGCACTTTCGGCTGGTTACATCAACAACCGCTTTATAGGCGCATCGGTCATGGTGGCACAACAGGCGAAGGTCATCGGCAGCCTTGCGTTGCCCTGTCCTTGACGATCAGGTTCTTCACCTTTCAACAGCCTGAGGTGGTCCCACATTGTTGGACAGTTTGGCAGCGAAGTTAAGGTGTATTCCGTTTCCTGATCATGCCGCCAAGAACCTGTTTATCACATCTTGCTGCTGCTGTTGTTGAGCCTGTGGAGATGTGGTCAAGGCGATAGCCTTGTCCATCATATCCATGGGCCGCCCGTTTCCGAAGGCCTCGGCGGGCGTTTGGCCGTCGTGGACCGAATGTGGCCTCTCAGTATTGTAAAAATTGACCCAATCGCCGATGACCTGTTCGGCCTTGAACCCATCCGTCAGCTCGTGCAGATAGACCGCCTCGTATTTGAGAGAGCGCCACAGCCGCTCGATGAAGATGTTGTCCATGCAGCGGCCCCGGCCATCCATGGAGATCGTAACCTCCGCCGCCTTGAGCAAACCGGTGAAGTCAAAGCTGGTGAACTGGCTGCCCTGGTCGGTGTTGAAGATCTCCGGTTTTCCATATCGGGCTAGCGCCTCGTTTAACGCCTCAAGGCAGAACCAGACATCCATGGTGTTCGACAATCGCCAGGCGAGTACATGACGCGTGGCCCAGTCCATGATCGCAACCAGGTACAAAAAGCCGCGCTGAACGGGGATATACGTGATGTCGGCACACCAGACTTGATTGGGCCGGTCGATGACCATTCCCTTGAGAAGATAGGGATAAATCCGGTGCGCCGGATGGGGTGTACTGGTCTTTGGCGCTTGATAGATCGCCTCCAGCCCCATGAGGTGCATCAGACGACGGACCCGGTGACGCCCCACGCAAATGCCCTCGCGCCGCAACTGGCGCACCATCTGACGGGAACCGTAAAACGGATACTTCAGAAACAGCTCGTCGATGCGACGCATCAACGCCAGGTTCTCCACGCTTTCGCCCTTCGACCTGTAATAGAACGACGAACGGCTGATCGCCAGAACTTGGCACTGTTGGCTCAAACTCAGGTCGGGGTGATCGCGTCTGATCATCGCCTTGCGATTCCCCCGGCTCATCGTTTGAGCCCTTTGGCCAAAAAATCCCGCTCCACCGTCAACTGACCGATCTTGGCATGGAGATCGTGGACCTCATCATCGTGCTCCAGCCGACCTTTGTCGGCGCCATTCGAAAACACCGCACCCAAACCGTCCATCGCCTGGCGCTTCCATGTGCTCACCTGGTTCGGGTGCACCTTGTGCCTGGTCGCTATCTCCTGGATCGTCTTATCGCCACGCAGCGCATCAAGCGCAACTCGAGCCTTGAAATCTGCTGTAAACCGTCGTCGGGGCGTCATTTCGTATTCCTCCATTAAATGGCGGAATACACCTTAATCAACTGTCCGATTTTCTGGGACCACCTCAGCCTGATCGGGCCTCCAAAGGCATGCGCAGGGCAAATGATCCAGATCGGACCCAGACGCTCATGGGAAGTGGACACCTTGGATAGAAGCATGCTTTTGTCTGTTGGGGCTGAAAAGGGAATGCCTTAACCGTGCTCTGCGGTTGAGTGAATCTTACTGGTTTCACAAACATCAAAAGAAACCGTCAACCTTCAGGAGAATTTCGCATGCAAGCATCTTTCACAGACTTGGTCGGCACCGCCGTTGTGCCCGCCCACTGCTTCGGCACCACGGAACTGACGGACCTGGCACCTGCCCTGGACACCGCTACGGCTGCCCATGACATGGCTGCACAGGCCAGCGAACTTTCGCGAACTTCTGCTGGTTGTTGGCCTGGCAGTCTCTGACCTTGGTCGGACTGCTGTCCTAACTACACCTCTAGGCTGTTGAGGGTCCGGCTGCTGAACGACTGAATGAAATCAACACCCCTTCGGTGCGACATGCCGAAGGGGTGTTTCTTTTGAGGCCCATTCTGCGTTAACGAACGTACACACACGCCAGATTTCAGCCAGAGTTGAAAAGATATCCGACCGTCAGATAAACCGTCCCTGTCGCGCACCATGCGAAACGCCTGTGACGCAAGGCTCACAGGCGCGTCATAGCACGACGCCGCACGTATCAGCGGAAACATTAGACAGGCCCCGTGCACACCGCTATCGCTGTAGGAACCTTGCAGGTCGCCAGACTGGCGCGCCAAACAAGCAACATCTGCAGGAGTACATGAGCCATGACCCCCAAGACCATTTTTGGCCGCACCGCCTTCCTCGCCGCCGCACTGGCGCTTGTGCTGACAGCTGCATCGGAAGCCAGCGCAGCTTGTGATGACCCTGCGGGGCCCCAGGTCGATTGGTCTGCTGGATGCAGTTTGAGTTCAGTGGACTTGCGCAAGTCGAACCTGACCGGTGCGAACCTGTCCGGCGCGCTCCTGAGTAATGCGCTCATGGAAGGGGTGAACCTGTCCGGCGCGAACATGACTGACGCGAACCTGTCCGGCGCGATCCTGGACGGCGCAGACCTGACTGGTGCGAAACTGGATGGCGCAAATTGGACAGACGGACGTGTATGTGCCGGAGGGTCACTTGGGTTCTGCGAATAGCCTTCAGGCAATCCCGGAGCGGGCTCCGGTTGCCGCCTGACAGCCGCAATGTGCCGCTTCGGCGAGGTGTCTACCGGAACGCCAGGCGCATTCCGTTGGCCGCCTTTGGGCAAAATCAGCAGACAAGACTGCAAAACTCGTTGACCCCGATCCGGGAAAACCCTAGGAGATCAGCGCGGTGGCCAGGTGGCAGAGTGGTTATGCAGCGGATTGCAAATCCGCGTACATCGGTTCGATTCCGGTCCTGGCCTCCAGCGTTTCCTTTTTCGCAGCTACAGCGCTCAGCGTTTCGCCATGATCAGGTCGGAAGCCTTTTCGCCGATCATGATGGCTGCGGCATGGGTGTTGGCGCTTGGCACGATGGGCATGACCGACGCGTCGGCAATCCGCAGCCCTTCCAGACCCACCAGCTTCAGATCAGGCGCAACGACCGTTTCCGGGGCATCAGGCTTGCCCATGCGGCAGGTTCCGACCAGATGATGGCTGACATTCGCGGTCTTGCGGATCCAGGTATCAAGGTCCTCGTCGCTGGCAACATCTGGACCCGGCGCAAGCTCCTTGCCGCGCAGGGCATCGAAGGCTGGCTGGGCGACCACCGAACGCATGATCTTCGCGCCCGTTCGGAACGCATCGGTATCGCGCGTGTCTTCCAGGAAGTTGAACCGGAAGCTCGGCAGATCGGTGGGATCGTCCGAACGCAGGGTTACCGCGCCCCTGCTCCTGGCGCCCAGGAGTTCCATGTAGATCTCGAACCCGTGGATATCGGAATCGCCATAGGCGCACCCCAACACCAGCGGCACAAGCGTGATGATGCCGTCGGGGCGATCGAGGCCCGGATTGGTGCGCACGAACAGACCGGTATCCATGTGGTTGCTTGTCGCCGCACCCTTGCGCGCTAGCAGCCATCGCAGACCCGCCAGCCATTTGCGCGGCGGCTGCGTCCAGGGCAACAGGCTGACCGGCTGCGTGCAGGTGTAACTCAAGCGGATGATGGGGTGCGTGTGAAGGTTCCTGCCCACGCCGGGAAGCGCGTGGACCGGCCTGATGCCTTTCGCTGCCAGTTCATCGGCTGGGCCAATGCCCGAAAGCATCAGAAGTTGAGGTGATGCCAGGGTTCCGGCACACAGAATGACCTCACGACGGGGCAAGACAGTCTCCTGGGCCCCATCGGTGCCAAGCGACACCCCGGTCACCTTTCCCTGTGCCACGATCAGCCTGTTGACCGTCGTGTCACAGCGCACGGTCAGGTTCGGGCGCCCCAATGCAGGTTTCAGATAACCGCTGTATACGTCACAGCGCTCACCCCGGCCCGTATTGCGTTGCAGGACACAGACGCCGTCCTGAACGGGGCCGTTGTAGTTGGGGTTGAAGTTGTACCCCGCCTCCTCTGCCGCCTGCATGAAGGCAGCGTTGAGCGGCGAGGTGTAGGCATCCCCCCGGCTTACGGCGATCGGCCCGGAGCTGCCCAGGATGGCATCTCCTGCCTGTTCTGAGCGCTCGATACGGCGGAAAAGCGGTTCGATTTCGTCATAGGACCAGCCGGTGCAACCCTCTGCCTCCCAGCCGTCATAATCGGCGCGATTGCCCCGTGCCCAGATCATGCCGTTGATGGCCGACGACCCGCCCAGAATACGGCCCATCTTGTAGGGCAGCTCCTGTCCGGCAGCATGAACCTCAGGCTCTGAGCGATAGGGCCAATGGTACTTGCCCTGTTGATAAAGCCCGACAACACCGGCGGGCACACGCACCGCAAGGCCCCGGTAATGCGGCCCTGCCTCCAGGACAAGCACACGAACAGCGGGGTCCTCGGTCAGCCGCGACGCCAGAACGCAGCCAGCCGTACCGCCGCCCACAATCACATAATCATAGTCTGAACCATTCATGCGGGGATCGTGCCTGCAACGCGCTTCCCCCGGCAAGGGTTTCCCACATGTCAGATCAACCCCGTTGCACCCAAGGCACGCGCTGCCGGTGCATGGCGGAAGGCGGGTGTCATGCTGGGCAGCGTGATGGTGCGCGGACGAAAGAAGATCGACTGCGCCAATGCGCCCATCACAGGTGTCCCCAGCATGGCTTCGATCATCCAGTCGGGTGCGCCGATGTCCATCGTCCGGCGCATCAGGGACTTCAACGCATAGGACGGGATTTCACGGGCAAGCACCTGACTTGGTTCCGTTCCTCGATCCTGCAGATAATCGCTCACGACCTGTGCGGCCCGGCGTCCGTAACGGAAAGCGTTGTGAATGCCGCCACCGGTCAATGGTGAAACAAGACCGGCAGCATCACCGATCAGCATGACGCGGTCCGACGCAAACGGACGAACGGGGCCACCAACGGGAATCAATCCGCCACGGCGTTCCGTGAGATCAAGGTCTGACAACCCGGTCAGTGCCTCGATCTGGCGCAAAACCGGCCCCAGGTCCGGTCGACGGTCTGATTTCGTGGCAATGCCGATCTGGGTGCATCCCACGCCGGGCACGGCCCAGCCGATATAGCCCGGTGCCTGGTCGCGGCCGAAGAAACAGTGAAGGTGCCCACGATCCAGTCCCGGCAGACTGGGGACATGGATCTCGCTACCCATCAGGACGCGCTCATTCGGGCCCAGACCGAAGCTCCGCGCCACTTGTGATCGCGCGCCGTCTGCACCGATCAGATACCGTGTTGAAATGTCCAGCCCGCGCAGCCGCAGGCCACCCGGCTCATAACAGGCACCCTGCCAACGCGCGCCGTAAAGCAACCTGGCACCTGCCAGCGACGCATCCAGTGCCAGCCAGCGCAGGAGTGCTGGTGTGTCAGTTGCCAGGAAATAGTAGCCATCCGATTCCAGATCACGATGACGCCCCGATGGCGCATAGATCCGCACACCCCGCACCTTGCGCGAGACGCCCGCCGGTAGGTCCAGGACGTCTGCCGCCTCTTTCACGAGAATACCCGTGGTCCGCACCTGGGCACCGGGATCACGCTTGCGATCAATCACGGCGACCTTCAGTCCACGCATGGCTGCCGTTCTGGCACAGACCAGTCCAGCAAAGCTTCCACCCACGATGATGAGGTCAAAATCCGGCTTCATATGGCTGCTCCCCTCTGCTCACTGCTGCATAAACCGCAGCGATGGCAGAATTGCGGCCATGGACCCTGCCGCCAATCCGGGTTAGAGCGGATCAAGATTGCTTGGGCTCAACAAATGGGTCTAAGCAATCTTGTGAATCAGCTCTATCTTGTAGATTAAGAGCATCTTCACACCTCTGCATCGGATCGAAAGCGATCCGATGCAGAGGTGATATGCTCTAAGCGATGCCATCCTGAACCTGGCTGCAACACCATCATGCTGACCCTTGGCATTCATCCCGGCTATCACGACGCCTCAGCCTGTCTGTTTGACGGCTACCGGCTGGTCGCTGCCGTTTCGCGCGAACGCCTGACGCGCAGCAAGGGCGACGGGCGCGGCGATGTGCCCCAGGACTGTGTCGATGAGGTCCTGGCGATCGCTGGCGCCAGCCGCGGTGATATCGGCATGATCGCTTCTACCCGTTCTGCCTTGCGCCAGAGTTGTTTTACCCATTTCCGGGGCCGGCGTGCCGTCGAGGGCCGCATCCGGGAAATGATCGGGCGTGAAAAGCTGCGCTTCATGGCCTTGGAAATGGCGCGGGCACACACGCTGGACCCGCATGCCATCATTGATCACGAACGCTTTCTCGAGATTTACGGTTTCAAGGCCGGCACGCCGTTGCATTTTGCCAACCATCACCTCTCACACGCCCTGCCGACGCTGTTCTATACCGATTGGGACGACGCCCTGCTCTACACGGCCGATGGCGGTGGCGATAACGTGCAGTATTCCATGCGCGGGTTCCGTGACGGCAAGCTCGACACCCTGTTCGGCGACGATCAGGAAATGCTGGCCGACAACCGCATCGACAGCCTGGGCATGATGTACGGCTTCTGCACCCAGGCCCTTGGCTGGAAAATGAACCGCCACGAAGGCAAGCTGACCGGGCTTGCAGCGCTTGGTGAACCCTCTGCCCTTCAGGCCATGTCAGACCACTTCATGGTGACAGAAACCGGCGAAATCCTGTCGGACTTTGCCACCTACAGCGCCATGAAGACGCTGGTGATGGAACTCGCACAGACACACAGCCGCGAAGACATGGCTGCATCGGTGCAGGCCCTGCTGGAACAGACGATCCTGCGTTCGGTTGAACGGATGCTGCAGCGCACCGGTGCACGCCGTCTGGGTCTTTCTGGTGGTGTCTTTGCCAATGTACGCCTGAACCGTCTGCTTGCCGAACAAACCAGCGTTGAAGAGGTTTTTGTCTTTCCAGCCATGGCCGATGATGGGCTTTGTGTGGGTGCCTGCCTTGATGCCTTGCAGAACCGCGATGGCATGGAAACCTGGCTGGGTGAGCGCCATCGCCTCGATAACGTCTATCTGGGCCGTGATCATACCGACCGCATTGATGCTGTGCTGGCCGGTGGCCATGGCATCGAGCGCGAAGATGGTGATCCCGTGGCAGCAACGATTGCGCGCATTACCAATGGCCAGGCCGGCGCGATCTACAGCCAGCGCATGGAGTTTGGCCCCCGCGCCCTGGGCGCACGCACCATTCTGGGCAGCCCTGCCGATCACCGCATCAACGACGAACTCAACGAACGCCTTGAACGCAGCGAGTTCATGCCGTTTGCCCCGGTCATCAGCGAAGAACGCGCCAGTGACGTTTTTGAAGTCAGCGACCTCAATACCTATGCCAGCCGCTTCATGACGATCACCTGCGCCGTTCGCCCGGAATGGCGCGACCGTATCCCTGCCGTTGTCCATGTCGACGGCACGGCGCGGCCCCAGATCATCCGGCGTGCCGACAATCCGCTCTACCACGACATCCTGACCGCGTTTGAGCGCGAAACCGGTCTTCCCGTGCTGATTAACACGTCGTTCAACGTGCACGAGGAACCCATCGTCGATACACCGGAACAGTGCCTGCGTGCCCTGACGGACCATCGCATCGATTTTGTTGTCACCGATCAGGCGGTTTACAGCCCCACAACCCGTTGACGAGCATCGAGTGCATAACTATAAGCCGAATTTCCACCACTGATCCGCGATAGCTCAGTTGGTAGAGCAGCTGGCTGTTAACCAGCGGGTCGTAGGTTCGAGTCCTACTCGCGGAGCCAATTTCCAGGGGGTTAACCGATCATCGGTTAGCCCCCTGTTTGATTCCGGCACTGGTGCTTCCAGACGATCCGCCTCACGTGACACCGCGTAATACATCAGGCAACCTTTGCGTCGTAGACTGAATGTAATCGTTGGCTCCGAGAAAATGGCTTCCACGTCCCCAAATCCGCAAAACCTGGGCGCCGCAACGCCTAAGACGATCCCCGAGATGCTGCGAAACTCGGTCGCGCGTACGCCCGACCGCTCTGCGTTTGTGTTTTTCGATCACGACAAGACCCTGACCTATGCCGAACTGGACGATCAGGTCCGGCGGGTTGCCCATGCCCTTCAACATCGTGGCGTTCGCAAAGGCACACACGTCGCATTAATGTTGCCCAACGTGATCGAGTTTCCCGTCACCTGGCTTGCCATCGCATGGCTAGGCGCAGTTTCGGTACAACTCAACCCGCAGTTCACAGGTCGTGAACTCGACTACGCTCTGAACGACGCCGACGTCGATTTCCTGGTTATTGATGAAACCTGTTTGGCCTCGCTGAACGCCATGCAACAGCGCACCGAGCGATTGGCAGATTCAAACATCATCGTGCGCTCTGATGGACAGGTGCCCAAGCATCATGTCGCATGGCAGGAGCTTGCAACGGCGGATCCGTTGCCGCCAGAGCCTCCATCAGAGCTTTCGGCGCACGATGTCATCGCCATTCTCTATACATCCGGCACCACCGGCTTCCCGAAGGGTTGCATGCTGGATCACCGGTACTGGTTGCAGATATCCGCTGGAGCGCTTCACGCACAAGGGGGCCACAAACCCCGAAACGTTCTGATCTACGAGCCGATGTTCTACATTCAGGGCAATGCCATCTTCATCGCCTCGCTGCTTGCCAACGCGACCATCTACTGCCCGGCCCGATCCAGCATCTCGAAGTTCTTCGAATGGGTACATCGCTACACCATAGATTATTGCGCCTTTCCGGTTCCCGCTCTCCACATCATGGATGATATCCCTGCCAAGATGGGCGCCAGCCTGAAATGGGTCCACGCCTGGTACTTTCCGAAAGGCGGGCTTGAACGTCTGGAAAAACGCTTCGATGTCATCGGCAGAGACTCCTATGCCATGACAGAGAATGGCCTGTGTCTCTACGTCCCTGTCGACCGGCCCGATCTTGCGATAAGCGGTTCCGTGGGTGTCCCTGCCCCCTGGCGTGAAATTCGCATCGTCGATGACCAGGGCAACGATGTTGCAGATGGGGAAGTCGGTGAAGCCTGGACATCAGGTCCGGGCCACCTCCACGGCTACTATCGAAAAACCGCGGCAAACCGCGAGAGCTTCAAGGGAAATTGGTTCAGGACGGGCGACCTGATGCGACGCGATGACGATGGTGGTTACTACCTCGTCGGGCGTATGAAGGACATGGTCAAGCGTTCGGGTGAGAACATCTCAGCAGCAGAGGTCGAGGCGTGCCTGAACGCGATGTCAGGGGTCGCAATGGCTGCCGTTGTTCCCGTTCCTGATCGGGTCCGTGGCGAAGAGGTTAAAGCCTACATCCAACTTGTTCCGGGTCGATCCCAAAAGGACACTCCCCCACAACAGGTGTTCCAGCACTGCTCCGAACACCTCGCTGGTTTCAAGATTCCGCGTTATTTGGCCTATGTCGACGCCTTCCCGATGACTGCAGGCAACGACAAGATCTCAAAACCGAAGCTGACCAGGGACAGTGGCGACCTGACATTTGGCGCCTATGACCGCGTGGACGAGATATGGCGTTGAGCCCTGCCCAGAAACTGCTGCAGGCCGGATACGACCTTGGCATCTCAGACTGGCTCACCGTCGATCAAGCCATGAATCAAACCTTTGCTGATGTGACGCTTGATCCCGTGCCCATGCAGATCGACGGGCAAGCGCACGCACACGGCTTCCTGACAATGTCACTGCTTGCGCATCTGTTGGCCGGCGCCATGAAGGCCGGATCGTCAGGCGCGATCATGGATCAGGGGTACGCGTTGAACTACGGCTTCAACCGCCTCAGGCTGATTGAACCCGTTCCATTGGGGGCGCGCATTCGCGGTCATTTCAGAACCTCAGATCAAGGCGTCACCCAACGCGGCGAGGTCACCATCATTGCCGTTGATGTCCGGATCGAAATCGAGCACGTCGAGCGCCCCGCCATGGCTGCAGAATGGCTTCTCGCGTGGAAAAAGTAGCGCGCGTTGGCCCTTCCCAAGTCTGTCGCACTTGAACACAATGCGCAGCCACGCGAGAACCTGGACACACATGAGCGACAACGATTTTCAAGCTGAGATTACGGCGCGCTACGACGCCCCAATGTATCGCGCGATGCTTGAGGTCTGGGGGGATCAGATCCACCCCGGACTACTGGAAAGCGAAGATGAAGCGCTTTACCCCGCAGCCGTCAGGGCAACCATGCGCCTGGCTGAGCTTGCCAACATCCAACGCGGCTGCCGTGTCCTGGAAACGGCCTGTGGCGTCGGCGGCACCGCTCGCCTTCTAGCCAGAGACTTTGACTGTCATGTAACCGCTACGAACATCTCGAAGGGCCAACTTGAGACGGCTGCGGAGTGGACCGATGGCGAGCCCGGCGCCGACAGGATTACCTATGAGTTCGCCAATTTCGAGGAACTTGCCTACGACGACGCCAGCTTCGACGTTTACTGGTGTCAGGACGCACTTCTGTTTTCGACACAACGCGCCACAGCCATGGCCGAGGCAGGCCGCGTGGTGAAGCCTGGCGGAACCGTTGCCATTACGGACCTTACCATCGTCGGCGAACCTGAAGGCGAA
The DNA here is from genome assembly GCA_943787175.1 of uncultured Alphaproteobacteria bacterium. Taxonomy (GTDB): domain Bacteria; phylum Pseudomonadota; class Alphaproteobacteria; order SP197; family SP197; genus SP197. The sequence goes on from CALSLK010000027.1 coordinate 27,934, forward strand.
ACCGCTGAGCTGCTGGCCGAGATTTCCAAGCCGGGCTTCTGGTCACTCGAGGATTATGTCGCCGCGCTGGACGAAGCCGGGTTCGATCTGATTGCAGCCGAGGACTGGTCGCGCCATGTCCTTCCGTCATTTCAGCGCATCCGTGACGATATGATTCTAAAGAAGGATCAGTTGGTTGCCATCGCCGGACTGGAAGAAGTCGAAGACAGCATCGAGCGTTACAATCATTGGTGCGATGCTGCAGCAACGGGGTATCTGGGCTGGGCCGCCGTAACAGGGCGCAAGCGGGAAACATGACATGACAACAAAAGAAGACATCACCACCGCCACAGCCGCCATGGCGCGGGTCCCACTGCTGGCTGGCATTGAGGTTCGCGACGGCACAATCGAGCGCCTGGGCGGGCTGACCAACATGGTTTACCGGATCGAAGGTCCTGATGGTCTCTACTGCCTGCGGGTTCCAGGCAAGGGAACCGAGGAATACATCGACCGGGCCGTCGAGAAGATCAATTCCCTTGCCGCCGCACAGGCCGGTGTCAGCCCCGAGGTGCTTCACTTTGGCGACGACGGAATCATGGTTACCACCTATCTGGACGGCTTCGACACCATGTCGCCCGAAGCCTTGCGGTCCCTACCCGGCGCGCCGACACGTGCGGCAGAAGCGTTCCGCAAACTCCACAAATCTGGTGAGACGTTTTCGTTCCGCTTTGATCTGTTTTCCATGATCGACGGTTACCTGGAACACCTGAGCAAACTGGGCGTCACGGAATTCCCGGACGGCTACCACGCAGGAGTGCGCGATGCAGAATCTGTGCGCGAAGCACTCAACGCTCACGAATTGCCCCTAACCGCATGTCACTGCGATCCCATGTGCGAGAATCTGCTCGATAACGGTGAGCGAATGTGGATTATCGACTGGGAGTATTCGGGCATGAACGATCCCATCTGGGATCTGGGTGATTTTTCTGTCGAGGCCAGCTTCACTCCCGACCATGAGCGCGAAATGCTGGAGGCCTATTTGGGCCGGGCAGCAACGCCTGCCGAGCATGGTCGTTTCATCCTGTACAAAGCCATGTGTGACCTGCTCTGGACTCTGTGGGGGCTGATCCAGCACGCCACGGATAATCCGGCCGAGGACTTCTGGGAATACGCAACAACCCGCTATGCACGCTGCAGGGCGCTAATGGACGATCCCTCGTTTGCCGGTCACGTCGCAGCCGTGAAAGCCGGCGCATGAGCGGTCACAAACACAACGAACCGGAATCCGACATCGCCCTGCGGGTCAAGGCGATGGAACAGTTGCTGACCGAAAAGGGCATTGTCGAAACCAACGCCATCGACCTGGTTGCCGACTATTTCGAGAACAAGGTCGGTCCTCGCAATGGGGCACGCGTGGTTGCACGCGCATGGTCCGATGCCGATTACAGGGCGCGCCTTCTGGCCGACGCCTCTCCTGCCATCGCCGAGTTGGGCTATTCCGGGCTGCAGGGTGAAGACATGGTTGTCCTGGAGAACACGGCAGACGTGCACAACGTTATCGTCTGTACGTTGTGCTCCTGTTATCCGTGGCCAGTCCTTGGTCTTCCGCCAACCTGGTACAAAAGCCCGCCCTACCGTGCCCGCATCGTGCGCGAACCGCGCGCTGTCCTGGCCGAGTTTGGCCTGGATGTTTCCGATAACGTCGAGGTCCGCGTCTGGGATTCCAGTGCGGAGATCCGCTACATGGTGCTGCCCATGGCGCCGGATGCGGCAGCGGGAAAGTCGGAAGAAGAGTTGGTCGATCTGGTCTCCCGTGATGGGATGATCGGCGTCGCGGCACATTAGGACCAAACGATGGATGGCATTCACGACATAGGCGGCATGCACGGCTTCGGCCCCGTGGAACGGGAGGAAAACGAGCCGGTTTTCCATGCTCCCTGGGAACGGCGCGCGTTTGGCGTCGAGTTCTTCACCGGTGCGGGCATCGGAACCAACGGCGATCAATCGCGCCACGCGATCGAGCGCCTGCCTGCCGATGTCTATCTGACCGCCAACTACTACGAAAAATGGATGTTGGCCCTCCAGACACTGCTTGAGGAGACTGGAACTCTGAGCCGGGCAGAGATCGAGGCACGCATGGCAGAATTGTCAGCCGAAGAGCAGGACCATGGGTAAACTCACCGCAGAGCGTTTGGCCCAGATCATCGAGGACGGACATTCCCATCGCCGTGAGGGCGACGGCACTGCGCCGCGCTTTGCCGAAGGCCAACAGGTCCGCACGATCAATCACCATCCCGGCGGTCATACACGTCTGCCCCGCTATGCCATGGGCCGCACCGGTACGGTCATCCGGAACCAGGGCGTCTTTGCCTTCGCTGACACCAAAGCACGCGGCGAAGGCGATTGCCCCCAGTATTGCTATGCCGTGCGCTTTGAAGGATCAGAGCTGTGGGGCAATGCGGCGCATAGGCGCGACGCCGTGATCCTGGACCTCTGGGACAGCTATCTGGAAATGCCATGACCGAGAATGTATCAGCCCCACCACAAGCAATCCTGGATCTGTTGCCCGATGACGGCAGCGGACCGGTCTTCAAGGAGCCATGGCAGGCGCGCATCTTTGCGCTGGTTTCACGCATGTGCATGGACGGCCAATACGTCTGGGATGAATTCAAGGAACTCCTGATCGATGAAATCGGGACCAACGGTGCTGAAGACGGCAGCGACTATTACGAACGCTGGCTCACCGCTGCTGAGCGTCTTGTGACTTCCAAGGGCATGGCAGCGCCAGACGAGCTTCTGGAGCGCAAGGAACATCTCGCACATCATCCGCCGCATCCGACGACGTCGGCCCCTGGTCCCATCACGGTCGATCCAGCGCGCAAGGCGTGAGCGAGCCCGACGCAGCACTCAGGCGCGAGGACCTGCGCCTTCTGGTAAAAGCCCATCGCGACAACGATCCGCAGGGCGTCGAGGCCGCAATGACCCGTCTGGTGCCGGATCCAGATGATGTCACGGCGTGGCGCAGCGTGGCGGTGACGCTGATGAACTTCAGCCTTCTCGCGCCGGCAATCGAGACACAACTCAAATGCGTCAACGCGGGCGTGCGCCTGAAAAACCGTCAGGCCAACGATGAGAACCTGCTGGTTGCGATGATCCTGATGCGGGGCGACCCGCTGGGTGCCGTGAGGATCGCGCGGCGCGTGACCCGACACTGGCCCGACTATGTTCCCGGTTGGGAGAATCTGGCCTATTCCCTGACCCAAACTGGCGAAACGGCAGAAGCAGCCGAGGCCTACCGCAATGTCCTTGCTGCAAAGCCGGAACATCTCAACGCCATGGATGGCCTGGGTCGTTGCCTTGGATCTCTCGGTGAGCACGAAGAGGCCATCGCGCTGGGCCGCCGTTCCCTTGCGCTCAAGGATGAGGCGACACGCGTTCTGCCTGTCCTCTGGGATCTTCCGGACACCCTGGGCCTTTCGGACAGTGATCCTTCTCCGAAGACACACATCATCGCCTACAGCCTCTGGGGCGAGGACACGCGCTACACCGATACGCTGACGCGCAATGTGCGCCTGGCGCGGGAACTCTATCCCAACTGGTCCTGCAGAATTTACCACGACGACACCGTGCCGGCTGACTCACTGAGTGCGCTCCAGACTGGCGGCGCTGAGCTGATCGCCGTTAACGACCGGCATGTGGGCAAGGAAGGTCTGCTCTGGCGGTTTCTGATTGCCGGTGATCCTCAGGTTAAACGGTATCTGGTGCGCGATGCCGACTCTCTGCTCACCGTGCGCGAGCGCGTCGCGGTCGATGACTGGCTTGCAAGTGGCAAGCCGTTCCATTTGATGCGTGACTGGTACAGCCACACCGACCTCATGCTTGCCGGTCTCTGGGGAGGCACGGGCGGCCTGCTTCCCGGCATGGAAACACGGATCAACGAATTTCTGGCGCGCCACAGCATCATCGACCGCAAACTTGACCAAATTTTTCTGGCTGAGGTTGTCTGGCCCTCGATCCGTCAGGCCTGCATTTCCCATGACGCCTATTTCGGCAATTTCGAAGCGCGGCCGTTTCCGCCGTTCGGCGAACTTCCGCCAGGCCATCACGTGGGTCAGAACGCCAGTGTGCATCGCCGGAAGGAACCATGAAAAACCGCGCGGCGATCACCAAGCTCGCGGCTGAAATCTGTGCCGGAAAACCTGGTGCCGACAAGGCGTTAGACCAGCTTGCGCGCCATGCAGACGAGCCGGCTGTGGCGTGGCGGTTGGCCGCTGTCGCGTTCGGTGGCGCCGGTCGCTATGACTTCGCTGCCAAAGCCCAGCACAAGGCAATCGATGCGGTCGGCGGCATGACAGACGCATCACCGCACGACCGCATGTATCTGGCGGATCTGTTTCGCCATGCCGGCCGGACGGATACCTCCCGAACAGTGGTTACCGACCTTCTTGCTGATCACCCTGATTTTCTGCCCGCACGCCTGACCTTTGCCTCGCTCGCTTCGATGACAAAGGACTTTGCCGAGGCTGCCAGGCGCTATCGTGCAATCCTCGCCGACCATCCAGACAACGTCTTTGCTCTGGATGGTCTTGCCCGTGCCGCTGGTTGGATCGGTGCCCATGACGAAGCCCGCAAGGCAGGCGGCAAGAGCCTCACCCTCAAGGATAGGATCGTCTCGGCATCCGATCCCCATTGGCAGATATCCGACAAAGGCGCCCTGCCCTACGACCCGTCGAAGCCCGAGCGCAACATCATTGCCTACAGTCTTTGGGGCAGTGACGCGCGCTATCTCGACACGCTGACCGGCAATGTCGATGTTGCGCGCGACCTTTTTCCGGCATGGCAATGTCGCATCTATTGCGACCGTACGGTGCCATCGGGCGCGATGACCCAATTGCGGTCTCTGGGTGCCCAGATCGTCCTGATGCCCACGCCGCCTGTTCGCCACGCGTCGCTGTTGTGGCGGTTTCTGGCCGCGGACGATCCCGGCATCGACCGTGTTCTCTTCCGTGATGCCGATGCAAAACTGACCGTGCGCGAACGGGTCGCCGTGGATGACTGGCTTGCCTCCGACAAGGCCTTCCACCTCATGCGCGACTGGTGGAGCCATACCGACCTCATGCTGGCAGGCATGTGGGGTGCCGTGGGCGGCCAATTGACGGGCATCAAGAGTCTCATGGAGGCGCATGTCGCCAAGGTAAGTGTGCCCAATCGCCAGATCGACCAGCAGTTCCTGGCAAGCCTTGTCTGGCCTTCCATTAGAAACCACACGTTGATTCATGACGATCTCTTTGGCGTCCTTGGTGCGCGGCCCTTTCCGCCTTTCGGAAGGCTCCCCGAGGGGCAGCATGTCGGCATGAACGTCAGCGCGGCTTCCCCAAGGACGCGCATGATCACGCCACGGCTGACGATCCGGAAACCAGCGGGGGAAAGCGCCTAACCGTGACGTGGACTGGACTGGCGGTTCATGCCAGCGTGACATCAACGGGAGACGAACATCATGCAGAGTGTCTGGCTGAGCGATGCGCTGGCGGCCGAAACAGAAACAAAGATCACGCCTCTTGATGGTGACCTGAAGGTTGACGTCGCCATTGTCGGCGGCGGCTATACCGGGCTTTGGGCTGCAATCGAACTGAAGAACCGCGACCCATCGCTCGATGTCGCGATCATCGAGCGTGACATCTGCGGCGCAGGTGGCAGCGGAGCGAATGCGGGCTTTGCCTTGCCGATGTGGCTGCAGCTTCCGCTTCTCGAGAAGATGAGCGATACGAGCGAAGCCCTGCGCATCGGCCACGCCTCTCTCCAGGCCATCGAGGACATCAAGGCAATCAGCCGCGACCACGAAATCGACACGCAGATCAACAGCGCCAATACGCTGTGGGTCGCGACCTGCGAAAAGCAATCGGGTCACTGGGACAAGATGATGGCGCTGATGGAATCGCACCAGATTCACACCTACCGCTTTCTTGATCATGACCAGCTTGCCGACGCCACCGGCAGTCATTCTCTCTATGGCGGCGTGATTGATACGGCCAGTGTTCTGCTGCATCCCGGTCATCTGGTTCGTGGTCTGCGCAAGGCCGCCCTGTCAAAGGGCGTGCGCATCTTCGAGAAAACGGAAATGACGAAGCTGGGCCGGACGTCGCCGCCAACGGTCACAACGCCACAAGGCGTGGTGACGGCCAAGAAGGTCGTGCTGGGTCTTTATGGCTGGTCCCTTTCCATTCCAGAACTGCGTCACTCCGCCATGGTCATGTTCACCGACGCCGCGATGACCGCCCCGATGCCTGAGAAACTCGAAGAAATCGGATTTCGCGATGCGCCGGGAATCACCGATTCAAAGACCTTCATCGAAGCCTGCCGTCCCACAGCCGACGGGCGCGTCATGTGGACGAAGTCAGGTGGCAGGCTGCCCTATGGCGACAATCTCGATGCCTGTACCAAAAGCCATTATCGCACCGACGACGAGTTTCGTGATGTCATGGCCGGTTTCCATCCCAGCCTGCGCGACGCCGAAATTCAGGGCCGATGGAGCGGTCCCATTGACCGCACAATGAGCGGCCTGCCGATCTTTGGTCGCCTGCCGACCTGTCGGGATATCGTCTTTGGTTACGGCTACTCAGGCTCTGGTGTCGTGCCGTCCCGACTGGGCAGCCATATTCTTGCGTCTCTGGTTCAGGACCTCGACGATGAATGGACACGCTGTCCCCTGGTTAGCCCGCTCTCACGCTCCTTTCCTGGCGAGCCGTTCCGCTGGGTCGGCGGGCAGATCGTCAAGACAGCGATTGCCCGCAAGGACCGCTTTGATCACGAGGGTCGCGAAGTCGGACCGATCACCAACTTCTGGCTGAAGTTCAAACCACCGAGCTACAAGCCGAGCTGACGTTATGCGGCTGCGACTTGTGCGGGGTCGAGAACTTCCAGAAGCCAGGCGCGAACCTCGTCCTCTGTCACACTTTCAGCAATGCCGACCAGGAATGGTGTCTGATCATCCCCGGGCCAGGCGTCGAGCGGGCGCGGCCTGTGGAACAGGTGCTGGACACCATCCACGCTGATCGGGCCTTCCTGGCCTTCCACGGCAAGCAGCCCCTTCACGCGTAAGAGCTTATCGCCGTGCTGTTCGACAAGTTCGCCGACGGCAATGCGCACATGTTCCCATGACAGTGCCTGACTTCCGCGCACGACGACGGAGACAATGCGGTCATGATGGTTGTGACTGTGGTCGTGGCCATGGGGTTCATGTGCAACCGGCAGATCGAAGCGGGCCTGACCTGCCAGTACCTGGCTGGGGTCGATCTCACCCTGCAGCGCCTCGCGCAGGATGGCGCGGTCGTTGCGGCGGACGATTTCAGCACGGGCCGTATCCAAATTGCCAAGATCGCCCTTGGTCAGGACGACCGTGTCTGCCATGGCGAGCTGACGTTCGGCTTCAGCATGGTGTTCCAGGGTGGCGATACCATTCACGGTATCGAAGCAGGTCACGAGACTTGCCAGTTCATAGACAGACAGCCGCAGGGGATCGCTGCGGAAGGTCTGCATGACGGGCACGGGATCGGCCAGGCCGGTTGTCTCGATCATGACGCGCTTGAACGCCGGAACCTCGCCGCGCTCGCGCCGTTCCAGCAGGGAATGGAGCGTATCAACCAGATCGCCGCGCAGGCCGCAACACAGGCACCCGTTGTCGAGCAGGAGCGTGTCCTCCTCGCTGGTTTCCAGCAGCATGTGGTCAAGACCGACTTCACCGAACTCGTTCACGATGACCGCGGTCTCGTCCATATCTGGATGTGACAGCAAATGGCGCAGCAGGGTGGTTTTTCCGCTGCCCAGAAACCCGGTTAGAATCGTGACGGGAATCGGCTCTGCATCAAGGGCAAGATTGCTCATCAGCCGAGCTTATCCGTGCTGACCCACGTCGAATCCCAGAACGTTTCGGGATTGTTTGTCATGACCTCGAACCCGCCAACACGTGGCGGCGAGAGTTCGCGTCCACCGACACGTTCTGCCAATTCCGCCTTTGCCGCGGCAATCGCGGTGTGGTCGGTGAGGAGATCCAGGGCTGTGAGCGCCAGGGCTTCGCCCGCAAAGAGTCCGCCCTTCATTTGTGATTCATGGCCAGAGTTTGCCGTGGCCGCCCAGTTATGGAGCAGCACGCCGGTGGGATAGGCCCAGTTGGCGCGGGCAAGCGGGATATACCAGCTGGCTTCGCCATCATCCTGGCCGTAGGGATCGACGCCTTCGGTATGAATGGCCGTGGTCATATCAAGATTGAAGGGTTGGCCGGGACGGCAATGTTCCGAAAGGTCCTGCATGAAAGTCAGGTCATCATCGTCCCAGGCGGGCGGGCCGGTGATCTCCATCGCGGCGTGCAAACGCTCGGCCATGGTGTCGTTGGGAAGGTAACCGCGCGAGGCAGAGATGAACTGTTCCTGGAAGTCAGTGCCGGTGTAACGCGCGGCATCCTGAGCGATCGGGAGGATGAGATTATAGACCTCTTCAGCACGCTCGAAATCAGCATTGCGCACGGTGATCCAGAGGCGCACTTCATCAGGCGTGATCGACGGCATGAATCCGGCAAAACGCATGACATGGCCGATGATGGCATCGCTGAACTGGTGCGCGCGCAGACGCTCGACCGACTGGATCATCAGTTCTGCTGCGTCCAGCGCGTTCTGGGAACGGCGTGACCCGCCATGGCTGGAGACACCACGGAAAACGAATTCGGACGAGACACAGGACAAGCACGGGCGTGATGGTGCGCCGTTCTGGTAGTCCCCATGGCTGGTCAGCAGGACATCAATACCGTCGAACGCGCCATCCCGAAACATGGCGATCTTGCCCCACAGGATTTCTTCGGCCGGTGTTCCCAGCACAACGATGGTGCCCTTGATGCCGTGTGCTTCCATGGCATGGCGCGCTGTGATGGCAGCACCGGTATCGGCGCCTCCGATGAGGTTGTGACCACAGGCATGACCGGCATGTTTGCCATCCGGCGCGCGGTTGGGCTCCAACCGATTGCCTTGGCCCGGCAGTGCATCGTATTCGGCAAGGAACCCGATGGTTGGCCCCTCTCCGTTCGACCACACAGCGCGGAATGCCGTGGGTAGGCCACAGACACCGCGTTCAACCGTGAAGCCATGTTTGTCGAGCCAGGACGACAGGGCCGCTTCGGCCTTGTACTCCATCATGGGGAGTTCGGGGTTGCTCCAGATGTAGTCGATCTTTTCACGCGTATCAGGCTCAAGCGCCTTCCAGATCTCGCGCGTTTCGGCAATCAAACGATCATCCATGGACTAACTCGCGGTGTAACCGCCATCGACGACCATATCGGCGCCGGTGACGAAGGTTGCTTCATCGCTGGCGAGATAGACCACCATGTGGGCGATATCGTCAGAGTCACCCATGCGTCCCATGGGGTGTTTGTCGGAGATACGTTGCGTCTCCTCGGCTCCTATCTCACTCGTGAAACGCCGAACCATGGGTGTGAGCATGTAACCCGGACAAATCGCGTTGCAGCGGATGTTGTTCTTCTGCTCGCCGCAATGGACTGCGATGGATTTGGTCAGCAGCCGCACCGCCCCCTTGCTGGCGCAATAGGCCAGCGCATAGGCCTCACCACGAATGGCAAGGACCGATGCCAGATTGATGATGGAACCGCCACCGGCGCGTTTCATGGGCTCGATCGCCGCCCGGCAGCCCAGATAGGTACCGTGCAGGTTGGCATCCATCACGGCATCCCAGATGGCGTCATCGCATTCACCGATGTTGTCGAATTCGACACCGATGCCTGCACTGTTCACCAGGATGTCGAGCTTGCCGTATCGGTCCAGCACGGCGCCCATGGCTGTGTCCCAGGCTTCGGGGCTGGCAACGTCGTGATGCAGGGCAAAGCCCCTGCCCCCCAGCATGGCTGCGGTTTCCTCGACGCCTTTCAGGTTGACGTCCGTGACGCAGACGAGTGCACCCTGCTCGACCATTCGGATGGCGCTTTGCCGACCAAAGCCTGACGCTGCACCGGTGACCAGGGCCACCTTGTTCTTCAGTCTTTCACTCATGACGCCATCGCTCCCCCGTCGATCACCAGTTCCGCGCCGTTGATCAGATGCGATGGGTCACTGGCGATAAAGGCAATGAGTTCAGCCACATCCTCTGCCTGGGCATTCACGCCCTCTGGTGTGAAGGCGTCCCAGAGTTTGCGTTCGTTCTCAGGATCGTCTGCCTCGGCGATGTAGTTGTGGACCATGGGCGTCTGGATGACACCGGGATGGATGGAGTTGCAACGGATACCGAGCTGGTTTTCCGTACAGTAATGGGCAATCGACTTGGTCAGCAGGCGCACACCGCCCTTGCTGGCGTCGTAGGCGCAAAGTTCGGAATCACCTACCAGGCCGGAAACCGACGACAGGTTGACGATCCCGCCACCGCCGTTTTCGCGCATATGCGCTACGGCCGCCCGGCAACCGCGCCAGGTCCCAGTGAGATTGACGTTGATGACGTCATGCCACATGTCCAACGGCGTGCTTTCGATGGTACCGCGCCGCAGGATGCCGGCACAGTTCACAAGAACGTCCCAGCCGCCCAGGGCATCGAGCGTCGCCTTGATGGCGTTGTCCCAGGAAGCCTGGTCCGTGACCTGGAGTTCCGTGGCATGAGCGGCCTCACCGATTTCCGATGCAACGGACCGCGCGGCATCGACATCCCGGTCGGCCAGCATGACCATTGCGCCATCGCTCGCCAGCAGGCGGGCCGTGGCAGCGCCGATCCCGGAGCCGCCTCCGGTTACCAGCGCCCGTTTTCCCTTACAGCGTCCCATCGATTCCCCTTTCCAATCGGTAGTCATTTCAGGCCAGATTGCCGCCCACCGCAATCGTTGTCGCGACTATCCAGGCGTCCACACTTGTGCCGGATCGGCACGGCAGGATGGGTCGTTCCGAATTTCCCGGGTTCAACCCCATGCAAAGTAGAATTCAGCATCATGGCAGGCCTCTGCGAGGACTACCCGATAATGTCGTATGCAGACCATCCAAAGCGTCGCACGCGACAACCATCCATGATGGTCCCCGGATATGGCGACATAGCAAGGTGTTTTTGGTAATCGACCATAATCGATGCTCGATTGATCTGGACACATTGGATAGAGCCATGCTCTTGTTTGGTCAGGCTGAAAAGAAATGCCTTAACCGTGTTCTGCGGTTGAGAGAATCTTTCTGGTTTCTGAATGATCGAAAGAAACCATCAACCTTTTGGAAAATATCCCATGCAAGCATCCTTCACCGACCTTGTCGGTACGACCGTCGCGTCCCCCCACTGCTTTGGCAGCGATGAGCTGGCGGACCTGACTCCAGCCCTGGTATCGGAAGCCGACTTCCCGACCCTGACTGCTGGTGGACCCCGGTTTTGCCCCTACATAACTGATACCCAGGATACCGTGCACGCGGCCAGCGAGGCGCGTGCTTCTGCCATGGCCATGGGCATCACCTGTGTGTCTGCGGCACAGGCTGACCTGTCGCACCAGGCCAGTGAGACTGCCATTTCCCGGCCGGGAACCCTTTGTTGTTTGTAGACGCCTGAATGTTCAAAGCGTGCTGTGCCGTCAGAGAACCTTCACAGCGCGGCTGCTGAACGAATGAGATCAACACCCCTTCGATACCATGTGTCGGAGGGGTGTTTTTCCTGGATGTGCTTCAGCCTTGACGGCACAATGAGGCCTGACGAACCATCATCCAAAGTCATTGAGGAGAAATTCCCATGCGGACATCCTTTAGCGATTTGGTTGGCTCCGCGGTTGAGCCACCCCACAAACTTGGCGGCAACGAACTGACGGACCTGACACCAGACCTGGAAACCGCTGCTGCAGGCAACAATGTCATGGCCGCTGAAGCGACCAGGGCGGCCGCTACGGGTTATTCCTCCACACCCAATGACCACCACTGTTGTTGATTCGCCAGTCCCGAGCGATGCAGCGGCATCAAGAAGAACGATTGCATGAGTTCAACACCCCTCCGGCCTAACGTGCCGGAAGGGTGTTTCTCTTGTGGCCTCTTCGGCGCTGACGCTGTTGCGCGGTCAGCGAAATCGAAACCAACCTCATCCCAGCGGCGCTGAATCCGGACGGTCGGGGATCGACTTGCGGTCTGTCTTGAGCGTGCGCTCGCGCTGGAGAATGTAGATGCCGCTGGCGACCACAAGCATGGAGCCCGCGATGATCCACTGATCCGGGAAGGTGCCGTAGATCAGGAAGCCGGTGAGCACGGCCCAGACCATGCTGGTGTACTTGAAGGGCGCGACAAGGCCGATTTCCGAGCGGCGCACGGCTTCGATCATGAGATATTGCGCACCGGCCAACAGGGTGCCCGCACCTGCAAGCATTCCGATGTGTTCGAGCGGCATGGCGTGCCAGGCAACCGTCGACCAACCAAACACCGGATCAGCCAGACAGGAGGCCAGGCCGGCAAGCATCACGGCTGTGGTGGTGAAAAGCAGGATGGAGGATGAGGAATCCGAAACGCTGAGCTTGCGCGTGAGGATATCGCGCAGGGCACCGGTCAGCGCGGCACCCAGGGGCAGCAATGCGGCCCAGGCCAGCCCCTCACCCGTCGGGCGGATGATGACGACAACGCCCATCATGCCGACGCAGACGGCAGACCAGCGCCGCCAACCGACCTTTTCACCCAGCATGGGCACGGCAAGGGCTGTGGCAAGGAATGGGCTGGCAAAGGAGATCGCCAGGGCATCGGCAAGCGGCATGAAGCTGATGCCGGTCACGAACAGGAACATGCCGCAGACCACGATACCGGCGCGCACCATCTGGCCACGCAGATTGCGCACGCGAAGGTTCCCCAGTCCGCCCTCGTGCAGGGCAAGCCCGATGATGGGCAGGAAGACAAAGAGGCTCCGCACAAACATGATCTGGCCGACGGGGTAACTATCGGTCAGCCATTTCAGGATGGCATCGTTGAGCGTGACCAGAAAGCAACCCACCACCATGCAGGCGATGCCGCTGGTTCCGTGACGCGCAGTGGTGCTGGTGGCGGCGTTCTGGGTCAAAAGGTGGGTCCGGTGGTGGGTGGCGACAGGGTAGAACGCCTGGGCGGTGGGACCAAGAAGTGCCTGACGCCAAGCCGCGAACCATTGACAGACCAGCCGGTTTGACGCCACGAAGGCGCAGGGCAAAAGGAGTACGTTATGGGTGAGACAACCGGCAACCGGTTTGAGACGGATCTGGACCAGAGTGCGGCCAATCATGCTGCGCTGACGCCGATCGATTTTCTGCTGCGCTCCGCCCTTGCCCATCCCGGGCGCAAGGCCTGGATCTATGGTGATCGCAGCGTGACCTATGCGCAGATGCACGAGCGGTGCCGCAAGCTGGCCAGTGCTCTGCGCCGCCATGGCGTGGGGCAAGGCGACAGTGTCGCGATCATGGCCCAAAACGGCCCGGCGATCCTGGAGGCTCATTTTGGTGTGCCCATGGCCGGATGCGTTCTCAATGCGCTCAATTTCCGCCTGGATGCGCCGTCGATCGCGTTCATGCTGGAACATGCCGGTACGCGCGTTCTTTTTGCCGACCAGGAGTTCACCGACATCATCCGCGATGCGCTCAAGCGGCACGGCAGCCCTGTCCATGTCATTGCCATTGACGATCCCGACACCGATAACAGCGTTGATTTTGGTGACACGACCTATGAGGCGTTTCTGGAAACCGGCGATGCATCAGACGAGCCCGTGCTGCCCGCTGATGAATGGAACGCCATTGCGCTGAACTACACATCAGGCACCACGGGCAATCCCAAGGGTGTGGTTTATCACCACCGCGGGGCGCATCTGAACGCCATCGGCAACGGCATGATGCTGGGTTTTACCGGTGCCACCGTGAATCTGTGGACCCTGCCGATGTTTCATTGCAACGGCTGGTGCCATGCCTGGGGCGTGACCGCCTTTGCCGGAACCCATGTCCTGTTGCGCAGGGTCGATACGGCGGAAATCTTCCGCCTGATTTCTGAGCACGACGTCACGCACATGGCAGGCGCGCCGATCGTACTGAACATGATCCTGAATGCACCCGACGATCACAAACGCACCTTCCCCCAGACCGTGACCATCGCGACTGGCGGCGCTGCACCGCCCAGCGCGGTGATTGCAGGCATGGAGAACATGGGCTTCAAGGTTGTGCACCTCTATGGCCTGACCGAGACCTATGGCCCCGCACTGATCTGTGCCGAACAGGAAGACTGGCCCGCCATGACGGTTGATGACCGGGCCACTGCCATGTCGCGCCAGGGACTGCGCCACCAGATGGTAGCGGGGTACATGGTGGCTGATCCCGACACCATGGAGCCGGTACCCCATGACGGCGAGACCATCGGCGAGATCATGATGCGCGGCAACACGGTGATGAAGGGCTATCTTTCCAACCCCGAGCAGTCGGCCAAAGACCTTGCCGGTGGCTGGTTCCACAGCGGTGACCTGGGCGTGGTTTATCCCGATGGATATGTCCAGGTGAAGGACCGGTCCAAGGACATCATCATCTCAGGGGGCGAGAACATCAGCTCCATCGAAGTCGAGAATGCGCTGTTCAAACACCCCGCCGTCATGGAAGCCGCCGTGGTGGCGCGCAATGACGAGACATGGGGCGAGACACCGTGTGCTTTTGTCACGCTAAAACCCGGTAAGGAAACAACGGATCCCAACGAGATCATCACGTTCTGCCGCGACACCATGGCGCGCTTCAAGGTGCCCAAAACCATCGTTTATGGCCCGTTGCCCAAGACTGCGACCGGCAAGATCCAGAAGTTCTCCCTACGCGAGCGTGCCAACGCCCTGGCCGACGACGAAGCAGCCTACGATTCAAATCATAAGGCGAACCACTAACTTGGCTCGCCCCATGTTCCCTCAATCGCCGGGCGCTCGCTGCGCTCACTTGGGTTTCGGCCCTGGCCGGGCCGTCGCGCAGTCGCGCTCAAGCCAGCAAACCCATGACAACATGGGTCTGCTGCAATCAGCACTCATTTCCCTCCAGCCAAAGGACTTCTGCCCATGAACCGCCCCGACCCGAAGGACGTTCGCAACATTACCTGCATCGGCGGCGGCGTGATTGGCGCCGGTTGGGCCGCAGGGTTTCTGGCAAAAGGCTATGACGTGGTTGTTCAGGACATCAATCCTGATGCCGAAGGCCAGATGCGCCGCATCATTGATTCCGCCTGGCCCAGTCTGGAGGCCATGGGCCTTTCCGATGGTGCATCCAGGGACCGCGTGCGTTTCACGACCGACCTGGCTGACGCCGTTGGCGGCGCCGACTTCGTGCAGGAGAGCGGGCCAGAACGCATGGACATCAAGCAGGACATGTATGCCGCCATGGATGCGGCCATGCCCAACGATGTCGTCATTGCCTCTTCGACGTCTGGCCTGCTGATGTCCGATATCCAGTCCAAGTCAGGCAACCCCAGCCGCATGGTGCTGGGCCATCCTTTCAATCCGCCGTATCTGATGCCACTGGTCGAAGTGGTCGGCGGCAAGAAGACCGACCCGTCAGCCGTCGACTGGGCCTGCGACTTCTATCGCGTGGCCGGCAAACATGCGCTGAAGATGGATCGCGAGGTTCTGGGTCATATCGCCGACCGGCTGCAGCAGGCGATGTGGAATGAAATTGTCTACATGGTCGATGCCGATGAGGCGACGCCCGAGCAGATCGATGAATCGATCATCTATGGCTTTGGCCCGCGCATGGCGATCATGGGTTACTGCCTGCTGTTCCACCTGGCCGGCGGTGAAGGGGGCATGCGCCACTTCATGAAACATTTCGACCCCAGCGTGTCAGACGACTGGACCCGCCTGCCCTCGCCCCCGATCACCGACGAGTTGATCGAGAAGTTTGCAGCCGGCGCAGACCGCTTGCAGGGCGATCGCACAACCGAAGAGCTCAGCACCTTGCGCGACGAAGCGCTGGTGGGATTCCTGCAGCACTTCAACAAGGTGACGGCCAAGGGCTGACTTCGCCCGCCACACTGCATGTCTCATCCCGGCCATGAGCCGGGATGACATGGTGAGGTGGATGGTGTGTGATGCGTTCAGCATGTCACACCAGTCGAGGTTCGTTCCATGACCGCCAACACCAATCGCCAAATGATCCTGAAGGCGTATCCCAAGGGTGCGCCGGGGCCCGAGCATTTCGAAATTGTCGAGGAGCCTGCCAGCGAGCCCGGACCAGGCGAGGTTCTGGTGCGCGCGATCTATCTCTCTGTTGATCCCTATATGCGCGGTCGCCTGCGGCCCGGCCCCAGTTATGCCGATCCCCAGAAGGTTGGTGAGGTCATGGTCGGCGAAATCGCAGGCGAAATCGTGGCGTCCAACAGCGATCGCTTCGCAGTAGGCGATTATGTCGCCACCCATAACGGCTGGCAGACCCATGGGGTGGCCGATGCGCGCGACATTCGCAAGCTGGACCCCACGGCTGCGCCGATCTCCACATCCCTGGGCGTGCTGGGCATGCCCGGACTCACCGCCTATTTCGGGACCCTGGAAGTTCTGACACCACGGGCAGGCGATACGCTGGTGGTCAATGCAGCATCCGGTGCGGTCGGCAGTGTCGTGGGCCAGATCGCCAAAATTTCCGGCTGCCACGTGGTCGGGATCGCGGGTTCAGAGGAAAAGTGCGACTTCATCACAAGTGAACTGGGATTTGATGTCGCGATCAACCATCGCACGACGTCAGACATGAGTGCCGCCCTGCGTGAGGCCTGTCCACGCGGGATTGACTGCTATTTTGACAATGTCGGCGGCCCGATCAGCGATGCGGCCTTCGAGCACATGGCGTTGGGCGCACGGGTCGGTATCTGCGGTCAGATCGCGCAGTACAACGACACCGAACAGGCCATGGGCCCACGCAACCTGCGCCATTTCCTTGTCAAGCGCGCCACCCTGCGCGGCCTGCTTGTGGTCGATTGGCGCGACCGCTACGAGATCGGCCGCGCGCGCCTGACCCGGTGGGTACAGGAAGGCCGGATCAAGTACCGCGAGGACGTTGTCGAGGGGCTGGAGAATGCACCGTCTGCCTTTGCCGGCCTGATGGAAGGCAAGAACTTCGGCAAACAGCTGGTGCGCATCGGCCAGGACACGTCACGCTAGGAGAAGCCTCGTGAAAATCACCGCCGTACGGGCCACACCGGTCAACATTCCCTATACCGCAGCCTATGTTTTCAGCCATGGATCGATCCGGTCGCTAACCAAGACGGTTGTTGAAGTTGATACCGATGAGGGTGTGACGGGCCTGGGCGAAATTGCCGATGGTGATCGTGCGGCTGATGCGATGAAGATGGGCGAGGCTCTGATCGGCCTCGACATCCGAGAGATCACCTCGGCGGAACGGCTCTGCCTGCCCGGGATCAAGTACACGCCCTGGGGCAATGTCGTTGGCCTGAACCGCGTCTTTGGCGGCATCGAGATGGCGCTGTGGGATGCGCGCGGCAAGATCGAAGGCGTGCCGCTCCATGTCCTGTTGGGTGGCGCGGTGCGCACCGAGATTGCGCTGTCGGAGTATTTCGGCTTCCGCCTGCCCGGCACCACCGAACAGGGTGAACAAACGCCCGAGGAAGTTGCCGATTATTGCGGGCGCATGGTGGACGAGCACGGCGCAACCAGTTTCGAAGGCAAGGTCGCCACGGTCGATCTCGATACCGAAGTCAGGATGATCAGTCTGATCCGTGAAGCAATTGGTGACCGGATGTTGAAGGTCGATGCCAACGGCGGCTGGACGGTGCAGACCGCGCGTCATGCCATCGCGCGCATGGATGACTACGACATCCATTACTACGAAGAACCGGTCGAAACCTATGAGGAGATGGCGCTGTTGCGGCCGTTTACCCGCGCCAGCTTTTCGACCCACATTGTAGACCTGCCGCGCGCTGTGGAACTGAAATGCCCCGACACCATCGTGACCAATCTGGTTGAGATGGGCGGCATTGCACGCACGGTGGCGTTTGTCCGGGCCTGCGAGCAGTTCAACATCGGCTTCCGCTTCCACAGCGGCGAGACGAGCGTGGCCAGTGCCGCCTATCTCCAGGTCTCTGCAGCCATGGAACACATACGCGAACCCAGCCAGACGCTGTTCCGTTGGTATGGCGATGATGTCTGCAATGAAGGCACGCCGGTGCCCAAGAATGGCGTCGTGCCGGTGCCAACCGGGCCGGGCCTGGGCGTGACCCTCGATCCCAAAGCCATGAAACGCTGCCACGCGCGGTACCTAGAAGAAGGGCAGTTCCCCATGACCAAAGCCGGCAACAGCGGCTTGCGGACGCGGTTTTCGCGGGTTTAGGTCAGCGGCTTTTGAGCAACGCCGCAATTCTGGAATTGTCTGTCAGGTCTGTGGCGTGACGGAAAACATGAGCATCCCATCCCGCTTCACGTGCGGCATCAACGACGTTTTGCCGATCATCAAAGAACAACGGATGTTCATCGCTAGAGATGGCAAGTCTGCGGTTGATTTCCCGGAAGAACGCCGCGCTGTCCTTGGCCAGACCAAGGTCAGCACTGTAGAACATCTCTTCGAACCGTTTGCTGAATCCTAGATCGTGCCAGAGATAGGCGGCACGACGGTGTTCCTGTCCGGTGGCGATGTAGAGGTTCACATTCTCCTTCTTCTTCAGGAGGTCGACGACATCGAGCACTGCCGTGTTGATCTTCGAATCCTTTTCGAACCAGTAGGCGAGAAATCTGTCGACGGGTTCGTGGTATCCCAAGGCACGAAGAATTGGAGCAAGCGCTTCCTTCAGGTCGAGACATCCCTTGATACAGGTGAGCATGGGCGCATCTGACCCATCCGGCGGAGGACTGAACAATGCTTGCTCGAGCGCGGCCCGATCAATGCCCAGGTCTTCCTTGAGGTCTGCGTCCCAGGGTTTCCGTAGGGCAGGATCAACGTGCCATCCGTCGATCAACACGCCATCGACGTCAAAGAAGATCTTCATGATTTTCCCCGGGATGCCAAGTGCTTGCGTCCGCGTCGGCTTCCTTTTGAATCCAGTCGCGGAAGGCCTTGATGGCGGGTTCTTCGGCACGGTCGGGGCGGTAGACCAGATACATCTGGGTGTTGGTTGGCAGGTTTACATTGAAGGGCCGCACGAGTGCGCCCGAGGCGAGGTCTTCGCTGACCAGGGATGAGGTGGCCAGAACCACACCCTGCTGATCGAGGGCTGCACGGATAGCGTTGCTGTGCACGGTAAAATGGAGGCCGCGGTTGGCGTCAACGTCACTCACGCCGGCCTTTTCCAGCCAGTCCTGCCAGTCGGCCCATTCCCCCTGCCCCTGCGGCCAATCGAGATGCACGAGCGTGTGGTGAATGAGGTCCTGTGGCTGTCGGAGCGGATGTTTGCCAGTCAACAGTTTGGGGTGGCAGACCGGGAAAACTTCCTCATCCTCGAACAACTGCTCGGACGCCAATCCGGCGTAGTTACCCCCGCCCCAGCGGATACCGATATCGATGGCCTCGCGTTCAAAATTGATGAGCCGGTCGGAGGCATCAATCATGACATCGAGATCCGGGCAATCCTGACGAAATTTGGCCAGACGCGGGACAAGCCAGCTACCGGCGAAGGTCGGCTCGGAGGTCACACGCAGCATGGGGTTTGCCTGGCTGTCGCGGATACGGCGCACGCCTTCGGTGAGAAGTTCAAAGCCGCGGCGCAGTTCGGTCAGGCCGGCACGGGCCTCCTGGGTTGGCGTCAGGCGCCGGTTCTCGCGATCAAACAACCTGATTCCGAGGTCATCCTCTACCGCCTTGACCTGATGGCTGACGGCAGCTGGCGTGACATGCAGCTCTTCAGCCGCCCGGCTCAGGCTCATATGGCGTGCTGCTGCTTCGAAGGCACGCAGGGAAGATAGGGATGGAAGCCGCTGGGGCATCTTTAGTTTTCCTAACAATCAGGAGAAAACCTTCTCGATTGCTCATATCGCTATTCATCGCGATATTGCAAGCAATCGAAGACAAAGACGGCACGCGAGGCCGCCTCACAGAAAGCTGGAGTATCAAGAAATGTTTGATTTTCTGCGCATCCAAAAAACCACCGCCAGGCCCTGCAACAGGTTGCCGGTCTCGATAGCCACATGAAGCGCGACATCGGCATGAACGAGATTGAGGGTGCCGACATCCACAGCGACCCCATCCTGCTGCTTTCGCGCGGCCCCTTCGAACGCTACGCTCGCTGACATGGCACTTGCAGAACAGGCGGCACCCTCGGTCCTCGCCCGCATCGACAAAGTCTGGGCGGCCAGTGGAATTCTCCTGCTGGGCGTCCTGGCGTTCGATCTTTCACAATTCGGCGAGACCCTGATCTTTCTGGGTGAAAGCTGGCTGTGGACGGCACCGTTCATCCTCTTCTCCTGCGCACTCTCGGCATCGATTGCCGCAACGGCGCTCGACAAACCGCTGGCTGAAGTCTTGCGGAAACGCGCCACGGTGGCCGTGCTTCTGGCGGGTGTTTTCGGTGCGCTCTCTCCGTTCTGTTCGGTCAGTGTCGTGCCCCTGGTCGCAGGCCTGCTGGGTGCAGGCGTGCCTCTGGCGCCCGTCATGGCGTTCTGGGTCGGCTCTCCCCTGATCGACCCTGAGATGTTTCTGCTGACCGTGGGCATCATCGACCTTCCGTTTGCGCTGACACGCGCCATGACAGCGATCTTCTCTGGACTGATGGCCGGGTTCATCACCCTGGCTCTGCTTAGGTTCTCCTGGGTTCGCGAGCCCCTTCGCCCCGACATTCCCTTCGACAAGCTGGGCACGGTGTACGGCACCGGTTGCGGTATCGACAGCGACCGTCCCGTCATGCTGGCGTTCTGGCGCGACCCAGCCCGGCGCAGCGGGTTCCTGACCCAGGCCCGCTCCATCGCGATCTTCATGGCGAAATGGCTGACCCTGGCGTTTGTCCTGCAAAGCCTGCTCCTGGCATGGGTACCTGCCGATCAGGCCGCCCACCTGCTGGGCAGTGGCGAATGGTGGACCGTTCCACTGGCTGCACTGGTCGGCATCCCAACCTACCTTAACGGCTATGCCGCCATCCCCGTGATCGACGGCCTGCTGGAACTGGGAATGGAGAAAGGTGCAGCCATCGCCTTCCTGATCGGCGGTGAAGTCACCAGCCTGCCCACCGCCATGGCGGTCTTTGCCGTCGTTCGGCGCAAGGTCTTTGTGCTCTATCTGGCCCTGGGTCTGGGCAGCGCCATCCTGATGGGCTGGCTGACCCAGATCATGAGCGCGATCGGCTAAGCTTTCTTTGCAGGCTGCCTATGCTGGTGCAGACTGGTTTCCGAATGGGGATCGGAACGTCACATGGGCTTGCATTTTCATCTCATCAGCGCGGTTCTGGTGCTGATTGTAGGAGTAGCCG
>CALSLK010000028.1 GCA_943787175.1 uncultured Alphaproteobacteria bacterium
GTTCTTCCGGCACGGCAAGGGCATGCCGGATCGCTATCAACGCACATCTTCTCCTGAAGCCATGGCTGCCTTGGTTTCTGGTGGGCTGGGTTTCTCGATTGCTTCGGGGTGGCTCGCGCGTGACCTATGCGCGCGCTACCCCATGGTCGCCGTACCCTTGACGTCTGAAGGTTTGCGCTGTGCCTGGTCCGTCGTCACCAGGAGCGGTGATGCGCCCGATCATCCGGCGGTTCTAGCGGCTACTGGCCTGGCCGATTGGTTGGCAGGTCATAGGCAGGGTTCATGAACGAGTTTCATGAAGCTGCCTTGAATCATCAATTTGGTCTGAACCTGCGAACAGACGCATGATGCAACTTCACATGAGAGGTCATGACGATGGCAAGGCGAGCAGGACGTCAGGCGGCTGGCAAACGCAAAGGCGCTGCGGGCAGTGGTCCACGCAAGGTTTCCCAGCTTCCATGGACCGTGGTCCGCAACCGGCTGCCGCCAATCGAGATCGCCAGCGCTGATGAAGTCGAAGCCGTGCACGATGCCTCACTGCGTGTTCTCGAAGAGATCGGCATCAACTTCCTGCTGCCCGAGGCGCGCGACATCCTGAAAGCTGCCGGTGTTGCGGTCACGGACGGAGAGGAGCGGGTTCGCTTTGATCGCGGCTTCATCGAGGAAACCGTGGCCAGGGCTCCCGCTGAATGGACCCTGCATGCGCGCAACCCTGATCGCAGCCGCGTGTTCGGGGGCAACCACATCAACTTCCTGCCCGTCGCGGGCAATCCCAACATTTCCGATATCGAAGGTGGCCGCCGCAGCGGCAACCTGAAGGACTATCGTGATCTGCTGCGCCTGGCTCAAGTGATCAATGCCGTGCATGGCTGTACCCCCATGTTGGAGCCCATGGATGTGCCGCCCAATGTCCGATATCTCGACATCGTTGGCGAACAGCTTCTGATCACCGACAAAATCGCGTTCGGCTATTCGCTGGGTCGCCGCAAGATTCTCGATGCCATCGAAATGGTGCGCATCGCGCGCGGCATCGATGAAGAGACCCTGTCGCGGGAGCCCAGCCTCTGGACCGTAGTCAATTGTAACTCACCGCTCCAGCTCGATATCCCCATGTTGCTTGGCATGATCGAAATGGCACGGCGCAATCAGCCCATCGTGGTGACGCCCTTCACACTGGCTGGCGCCATGGCACCGGTCTCAATCGCTGGCGCGCTGACCCAGCAGAATGCCGAAGCCCTGGCGGGGATCGCGTTTTGTCAGACGGTCAATCCCGGTGCGCCTGTGGTATATGGAGGCTTCACCAGTAACGTCGATATGAAGTCCGGCGCACCTGCCTTCGGCACGCCGGAATATGTCAAAGCCGTGTTGCTGGGTGGCCAGATGGCCCGCCGTTACAAACTCCCTTACCGCTCATCGAATGTGAATGCGTCGAACTGGCCCGATGCCCAGGCGACCTATGAAGGCGCCATGTCGCTCTGGGCGACGGTCATGGGTCACACCAACATGATCATGCACAGCTTTGGCTGGCTTGAAGGCGGTTTGCGCGCTTCCTTCGAGAAGATCGTGATTGACCTTGAAATGGTCCAGACCCTCATGAAGTCGCTGGAACCCGTCGATTTTTCGGAATCGGAACTGGCCGTGGATGCCATGGCCGATGTTGGCCCCGGTGGACACTTCTTTGGCACACAGCACACCCTGGATCGTTACGAAACCGCGTTCTACGAACCCGTGCTGTCAGACTGGCGCAACTTCGAAACCTGGGAACAGGACGGTGCGCGCGATGCCACACAACGCGCCCACCTGGTCTACAAGCAGTTGCTGGAAGAATACGAGAAGCCCGCCATGGATCCTGCAATCCATGAGGAACTCACCGGCTTCATCGACCGTCGCAAGGCTGAAGGCGGAGCCACGGCAGACGACTAGCCATCAGGGCCACTGACTGTCAGGGTTGGTCATGTCTGGTGAAGCTGTCGACTTTTCAAAACATGACGCCATGTCGCATCCCGGTGCGCACAGATACGCCATGGCGTCGTGCGGTGATGACGTTGCTGGCCTCTGTGAAGCCGTGCAGGGCCTGCTGCTGCATGACCATTACGGCGGGCTTCTTTATGGAATTCCGCCGGACGGCTTTCTTGAACGCTCGCGGGTGACCCAGCCGGTCACGACACGGCTTGACGCTGTGCTTTCTCTCGATCCATCGCCGTTATCACAGGCCCGCAACGTTCACGACCGTGAGGTTGGCACGTGCCGTGACTTTGCCTTGCTGTTGACGTCCCTTTTGCGCGAGCAGGGAATGGCGGCCCGTGTCCGTTGTGGCTTTGCGTCGTACTTCACGCCGGGTCAGATGGAAGACCATTGGGTGTGCGAGTGCTGGGTTGAAGAGGAGCGCCGGTGGGCACGTATCGATGCTCAACTCGATGGCGCTCATTGCAGCCACCTCTCCATCGGGTTTGATACCACCGATCTTCCGGCTGATTGTTTCGTCTCGGGCGTTGATGCCTGGCGACGTGTACGCAGCGATGAGGACTGCGCGGTCTGGGGTAAAGGCGAAATCAGGGAACTCTGGTTTATAGAGGTAAACCTTGTCCGTGATGTGTTGTGGCTTCTTCGCGCTGATTCCTCAGCCTGGGATACCTGGCGCACATCACCACCTGCCTGCCAGACAATGACGCCGGATCGGCTTGCCGCTGCCGACAACCTTGCCGCATGGGCCCACAGAGCTGTTCGCGATCCAGCGCTGGAGCATCCTGGAAACGACGTTCTTGAGGCTGTTCAATGCCCGCCCTGGCAATCGGGTTCAGACACCAGGACTGACATCGCTCAAAAGTAAAGGGGCGGCTCATTTCTGAACCGCCCCGGATGCCTTGTGTCTGTGATCAGCCCTTTGTCAGCGAGTTCCAGATGGCACTGACGGACTTGCCGAAGTCACCATGTGCATTGCTGCGTGAGGCAGGCACCGGACGGGCTGCGTTCATGTTGACGCTGGAGCCCCAATAGGCGCGCTGCGAGGTCGGGTGACCGAGGATGCTTTGATCGAGAATTGTGTTCATGTGCTTGCTCCTTCTTCTTGATGTCTTGTGTTTGAGATCAGCCTTTTGTCAGTGAGCTCCAGATGGCGCTGACGGACTTGCCAAAATCACCGTGGGCGTGGCTGCGTGAGGCCGGCACCGGACGGGCTGCGTTCATATTGACGCTGGAGCTCCAATAGGTGCGCTGCGAGGTCGGGTGACCGAGGATTCCTTGATCGAGAATGGTGTTCATGCGCTTGCTCCTTCTTGTTGTGACGCTGTGCGTCGTTGTCTGATAGGAGATTTAGGGTTTCCGGCCCAAATGTTCAAAGGAGATGTTCTAAGCTTTCGCGATAGTTTTTCTCGTGTAAGATCGTGCCATGTCCATTGCCAATCTTCCCCTCAATGCCCTGCGGGCCTTTGAAGCGGCCGGACGCCAGCTGAGCTTCAGCAGGGCGGCCGAAGAACTCAGTGTGACCGCGGCTGCGGTCAGCCATCAGGTGCGCGGCCTCGAGGAACGCCTGGGCCATGAGTTGTTCCGCCGCCGCCATCGCGCTCTTGAACTCACGGCGGCTGGCCACCTGCTCCTGCCGGGGCTGGCCGAGGGGCTTTCAACGCTGGAATATTCCGTGTCGCGCCTGTCGATGCTCGATAATGAATCACGTCTGGTCATCACTGCCGACCCGACGCTTGCGGCAAAGTGGCTGCTTCCCAACCTCCAGGCGTTTCAGGATTCCTATCCCGATCTCGATGTGCATCTTTCCAGTTCCTCCAACGTCATCGACCTGCATCAGCAGAAAGCCGACATCGCCTTGCGCTATGGCGCGGGGAATTACGAGGGCCTGCATGCCGAGGCGCTTTCCCAGGATTACATGACTCCGGTCTGCAATCCTTCGCTGCTGAAAGGCGAACATCCTCTGCGCAAACCCGAGGATCTTTCTCACCACACGCTCCTGCACGATGAAAGCTGGGGCTACATGGGTGCGGTGCCTGATTGGTCCATGTGGCTGAAGGCCGCGGGTGTCGAGGGGGTGGATGTTTCGCGCGGTCCCCATTTTGACGTAGCGGTGATGGCACTGGAAGCCGCTGCCATGGGCCGGGGCGTTGCCCTCATGCCACGCGCGCTGGTGATCGATGACCTTGCCTGGGGAAGACTAATCGCACCCTTCGACCTCACGCTCCAGCTGGATTGCCGCGTCTACTTTGTCTGCGTTCCCCAGGCACTCGAACGGCCTGCGGTTGCTGCGTTCCGCGGCTGGGTCAAGGAGATGGCGGCTCGGACCTATCTTCCGCCCGATAACACCGCAGACTGATTCGACCGTTCAGGCAAGTGCTGCCGTGGTGTCGGCAACATCGCGCCGGTCAAGCAGGCCGCTGGTTGCCAGATGCCATGTGATGCCCAGCTGTCGGAAGGCGTGGTTGGGCACGATATCGATGGGTTCAATTGGCATATCGGTATCCTCTCCCAGAACCGCGCGGGTCAGCTGGGTGCCAAACATGGTGCACATCGCCACGCCACGCCCGTTAAAGCCCAGCGCCGCATGCACGTTGTTGGCCAGTTTGAAGAGGCGGGGCGTATGGTCTGGCGTCACGGCAACCTGGCCGCCCCACCCGTATTCCCATTCCATGCCCTCAAGTGCGGGAAAGATCTCGCGTGCGGTTCTCTTCAGGTGCTCGGTCGACCCTGGTTCCTTGAGGTTCGTTAGGTTGCCACGCCCGCCAATTACGAAGCGGTTGTCTCGATCCAGCTTGAAGTAGTGCAGCGCGCGCCGCGTTTCTGCGACCGCATGGCGACCGGGCAGAATCGTTGCCAACCTGTCTGTGTCCAGGGGTTTCGTTGCCGCAACAAAGGTCGTCACCGGAATGACGGACTTGCGCAGATTTGGCCACAGCGTGTCTGAATAGGCGTTGGTGCAGATCACGACATGTTCAGCTTCAACCTCACCGCCGTCGGTGGTTACACGCCACCCTGCGCCGGCTTCGTGGATCGCATCGACCTTGCTGTTTCCGTGGACGGTGGCACCCTTGGAAATGGCGGTGCGTGCCAGGCCACGGGCAAAGGACAGCGGCTGCAGGTGGCCACCGCGTGGGTCGCGCATGGCAAAGGGATAGAAATCGGTGCCGATCAGGGTTTTCAGGCTGGCACGGTCATGGCGCTCCACCTTCACGCCCAGTTCGCCCCATTCCCTGATCCAGCCATCCAGGAACGCCTTGCCGGTCTGGCCAAACCCGGCATGGACAAAGCCGGGGCGCTCGGCGTCACAGTCGATGGCGTGCCGATCGATCAGGTCGAAGGCGACATCGCAGGCCTTGTTCAGCATATCAAGCACCGCGGGTCCACGATTGCGGCCATACTTCTGCGTAATCTCGGACGGCAACATGCGCCAGCCCGGATTGGCCTGACCACCATTGCGCCCCGAAGCGCCCCATCCTGGTTCACCGGCCTCCAGAACCATCACCGATTTCCCGGCTTCAGCCAGATGCAGTGCTGTAGACAGGCCTGTGAAGCCGCCCCCGATCACCACGACATCAGCACCATGTTTTCCGGTCAGGGCCGGTGTGTCGGCGGGTGGTGTGGCGCTTGTCGCCCACAGGCTATCTGGCAGCTTCATTGTGACACTCGTGTTGTTTCCGGGCAGTTTATTCTGATGGCGCGTCGCGTTACCAGACGTGCGGATCAGCAATGGGGGCACCATGGCCAAGAAACCCAACATTCTCTATCTCATGATGGATCAACTGGCGCCTCAGGTGCTTAAACCCTATGGCGGTGGGGTCTGCCGCACACCCAACATCGAACGCCTGGCGGGCGAAGGCGTCGTCTTCGAGAACGCCTATTGCAATTACCCGATCTGCGCCCCGGCCCGGTTCAGCCTGATGTCAGGCAGGATGCCCAGCAAAATTGGTTCCTACGACAACGCCAACGAGTTCCCGTCTGAAATCCCGACCTTCGCGCATTACCTGCGCGACATGGATTATCACACCTGCCTTTCGGGCAAGATGCACTTCATCGGCGCCGATCAGCTCCACGGTTTCGAGGACCGCGTCACCACCGACGTTTATCCCTCCGATTTTTCCTGGGTCACGGATTGGTCGCTGGGCGCGACCTATTGGGTGCCCTGGTATCACTCCATGCGCGCGGTGCTCGATGCCGGTCCGTGGCGGCGCAGCGTCAACACGAACTATGACGAGGAAGTCACGGTCGAAGCCTGCCGTTGGCTCCACGACCATGCCGACCGTGGGGATGGCAAGCCGTTCTTCCTGGCAACCAGCTTCATCTCGCCCCACGACCCCTATCTGGCCCCGCCCAGCCACTGGGACCAGTACAGCGATGACGAGATCGACGATCCCCGGGTCGGTGACATTCCGCTCGAGGAACGCGACGCCCACAGCCGGCGGCTCTACTACACGACCGGCCGTCACATGGATGAGGTTGGACCTGCCGATGTCCGTCGCGCACGCCGTGCCTACTATGCCGTGATGTCCTGGCTGGACGACCGGGTCGGGCGCGTTCTCGATACCCTCGAGGCGATTGGCGAAAAGGACAACACCATCATCGTGCTGGCTGCCGACCACGGCGACATGCTGGGTGAGCGCGGCATGTGGTTCAAGATGAGCTTCCACGAATGGTCCGTGCGTGTGCCCATGATCGTCCATGCGCCCGGCATGTATCAACCGCGCCGTTTGAAAGAGAATGTCTCTCTGCTGGATCTCTTCCCGACCTTCCTGGAATGGGCCGGTGATGGCACCATGCCCGAATTGGTCAGCCAGATTGACGGTAACAGCATGACCGGCCTTGCCGGTGGCAGCACCCAAGGCTGGCCCGATGTTGCCTACAGTGAATACTGCGGTGAAGGCTCTGAATTCCCCCTGATGATGGTCAAACGCGGCCGCTGGAAATACCTCTATGGCGAGGAGGATCCGCCGGTACTCTTTGATCTCGAAGCCGATCCCGATGAACTCACGAACCTGGCAGGGACGGACGCTGTCAAGGAGATCGAAGCCGAACTTCTGGCCGAGGTTCTGCGCCAGTGGGACCCCAAGGCGTTCAGGGAGAAGGTGCTGGAAAGCCAGCAGCGAAGGTTGTTTCTCCATAAGGCTCTGGCAAAAGGCAAACGTGCAGCCTGGGACTGGAATCCCGGCCGCGACGCCTCACGCGAATACGTCCGCGACGAGGCCGACATCCAGGGCATCTACGACACCGAATGGAGCGACCAGAAACGCTGAGGCTCTAAGCTCACGTGTTACCCATGCACGGAAATCGGCAAACCCCGACGGCCCACGTCGAACACATAGGCAATGCAGCGTGTTTGGTGCCACCAATCAGGATGTGGTCTGATACCGCCGTGCTGTGGAGGGCAAGGATGTGGCTGACTACGACTACATCATCATTGGTGCGGGCTCCGGCGGCGGTTCGCTGGCTGCCCGTTTGACCGAAGAGCCTGATATCCGCGTTCTCCTGCTCGAGGCCGGCGGTGAATCCAACCACTGGTCGATCAGGATGCCGGCTGCGTTCGGCATGCATTTTCTGGGCGGCAAGTGGAACTGGTCTTATGAGTCCGTGCCCCAGAAGAACCTTGCCAACCGCAAGATTTATCAACCGCGCGGCAAGGGCCTGGGTGGCTCTTCGGCGATCAACGGCATGGCCTATATTCGCGGCCACGCGCTTGATTACGAACGCTGGGCAGAGCAGGGGGCAACGGGCTGGTCCTACGCCGACGTGCTGCCCTATTTCAAACGGTGTGAAACCAACAGCCGTGGCGAGAATGCCTGGCGTGGCGGTTCTGGACCCGTGGCAACACAAAGCCTGCCCATCGCCGATCCCCTGAACCGGGCCTTTGTCGAAGCCGGTGTCGAGGCAGGTTATCTGCGTACCGAAGACGTCAACGGTTTCCAGCAGGAAGGCTTTGGTCCCTACGACATGAATGTCGACAAGGGCGTGCGCGCCAGCACGGCCCATGCCTACATCAACCCCGCCCGCAACCGTCCCAACCTGACCGTCAGGACCAAGGTCGTGGCGCAGCGCATCGTGATGGAAGGCAAACGTGCGGTCGGTGTCGAGATCAAGGCTGGTACCGGAACGCAAGTCCTGCGTGCCGAACGCGAGGTCATTGTTGCTGCCAGCGCCTTTTCCTCACCTCATCTGCTGATGCTCTCGGGCATTGGGCCAGCCGATCATCTGCGTCAACATGGTATCTCGGTCATCCATGACCTTCCCGGCGTCGGCGGTAACCTGCAGGATCACCTTGAAGTGCATGTTCAGTGGGGCGGCGATATCGCGCATTCGCGCAACCGCTACGCCCGTCCTGTTCCCAAGGTCATGGCCGGTGCGCGCTGGTTCCTCTCCAGGGACGGGGTCTGTGCCTCCAACCAGGTCGAGGTCGGCGCCTTCACACGCTCGACGCCTGACATGCCGCATCCCGATATCCAGTACCATTTCTTCCCGTTTCTGCTTGATGGCTGGGGTGCCAGCACGACACATGGTGGATTCTGCATGTGTGTTGGTACCCTGCGCGAACACAGCCGTGGCACCGTGCGCCTGGCCTCGGCTGATCCGTCCGAACGTCCCCTGATCGATTTCAACTTTCTAGATGATTCCCGTGACCTCGAAGACCTGCGGGCTTGTGTCCATCAGGCCCGCGACATTGCGTCGCAATCTGCCTTCGATCCCTTCCGTGCCGGAGCCGAAGACCCCTGGGCATCGGCCAGGAGCGATACCCAGATCGATCAGTTGATCCGCGAAACCGCAGAAAGCGCCTATCACCCTTCGGGAACCTGCAAGATGGGCACCGACCCCATGGCCGTGGTTGATCCGCAATGCCGGGTCCGCGGCATCGACGGGCTGCGTGTGGTCGACAGTTCCATCATGCCCAGCATCACCAGCGGAAACCTCAACGCGCCCTCCATGATGATCGGTGAGAAAGCCGCCGACATCATTCTTGAACGCCCGCCTCTGGCGCCCTCGAACGCTGATTTCTTTGTCAGGGGCTGATAGCGTAAGTTCTGATGCGGTAAGGGGGCACGTTCGGGGCATGGAACTCAAGAAGGCTTGGCCAGCGGACAAGCGTGACGTGGTTCAGCGTGGGGGAGGCTCAGGCTGGCTTTACGTTGGCCTCGTCATCGGAATGCTGATGATCGGAGGAGGTCTTTTCCTCAACTCTGATCAGGGTAGTGCCTTGATTGCCGGAGCTCCCGAGATTCTTGCAGACCAACTGCCCGAATTCAGTGAAACGCCGGAAACGTCTGAAGAGATCGATCAAAGGTTCCGCGATGCCTCTGGCTCGGATAACTGGCCCGAAGCTCTTGAACACGCTACGACCTATGTCGATCGTTGGCCGGACGATTATTACGGTTATGTCATTCGCGGTTATGCGTCCTGGAACCTCGACGATTGCGGATCTGCGATCGTCGATTTCAACACGGTAAACGACCTCGCACCCAACTATTCTTATGCCTATTGGGCGCAATCCTTTTGTCAGTTGTTCCTTGGCAATGCGGTCAGCGCCGAAGAGAGCTCGCGGATGGCGTTAGAGACGGCGGGTGACAGCACCGATCGTTACCATGCAGATCTGTTGGCTGGATGGTTCGCGTACCGCAGCCGGGACTATGCAACGGCTGCCGCCTATTTTGAAAAGGCCGGGCGCTTCGACAACGCAAATTCACAGGCTCTTGTCGGTCAGTGGTTGTCCCTTTCCATGGATGGCAAGACCGCCACTCATGTTCTTGATCAGACTCAAAAACAGAGTTCGAATCGCGACTGGTTGCTGGATCTTGCGCTGGATCTGTTCAGCGGAGATCTCCCGGCTCACACCTTCCTGGAAGAAGCTGATCATGACCCCGCCGCCTATTTCTACCTTGCCCAATACCACCTGGTGCAGGGGCAAGCGGCAGAGGTAAGAGAAGCATTGGAGCAGGCCGCACAGGGTGCCTCGGCAACCTTCATCGAAGTTCCCATGGCGCGTCAGATGTTGCGTGATCGCAATGAATGACGTGCCCGCCACCGATGGTCGTGGAGATATCTTCCAGCAGATTTTCGAATATGCCGGTGTCGGCATCTATCAGACCTCGACGGATGGTCGCTTGCTACGTGCCAACCAGAAGGTCGCTGACATGGCCGGATATGCGAGCCCGCAGGAGTTTATCGACGCTATCGATGACGTTGCAGCCCAGATCTATGTTGATCCCACCGCCCGGCAGCGCTTCCTCGCGTTGATCGAGCGTGACGGTCATGTCAGAAATTTTGTGGCGCGGATTCGCCGCCGTGACGGCACGGAAAGCTGGTGCAGTGAAGCTGCCATGCCGATCCGTGACGAGGATGGAAACACGCTCTACTTCGTGGGCACATCGGTTGATATCAATGAAATCGTCAGGCTTCAGGAAGCGCTGGATGAAGCCGGCGGCAGCTATCGCGACATCTTCGAGAATGCCAACATCGGCATCTATCGGTCATCGCCGGATGGCAGGCAGTTGTGCGCCAACCCGGCGTTGGCGCACCTCAATGGTTATTCGACCGAGCAGGAACAGCTTGATGCCGTGAACGACATTGCTGCGGAATGGTATGTTGATCCTTATCGCCGCGATGCGTTCAAGGAGGTCCTTGATCGTGACGGGCGTGTCGACAGTTTCGAATCTGAAATCTTCGCGCACAAAACTCGCAAGCGGCTCTGGATCTCCGAGAATGCCTGGGTCGTGCGCGACGACGCGGGCCAGATTCTCTATTACGAAGGCACCGTTCAGGACATCAGCGAACGCAGGCTTGCTGAACAGGATCTTGAAGTTGCACGCCTTGCAGTGGAAGCCTCGAGCCTCGCAAAATCAGAGTTTCTGGCCAACATGAGCCACGAATTGCGCACGCCGCTCAATGCCGTCATCGGTTTCTCCGACATCATGTTGCGCGAGATGTTCGGGCCCATCGGCACCGAGCGTTATCGCGGCTATCTGCGTGACATCAACGACAGCGCGCATCTTCTTTTGCGCCTCATCGAGGATATCCTTGATGTCGCCAAGGCTGAGTCAGGCAAAATGGAGATCGAAGAGGAAATCATCGACCTCTTCCACATCGCCACCGACAGTATTCGCCTAATCGCTCTGCGCGCAGAATCAAGTCAGGTGGTCGTGGTCAACGAACTTGAAGAAGGGCGTATCCGGTTACTGGGTGATGCGCGGCGCTTCCGTCAGATCGCACTCAACCTCATCTCCAATGCCGTGAAATTCTCCAACAAAAATGGCCAGGTCATCATCGATGCACAAATTGATGATGAGGGCCGCGCCTGTTTCTCGGTCCGTGATAACGGAATTGGCATCGTTGAGAAGGATATTCCGCTCGCATTTGAACCTTTCGTGCAACTCGCCGGACCCGGGCGAGCACAGGAAGGCACCGGCCTGGGGCTGTCTCTGACGCGCACCTTTGCGGAACTGCACGGCGGCACGCTTGAGCTCCAGAGCGAGCCGGGGGAGGGTACCACCGTAACGGTCCGGATTCCTGCCCATCGCGTTGTGCTCTAGGCCTCGGCATGCGTGTTCTGCTTGCTGAATTCGCCCATGAAAGCAACAGCTTTGCCACGCCGGTAACGGGTCGCAATCGGTTCGAGCAGAGCGAACTGATCTATGGCGATGCTGTCATCGAAGCCCATCGCGGCAAGGGAACGGTGTTGGGTGGCATGATCGACGGCCTGCAACAGCATGGTCATCAGCTCATCCCCGTATTTGCCGCTTCGGCTCCGCCTTCCGGACCGGTCGACGCAGCCTTTTTCGATACCCTTCTTGCCGACCTGGTGCGGGCCGCAGAACAGCATAAACCGGATGGGGTCTTGCTGAGCCTGCATGGCGGCATGTCGGTCAGTGAGGACGGCAGGCCCGACGTCATCGATGATCCGGAAGGCGCGATCGCGGCTTCCCTGCGGCGCGTCCTCGGGCCTGGCGTGCCCCTGAGCGTCGTGATGGACCTTCATTCCGACACAACCGACAGGCTTCTCAAAGCCATCGATATCTCTCTGGCCTTCAACGAGGAGCCACATCGTGATGGTGCCGAGCGTGGGTACGAGATGGCTGGATTTATCGATGCTCTGGGCCGGGGGACGCTCAAAGCGGCTCAGGCACGCATCCGTGCGCCGATGTTGTTGCCTGCCATCAACATGGCAACCGATCAGGGGCCCATGGCCGACCTGCACCAGATGCGCCGTGAGCAGGAATGCCTGCCGGGCGTGCTCGATGTCTCCATTCATGCCGGCTTCTATGGCTCGGACCAGTCGCAGGCAGGTTTCAGCGTGGTTTGCACCACCAACGGCGATCGGGAACTGGCGCATAGGGTTGCTGCTGATCTTGCCCGGGAAGCCTGGAACATGCGCGAGGCATTCCTGATGGAGCTCGTGCGACCCGCTGATGGCGTGGCGCGTGCTCTGTCAGAACAGCGCACGATTGCGCTGGTTGATGAAGCCGATGACCCCGCAGGGGGCGGCGCCTGTGATGGAGTGGAGCTTTTGCGTGCCATGATTGAGGGCGGCATCACATCGGGCGGCGTTTCCACGGTGTTTGACCCTGAAACCGTCAATCGCATGGCAGAGGTTGGCCTGGGTGCTGAACTGGATGTCACGCTTGGTGCAAGAACCGATCTGTTTCACGGGAAACCGCTGTCCTGCCGGGGGAGGGTGCGCCTCCTGACTGATCAGCCCGTGCCAAAGGATGGCTGGTCCAGCCGAATGTCACATGCTGGTCTCATTGGTGTCCTCGATATCGGCGGCATCCTGGTCATTGTGACGCAGCGGCGTCTGGTGTCAGAGAACATCGATCTGTTCGACCACCTGGGCTTTGACGTCAGGGTCATGCAAGCCGTTGTTTTCAAAGGCCTAACTCTGCATGTGCGGCAGGCACTCAAGGGCAAGATATCCGTCTTTCTTCCCGTTGACGGGCTCGGTGTAACCCACCCGGATGTTACCAGGCTGGGTCCTTACCAACGCCTGATACGGCCGTGCTGGCCGTTTGATCCCCAAACGACCTTCCAAATTCCCTGAAACCGTTGGTCATCATGGCATAGGGGCTTGCACCCAGGCGCTTCCCCGATCAACCTGCGCTCTTCGCCGCCAAGCGTTGTAGCCATGCCTGCCTCAGTGTGAACGCGGCACTGTTTGATCTGGAGTCCTTTGTGTCGGACGACCAACGCCGCCTGGAACGCCGCATTGCCGAAATGCCACCTGTCGCCGACGAGATCGTCACGACGACCTGCTATATGTGCGCCTGCCGCTGTGGCATCCGCGTACACAAGAAGGAAGGCAAGCCGGTTTACATCGATGGCAACCGCGACCACCCCGTGAACAAGGGTGTGTTGTGCGGAAAGGGCGCAGCCGGCTTGATGAGCCATCGCTCACCTGCGCGCCTGACGACCCCGCTCAAACGCGTCGGTGCACGTGGTGAAAACGCCTTTGAACCGATCTCCTGGGAAGAAGCGCTCGATCTTGCGGTTTCCTGGCTCAAGCCCATCCGTGATGACGATCCGCGCAAGCTGGCGCTCTTCACCGGCAGGGATCAGAGTCAGGCCTTCACCGGTTGGTGGGCATCACAGTTCGGCACGCCCAATTACGCTGCCCATGGCGGCTTCTGTTCCGTCAACATGGCAGCCGCCGGGCTTTACACCACCGGCGGTTCGTTCTGGGAGTTCGGTGAGCCCGATTGGGAACGTACCGAATATCTGGTGCTGTTTGGTGTGGCTGAAGATCACGCCAGCAACCCGCTCAAGATCGGTCTGGGCAAGCTCAAGGAACGCGGGGTCAAGATCCTCTCGATCAATCCTGTCCGTACGGGTTATTCGGCGATTGCCGATGAATGGGTCGGCATCACGCCGGGCACCGATGGCCAGCTCGTCATGGCAATTTGCCACGAGTTGCTGCGCACGGGGCGCGTCGATCTCGATTATCTCATTCGCTACACGAACGCGCCCTGGCTGATTATCCAGGATCCCGGTGCTGTTGATGACGGCCTGGCCGCGCGCGACGACAACGGAACGCCTCTGGTCTGGGATCGCAAGCGCGATAGGGCCGTGCCGTCTGATGACCCGGACGCCGCCCCCGCCATGAAAGGCGAAGTGACGTTGCCTGACGGCAGGAAGGCGGTACCGGCCTTCGAACTCATCGCACGGCGTTGCCTGGATGATGCCTATACGCCTGAAAAGGCGGCCGAAGGCACAGGCATGGATGCTGCTGACATCCGGCGTATTGCCGACGAACTGGCAGAAGCCGCCTTCGAGCGTGAAGTCGTGATCGAGCAGCCCTGGACCGATAGCTGGGGCCGCAAACACGATCGCATGGTCGGGCGCCCCGTCAGCATGCATGCCATGCGCGGCATCTCGGCACATTCCAACGGCTTCCACACCTGTCGCTCGATCCACATTCTCCAGTTGCTGTTGGGCAGTGTGGATACCCCCGGCGGTCATCGCTACAAGCCACCATTCCCCCGCCATATCCCGTGCCCTGCCAAGCCGACCGGCAAGCCTGACCAGATCGTCTCCTGCCAGGCCATGCCCGGCATGCCGCTGGGTTTCCCCGGCGGACCCGAAGATCTGTTGCTGGAAGACGACGGTACGGCGGTGCGTATCGACAAGGCCTATTCCTGGGATGCGCCGCTTGCCATTCACGGCATGATGCACAGTGTCATTTCCAATGCCTGGAAGGGTGATCCCTATAAGATCGACACGCTCTTCATGTTCATGGCCAACATGGCCTGGAACTCGGCCATGAACACGCCGGGCACCCTCGACATGCTGACCGATGTCGATCCCGAAACCGGCGATTACAAGATTCCCCACATCATCTATTCCGACGCCTATCAGTCCGAGATGGTGGCCTATGCCGATCTGGTCTTTCCCGATACGACCTATCTGGAGCGCTGGGACTGCATCTCGCTGTTGGATCGTCCCATCAGTGACCCCGACGCCATGGCGGACGCCATCCGCCAGCCCGTGGTGGAGCCCGACCGCAATGTGCGCCCGTTTCAGGATGTCTTGTTGGAACTGGGCCATCGTCTGGAGCTTCAGGGACTCACGGCAGAAGACGGCTCGGCGAAATATCCCGGCGGTTATTCCGATTACCTCGTCAACCACCTGCGCAAGCCCAATGTCGGCTCGCTGGCGGGCTTCCGCGGCGAAGACGGAGACCAGGCCGGCAAGGGCGCAGTCAATCCCGACCAGCTCGATGCCTATATCGCCAATGGTTGCCATTGGCGTCATGAGCTGGGTGAGGGGCACCGGTTCTTCAAGTTCGCGAACGCCGGTTATCTCGAGGAAGCCAAGAGCCTGGGCCTGATCGACAACGCCAGTCCCATCGTCATGCAGATCTACAGTGAGGAACTCCAGAAGTTCCGTCTGGCCGCCCAGGGCCATGGCAAGCAGCAACCGCCCGACAGCGAACGCAAGCGCATCGAGACCTATTTCGATCCCCTGCCGCTCTGGTATCCGCCGTTCGAGCAGGAAAGCGAAACCTATCCGCTCCACGCCATCACCCAGCGCCCCATGGCGATGTATCATAGTTGGGGTTCGCAGAACTCCTGGCTGCGTCAGATTCACGGCTGGAACCGTCTCCATATCGGTCGTGCCGTGGCAGAACGTGAAGGGCTTGCCGAGGACGAATGGGCCTGGGTCGAAAGCCGTCACGGCAAGATCAAGGCGCGCATCGCGATCACCGACGGCGTGAACCCCAATACGATCTGGACCTGGAACGCCATCGGTAAACGCTCGGGCGCCTGGGCGCTGGCTGCTGATGCCGCAGAAGCCATGGACGGGTTTCTGTTGAACCATCTGATCGATGATCTGCTGCCGCCACGCGAAGACGGCTACCGCTATTCGAACTCTGATCCGGTGACAGGGCAGGCGGCCTGGTATGATCTCACGGTCAAGGTGACCCGTGCTGATCAGGGGCCCTCGGTCAGTGAGCCGCACTTTGTGACGCTCAAGGACGGTGCATCTGTTGTGGGAGAAAAATCATGACAATGTTGCCCGCAAGCACTGAGAAGAAACTAGGCCTCGTCATTGATCTTGATATCTGCGTGGGCTGTCATGCCTGTGCCGTGGCCTGCAAGTCCTGGAACTCGACCGGGACGGCCGCACCGCTCAGCGACATCACGCCTTATGGCGCCGAAGCAACCGGTACCTGGCTCAACCGTATCCATTCGTTCGAGGTTGATGACGGAGAGGGCGGCTTTACGCTCCATTTTCCGCGTTCATGCCTTCATTGCGACGATGCGCCCTGCGTTCCCGTCTGCCCGACCGGCGCTTCCTACAAGCGTGAGAAGGACGGCATTGTCCTGGTTGATGAAGACCTGTGCATCGGTTGTGGCCTGTGCGCGTGGTCGTGTCCCTATGGTGCGCGCGAGCTCGACGACGGCACCGGAACCATGAAGAAATGCACGCTGTGTGTTGACCGCATCGAGAACGACGATCTTGAAGAAATCGATCGCGTGCCTGCCTGTGTGAAGACGTGCCCGACCTCTGCCCGCCATTTTGGCGACCTTGGTGATCCTAACTCTGAAGTCTCACTGCTGGTTGCCGCGCGCGACGGTGTTGCGTTGATGCCTGAAAGCGGTGCCAAACCGGTCAATCGTTACCTGCCCCCGCGCAGCCGGCATCCCGAGCGGCCCTCTGCTCCTGCCCGCGCGCGGACCGAAGACACCAGTGGTGCCACCGGATTTCTGGCCTGGCTCGACCAGGCATTATCGGACTGAAGCGATGCATCCAGCAGTTTCCATTGTTCTGTTCACCAGCCTTTCAGGCGCGGGTTATGGCGCCCTGATCTGGCTTGGCCTTCTTCATGGTTTCGGTCTCCTGCGCCTGCCGCCCGTTCTGGTCGGCGTCTTTGCGGTCATCGCGATGGTTCTGGTCGCCATGGGACTGGTCAGTTCGACCTTCCATCTGCGCCACCCCGAACGGGCCTGGCGTGCGCTGTCCCAATGGCGGTCGTCTTGGCTTTCGCGTGAAGGTGTCATGGCGCTGATCACCTACATCCCTGCGGTTCTGTTCGCGGGCGCTCTTATCTCCTTCGACGAGCCACCGGTCTATGTTCAGATTCTGGGCTATGTGACAGCAGCTTGTGCTGTCGTGACCATCATCTGCACCGCCATGATCTACCGTTCGCTCTGGACCATTCCGCAGTGGCACAATGCCTGGACGGCACCGTGTTTCCTGGCCATCGGTCTTGCCGGCGGCGCGCTGATCGTCTGTGCCTTTGTCGCAGTCAGCACAGGCGGCAGCGACGTTGCGCCTGCGGCTGGGATTGTGGCGCTGGTGGCTCTGGTTGGTGCCGCACTGCTGAAAATGGGTGCGTGGCGCGCTTCTGCCAGCGCAACGCCACAAAGCACCATCGCAAGTGCGATCGGCATGCCGCAGAGAGCAAAGTCCGCGCGACTTCTGGAATCGCCCAACAGCGCTCAGAACTATCTCCAGAAGGAAATGGCGTTCAAGATTGCCCGCAAACATGCCCTGAAGCTGCGCCGTTTGGTGCTTTTGTTGGGGTTTGTGGCGCCGGTTCTTCTCCTGACCATCGGCATTCTTCTGGGTTCTTGGTTCGGCACCTTCCTGATCCTCCTTAGCGCTGGTTCAGGTCTTGCCGGCACACTGGTCGAGAGGTGGTTGTTTTTTGCCGAGGCGACCCACAAGGTTTCGCTCTACTACGGCACCGAAGCCGTCTGACCCTCGTTGCACTGGCCTGTGCGGCGACACAGGAGAATTTCCATGTATCTGGTGACTGGCGGCACGCACGGTATTGGCCGTGCCTGCGTTGAAAAGCTTGCAGGTGAGGGGCTGCCTGTCCTCTTTACCGGCCGCGACCATGATGCGGGCACGGAACTTTCCACAGCACTACCCGGAACGATCTTCGTGGCCGGTGATGTTTCCCGTGAAACCGATTGCCGCACGATCGTCGACAAGGCACTGGAGCTGGGCAATGGTGCCATCATGGGGCTGGTCAACAACGCTGGAACATCACGGCGGGTGACCTTTGCCCGGTCTGGCATTGAAGACTGGGATGCCGTTCTCGACGTCAACGCACGCAGCGCCTTTCTGTTCATGCGTTTTGCGCTGGATGGTCTGATTGCAGCGAAGGGTTCGGTGGTCAACATCGCGTCGGTCGCCGG
This sequence comes from uncultured Alphaproteobacteria bacterium, assembly GCA_943787175.1. Taxonomy (GTDB): domain Bacteria; phylum Pseudomonadota; class Alphaproteobacteria; order SP197; family SP197; genus SP197. The sequence goes on from CALSLK010000028.1 coordinate 18,120, forward strand.
CCTGCGGGGCGAAGAGGGGCTTGCGATCTATTGTGCATCCAAGGCCGCCGTCATTGGCATGACGCAGGCCCTGGCCTTGGAATACGGGGAAACTGTGCGTTTCAACGTCGTTTGTCCCGGCCAGGTCGACACCCGCATGATGGAACGCATCTCCAGCGATCCGGCTCTGCGCCGTCCGCTTGAGCTGCGCATCCCGGCAGCCCGATTCGGCCAGCCAGGCGAGATTGCCGACGTCGTCTCGTGGTTGCTTTCCGATGCCGCCTCATACGTTAATGGTGCCGTCATCCCGGTCGATGGCGGGGAAACGTCGGGGCTCAGAACACCCCGGCAGGTTTAGTGGATTTGGAGGCAGTGTTTGACCATGGCTGATCAGCATCATGTGACCATTATCGGGGCGGGCATCGTTGGCGTATGTGCCGGCTTGGCGCTGCTGCGTGACGGTCATGACGTCACCATCGTTGATCGCGACGGCGTTGCCGAGAACTGCTCATTCGGCAATGCCGGCGTTATCTGCCAGACCGATGGTTCCATGCCGCTGCCTTATCCAGGCATTCTGCGCGATGTCCCCAAAATGCTCATGGACCGGCGTCGCTACCTCACCATTCGGTGGGGTTACATGCCTTCGCTTTTGCCCTGGATGCTGGCGTTCCTGAAGAGCGCAAACGCTGAGGTTCGCGAGTCCAACGCGCGCGCCATGTATGCCCTGCTCGATGGCACCGTCTCCTCATATGAGGCCTTGACGAAAGGCACTCCTGGCGAGCGCCTCATCCGCAAGAACGGGACTCTCGTCATCTACAAAACCGATGAGGGTTATGAAGGTGGCGCTGACGACAGAGCCTTCCTGGAAAACCTTGGTGCCAATTCGCAACATCTGGCTTCCGAAGAGTTGCGTCAGATGGAGCCCTGTCTTTCACCTGACTTGCGCCATGCCACCTACTTTCCGGAATCCTACAGTACGACCAACCCATACAAGCTGACCTGTGCCATCGGCGATCAATTCGTTGCTGAAGGCGGCAAGATTGAACTTGCCGAGGTGACCGGCATGCGTCACGGCGCCGGGCGCGTCAGCGAGCTCGAGACCACGGCCGGTGACCGCAAGGTGGACCGGTTGCTGGTTGCCGCAGGTGCCTGGTCGCATCGCGTCGCAGCCATGATGGGACTCAAGGTTCTGCTCGATACCGAGCGCGGTTATCATACCGTGTTGCACGGCGTTGACACGGGCCTCACCCGTCCGCTGATCCATGCCGAAGACCATTATGGCCTCAACCAGATGGACGAAGGTGTGCGGTTTGCCGGCACCGTCGAACTGGCCGGCGTGGATGCTGCGCCAAACTACGATCGCGCCGACATTGTTTACGAGAAGGGCCGTACCGCCTTCCGCGATTTTGATCCCTCGGGCGCCACCAAGGTTACCAAATGGATGGGCCGACGCCCCACCATGCCTGATTATCTGCCCGCATTGGGCCCGGCCTCGGGCTTTTCCAATGTCTGGTTCGATTTTGGCCACCAGCATCTGGGCCTCTCGCTTGCCGCACGCTCAGGCATGGTGGTCTCTGACCTGATTTCGGGCCGTGATCCCGGTCTGGATCTCCATGCATTTCGTCCGGAACGTTTCTGATCCGTGAGCGTTCCCGTCGTCTTCACGACTGAAAGGTCGACGCGGCACCAGGAGAATGCTCTCCAGATGGCGCCCGACAGCCTCGCAATCACCATGTTGCGTGAACCCGCCGCGGTGCAACTTCACGCCGCTTTGGCCGATGCCCGCTATCTCATCTCTGAACGACGCGGCGAGATCGGTGCCGACCTCTTCGATGCAGCGCCTGAGCTCGCCATGGTCCTGCGCCTTGGCAGCATGATTCATGACATTGATTTTGACGAGGCGGCCCGGCGCAACATCATCGTGTGTCAGCGCGGACAGGAAGGTGCGATGCGGGTTGCCGAACATCTCATGCTGCAGATTCTGGCTTTGCTCAAGCGCCTGATGGAAACCGAAGCAATCGCGCGGGCCGCTGATGACTGGGCCGAACGCCACGCTACCGATGAGAATACCTTTGCCTTCAACTGGTCGCGTCAGGAACGGCTCTATGGCCTGCACGACAGAACCATCGGCATCCTGGGGTTCGGTGAAATCGGCGCGGAACTCGCCCGGCGTCTGGCGGGCTGGCGCTGCAACATTCTCTACCACCGCCGCAAACGTCTTCCTGAGCAGGCAGAAACCCGGCTTGGCATCAGGTTCTGTCCCCGGGACGACCTGGCAGCACAGTCTGATGTCCTTGTCTGCCTGTTGCCCTTCACCCCGCAAACCCTGGCGTCCGTGAACGCGTCGTTCCTGGCGCGCATGAAACCCGGCGCCCTGCTGGTTTCAGCCGGTAGTGGCGGTGTGATTGACGAACCTGCACTGGCACAGGCCGTCCTGACTGGGCGTCTGGCTGGCGCTGCGCTCGATACCTTTGCGGTCGAGCCCATCGAAGCCTCCAACCCCCTGGTTCTGGCTGCGCGAAAGGGAGCAAACGTGCTGCTGACCCCCCATGTTGCAGGCGGTGCGCCCGATGATGCATGGCAGGAGCTTGCTGACATGTTCGACCCCATCCAGGAACATCTTGCGGGCAAACCGCCAACTGGCCGCCTCGTCTGAGCGAGGGTTCACCAGCAAGTTTGCGCTGAATCAATGTGAAACTTGGCTCGATGAAACAGGATCACCATATGGAAGATAAGGGAAATGCCTGTCGTGTCAGGCGTATCATATGAGGATCATGTCATGAGCAGAGCCTTTGTCAGGGAACCCGATGGCGATCAGGTCGAAGATGATCTGCCCGAACTCCCGCAGCAGCCGATTCCCAACCTTGTCACGCCCGAAGGGCTGGCTGACCTGAAGTCATGGGCCGAGCGCCTGAAGGCCGAGCGGGATGCTCTTGCTGCCAACAAGGATGACATCTCCGACAAGAGCAAACTTGCTCATGTCAAACGCGACCTGCGCTATGTCGAAGGTCGCCTGGGCCATGCTGTCGAGGTCGACCCTGCCGAACAGCCTGCTGATACCGTCGACTTTGGGGCCTCTGTTGAAGTGAGGAACGAGGAAGGCAAAAAGCGGACCTGGCGGATCGTCGGTGAGGACCAGTCCGACGTTGAATCTGGCATGGTAAGCTGGGTCAGCCCGCTGGCGCGCGCGCTCAAGGGCGCGATGGTCGGTGATGTCGTGACCTGGCGTCGGCCCGCTGGTGATCTGGAGCTTGAAATTTTAGCTATTCGCTATGGCTGACAGCCGTTGACGGGCCGGTGCCGGGAAAGTATGGTCCGCGCCTTCCCGAAATGCAGGCCACGTGGTCGGCATCACCCGAGGATCGACCATGAAGATCGCCAATTCACTGCGCTCGCTCAAGAAGCGCCACATGCAATGCCGTGCCGTGCGCCGCAAGGGCCGCGTCTACGTCATCAACAAGCAGAACCCCCCGCTTCAAGGCGCGTCAGGGCTGATTTGTTGCTGCCGGCGCCTCGCGTCGGCTGTTTTCTGCGCCGGGGCACGTCCCCGGCGTTGACGTTTCTGGTGGCTGCCATGATGCTGGTTCCCCTTGTCCTCACGGGAGTCCGCCGCCCATGACCATCTCGATGCCAAAGCCTGATCAGGCCGTCCTGGAAGGCCGTGACGCCTTTCTTGGCTGCGCTGGCCGGCTGCATTCCCTGCAGACAATCTGATTGCCGATTCGGTCGGGCTCAAGGCCTACGAATGTGATGCCCTGTCGGCCTACCGCACCCTGCCTCTGGCCGTCGTTGCTGCCGGAAAACACCGACCAGGTCGCGGATGTCGTGCGCCTCTGCCACGCCAATCAGGTCAAGGTCGTACCCGCGCGGCTCCGGCACCGGCCTGTCCGGGGGGCGCCTTGCCGCTGGAAGACGGCGTCATTCGTGGGCCTGGGAAAGTTCAACCGCATTCTCGATATCGACTACGCCAACCGCTGCGTCACGGTACAGCCCGGCGTCACCAACCTTGCGATCTCGCAGGCCGTTTCGGCCGCGGGCTTCTATTACGCGCCCGATCCGTCCAGCCAGATCGCCTGCTCCATCGGCGGCAACGTTGCGGAGAACTCCGGTGGCGTGCATTGCCTGAAATACGGCGTGACGACCAACAACCTGCTCGGCCTCGAAATCGTCCTGATGAACGGCGATGTCGTCCGTCTGGGCGGCAAACACATGGATTCCGACGGCTACGACCTGCTCGGCATCCTGACCGGCTCGGAAGGCCTGCTGGGCGTCATCACCGAGGTCACGGTCCGTATCCTGCCCAAGCCGGCCACCGTGGGTGCTCAACTCCTGGGCTTTGGCGATCTGCAGTCGGCCGGCGACTGCGTCGCGCGCATCATTGCCGCCGGGATCATCCCTGCCGGCCTGGAAATGATGGACAAGCCCGCCGTCCACGCCACCGAGGACTACTGCAAGGCCGGCTACCCGCTCGACGTCGAAGCCCTGCTGATCTGCGAGCTTGATGGGCCCAGCGCAGAAGTTGATGAACTCTCCGACCGGGTCGAAGAGATTGCCCGTGACTGCGGCGCCACAACGATCCGGCGCGCAACCAGCGAGGATGAACGCCAGCGCTTCTGGCTTGGGCGAAAGTCCGCGTTTCCCGCAGTCGGCAAGATCTCGCCTGATTACTACTGCATCGATGGTACGATCCCGCGTGGCAGGCTCTCTGAAGTCCTCACGCGTATGGGTGAGCTCTCCAAGCAGCACGGCCTGGGCGTCGTCAACGTCTTCCATGCTGGCGACGGCAACCTGCACCCGCTCATTATGTACGATGCCGGAAAACCCGGTGACCTCGAAACGACCGAAGCGCTTGCCGCCGACATTCTGCGTCTTTGCGTCGAAGTGGGTGGTGTCCTGAGCGGCGAACACGGCATCGGCGTCGAGAAACGCGACCTCATGGGTGTCATGTTCACAGAAGACGACATGAAGCAGCAGCAGCGCATCAAGTGCGCCTTTGATCCCGACGGCCTGCTCAATCCCGGCAAGGTTTTCCCTCTGCTGCACCGTTGCGCTGAACTGGGCCACATGCATGTGCACCACGGGAAGGTGCCGTTCCCCGACCTCCCGCGTTTCTGAGTCTGTCTGCATGACCGAAATCCTTAGACCACAGACCGCAGACGACACGCGCGACCTGCTGGCCTGGGCGGTTTCTGAGCAGAAGCCTCTCGAAATCGTGGGCAACGGGACAAAACGCGGCTTTGGCCATCCCGTTGCAGCTTCGCACAGCCTCGATCTCTCGGGCCTGTCGGGAATTGTCGAATATGAGCCGGCCGAACTGGTCCTCACGGCCCGTGCGGCGACACCGATTTCGGAAATCGAAGCACTCCTGCGCCAGTCCAACCAGCAACTGGCCTTCGAGCCGCCTGATCTGGGCCCGCTTTATGGTGCACAGGCAGAGCGCGCCACGCTGGGCGGCATTGTCGCGGGCAATCTTTCAGGCCCGCGTCGCGTTCAAACCGGTGCGGCGCGTGATCACACCCTGGGTGTTCAGGTTGCCACGGGCAGAGGCGAGTTGATCAAGGCCGGCGGGCGCGTGGTCAAGAACGTGAGTGGATATGATCTCACCAAGCTCATGTGCGGCTCCTGGGGCACGCTCGGCGTACTCACACAGATTTCGATCAAGGTGCTGCCGGCGCCTGAAAAGACCCGTACCGTTTTGATCGCCGGGCAAGACGCCGCTGATGCCTGCCTTGCCATGACCGCTGCGCTGTCCAGTCCACACGAAGTCTCTGCCGCGGCGTTTCTGCCTGCCCCGATCGCTGCGCGGTCGCGTGTCAGTTATGTCGCAGGGGCAGGGGCCTCTGTTACGGCTATCCGTATCGAAGGCCCGCCCGTTTCCGTGAGTGTGCGCAACACCGCGCTGCGTGATCTCCTTTCCGCGTTCGGTGACATCGAGGAACTGCACGGCCACAACTCCGGCGCCCTCTGGCAGGAGGTGCGTGACGCAACCCCGTTCTCCAGTGGCGATTCCGTGCTCTGGCGTCTCTCGGTTGCTCCGGCTTCAGGTGGTGCCGTGTTGGATGCACTTGGTGACCTGGGTATCGAGGGTTATCTCGACTGGGGCGGCGGCCTTATCTGGGCATCTTCAGGTGAAGATAACGAACACGCCCATCAGGTCCGCACCCTTTCTGAAAGCGCTGGTGGTCATGCCACCCTGGTGCGTGCCCCTGAAGTTCTGAAGAGCGCCATTGGCGTGTTTCACCCTCAGCCCGCCACCCGGGACGGTTTGAGTCAGCGCATCAAGGATGGCTTTGACCCCAATGGCATTCTCAATCCCGGCCGTATGGTCCAGGGAGCCTGATCATGGAAACCCGCTTCGACCTGGTTCGATTGGCTGATCCGCACATCAAGGAAGCTGAACGCATCCTCAAGGCCTGCGTGCATTGCGGCTTCTGTCTTGCGACCTGCCCGACCTATCTGCTCCTCGGTGACGAGCGCGACAGCCCCCGCGGGCGTATCTACATGATCAAGGACATGCTGGAGGAGGGGCGCCCTGCTGACGCAACGACTACCCGCCATGTTGATCGCTGCCTATCTTGTCTTTCCTGCATGACCACGTGCCCGTCGGGTGTGAACTACATGCATCTGGTCGATCATGCCCGCGCCCACATTGCAGAAACCCGCCAGCGCCCCTGGATGGAGCGCTTCGTGCGCGGTCTCATCGCGCGCACCGTGCCCAATCCCGGACTCTTCCGCCTTTCCCTGATCGGCGCCCTGCTGGCGCGGCCCTTGAGTGGCCTGCTGCCCAAACAGCTCGGTGCCATGGTGCGTCTTGCACCGCGCCGCATTCCCGAACCATCGTGGTCGGACAAACCTGGGGTTCATCCCGCCCAGGGCGAGACCCGCAAACGTGTCGTGCTGTTGAACGGCTGTGCCCAACAGGTTCTGACACCCCAGGTCAACGAGGCGACCATCCGTCTGCTGACCCGGCTGGGCTGTGAAGTCGTTGTTGCTCCAGACGGGGGGTGTTGCGGTTCGCTCGTCCTGCACATGGGCGACCACGACAACGCGCTGGCCTCAGCTCGCGCCAATATTGCGGCCTGGAACAAGACCGGCCCCTTCGATGCCGTGATCGCGAATGCCTCTGGCTGCGGTACCCAACTGAAGGAATACGGCTTTCTCCTCAAAGACGATCCCGATTGGTCCGCTGTCGCCGCCGATGTCTCGGCCAAGGCAAAGGATGTTTCCGAACTGGTGGGCGACCTGCTGGAATCTGGCTCTGCGCCGCCTGATGCGCCCAGCATTGCCTATCACGCGGCCTGTTCCCTGCAGCACGGTCAGAAGATCGTCGCTGAACCCGCCGATCTGCTGCGGCGCGCCGGATTTTCCGTCTGCGATATTCCTGAAGGCCATATCTGCTGTGGCTCAGCGGGCACCTACAACATGCTCCAGCCTGAACTCTCGGCAAAACTCCTCGAGCGAAAGGCCGCCAACATTGCCACCACCGGTGCCGATGTCGTCGCCGCCGGTAATGTCGGCTGCATGGTCCAGATCGCCGGGGGCATCGGTAAACCCGTTGTGCATCCCGTCGAACTGATCGACTGGGCAACCGGCGGCCCACGTCCCGCATCGCTCAACGATTAGGAGCCCCCCGTGGCTGAACCCAGGGTTACCCAACAGCACTGCGTTCTCGCGGTCCCCGACATTAGAGCGACCGCGGATTGGTGGGTCGAGATCATGGGCATGGAAATCTGGATGGAGCCGGATGGCTGGATCTTCCTGCGCATGGATTCGTTCTCGCTCATGATCGGTGAATGCCCCGATGCCATCCCGCCTCGCGACCTCGGCGATCATCAGTATTTCGCCTATGTCGTGCTCGATGACGTCAATGCCTATCACGCCCAGATCACGGCACACGGCCTGGACGTCGCCGCGCCCCAGGACAAACCCTGGGGCATGCGCGAGATGCACGTGCAGACACCAGACGGCCATCGCATCATGTTTGGTCAGAACCTCTGATCGGCTTCAACCTTGTCTTTGGCCACCTGTGCGCCTATCTCTCAGGCTCCACCAACCGGAGATATGGTGATGGCTCGTAAACCCCCGCGTGTGCGGCGGCGTTCGGGTGCTGCCCGGGCGCTTGCCGATCCCCGATACCGCCAGAAGGTTGTCCGCAACCCCAAGGCCTACACAAGAAAGGGCCGTCGCCCCACTGGGCGCGGCCCTTCTGATTCCGGGGATACAATCACCAGCTTGTGTGCGTGACTGCCTTGGCAGCCCACCGGCGTGTTCCTAGACTTGCTGCATGATCAGATCCATCGCCCTGGCCACTGCGACTGTGGCCCTTTCATGCTGGCTTGCCGGTCAGACACTCCAGGCAGCCCAGGACGACCCACGGCTGGACTCACTCTTCGAGCAACTCCATCAAACCAGTGACTCTGCAGAGGCCCAACTGATCCAGAGCTACATCTGGGCGCTTTGGGTTGAAGCCCATGACGATGGCCTGAACCAGCTCATGGATGGCGGCACACGGGCCATGCAGGTCGGCGATCACAACGAAGCCATCGGCATGTTCGGCCAGCTGATCGAGGTTGCGCCGGACTTTGCCGAAGCATGGAACAAGCGCGCCACCGTCTACTACATGATCGGCCGCTACGATGATTCCATTGCCGATTGCATGAAGGTTCTGGAACTCGAGCCCCGCCACTTCGGCGCGCTTTCCGGGCTGGGCCTCATCTATACCTCGATGGATGACAAACCAGCCGCTCTCCATTGGTTCCGCGAAGCCCTCCGGCAAAACCCTCACATGGACAACATTCGCGATCGCGTCGAAGACCTTTCCCGCGAAGTCGAGGGCGAAGCGATCTAATAGACCCGCGCAATACGCAGGGTGTTGGTGCTGCCCGGGGTGCCAAAGGGGACACCGGCGGTAATGACGATACGTTCGCCGGGAACCGCAAAGCCTTCATCCTTGGCAAGAGCAACGGCGTGCCTGACCATGTCGACGAAGTCATGAGCGTCTTGGGTATGGACGGAATGCACGCCCCATACCAGTGCCAGGCGGCGGGCTGATTCAACCTTGGGCGTGAGGCCCAGAATGGGAACCTCGGGGCGCTCACGTGCGGCGCGCAGTGTTGTGGAGCCGGAGACAGAATAGGCAACAATGGCACTTGCGTTGACGGTCTCCACGACCTGTCTTGCGGCGGCCGAAATGGCATCGGCGCTGGTCGCTTCGGGTGATGCGATGGTCGGCTCGTAAAGCGTGTCCTGTTCCACAACGACCATGATCCGGTCCATCATGCCCACGGTCTCGGCTGCGTATTCACCCACGGCGGTTTCGCCCGACAGCATCAACGCATCGGCACCGTCATAGACAGCGGTTGCCACATCGGACGCCTCGGCTCTTGTCGGCGTGGGTGCCGTGATCATGGATTCCAGCATCTGGGTTGCAACAATCACCGGCTTGCCGGCCTTGCGGCATGCACGGATGATGCGTTTCTGCAGGCCGGGCACTTCCTCGGGCTTCAGCTCGACGCCCAAATCGCCGCGCGCGACCATGATGCCGTCAGACAGGGCAACAATTTCGTCGAGCTCAACAATCGCTGATGGCTTTTCAAGCTTGGCCATCACGGCAGCCCGTCCACCGACCAGTTCGTGCGCTTCGATGATGTCTTCAGGGCGTTGTACGAACGAGAGGGCGATCCAATCGGCACCCAGTTCCAGGGCAAAGTCGAGGTCGGCGCGATCCTTATCGGTAAGTGCGGCAATCGGCAGCGCGACACCCGGCAGGTTGAGACCCTTGTTGTTGGAAAGGCCATCGCCGGCGATTACCGTTGTCTCGGCGAAATCCTCACCACTGCGCGTTACCTCCAGCACGACACGGCCATCATCCAGGAGAATGCGATGGCCAGCCTTGATCACGGCGAAGATTTCGGGATGCGGCATACCGACCCGCAAGGTGTCTCCGGGTGCTTCGTCAAGATCCAGCCGGAATGCCTGTCCACGTTCCAGCTCGATCGCATCGTTGGCAAAACTGCCGATGCGCAGCTTGGGGCCTTGCAGATCGGCCAGGACGCCGATGGGCCGCCCGAACCGGGTCTCCAGTTCACGCAAAATGTCGTAATTCTTGCGATGGTCCTCCTGACTGCCGTGGCTCATGTTCAGGCGGAAGACGTCAGCACCGGCCTGGAACAAGGCAGTAATGGTGTCACGGCTGGAGGTTGCCGGGCCCAGCGTTGCCACGATTTTGGCTTGTCGTTGGCGGCGCATGGTTTTGTTTCCTACGGTTTTGCGGTGATCAGAATAGCGCGAAAATCATTAACATTCGTGCGCGTCGGGCCGGTGATGATGACGTCACCCAGAGCAGTGAAGACACCGCCGCTGTCCTGTCGCTCCAAAGCGTCTCTTAAATTGATCCCCGCAGATGCCGCGCGCTCTGGTGTTGAGGGGTCGATGATTGCACCTGCTGCCTTGCTGAACCCGTCGATACCATCGGTATCGCATGCAAGTGCATGAATGCATGGGGTTCCCAATAGGGCAGACGCCAGGGCCAGCAGGAATTCCTGATTGCGCCCGCCGCTGCCACCTTCGCCACGCAGTGTGACGGTGGTTTCTCCGCCCGAAAGAATCACAGCCGGTGGCGTTGCCAGCCTGCCGTTCCGGGCAACCTCGCGCGCTACAGCTGCATGGACCAGTGCCACATCGCGGGCTTCGCCCTCTACCGTATCTCCCAATACCACCGGCGTAACACCGTGCTCACGTGCCATGGCTGCGGCAGCCTGCAGGGAATCCTGCGGCGTGGTGATGACTTCGGCGGTGACACCAAAAAGGCGCGGGTCGCCGGGCTTGGGTGTTTCGCTCGCGGGGTCCTGCAGATGCTCCAGAACGGATGCGGGTGCTGCAATCTGGTATCGCTCGATCAGCGCCAGGGCCTCTTCGCGCGTGCTGGGGTCAGCCACGGTGGGCCCCGAAGCGATGACCGAGATGTCATCGCCGGGCACATCCGAGATAGCAAGTGTGACGACCCGTGCCGGCGCGGCGGCCACACCAAGGCGCCCGCCCTTGATCGCCGAGAGGTGTTTGCGCACGCAGTTCATCTCGTGAATCGTTGCGCCTGATCGCAGCAATGCCTTTGTGACGGCCTGCTTGTCTTCCAGCAAAACCCTGGGAGCAGGCAGGGCGAGAAGCGCGGAGCCACCCCCAGAGATCAGGCAAAGCACCAGATCATCCTCGGTCAGCCCTTTTACGGCCTCAAGCACGCGCTGGGCGCCGTGTGTTCCTGCCTCGTCAGGCACCGGGTGCGAAGCCTGCACGACCTCGATGTGGCGGGTGGGTACATCATGGCCATAGGGCGTCACCACAAGGCCCGAAAGCTGGCCCTGCCACTGTGCCTCCACGGCTGCAGCCATGGCTGCGGCAGCCTTGCCTGCGCCGACCACGACGGTGCGGCCCCTGGGCGGTTCGGGAAGACGTCCGGCCAGACATACATCGGCGCGTGCAGCGTCTACGGCAGCATCGAAAAGCGCTCTAAGGAACTGGCGTGGATCATCAATCATGGAGCATCGTTCTGGCATGGCGCGTCTGGACTGGCAACGCACATCGTGGCCTCTGCGCTTAAATTGGTGGCGAGATTCGGGGGAATATCCCGCTCGTGTGGCGCTACTGGGTGGTTCCACGAAGCCCTGATCCGCTTTAGGGTCCGGCCCCATGGATACGGTACAACGAGACTCCTTTACGGACACGCGTGTGGACGGCGACCCCCTGTTGGGTCCCGACGATCCGCCTGCCTATGAAATCCTCAATCCCCGCGGCAAGGCATCGTTCGTGTTTCTGTGCGATCACGCCAGTAACAAGGTACCTCTGGCGCTGGAAAATCTGGGGCTCCCGGCAGAAGAACTGAACCGTCATATCGGCTGGGATATCGGTGCTGCTGCGATCACGCGTCGTCTTTCTGCGCATTTTGACGCACCTGGTGTGCTTGCCGGTTATTCGCGTTTGGTTATCGACTGTAACCGCCAGCTAACGGATGAGCAGTCGATCGTGCCCATCAGCGACGGCTCGCCTGTTCCGGCTAATCAGGACATCAGTGATCAGGACGCCGCCGATCGGGCCGATGCCTGTTTCTGGCCCTATCACGAGGCATGTGCCGCCGTGATTGAAGGGGTCGAGGCGCGTGGCAAGGTTCCACCCATCATCATGATGCACAGCTTCACCCCGGTCATGGGAATAGGCGAGCGGCCCTGGCACATCGGTGTTCTCTGGGATCGTGATGGCCGCATGGCGCACCCCCTCATCGACCACCTGCGCAGTCGCGGCGACCTTTGTGTCGGCGACAATGAACCCTATTCAGGGGCTTCGCCCCACGGCTACACCATGCCGATGCATGCCGCGCGGTATGGTCGCGCGAACATCCAGATCGAAATCCGTCAGGATCTGATCGATGATGAAGCAGGGGTGGAACGTTGGACCCAGATAATGATCGAGAGTTTCAGTGCCATCCTGGACAATGAAGCACTCTACCGGCGGGAGGGTTGATGCATGGCCTTGCGTGAACCAGCTTTCACCATGGGTGTCGAGGAAGAGTATCTCCTGGTCGACACCCAGACCGGTGATCTCGCCGATAACCCGCCTGATTCCCTGATCGATGATTGCGTCAAGGAGCTGGGCGATCAGGTAACGCCGGAATTCCTTCGTGCCCAGGTCGAGATCGGCACGCGGGTCTGCAAGAATATCAGCGAAGTGCGTGCCGAGCTGATGCGCCTCAGAAGCGGCGTCGCCAGAGTTGCCGGCAAGTACGGCCTTGCCCCCATTGCCGCTTCAACCCATCCCTATGGTGACTGGCGCGACCAGAGTTACGTGCCCAAACAGCGTTACGAAGACCTTGCCCGCGATATGCAGGCGGTCGCGCGCCGGTTGCTCATATGCGGCATGCATGTCCATGTCGGGATCGAGGACGAAGAGCTGCGTATCGACCTGATGAACCAGGCACGTTACTTCCTGCCGCACCTGCTTTGCCTGTCGACCTCCTCACCGTTCTGGCAGGGCAGGGATACCGGTCTGAAATGCTATCGTCTCACCGTATTCGACAGCCTGCCGCGCACCGGCCTTCCCGAACCCATGGCAAGCTGGACCGACTATCAGCGCACGATTGAACACATGACCAGTTCCGGACTGGTTCAGGATGGCTCCAAGCTCTGGTGGGATCTGCGTCCAAGCTCCAGTTTTCCGACACTCGAGATGCGCATCTGCGATGTCTGTCCCAGCATGGAGGATGCGCTGACCATTGCCGCGCTGTTCCAGTGCATCTTGCGCATGCTCTACCGGCTTCGGGTCGGCAACCAGCGCTGGCGCGAGTATCCCAACATCCTGATTCAAGAGAACCGTTGGCTTGCGCAGCGTTACGGCAGCCAGAGCCAGCTTGTCGATTTCGGCAAACGCTCGCTCATTCCCTATAGCGACCTGCTCGAAGAGATCCTGGAACTGGTAGCCGAAGACGCAGAAGCCCTGGGCTGCACCGCTGAAGTCGAACGCGCACGCGCGATCGTGCGCGACGGCACCGGGGCCGAACATCAGCTTGCGGTCTATGCCGGGGCTGGTGGAGAAGATCAGCACAAGGATGCAATGCGTGCCGTTGTCGCTGATATCGCGCAACGCACGGTCGCTGGAACATCTTGAGGTTCGCCGCCGCCGATCCCACATGAACAGATGAAACCGACACGCACCAAGCGACAGGAGAAGCGCCATGGATGATGCCACCCGTACCGAGATCGAAGCTGCCGTCTTCCGGCGTCTGCAGGATCACTTCCAGCGCAAGCCTGATGTGCAGAACATCGACCTCATGAATCTGGCTGATTTCTGCCGGAACTGCCTGTCAAAATGGTACCGCGCCGAAGCCCAGGAGCGTGGCGTCGAGATCGATTACGATGAAGCCCGCGAAGTGATCTACGGCATGCCTTATGGCGACTACAAAACCAAACACCAGGAAAAGGCACCCGCTGAAAAGATCGCCATTTTTGAAGAGGGCGAAAGGCGCCGCGCCGCTGAAGCCGCGGCCCGCGGCGAGAGCCACTGAGCCAGACTGTGCCGTGTCATCCCGGCCTTGAGCCGGGACCTCGCGATGACGTGTTTCAGGAGCAATGTGCGGACCGAGATCCCGGATGTCGCGATGCTCCTCTGGAATGACACGAATACTGGAAAGCCACCGTCACCATTTCTCGATCGCGGGCCGCAGATCGACTTCATGGCTCCAGGCCGTGTGGTGCTGGCGGTGCAGAGCCAGATAGGTCTGGGCGATGGCATCGGGGTCAAGCAGGGCGTCAACGCCCTTTTCGGCGATCTCGTGGGCGTGATCGGGGCCGTTGATCTCACCATCGATGTTGACGATGGCAACATGCACCCCCTGGGGCCCCAATTCGCGTGCCATGGATTGCGCCAGCGCGCGCAAGCCGAACTTGCCGACAGCAAACCCTGCGAAGTTCGCTGAACCCTTGTAGCAGGCCGTCGCGCCCGTGAAGAGGAGGCTGCCGCTGCCGCGTTCGCTCATGCGCCGCGCTGCTTCCCGCCCGACGATGAAGCCCCCCAAGCAGGTCACGTTCCACTGCTGCACCAGCTCGTCGGTCTCGATCTCCATGACCGGCTTCATCAGGAATCCGCTGGCGTTGTAGACCACCAGATCGGGCAGGCCCAGCTCTCCGCTCACCCGGTCGAACAGCGCGGCCACGTCGGTCTCATCGGTCGCGTCGCAGCCATAGCCATGCGCCGGGCCCTCGGTCACCCTGAGTCACATCCCTGGCCAATCCCTTCTGCGTTGTGTGGGATTGCGCGACGCAATCGCGACCTCCATGCCCGCAGATGAAAACTGCCGTGCCAATCCCGCAGCCCAGACCACGCGCCGGCGCCGATCACCAATGCTACGCCACTCTCCTGGTCCGCCATGTCGTCTCTCCCTCCCTGGATTACTGCGCGGCCTGCGCCTGTTCCGGCGGTGCTGCAAACGCTGCCAGCAGCGCACTCGCGCCGCTCGGCTGCGCGTTGCATCGCCTGCTTCCTTGACCGGCCCGAACCCGCGGATCTCCAATGCGGCAATCGCGCCAGCGCCACGGCAAGGAGCGTGGTTCGCCGGGCGTCAGGCCTGCCAGCAGTCTGGCAACGTCCTCTTCATACTGGCTGATCAGGCTTGCGTGCGGCGCGGCGCTCCGCCGCTGTAGCCGAAGGGGTCGAGCGCTGGTGTTCCGCAAACCCTTCACGGCCCGCAAGGCCGCGCAGGAACGGTTTCACCCACGGCCCGAAGCTGATCTTGCGCGGGCGTCCCGTTGCCGGGTCCTGGCGCGCAAGCAGGGGCGGGGCGAGGTGGAAACGTGCATCGACTCCGCACCGGGCTGAAAGTCGCGGGCGAGCCTGGCCTCGAAGCACAGGGGCCGTCAGAAGCCGCGCGACTTCGTATTCGTCCTTGATCGCCAGCAGTTTGTGATACCCCGTTGCGACCGGCCTCGGTCAGGTCGGTACGACGCCGGGCATGGCTGGCCTCTTCGGCCGCACCGTGCACTGCTCCACAAGCGCGCGATAACGCGCGGCCAGCGCCGGGTTCTGGTAGCCCGCCAGGTGCTCGCTTCGCCTGGTCGATCCGCTCGTCCAGCGTCTCCGAGAGGCTGTTGATCCCCGTGACACCGGGCGAGTGTCTGCACCGCGGCCCGGGCGACCGCGTCGGGGTTCCGCCGCGGCATGGCGCCCCAGGGCAAAGGCCCGGCGATTGCCCTCGATGGCCACGCCGTTCAGCGCGATCGCCTGATCGATCGCTTCCAGGCGGATGGGCACCAGGCCCTTCTGCCAGGCCGCCCCCAGCAGCATCATGTTGGCCGCGATGCTGTCGCCGAACAGGGCCGCTGCCTGCTCCGTCATGATCGCTGGCTCCACACATCGCATGGGTCACCCTGCTCGATCCGCGTCGATCAGGGGCCGCGCTGCGATGGTGGCCTCGACATCGCGCGTGAAGGCGCCCGTCGGAGCGCCGCGTGGCGGTTGACGACCGCACGGGTGCGCCCCGCATCGCCGCGCGCCAGCACCTCGGTCGCCGCACACTGGACGAGATCGCAGCCCAGCAGCAGATCGGCCTCGCCAACGCCGATTTTGGAGGCATGAAGACCTTCGGGAGATGCCGCGACCCGCACATGGCTCGTCACGCCGCCATACTTCTGGGCGAGGCCGATCTGGTCCAGCACCGCGATGCCCCGGCCGTCGATATGGGCGGCCCAGCCAAGAATCTGCGCCAGCGTGACGACGCCGGTGCCCCCGACGCCCTGCAATCACGATGGACCACGGATTTGCCAGATCAGGCAGTTCGGGTTCGGCAATCTCTTCGCTCAGAAGCGTATCCAGATTGGTCGGTTGGGGCTTTTGGAGTTCCGTGCCTTCAACCGTGACAAAGCTGGGGCAGAACCCCTTCAGGCAGCTCATGTCCTTGTTGCAGGACGACTGATCGATCCTGCGCTTGAGACCGAATTCGGTTTCCATCGGCACGACGGAAAGGCAGTTGGAAGCCACACCGCAATCTCCGCAGCCTTCGCAGATCGCTTCGTTGATGACAACGCGTTTGGGCGGATCAACCAACGTGCCGCGTTTGCGCCGCCTCCGTTTCTCGGTGGCACAGACCTGATCGTAGATCAGCGCAGAAACGCCGGGCACATCCCGCAAGCCTCGCTGCACCGCGTCGAGTTCCTCGCGGTCGTGGATCGTGACGCCCTCGGCAAACCCGGTACCTGCGCCATACTTTCCCGGTTCATCGGTCACGACGGCAATGCGCCGGATGCCCTCACCATAGAGCTGATGGCTGATCGCCTGCACGCTGGGCGAACCTTCGAACGGCTGACCGCCGGTCATGGCGACTGCGTCGTTGTAGAGGATCTTGTAGGTCACGTTGACGCCCGCAGAAACAGCCGCACGGATCGCCAGAAGACCGGAATGAACATAGGTGCCGTCACCGATGTTGACGAACACATGGTTGGTCGCGCGAAACGGTGACAGGCCGATCCAGTTGGCACCCTCGGCACCCATCTGGGTGAAGGTGACGATGTTGCGCTCCATGCTCTGGACCAGATAGTGGCAACCAATGCCGGCAAAGGCCTGACTGCCCTGGGGAACATGGGTCGAACTGCTGTGCGGACAGCCTGAGCAGAAGTAGGGGATGCGTGAGACCGGCGCGCTGTCCATGGCGGCAAGGTCCAAACGTTCCTGCAGTGCCGTTGCGCGCTCCGTCAGGTCACCTGCGCCGCCCAGCTTCTCGAGTCTGGCGACCAGAGCGGCAGCAATCATGGCCGGGGAAAGTTCGTCCCAGGAGGGCAGAAGCGTTTCACCATCCTCGTCCTTTTTGCCGACCACCTGCGGCCTCGCACCATCGGGAAGCGCATAAAGAAGATCGCGAATCTGGGGTTCGATCAGCCCGCGTTTCTCTTCGATGACAAAGATCTCGTCCAGGTCTTCGGCAAAGGCCTTGATGCCCGTGGGTTCCAGGGGCCATGGCATGGCGACTTTGTAGAGGCTGATACCGTGCTTCCTGGTCGCTTCATCATCAAGACCCAGTTGCGCCAGAGCCTGGCGTACGTCCAGATAGGACTTGCCGACCGTAACAATACCCAGCCGCGCGCCTGGCGTGTCGATCACGGTCCGGTCCAGGCCGTTGGCCCTGGCATAAACCAGCGCCAGATCGATCTTGTAGCGATGCAGCCGCTCTTCCTTGGCCAGCGCATCATCGGGCCAGCGGATGTGCACGCCTTCCGGCGGCATGAGTCCATCCTGTGGCAGCACAATTGGGGGCCTGGCCGGATCGATCATCACCGACGTTGTCGTATCGACGGTTTCCGACACCAGCTTCATGCCGGCCCAAAGTCCGGAATAGCGCGATAGCGCCCATCCATGCAGGCCGTAGTCCAGGAACTCCTGGGCACCGGCGGGATGCAGCACGGGAATCATCGCGTCGACCAGGGCGAACTCGCTCTGATGGGCCGATGTCGAGGACTTGCAGGTGTGGTCGTCGCCGGCCAGCACAAGGACACCGCCGTTGCGCGACGTCCCGGCTGTGTTGCCGTGTTTCAGGGCGTCCCCGGAGCGATCAATACCCGGCCCCTTGGCATAAAGCATGGCAAACACGCCATCGACAGTGGCGTCGGGAAAGAGGTCGGTCTGCTGGCTGCCCCAGACCGACGGTTGCCGCCAGGTCTTCGTTGAGGCCCGGCGTGAAGTGGATGGCGTGCTTGCTCGGCAAACTGGCGCGCCTGCCAAAGTGCGGAGTCGAGGCCCCCCAGGGGGGAGCCCCGGTAACCCGGTCACGAAAGCAGGCCGTGTTCAGCCCGGCGGCCTGATCCCTGCGCGTACTGCAGCATGGGCAGGCGCACCAGGGCGTGGGTGCCAGACAGCAGCACGCGGCCTTCCTGGCGGGCATAGCGATCGTCAAGGGTGACGCTGGCGTGGCTCACGTGGATCTCCGTCAGCAAGGCGTCGTCGTGCAGGACATCAACCTACACCCGGCCGAACCTCGCAGGCCATGGCTTCATCGGGCAGGGGCGCCCTCGGGCTGCGGGCCGTCAGGGATCGTCACCGGCGTCCAGGCCCATGTCGCGAACCTTGCGGTAAAGCGTCGAGCGGCCGATGCCCAGACGGCGCGCCACGCGCGACATCTGCCCGCGATAATGATCCAGCGCATAGCGGATCACGTCAGCTTCCACCTCGGCCAGCGCACGGATTTCGCCGTCCTGGCCAAGGACGGGAAGACGTCCGTTCATTTCCTCACTGCCGCTGGGCTGGGGCGCTGCCTTGGTGCCGGCCCCAATCAGGCCTTCCAGCGGCACGCCCTGGGCGCGCGCAATATGCGGGAAGTCGCTGGTTGAAAGGCGCTCTCCGTCACACAGCACCACCGCGCGGAACACGGCATTCTCAAGCTGGCGCACATTGCCGGGCCAGGCGTAACCTGAAAGCATCGTCATGGCGGCATCTTCGACCGACGATACCGGCTTGTGCTCGAGTGCGGCAAAGCGCCGCACGAAATGGTTCACCAGCTCGGGAATGTCCGAATTGCGTTCACGCAGCGGCGGAACATGCAACGGGAACACGTTGATGCGGTAATAGAGATCTTCGCGGAAGCCGTTTTCGTTCACCATCGCGAAAAGGTCGCGGTTGGTTGCGGCAATCAGGCGCACATCAACATGCACCGTCTTGCGCCCGCCGACCGGGTCGACCGTGCCTTCCTGCAGGGTGCGCAGCAGCTTGACCTGCATGTCGGGTTTCAGCTCGCCGATCTCGTCCAGGAACAGGGTGCCGCCGTCGGCCTCCTCGAACTTGCCGATATGCTTGGCCGAGGCGCCGGTGAACGCGCCCTTTTCGTGGCCGAACAGCATGCTCTCGATCAGGTTCTCGGGGATCGCGCCACAGTTCACCGTCACGAACGGCTTGCCGACACGCGGGGCCCGTTGCTCTGCACGAACCGCGCGATCAGTTCCTTGCCGACGCCGCTTTCGCCTTCGATCAGCACCGGAATCTGCGATTGGGCCGCACGCATCGCCAGATCGATCGTGGCGCGCAGGGCGTCACTGTTGCCGACATGATGTCGTCGGTGCGGATGCCGCCATCGGCCTGGCGCTGCAGCCGCGAAACCTCGCCCCGCAGCGAACCCAGCTTCATGGCGTTGTCCAGCGTGACCTTCAGCCGCTCAGGGCGCTACCGGCTTCACGATGAAGTCGGCCGCGCCGGCGCGCATCGCCTTCACCGCTATATCGACGCCGCCATGGCCGGTCAGCACAACCACGGGAAGGTCGGGCAGGGTCGGTGTCAGCTTTTCCAGCACCGTCATGCCGTCGACACCAGGCATGTTGAGGTCCAGAAGCACGCAATCTGGCCGCAGCGGCTGATTGGCATCCAGCAGCATTTCCAGCGCAACACCGCCGTCATCGGCCGTTTCTGCGCGGAATCCCATGGATTCGACGATTTCGCTATATAGGCGACGTTGAACGGGGATCGCCGTCGACGATCAGAAGTTGCTGCGAAATGACGTTTTCCTGTTCCTTAATGGAACACTGTTGCCGGTTCGTATCACATCGGCACAGTTTGGGGCAAGAAAATTGGGGCCATGCCAGACGGGCGGTTAGTAAAGGTTGTTCATCGCCTCGCCATAAACGTCTTTCACAGCGTGCCGCCGTACCTTCATGGTCGGCGTCATCTGACCGTTGTCCACGGTGAAGGCTTCACTGGCAACCATCACGCGTTTGACCTTTTCGATCGCTGAAAGATGCTGGTTGGCGCGATCAACCGCCGCTCTGATCTCGCTGAGCAATGCAGGTTCATCGGCAAGGTTGGCAAGGCGCGGCGATGAAAGATTGTGGCGTTTGGCAAACTCCACAAGGTAGCTTTCATCGGGCACGATCAGGGCTGCCAGATAGGGGCGTTGGTCGCCGATGACCACGGACTGGCCGATCTCGCGCTCCAGGTTCAGAATGCCTTCGACCCGCTGGGGGGCAATGTTGTCGCCGCCGGAATTGACGATCAGGTCCTTCTTGCGGTCGGTAATCATGAGATGGCCGTCTTCATCGAAGACACCGATATCACCGGTATGCAGCCAGCCATCCTTCAACGCTTCAGCTGTTGCTTCGGGATTGTTCCAGTAACCATCCATCAGCAGGCCGCCCCGCACCAGGATCTCCCCGTCCTCGGCAATTCTGACCTCAACTTCGGGCAGAGGCGGTCCTACCGCATTCATCTTGATGCAGTCAGGCAGGTTGCAGGAAACCACGGGCGCGGATTCTGTCTGCCCGTATCCCTGCAACAGCGTCAGACCCAGTGCCGTGAAAAACGTCCCGATTTCCGGATTGAGCGGTGCGCCGCCCGATACCAGTGCATTGAGCCTGCCGCCAAACCGGGCCCGCACCTTGTCGCGCACCAGCTTGTCGAGAACCCGGTCCTGAAGCCGCTCGATCAGGCCAAGTTTCTCTCCGTTGACCTTCTTGGTCCCCAGATAAACCGCCTTTTCGAAGAACTCCTTCTTCTTGCCTTTCTCGCGATTCACGCCGGCCAGAATGCGCTGTCGCATGACCTCATAGAGCCTGGGCACACACGGCATGATCGTGGGCCGCGCCTCTGGCATGTTGGTGATCAGTGTGTCGGCACCCTCGGCATAATAGATTTCGGCACCGATCGAGATCGGGAAATAGAGGCCGCAGGTATGTTCATAGGAATGGGAGAGCGGCAGGAATGAGAGAAACGTATCGATGTCTGACAGCAGCGGCTTGTAGCCCAGATAGATGCTCTTGATGTTCGACATCACCGCGTGATGGGACAGCACCACACCTTTGGGCATGCCGCCGGTTCCTGACGTATAGATGAAGCATGCGGTATCCCTGCGGGTCATCTGGGGCCGCGCGATCTTCGACCGCACCCGGTTCCCCGCGTGTCATGGCCTCTTTCCAACCAAGCACCGTGATCCCGTCGACGTCTTCCGTCGCTTCCATCGTGATGACCGTGTGGGCATCGGTTGCTGCACAGGCAGGAAGCAGCCGCTTGGCCAGGGCTGCCGTGGAGACAATGGCGAGTTTGGCCCCGCTGTCGCGCAGGACATGCTCGTGCAGCGCCTGCGTATTGGTGGTGTAGGCAGGCACCGTGATGCCACCCGCCGCCATGATCGCCAGATCGGCCACCACCCAGTTTGGCCGGTTTTCGGCAACCAGAACGACACGATCGCCCTGTTCCACACCCAGCTCTGTCAGCCCGGCCGACAGCTTGCGCACTTCATCAGCCACGCTTGCCCAACTCTGGGGCCGGTAGGTGCCATCGTGTTTCGACCACAGGAATGCACGGTCGCTATGTTGGCGTGCCTTATCAAAGAACATGGTGGCCAGATTTGGCCAGTCGTCATAGGTCATGGATCTCCGCCCGCAGCTTGCCCCATCACTAGATAGTGTGCTCGGACGCCTGAAACAAACGGTGGTGGCGAAGTATCCCCGCCTCACCCATATGAAGGGGCGACAAAGACCGCGTTTTCAACCCCGATGGAGTTCTACATGTCAGACGCCGCCAACCTTGGTCATTTGCCCGAATGGGACCTTACAGACCTCTATGCCGGTCCTGACGACAAGGCATTGGAATCCGATCTCAAGGCTGTCGATGGCCAGGCCGAGCAGTTCGAGAAGGACTTCAAGGGCAACCTTTCCACGCTTTCTCCTGCCGGGTTCCACGAAGCAATCGGGCGCTATGAGGCGATCGATGACACGTTGGGACGCATTGCCAGCTATTCCCAGCTTCTCTTTGCCGGCGACCAGACCAATCCGGATTTTGCCCAGTTCTACCAGGACATTCAGGAGCGTCTGACGGTCACGACCAGCCGTTTGATTTTTTTCACCCTGGAGATCAACAAGATCGAAGATGCGGCTATGAAAACCTTGCTGGCTGACAGCGCCGTGGCACGTTACCAGCCCTGGCTCGATGACATCCGCTCGTTCCGCCCGCATCAGCTCTCTGATGATGCAGAGGCCATGCTGCACGAACTTTCGGTGGTTCGCGGGCAATCCTGGAGTCGTCTGTTTGATCAGACCATTGCTGGACTGCGGTTCGACATCGATGGCGAGTCGCTTTCGGAAGCCCAGACGCTCGACCTTCTCTCATCAAGCGATGGTGCCAAACGTGAGGTAGCCGCACGTGAACTCGCACGGGTCTTCAAGGCCAATGAATCTCTCTTTGCCCTGGTCACCAACACCCTGGCCAAATCAAAGGCGATCGAAGACGGCTGGCGTCACTTTGCCCGCCCGATCTCGTCGCGCAATCTTGCCAACCAGGTTGAGGACGAAGTGGTCGATGCCCTGATCACATCCGTCCGTGACGCCTATCCCCGGCTCTCGCACCGATATTACGCCATGAAGGCGCGCTGGATGGGGGTCGAAAAGCTAAACTGGTGGGATCGCAACGCGCCGTTGCCCAATCAGGACGACCGTGAAATTCCCTGGGATGATGCCCGCGCCACGGTGCTGGGCGCTTATGGCGACTTCGCCCCGGAGATGGCTGAGATCGCTAAGGTCTTTTTCGACAAGAACTGGATTGATGCTCCGGCACGTCCCGGCAAATCAGGCGGCGCATTCGCGCATCCCACGGTGCCGTCGGCCCATCCCTTCGTGTTGCTCAACTATCAGGGCAAAAACCCGTGACGTCATGACCCTTGCCCATGAACTGGGCCATGGCGTGCATCAGGTCCTGGCAGCAGAGCAGGGGCCCCTGCTGGCCGATACGCCGCTTACCCTGGCCGAAACCGCTTCGGTCTTTGGCGAGCAACTCACCTTCCGCCGCCTGCTCGATACCGAGAAGGACCCGCAGCGCCGCCGCATGATTCTGGCTTCTAAGGTCGAAGACATGCTCAACACCGTGGTGCGCCAGATCGCCTTCTGCGAGTTCGAGCGCCGTATCCATGATGCCCGTGCCGATGGTGAACTCACGCCTGACCAGATCGGCGACATCTGGATGGCGGTCCAGCACGAAAGCCTGGGTGATGTCTTCAACTTCGATGACGATTACCGCAGCTTCTGGTGTTACATCCCTCACTTCATTCACACGCCGTTTTACGTCTACGCCTATGCCTTCGGTGATTGCCTGGTGAACGCGCTTTATGCTCACTACCAGAAAGCTGAAGAGGGCTTCCAGGACCGCTTCTTCGACATGCTCAAAGCCGGTGGGACCAAGCGCCACAAGGAACTGCTCGCCCCCTTCGGCCTTGATGCCTCCGACCCTGCTTTCTGGTCCATGGGTCTCAACGTGATCGAAGGCTTCATCGACGAACTCGATGATGCCGGCGGCTGATCCAACCTCCGGAGTAGCCGCGTAGAATTTAGTGCAATTGGGCGAAAGGCCCGCGCCATGGCCGACAAACCTGCCAACGAATCCAACCGCCTGACAGGGCGCATGGCGCGTTACGCCCGTGTCGGTTCCTCCGTGGGCAAGGTCGGCGCGCGTATGGCTGCCGGCCGGTTCCTGGGTGTGCCGACCGATCAGGCCGACATGGCCAACGACCTGCGGGCAGCACTTGGCGGTCTCAAGGGGCCGTTGATGAAGGTTGCCCAGTTGCTGGCCACCATTCCCGACGCCCTGCCATCCGACTACGCCGCTGAACTGGCGCAATTGCAATCGAACGCGCCTGCCATGGGCTGGCCCTTCATTCGCCGCCGCATGGCAAGCGAACTGGGGCCTGACTGGCAATCAAAGTTCGGTTCGTTCGAGCGTGAGGCCGCTGCTGCCGCGTCCCTGGGGCAGGTTCATCGTGCAACCTCGCCCGATGGCAAACCGCTTGCCTGCAAGCTGCAATATCCCGACATGCAATCGGCGGTCGAAGCCGACCTGTCGCAACTCAAGCTGATCTTCGGAATCTACCGGCGTTACGACAAGGCGATCGATCCCAGCCAGATCCATGCCGAGATTGCCGAACGCCTGCGCGAAGAACTCGATTATGAACGCGAAGCCAAACACCAGCAGCTTTACGCCCACATTCTGAAAGATCAGCTACGCGTTGACGTGCCCCAGGTCGTTCCGGAGCTTTCCACCAGCCGTCTGCTAACCATGGGCTGGCTCGACGGCACGCCGCTCATGGAGGCCGTCGATCGCCCGCTCGAGGAACGCAACGAGCTTGCCATGTCGATGTTCCACGCCTGGTATCAGCCGTTCTACAACTACGGCGTCATCCACGGTGATCCGCATCTGGGCAACTACAAGGTGCGCCCCGACATGGGCGTCAACCTGCTCGATTTCGGCTGCGTGCGCGTCTTCCCGCCCAGCTTCGTCACCGGTGTCATCGATCTTTATCACGCCATTCTCAATGACGACCGCGAGCTTGCCGTGCATGCCTATGAAACCTGGGGCTTCACGGGCCTGTCCAATGACGTGATCGACACGCTCCATCTCTGGGCCAGCTTCGTTTACGCCCCGCTTCTGGAAGACAAACCCCGCGCCATCCAGGATGAAGGCACCATGTATGGCGCCCGTGTCGCCTCACAGGTTCATGGCCGCCTGCGCGAGTTGGGTGGTGTCACGGTGCCGCGCGAATTCGTCTTTATGGATCGTGCCGCTATCGGTCTGGGCAGTGTCTTCCTGCATCTCAAGGCCGAAGTGAACTGGTACCAGATTTTCCACGGCCTGATCGAAGGTTACGAAGAGCAGAAGCTCGCCAAACGCCAGAGCGCAGCACTGAAAAAGGTTGGCCTGACATGATCAAGAGCCCGTTTAAGCCGCCGCTTACCTTTCTGAATCTGCCACTCTCGACAGAGTTTTCTTCCGGTGACATCGCCGTGGTCGGCCTGCCGTTTGATTGCGGCAACTCCAGGACACGGTTCGGTTGCCGGCTTGGGCCCAACGCTGTGCGCCAGGCTTCAATTCTGACCGCTGACCTGCTGACCGATGCAGAACCGTCTCCGCTCGATAGTCGACGCATCGTCGATGCCGGGGATATCGACTTGCCGCTCGATGACATCCACGCCGCATTTGACGCGATTGAACGGGGTATCCGCGAGATTGTCGAAGCCGGGGCGACCCCGCTCACCCTTGGTGGTGACGGTTCGGTCAGCCTGCCGGTCCTGCGTGCAATGCACCAGCGCTACCCCGATCTTGCCGTATTGCATCTCGACGCTCACACCGATGCCTATCCGCTCGCCGGCAACAACCACTATGACAACGCAACCCAGTTCACCCATGCCTTGAATGAAGGGCTGGTCGACGTTGCCCATGCCATCCACATCGGCACCCGTGGTCCCGTCAATGCCATGAAGACGATCCTTCATGTCCGGGACATGGGCTACGAGGTCATTCCCTTCGATATGATGCGCGAATGGGGCGAGAAACGCCTGCTCGAACACCTCCATGCACGTCTCGAAGGCCGTCCGCTCTACCTCTGCTTCGACATGGATGTCTTCGATCCCTCCGTTGCACCCGGTGTTGCGACGCCGACACCAGGCGGATTGCTGCCGGCTGATGGTATCGCCCTGCTGCGTGGTCTCGCGGGGCTCAACATCGTCTGTGCCGACGTCAACACACCCACGCCCGTGCATGATCCAAGTGGCGCGACTGCAGGGCTTGCCGCTGCCATTGCCACAGAGTGTCTGGCTCTGCTGAACTGACCTGGATCAAGATTCCCTCGCGGTTCCGATGTAGGTTGGGTCGATCCAACGCTTTCATTGTTCCGGGAGGATCCTCAATGAAATCCACTCTTTTGCGTACTGCGCTCGGCGCTGCCGTCGCCGTTCTTGTTTTCACAGGGCAGGCCAGGGCTCTGACCTATGAAGAGGCCGTGCCGGAGAGCCTGCGAACCCTCGTCACGCAAGCGGCATTCGATGATGCACGGTCTTCCCTGCAGCCGCTGGTCGATGGCGGCAGCCTGCAAAACAATCTGGCTGCCGGGATCGCCGGATCGCCCTGTGCGCCCTCAATCAGCCGGTTTGTCCAGGCCGTCTACGCCAACGAACCGCACTACCAGGCCATCTTCGATGAAATCAATGCCGGCTTCACGGACCCGCCTGCCGCCTACAACCGTGCCAATCCGTGGCGCGTTGATTTCGGTAGCTCCAGCCACCAGCATCTGATCGCCAACCTTGTGGCAAGTTTTGTCGATTGGTGTGTTTTCCTGCCGCAGATCAATGGCGATCAGGACAACGGCCTGAAGTACATCCAGAACTTTGCCTGGTTCTACTATCGCAACCCGGCCGGCCAGGTCTTCACCCAGGGCTTCGATCCCATGACCGGTGAGCCCGAGACCGTGTTCCGGGACTTTCTGGAAGATTTCTCGATTCAGCGCGGCGCGTTCATGAACACACCTGAAAGTGCTGCCTATGTTGCGCAGTGGCTGAACGACCCCCGCATCGAAATTCAGGATTATCAGAGACAGGAAGTTGCCGATTACGATTCCTGGAACGATTTCTTTGCACGTGAAATCACCATCGATGAGACTACCCAGACGATCCCGTCACGACCCACCACCCTGCCGGATCGCGACTATGTGGTGAGTGCGCCGACCGACTGCATCATGAATCCCCTTGTCCAGGTTCTCGATGCCGGCGGTGAGATCGGACAGGTGAGGGCGCTTATCGATAATCCGCTCACTGCCAACACGATTATCGATGTGAAGTCCTATCCCATTGCCCTCAACCAGCTTCTGGGCAACGCACCCGAATCACTCAAACAGAAGTTTGTCGGCGGTACGGGCGTGGCCTGTGTCCTGATGCCCAACACCTATCACCACTTCCACACGCCGGTAACGGGCGAGGTTGTACATGCCGAGGTCGTCGAGATCGGCTCCAACGGTGCGCTGGGCACCTATGGCTACTTCGATTGGCCCAACTGGGTGCCAAGGGAAGGCAATGTCGGACAGCCTGGAACAGATTTCAGCCAGTTCGAGGTCTTCCAGCGCGGTGTCGTGATTATCAAGATCAGCTATGCTGGCGCTGAGCCCGGGGAGGTACTGGAAGGCTACGTTGCTTCCATCCCTGTCGGCCTCGATACCATTGGCTCTGTCGTGCTCGACAGCGACATCGTGCCCGGCGCACAGGTAAAGCGCGGCTATACCCGTCTGGGCAACTTTTACTACGGTGGTTCCCTCAACATCCTGCTGTTCTCAAAGGGCATCGCTTCGCCGGCCATTCAGGTCCGCCTGGGCAACCAGATTGCGATCCTGAATGCAGGCAACGCGCCGGAGTAACGACAGACCTGATCCCCGGCCTTCGCTGGGGATCAGCCTGTGCGCTCAGCCTCTTTATCCACGGTTTCGGCAAAGGCGTTCAGTTCGTCGACCGATCCGATCCGCACCACCTTGATTCCGACCGCTTCCGCTTCGTCCACATTGGCGCGGATCGTGGGCATCCAGTCCTGTTCGGTGTCCCACAGGGTCTCGAACATGGCGCGTGTGCTGATGGGTTCGCTAAGTCCGGCAATGGGATGTTCCAGCTTTCCCATCTCCTGTTTGATTTGACGTTCGGCGGCGAGCCAGAAGTGTTGCCATAGCACCATGTCGATGAAGATGATCCAGGTTGCACGCAACAGGCGCGGCCGGATCGAATCCAGCTTGCCCATGCCTTCGATAATCCAGCTCTCGCCTGCGATCAGCGGGCCATGTTCGGCCTCGAACGCGTCATCTGATGCTTCAACCCAGCCTGGTTTCCACAACAGCTTGTCGACCTCGGTCAGCGGCAATTCACGCGCCGCAGCAAGCTGCCGTGCCAGGGTCGATTTGCCACCGCCCGCATTGCCCAGAATGGCGATGCGTTCGTTGCTCAATGATCAAACACGATCACGCTGCGGGCGATCTCGCCACCTTTCATTTCATCGAAGGCTTCGTTGATCTGGTCCAGCTTGATGCGCCGGCTGATCATGTCGTCGAGTTTGAGTTTGCCGTTGAGGTAGAAGTCCACATAACGCGGCATGTCCCGGCGGAATGCGTTCGACCCCATGTTCGAACCGCGCAGCACCTTGTCGCTCAGCAGGTCGTCGGCGGGGGATTTCCAGGGTCTCGCCCTCGGGCACCATGCCGATGATCGTGGCCATGCCTGAGGTGCGCAGCATGCGGAAGGCCTGTTCGCTGGTGGTCTTCATGCCCAGCGCCTCGAACGAATATTCCACACCGCCACCGGTCAGCTCCTTCACCGCCTCGACAGGGTCGCACTCGGCAGCATTGACCACATCGGTCGCGCCGAAATGTTTGGCCAGGTTCAGCTTGGAACCCTTGATGTCGACCGCGATGATGCGTCCGGCCCCGGCAATCGCTGCGCCGTTGATACACGAGAGGCCCACACCGCCACAGCCGATCACCGCCACAGTGCTGCCACCTCGATATCGGCCGTGTTGATGACTGCGCCAAAGCCGGTCGTCACGCCGCAGCCGATCAGGGCGGCGCGATCCAGCGGCATATCCTTGCGGATCTTCACCAGAGCATGTTCATGGACCAGCATCTGCTCGGCGAAGGAACCCAGGCTGAACCACTGGGTGATGTGCTGCGCCGCTGTCCGACAGGCGGGGTTCCTCGCCCTTCGCCAGCGGTCCACCTCCGGGTTCTCGCAACTGAACGGCCGCCCGGTCGTGCAGTACTCGCAATGACCGCAGAACACGCTCAGGCAGGTGATGACATGGTCGCCGGGCTTCACATAGGTCACCTCAGCTGCCGACCTGTTCCACCACCCCGGCTGATTCATGGCCCAGGATCATCGGCATCGGGCCTGCTGTAGCGTGCCTTCGATGTAGTGCAGGTCGCTGTGGCACACGCCGCAGGCCGCCGTGCGGATCAGCACCTCGTGCGACTTCGGCTTGGAGACCGAAACCTCCTCGATCGAGGAGCGGCTGTGTTCACTTCACGCAGCACGGCGGCTTTCATGGCATTTCCCCGAAGTTTGAATGTCGTTGGCGGCAGTCTAACCACGCAGCACCACGAATGTCAGTTCCGGTTGCCTCGATTGGAGCGTTTCCTTCATGCGGCGGCCGCGTGCCTCGACGGTCTGTTTTTGGCACGCAGAGACGCGGAGCCGCAGTGAACCGAAATAACAAGAAGCGAATGCACACAGAGGCACAGCGACTCGGAGGCTGCGAGACTTTGGTCGGGCATCCGTGTGATACGAAGATCGTTACAACAACGAGGTTCGCTCTGCGATCCCTTCGGCAAGGCAATCACAGAACCCTCTCTGTGCCTCATGCCTGCGCAAGAGCTCCGCGCCTCTGCGTCTCTGCCTGCCACCACTTTTTTGGTTTTTCCTGTTTCACGAATCCACCTTGTCGCGGCGTTCATGCAGTGATCTAGTTTGGTTCCAAACATGGAGGTCCGCATGGCACAGGCAGAACGGTTCCCGGTTTCCCAGGGTGATATTGATACCTTCTGGCGCGATGGCGCGGTGATGCTCAAAAACGTGTTGAGCGACCAGTGGCTGGAGGAACTCCGCCATGGTGTCGCCACCAACATGGAACAGCCGACCAAACGCACCGTTGACTGGGTCAACAACAAGGAAACCGGCGAGCGCCTGTTTCACGACCAGCTCACCGTGCAACACAATCCCCATTTCGAGCGTTACATGCTGGGCTCGCCACTGGGCTCGATCGCGGCCCAGGTCATGGCCTCGCCCACCGCACTCGCGTTTTACGTCACTACCTTCGTGCGCAGCCCCGGAACCCAGTCACGCACGCCCTGGCATCAGGATCAGTCCTATTGGTGTGCGGAAGGCCGACAGGCGCTCAGCATCTGGACCGCGCTTGATTCCGTGGCCGCCGGTACGGAACTGGAACTGGTGAAGGGTTCCCATCTCTGGGAGCGCCCGCTGGCACAATCCCAGTTCGGCGAAAGCCAGCTTGGCGGCGTGATCGACGTCGATGGTATGGAAACCATGCCGGTCCCCGATTTTACCGGTGCGGATGCCGACAAGTACGACATGATGCGCTGGCCCATGGAGCCCGGCGATATTCTCATTTTCCACGGCATGACCGTCCACGGTGGCTCCGGCGCCTTGCCTCCGGGCGTGCAGCGCCGCAGCATCTCCGCGCAGTTCCTGGGCGAAGACGCCCGCGTCACCGACCGCCCCAGCGGCTGCAATCCTGACTGGCTGCCTGAACTTGCCGAAAACGGCATCGGCCTTGGTGATTATCCCGCCTGCGCCATGTGCCCTACGATCACCGCCGAAGGTGCCGTACTTTGACCCCGTAAGGAGCGTTCCATGACCAATGTAGGTTTGCAGCCCGGCCATTTTGATGCCTCCAAGATGGAAGCCATCGAACTGCCCTTCACGGTGGAAGAATACGACGCAAGGCTCCAACGCCTGCTCGGTATGGCGCGCAAGCAGGGGCTTGATCTGCTCTGGATTACGTCACCGGAAGGTGTTCGCTTGGACCCACGGATTCTTCGCCTCCTGGTACAAGGGGCAGGGGCCCATGCGGTATCCCCAATGTTACGGCACCGCGGTCCATGTCGAATCCGGTCGCTTCATCCATTTCGACAACCCGACCGAGGAGCCGGTGCTGGCCCGCACGTCGGTCTCTCAGGGACAACCGCTACACGCCCGACCGGGAGGCCGAGCCCAACATCCGGTTCATCATGGACGAGCTTGCCGGCCGAAGGCTGGCTCGGCGGCACCGTGGGCATGGAGTTCTGGAGTTACGTGCCCAACCGCGCCATCTCCACCATGTTCGAAGGCGCCTTCCTCATGCACGGCTGCCGCCCCGTCGACATGAGCGAGATGGTCCGCACCGCGCGCCGGCAGAAGTCGCCCCAGGAAATCGCCTATACCGAACAGGCCATGGCCTGCTGCGACATCGGCCACCAGGCGATCATGGAACACCTGCGCCCCGGCATCACGGAGCTCGACCTCTTCGGCAAGGTCATGGCCGCCATGATGGAGGCCGGCGGTGAGTTCTCCGCGCTCATCCCCATCTTCAACACCTCGCCCATGGACGGCGAAATCCCCATGTCGAACGGCCACACCATGGCCTCGCGCAAGGTCATCCAGGCCGGTGAAATCCTCTGCGCCGACCTCTGCGGCGTCTTCAACCGCTACCACGCCAATGCGCTGCGCGGTTACTTCGTGGGCGACAACCCGCCGCAAAGCCTGGTCGAACAATACAAGAAGTCGGCGGGCAGCTTCGAGGTCATCACCTCGGAGGTGAAAGCCGGCATGACCGTCGCCGAAGTCATCCGCCTGCTGCGCGCCTATTACGAAGAGGTCGGCATCTGGACCGAAACCGCAGGCTGGGGTGTGGGCTATGAACTCGGCTGGTCGCTGCCGCCTGACTGGGTCGGCGACTTCTACTTCCATCTGGGCGACGACAAATACCTCGACCGCGTGTTCGAGGAAAACATGGTCACCAACTTCGAAAGCCTCTTCAACACCCACCTCATCGACACCCTGGTCTATGAGAAGGACCAAACGCGCATTCTCTCCAAGACCCCCCTCGAACTCATCGCGGTGGGGTAGGGGCGGAACCATCTCCAATCCCGTCATGGCCCCACTCGATGGGGCCATCCATACCGGCGACCCAGCCAACGACCGTGACCAGTTGATCGCTGCACCAGCAGTGCATGGATCGTCGGATCAAGTCCGACGACGACAAGATTTGTGGTGTGACGTGCAACGGTCGCGCCCCCCACAGGGTCATTCTCGGGCTTGACCGGAGAATCCATGCACGGACCTCTCTCAGGGCGCTGTCAGCAGCAACCGCAACATGCACCAGCCCGTCATCAATCTGCGTGGCGAAGTCGGCCACCATCGGCGCGGGCTCGCGCCCGATGCGTTCCACATACTTGGCATAGGCATCGCGTGCGCAGGATTCTATGGCGGCAAAGTCGTTCGGTGTCGCAAGCCTGATGGTGATCATCAATCGACCTGTTTCCTCTTGGTGGCCTTTACTTCAGGCGATCTCTCAGATCGTCCAGGATCGCCTTGGATTGCCTGCAGTTTATCAGGCCGTTTCGGCAGACAAAATACAGAGCCTCCTGTTCGCCAGAGGATGCGCAATGACCAATGGTAATCGCGCTCAACCTGCCAAATGGGCCGTTACCAACCCGAACCATGCAGTCGAGCGTGTTATCAAGAAGCAACTCCAGATCATCCGTGCTGCGGGTTTCCCTGACATAGCTGTCGAGTGCCGTTGAATGGCGCGGCCACTTCAGGGGCAGAAGGCTGGCCGCCCTGGGGCACAGGCCCAGGGTGAATTTCCTGGCATTCAGATCAGGTGCGATGGCTTCGGTCGCATCGGTCAGATCTTCAAGGGTTCTCGAGATGTTGGGAAAATAGGTTTCGCCTTCTCTGGTCAACAAAAGGCCGTGTGGCAATCGGCGGAACAGCGCGATACCCAAAGATGTTTCCAGCTTCTTGACCTGCTGGCTCACCGCACCAGGCGTAACCCCAAGCTCACTTGCAGCGGTCGTGAAACTCAAGTGCCGCGCGGCGGCCTCAAACGCGCGTAATCCATTAAGTGCCGGGATTCTGTAGGTCATCTGTCACCTTGTCTTCGGTGTCGTGATTAGCATGGTTGGCGAATGCGCCAGCACCAGCTTTTCTAGGCCTCGACGAGAGCTTTTCTGGTTTGCGCAATGGCCCACCGTTCTCCCACTCTCTGGGCCTTGGACCAGTGTAAAACGGAGTGAACACCATGCCTTGCAAACAATCCAACGCCGAAGTTTACGACGCCATCAAGGAGCGCGGCAGGTTGTTCCTCGTCGTGTTTCGGGAACTCTCGGAGCGGTATGGCAAGGACGAAGCTGTCAGCGTGATGCGCAGTGCAAGCTATGCCTTCGGCAAAACCATCGGCGAAGCGCTGGCATGTTTCGCTCCTCGCGACTTTGCCGGCATGGCCGAGGCATTCGCGAAATCGCCAGATGACGGAGCGACCTTTTCTCCAGACATCAGACAGCTCGATGATACCTGCCTTGAAGTTCAGATGATGACCTGCCCGATCAAGGATTCATGGGTGGAAGCTGGATGCAGCGACGAAGAAATCTGCACCTTGCTGCATTGCGCATCCGCCCTTGATGAAGCCACTCTCGACGCTGCGGGGTTCGACTACACACTTGAATTGTGGTCACCGGGCAAGAAGGGCTGCTGCCTTACGCGGTTAACAGAGAAATCTCGGCTCTAAGCTGGTGTATGGCCGGCCACTGAGCAGGTTCGATCGCTGGAAGCGGCTGCTACTCTGCCGCCGCCACCATCATCGAGGCTGGCGGCTTCTGGCGGATCAGGAAGACCATCAGGCCGGCCAGCACGGCAAGCGCCATGGACGAGAGCCATACCCAGTAATAGGCGCTGTAGAGATCAAACAGGTAACCGCCCAGAAAGGCGCCGATCGCGGCACCAATGGCATGACCGGCCGAGATCAGGCCCATGGACAATCCCATGACGTGAAGGCCCAGATGGCTTTTCACCAGGCTTGCGGTGACCGGCACGGTCGAGAAATCGACGGTGCCAAAGATCACGGCAAACAGGACCAGCGTGCTGTAATCAGCCCCGATATTGAGCAGCAGAATGAACGACAGTCCCCGGATCAGATAGATCATGCCCAGCAGCAGCGGTCGGTTCATGCGATCGGTCAGCCAGCCCACCAGGATCATGCCGCCCAGATTGGCGACCGACAGCACGCCAAAGGCTGCGGCGCTGGGCACGGGGCCGAAGCCGCAGAACGAAGCAAAGGGCAGAAAATGGGTCTCGATCACGCCCGATGTCGTGTAGCCGCAGATGAAAAAACTCCAGAACAACAGATGGAACGTGGGCGACTTCAGGATGTGAATGAAGTCACGGCGCAGGGTTTTCTCACCTGCAGCCGAAGCATCTGTTGCATCGGCTGGTTTTCCCGGCATGTGGCGCCACAGGAACGGCACCAGCAGGAAACACAGCAGGCCCGTTGCCGCGAAACACCAGCGCCAGTCGGCATAGACCGCAATGGCAGCGATGATCGGCAGAATGAGAAACTGACCCGCCGTCGCGCCCGATGTCGCAATGCCGGTCGCCAAGCCGACTCGCTCATCCGTCGCCTGGGCAATCGATGTGCTCACCACGCTCATCGCAGCCAGCCCCTGGCCCAGGGCAAAAATCCCGGCAAAGGCAAGAATGAAGAGAACCGCGCCCTGGCTCAGGGCGACCGCGAAACACCCCAGCCCCAGAACGGTAACGCCGGTCACCAGCACCAGCCGCGCACCATGTCGGTCGACAAAACGTCCGGCAAAAGGTGCAAGTGCAGCCATCATGACCAGCGAGGCTGCTGCAATGCTCGACAGGAAGGTCCGCGTCCAGCCCATCTCGGCTTCCAGGTCCGGCATCACCAGACTCAGGGTGGCCCGCCCGGAAAAGCCGACGGCTAGCACCAGGAAACCCAGGATAATGACCAGCCGCAGTGAGGGGCCAGATTTTGTGGCAGGCGATGGCATCGGCATATCCTTGTGAACCGGGTACTGGCTAAGGGGTTTCGGTTATGGCAGAAAGGACAATATGACCTCATTTCCTGCCAAACGGGATTCGCCGCCTCGCCGCATTGTTATCGTTGTTTATCACGGTGTCACCCTGTTGGACGCTACAGGCCCTGCCGAGGTGTTTGGCACTGCGTCGAACGCCGATGCCGGTGGTCCCGCGGCCTATCAGGTCGTGTTGGCCTCAAGGGATGGCGGCATCGTCACCACGGATGGTGGCGTTGATCTGGGCACCTGTTCGCTAACCCAAGCCTCCGCCGAACCCATCGATACTCTGCTGGTCGCAGGCGGCAACGGCGTCTTCGACGTCATGGGCGACAGTACGCTGGTAAACTGGATCGCACGCGAAGCGCAACGTGCCCGCCGTTGCGGTTCGACCTGCATGGGCGCGTTCCTGCTTGCCGCTGCCGACCTGCTCGATGGGCGCCGCGTCGTCACGCACTGGCGCTGGTGTGACCGTCTACGGTCGGAGTTCCCCGACCTTGCCGTCGAAGACGATCCCATCTTCATTCAAGACGGTTCGCTCTGGTCCTCAGCCGGTGTTTCCGCAGGCATCGACATGGCGCTGGCCATGGTCGAGGAGGATGAGGGTCATGCCCTGGCGCTGGAAGTCGCGCGCCGCCTGGTGGTCTACCTCAAACGCCCTGGCGGTCAGTCACAGTTCAGCGAAACTCTCAAAGCCCAGGGCAGTGACACCAACGGCGGCAGCGGCGCACTTGATCAACTCCATGTCTGGATGCGCGACAATCTTTCTGAGGATCTGCGCGTGGAACGTCTTGCAAAGGTCGCGGGCATGAGCCCGCGCAACTTCGCGCGCGTCTTCACCAGCCGTTTTGACATGACGCCGGCCAAGGCGGTCGAAGCCATGCGCATCGAAGTCTCCAAACAACAGCTCGTCGCCCAAAAAACCGCCATTGCCCAGATCGCGCGCCAATGCGGCTTCCAGGACGACGAACGCATGCGCCGCGCCTTCCTGCGCCACACCGGCATCGCACCGATGGATTACCGCAGGAGGTTTGGTGTTCAGTAATCCGTAATTTGGTCAAAATTTGGAGTCAGTCTGTCCTTCTTGGCAGATCAAACATGATGGTTAGATGAAAATTGAGGGTAGAAATATTTTATTGATTCTTTCAATATTGCTTTTTTCCATCATAATTCTGGGAAATGCATCTGGTGTGTGTTGGGGTTCATTTAGTTATAGAGATAATGATAGTGTATTGAGGAATTTTGTTGAGAGAGATATGCTAGGTCCGGAATTTGGTGAAATTCTAGTTTGGAGTGAAGGGGAAATAGTTGAAGTAAAATACAAAAGAAATAACTTTTCATCATATAATGAATTGTTAAACAAATTTCCAGATTGTTGTAATGTTTCTTTGGTGCAAGGTTTTGAAGGTGTTACAGGTTTTATTCTTTTTCTGGGTTTTGGAGTTTCTATGTATAAGTTAACGATCACCTACATGGGAACGCAAGTGACTGGCGAGGTTTTTGAGGGTGCCTTGAAAGGTTACTGGGAGAGGCCAACGGAGATTCAGTTTCGTGTATATGAGAGCAAGTGTTTATAGAAGCGCAATGCGGTAGACGTTGTCTTCGGATGATTCTCACATCGTCCTGAACTCGCTTCACCGATTTGTCGAACGCATCCCAGCGCTGCATCGTCAATGGAGTGTTTTGGTGACAGTTTACATTTTACCTGCTGGTCCGTAACGCCCCAGAAAACCCTTGCTATAACCGCCGATCCGGAGAACATCGTGGGGTCATCTGACAGCCCGAAACGTCCGGGCCGATGACCTCTCTCAAATCCGGCTTGCGTGGCGTCCACGCGGCCCCGGTAACCCACGTTTTCTACTTTGCATGGGGTTGAACCGGAAAAAACGCGGAAGCCCCCCTGTCATGTTCAGCAACGGTACGCATTCGGCAGGGCCTGACGTCTCATGACATCGGCGACACCTGCGCCCACCAGACGTCTGGCTTCGCTCTTTGCCGTCATCGGCAGCATGACCGGCATGGCGATGTTCTATGGCTACACCGGCCCGTTGCTGTCCATCGTGCTGGAAGACAACGGGGTCAGCGGCGCACTCATCGGGTTCAACGGTGCCGTCCAGATGGCGGGCGTCTTCATCATCCTGCCGTTCCTGCCCTTCCTCATCCGCAAGCTGGGTCCCGCGCGTCTGATGATGATCGGAGCCAGCGTGGCGCTGCTCACCATCCTGCTCATGGCGACCTTCGTCGATGTCTGGCTCTGGTTTCCCCTGCGCTTCATGATGGGCGCGGCCCAGTCGATGATGTGGACCACGGGCGAGACCTGGATCAACCATTCCAGCGATGACCGCAGCCGTGGGCGCACCATCGGTTATTTCATGAGTGCGGTGGCAGCCGGTTTCGCGACCGGCCCGTTCCTGCAGGCCGAGTTTGGTTCTGTTGGCTGGCTGCCCTTCCTGGTCGGTGCCTCCATGATCGGGCTCATCATCCTGCCGCTGTTTGCCGGCCTGCGTGATCGTATCGAGACCGAAGGCCGCCCGTCGGTGCGCCTGCCGCAATATGTGCGTCTGGCGCCGGTGCCGATGCTCTCCAACCTGTTCTTTGCCATGATCGCCAGTTCCATGATGGCGCTGCTTGCGGTCTATGGCCTGCGTCTGGAGATGGAGGCGGGTTCTGCCTCGCGCATGGTCGGCTGGATGGGCTGGGGCGGCGTATTCATGCCGCTGTTGATCGGCTATCTCGCCGACAAGATGGACCGCACCCTGTTGCTCGCCTGTTTTGTCGGCTTCGGCGCTGTCTGTGCCGCGATCCTGCCCTGGGTCGCCGATATGGGCGCGTGGATGGCGCCGATTTACCTGATGATTTTCGGCGGCTTGCGCGGTGGCCATTACGGCCTGGCAGTCATGCTCATTGGTGAGCGCTTCCGGGGGGCTGATCTTCCCTCGGCCACGGTGGTCTTTGGTTTCATGTTCGGCATCGGCTCAGTCATGGGCCCGGCGATCTCGGGCCTGGCCATCGATATCTGGGACCCGCACGGCCTGCCGCTGGCCATTGCGGTCTTCTATCTCGTCTTCCTGCCGCTTCCGCTCATCGCGTGGTGGCGCCGCCGTCAAGCCAGCCTGTAATCCACCGTGTACCCGCGCTTCTCGAAGGAGCCTTCGACAAACAGATCGCCCAGATAAATCAGGTCACCGACCGCCACAGGGCTTGTTACCCGGTAACGCAGCGCCTCGTGTGATGAACCCTGATAGCTCAATGTCGTGGTTGCCGGCGACTGGACTGTCACCTCGACGATCTCGCCCTTCTTGGCATTGAGAAGCGCGTGTGTTCCCGGTTCCGGCGCAGCCCAGATATCGTTGCTGGTCATGATGTCGTGGGGCGCCAGCGCGTCGGTTTCCTTGATCAGGGCATCGGCATTGTTTGTGTCTTGCTCGGTGGTGGAGAAGACCAGGCCTTCGGCAGTTGCCGTGCCGGTCACCTCGAACAGGTCGCCGTCATCAAGGGTCGTGCTGGAAAACGCGGCCATCCTGCCATCGCGCCAGGTCTCTTTGCTGGTGTGGGTAAAGCGCATGACGTCGAACAGGACAAGGTCGACCATCATGTCGACCTGATTGGTGACCGTGAAGTTGCCGGCACCGCCGTCGTCGGTAACAGAGACGGCGTGATGGCCAACCGGAATGCCGGTCCAGGTCACGTCATAACCCTGCCGTCGCGTGCCCGGTGTTTCAGGGAGTGACAGCCCATCGGCACCGGCCGTCACAGGCAGGAGTACTGCAGCACCAGCGCCCAATAGCAGGGACCGGCGGTTCGTTTGGAAGGTCATGGCATCAAAAGCTTGTTTCAACATCAGGAATGACACGTGCCAAAGGATCTAACCCGACATTGTGGGCCCTTTGTGGCGACCGAACCGGCCAAGAACATCGATCACGGCATCATTTGGCAGCTCAGGCGAGATGTTGCCATCAATGCCGGTCATGGCGGGCGAAGCGATCATGCTGTTGATGACCGCTTCTTCGGCGGCTTGCACGGCAGCTTCGAACAGCGGGTCGATATGGGCGTCGTGCAGGAACGCGGCCTGGCGCAGGCCATCGGTGTCGGCCCATGTTTCGCGGTTGGCTGTCGAAAGGGCGACGAACATGTCACCGGAATTGTTGCGCCCGATCGCACCTGTGCGCGCCACACCCAGGCCAACCCGCTGGGCGATGCGTTTCAATTGAGGGGAGAGCAGGGGCGCATCGGTGATTGCCGTGCCGATGATCGACCCGGATTCGCTGTCCTTCCAGCCGCCGCCCAGCTCACGGCCCACGCGCACGCCGGCAATCGTGAGGTCGTCGCGCAGGCCGTGGTTGGCCTGGACAATGACGCCCAGGGTCCAGCGGCCCGGCCCGGCCTCGAACACTCTGCTGGCGGTGCCGATGCCGGCCTTGAACTCATAGGCCGTCATGCCGGTGCCGCCGCCCACGCTGCCCTCGGCAACCGGCCCGCCACGCGCGCTTTCCAGCGCGGCAATCACATGGTCGCGTGTCACGTGCTGGCCGACGATGTCGTTGAGATAGCCGTCATGGGTTTCGCCGACCACACGGATCGACTGGCCCATCAGTGCCATCATGCGTTCGTTGTCATGACCTTCTGTAAGCCAGCGCGCAATCGTATCGCGCACCAGGCCGACCGACATGGAGTTGGTCGTGGCAAGCGGCCCGCCCATCAGGCCTTGCGCCTCCAGCCGTGCAATCCCGGTCAGTTCGCCCCAGGGATTGAGCCCGTGATAACCGGCAAAACACGGCGCCATGATTCCGTCGCGGCCACGCGGAAAGACCACCGTCGCGCCTGTTCGCACAGGCCCTTGGCCGGTCACGAGTGGGCCATCGCCGCTGATGATCGTGGTGTGGCCGACTTCGACCCCGGCAACGTCGGTGACCGTATTCAGGGGGCCAGGTTCGCCGTCGAAGGGAATGCCCAGGTCGCGGGCACGCAGACGGGATGGGGATGGGTTGTTCATGCCCGGACGCTAACGCGCGAGGCGATCAGGCGCCACAACGCGATCGGGACTGCGTCGCGGCGCCTGGAGTCATCAGCCCATCTGGGGAACGGTCGCTTGCACGCTGGGGCGCTCGTTCATGCGGTCAAGCCAACCCGAGAGGTTGCCTTGGGCTGCCAGCAGGCCCTGCGTGTCAGGACAAAGCGAGGCGTAGTAGAGAGTGGGCAGCAATTGCCAGTCGGCCTGGGTCGGCTCGGTGCCACCAAAGTGGCCGCCATCGCCGACAGCTGCGTCCAGAGCTGCGAAGATTCGCTCCACCTTCGGCAGGTTCTCGGCAATCACGGCCTCATCGGTTTCCATGCCGAAATGTGGTTTGGCCAGACGTTCGAAAATGACGCCCATGCCAAGTTGGCGCTGCACGGTGTCGTTCATCGTGCTGATCCATTGCAGGGTGCGCACGCTGGCGGCGCCTTCGGGAATCAGGCGTGGCCCATCAAAATGAGCATCGAGATAGGCGGCGATCGCCAAGGTCTCGAAGATGGTGTTGTCGCTATGCACCAGCACGGGGATCTTGCCGAAGGGATTGAGCTTGAAGTGTTCTTCGCTGCCCATTTCCAAAGGCATGGAATCGTATTCCAGACCCTTCTCGTGGAGGCCGATGCGCACGGTGCGCACGAACGTGCTCATGTTGAAGCCATAGAGTTTGAGGTCAGCCATGGTGTTCTCCTTGCGCGTTGGCGCTTAAGCGTTGAGGTAACGTTCGAGTTTGTTGAACGAGCTGGACCAGCCCTCATTGTGCATCCGGGCCGCTTCGTCGGACGCCATCAGGGTCTGGTGGAGGTCAAGCACGGTGCCGTCGCCGGCTTGCGTGAAGATCAGTGTCACAAGCATTTCGAGACTGTCAGGGTTGTGAATCCAGCGCCATGTGAAGGCGAGGCGCTCGTGCCTGGTGATCTCGCGATAAACCCCTGCGACCGTATGGACCTTGCCTTCACTGTTAATGATCGACAGCTCATAGGTCCCGCCAACGGTCGGGTCGACCTTGGGTTTGGGGCAGGTCATGCTTTCTGGCCCCCACCACTGGCGCAGGGCCTCGGGATCGAGAAAGGCGTTGAAAACCCGTTCTTGCGGGGCAGCAAAGCGCCGGGTGATCTTGAGTTCGCTTTCCTGGGGCATCTCAGGTGTTCTCCTTTTTTGTGTTGTCGGGAGCGTCGGGGCCGCTGGTCTGTTCCAGAAAGCGGGCCAGACGGTCGAACTGCTGGCGCCAAATCTTTCGGTGTTCCTCGATCCAGCCGTTGGCGGCGTCGAGCGGCTCGGGTGCCAGGCGGCATTGATGGACACGCCCGTCGATGGTGCGCCGGATCAGCCCGGCGCCTTCCAGAACCTTCAGGTGTTTCGAGATGGCCGGAAGCGACATGGCGAAGGGTTCGGCTAGTGTGCTCACGCGCTCTTCGCCCATTGCCAGCCGCGCCAGGATGGCCCGGCGCGTTGGATCAGCAAGCGCATGGAAGGTAGCCGTGAGAGTGTCGTCTTTATAATTAACCATATGGTTAACTTATTGATCGCTGCGAAGTTTGGCAAGCCGCAGTGCCATCACGACGCCGTGATCCCCGTCGAACGCGAACGTGTCGTTGCCGCGCCCTTCACAAACGCAATGCCTTGGGTCATGGTGCAGCGCAACATTTCCCGCCAGAAGTCTTTGGAAACCCTATGAAGCTTGCGATTTTGAAGGAACGGCATCCCGGTGAGACCAGGGTTGCTGCCTCTCCCGACATGGTGAAGAAGCTGGTTGGCATGGGCCTTGAGGTCACCGTGGAAACCGGCTCTGGCGTTGCCTCGGGTGTCAGCGATGCCGCGTTCTCAGATGCCGGTGCCAGCATCGCGGCTGATCCCGGCCAGACCCTGAGCAACGCTGCCGTTGTCATGAAGGTCCGCCGCCCTGTTGTCGAAGGTGAGGGCGAAACCGACGAGCTGGCACTCATTCCTGATGGCGCGCTGCTGATCGGCCTGATCAATCCGCTGGGCGACCCAGGGCAGTTTCAGGCCTATGCCGCCAAGCGCCTGACGGTCCTGGCGATGGAGCTGGTGCCACGCATCAGCCGTGCCCAGTCGATGGATGCGCTGTCATCGCAGGCGAACCTGGCTGGATACAAGTCGGTCCTGGACGCCTGCATCTATTACAAACGCGCCATGCCCCTGATGATGACGGCTGCAGGCACGCTGGCACCGGCAAAGGTGTTGATCCTGGGTGCCGGTGTTGCCGGACTTCAGGCCATTGCAACGGCGCGCCGTCTGGGCGCGGTAGTGACCGCTTCGGACGTGCGCCCGGCGGTCAAGGAACAGGTCGAGAGCCTGGGTGCGAACTTTCTGGAAGTCGAAGGCGCCGTCGATGCCGAGACTGCTGGTGGCTATGCCAAGGAGATGGATGACGACTATAAGCGCCGCCAGGCTCAGGCCGTGCACGATGCGCTGAAGAAATCCGATATCTGCATCACCACGGCCCAGATCCTCGGGCGGCCATCGCCCAAGCTGATCACCGCCGCCATGGTGCATGACATGAAACCCGGCTCCGTCATTGTCGACCTGGCCGCGGAGGGCGGTGGCAACTGCGAGCTCACGCAGGTCGATCAGGTTGTCGTGACAGAGGGCGTCACCATTGTCGGTTTTGCCAATGTGGCAGCCCGCATGGCAACCGATGCCTCGTCGCTCTATGCGCGCAACCTGCTCAATCTGGTGCAGCCGTTCATCGATAAGGAAAGCGGCGATCTTGCCCTCGACTTCGAGGACGAGGTGATTGCCGGTGCCTGCGCTATGCGCGCCGGCGAGCTTGTTCATCCCATGCTGACCAAAAAGGAGGGCTGAGGCCATGGAAGCCGCAGTCGACCCCTTCATCTTCCGTCTTTCGATCTTCGTTCTGGCGATTTTCGTGGGCTATTTCGTCGTGTGGTCGGTGACCCCGGCACTCCACACCCCTCTGATGGCGGTCACCAACGCCATCTCCAGCGTCATCATCGTGGGCGCGCTGATTGCTGTGGGCCCCGAAGGCGCTGATCTCTCCAAGATTCTGGGCTTCATTGCCGTGACCCTGGCTGCGGTGAACATCTTTGGCGGGTTTACCGTGACCCATCG
The DNA here is from genome assembly GCA_943787175.1 of uncultured Alphaproteobacteria bacterium. GTDB lineage: Bacteria > Pseudomonadota > Alphaproteobacteria > SP197 > SP197 > SP197. The sequence goes on from CALSLK010000028.1 coordinate 61,088, forward strand.
CATGCTGCAGATGTTCAAGAAGAAGGAACGCGCAGGGGGAGACAAGTGATGTCGGGTAACCTCGCAGCGCTCGCCTATCTCGTTGCAGCGGTCTGTTTCATTCTGGCGCTGAAGGGGCTTTCGTCGCCCACGTCTTCGCGCCGGGGCAACATGATCGGCATTATCGGCATGATCATTGCCGTCGCCACGACCGTCGCAGACCCCACGGTTATCTCCTACACCTGGATCATCGGCGGCCTCGTACTGGGTGGTGCCATCGGCGTGGTCATCGCACTCAAGATCCAGATGACCGCCATGCCCCAGCTGGTCGCGGCCTTCCACAGTCTGGTCGGCATGGCTGCCGTGCTGGTTGCTGCTTCTGCCTACTACGCGCCGGAGGCCTATGGCATCCTGGGCGAAGACGGCATGATCAAGACCACCAGTTCGATCGAGATGATCCTGGGCATGGCGATCGGCGCGATCACCTTCTCGGGCTCGGTCATCGCCTTCACCAAGCTTCAGGGCCTTGTTTCCGGCGCCCCGGTCGTGTTCCCCGGCCAGCACCTGCTCAATCTGGCGCTGGGCATCGTGATTGTCGGTGCGGGCGCATGGTTTGTGACCGGACAGACCGAGATCGCCTTCCTGGTGGTTGTGGCTCTGGCCTTCATCATCGGCATCACGTTGATCATCCCCATTGGTGGGGCCGACATGCCGGTCGTGGTTTCCATGCTCAACAGCTATTCGGGCTGGGCCGCGGCGGGAATCGGCTTCACGCTGGAGAACGAGCTTCTCATCATCACCGGTGCGCTGGTCGGCTCGTCAGGCGCAATCCTCTCCTACATCATGTGCAAGGCGATGAACCGCTCGTTCGTCAGCGTCATTCTGGGTGGGTTTGGTGCTGAGGCCGGAGTTATGGCCGATCTGGGTGACCGCAACGTCAAGCAGGGCAGTGCTGATGACGCCGCTTTCATCATGCAGAATGCCCGCAAGGTCATCATTGTGCCGGGCTACGGCATGGCCGTGGCCCAGGCACAGCACGCAGTGCGCGAAATGGCCGATATGCTGAAGGCGGAGGGCGTGGAAGTCTCCTATGCCATCCATCCCGTCGCCGGTCGTATGCCGGGCCACATGAACGTGCTGCTGGCCGAAGCCAACGTGCCTTATGACGAGGTCTTTGAGCTCGAAGAGATCAACAGTCAGTTTGCCACGGCTGATGTGGCCTTCGTGATTGGCGCCAACGATGTCTGCAATCCACTGGCCAAGACCGATCCGGCCAGCCCCATCGCTGGCATGCCGGTTCTCGATACCGAGAAAGCGGGCACCGTGCTGGTCGTCAAACGCTCGCTGTCGCCCGGATATGCGGGCATCGACAACCCGCTGTTCTACCGCGACAACACCATGATGCTCTTTGCCGACGCCAAGAAGATGGTCGAAGGCATCGTCAAGGCGCTGGACTGATATTCTCCCCACGAATTTGATGGGTTTGTCATTCGGCTTGGTTCTATCGTTTCGGTCGAACCAGGGATGATCCGCGATGACGCAAGCAAGACCTTCGCTTGAGCACCTTGCCGAGTGGGCAAGCTCGGTTTCCGGCAATGACTTGAGAAAAGGCCACGCGCGCGCGGGCGATGCCATCCTCGACACGCTGGCCTGCATGGTTTCCGGCCAGGACTCCGATTCAACCGCCATGGCGCTTGCAGCCGTGGGCCGTTGGGGCGAGGGCGCTGCTACCGTTGTCGGGCACGGCCGCCAGCTTCCCGCGCCGTTCGCTGCTCTGGTCAATGCCGCTTCGGGCCATTGCCAGGACTGGGACGATCACGAACTTCCCGGACAGACCCATCCCAGCGTCGTGCTGGTGCCCGCCGTGCTGGCGATGGGAGAAGAACGCGGGTCGAGCGGCGCTGCCGTGCTGGATGCCTATATCGTCGGTCTGGAAGCGATCGTCCGGATCGGGGAAGCCTGTGGCATCTCGCTCTACAGCCGTGGCTGGCATGCAACCTCGACCATCGGTGCGGTTGGTGCGGCGGCTGCCTGTGCCCGCCTGCTGGGTCTCGACAGGGCGGCAACGGCTCATGCATTGGGGCTTTCCATCAGCATGGCCTCGGGCTTCATCAACCAGTTCGGCACGACGGCCAAACATCTGCACTGCGGCCTGGCGGCAAAGGCCGGCATCATGGCTGCAGGGTTTGCCGAGGCGGGTTTTGATGCTTCCCATGACGGACTTGACGGAACCTACAGTCTGCTCACGCGCATGGCCCATGATGACGCGCCGGGATTCGGCGGGTTTGCGGGCAAGCTGGGCAACCCGCTCGCCATCATCGAGCACGGTGTCGTCGTCAAACGTTACCCAAGTTGCGGTTGTACGCAGCGCATCATGGATGGTGTGGAGGAACTGCGCACCGAATACGGCTTCACGGCAGATGACGTGGTTTCCGTCACCGGTCGCCTGCCGGCCGAATACATGGCGGTGCTGCAGTACGAACGCCCGGAGAATGCCGCGCAGGCCCGATTCTGCGTGGAATATTGTGTGGCCGCCCAGCTGGTCGATGGCGCACTGTCGCCAGTGCATTTTCTGCCCGATTCACTGCGGCGCGAAGACCTGGTGGCCATGATGCCACGCATCACCAAGGCGGAACTTTGCCAGGCCGATGGACCGACCTATTCCGCGGTGGGGCTGGCAGACGAGATTGTCGAGATTGTCCTGAAGGACCGGCGTGCACTGCGCATTGTCGTGCGTGATCCCGTCGGGGCGCCGACACGGCCCATGAGCCCTGCGGCCTTTGAAGCCAAGGCCCGGCTCTGCTTCTCTGGCGCACTGCAGGATACCGATCAGGATGCCGTCATCGCGCTCTGCGGTGATCTGATGCGTTGCGATCAAATCGGAGAGCTGATGCGGCTGGTGGCCTGACCAACGGCAAAAGCCGCCGCTCTTCACGAACGACGGCTCTGACCAATCGATGGAACTTCAGGCGAGGTTTATTCGCCGCCGCCCTCGCGCTGAGCGCGCTTGCGCGCCAGCTTGCGTGCACGGCGCACGGCTTCAGCGCGCTCACGCTTCTTCTTCTCCGAGGGTTTCTCGAAGTGGCGGCGCAGCTTCATTTCACGGTAAACGCCTTCACGCTGCAGCTTCTTTTTCAGCGCGCGAAGAGCCTGGTCGACATTGTTGTCGCGTACGGTGACCTGGACGATGGTCCTTCTCCTTAAAAATCCTGGCAGCCGCCGGGCGGTCTGCCTGCTAATCGATTCGTTCCCGAAGGGAGGCGGCTGATAACACAGGGCCATGCGCAAGGGAAGCGTTGCAGGCGTTAATCCACGCCGATCAGGCGCTTTTCGCTGCATCCAACGCGCGCTAGGGTACGTAGCAACATTCAGAGACACGGAGCGCAGCAGGCAATGACCTTCAAGATCGGAGATATCACGATTGATCGTATCGAGGAATCCTGTGACATCGGCAGTCTGCCGCATGTCGATTTCCCCGATGCCACGCCCGAAGCGCTGGCTCCCTATATGGACTGGCTCAAGCCCTTTGCCATCGATCCTGTCAGTGGCGGCACGATCATGCCGGTGCAGACCTATCTGGTCAGGACGCGCCATCACACCATCCTGCTTGATACCTGTGTCGGCCATGACAAGAACCACAAGGATTTCCCTGACTGGAACCAGCGTAGTGATTACCGCCTGATCGAGGACCTGGCTGCCGCTGGCGTCACGCCCGAAGACATCGACTTTGTGCTCTGCAGCCATCTGCATCTCGATCATGCCGGCTGGAACACCCAGCTGATCGACGGTCGCTGGGTTCCGACCTTTCCCAACGCACGTTATCTGTTCTGCCAAGAAGAACTCGACTTTGCCGAGGAAGAGGGCGCCAAGGGCGATACCGTCTATGCCGAAAGCGTGCATCCCGTCCTGGAGGCCGGGCAGGGCCAGATCGTTGCCATGGACTTTGCTCTCGATGACAGCATCTGGCTTGAACCCACGGCGGGCCACACGCCTGGCCATGTTGCGACCCACATTACCGATGGTGGCCAGCGCGCGGTCATGGCCGGTGATCTGATCCACCATCCCTTCCAGCTTCCGCATCCCGAATGGAGCCCGATCTATGACTGGAATCCTGTGATGGGTGCCAAGACCCGGCGCCGATTCCTGGAATCGGTCGCCGAGACCGATATTCTGGTCATGACACAGCACTTCCCGGCGCCGTCGTCAGGGCATGTCTTTAGCCGAGGCAGCGGCTTTGGCATGCGTTACCACGGCTGCGACATGGTGCACGGCTGATGCCTATCCTGAAGATCGCCCGGATGGGCCATCCGGTTCTCCAGCGCAGGGCCGAGGAAGTCGCCGATCCCACAGCGCCCGGCGTCACCCGGCTTGTCTCTGACATGATCGCGACGATGCACGATGCCAATGGTCGGGGGCTTGCGGCCCCGCAGGTTCATGTTCCCCTGCGGGTGGTCGTTTTCATCACGCCTGATGATCCAGAACACGAAGGTGTCACCGCCATCGTCAACCCCGTGCTGGAGCTTTTGACCGAAGAGCGGGTTGAGGGCTGGGAAGGTTGCCTGTCTGTACCGGGTCTACAGGGTGTCGTGCCCCGTGCGCCAAAAGTGCGCTACACCGGCGTGACCCCCGATGGCGAGCCGATCGATCGCACGGTCGAGGGGTTTCACGCCGTCGTCGTGCAGCACGAGTTTGATCACCTGGACGGCATTCTCTATCCCCAGCGCATGACCGATCTGAACAAGCTGATCTTCGAGAGTGAATCCCGATGGTTTGGTCCAGAAAAGGCCGAAGAGGGCCAGGAAACTTCGTCATGACAAAACCGTCCAAAACCCCACGCCGTGACCGGGATCGATTGCGTCTGCTGCAGGCAACCCTGCCGCATGTCAGTTTTGATGGTTGGACGCTTGCCGCAATGCGGGCCGGTGCTGGCGATGTGGATATGGATCCAGCAGATCTGGTGCGCCTGTTTCCCGACGGTCCCGACGAACTGATACGCCTGTTCATGGAACATGCCGATACCCTGATGGTGCATGAACTGGAGCGACGTGATCTGGGCAACATGCGTATCCGTGACCGTATTGCCACGACCGTCAGGGTACGTCTGGAGCAACAGGCACCCCATCGCGAAGCCATTCGGCGTGCGCTTGCCCTTCAGGTCCTGCCCCAGAACGGGCCCGGTGGATTGCGTGCGCTCTATCGCACGGTCGACCTTATGTGGCGTGCTGCAGGCGACACCGCAGCGGACTTTAACTTCTATACCAAACGTCTTTTGTTATCAGGTGTTTACACTGCAACGTTAATGTTTTGGATAAATGACGAATCAGATGATTTCGAAGCGACCTGGGCGTTTCTGGACCGGCGCATCGGCAACGTCATGGAGATCGAGAAAGCAAAGGCCAGGGCGAAGCGGTGGTTGCCCGATCCCGATGATCTTGTTCGCCGTATCGTCCAGCGGCGTCGTGGTGGCCAGGCCAGTCCGTTCAGCGCTTCGGAAAAACCCGGTTGACGTGACCCATCTTGCGGCCGGGCCTGGCTTGCGCCTTGCCGTAGAGATGCAGTTTGGCATTCTCTTCAGCCAGGACGTCGCGCCACTGGTCGATGTCATCGCCCAGAAGGTTGGTCATCACGGCATCGCTGTGGCGTGATCCGTCGCCCAGGGGCACGCCTGCGACAGCACGGATGAACTGCTCGAACTGGCTGGCGTAACAGGCATCCATGGTCCAGTGCCCGGAATTGTGGGGCCTGGCTGCAAGTTCGTTGACCAGAAGCTTGCCGTCGCGTGTCACGAAGAGTTCGACCGCCAGCAGACCGGCCATGTCGAGCGCATCGGCAAGCGTTGATGCAATCGCCTTTGCCTGATCCGACAGGTCTTCAGGGATCGGGGCAGGTGCGTGGGTTTCGGCCAGGATGTGGTTGCGGTGGATGTTCCAGACGACATCGAAGGCCACGGTGCTGCCGTCGATGCCCCGGGCAACGATGGCAGAAACTTCCCGCTCGAAATCGACGAAGCCTTCCAGGATCGCATCCTGACCGTTCATGGCCGCAAAGGCATCGCTGGCGCTGTCGTCAGCGCCTATCATGACCTGACCCTTGCCGTCATAACCCATGGTCGCAGTCTTCAGAACGGCTGGTCGGCCCAGGGCAGTCAGAGCTTTTTCAAGCGCATCCAGGCTCGCCACGGGGCGGTAAGGCGCTGTGCCGATGCCCAGGCTGTTGATGAAGTCCTTCTCCGTGACACGATGCTGGGTCGTCTCAAGGCAGCGCCAGTGCGGACGAACGGGCGTTACAGCGCCCATGCGTGCGAACGAGGCCGTCGGCAGGTTCTCGAATTCATAGGTGATGACGTCAACGCTGGCAGCGAACCGGTCGAGTGCTTCGGTATCCTCATAGGGGGCAACGGTGGCTTGGGCACTGACCTGGGCCGCCGGGCTGTCCTCGTCGGGGCAGAAGATGTGGCAGCGGTAACCCATGGCTGCGGCAGACAACGCAGCCATGCGGCCAAGTTGTCCGCCACCGACAATGCCGATGGTTCCACCTGGCGGAACGATTCTGCCGTGGTCCGACATGGGATCAGGCTTCGTCGCTGGGGGCTTCGGCCACAGATGCGGTGAGGTTTGCCCGATAGGCATCCAGAGCCTTTGCAACCTCGGGATCGCCAAGTGCAACGATGGCAGCAGCCAGAAGGGCGGCATTGGTTGCGCCTGCCTTGCCGATGGCCAGCGTGCCAACAGGTATTCCTGCCGGCATCTGAACAATGGACAGCAAGCTGTCCATGCCGCTCAAGGCCTTGCTTTCGACAGGCACGCCCAGCACGGGAACGGGGGTCTTGGACGCCGTCATGCCCGGCAGATGGGCGGAACCACCCGCGCCGGCGATGATCGCCTGCAGGCCGCGTTCGCGCGCACTCTCGGCATAGGCGAACATGCGATCGGGCGTGCGATGCGCCGAAACAATCCGGACTTCATGGGCAACACCCAATCCATCCAGCGTTTCTGCTGCATGACGCATGGTTTCCCAGTCTGACTGGCTGCCCAAAATGATTCCGACGACGGCCTGCGCCATGGTGTTCTCCGGTGCGAAAAAAGGCGGTCATCATGATGGCCGACCCGTGGATACACAAGCGTCTTGATGGTTCCGCTGCAATCTAACCGGAATGGCATGTGATTTGCTTGCTAGTGGGGTGAATTCACGTGTGAAACCGCGGTTGTCGCAGCCGACCGCAGGTGGGGATAATGGCCACGCAAAGAGCGCAGGGCGTAACGACGAGCGAAATGCACGAGGCGGCGGGTGTTCAGATGCCGGTCGCCGCGCGGGTTGATTCGCCGTTGGATGAAGCCAAGGCTGATGATTTTTCCGAAAATATTGCCCAGGCGATCGGCATTCCTGCAGCCGAAATGTCGTCGAACGTGCGTTCAGCCATGGTTCGCCTGCTTGATGAACTCGAGCGTTTGCGCCTGGAACTGGGCGAAACCCGCTCCCGTATCGAATATCTTGAACGTCTGGCAGACCAGGACGCTTTGGCCCCTGTCGCCAACCGGCGTGCGTTCATGCGTGAACTGGGCCGCTCGATTGCCTATTCAGCGCGCCACGATGTTCCCAGTGCTGTTGTCTATTTCGATCTCAACAAGATGAAGCAGATCAACGATCGCTTTGGCCATGCCCGCGGCGATGCAGCCCTGCTGCATGTCGCCAATACTCTGCTGAAACGGGTGCGCAACTCCGATCTGATCGGGCGCCTGGGTGGTGACGAATTCGGCCTGATCATGCCCAATTCCGACGAAACCGGTGCCATGGCCAAGGCTGCCCGTATTGTCGAAGAGATCTGCACCACACCGATCATGGCCGAAGGGCGGCCTGTGGTGATCGATGGTGAACATATCTTCATCTCGGTTTCTTATGGCGTGCATAGCTTTGTTGCAGGTGATGACGCGACCAGCGCACTCGCCAAGGCCGACAAGGCGATGTACGTCCACAAACGGCGCGGTGCTGCAGCCGCCTGACGTGCAATTCCGGCTCCGACCGGGTTGACCCTGATCCCGCACGCCCGATACTGAACCCTGTTGCAGGCAGGGCATCGTGCTGTTGCCATCAACGCAGTTTCAGGGAGTTTCAACATCATGAGTGCCTTCTGGTCCTTCACGCTTGAGGTTTATGGCCGTCAGGGTGTCCAGCCGTCCGTTATCCACCTTCAGGACGACCGCGGTGCAGACGTCAATCTCCTGCTTTATGCCATGTGGACGGCCAGCCTTGGGCTTCCGGCCTTTGACAAGGCACGTGCCCGGGAACTGGCTGATGCGGTTGAGGCCTGGCGCGATACGGCGATTGAACCCTTGCGCGCCGTGCGTACGGCCCTGCGTGGCGGCGTGGCACACGCGCCCGAGGACGAGACAGAGGCTCTTCGGAAACAGGTGCTGAAGCTTGAAATTGAAGCTGAGCGGGTCGAACAGGTGATCATCGAGGCCGCGACACCTGACGCTGAGGGGAAAGAAGCCGGTTCCGCCAACCCGGATGATGTTGCCGCCAACCTGGCTTCGGTCATGGCGCTGAATGACAAACCGCTCAGCAGCGCGAACCGCGACGCCCTGCGCGCCATCGTGATGGCTGCCTGTCCCGGTGCCGATGATGCTGCGGTCGATCGGGCAATGGAGACTAGGCTGTCCTGATGGTGTCAGATCTTTTCCGGTTCTGACGCAAGGTGTCCCATCTCTGGACGATGTCTGTGTCTATCTGGAACAGGTCGAGTAGCCTTCCCACCGTCTGATCGACAATTTCATCCACAGTCGCCGGCTTTGTATAAAATGCGGGAACAGGCGGTGCCACGATCGCACCCATTTCCGAGACGGCAACCATGGTTCGCAGATGGCCGGTGTGGAGCGGGGTTTCACGCAGACACAGGACCAGCTTGCGGCGTTCTTTGAGAACGACGTCTGCCGCACGGGTCAGCAGATTCGAGGTGACCCCGGTTGCGATTTCCGACATGGAGCGCACGGAACAGGGCACAACGACCATGCCCAGCGTGCGGAAGGATCCGCTGGAGACCGCAGCGCCAAGATCTCCGACCGGATAGACGACATCGGCCAGCTTTTGCACATGGGCGGGCTTCAGGTCGGTTTCATAGGCCAGCGTGAGTTCGGCCGTCTTGGTCATGACCAGATGACTTTCCACCGGCGTATCACGCAGAGCTTCGAGCAAACGCACACCCAGGATGACGCCCGAGGCGCCACTTATCCCTACGATCAGTCTTTCTGGAGTCGCCATGACGGCACTGCCTACCTATATTGATTTCTGAGCCGGACGTTCGCCGGCATGTTGCCGACGGAACGTACCGGGATTGTCTGGCTCACGGAGTGACCATAATCCGGAGGTATCTATGAACGGAACCGTTGATTTGGCAAAACTCGAAGCGCGCCACACCGCCCTCGAGAATGAAATCGACACGGAACTTCATCGTCCGCTGCCTGATCAAGCTCACATAACCCGCCTGAAACGCGAAAAATTGAAGATCAAGGAAGAGCTTTCCCTGCTCTCGGGCGAACTCGCCGTAGCCTGAACCATCGGGTTCTGTTACCCGCTGAATCAAAGCTCAGAATGCCGCTCTAGGTGTTGAGCCTGGCGACCATGGCGGTCGTGCTCTGGCCCTCGGTCAGTTCCGCCAGAACGACCGTGCCGCCATAGGCTTGCACCTCTGCTGCGCCGACGACTTCTTCGACGGTGTAATCGGCACCCTTGACCAGAATGTCGGGCCGCAGCCGCTCGATCAGCGCAAGCGGCGTGTCTTCATCAAATACCACAACCAGATCGATATCGGCCAGGGATGCCAGCACCTGGGCCCGCGACGGCTCGTTCTGGACCGGGCGTCCTTCGCCCTTCAGCGCCTTGACCGAGCGGTCACTGTTGAGGCCCACCACCAACCGGTCACAATGACTGCGCGCCTGGCGCAACAGGCTGACATGGCCTGGATGCAGCAGATCGAAACAACCGTTGGTGAAGCCGACCTGTTTGCCCTGGCTCTTCCAGCGTCTGGTCATTTCCAGGGCCTTGTCGGCCGAGACCACCTTGGTTTCGTTCAGGCTGAATTCCTGGCTGTGGCGGGCATGATGCAGGTCATCAAGGTCGACGACCGCCGTGCCGGTCTTGCCCACGACAATGCCGCCGGCAAGATTGGCCACACGCGTCGCAATTTCGGGCGACAGACCGCGGGCAAGGGCGACGGCAAAGGTGGCGACCACCGTGTCACCTGCGCCCGAGACGTCATAAACCTCCAGCGCCTCTGCGGCAAAATGGGTGGCAGAGCCGTCATTGCCAATCAGTGACATGCCGTCGGAACTGCGTGTGACCAGCAGGTAATCAGCCTCGGCATCGGCCATGACCGAGGTGGCTGCAGCAATCACTTCGGCGTCGGTTTCGGCCATCATGCGTGCAGCCAGTGACAACTCACGCCGGTTCGGGGTCAGAGCCGTGGCACCGCGATAACGCGTGAAATCGTGACTCTTGGGATCAACAATAACGGGGACATCGGCGTCACGAGCCGCAGAGATCACGGCTTCGACGACATCATCGGTCAGCACACCCTTGGCGTAATCCGACAGGATCAGGGCGTCCATGTCGTCAAGTTCCGTAGCAACAATGTCGATGATGCGCGCGCGCGTGGCATCCTCGATGGCGCGTTCGGTTTCCCGGTCGGCGCGCAGCAATTGCTGGCCGCCGGCGACATAGCGCACCTTGGTCGTGGATCGACGGCCACGCTCGACCAGCAGGTAGGGCTCGACCGAACGTTCCTCGCCGACCATCTCGATCAGGTCGCGCCCGATCTGGTCGTCACCGACAACAGCGGCAAAGCAGACCTCCGCACCCAGGGCAATCAGGTTGCGCACCACATTGCCCGCACCGCCCAGCATGGATTCCTCGGACCCCACACGGATCACGGGTATCGGTGCCTCGGGAGAAATGCGCTCGACCTCGCCATAGACGAAACGGTCGAGCATCAGATCGCCGATCACCATGACGCGCGCGCCTGGCAGGGTTTCGATCGCTGAAGAAAGGTCTGGGGTCTCGGTCATGGCTGGCCCTAGGCTGATCTCGCCTTCATATACGTGTTCAACTGTTGACCGTCACGTCTGTTACTCTCTGTTACACAATCGGCGTCGTCCTGTTGCACAGGGAGCCTATATACTTTGAACAACGCCCGGATCGCTTCAAACCATCCGGGACCGAAAAAACCACGCGAGTGGGCACAACTCCTGAAGGGGTCCAGGGGGTGCGCAGCATCAAACGACCCGGATACTGGAACAGACAATGCAGACCAATTTTGCAGACATGGTTGGAACCACGGAATCCTTGATCGCTGCTGGCATTCTGGCCGGTGCCGCGCAGGCGGAACTGACTTCTGAACTCGACAGCCTGACGCCCGCCCTGAACGAGGCTGCCGGCACCGAGGCAGACGCAAGTGCGTTTGCAGGAACCGGGTTCCCCGATATCTGTGGGTGGATCGAGAGTGGAACTGGTGAAGCAAACGTTGCATCAAACGGGCCGATCTCGACCTTTTTCGGATCTTGCATCACACCAGAGCCGGTGAATGCGTCTGCGAAATGCATGACGACCTCATCGTTAACCTGTGTTGATCCTGAGGCGATGACGGCCTCCGCAAATTACACCGTTCACTTCGGCTGTAGGTGAACCAACGGATTTCTGAACACATGGCGGTTCCGCGAGGGGCCGCCATGTTTCGTTTTGGGCACCTGAATTCGCTTTGCGCCTCCGATTTACTGCGAATCCTTGAGGTCTCGCCCCTTCGCTCCTAACGTTGGCGCCGTTACGTGACCGGAGTGAAAAGTATGAGCCAGCAGTTTGAAGACGCCTATCGCCGTTCGCTGGAAGACCCCGCCGGATACTGGGGTGATCTGGCCGAAGCGATCGACTGGACGAAACGCTGGGATCGTGTGCTCGATGACGACCGCCCGCCGTTTTACCGCTGGTTTGAAGGCGCCGAGACCAACACCTGCTGGAATGCCGTGGACCGCCATGTCGACAATGGCAGAGGCGAACAGCGCGCCCTGATCTGGGACAGCCCGATCACTGGCAAGCAACGCATCCTCACCTACAACGACCTCAAGAACGAGGTCTCAACCTTCGCCGGTGTCCTGCGCAAACATGGCGTGGAGAAAGGCGACCGCGTTCTGATCTATATGCCTGCCGTGCCCGAAGCTGTGATCGGCATGCTGGCCTGCGCGCGTATCGGCGCGATCCATTCGGTCGTGTTTGGTGGTTTTGCCGCGGCTGAGGTCGCCAAACGCCTGGATGACGCCACACCTAAGGTGCTGCTCACTGCCTCCTGCGGGATTGAGCCTGGCCGCATCATCCCTTACATGCCGATCCTCAATCAGGCTTTCGAGATTGCGGCCCACGTACCCTCTTCGGTGGTCGTGCTGGCGCGCGAAGAGCAGACTGCCGAGCTCAAGCCCGGACGTGATCACGACTGGGACGAGGAGGCTGCAGGCGCCAATCCCGTGGACTGGGTGCCGGTGCTGGCGACCGACCCGCTCTACATCCTCTATACCTCCGGCACGACCGGGAAACCCAAGGGCGTGATCCGCGATAACGGCGGCCATGCTGTTGCCATGCACTGGTCCATGAAGGGCGTCTATGACCTTGATCCCGGGGATTGCTGGTGGGCTGCCAGCGATATCGGTTGGGTCGTGGGCCACAGCTATATCGTCTATGCCCCGCTGATCCACGGCAACACCACGATCATGTTTGAAGGCAAGCCCGTAGGCACACCCGATGCCGGCGTCTTCTGGCGCGTGATCGCCGAACATGGCGTGAAAGCGCTTTTCACCGCGCCCACGGCATTCCGTGCGATCAAAAAGGAAGACCCCAAGGGGGAATTCCTCTCCAAGTATGATCTCTCGAAAATGGATACGCTGTTCCTGGCGGGCGAACGCGCCGACCCCGATACCATCCAGTGGGCCGAGCGCATGCTCGACAAACCCGTGATAGATCACTGGTGGCAGACCGAAACAGGCTGGGCCATGGCGGCCAACTGCCTGGGGCTGGGCCGTTTCCCCGTGAAGTACGGCTCACCCACCAAACCGACACCGGGCTACGACATCGATATCCTTGATGACGCTGGCCATGCCGTACCCGACGGCGAGATCGGCGCCATCTGCGTCAAGCTGCCGCTGCCGCCCAGTGGCCTGCCGACCCTGTGGAACAACGATGAGGGCTACATCGAAAGCTACATGGCAGACTTCCCCGGCTACTACAAAACCGGTGATGCCGGGATGTATGACGAAGATGGCTACATCTACATCATGAGTCGCACCGACGACCTCATCAACACCGCCGGCCACCGACTTTCCACCGGCGCGATGGAGGAAGTGCTGTCACGGCATCAGGACGTTGCCGAATGCGCCGTCATCGGTGTTGCCGATCAGCTCAAGGGTCAGGTGCCTGTCGGTTTCATGGTGCTCAAGGCCGGTGTGAACCGCGAACATGATGCGATTGTGAAGGAAGTCGTGCAGATGGTGAGGGACGACATCGGCGCGGTCGCCAGCTTCCGCCAGGCCACCGTCGTCAACCGTCTGCCCAAAACCCGCTCGGGCAAGATCCTGCGCAAGACCATGCGCCAGATCGCGGACGGCGAAGACTTCCCCATGCCCGCCACCATTGATGATCCGGTGATTCTCGACGAGATCGCACAGGCGCTCAAACCGTTGGGCTATGCGGGTTAGTGAGCGGCGGTAAACCCAGGTTCACCTATGGCGGCAACGTTCTGGGTCTGGGCGGTCTGATCCTTGGTATCTATGTCGGGCAGCTTCTGGATCATGTTGATTCCTGGCTGCAATGGGGCTCGGGCGGCGCGACGGCGATTTTCTGCATCATGTGGTTCAACGACTGGACCTGCGGTCGCGGCCTTTCACCTGCTGCGTTTCTGCAGGCAGCACTTCTGGCAGCCTGCGCGTTTTGCCTGTTTGGCGGGATAACCTTTGTGAGCAATCTTGTTGAGCGGATGGAAAACCCGATGTTCTGGCTTCTGGCGTTGGTTCCCATGCTGGTTGCAGGTGTGATGGTCTGGTCGGGGCTGTGGGTCCTGCACCGATGGTTTGGGCGGCAAGTGACGAATGAAAACAGGGGGCTCCTGGGATGAACTCCACGCCGGTCGCGTCAGGTGATGTTGCTACCTACGAGCGGGACGGCGTCGTCTGTCTGCGGCAGGTTTTTCCGCCAGGCTGGATCGATTTCCTGCGTGATGCCGTCGACGTCGCCATGGCTGATCCCGGTCCCTATGCCGAGGAATACGCAAAGCCTGGCGGCGGTCGTTTCTTTGGCGATCTCGAACTTGCCGGGCGGCATGAAGCCTTTATGCGCTTTGCCATGGAATCACCGGCGGCAGAAATCGCCGGGCGTGTCATGCAATCGCACAGGATCAATTTCTTCTATGACCAGCTTCTGGTGAAGGAACCCGGCGCGAACGAACGTACGCCCTGGCATCAGGACCAGCCCTATTGGGCGGTTGCGGGGCGCCAGGTCTGTTCGATCTGGCTGCCGCTTGATCCCGTGACCAGGGAAACCTGCGTCGAGTATGTCGCGGGTTCACACGCCTGGCCGGAATTCAGCCCCTACCATTTTGCCGATGGCACGCCCTATGAAGGCACGGGCCTGTCTCAGCTTCCCGATATCGAGGCTGAACGCGAACGCCACCGTATCGTGAGTTTCGCCATGGAACCCGGAGATTGCCTCGTCTTTCAGGCGATGATCGTGCATGGCGCACCACCCAACCACAGCTCCAACCGCCGCCGCGCATTGGCGACGCGCTGGACCGGTGACGATGCGCGATACTGCGTGCGCCCGGGTGAGGTCGGCATTCCAACCGAGGACCCCGGCCTCAACCATGGCGACCTGATGGATTGCGAACGGTTTCCGCTGGTTTGGAGCAGGTGAAACGACCCACAATTCTGATCCCCAGCGAAGGCTGGGGATCAGCGGCTTCACGTATGGAACAGGCGGCGCTCGATTTGGGTCAGACGTTCGGGACCGTCTGTATTCACCACAACGGTTTCGCTGATCGCCAGGCCACGGGCCGACAGGTACATGTGGAACACCATGCCTGCCTCCAACGGCCAATCTTCCCCCGGCAGGAAACAACGTGAGAAGTCGCTGGCGATGGGGCTGAACCGGGGATAGTGGCCCAATGTGTAGCCGCTCACATTGTCGAAGGTTTCACGCAAACCTTCGGCCAGAACGGGACCGCGCACGATGGCATCAATGTCGCGGGCTGCCACGCCGGGTCTCATGGCTGCAATCTGTTGATCCTGAAGGGCAATCAGACGGTCTGCGATGTCCTGCTGTTCGCCGCTGGGCTTGCCGATGACGCAGTTGCGCATCAGGCGCGCGCTGTAGCCGGCGACATTGGGCACCAGTTCCATGTGGAGCACGTCACCTGCCTCCAGCGGCCGATTGTGCGTGTGGCCGTGCAGGAAATCCCAGCCCTTGCCTGCGGTGATCGGGCCACATTCGCCATGTTGCGCGCCCAGACGGACAAAGGCAGCCGAAGCCACGGCTGCGGCATCACGTTCGGTCTTGCCGGGCCCGGCGCTGGCGATGGTTTCAGCCATCGCAGCATCGGCAATGGCCGAGGCCTGACGCAGTCTCTCGATTTCAGCGGGCGACTTTATCCAGCGCAGGGCCTCGAGATCGTCGGAGATGTCGATCCACGATGTATCGGGCAAGCTCGACTTGAGATTGCGGAAACCTGTGACATTGAGATTGTAAGAAGCGCTATCGATGCCAACACGCTCAAGCGGCCAGCCGCGCTCCTGCATCGTCCTTGCAACCGCTGCCAACATGTCGGAACTGTCATCAATCGCAACATGCTCGTCCCAGGCGCTGACCTCCAAATAGGGGGCGGCATCCAACGTGCGGTCTACCAGAACCGGCTGTCCTTCCATGCCGACCAACAGGGCGCGGTATCGTGTTCCCGATGCGTCGTAACCTGTCAGCCAGGCCAGAAATTCGGCCCGGTCGATCAGGACAAGGCCAAGGTCGTGGCGCGCCATGACGGCGCGGAGCCGAGCAAGGCGTGTAGCAAACTCTTCATGCGGGAAGACGGCAAGGTCGGTCATGAATTCCTCATCAGTAGCGCTTGGGGATGTAGCGGGTGAACCAGCTGGCGGTCAACATGCCTGCACCGGCGACGACAAAGACGGCGGGCAGAGGAAAGACCTGAAGGATCGCCGAAAAGGCGCTTTGTGTCAGGTTCATCTCTTGCGCGGCAGAGGCTACTGCGGTGGCGGCATACTGCTTCAAACGCGGCGAGAGAGGTGACGGGAGGGAGCTTCTTGCGCAAGCTCATCATTGCAAAATGGTAGAATGATGTTCTCTAAGGCCGTTTGTAATCGGCATAAGAATCCTACATGACTGCTGCCTGGAGAATGTGACTTGGGTTAGCTCGACGATGCTGAACAACAAATCGGAATGCGACGCAGGTGATGCATCTGCGCTTCGAATTGACATGGCTGCCGGTTTTCGCTGGCTTGATAAATGGAACATGTCCGATCTCGTTGCCGGATCCATCGTTGCGCGTCTGCCCGGTGAGGTGAATTGGCTACTCACCCACGCGCACGACCGCCATTTCGACGAAATCTGCGCCTCTGACATGGTCAAGGTAAACCATCAGGCCGAAGTGCTGGAAGGCACCAACCAACGGGTCAATTTTGCTGCCGTGAACCCTGCTGCCTGGGTGTTTCGTCAAAATCCGGATGTGAACTGCATCATCCACGCGCATTCAACCGCTGTCATGGCCGTCTCGGCGCTGAAATCTGGATTGCTCTATGCATCCGAGCCCGCGTTCATGTTCTACAAGAAACTGGCCTATCTGGATGCGGATTTTCATTTTGATGATGCGTACTGCAAATCTGTTGCAGCGGCGGTGGGCGACAACATGGCTGTTATCTATCGCAATCATGCGTTCGCGACATGGGGCAGTTCCGTTCACGAGGCTATGCTGCGCGCCTACATGCTGGATCAAGCCTGCCAGATTCAGTTGAAAGCGCAGGCGACGGATCAAGAGGTCATCGTTCCCGACGACGCCGAGAAGCAGCGCCATTACGATGCCTTCTTCGGCAATCCTAAATATGTCTATGACGGCTCTTTGGAATGGTCGGGAATGATACGTCGCCTGGATCGCGAAGACCCGTCGTATCGCGATTGAACCCGACCACTTGCCACAGGAAATGTGCGGATGTTGCTGACCGACGATCAGTTGAAGGAATACGAAGAGAACGGCTTTCTGTTCTTTCCCAGCCTGTTTTCAGTCAGTGAAGTTGATGTCCTGCGGGGCGCGCTTCCGGGTGTGTACCAAGCAGAGCGGCGTGAAATTGACCGCGAAAATGCGACCGGGGATCTGCGCTGTGCTTTTGCGTGTCACACCTATGATGAGACCTTTTCCCGCCTTTCACGCCATCCCAGAATTGTTGAACCTGTGCGCCAGCTTCTTGGTGGCGACATTTACATGCATCAGTTTTCCATCCAGCCAAAGGTTGCCTTCAATGGCCAGGCTTGGGAATGGCATCAGGACTACGGCGCATGGAATCAAATCGACGGCATGCCCGATACGCGGGCGGTGAATACTGGCCTATTCATCGAAGAAGTGACGCAGTTCAATGGTCCGCTTTACTTCATTCCCGGCAGCCATCGCCACGGGCTTCTGAAAAACACCAAATCACCAGAAAACCGGTTTCCGGCCATGTGTGTCGATCACGATATCGTTGCAGATCTGGTCAAGGAGCGTGGGTTATATTCGCCGCAAGGTCCAGCCGGGTCATTCTGGATTTTCCATCCAAACCTTGTCCATGCCTCAAGCGGGAACATGTCGCCGTTTGGCAGAACCATTGTAACGCAGTGTTATGCCCACGTGGATAATGCCATCCGTACGCCCAGTCGCCCGGAGTGGGTTGCGCATACGGATTTCACGCCAATAGAACCTCTCTGCGAAAACTGCCTGGCGTTTGCCGACTAACTGAACGATGGCGGCCATTCCGCTCTGGATCGGATCAGTAACGCTTGGGAATGTAGCGTGTGAACCAACTGGCGGTCAGCATGCCCGCGCCGGTGACGACAAAGACGGCAGGCAGGGGGAAGACCAGAAGGATCACCGAAAAGGCGCTTTGCGGCAAGATGCGCCCGACATCCCTGTAGGTCGTGTAAAGCGACATCATCTCGGCGCGTTCATGGGGTTTGACTGCCCGCACAAACGGAGAGTTTCCTACGGCATCCAGCCATGATGCGCAGACACAGGCCAGGATCAGCAGGGCAACACCGACGGTTGGCATGTGTGAAAACGCGGCCATAACCAGCGCGAACGCCCCGGTCGTGACATAGCCAAGTGCCAGAAAGCGCCGCATGCCCATTGTCTCGCCCATGCGGCTCCATAGTGGGGCGAACATGACGGCTGCAGCACCCATGGAGACGACCAGCCCGGCATCCTCGTCGCTGAAGCCGTTCTCGACGCAATAGATCGGTGCGTAGATGAAGAAGATGTTCCACCAGGACGAACGGAAGAGCGCCAACACATAGGCGAGCTTCAAGCGTGGCTGGCGCAGGAAGCGGGGAATGAAGCGCAGAGGGTTGGAGTGCGCACCGCCCATGGTCTTGCGATCGACGACAAAGCCTTTCGCCAGGGCGTAGATGCAGACCAGCGTGGTCAGCGCGCCCATCAGGAAAAACGGGGACCACAGGCCGATCCTGTCGGTGATGAACACGCCGAGCCATGGGCCCAACGTGAAGCCTGCGCCCAGGCAAGCCATGCGCACGGCTTCGAAGCGTACAAAGGTCTTGCGCGGAATACGTTCCATGATCGCGACGTTGATCGCGATATCGATAGCGAAAAATCCGAAGGTGTAGAGGATGGTGCCGAGATAAAGCGCCCAGACCGTCCGTGACGGCATCATGACCGCTGCGGCGACGATAAAGAGCGTACTGGCAATGCTGACCCAGCGCCGACCAAAGCGGTCGATGAGGGCAGGCACGACGAACGCGCCGCCAAGACCGATGACACCGGCAACCAGATAGAACTCGCTGACCTTCTGGGCATCGCCCAGGAGGTCGAGGGCGAGCAGGGGAATGACCGTGAACGGAATCGCCAGACCCAGAATCAGAACGCCCGACATCACCGCAAACGTCAGCGCAAGCGGAATGTCTTGAACGTTTAGAAGACGGGCAAGGATGGCAGACACGTGCTGGCTCCGGCAGGATCACATTACCGGCTGGCAATGCTCGCGTTACCCGACGCCTTGAGGATGCCTGCTGTCAAGCAGGCTCAGGCCTGCTGGTTCCAGACGGGATCAAGCATGATCGGAAACTGTGCGCGGATAACAGCATCGGTTTCCGGATCGATCTGAACGGGATGATGGGACGCCAATACCTTGCGCGCACGTTCTCCGGCGCGATCCCACATGTCTTGTGACCCGGCGTCCTTCCAGTCGTCGGGCGATGCACGGTCAGCATAACGGGGATAGATGTATTCGGTCTCCATCAGCTCCATGGTCTGTTGCGCGCCCAGATAATGGCCGGGGCCCTCGACGGTCTGGGCAACGACATCCACTGAAAGCGTTTCGTCGGTGACTTCGATGCCGCGCGCGATACGGCGGATCGAACTCAGCATCTCGTCATCCATGATCAGCGCTTCGTGCGAGCAACCCAGCAGGCTTGCCAGCATGCCTGCTGATTCCCAAACAAAGCCGCCGCCCGAAAGTGCTGCGGTTGCCATGGTTAGGCCCTTCTCGAAACCGGCCTGGTTGTCGGGCACTTTGGAGTCGGTCATGCCCGCACCGCAGCCCCCGGGAATGCCATAAAACGCCGACATCTGGCCGGCCCCGGCACACAGCAAAGCCTGCTCCCCACCACCGCCGCTGAAGGAGCCGGTGCGTAGATCGGAAACAAACAGCCAGTTGCCCATCGCCATGGGGTAGCCCGGGCTGAGCAGATTGATGACACACAGGGAGGCCAGTGATTCAGCGCAGCCCTGTGCCAGTGCCCCGGCCAGTGCCGCAGGAGAGGTTGCCCCGGCCTGGGGGCCGGTCAGACAATGGATCGGCATGCCGATATCGATGGCGGCACATGCTGCATCCAGGCTGTCCTGGGCAAAGGTCATCGGCGAGACCACAGTGGTCGCGTGCACGGTACAGAACGGTCGCTTGGCAAACGCGCCGTCGCCGCCTGCAAGAAGATCCAGCATGGGTAGCGAGGCGGTCACGTTGTTGCCGTCGGCAAAGCTTGTCGCGATGTGTTTTTTCGTTCCCGCAGCACAGGCATAGATCGTGTTGATGTCAAAGGCGAAGACATCCTCGATATCGGTCGCAACAACCGGGCGCGTGATCCATTGCAGGTTTTCCAGCGTGTCGCAGACCCGCGCGATGTCATAGAGATCGCGCAAAGTGCTGGGCCGGTATTGGTGCGTGTCGATGTCGAGCATCTTCACGGCAGCGCCGCCGGTGCAGAAGTTCACCGTACCGTTGCGCGCCTCGAAATCGAACTCGGGCGCGCGCCCATGCACCACATAGCGTTTGGCCGCCTTGTCCAGGAGGTCCTCGACCAGAGTGCGAGGAAACAACAGCCTGCCGCCTGACGAGAGTGTGCAGCCGCCAGCCAGGGCGGCATCGCGCACACGGTCAGTGGGTGCTGCCATGCCGATCGTCTCCAGCATGGACAGCGCGGCATCGTGCACACGTTGTTCATCGTGATCGCTGAGAGGGCGGTAGGGCGATGCAAGGCTGCTGCCCTTCACCATGGTCATGGATTGGGCTGAAGCCTTGCGTTGCCTGCGCCGTGCCTCGCGTCCGCCTAACCGGCCGGTTGGTGTTGACCGTTCATCCATGTGCAGGTCAGTCAAAACCGGCGATGATTTCGTGGATCTTGTCGGCAACGGCCTCGGGCTTGTGGCGAAAGAGGGAGCCATGGCCCATGCCTTTCAGCAGATGGAAATGTCCGTCTGCCGCGGCCTCGGCGACTTGTCTGCCGCGCGCAGGTGGCGTCTGCATGTCCTGCTCGAACCCTATGACATGGAGCGGGCGCGTTGCGTCAGGCAGGTGCGTGATGCCGGCATATTCGATGCAGGCCTGCCATTGCGCGGCCAGCATGTCGCCATCGCGCTCGGCATAGGCTGCCGCCACAACCGGCTTGCACTTTTCCCACAGTTCGTCGTCGCCAAGCACTTCGGACGGATAGAGCAGCAGGGCGTAGTGAGCGAGTGCAAAGTCGGCGGGCAGTTTGCCACCGGATTCGCGGAAACGGATTTCCGCGCCTTCCCATTCATGAATGAAACCGGCCTTGCTGCCCGATGTTCCCATGGCAATGCCAAAGCGGATCAGATCGGGGTGCGACAGGATCATCTCCTGGACAATCAATGCGCCCATGGAGAGGCCCACGATCACCACCGGCGGCTTGCAGACCTCTCGGATCAGAGCCGCGAGATCATCGGCATAGGTCGCTATGGGCCAGGGCGGCGGCTTGCTGGCGACGGTCTTGCCGGCACCGCGCGGATCAAAACTGGTGCAGCGGAAACCTGGAAACAGATCGAACTGTTCGGCCCATTCCTCTCCGGTCTGGTCGCCGCCCGGACACCACACAATGTCGGGCCCGCTGCCCTGCTGGACGTAGTGGAGAGAAACCTCCGGGGTTTCAAACGTGGCATGCTTCATGACTGGCGCTCCCGATGCGATCGGCAAACGCTAGTCGCATATGGCGCGCTTGTCAGGCGTCAGATTTCAGCATCAGGTTCAGGCGCGGGCCGACATCCTCGAAACCGTTGCGTTTGTAGAAGGCGACGGTTCGGCTCCAGGCGTCGGCTGGCGGGGCGCCAACTTCCAGGATCGCCCAGCCCCGGCCCCGGCAATGATCGGCCGCGGCCTCCACCAGCAGCTTGCCCGCATTTCGGGAGCGCCACTCCGGGCAGACATAAAGCTCGGCAATCTCGCCAAAGGCGCCGGCGGCATAAAGCGCGTAGCAGGTCGACAGGGTCAGGGCGCCGACGACCTCGCCATCGCCGAAGGCCAGATAGGCGGCGAAGTCGTCGGGGCGCTCCAGAAGCTCTGCAGCGACTGTGCTGGAAACAGGGACTGGTTCGCCGTTTCGCAGTTCCGTCAGAAGCCTGCCGATCATGTCGGCCACAGCGCCAGCGTGTTCGGGCTTTGCGCGTCGAATCTCAAGGGTCATGGCAGGCTCCGGTTTCTATTGAGGCCTATCGCAACAGGTAACCAAGCCCATATCCAATCAAAAACTGATAGGTTCCTATAATCAAAACTTTGGAGGTGTCGTGAACCAGATTCATCTCGACCTTGATCATCTGCAACTTCTCGATGCCGTCGCACGTACAGGATCGCTGGCGCAGTCGGCCGTGTTGCTGGGCCTGACGCAGCCTGCACTCAGCTACCGTTTGAAAGAGGCCGAGCGTCGTCTGGGCGTGCCGCTGTTTGTGAAGGCGCAGGGACGCAAGGTGCAGATGACCGCTGCGGCCACGCGCCTGCTGCCGACGGCATCCATGGTGCTGCGTGAGGTTGCCAGGGCAGAGGATGACATCCGTCGGCTCTCCGATGGCATCCATTATCTGCTCCGCCTGGGCGTGGAATCACGATCAGGATTCCTGTGGCTACCGCAGTTTTTGGCACGGCTGGGGCGGGAACATCCCGAACTCGAAGTTGATCTGGTCTGTGAGCCTTCACGGGCCGGGCTGGAGGCATTGGTGCGCAGTCAGATCGATCTTGCCGTGATTCTTGCCGGGGAAGTGGAACCGGCCTTCACCGCTCGCGCCCTGTTCGATGATGAACTGGTCGCGATCATGCCGGCGAATCATGCACTGGCGGAACGGTCCCGGATCGAGGCCGCTGACTTTGCCGATCAGGCGCTCGTTACCGATGAGCCCTGGGGCGATGGTGGTGTTCATGCGGCGGCGGTGCTGGTCCCCGCCAGTGTCCGCCCAGCCCAGGCGCAGATCGCGAATAGTCACATCATCATGGCGCCGATCGGGAAAAAAGGATTCCAGACACGCTGGCAGATCGTCGTGCGGGGCGAGGAAGACGCAGGCTCACCGGCAAGTTTCATGGCCGAGCGCATGTCCTATTGGTGCGAAGGCTCAGTCGCATCAACGCTGCCTCTGGTCAGCCCGTCAGTTGTGCCAGCTTGATCGGCCCTGGCGAGTGCCACAGGCAGAACGTAAAGAGCGGAGTCTTCTGGGTCGTCATCGCATGGGGCAGCCATGACGTGTTGTGTACGGCCTCGCCAGCCGCTCGCAGACGTGGGGTCTCGTCGTCCTGACTCCACAGGGTGTCGCCACCAAAGGGGAAGTAGATCTCTTCAGCCTCGTGATGATGGCGCGGATAGTGGCGACCGGGGCCGATGATGAAAAATGTCGCGATCACCCGGTCGTGTTCGATCAGGCCTTCGTAGCCCAGGATGTTGGTGTAGCAGTAGTTCTCCATGTAGGCGTCGCCGAGATTCTCGCGGTAATGCTCGGTGCGGATCCAGCGCAGGTCGGGCTCAATCTCGGCAAACGCCGCAGCCAGGGTTTCCATCGGGCCGCCCTTTGCCATCGCCAGTGCAGCTTCGAGATGTCGGTGACCACCCAGGCGGCGCGGCTCGGGACGAACCTCCGGCAGCCTGGCCTGGTCGATCTCCGCGGCAACGGTATGGATGGTCTCGGACTGATGTTCCGGCGCGTGCCGTTCCCGGTCAGCCAGGAACGCCAGCATCTCGCTGCGCAGACGTGCAAACCTGGTCTCGAACGGCTGGTTACTCATCCGTCTTGACCTGCCAGTTCGTCCAGCGCGGCGACGATGTCTGCAGGCTCAGCGCGCTTGCGGAAATCGGGGTCTGCCGAGGCAAAGGCTACCTCGCGCTTGTTGTTGATGATGAAGGTTGCCGGTACCGGCAGTTCCCAACTGTCGTCCCCGTTGGCAGCTGCAAGGTCCAGGCCGAAGTCGCGGTAGAGCTCACGCGACGGGTCGTCCAACTGGTAAACAATCCCGAACTTGCGCGCGACCGTGTTGCCGGGATCGCTCAGAACCTCGTAGGACAATGCATCGATCTCTGTCGGGGTGAGCGAATCATCCGGGATTTCCGGCGAGATCGCCACGAGCCTGGCGCCCCGCGCAGTGATCTCGGGCAAGGCAAGCTGATAGGCCGCAAGTTCCGCACTGCAGTACGGGCACCAGTTGCCGCGATAAAACACGACCACGGCCGGGCCCTCGATCAGGAGTGCACGCAGGGCCGTTGCGCTGCCATGGGCATCCGACAGGATGAAGTTCGGCGCCTGATCGCCCACCTTCAGTGTGCCGGCTCCTGCACCGCCCTCGGCAATGCGGCGGATCATGTCGTTGACGGCATGTGAGGCTTCAGGCGGCATGCCCTGTTCGATGGCGTGAAGCTGGGTTTGCAGGCTCATGGGGCACTCACGGGTTGCTTGTGGGGCGTGTTTCCCAATATTGGTGCGGGCATGGCCTCTGACAACGGAAAGAAACGATGAAACAGAACGCACCGCGCTGGCTGACACCCATGACCGACTATGGCCCGCTTGCGGTGTTTTTTGTCGCTTACCTTACGGCTGGTCTGATGGTGGCGACCGGCGCGTTGATGGTTGCCACGGTGATTGCCCTGGTCGTTGCCTATGTCGTGGCCCGTCATATTCCCAAGATGGCGCTCTTTACCGCTATTCTGGTTGGCATCTTCGGCGGCCTGACGCTGGTTTTGCAGGACGAGACCTTCATCAAGATGAAGCCGACCGTGGTGCAGCTGCTCTTTGCGCTTCTGTTGCTGGGTGGCCTTGCTCTGGGCAAATCCCCGCTCAAGTTCGTCATGGGCAAGGCGTTGGACCTTGATGATGCTGGCTGGCGCATCCTCACTTTGCGGTTTGCCGGCTTCTTTGTCGCTATGGCTGCCCTCAACGAACTGGTCTGGCGCACCCAATCGCTCGATTTCTGGGTCACCTTCAAGGTCTTTGGTCTGATGGGTCTCACGGTTCTCTTCATTGTCGCGCAGATTCCCTTCCTCAAACGCCACGCGACACTCGAGGACGAGACTCAATCTGATTGAGTCAGGCAGCTAGAAATCGGCATTTGTGGCGGGTAGCCGCGCCACTCTAGAATTCGTGCAACAATCTGGCTTGACCGTGGGGAGGGTTCCATGGACCAGACGCAGGACACGACCCGGCCGCAACGGCGGGGTCGCAGCGCACGAAAAGCTGAACGGGCTGCGCCTTTGGCGGCTGGCGAACGCGCGGTTTGGCCCGGCATGCCGGGAGGGCGCTACCGCCCGCTGAGCGATGCAGACGAGCTGAAAATCCACGAAGCCGTGATGACCCTGGTTTCAGAGGTCGGTTTCGCCGGCGCCATTCCTCCCATGATCGAGCGAGTCACGGCACAGGGTGGTCATGTCGACGGCAACGGACGACTCTGTTTCCCTCGCGCGCTCGTCGAAGATGTTCTGGCGCGCAGCAAGAAGTCGTTTGTTGCCCATGGCCAGACCCGCGAGCACGACCTCGAGATCGCTGACGGTCGCGTGCACATGGGCTCGGGCGGCGCATCGCCCAACATCGTCGATCTCGAAACCGGCCGTTACCGGGGCGCGACCCTGCAGGATCTTTATGACGTCGCGCGTATCGTCGATACCCAGTCGAACATCCACTTCTATGACCGTTCTCTTGTTGCCCGCGACGTCGAAGAGGTTCTGGAATTTGATCTGAACACCGCCTACGCGATCCTGTCGGGCACTTCCAAACATGTCGGCACCAGCATCACGGTGGCCGAAAATGTCTCTGCTGTGGTTGATCTGTTCGACACGGTTGCCGGCGGAGAAGGCCAGTATCGAAAACGCCCGTTTGCCATGCTGCTTTCCTGTCATGTCGTGCCACCCATGCGGTTTGCCGAAGAGGCACTCTGGGCGCTCGAGAAAGCCCTGCCGCTGGGCATGCCGGTGATGCTGGTTTCGGCCGGGCAGGCCGGCGCGACGGCTCCGGCCAAACTTGCGGGAACCGTGGCCCAGGCCATGGCCGAGGCTCTCGCGGGGCTGATCTACTGCAATCTCATTGATCCCGACGCCACGGTGATCACCGGGCCCAAACCCATCGTCTCGGACCTGCGTACCGGCGCGATGTGCGGCGGCAGCGGGGAACAGGCGGTGGTTGCTGCGGCCACAACCCAGATGGCGCGCTTCTACGGAATCCCCTGCAGCGTCATGGCGGGCATTTCCGATTCCAAAATTCCTGATGCGCAATCGGGTTATGAAAAGGGTTACACCATCGCGCTGGCCGCCCAGGCCGGTTGCTCCATGATTACCCAGACCTGCGGCATGCAGGCCAGCCTGCTTGGCCTCACCATGGAAGGCTACATCATCGACAACGACATGCTAGGCGCGATCCTGCGCACGGTGCGCGGCATCGAGGTCGACGACGAAACGCTCTCGGTCGATGTCATCCGCTCGGTCGTGCTGGGCGAGGGGCATTATCTGGGCGAAACCCAGACGCTTGAGAACATGACGCGTGATTACCTCTACCCCGTCATCGCCAACCGCTCTTCACCATCCGATTGGGAAGATCAGGGCGCGCTCGACATCCGCGAGCGCGCACGGATCGAAACGCGCCGAATTCTCGAAAGCCATTTTCCCCGCCACATCAGCGAAGCGACAGATGCTATCCTGCGCGAACGCTTCCCCATCCGATTGCCACGCAACATGATGACGCCAGTGCCATGACCTCAGCATCGTTCCCCAATCTGTTTTCCGAGATTGCCCTTGGTCGCACCACGATCAGGAACCGCATCGTGTCGACCGGGCACCACACCCATCATGCCCACGGTGCGCCCAGTGAGCGTTACATCGCCTATCAGGAAGCCCGCGCGCGTGGCGGGGCAGGGTTGATCGTTGCCGAGATCGCCGGGGTTCATGAAACCGCTCACTTCGCCAACAATTTTCTCGATGCCACGTCACCCGACTGCATTCCCGGTTACGCGCGTCTGGCAAAAGCGGTGCAGGGGCACGGTGCGGCCATGTTTGGCCAGCTCTTTCACCCCGGGCGCGAAGTACAATCCACGCCCGATGGCATGGGTGCCACGGCCTATGCACCTTCGGCCGTGCCCAACGAACGCTTTCATATTATGCCCAGGCCGATGTCGGATGCGCTCATCCGTGATGTCATCAAGGGGTTCGGTCAGGGTGCTGGCTATCTGATCGAGGCCGGGCTTGATGGCGTGGAGCTTGTTGCCAGTCAGGGATACCTGCCGGCACAGTTTCTCAATCCGCGCCTCAATCTGCGCGAAGATGACTGGGGCGGGTCGTTCGAGAACCGCCTGCGCTTTGTAGCAGAATGCCTCACGGTCATGCGTGCAGCCATCGGGGACGCAACCCTTGGCATGCGTATCTCCGGCGACGAACTGGAACCTGCCCAGGGTTTGAATGCTGACGAGATTGCCGCGATCTGCACGGCACTTTCACCCCAGCTCGATTACATCAGTGTAGTAGCGGGCATGTCGTCCAGCCTGGGTGCCTCGGTGCATATCGCTGCACCCATGGGTGTGCCCGCCGGTTACATCGCGCCCTATGCGCGACGCATCAAACAGGCGACCGATCTGCCGGTCATTGCTACTGGTCGCGTCAATCAGGCCCAAATTGCCGAGGCAGTGATTGCAGCCGGCGATGCTGATCTATGTGGCATGACGCGTGCAATGATCTGTGATCCCGCCATGCCATCCAAGGTGGCGCAGGGACGCCTCGATGACATTCGCGCGTGTATTGCCTGCAATCAGGCCTGCATCGGGCGTTCGCATAAGGGCCAGCCGATTTCCTGCATTCAGTACCCTGAGTCCGGCCGCGAGCTTGAATACGGCACGCTGATACCAGCCACGAAACCAGGATCGGTCATGGTTGTTGGCGGTGGTCCGGCCGGTATGAAGGCGGCGGCCATTGCAGCCGCGCGCGGGCATCGCGTCACGCTGCATGAGGCCTCGGGCGAGATGGGCGGTCAGGCTCTGCTGGCCCAACGCCTGCCGGGCCGTGAGGAATTCGGCGGCATCATTCAGAACCTTATGCGCGAAGTTCGCGATGCCGGCGTCGATGTACAAACCGGTTCAGCTGTCGATGTTGCCATGATCGCGCGACAGAAACCCGATGCGCTGATTGTTGCGACCGGTGCCGTGCCTTACCTGCCGGCAATCGAAGGGGCTGAGGAAGCCCATGTCGTCAGTGCATGGGACGCGCTCAGCGGCGCCAATATCGGGAACTCTGCGGTTGTGGCGGACTGGCGTTGTGACTGGGTGGGCATCGGCCTTGCCGAAATGCTTGCGGTATCGGGCCGACGCGTCCGGTTGGTGGTGAACGGTGCCATGGCAGGCGAGACTCTGCAGCTCTATGTCCGCAATCACTATCTCGGCCGCCTGCGTCGCCTGGGCGTGGAGGTCACGACCAATGCCAGATTGTTCGGCGTCGATGGTGACAGCGCTTATTTTCAGGACACGCTGACCGACGAACCCATTGTTGTTGATGGCACGGACACAACGGTGCTTTCGCTGGGAAACACGCCCCGGGATGAATTGGGTGCTGCACTGGAACAGGCCAACATACCCTTTACCCGCATTGGTGACTGCCTTGCGCCGCGCACGGCAGAGGAAGCGGTTCTTGAAGGCCTTCAGGCCGCTTGGGAAATCTGACGATGTCAAAATCCATGGGTGCGGGCGAAGCCGTTGTTGATCTTCTCGAGCAGGCCGGCGTGAAGACCGTCTTTGGTCTGCTTGGCGGCTCCATGCTGGAACTCTATGACGCCTTGCGCATGTCAAAGATCGGCTATGTCGGCGCGCGCGATGAACGCGCTGCCGGTCACATGGCCGATGCCTATGCCCGTATCACGGGTGGGCCCGGTGTCGTCTTGGGCGCACAGGCCGGACCGGGCGTGGTCAATCTGACGACCGCTGTTGCCGAAGCACATCTTGCCTATTCCCCGCTGGTCGCGATTGCAGGCGCGATTTCCCGTGACCAGGCCGGACGCGACACTTTCCAGGAGGTCGATCAGCAGGCCCTGTTTGCACCGATCTCCAAAAAGTCGATCCTGGTGCCGTCACCCGAACGTTTGCCTGAACTGATGGCCGAGGCGATGCGTATCGCCATGAGCGGTCGCCGTGGACCGGTTGTGCTGCATGTCCCCCGCGATATCTTTGCCGCGGATGTTCCCGCAGGTACGTTGATCCGCCACGGCGGAAATCAGGCAGGTGCGCCGGACTCTGAGCAGATTGCATCGATTCTTTCCCTGCTCGCTGGTGCAGAAAAGCCGGTCATCATCGCTGGCGGCGGGTTTAAGTGGTCGCAGGGTTCGCAAGCCTTGGTTGCCCTGGCCGAAGTCCTGCAGATTCCGGTGGTGTCCTCGACAGGCCACCATGATGTCATGGCAACGGACCATCCGCTGCATGCCGGACAGGGCGGCCCACGCGGCAACAAGGTAGCCAGTAATCTCACGCGGGAAGCCGATGTCATTCTGGCGCTGGGAACGCGTCTGGGATTCAACTCCACGTTCCACAGCAATGACTACATCAACGCTGAGGCCGCCATCGTGCAGGTTGACGTCGATGGTTCTGCCCTGGGCCGATACTTCCCCGTGGCAATGGGAATTGTTGCTGATGCCCGTGCGGCGGCACAGGTACTGACGACGGCCGCCGGGAAGAATGACCTTTCATCGCAAGCCTGGCAGCCGTGGCTCGAATCCTTTCGGCAGGCGAAAGCGGCCCTCGAGGAAGAACGCAGAGCAGAAGCAAAGCTGGAAGGTAAACCGCTGCCGCCGTTCCGTGCTCTGGGCGAGATTCGCGAAAGCCTTCCCGACGATGTCATCGTGACACTTGATACCGGTGCCATGTGCCTGCAGGCGGCTGACCGCATGCGCTTTGGAACGTCGCCGGGGTTGCTTACGCCGCTCGATTTTGGCCTGGTCGGTTTTGGTTATGCCGCCGCATTGGGGGCCAAGGCTGCAGCCCCGGAACGTCCGGTGGTTTCGGTCATGGGAGATGGCGGGTTCGGCATGACGATGATTGAAATGACGACGGCGGTTCAGCACGGGCTGCCGGTGGTTGCCGTTGTGCTTGATAATGGCGCCTGGGGTGCCGAGAAAGCCTACCAGCGCGACTTCTTCGGCGGGCGTTACCTCGGTGCCGATCTTCTCAACCCCGACTATGCGGCCTTTGCCGAACAGATCGGTGCTGTGGGCTACCGTGCTTCAGCACCAGGGGAGGTTGGCTCTGCGATGGTTGATGCACTGGCTTCGGGCAAGCCGGCCGTGATTCAGGTCACGGTTGATCCTGACGCCATGTTCAGCCTGCGCAAGGACCTCTTCAAGCCCAGCGATAACCGCCGGGCCTGATTGAGGACTACATCTCGTTTGGTTCGGCGCTGTTGTCGTTCTCGCGAATGGCGAGCTCGGCACGGGCACTGGCGAGGTTCTTCTCCAGCGCGGCAGCTTTCACGTTGGCCTTCTCGATCTCGACATTGAGCAGCTTGGCATCGCAAAGACCCAGCATGACGGGATCCTTGGGCTCAAGTTCCTCGGACATGCGATGGGTGCCTTCACGCACGCTCGAGATGGTCTGCTTGGTCGTTCCGATCAGGCGCACGATCTGGGCATCGGCCAGGTGCGGGTACTGCTTGGTGAGGTAGAGGATACCAGCAGGTTTGTCCTGGCGCTTGGCGACGGGCGTGTAGCGCGCCTTGCTCTGCTTTGTCTTGGGCAGATCAACCCGCTTGCGCAACTGGATGGTGGCTGTTGCATCCTTGATGCAACGCTCGATCTCCTCGGCATCGATCTGACCGTAAAGAACGGGGTCCTGGCCGACGATGTTGGTCGCGACTTCGCCATCGGCGATTCCCTGAATCTCAAGCGGGTGCATGCCGCACAGCTCGGCTATCTGTTTGAAGGTCAACGTCGTGTTGTCGACCAGCCACACGGCGGTGGCCTGGGGCATCAACAACTGTGTCATGGGAAACTCCTCGTATCGCATCGGCCGAACGGCCTGATTGCGTTGTTGCGTGCTACTTAAACCCAAATTTTGCCAGCGTCCACGGTCGGTTAGATCAGATCGGGATAAGGACGAACCATTTATGCTCTGACCTTATCGCGTAAACCCGCTTTGTTTCATAAAATTGGGGCAGATTCACGCTTAACGCGGTCTGCTCTAGACCAAAGTGAGCACAACCTTGCCGATATGATCGCCGTCGATGGCATTCTGGGCTTCCTCAGCCTGTGCAAGAGGGAAGGTGGCATGCATGACCGGCTTGATCCGGCCGCTTTCCAGCAGCGGCAACACTTCGCGGCGCAATTCGTCAGCAATCTGGCCTTTTTCCAGGACAGAGCGTGCGCGCAGGGTGGAGCCGGTGATGGTGCCGCGTTTCATCATCAGGGGCGCAAAGTTGATCTCGGCCTTTGATCCGCCCAAAAACGCGATGAAACAAATGCGCCCTTCGGTCGCCATCGCCTTGATGTTGCGGGCAATGTAATCGCCGCCGACCATGTCCAGGATGACGTCAACGCCATGCCCTCCGGTCAGGTCCTTTGTCACGTCAACGAAATCTTCCGTGCGGTAATTGATGGCGCGCTCGGCGCCCAGTTCTTCACAGGCGCGGCAACGGTCGTCCGACCCGGCGGTGACAAACACGCGTGCGCCCCGTGCGCCAGCCAATTGGATGGCGGTTGTCCCGATCCCGCTGGCTCCGCCATGGATCAGCAGGGTTTCGCCGCCCTGAAGGTGGGAGCGCTGGAAAACATTGGTCCAGACCGTGAAAAAGGTCTCGGGCACAGCCGCAGCCTCGATCATGGAAAGACTATTGGGTACGGGAAGGGCCTGGGGCACGGGAACAACGCAGTACTCGGCGTAGCCACCGCCTGTGACCAGCGCCATCACCTTGTCGCCGATCTTGAGGTCACTGGAATCGGGCCCGTTGGCGACCACTTCACCTGAAATCTCCAGACCGGGAATATCGCTGGCACCCGGCGGCGGCGGATAACCGCCAGCCCGCTGCAGGATGTCGGGACGGTTCACCCCGGCGGCATGGACCTTGACCAGAACCTCACCGATGGATGGCACGGGCACCGGCCTGGTCGTGAGTTCCACGACTTCGGGTCCGCCACCGCCGTTGTACGCAATGGCTTTCATGGTTTCGGGCAGGTTGTTGCTCATGGTTGATCCCCATTCAGGCCGTTGCGACGATTCGTCCTCTCCTATACATGAAATCTGGAAACGGGAGCAGGACGCCATGGACAGCGACGATCTGGAACCCAGACGACCCGATACCGGGCCCAGGAACCTTGAGACCATGTCGATCGAGGCACTCAATGCCTATGTGGATGAGCTCAGGGGCGAGATCGAGAGGGTCGAGACGGTCATTCGGGAGAAGGAGGCCGCCAGAGATTCGGCTGCCTCAGTCTTCAAGATCTAGTACGCCTCTCGACCATATAGACCAGCGTCGCGGCGCTCAGCGCTATCGTTGAACAAAGCAGCATCAGGCCCAGCAATTCGTGGGCGGCGTTCTCCTGACTCAGAATCGACCCCGTGAGCAAGGTGAAGACGGCACCCACGCCCACGATCAGGGCGCCTGCCAGCCCCGATGCGCTTCCTGCCAGTTGTGGTCTCACGGAAACGGCACCAGCACTGGCGCTGGGCATGGTGAGGCCGTTGCCGATGCCCACGAACATCGTTGCGCCAAACAGCGTCAGCGGATTGACAAATCCGACCAGGAAGACGGCGACACCGCAGAGCAGTCCGGTACAAGCGACCAGCCTGCCGGTGAGAACCATGGTGGTCAGGGCGTAGCGCTTGGCGTAACGGCCGGAAAGAAAGCTGCCCAAGAGAAAGCCGGCGGTGATCGATCCCATGTAGATGCCCAGGACGGCGGGTTGAATCGACATCATGGATGCTGCGACCAGAGGTACGCCGCTGAGAAAGGTGTAAAATGCGCTGACCGAGAAGGCCATGCAGGCCGCATAGCCCCAGAAGACAGGTGATCTAAACAGCCTGGGATAGGCGTGGAACTGTTCAAGCATGGTTCTGGATGGATGTTTGTTGGTTTCTCCAAAGTCACTCCAGCACAACCACAGCATCCCCGCGCCCATGATTGCAAAGGCCAGAAAGCTCGCGCGCCAGCCCAGGAATTGATCCAGGGCGCCACCGATCATCGGACCCATGGCAGGTGCGATCGCCATGGCCATCGCGACATAGCCCATTCTGCTGGCAGCTTCCTGCGGCGGTGCTGTGTCGCGGATCGCTGCCTGTGAAAGAGCCCAGCTGGCGATGATGGTGCCCTGACACGCTCTGAAAGCCAGAAACAGCCAGATTCCCGGCGCCAATGCGCAGTCCAGTGATGCAACAGTGAAGATTCCAATGGAAACCAGCGCCACCGGACGTCGCCCAAACCGGTCCGATAGCGGTCCCAGCAACAATTGCAGCACGGCGGTAACCGCCAGATAGCCTGCGATGGAAAGAGTCACCAACCCGTAACCAACGCCAAAAGTCTGCGCCATGTTCGAGAGTGAGGGCAGGAACATGTTGAGAGACAGTGTCGAGGCTGCCGTGAACAGAACCAGGGTCGACATTCTTGGGGGTGTGGCTGCCGGGCGGAACATGAAGGGACTCTCGAACGGTCGTTGACCGATTTGAATTGCTGGAAAAATGAACAAAAAAAAGCCCCCGAAACCTGTCGGGGGCGCATGGCGAAACCTTCGCGGTTTCCGTTACCGGACCATGCGCAAGCTTCCTACTACCGTGCTGATGAACAAGTTCATGCTGTCGTCATTCCTTGATTGGATCGATTGAACCTAGGTTTGCGGCTCGTTGCGGTCAATGAACATCGTCTGCATCGAAACAACGTCAAAACCGCCAATGCGTGATTCAGCCAACGTTCTCCACAACTCGGTTTGGCTGGATGTGGTATTGTGCTTGTGCTTTAGGCGCGATATCTGGACGCCAGACACCAAAATCAGACTGAATTTCGAGGACGATATGGCCGGCCATTCCAAATGGAAGAACATCATGCACCGCAAAGGTGCGCAGGATGCCAAGCGCGCCAAGCAGTTCACCAAGGTGGGTCGCGAGATCTCCGTGGCGGCACGCTCAGGCATGCCAGACCCGGAACATAACCCGCGTCTGCGCGCCGCCATTCAGGCAGCCCGCGGAGTCAACATGGGCCGCGATGCCATCGAACGCGCGATCAAGCGCGCCACGGGCGGCGACGACAATGTCGATTATCAGGAGATGCGCTATGAGGGTTATGGCCCCGGCGGCATCGCGCTGATTGTCGAGGCACTGACCGACAACCGTAACCGCACGGCTTCGGAAGTGCGCGCGGCGTTCAACAAGGCTGGCGGTGCGATGGGAGAGACCGGAAGCGTCTCCTTCATGTTCGAGCGTGTCGGCCAGGTCGTCTTCAATGCCGAGATTGGCGATGCTGATACGGTGTTTGAAGCTGCCTTTGAGGCAGGTGCAGCCGATGTTGCCTCCGACAACGACAGCCACACGGTCTATTGCGCACCTGAGGATTTCGGCCAGGTCAGCGAAGCGCTTGGCGAGGTCTTTGGCGACCCTGAGGAAGCGGGTCTGACCTGGAAGGCCGGCACCACCATCGAAGTGGATGAGGATAAGGCCGCTTCCCTGCTCAAGCTGATCGATGCCCTGGAAGACAACGATGATGTCCAGACCGTTTCGGCCAACTTCGAGATTGCCGATGATGTCATGGAACGGTTGGTGGCCTGAGGCAGCATGATGCGTGTTCTGGGCATCGATCCTGGTCTCCAACATACCGGATGGGGTGTCATCGATATTGACGGCAATGCCTTGCGTCACGTTGCCCATGGCGTGATTTCGCCCGATGCAAAACTGCCCATGGCTGATCGCCTGACGATCATCTTCAACGGCGTTCAGGCCGTCCTGGCTGCACAGAACCCTGATCAGGCCGCGATCGAAGAAACCTTTGTTAACCGCAATCCCAGCAGCACCCTCAAACTGGGCCTGGCGCGCGGTGCCGCTCTGGTCGCGGCTGCCTCCACGGGCATTCCGGTTGCCGAATATGCCTCCCGGCTGGTCAAGAAGTCGGTGGTGGGGACGGGCACGGCCGACAAGACACAGATCGCCGCCATGATCGGGGTCCTGCTGCCCAGCGCCAAGGTTTCCAATGCCGATGCCGCTGATGCTCTGGCTGTTGCCATCTGCCACGCACACCATGCCGCGACCCTTGGGCCGCAACGCCGCCGCGCTGCACAAGGAGCCGCCGCATGATCGGAAAACTTACGGGCATTCTCGACTCCCTGAGCGAGAACCTGGCACTGCTGGATGTCGGCGGTGTTGGATATCAGTTGAGCTGCTCGGCGCGCACGTTGCGTGGCATGGGCAGCGTTGGCGACAAGGCCAGCGTGATGATCGAAACGTTCATCCGTGACGATCGCATTGTGCTCTATGGTTTTGCAGATCTGCCCGAACGCGATTGTTTCCGCATTCTGATGACGGTTCAGGGGGTCGGCGCGCGGGTTGCCCTTGCGATCCTTTCGGTGCTGTCACCCAACGAATTGACCCAGGCGATCCTGGCCCAGGACAAGACCGCGATCACCCGTGCCAACGGCGTGGGCCCGCGTGTGGCGACCCGTGTTGTCACCGAACTGAAAGACCGCATGGGTGATGTCGGCTTTGCGCCCGGCGCTGCGCTGGCGTCCCCGGGCGGGGCAACCGCTGAAGGCGGCGACGATGCTGATGCCGTCTCTGCTCTGGTCAATCTGGGTTATGGCCGTTCGGAAGCTTACGGAGCAGTGGTCGCGGTGCGCCGTGATCTGGGTGCTGATGCCGATGTTTCCGCACTGATCGCCGCCGGGCTGAAGGAGCTTGGCCGGTGAGTGAGGAGCGGCTGGTGAGTGGCGAACCAGGCGGGGAAGATCTCGAAGGTTCCTTGCGGCCTCAGGTTCTGGGCGACTTCATCGGCCAGCGTCAGGTTTGTGAAAATCTCTCGGTCTTTGTCCAGGCAGCACGCTCGCGTGGCGAGGCACTGGACCATGTTCTGTTCCATGGCCCACCGGGCTTGGGCAAGACAACGCTGGCCCAGATCGTCTCGCGCGAACTGGGTGTGGGGTTCCGCAGCACGTCGGGCCCGATCATCGCGCGCGCAGGCGACCTGGCCGCGCTGCTTACCAATCTGGAAGATCGCGACGTCCTCTTCATTGACGAGATTCATCGCCTTAATCCTGCCGTGGAAGAGGTGTTGTATCCGGCCATGGAGGACTTTCAGCTCGATCTCATCATCGGCGAGGGACCGGCTGCGCGTTCGGTCAAGATCGACCTGCCCAGGTTCACGCTGGTTGGTGCAA
Source organism: uncultured Alphaproteobacteria bacterium (assembly GCA_943787175.1). Lineage (GTDB taxonomy): Bacteria > Pseudomonadota > Alphaproteobacteria > SP197 > SP197 > SP197. The sequence continues at coordinate 97,422 of CALSLK010000028.1, forward strand.
CGACCCGCTCTGGCCTGCTGACGACGCCACTGCGCGAACGCTTCGGCATTCCCCTGCGTCTCAATTTCTATAACGCTGCTGATCTGGCGATTGTCGTAGCGCGTGCCGCGCGCGTCATGAACATGAGCATGACCGATGACGGCGCTGCTGAGATTGCCCGTCGTGCACGGGGCACGCCCCGCGTTGCCGTACGGTTGCTGCGCCGCGTGCGTGACATGGCCCAGGTCGATGGTGCAACCACGGTCGATGCCAAGGTCGCTGATGCGGCGCTCAACCGGCTTGATGTCGATGCCAGCGGTCTCGATGCCATGGACCGCCGTTATTTGGCCTGTATTGCCGAGCATTATGCCGGCGGCCCGGTCGGCGTGGAGACGGTTGCGGCGGCCTTGAGCGAACATCGCGACGCGTTGGAGGATGTCATCGAACCATTTCTGATTCAGCAGGGCTATGTCCAGCGCACACCGCGTGGGCGCATGCTGACGGCGGCGAGTTACCAGCATCTGGGCCTGAATGTGCCGCAGCGCGCAACGCCCCAGGTCGATCTGTTCGTCGCCGAGAACGGCGATGACTGATGGCATCCACCGTCTTCCCGTCCGCGTCTATTACGAAGACACCGATGCTGGCGGGATTGTCTATCACACCGCCTATCTGCGTTTCGCCGAACGTGGCCGCACCGAATACCTGCGCCAGGCCGGTTTCGATCACCGCAATCTGCGCCAGGAAACCGGCGGCGGATTTGTCGTGCGCCACATGGAAATCGACTACCGCAGTGCTGCCCGGCTTGATGACGAGCTCCTTGTTTCAACCCGTGTCACGGAAACTACGGGTGCCAGCGCGCGCATGGAACAGAACGTGATGCGCGGTTCCGATCTGCTTGTGACCGTGGCGGTCCAGCTAGCCTTTCTGGGCGATGACGGCCGACCCAAACGTCTTCCTGACGCCGTGCGCCAGGCCTTTCTCGCCCTAACCTGAGCTTAATAGGAGATCCCCTTGGAAGTTGCTGCTCTCGCCGGTTCCGCACCGGACGCCGGCCTGTCGATCTGGAGCCTGTTCTGGCGGGCCGATATCATCGTCAAACTGGTCATGATGATGCTTCTTGCCGCTTCGCTGTGGAGCTGGGCGATCATCTTCGACAAGTCCCTGCGGTTGCGCAGCCTGCGCAACCAGGCGGCGGATTTTGAGGAATCATTCTGGTCGGGTGGATCGCTCGAAGATCTCTATGACCGGATCGGAAGGGATCCCGGCCATCCCATGGCGGCCGTGTTTGCCGCTGCCATGGAAGAGCTCAGACGCGCCATGCAACGCCAGGACATCATTGCCGATGACCGCTTGCGCGCTGGTGTGCAGCAACGCATCAACCAGGCCATGCAGGTCACGGTCGATCGCGAGATGGACCGGCTTGAGCGTTACATGGGTTTCCTGGCGACCGTGGGTTCGACTGCACCGTTTGTGGGGCTGTTCGGCACGGTCTGGGGCATCATGAACGCCTTTACCGCCATCGCGGTTTCCAAGGATACCTCGCTCACCGTCGTTGCGCCGGGTATTGCCGAAGCCTTGTTTGCCACAGCACTTGGTCTGCTTGCGGCCATTCCGGCGGTTGTTGCCTATAACAAGCTCTCCACGGATCTTGACCGTTACGGCAGCCGCCTTGAGACCTTTGCGGCCGAGTTCCACTCGCTGCTTTCGCGTCAGCTCGACGAGAAGGGTACCTGATGAGCGTCCAGTTCACTGCTGGAGGCGGGGGCGGCTATCGCAGTGCGCGTGCGCGCCGCCGCCGGCCACCCATGAGCGAGATCAACGTCACACCGTTTGTCGATGTGATGCTGGTGCTGCTCATCGTCTTCATGATTGCCGCACCGCTCCTGACCGTCGGCGTGGAGATCGATCTGCCCGATGCCGATGTCGGTGAGATCGCAGGCCAGGACGAACCGCTTGAGGTCACGGTCCAGGCCGATGGCAGTCTCTATCTCATGGAAACGCCCATTGAATTGCACGAACTTGGCCCTCGTCTGGTCGCAATTTCCAACAACAATCCGGATGTCCGCGTGTTTGTCCGCGGTGACCGGGGTGTTGCGTATGGAGAGGTCATGGCTGTGATGGGTGCCTTGAACGAAGCCGGCTTCACGCATCTTGCGCTTGAAGCCGAACGTCCGACCGAGGTTGTGGAGTAAGCCGGCATGTCGCCGACCGGGTTTACCATCTCTGCCGTGATGCATGCCGGGCTGCTGGTGTTTGCCATCCTTGGTCTGCCGCATCTGTGGAATGACCTGCCCGAACCGGTGGAGTCCGTGACCGTCGATATTCTGGTGCTGGCCGATGAAGCCGGTGCCCCGGCGCCCGAGCCTGAGCCTGTGGAAGAAGTCGAAGACGTTGTCGTGCCTGAGCCGGAGCCCGAACCGGAGCCGGAAATCGTCAGCCTGGAAATTCCAGAGATCGAGCCGCTGCCCGAACTGGAACCGCTTCCCGAAATCGAGGATCTCCCGGAACTTGAATTGCCAGAGCCGGTGGAATTGCAGGAGCCTGAACCACTTCCCGATCTGGAGCCCTTGCCGGAACCCGAGATTGCCGAACCAGAGCCCGAACCGGAACCAGAGCCCGTGATTGCGGCTGCGCCGGTGCCGGTCGAAAAGCCTGAGGCGCCGCCCAAGCCTGAGCCGGAATTTGCCGATATGATGGAAAGTCTGCTGGTTGATCGCGCCGCCGAAGAGCCAACCCCTCAAACCGAGGCTGAAGCCGAGGCTTCATTTGAGGACATGATGGCGTCGTTCAGCGAGAACGCGAATGCGCCGGTGGCTGATGAAGAGACCGCCACGATTGCCTCGCTGGTTGCCCAGCAGATCGCCAAGCGCTGGAACATCCTGGGTGGTGCTGCCGAGGCCGAGGGCCTGATCGTCACCATAGACGTTGCCCTGTCGACCGATGGCCGGGTGCTGGAAGCAACGGTGATCGAGGTGACGGGTGCTGCCAACGAAACACTTCAGAAAGCCGCGAGAGACTCTGCTTTGCGCGCTGTTCTCTATTTTCAGGATCGTCCGTTCCTGAATCTTCCGCTGGACCGCTATGATGTCTGGCGTCACATGATCATCAAATTCGACCCCCGACAGATGTTGAGGACTTGAGAGCCATGAAATCAATCCACCGGATCTACTGCCTGATTACAGCACTTGTTCTTGTCGTCGGCGTAGGGTTTTCCCAGGACGCCAGGGCGCAACTGGTCGTCGATGTCGTATCAGGTCAGAATGACCCGCTGCCCATCGCTGTCACCGATTTCGTGGGATCAGAAACGGACGCAACCATCGGTGCCAACATTGCCGAGGTAGTGGCGGCTGACCTGGAGCGCTCGGGCCTGTTTGATCCGATCAACCGTGCGGCTTTCATCCAGTCGGCTGCCGACATTGGGCTGTTCCCGCGCTTTGGTGACTGGCGCACGATCAATGCACAGGCATTGGTGACCGGTCTTGTCGAGCGCGAGGCCGATGGCAGGCTCAAGGTCAGCTTCCGCCTGTGGGATACCTTCTCTGAAGAACAGGTTGATGGGTTCGTCTATACCGGTGGTGAAGACATCTGGCGGCGCATCGCTCACAAGATTGCCGATGCCATCTATGAGCGCCTGACCGGTGAGGGCGGCTATTTCGACAGCCGCATCGTCTATATCGCCGAAAGCGGTACTGCCAGCGCGCGCGTCAAGCGCCTTGCCATCATGGATCAGGACGGCGCCAACCATCAGTTCCTGACCGATGGCGAACATCTGGTGCTTACGCCGCGTTTCTCGCCGACCAGCCAGGAAATTACGTTCATGGCGTATTTCAACAACAAGCCGCGTGTCTATCTGCTCGATATCGATACCGGCAGGCGTGAAGTGCTGGGCGACTTCCCGGGCATGACCTTTGCACCGCGCTTCTCGCCCGATGGCCGCAAGGTCATTATGTCGCTGTCTGTGGACGGCAATACCGACATCTATGTCATGGATCTGCCCACGCGGAGCATCGTGCAGCTGACATCCGATGGGGCGATCGACACATCGCCGTCCTACTCGCCTGATGGAAACTTTGTCACCTTCAGCTCGGATCGCGGTGGCAAGCAGCAAATCTATGTCATGCGTTCGAATGGCACGGATGCGCAGCGCATCACGTTCAACGAGGGAACCTACTCCACTCCGGTCTGGTCTCCGCGCGGTGACCTCATCGCCTTCACCAAACAGCATCAGGGCACGTTTTACATCGGGGTCATGAATACCGATGGCTCGGGTGAGCGTCTGATTGCCGAAGGTTACCTTGCTGAGGGCCCAACCTGGGCGCCAAATGGCCGTGTCATCATGTTTTACCGTGAGACGCCTGTGGGAACGCAGAATTTGGCTCAGCTTTACACAATCGACCTGACGGGATTCAACGAACGCCTTGTTCCAACCCCGCTGGATGGCTCTGATCCTGCCTGGTCTCCCTTGATTCCCTAGTTTTGCGTCACTATAGTTCAGCCCGAGTTTCGCAAGGCCGAGTGGGGCGCTGCGCCAGCTTTTATCAATCCAGGAGAGACCGGTTTTCTCTCATGGTTCATTTTTCGGCATTTTGGCCGTTCACACTAGAGGGAAACGTTTTCCATGCGCTTCAAACTGCTTAGCATTTTCGCCGCCGCTGTGCTTGTCGCCGCGTGCGAATCCACTCCTGATGCGACCGATGGCAGCGCCGGAGACGGCGATGTGATGGTCGAGGAGATCATTGTCGAAGAGATCAATCCCTTGAGCACCCAGTATGTCCGGGAAGTTCTGGGTGACCACGTTCTCTTTGGCCTCAACAGCTCGGTCATCAATGCTCAGGCGCAGGGCACGATCAAGCGTTGGGCTGAATGGATGAACGCATATGGCCAGATCGTTGTGATCATCGAAGGTCATGCTGATGAGCGCGGCACGCGTGAGTACAACCTTGCGCTGGGTGAACGTCGCGCCACGGCCGTCAAGAACTTCATGATTTCCATGGGTGTTGACGCCAGCCGTATCGCCACGATCAGCTTTGGCAAGGAACGTCCTATTGTTGAAGGACACACCGAGGCTGCCTGGGCACAGAACCGCCGCGGCGTCCTGGTGCTTGGCTAATCTGATACGACGTTGATAGAAGAAATGCCGCGGGCCGTTCCGCAGTCCGATACCTTATCGGGATTGCGGGGCGGCCCGTTGCTGTTTGTGATGGGCCGACGCTGATCGCGATGGCGCGAAGCCAAAATGTGGTCTCCCGTCACCATGCGCATCAGCTTTATGTAGTTGAGCCACCTGGCTGCCCGATTTTTGCCGTGGTTTGCGTTCAGCGTACGGATTCCGGTGCTGCTGCGTGCCAAGAAGTGTTTCAGGTTGCCATTCAGGGACGATGACGTGATGAAAAAACTGTTGGTTGGAATTACGGCCCTGGCCATGTTTGCCCTGACCGCGCCGGTCGTGGCCCAGACCGCCGACGTGCAATCCCTGTCGCGCGAACTCGAGCGGTTGCGCAACGATCTCGTTGACCTGCAGCGTTTCGTTTATGCCGGCGAGGGAGAGGTGGTCGTGGTTCCTTCAGCCGGTACCAGTGCGGATTCTGCTGCCGTTCAACTGGGTATCCAGCAGCTGGAAGAAAAACTCCGTCTGCTCACCGGACGCGTTGAGGATCTTGAGTACCAGCAACGCCAGTTGAACACGCGCATGGATACGCTGGTTGCCGATATGGAAGGCCGGCTTGCCGCTGGTGTTCCCTTGGCAGCAGCCACCACAAATGAAGATATCATCTTGCCGGCAGATGGTGGTTTGACAGATGACGACCTGACCGCTGGCGTCGTACCCGAAGCCGGAGGCACAGCAACGACTCTTCTGCCGCCTGGCAACGAAATGGATCAGTACAATTTCGCCTTCTCGCTGTTGCGCAAGGCTGACTATGAGGGCGCCGAAATTGCCTTCAACGAGTTCATCACGGTCTATCCAGACAGCGAGTTGAACGGCAATGCCTATTATTGGCTCGGCTCTACCCATTTTGTCCGTGATGATTTCCAGAACGCGGCGATTGCTTTCCTGAAGGGTTATCAGTTCGACGCGACAGGCCCCAAGGCTGCAGATAATCTTCTCAAGCTTGGTGTTACGCTTTCGCGTCTGGGAAAGAATGCCGAGGCCTGCGCGACCTTTGGCGAGCTTGAGAACAAGTTTCCTGAGGCAGCACAGACCTTACTGGATGAAGCTGCCGACGAAGCTGCCGCGGCTGGTTGCGGATAGGTCCTGCCTGCGTGACACACGCTCCCTTGGGGAGTTGAAGCCTTCGTCGCATTCTCTGGAAAGCCGCATAGGCCATGGTGCTGGTGAAAAATGCGGGCTAGTCTCGGGCACCAAAGCTCCGAGGGCCCAGATGAATCTCCGTATCGGTTTCCTGCTCGCCACGATGCTTCTGCTTGCAGCTTGCGCTAATCCGTCGGTGCAGGAGGACGCCAAAGTCGTCTACAGCACCGATGCTGGCGAGGGCGATATCCTGATCATTGAAGCCGCGCCTGAATCCCTGGCGGATCTGGTGGGGGGCGATACCGTCGTTCACTTTGCCTTTGACAGTTCTGCGATCTCGAGTGAAGCGCGCGCAATCATCGGACATTGGGCCGACGGCCTGCTTGCTCATCCCGACCTTGTTGTCATCGTCGAGGGCCATTGTGACGAACGTGGTACCCGTGAATACAATCTGGCCCTGGGCGAGCGTCGCGCCAACGCGATTCGCGATGTCATCGTAGCGTTGGGCGTTGATCCCGCGCGTGTCGGAACCATAAGCTTCGGCAAGGAGCGCCCGGCGGTGGCCGGCCATGATGCCCAGGCCTGGGCAGCCAATCGCAGAGGCGTTCTGGTCGAGGGCTGAAGCAGGTATTAATCGCTTCTGTTCAAGGCAAATCGGGTCTGAATCAGATCGCTTTCCGTCCGTTGTAAACGTGTGACGATGCTCTTGATTTATCAGGCAGAGCTGACCCACAGGGGTTTTGGACCCATCTCATGGGTCCAAAAAATGGTGCTCCACTCTAATCTTCACATTTCTGCCCGTTTTCCGCCGCGCTTTTGCTTCCCTGCGCGGTGACGCTGCCTTGTCGGATCGTTCTGGGTCGGGTCGGGAGAGGACCTCCATCGGGGACACCGAAGCAACGTCCAAACCGGGGGATCCCATGAAGAACAAGGTTTTTGCAATTGTAGCCGCAGGCCTGCTTGTTACAGCCTGTCAGACAACAACAGACAGTACAGGCAATGTAGATGGTGATGGCAGCTCGCTCACCAACAGTGACCTTGAGATTCTGGGTCAGCCGACGGGTTCGATTGATGCAGCAGCGCTGAACGGTGCTCCTCAGCCCACCCTGACATACCTTACCCAAACCTACGGCGACCGGGTGCTGTTCAACTATGACAGCACAACCCTGACGCCGCAGGGCCAGCAGATCGTCAAGGGCTGGAGCGACTGGATGCTCCAGTTTCCCGATCTGGCGGTGCGCATCGAAGGCCATTGTGATGAGCGTGGCACGCGTGAATACAATCTTGCGCTGGGTGACAAGCGAGCCAACACCATCCGCAATCTGATGATCGCCTATGGCATTGATCCTTCCAGGATCGACATTGTGAGTTTTGGCAAGGAACGCCCGGTGATCGCCGGACACACGGAAGAATCATGGGCCGAAAACCGCCGTGGTGTGCTGACGATCATCTAGAGGTCAGTGGTAGCTTCCAGGTAGGTTTCTTGGCTCGCAAGCTGGTGTGCTACGCTTGGGTCAACGCGATTCCACAAGGAAATGCTGCAAGCCGTGACAAACACCGCCACAGCCTGGATGCCGCAATCGGACGTTGTTTCGACCGATCAGCCATCGTTGACTGCTGTGCAGTTTGACCGGCTGATGCAGGCACTGGGACCCTATGAGCGGGCTCCCGTTCTGGGCGTTGGCGTTTCTGGTGGTGCCGACAGCACAGCCCTGGCGCTTCTTGCTCATGAATGGGCGGTTGAGCGCGGCGGCAGGGTGCATGCCCTGATTGTTGATCATGGGCTGCGTCCTGAATCTGCCAGTGAAGCCGATCATGTCGCAGCGATCTGTGCCGGCTGGGGCATGACTGCGGATGTACTTACCTGGCATGGCCATGTGCCGGCGACAGGAATTGAGGAGGCGGCCAGGGTGCTGCGCCATCAGCTGCTGGATGAGGCGTGCCGTGAACACGGGCTTATGCACCTGTTGCTGGCGCATCACGGCAACGACCAGGCAGAAACCGCAGACATGCGCCGGACCATGGGCAGCGGCCCTCTGGGACTTGCCGGCATGTCTGCCTGTGTCGAGCGGCCGCATTACCGTCTGTTACGTCCGCTTCTCTCGGTTTCCAGGGCACAGCTTGAAGCAACCCTGCGCGCGCGCGGGATCGGTTGGACCGATGATCCCATGAACCATGATCTGACCTTTGCCAGGGCAAGGCTGCGTCGTGATGGTGCGCTGCCTTACGACCCGGCTGTGGGACAGAACCGCACGGCAATCGAACAGGAACTGGTTGAGTCCCTGCCGCGCATTGTGACGCTGGATTCCCTGGGCCGGGCGCAACTCGACCGGGCCGGGCTTTCCCGTCTGGGGCGCCCTCTTGCGTGCCTTGCGGTTTCGCGCATTGCCCAGGCCGTTGGTGGGCTGGATTACCCGCCCAGGATGTCCCGCCTGGAAACGCTGCTCTCTAAACTGACGGCGCCAGGACCTGTTCGTGCAACGCTGGGCCGGTGCCTCTGGCGTGGTGACACGCTCGTGACGATCTTGCGGGAACACCGGAACCTGCCGTTTCAGGACGTGCAGGGTGGCAGAGCCGAGTTGCTTTGGGATGGCCGCTTCCGCCTGAAACTGCCAGCTGGGCCATGGTCGGTTGGACCGGTTTCGATGACACAATGGCGTGACCTTGCTGCGCAATCGGGGCAAACCGCTCCCGCAGGCGTAAAAAACCAGGAACTTGGCGCTCTTCCGGCGGTTTATGACCTTGAAGGCATGGTGGCGGTACCCCACCTTGGATATGCAAGCAGTGCTCGTTTGATGGCGTGCACGGCGCGGTTTGCGCCAAGGCAACCGTTGGTACCGGCAAAGTTCGTCGGGGCTGGCGCGATGGAAGATGACAGGCGATAATGGCTCACGGGAGCCCGGCCAGGGCGTGTTACGAGACACGCTTTGGAGTTCGGTCTCTGATTTATTGAATATGAGCAGGTTTCACGCTTCAGATTGATGCAATCGGTTGCAGACCTGCTCTAGCCGGGAAACGAGGCAGCTTTTGAACAACTTTGGACGCAATCTTGCGCTGTGGGTCGTTATTGCGATCCTGCTGATCACGCTGTTCCAGTTTTTCCAGCCGGAAGACCAAAGCGCCAGTTCGGAGATTCCCTTCTCGAAATTCCTCGAAGAGGTCGAATCCGGCCAGGTTGCCGAAGTGACGATCATGGGCAACCAGATCAACGGCAAGGGCCTCAGCGGCGAGTTTACGTCCTATGCGCCCAATGACGTGGACCTTGTCCCGGTCCTGACCGAGAACGGCGTCGAGATCAACGCGGCACCCAGTGAAGAAGGCATGCCCTCGATCTTCGGCATCCTGCTTTCCTGGTTCCCCATGCTGCTCCTGATTGGTGTGTGGATTTTCTTCATGCGCCAGATGCAGGGCGGCGGCGGCAAGGCCATGGGCTTTGGCCGGTCCAAGGCGCGCCTGCTGACCGAGAAAGCAGGGCCGCGTGACCTTTGAAGACGTTGCCGGCATCGACGAGGCCAAGGATGAGCTCGAGGAAATCGTCGAGTTCCTGAAGGACCCGCAGAAGTTCCAGCGCCTGGGCGGCAAGATCCCCAAGGGCTGTCTGCTGGTTGGCCCTCCGGGCACGGGTAAGACGCTTCTGGCGCGCGCCATTGCGGGCGAGGCCAATGTGCCGTTCTTCACCATCTCCGGTTCCGACTTCGTCGAGATGTTCGTCGGCGTCGGCGCCAGCCGTGTGCGCGACATGTTCGAGCAGGCCAAGAAGAATGCACCCTGCATCATCTTCATCGACGAGATCGATGCCGTGGGTCGCCATCGTGGCGCGGGCATGGGCGGCGGCAATGACGAGCGCGAGCAGACCCTGAACCAGTTGCTGGTCGAGATGGACGGCTTCGAGGCGAACGAGGGCATCATCCTGATTGCCGCGACCAACCGTCCCGATGTGCTCGATCCCGCACTGCTGCGCCCGGCCGTTTCGACCGCCAGGTCGTGGTGCCGCAATCCCGATATCCTGGGCCGCGAGAAGATCCTGAAGGTGCACACTGCGCAAGGTGCCGATCGGTCGCCGACGTGGTGCCAAGACCATCGCGCGCGGCACGCCCGGATTCTCGGGCGCCGATCTCGCCAATCTGGTGAACGAGGCTGCGCTTGCTGGCGGCGCGCGCGGCAAGCGTGTCGTCACCATGAAGGAGCTTCGAGGACGCCAAGGACAAGGTCATGATGGGTGCGGAACGCCGCTCCATGGTCATGACCGAGGACGAGAAGAAGCTCACCGCCTATCACGAGGGCGGCCATGCCATCGTGATGCTCTATGCACCGGGTCATGAGCCCCTGCACAAGGTCACGATCATCCCGCGCGGCCGTGCTCTGGGCCTCACCATGTATCTGCCCGAACGCGACCGCCTGAGCTATCTCGGAGCGGGAGTTGAAGGCCAAGATCGCCAGCCTGTTCGGTGGCCGCGTCGCCGAGGAGATGATCTTCGGCAAGGAGAACATCACGACCGGTGCCAGTCAACGACATCAAGGTCGCGACCGACCTTGCCCGTCGCATGGTCACGCAGTTCGGTTTCTCCGACAAACTCGGCCCGCTGCTTTATGGCGAGAACGATGAGGAAGTGTTCCTGGGCCACTCGGTGACCCAGCGCAAAAACGTGTCGGATACGACGGCTGCCCTGATCGACGAAGAGATCCGCAGGTTGATCGACGAGGGTGAAGCCGCAGCGCGCCGCATTCTCGAAGAGCATGCTGACGAGCTGGAACTGCTCGGACAGGCGCTGCTGGAGCACGAGACGTTGTCGGCCGACGAAGTGCGCACGGTGATCAAGGGTGGCTCGATCAACCGGGACGAGGGCGATGAGCCTGAACGTCCCGCGCCGCCGCGTCAGGGTGCATCTGTGCCGACAACCGAAGGCGGCGGTGCGCCAGGCGGCGCCACGCCTGAGCCCCAACCCGGCAGTTGACCTCGCGTCTGCCCATCACCGGGCTTGATACGTTACCTGCGAACCTTTCGGCAGATGCTTCAATCTATGTGAAGCCCCTGAGCCGTTCGCCGTGCAGCGAACCGACATCCGCCGGGATGGATGCGCAGGTCGAAGTCCTGGTGCGCGGAGCAACAAACGTCGCGTCGATCGTCTGTACGTGGGATGTGCTCAAGGCTTGGTCAGCCGGCCTCTCGGACGCGCAGGCCCAATCGGTCACGCGTCAGATCGACCGGATGGACCGCCCATATTCCGCCGTGGCGGGTCTCGACATGAATCGGTGCCATGTCATGGGCATCATCAATGCTACGCCCGACAGTTTTTCGGATGGCGGCAAGGCGCTGGCCAGGGAAGATGCTCTGGCACAGGGCCGCGCCATGGTTTCTGCCGGCGCAACCCTGCTGGATGTTGGTGGTGAATCGACGCGCCCCGGCGCGCTACCGGTGCCTTTCGCCGAAGAGATCGCGCGCGTGGTTCCTGCCATCGAAGCCCTGGCCGAATTGGGTGTGCCTGTTTCTATTGATAGTCGCAACGCACCGGTCATGGCCGCAGCGCTGGATGCCGGCGCGGGTGTCGTCAACGATGTCAGCGCTCTGTCTTATGACCCAGATGCCATGGCCCTGATTGCCAGGCGCGGCGTACCGATCATGCTGATGCATGCATTGGGTGATCCCCGCACGATGCAGGATGCCCCGGCTTACGATCACGTGAGCCTTGATATCTACGATTATCTCGAAGAGCGCATCACGACCTGTGTGGCGGCAGGCGTTTCCCGTGAAATGATCGTTGTCGATCCCGGCATCGGGTTTGGTAAGACGCTGGAGCACAACCTTGTCCTTCTGCGGGATCTCCCATTGTTCGCCAGCCTTGGATGCCCCATCCTGCTGGGCGCTTCACGAAAGAGTTTCATTGGCCGCCTGAGTGATGGCGCTGATGCAGGTAACAGGCTTGGTGGCAGTCTGGCAGCGGCTCTGGCCGGGGCCAGGGCAGGAGCACAGTTCCTGCGTGTGCATGATGTGGAAGAGACCGTTCAGGCCTTGCGTGTCTGGATGGCCATTGAAGGAATGGAAGTAAAATGAGTCGACGTTATTTCGGCACAGATGGCATTCGCGGGCGCGCCAATGTCGATCCCATGACGGCAGAGATTGCGCTCAAGGCCGGTATGGCCGCTGGCCTGCATTTCCAGGACGGTGGTCACGTGCATCGCGTGGTGATTGGCAAGGATACGCGCCTGTCGTGCTACATGATCGAAAATGCGCTGGCTGCGGGTTTTGTCTCGGTCGGTATGGAAGTCCTGTTGTTGGGCCCCATCCCCACGCCCGGTGTTGCCACGCTCACCCGTTCCATGCGCGCCGATCTGGGCGTCATGATTTCGGCCTCCCATAACGATTTCGAAGACAACGGCATCAAGCTCTTCGGGCCCGATGGCTTCAAGTTGTCCGACGACGATGAGGAGCAGATCGAAGCCAAGATGGATGGCGATCTAAGCCCCATGCGTGCGGGCCCACAGATGATCGGCCGGGTACGGCGCCTGCAAGGTGCAATCGGTCGTTACTCCGAGTTCTGCAAGAGTGCCTATCCCCGTGAGATGCGCCTTGATGGCCTGCGCATTGTGATTGATGCGGCCAATGGCGCGGGTTACCGCGTGGCACCTGAAGCGCTCTGGGAACTGGGTGCAGAAGTCATTCCCATCGGCATTGAGCCCAATGGCACCAACATCAACCTCAATTGCGGCTCGACCTCCACGGCTGTCATGCAGAAGGCCGTCCACGATTATCGCGCCGATATTGGTATTGCCCTCGACGGCGACGCGGACCGGGTCATCATCGCAGACGAGAAGGGCCATGTTGTCGATGGCGATCAGATCATGGCGCTGGTCGCAGACTGGATGCTTGAGCGCGACGAACTGCGCGGTGGCGGCATCGTCGGTACGGTGATGTCCAATCTGGGGCTGCAGCGTTTCATGGAAGCCAAGGGCCAAGTGCTCGAACGCACCCAGGTCGGTGACAGATATGTCGTGAAACGTATGCTCGAGAAGGGCTTCAACATGGGCGGCGAGCAATCGGGCCACATCATCTTCTCGGACCATTCCACCACCGGTGACGGCCTCATTGCAGCCCTGCAGGTTCTGGCTGTTCTCGTAGAGCGTCAGAAACCCATGAGTGAACTGGGCGCGCAGTTCGAACGGGTGCCACAGCTCCTCAAGAACGTGCGTTATCTGGGTGGTGCGCCGCTTGAATCCGAGAACGTCAAGGCTGCCCTAGCTGCTGCCGAGGAGCGTCTCGGCCGGGATGGCCGTTTAGTCGTGCGCAAGTCAGGCACCGAACCGCTTATCCGCATCATGGCTGAACATGGCGACAACACCCTGGTGCATGCCATCGTTGCCGAGCTTGAGGAAACCATCCAGCGCGCGGCCGGTTAACGAACCTACACCACCACACCGATGGATGGTGGCGCATCGCGCACCATGTTCGCGACAATATCCAGGCCCGATGTCAGTTCCGCATGGGTCATGGGGCCTGTGATCGAGAGACGCACGGCAAACGGAACCGTATCGCGTCCGATGGCAAACGATTCAGCGGGGGTCAAAATCAACCCCTGACGTTCGGCTGCCCGCGCAAAGTCGGTCGGTCGCCAAGGCTCGGGCAGGGTCAGCCACATATGGAAGCCGTTGGGGTGGGCACTGAACTCAAGCCCCTTGAGACGCTCGCGGGCAAGGACCTGGCGTGCTCTGGCTTCCTCACGCACCGTTGCTTCGAACAAGGCCACATCGCCCGATTCCAACCAGCGACGCGCCAGCTCGGTCATCAGCAAGGGAGCATGCAGGGTTGTCGCTGCCATGATCCGGGTCATTTCATCAGACTGGCCTTCAGGCGTTATCAGGAACCCCGTACGCAGAGCAGGAGAGATGGCCTTGGAAAGACCGGTTGCAAAGAACCCGGGTGTTTCCGTCCAGGTCATGATGGGGCGCGGTTTGTGCTCGTTCAGGAAATCATAGATGCCGTCTTCCAGGATCGGCACGCCATGACGATCAGCCACTTCGGCAATCTCCTGACGCCGTTCCTCTGGCATCACGCTGCCGCTTGGGTTCTGCAGGGTGGGAACACAACACAGCAGTTTGGGGTGGTGGGACCTGCAGGCTGCATCCAGGCTGTCTGGCATCAGACCGTGTTCGTCCATCTCCACACCGGCCAGGCGCACCTGCATGGTCCGCGCGGTGGCCTTGATGCCGGGATAAGTGAGCTTCTCCACCAGAACCGTGTCACCGGGTTTTGCGACCAGGTGGAACGCGGCCGTCAGGGCATGTTGCGTGCCTGAGGTGACATAGGTGCGTTCGGCCACTGCCGGAAGGCCGGTGGTCTGTGCGATCCAGTCGGCTCCTGCGCGGCGAACATCGGCACGACCCACATTGGGTGGATAGATCAGATGATTGGCAAACTGTGGATCGCCCGTCAGTTCACGAAGGTCATCGGCGAATTTTTGTTCCTGCCCCGCCATGGGTACCGAATTGCTCGCCATGTTGATGGCGTTGCGCCCGATCGCATCTGACGTCGGCCAGGTCATGGGTGTCGCGTGGGGACGGTTGCCGGCATCCGACTGCACATAGGTCCCGCGGCCGACCTCACCACTGATCAAGCCGCGTCTCGTTGCTTCGGAATAACCCCGCGTCACGGTTCCCACGGTGACTCCCAGTTCCCAGGCGAGATCGCGATGGGTCGGCAGGCGCGTGCCATGTGCCAGTTCGCCCTGTTCGATGTCGCTTTCGAGAGCATCAGCCAGCGCGATGTAACGAGGGCCTTTGAGTTCTTCGAGATTGGGCAGCCATGAGAGTTTTGTCATGGAGACAATGTTTCGATTGCATCGATTGTTGTCAAGGTTGATATGTCATCAATCGAGACAATCCAGTGAAATTGCACAAATTGTATCGATACATTGCCATCCGCAAGAAGCAGGTGGCTTGCGGTTCGTCACCGGGTTCGGTGAGGGACCATGAACCAACAGGAGATCAAGACCATGACACAGATTGTCCATCATCACCTTGCCGATGCCGCCCAGCGCCTCGCCCACGGTATCTGGAACATGGTCTGCACCACTACCGTGGCTGTGCCCGAGACCCTGGCCACCTGGCAGGAGCGCTCGCACACTCGCGCTGCCCTGCGGGATCTCGATGATCGCCTGCTGCGCGACATGGGCATCAACCATGCCGACGCACATCAGGAAGCCCGCAAGCCTTTCTGGAAGGCCTGAACGTGTGTGGCGGGCGTGCGATCATGATGCCTTTCCTGAGAGCCTGTGAAACTTTCGGAGATTTTGATCGCGCGCCCGTCGCCTGCTCCGGCAATCGTCGCGTATGCTGGATTTTCGCCGCAAGAACCGGGTCGTTTACCCGTTGCGGACATCTTAACTTCCAACCTGTCGCAAGGAATCACACGGAGACAGGCCATGACCAGAACAGCAAGCCAGCGATTACGCACGGGTCGAACAGGCAATTGCCTATCTCGACGAGAACTTCCTCGATCAGCCCGATCTTGAGGGACTTGCTGCCGAGATCGGTTTGAGCCCCTGGCATTTCCAGCGCCTGTTCCGCCGCGGGGCTCGGTATCAGCCCCAAGCGGTTCCTGCAGTTCCTCACGGTTGATTACGCCCGTGACCTTCTGGAACGCTCGACCCCGGTGCTTGATACCGCTTTCGAAGCCGGTCTATCGGGTCCCTCGCGCCTGCATGACCTCTTTGTCGTGACCGAAGCCGTCACCCCCGGCGAGTGTCCGGCGCGGTGGTGAGGGTCTGGTCATTCAGCATGGCGTGCACGCCTCACCCTTTGGGCCTGTGGCTATCGGCATGACCGAGCGTGGCGTTTGCTCTCTGACCTTTGGTCCGGTTGATGCTGCCGATGACAATTGGGCGCGTGAGTTGCTGTTTGCCCGCTGGCCCCATGCCACGCTGGTCGATGATGCGCCAGCGGACGCGCAAGGTCGCCCAGCAGATCTTTGATGGTGATGGTGATGGGGATGCTGAAACCATTCCGCTCCATATTCGCGGCACCAACTTCCAGATCCGCGGTCTGGGAAGCCCTGTTTGCGCATCCCGCCTGCCGCCGTGACGTCCTATCAGGATCTTGCCCGGGCGCAATGGCGATGAGCGCGCCGTACGCGCGACAGCTTCTGCCGTTGCGCGTAACCCCATTGCCTTTGTCATTCCCTGTCATCGCGTCATCCGCAAGACCGGGCCGTTCCACAACTATGCCTGGGGACCGCTGCGCAAGCAGGCCATCCTGGGCTGGGAACAGGCTCGTTTTGGCGAAGGCCGCGATGAAGTAAGGTCCGCCGCTTAACACCTTGGAGATTTAAATTGCGTTATCCCATCTATCAGGTCGATGCCTTCGCCAACCGCGCGTTTCGTGGCAATCCGGCAGCGGTCATGCCGCTCGAGGAGTGGATGAAGGATGACGTGCTTCAGGCCATTGCGGCAGAGAACAATCTCGCGGAAACTGCGTTTTTCCGTTCTGGCGTGGATGAAGCGTTCGAATTGCGCTGGTTTACGCCCACGGTGGAAGTCGACCTCTGCGGCCATGCAACGTTGGCGACCGCCTTCATCCTGATGACAGAGATCGATCCCGATATGGAGGAGGTCGCGTTTGATACCCGTAGCGGTCGACTCAATGTGTCGCGCAAGGGGACTGACCTGTTCGCCCTCGATTTCCCCACCCACGAAATGGTGCCCATCACAGCGCCCGATACTGTTGCTGCTGCCATCGGCAAGACGCCGACGGAGGCCTTTGCCGGCAAGACCGGAGGCAACTATCTCTTCGTTTACGATCATGAGTCCGATATCGCCGAGCTCGCTCCCGATATGGCGGCTCTGGTGACGGCGGTGGGCGATCTTGAATGGGGGTGTTATCTGCACGGCGCCTCGGGAATCCGGTAACGGCGATTGCGTCTCGCGTTACTTTGCGCCGGCCCACGGCATCCCTGAGGACCCGGTGACCGGCTCGGCCCACTGCATGGTCGTGCCCTATTGGGCGCAGCGGTTGGGTCAGAACAGCATCCACGCTTTCCAGATTTCCGCGCGTGGTGGCGAACTCTTTTGTGAGCTTCAGGGCGACCGCGTCGAAATAGCCGGCCGTGCCGTCAAGTACCTCGAAGGCATCGCGCACATTCCCGGCTAGGAGGCATTTGCCTCTGAGGCGATGCCCGGGTCGATGTCTCTGCATAGGCTGTCGCCTATGCATGGATCGTCGAATCAAGTTCGACGATGACAAACCTTGGATCTGTGCGCGATGACGCATTCCAAAATCTCAGGGTCATCCTTCGACTTGATCAGAGGATCCATGCACCGTTCTCAGCAACAAACGGTGCCGTCAATAGCAGGAGCACCAATCTCCCCAATCCCTTTCCCCATTGCCGCTGACTGCTCTATAACCACACTCCCGCCGCGCTCCTGCGGGAAGCAAAGACATGATGACGATACAGAAACCAGAGCTTCGCCCGGCTCGCCCCTATTTCTCGTCCGGCCCCTGTGCCAAGCGGCCGGGGGTGGTCGCTCGACCATCTCTCGGATGCCTGGCTCGGTCGCTCGCACCGCGCGGCGCCGGGTAAGGAAAAACTCGCCCGGGTGATCGACCTCACGCGCGAAATTCTTGGTATCCCGGAAAGCCATCGCATTGCCATTGTGCCGGGTTCCGATACCGGTGCCGTGGAACTTGCCCTGTGGTCGCTTCTGGGTTCGCGCGGCGTTGATATGCTGGCCTGGGAAAGTTTCGGGCGCGAATGGGTCGATGACGTCAACGATTCCCTCAAACTCGATGATGCCCGTGTTCTCGAAGCCGATTATGGAACGCTGCCCGATCTTGACGCCGTCGATTGGGCGCGTGATGTCGTATTCACCTGGAACGGCACGACTTCAGGCGTGCGCGTGCCCCATGGCGACTGGATTGCTGATGACCGGCAAGGTCTGGCGATTTGTGATGCGACCAGTGCCGCCTTTGCCATGGATCTGCCCTGGGACAAGCTCGATGTCACAACCTGGTCCTGGCAGAAGGTTCTGGGCGGGGAGGGGGCTCACGGCATGCTGGTTCTTTCGCCCCGTGCCGTCGAACGGTTGGAATCCTCAGCCCCATTGCGTCCGCTCCCCAAGCTTTTCCGTCTCACCAAGGGTGGGAAACTGATTGAAGGCATCTTCCGTGGCCAGACCATCAACACACCTTCAATGCTTTGTGTCGAAGATGCTCTCGACGGCCTGGGCTGGGCGCGCGACCTCGGCGGTCTCGATGCGTTGATTGCCCGCACCAATGCAAACGCTGCTGCTCTGCATGGCTGGGTCGCCAACACGCCCTGGATCGCGAACCTGGCCGATGATCCCGGCACCGCCTCGACCACGTCGGTCTGCCTGAAGCTGGTTGACACCCCGGCTGAACCCAAACGCATTGCCGCCTTGCTCGGCAACGAAAACGCCGCCTATGACATCGGTGCCTACCGAAAGGCCCCACCGGGTCTGCGCATCTGGTGCGGTGCGACCGTGGAAACCGATGACATCAACGCCCTGCTGCCCTGGCTCGATTGGGCCCATGCAACAGCACTTCAGGAAACATCATGAGCACGTCCTGCAAAGTCCTTATCGCCGACAAGATGAGTGGGGAGGCCGAAACCATCCTGCGTGAACGCGGTATCGGGGTTGATGTCATTACCGGCATGGAACCAGCTGCCCTGCTTGCCTCGATTGCTAGCTATGACGGCCTCCTGATCCGTTCTTCGAGCACGGTCACGGCAGACGTTCTGGCTGCTGCAACGCGCCTCAAGCTGATTGGCCGTGCCGGTATTGGTGTCGACAACGTCGATGTCGCCGCAGCCACGGCGCGCGGTGTCGTCGTCATGAACACGCCTTTTGGCAACGCAATCACGACCGCCGAACATGCCATCGCCATGATGATGGCGCTCGCGCGCCAGATTGCCTCTGCAGACCGTTCCACACGGGCAGGCAAGTGGGAGAAATCGCGTTTCGTTGGCATGGAACTCGCGGGCAAGACCCTGGGTCTGGTCGGCTGCGGCAACATCGGTTCCATCGTGGCTTCACGCGCCCAGGGCCTGAAGATGCGTGTTGTTGTTGCTGATCCCTTCCTTTCTCTGGAACGGGCCCGTGAACTGGGCGTGGAACGGGTCGAACTGGCCGATCTGCTGGCCCGTGCTGATGTCATCTCGGTTCACACACCGCTCAACGATGCCACACGCGGCATGATCGGCGCAGCGGAACTGGCCGCCGCCAAACCCGGTGTGCGCATCGTCAACTGTGCGCGCGGAGGCATTGTCGAGGAAGGCGCACTTCGTGATGCGCTGGTTTCCGGCCAGGTTGCCGGGGCAGCCCTTGATGTCTTCAGCACCGAACCGCCCGTTGATAACCCGCTGCTGGCGCTCGAGAATGTCATTGTCACCCCGCATCTGGGCGCCTCGACGGCAGAGGCGCAGGAGAATGTTGCGCGCCAGGTCGCAGAACAGGCCGCTGACTTCCTGCTTGCCGGTGCCGTTTCCAATGCGGTCAACATGCCTTCGATCACGCCCGAAGAAGCCCCGCTTCTCAAACCCTATATGGCCCTGGCCGGACATCTCGGCAGCTTTGCTGGCCAGCTCACCCGCAGCGGCATCAAGGCCGTGAGCATTGAATACGAAGGCCATGTTGCCGGGCTCAATACCCGTCCGCTCACCGCTACGGCGCTGGCTGGTCTGCTGCGTCCCATGGTCGACAGCGTGAATGCGGTCAACGCACCCGTCGTTGCCCAACAGCGTGATATCGCCGTCAGCGAAACACGCCACGATCGACGCGGTGATTATCCAACCCTGATCCGCGTGACCGTCACAACAGACAACCGCAGCCGCGAAGTCGCGGGAACCCTGTTTGCCGACGACAAACCCCGCATTGTGGGCATCAAAGGCATCCGTATTGATGCCGAACCCACAAACCACATGCTCTACATCGCAAACCGCGACGTTCCCGGTATCATCGGCTTTCTGGGTAACACTCTGGGTGGGGCAGGCCTTAACATCGCAACCTTCGCCCTGGGCCGCGCCGACGCTGGTGGCGATGCCATTGCGCTGATCAGCATCGACCAGCCGCTGGACCGGGAAACGCTGACCATCATCCGCGCCCATGAAGGCATCGGTCAGGCCGAGAGCCTGACGTTCGACTGAGATTGTAGACCACCGGGCAGGGGCTATGCGTTGGGCAAGAAATTCCTGCGATCAATTTTGCTCATTTGTTCTTTTTATGTTCTAATTTTCAATCCTGAACAGCAGATGTCTGGGGTGCATGGGGTTGAGTTCGCGGTTTTGCGTCTGGACCCTATCTGACCGTCCCGCAGCGCTCTTTTCTGGGGACGGTTGTCGGCTTTATGCACCTTGGCGATGGCCCGCCACCGGGAGTCGCCTCTATACTTCGCTGTAACCAATCTTTTGGGATTTCTCATCATGGCGAATGTTGCAGTCGTCGGCTCCCAGTGGGGAGACGAAGGCAAGGGTAAGATTGTGGACTGGTTGTCGGAACGCGCCGACGTGGTGGTGCGTTTCCAGGGCGGGCATAATGCCGGCCATACACTCCAGATCGACAACCAGACGTTCAAGCTATCGCTGCTGCCTTCGGGCGTCGTGCGACCGGGTAAACTCTCCATTCTGGGCAACGGTCTTGTCATCGATCCCTGGGCGCTGTTCTCCGAGATCGACCGGATCAAGGAGCAGGGCGTGGAGGTTACGGCCCGATACGCTGCTGATTGCAGAAAACGCCACACTCATTCTGCCGCTCCATGGCGAGCTTGATCGTGCGCGCGAAGAGGCGCGCGGCAAACATGCTATCGGCACCACCGGGCGCGGTATCGGCCCTGCCTATGAGGACAAGACCGCGCGCCGTGCCGTGCGCATCTGCGATCTCGATGATGCCGATACGCTTGCCCACAAGGTCGACATGATGCTCGATCATCACAATGCGCTGCGCCGTGGCATGGATATGGAGCCGGTTGATCGCGATGCTCTGATTGCCCAGATCAACGAGATAACACCGCGACTGCTGAGCTATGCGCAGCCGGTCTGGCGCCGCCTGGAGGACCTGCGCAGGCGTGGCCGCCGCATCTTGTTTGAAGGTGCCCAAGCCCATTTCCTTGATATCGACCACGGTACCTATCCGTTTGTCACCTCGTCCAACACGGTCGCTGCGGCCGCTGCTGTTGGCGCGGGCATTGGTCCAGGCGCGCTGCATTACGTTCTGGGTATCACCAAGGCCTATACAACGCGCGTCGGGGCGGGGCCGTTCCCCACGGAACAGGACAACGAAACCGGCAGGTTCCTGGGCGAAAAGGGCCATGAGTTTGGCACCGTCACGGGGCGTGCCCGCCGCTGCGGCTGGTTTGATGCCGTCATGACCCGCCAGGCCATCAAGATTGGCGGGATCGACGGCATTGCGCTTACCAAGCTTGATGTGCTCGACGGCATGGAATCACTCAAGGTCTGCACCGGCTACCGCTATCAGGGCGTGACACTCGATCACCTTCCGGCGGGCCCGCATATCCAGGCCGGCGTAGAGCCGATCTATGAGACCATGGATGGCTGGCAGGACAGCACCCAGGGCGCACGTTCCTGGGCGCAGCTTCCTGCGACCTGCATCAAGTATGTGCGCCGTATCGAGGAATTGATCGAAGCACCTGTCGCGTTGCTCTCCACAAGTCCGCAGCGTGAGGATACCATCATGGTAACGGACCCCTTTGCCGACTGATGTGTTGGTCGAAGGAGGAGCCGGAAAACAGGGATCACTGCCATGAAGAACAATCTGCTTGCCGTAACCGCATTTTTTGCCGCTGGCTCTGTTGATGGCACCGGCCAACGCCCAGTTTGCTGATGACGCCCAGACGCTCTTTCCAGAAACACCTTCTGCGGATCAGTACGAGACCGACAAGGACAGTCTGGTGATTTGGGAGTTCAGCACCAAGCCGGAGGATGAGGAAGGCGACCCAGCCGCCCAGTCGGTCGAGGATATCTGTTGCGATCTCAACGAGGCTGAACGCGCCAGCCAGGCCATCTGTATCGACGTTGATTTCACCTGCGACCGATAAGAGAACGTGATGACATCTTTTGACGCACCGGCCCACGGCTTTCCCAGCTCCGAGTTTGAAGGGCGCGTTGCGCGCGCTCAGGAGATCATGCGGCGTTACGAGTTTGATGCGCTGCTGCTCACCACATCCCACAACATTCGCTACTTTACCGGCTTTGACAGCCAGTTCTGGGAAAGCCCGACACGCCCCTGGTTTGTTGTCGTGCCTGCTGAAGGCAAACCCATGGCGGTCATTCCAGAGATCGGTGCGCCCGAGATGGAGCGGACCTGGATCGATGATGTGCGCTCCTGGCCCGCACCACAGCCTGCCGATGACGGCACGTCACTGCTGACTGCTGCGCTGGCGCAGTTGCCGCGAAGGTTTGGCCGGGTCGGTGCGGAACTGGGTCGCGAGATGTCTCTGCGCATGCCGGTCATGCAGTTTCTGGAGCTACGCGACAAGCTGCCGGGTCTGGAACTCGACAACGGTTCACCCTGCATTTGGGAAGTGCGCCGTGTGAAGACGGAAGGTGAGATTGCGCGCATCCGTTTCATCTGCGGCATTGCGAGCCAGGCGTATGAAAATCTTCCGAACCTTGTTTCCCAAGGCGACAGCGTCCGCGATGCCTGCCGGCGCCTGACCATCGATATTCTGAACCGTGGCGCTGATGCTGTGCCCTTTCTGCCGGGGATCGCCGGTTTTGACGGTCCCAACCAAATTGTCTGCGGGCCCCAGGACAAGGACCTTGAAGAGGGCGATATCCTCTTCATCGATACCGGCTCGACCTATGACGGCTATTTCTGCGATTTCGACCGCAATTACGCCGTCGGCAAGGTTAGCGATGAGGCACGCCGCGCAAACGCCGCCGTCTGGGATGCGACCGAGGCAGGGCTTGCTGTAGCACGACCCGGCGCCACCGTTGAAGATGTCTGGCGGGCCCAGTCAGAGGTGATCGAAGCGGCTGGTTCTCTGGGCAACAATGTCGGTCGTATGGGCCATGGTCTGGGCCTGCAGCTCACCGAACCGCCCTCGAACATGCCAGGGGACATCACCATGCTTGAACCTGGTGTTGTTCTGACCATCGAACCCGGCATGGAATTCGCGCCCGGCCACATGATCGTGCACGAGGAAAACGTGCTCATCACCGAAGACGGCTGCGAACTCCTCACCCTGCGTGCCCCAAGAGATTTCTGGACCATCGACTAATTGCCCCAAACGCCCGTTTGACGTTTGGAGGACCGCGACTGCAGCCCGCGCATAGTTGCGCTAAGCCAAAGGAAGCGAAGCATCCCGACCGGCGATTTGAGGGATCAGAAAAGAATCAGTTGGCGCTGCGACGCTCGGCAGCAGCGTTGCGGACAGCCTTCTGGAGCTTCTCGAAGGCACGGACCTCAATCTGGCGTACACGTTCCCGACTAATGTCATACTCTTGGGAAAGATCCTCAAGCGTCTTGGGTTTGTCCGACAGGCGACGTTCGACCAGGATATGACGCTCACGATCGTTGAGCGTCTCCATAGCTTCGGAAAGCATGCCCCGTCGGGTTTCCAGCTCTTCCTTGTCGCCCAGGATGTCTTCCTGGTTGTCGCTCTCGTCGACCAGCCAGTCCTGCCATTCGCCGTCGCCATCCTGTTGGAGCGGGGCGTTCAGTGAATGATCGGGACTCGACATGCGCCGGTTCATGGAAATCACGTCCTGCTCAGGAACTGAGAGGCGGGTGGCGATTTCGGTCACGGTTTCAGGTGCCATATCGCCATCATCAATCGCCTGAAGTTGCCCCTTCAAGCGACGGAGATTAAAGAATAATTTCTTCTGGCTTGCGGTGGTTCCCATCTTCACGAGAGACCAAGAGTGCAGGATGTATTCCTGGATCGCTGCACGGATCCACCACATGGCATAGGTTGCAAGGCGGAATCCCTTGTCGGGGTCAAACCGCTTCACGGCCTGCATCAGGCCAACATTGCCCTCCGAGATCAGCTCGGCCAGTGGCAGGCCATAGCCGCGATAACCCATGGCGATCTTGGCAACCAGGCGCAGATGGCTGGTGACCAGTTCATGGGCTGCATCGACGTCGCCGTCCTCGCGCCAGCTCTTGGCAAGCTGGAACTCCTGTTCCGGCTCCAGCATGGGAAACTTCCTGATTTCCCGCAGGTATCCGGAGAGACTGCTTTCAGGCGTAAGGGCAGGAAGGGCGGCTTGAGCCATGGTCGTTCGCTTTCTTGATTTGTCGGCGCGGTTGCAGACCGCATCAGTTTACACGCTTTTACTACTGGAACCTTGGATTGGACCAATTGTCCCGAGGCCCGGAATAGGCCTCATCCAAAGCTTGCGTCAGGGCCAGCACATCGTCTGGAAAGGGCCGTTCGAATTCTAGCAGTTCTTTTGTGGCAGGATGATGAAAGGCAAGACGCGCGGCATGCAGGGCTTGTCTGCGGAATGCGGCGACGACCGATTGTGCCGGCTCTGGCAGGCGTTGCAGCCAGGCGTTGGAACGCACACCATAAAGCTGATCGCCCAGAACCGCATGGCCGATATGGGCCATGTGCACCCGGATTTGATGGGTTCGCCCGGTCGCCAGTCTGCAGGCAAGCTGTGCCGCAGCCACGCCCCAGCTTCGTTCCAGCGTGAAATGGGTCAGCGCTGATTTTCCACCGCTGTTCACCATGGCCATTTTCTTGCGGTTCTTGGGGCTGCGTCCGATCGCGCCTTCGACTTCACCGCTGGTTGGATCAGGAACGCCCCAGACCAGGGCAGAGTATCCGCGGCTGACCTGGCGCGAGGCAATCGCATTGGAAAGACGGATATGGGCATCATCGCTCTTGGCAACAACCATCAGGCCGCTGGTATCTTTGTCCAGGCGGTGCACGATGCCCGGTCGCTTTTCGCCACCGATGCCCGAAAGGCTGTCACCGCAATGGCCGATCAGCGCATTGACGAGCGTTCCGTCGGGATTTCCCGCTGCGGGGTGGACCACAAGGCCTGCGGGTTTGTTGACCACGAGCAGGTGTTCGTCTTCAAACACGATGTCGAGCGGAATGTCTTCGCCCTTGGGCCGGGCGGGGCGTGCGGGTGGGATCTTCAGGGTCAGGCGTTCAGCCGGTTTGACCCTGTAATTGGCGTCCGTTATCGTCCGCCCGCCTGCGATCAGGCGACCTTCGGCAACAAGTGCCTGGATGCGTGCACGCGACAATTCCGCGAACGCTTCCGCCAGCACCCTGTCGAGCCTGGCGCCGGCTTCGTCGTCGGAAACGTAATGTTCAAGAATCTGTCGTTCGCTCACGTTCTGTACCTTGTGCGCGGTTCACAATAATCAACCAGAGAGTCAGCATGGAACGTGGTCATACCATGATCAAAGCCATCGTGATCGGTTTGGGCCTCGTTATTATCGGCCTGACGATTGTTTTGGTCTTCGGCATCATCAACAAGGCAGGCGACAAGGTCGGTGAGGCGTTGGTTGCCGGTGAGTCCGGGGACTTTGCCGATGTTGCCGTCGCGCTGCCGGCAGGCGCATCGATTTCTGCCATGACGCTGGAAGACGGTGCTCTTTCATTGCTGGTCGACCTGCCATCGGGCGCACAGGCGATCATGACGGTCGACCGTGCAACAGGCCAGGTTCTGGGCAATCTCGAACTGCTGCCCCGCAGCGAATAGGAACAATCATGGCCAAGGCTCATTTCGGCAGTGACAATGTCAGCGGAATTGCACCCGAGATCCTGGACGCAATTGTGCGCGCCAACCAGGGTGGCGTTGATTCCTATGGTGGCGACGCCCTGACGGACGGCCTCAATGCGCGCTTTGGCGAGCTCTTCGAGACCGAGGTTAGCGTCTTGCCCGTTGGGACCGGGTCGATTGCCAACGATCTTGCAATCTCTTTCATTACACCGCCCTGGGGTGCGGTTTACTGCCATCACGACGCCCACATCATGGTCGATGAAGCCAATGGGCCGGAATTCTTCAGCGGCGGCGCCAAGCTTGCTGATCTTCCCGCCGAGCATGGGCGGCTGGACCCTGCAACGGTGCATACCGCCGCAACGGCCTTTGACCCGACGGACATCCATCACCCCATGCGGGCTGCACTTTCCATCACCCAGGCGACCGAATGGGGCACGCTTTACTCCGTCGATCAGGTAAAGGCTTTGGGCGCGGTGGCACGCGAACTCGATCTTGTCTTCCATATGGACGGTGCACGCTTTGCCAACGCGGTTGCCGCGCTGGGCTGCACGCCTGCCGAACTGACCTGGAAAGCCGGCGTCGATGTGCTTTCCTTTGGTGCGACCAAGAACGGCTGCATGGCTGTTGAGGCGCTGATTGTCTTTGGCAAGAAGCGTGAACAGTTCGGAACGCTCCAGCGCCTCCACAAACGTGCCGGCCAGCTCTACAGCAAAATGCGCTTCTTCTCGGCCCAGCTTGAGGCCTATCTGGAGAATGATCGCTGGATTCAATGGGCTGATCACGCCAACAGGCAGGCAGGGCGTCTTGCAGAAGGGCTCACGGCTCTTGATGGCATCTCGCTTCAACATCCCTGTGAGGCAAACGAGCTCTTTCTGACCATGCCCGTGGCAGTCTATGACGCCATGGACGCTGCAGGTTTCGGCCTCTATCCGATCAGCCCCAACGGCGATGGCTCCGGCTCGATCCGTCTGGTGACGTCGTTCAATACGGACCCGGCTGATGTCGATCGTCTGCTCGAGGTAGCCGGAGCGGTCTAGGAAGACCATCAAGCGACCCCGACAAGATGATTGTCCCACAGACGTTGATCCACGGTATGTGAACGGCTCTCCAGGATGTGGGCGGTTTGACCATCAAGCTTGTGCACCATACCCAGCCCGGTCGAGACCATGAAATCAGGACCGTCAGGATCGGCACAAAGGCCGCAGACATCCGGAAGAAATGTGGATCCCCGTGCCTGAAGACTCTCTCGATCCCATAACGTGATCACACCACTAACCGGAGACGTTGCTGCGATGGTCGTGCCTGCGGTGTTGAGGGCGACAGATCCGACATAACCAGCCATTGCCAGGTTGGCGGGGCTGAAGGCATCGACCAGGGTCAGGGGCTGACTGCCGTCCCAAACACCGACAAGAGGGGTAGGCCAGCCGTTCTCACCTTCCCACTGGCCTCCAACCACGACAGTTCCATTACTGGAGATGTCGAGATGACGCAGGGAAAGTCGCTGAAGCGCATCGGGTAAGACCGCGCTGGAGATGGAGTTTCCATCACGCGGATCGAGAAGCACCAGAGACGATTCCATGGTCGAGAGATTGAGCTTCTCGCGCCCGGTTTCGGGATGGGTGTGAATGCCGCCATTGGCAACAAGGATCAGGTCCGAGTTTGGCCAGCCAAGCAGATCGTGGGGCCCCACTCCGTGGCTGGATATGTCATCAATTCTGCGAAATCGGTCCCGTGGGTCCAGAACGGCAATGCGGCCTTCGCCGGTCTCGAAGTCGTTCTCGGTGACAAACAGCACCGCACCGTCGTGCGAAAACACACCATGGCCAAACAAGTGCCGGTCAACCGGACACCACTGGGGATCGTCGTGTTCGCCTGTTGCAGGGTTAAAAGTCAGCAGGAAGCGCCCGGGTCTGCGTGCAAACACGACGGCAAGGTCACCGTTGGGCGACACTGCAATGTCGTGGCCGCGGCCGGGTAGGGGAATATCCGTCAACCCACGGATGTCGCCCAGGTGGAACCTGCCTTCGCCGTCCTGCCAGGTTCCGTATACACAAGAGCCGTTGAAGGCTGCCCATGAAGGGCAAGACGCCATGCTAAGGCTTGCGCTTGCCATTGCTAGAAAGGAACGCCGGTCAGTCGCCATCAAGGCTATTGAACCCCAGTGTAAGGCCCAGGGCGGGAGCTACCTGTTGTTCGACAGCCTGGCGCGAAATGTCGATCACGTCGGCAACATCCAGAGCCGGTATGCGCAACGACAGGTCAGTGGCAAGTACTTCAAGGGACGCCGGCATTCCTTGCATGATTTGGGCGCAGCCGCGCAGACGTTCCTGTAAATCGGCTGCCAGCGTTTCGTTCCCCGATTGGATGAGCAGATTTGCAAAGTGGCCATCGCCTCCGCTGAAAAGATCGCTGAGGGCATCCAGGTTGATGGCGATGTTGCGAATGCTGCGCTCGCTGCGCCATGATTCTGAAAGCCTGGGCCGCGCACGCTCGGCCGACTGGCCCATGGGTTCGCGTAGCTTGGCGCTTGCGATCACATTCAACTGGGTCACGAGAGACAAGAGTAGCGCCGCACTGGCCTGGGATGGCGCAGGATAGGCCACCGAAGATGAGCCAGGTTCGTAGAGGCCCTGAGACCAGGCGCTCCCCGGCGCCCATTCAGCTTCAAGATCCTGTGCGATGCGCAACAGGTTGTCGCCGATGGCTGCGGCCAGCATGCCGGCATATTCACCAGGCGCTATGTCGATCTCAAAGAGAAGACGTTCCAGCGCAGGCAGTCCCTGGATTGCGATGCTGGCTTGCGCAAGGGCGTCTGGTTTGCTGATCAGGTCTTCACGTTCCGATATCAGGATCTCACCCAGTTGCCGGCCAATGCGGTTACGGCTGTCGGGCCAGAACTGGACACGGAACTGACGGGCATCGATCTGCGAGGGACCGAACCGGATGTGCTGGACAGCCTGCCAGGCGTCCATGGCCGCATGAAAGGACTGCCGTGCTGCGTAAAGTTCGGCGCGACCAGCCGTAAACGCAACCAGAGTAATGCTGAGACCTGAGCAGGATGCGGCAAACGTGGCGTGTCGCGTCGCGATGTGCTGTTGGGCGATCTTCTGATTGACAGCAACAAAATTGGCCATCTCCAGGGCGCGGGCAGAGCGAAAAGGCAATGCCGTTGCACAAGCCATGAGCGCGAGAAGTAAACGTCTGTCCAACATCTAGAGCGACTCCAGGAATGCGATCAGATTGTCACGCTCGTTTGATTCCATTGCGGCAAAACGATCACGTGCAGCCTGAGCTTCACCGCCGTGCCAAAGGATGGCTTCGGTCAGATTGCGCGCCCTGCCATCGTGCAGAAAGAAGGTATGACCACTGATGATTTCAGTCAGGCCAATGCCCCAGAGCGGGGAGGTTCTCCATTCGCTGCCACTGGCAAGGCCTTCAGGCCGGCCGTCAGCGAGACCCTCGCCCATGTCGTGAAGTAACAGGTCGGTGTAAGGCCAGATGAGCTGGCGTGACTGTTCTGGCTGATCGTCTATCACCGGAGTGATGAACTTGGGCACGTGGCAGCCGATGCAACCGGCTTCATAGAAGAGTTGCTTGCCTTCAAGGACTGCGGGGTCGTCAACATCACGCCTTGCAGGCACGGCGAGGTTGCGCGTGTAGAAGAGAATCATCTCCATGATCTTGGCTGTTGCTTCCAGTCCGTCTTCGTCATCGCCATGCGGCGCCTGGACGCAATCGGTCTGGGCGACAGTGCAGTCTCCCCAGGAAAAGGGGCTGACCGGCGTGGCAAGGCCGACATCACCGGTGAAGGCGTGGGAGTTCTGCTGGTTGAGATCAGGCTCTCCGGCCTTCCAGCCGAAGCGACCCATCGCAGGCTCGCCAAGCGCTTCGCTCCAGACCACATTGATTCGCCCGGAAATGCCATCGCTATCCGTGTCATCGTGATCAGCCAGAGCGAGAATGTCTGATTCATCGATGGCCTCGAGAAGGCCAAGGCCAATCATGGGTGTGGCAACCCTGGGCGAGAGCATGACATCTTCGGAAAGCGGTCCGAACCCCAAGTCGTGGATGGCATAGGTTGGTTTACGCAAGGTAACGACCGTGCCGTCATCGAGGGTGACATCTGAGGTTCTGTATTCGATGACCATGCGGCCCTCGGGCAGCAAGCCTGGTATGGCAAAGTCTTGGAGTTGGCCGCCATAAACGGGGTCGGGGATGACATTGACCTGATGTGTGTCCAGGAGCTGCTGCTCTTTCTCGCTGGATGGCGGGACGCTCAGACGCAGAAACATGGAGATGGCATTGTCATCGGGCCAGTTCGCGCTGGGGGGGTGACCGCGCCCGTCCTTGATATGGCATCGCTGGCAGGCGCGCGCGTTGTAGAGCGGACCAAGCCCGTCGCTTGACGTGGTCGAAGCTGGTGCGGTCACCCAGATGCGTTTGAAAAAACCATTGCCAACCATGAAATCCATGCGGCGTTCCAGCGACATGTTCTCCGCCGGGATCGAGAAGGCATTGGTGTTAACGATGCCGTCAAACGTGCCGGCACCACCCTGGTTCGTTTCAAATCGTTCGGCGGTCGTGAAGTCGGCAGTCGGCGCGACGATCGCAGCATCATCGGCCAGCGAGACCGTTGTTGCCGCTAACCAAACGGCAACCACCAATGGGCGGAACCCTAAGGTTCCGCCCATTGGCTTGCGATCCAGAATCTTACTGGAAGACTGCATTGGGATCATCAAGGCTGTCGGACCCTTCAACGTTGATCCCGCCAAGGTCAAGTGTGACAACGACGGATTCGATGTCCTGGGTCTGTGCCCTGAGGGCATCGATCACGTCCTGCACCAGACGATTTCCGTCTGCATCGCCCTCGGCCAACATCTGGTCGTAGCTTTTTCCGGCCTGGGCGGCAGTCACCATCACCATGGCCTGGCTTTTGGTGTGATTCAGCGCGGTGCGCATTGCCGCGTCGACCCCGGCATCGGCTTCTGCAACGAGTTGCGAGAGGCTGGGCCCGGAAATCACGCTGCCATCAATGCGTGTGTACTGGCCAAGATAGACATTTTCGATGCCGACGATGTCATAGAAGTGGGACCAGTGCGTGTTGTCGCTGAAGCAATCATGCTCCTCTTCTGGGTCGTGGAGCAGAAGGCCAAGCTGCATGCGCTCGCCTGCAAGTTCGCCATAACTGAGGCTGCCCATGCCGGTGAGGATCATGGAAAGTCCCGTGTCGGATCCATCCTCTGTGAGCTGTGCGCGGGCCTGGCCGTCTGGTGCCCACATGGCAACGGCATCCTGCAGGTCTGCAATCAGGAGATTGCTGGATGCTGCGAGATAATCGGCGCGACGGTCGCAGTTGCCATTGGTGCAGTTTGCCGTGTCAAAATCCGATGCCGGGCGATTTCCCGCACCATGGTTGGTGCCATTGTTGTCCTGGCCCCAAAGTAGAAACTCGATGGCGTGATAACCACGCGATACATTGGATTCAACACCATCGATTTCGTGGAGAGATTCCAGAAGGTCCGCGTTGATGGCGGTTGCATCGACGCCCACACCGCCAATGCGGAGTTCAGGGTTGGCAACCACGTTGGCGGCATAGAACATGTTCTCGTCTGAACTGTCGCCATAGCCGCCATCGACATAATCAATCAGGCCTTCATCCAGCGGCCAGGCATTTACAAGACCTTCCCAGTCATCGACCAGGGGGTTGCCGAAGCGAAACACCTCTGTTTGCTGATAAGGGACACGCGCCTGACGCCATGCGTCGCGGGCAAGGGCCAGATTGGTGTCTGTTGGATTGGCAATCAGGTCAGAAATCCGCATGTCGAGAACCTGAGCCCGCGTTAGCGAGTCTTCGTACCCGGCGTGAGCGATGTTGGCGTAGGTATCGAGCACGGCCGGTGCGGAACTGTCAGCTTGCGCTGGGGGTCCTGCAAAGAAGGCCACAAATGCCAGAGTGGCGGTGTTGGTTAAGCGCATGGATAGCTCCCGTTAGGTTTGGCGGAAGCTTATGCGCGAATGCGAATGACTTGCAATACGGAGAACGAGTTTTTCAATAAGTGTCTGTTCTGTGGGGTTTTAGTGGCGCAGGTCGGCGACGATCTGACGGACGATTGGCTCTGCCTGGTCCCAGGTCATGCCGGCCTGGAGACGATCATCGTAAAGGATACGGATGATCAGACGGTCATGATCCGACAGCAGAAGATTGCCGCTACTGTCATTGAAGATCGACGGTTTGATGTCGTCTGAATCATTGACGGGTCCCATCACCTGGGTGAGTTCCTCAATAATGCAGGAACGTACGAGAAAGCGGTCGATCTCCGTGGGTATGACGACCATAGCCTGCTCGAGAGAGCCCGAGCGGGTGTTGGTGATAATGCGCCCGAAGCAAAGGGTTTCGCCTGCCATCTCCCTGGTTACGTCCTCCATGGCATCATCGCTGCGGAAGAAACGCCGATAGTCGTCGCGATAAGTATCGAGCACGCGTTCGAAGGCATCCGGAGCAAGAAAGGCGACTACGTCTGCCTGGTCGGGCGCAACATGAACAAAGTCGCGACCTGACAAATGGGCCAGTTCAGCAAGGTGATTATCGAGTTCCTTGCGCTGGCGCTCGGTAATCTCGCCGACATAGGCGATTGTGATGGGCTTGTCCCAACGGGTCATGGCGTGTTCCACGCCCGGATCGTATTCGCGATAGAACGCGATGGTGCGCACGTTCCCAACGATCACCTCGTCGCTCAGCTCCTGGACCGAGCGGGGCGTCTTGCAGGCGCTGAGTGCTGTCAGGGCAACCAGAGCAGCAACCAGCCAGGAGAGGCGGGGCGTCACGCTCAATAGGGTTTGTCGCCGTTTATTGTAACGCGCCACATCAGACGGGGATCGCCGGGATAGTCGTTGGCGGCGTAATGCTGTGTGCAGCGGTTATCCCAGAAGACCAAGGCGTTTTCTGTCCAGCGGACCCGCATGGTGAATTCCGGCCGCTGCAGGTGGCGGAACAGAAAATCAAGCAGGGGCTGGCTCTCGGCTGACGTCATGCCCAGAATGCCGCAAGTGAAATACTCGTTGACGAAAAGCGCCTTGCGTCCGGTTTCTGGATGGGTGCGCGCCAGCGGGTGTGTGACAACTTCGGGCGCATCAGCAAACGCTGCAGCACGTCCGTGACCCTGGAAGGCGGTGTGTTCAGCCTGAAGACCATCCAGGGTCCGCCGCATGGTCGGCGTCAGGGCCTCCCAGGCCATATACATGTTGGCAAAGAGCGTATCGCCGCCATAGGCCGGTATCGTGCGGGCGTGGAGAAGCGATCCCATCGAGGGGCGGGCTTCCCAGGTAATGTCGCTGTGCCAACGCCCGGCAAACCGGGCGGTTTCGTTCTCCTCCGAACGGATCTGCATGATCTCTGGATGGTCGGGGAGGCCGGCGACGAACGGATTGACATGCAGGCTTCCGAAGGTTTTTCCCAGAGCGATCAACTGTTCGGCACTGAGTTCCTGACCGGGAAAAACGAGCACAAGATGGTTGAGCAGGGCGCGGTGTATGTCGGCCAGAAGGTCACCGTCCAGGCCATCAGAAAGATCGACGCCTGAGACCTTGGCACCCAGCGAACCGGCAATTGGCGCGACCGTGACCACTTTGTAATCGTCTGTTGCCTGTCCGTCGTGTCGCAGTGGGGGCAAGTAGTCGACTGAGGCCATGGCGGTGCTCCTGTCCGTTGGATTGAAGAAAACTACAGCAAATCGCGCACCCTTGGAATTGCTGGAGAGGCCAGCACAGGGTTCAGAGCATGGGCCTTACAGCAACACCCTCACGTTGTTTGGTTTCCCAGTCGGGCGCGACATAAGCCGGAGCGTTCGAGGGGGCCAAAGGAGCCCTGCCTCTGATGATGTCGGCGGCCTTCTCGCCCAACATGATCGTTGGCGCATTCGTGTTTCCATTCGGAACGGATGGGAAAATGGAGGGGTCGACAATCCTCAGCCCATCAATGCCACGAACGCGACATTCCGGGTCAACGACGGCCATGGGGTCATCGTCTGCGCCGATCTTGCACGTACAGGTCGGGTGATAAGCGGTTTCCACATTGGCACGGACCCATGCATCGATTTCGTCATCGGTCTGCACATGTTCCCCGGGATCAAGTTCCTTTTCCCGGAAGGGATCGAGCGCCGGCTGCATCCCGATCTCGCGCGAGAGCTTGAAGGCCATGCGGTAGTCGTCGATGTCCTGCTGGTCCTGAAAGTGATTCAAGACGATTTCTGGTTTCTCGAGCGGATTCTTCGATTTGGCCCGGACCCAGCCACGGCTCTTGAGCTTGTTGATGCCGAAATGAATCTGGTAGCCGTGGGGTCCGGAGTTTCCCTTGCCATCGTAACGGACCGCGGCGGGCAGAAAGTGGAACTGAACATTGGGCCACTTCAATCCTGCGCGGGTGCGGATGAACCCGGTTGCCTCGAAGTGATTGGTTGCGCCCAATCCGCTCTTGAAGAAGTACCAGCGCGCGCCGATCAGGAATTTTCCGAATGGGCCCATGTGACGATTCAACGAAACCGGAAGTTTCGTCGAATACTGGATGAGGGATTCCAGATGGTCGTGAAGGTTCTCGCCAACACCCGGCAATTCATGAAGCACGTCGATGCCGGCGGCTTGCAATGTTGCCGCCGGGCCGATGCCCGACATCTGCATGATATGGGGCGAACCGATTGCTCCGGCGGAAAGAATGACCTCGCGATTGGCCCGGATCTGCTGTGTCTTGCCTTTGCGTTCAAATTCCACACCGACGGCCCTCTTGCCTTCCAGGATGACCCGTTTTGTCAGGGCATGGGTCATGACCGTCAGGTTCGGGCGATCCAGGACGGGTTTCAGGTAAGCGTTCGCGGTACTGCAGCGCACGCCACCTTTGACGGTCATGTCCATTTTCGACATGCCTTCCTGGCGATAGCCGTTGTAGTCATCACTGATGCCGTAGCCGGCTTCGCCGCCTGCCTCGATGAACGCCTTGTAGAGAGGGTTCTTCATGCCGTTGCCGTTACAGGTGTGCAACGGGCCGCTGCCGCCTCTGTATTCATCTTCGCCATAGGCGCAGTTTTCGGCCTTTTTGTAATAGGGCAGGCAATCCTTGTAGGCCCAGCCCTTGGCGCCAAGTTCTTCCCATTGGTCGAGATCGCAGGCATTGCCGCGCACATAGATCATGCCGTTGATCGACGATGAGCCACCCAGCCCCTTGCCGCGCGAAACATCAATCTGGCGATCATCCACCTTGGGTTCGGGATCGCTCCAGAAGCCCCAGTTGAAACGCGGCATGTTCATGGGGATCTGCAGAGCGGTGGGCATCTGAACGAAGATGCTGTCGTCCTTGCCGCCATATTCCAGCAACAGGACGCGGGTATCGGCATCTTCCGTCAGCCGGTTGGCCAGGACGCAACCGGCAGAGCCTGCCCCGACCACGATGTAGTCATAAGATGAATCGCCCATGGACCTGTCTCCGTTGTCTCTGTCTGGTAGCGGGTGGAATTAGTGGTTGGCGCCCATGCGCGGTAGCGAAAGCGGCGCGATGGTTTCGGCATCGCGGCCGGCAAAGTCA
Organism: uncultured Alphaproteobacteria bacterium; assembly: GCA_943787175.1. Lineage (GTDB taxonomy): Bacteria > Pseudomonadota > Alphaproteobacteria > SP197 > SP197 > SP197. The sequence goes on from CALSLK010000028.1 coordinate 132,930, forward strand.
CGGCTTGGCACTTCGGCCAGCATTCTTGCCTGGGCATCCTGAAGCCGGCCGTGCGCGTCTTCGACGTCAAGGGTCGTGACCCTGCCGTCGGCAACGACCTGATGGCCGTCGATGAACACGTCGCGCACGGCACGGTCTGCGGCCGAGAAGACAAGACTGCGCAGCGGGTCGCGCACCGGGCGCATGTGCGGGTGGGAAAGGTCGGCCAGCACCAGGTCGGCCTTGGCACCCGGCGTGAGTTTGCCCAGATCGTCGCGCTTCAGGGCCCTGGCCCCGCCGATGGTCACGGCGTTCAGGACATCGGCCAGGCCCAGCGTGTTGATGTCGCCTGCAGCGATGCGCGCCAGCACGGCGGTCTTGCGCATTTCCTCGAGCAGGTTGTGGGGCAGGGTGTCGGTGCCGATGCCCATGTTGACGCCGGCGCGCAGGTACCTGACCGAAAGTCTTCCAGCATCTGGCCGTAACGCGAGAAGGGGGTCGGGCAGTGCGCCACCGTCACCCCGGTCTCGGCCAGAATCGAAAGGTCGCGACGGGTGCGCCAGTGCAGCCAGGAGTGGTCGTCGATGAAGATGGCGTGGGCCAGCAGGGCATCGGGCGTCAGAAACCCGATGTCGTGGGCCCATTGCACCGGGGTCTTGCCGTGTCGCTCGACCATCAGATGGAACTCGACCACCGACTGGGCGATATGGGTCGTATAGGTGCGCCCGTTGGCTCCTGGCGGCATCCACCGTGCGACGCAGAAGTTCGTCGGAGCAGGTGTCGATCGTGCCCGGTGAGTACATGCCTGTCAGACGTCCGCAGGGATGGGCTTCGGCTTCGTCCATGGTGGCTTCTGCCAGACGCAGGGCTTCGCGTCCGTCATCACCGCTGTCGTTGAATCCCAGTTTGTGCCCGGCTTCCATCTTCCAGGAGGACGAACTGTACCAGGGTGCCACCCAGGCACGCAGGCCGCTGCGCGCCAACAGATCGATCCAGCCGTCATAGATGCCGGAGACATCGACCAAGCTGGTTACGCCCGAGAGCAGCAGTTCGGAAAAGGCGACCTCGCCCGCGGCATGTTCGCCGTCGGGATCGGTGCGGAACGCACAGCTGCGCTCATAGAGCCCGGTCATGTACATCTCGGGCACGCCGTGTTCTTCCCTCACGCCCTTGTAGGCCGGTTCCAGTGAGGGGTGGGAGTGCAGATCGATCAGGCCGGGCATGACAAACAGGCCACGGCCGTCGATTTCGCGGTCACACGGACCCTCGAACCCTTCGCCGACATGAACGATGCGATCATCGGCGAAGGCAAGGTCTGCATCCCTCAGATAGACGTGCCGCCCGGCAGACGAGTCCCAGGCGACCAGCCATGCTGCCCGGCGGATCAGCGTCGTGGTCATGGCTCAGAGCCGTTCGGCAAGATACGCCGACATGCGCTCCCAGGACTGGCGCGCCGAGGCAACATCATAGGCATCGCTGGTCTCGTTGAAGAACGCGTGTGCGGCGTCATAGCGATGAAGTTCGTAATCGATGCCCCCGGCCTTCATGTCTGCTTCCAGCGCATCGACGGCCTCGGGCGTGCACCAGTCGTCGGTGTTGGCAAAATGCCCCTGGAACGGCACCCTGATCTCGGCCGGGTCGGCGAATTCCTTGGGCGGGATGCCATAGAAACAAACCGCCACGTTGGTTTCGGGGACATGCACGGCCGCAGCGATGGTCAGCGCGCCGCCCATGCAGAATCCGGAAACGGCGATCCTGCCATTGCCGACCAGGTTGAGATGCTGTGCGGCACCACGGATGTCCTGGTGGGTGGCACCGGGAAAATCCAGGCCATCCATCATGTGACCGGCTTCGTCAGGGTCCTGCGCCACGCGGCCTTCATAGAGATCGGGTGCCAGGGCGTTGTAGCCGGCACGGGCAAAGCGGTCCGCGATGCCGCAGATGTGGTCGTTGAGGCCCCACCATTCCTGAATTACCACAATGCCGGGGCGGTCACCGCCTGCCTGCGCCAGATAGCCCTGTGTCTCGCCGCCGTCCGGCCGCTTGAAACTTGTCATTTCGCCCATGATTGCCTCCTGGAATGTCGTTGGGCGGCAAGTCTCACATGACGATGGCCGGGCCAGCAAGTGAAGGAATGTTGACCCGCGCCGCGCCATCCCCTATTGGATGCGCCAGCGCGCTTCGCGCCGCCACTGGGTCCCCATCGTCTAGTGGCCTAGGACAACGGCCTCTCACGCCGTAAACGGGGGTTCGAGTCCCCCTGGGGACGCATTCATTAACACCGGTTCTGGAGCAGTGCTCCCACCGGTGGCGATATGGGCGAGTGCGTCCGTTCTGGTTCTTGTCCGTCGTCAGAACATTTGGGACGCGTGAGCTCGTTTTCTAATTGAGTATCTGGCTCATCTTGATTTGATGTTAAGCCGCTTGTTGTTGATGGTTCAAGCGGCGGGTTTGGATGGTGAGTTTTTTGATCTTTTCCCTCTTTTCGATGATGGCTGTGTGGCGCCCGAAGTAAGCATCCGATGGTGTGACGTTGCCAATGCTCTCGTGGTAGCGATGGTTGTTGTAATAATCCACGAAGGTGCCGATCTGGTTTTCGAGATCGCCCTGCAGATAGTAGTTTTCCAGCAAGATCCGGTTCTTGAGCGTCTGATGCCAACGCTCGATCTTACCCTGGGTCTGCGGGTGATAGGGTGCACCGCGAACGTGCTCCATACCCTGGCCTTCAAGCCATTCGGCCAGATCGCCGGATATATAGGACGAACCATTATCGCTGAGCAGCCGGGGTTTATGGATGACCTCGGCCTGGTCGCAGCCTGATGCTTCCAACGCGAGTTCCAGTGTCTGGGTCACATCGCCCGCCTTCATGGTGGTGCACAGCTTCCAGGCGATGATGTAGCGCGAGTAGTCGTCGAGAATGGTCGACAGATAGAACCATCCCCATCCGATGACCTTGAAGTAGGTGAAGTCGGTCTGCCAGAGCTGGTTCGGAGCTGAGGTCTTGTCCTTGAACTCATTCGCTGCCTTGATGACGATGAAGGCCGGGCTGGTGATCAGGTCGTGGGCCTTGAGCAGCCGGTAGACAGACGCTTCTGAGACAAAATAGCGTCTCGTGTCAGTGAACCTCACGGCCAGTTCCCTGGACGATAGTTCCGGCTCATCCAGGGCCATCTCCACGATCTGCTGGCGCACATCGTCGGGGATGCGGTTCCACACCCGACCGGGGCCACTGGTGCGGTCATCAAGGCCGCCTCCACCTCGATACCGGTCGTACCACCGGTAAAACGTCGTGCTCGGGATGCCCAGCTTATCCAACGTCCGCCGGACCGGTAGATGAGAGCCTTCGACCAGCCTGATGATTTCCAGTTTCTCAGATGCGGGATATCTCATTCCTCGTCTCCCCCATCCCCGATCATGCTTTTTTTGAGTAACCGGTTCTCCAGTATCTGTTCGGCCAGCGCCTCCTTGAGATCGCGGGCTTCGACACGCAGTGTCTTAACCTCGGGACTGCTGGCCTGACGCGCCGTGTCGCCGGCAAGGCGCTTCTTGCCAGCCTCCAGGAACTCCTTGGACCAACTGTAATAAAGACCCTCGGCGATGCCTTCATGGCGACATAAAGCCGCGATGCTCTCCTCGCCGCGCAGGCCCGATAACACAATCCGGATCTTCTCCTCAGCCGAATAACGCTTGCGCGTCTTGCGCCGAATGTCGCGGATGGCCTGTTCTGCCGGGTCGCTCTTGCTCATGGTTTTCTGCCTCATCTTCGTTCCCTACGGTCACTGCGATGAGCCAGAAAACTCCCTTATGAAAACCACTCAATCTGTCCCAAAGGCGCTGACGTCAGACAATCATCGCTGCACCATGCGAAGCCATGAATGCGGTGATCGCCAAAAACGCAGGTGTGCGCGATCTGGTCGACAATCACTGGCTCTATCTCTTTGCTTTGGCCGACGACGGTCGGATCACCCATCGTTATGCCGGCGGTCTCAAGTGGGATGCTTTGTCGTGATCGCTTTGCCCGTGACCATGACTTCGAATTAATGGTCCATGCCAACGAAGAAGTGCGCAAGGCTGGCATCAGGCTTCTCGACCATGGCGAGCGCTGTACCAACATGATGCGGTCGAACCGTTGAAGACAGCGCAGGGTCGGGGCGGCTACGACATCATCTTCGGAGGCGCGCGTTGCGACGAAGAGAAAGTCCGGGCCAAAGAACGCGTCACTTCCATGGTCGACAAGAGGTCGGGGCGGGTGGATGATCAGGGGGTTTTCATGTGCCCTTTGTGGCACGTAAGCCAACCCTGAGGCCGCATGTACAAGCTCTTCTGCACCTGGAAATCGGCGGCCATGGCCCCGCATATCGCACTCGAAGAGATCGGCGCGCCTTATGAACTGGCCTTCATCGATTTTGATGAACCCTGGCCAGAGGATTACCTGGCGATCAATCCCCACCGCAAGGTTCCAACGCTGATCGACCCGGAAGGCGGAGTGACGTATCAGTCTGCCGCTATCCTGCTTCACCTCGCTGACCGTCATCCCGCTTCCGGCCTGGCCCCAAGGCCCGCCACGCCGGAGCGCGCACGGCTCTATCAGGCGCTCTTCTTCATGGCCGAGATGCTCCAGCCCAGCTACCAGATGCACTTCTATCCCGAACGCCACGTCGCCGATGAAGCCTGCGTATCGCAGCCGTTGATGCCAAGGCGACCGAATGGCTGGCCGACCTCTGGGGCCGGATCGATACCATGCTGGGGCAGGGGCCGTTCTGGCTGGGCGAGCGGTTCTCGGTGGCCGACTGCTACATGATCATGCTCGCGGTCTGGAACCAGCCCCACCACAAGTCCCTGCGCGACTTCCCCAATGTCTGGCGCTCGCTCCAGGCGACCAGCGAGAGGGCCTCGACCCGGGCCATGCTTTCGCATAACAGTGTGGACGGTCTTCGCTGACCTCACCTCCACCGGAAGTTTTGAGAGTGCACCATCGAACGTGACGCGCATTATCTGAAGGGCGTCGGCCTTGTCGTGCTGGGTGGCTTTTTCATCAGCCAGTCGGGCGTCATCATCGGTCTGCTGGACAATGCCAGCGTCTGGCATGTCCAGTTCTACCGCTCACTCATGGCGCTGACCGTGCTGGGCAGCCTTGTGCTCTTCAAGCATCGCGGGCGTCTGGGGCGTCTGTTTGATACCGGCAAGCTCGCCATGCTTTCCACCGGCGTGTTTCTGGCGGCTTCCAACCTGTTCTACATCGGCTCGTTCTTTCACACGCGCGCGGCCAGCGTCTTTTTCATCATCAGTGCCCAGCCCTTCTTTACCGCCCTGATCGCCTGGATTGTGCTGCGCGAACCCGTGCGCAAAATTACCTGGTTTGCCATGTCCGCCGCCCTCATCGGTGTCGCCGTCATGATGTGGGAAGGCCTGGGGGAAGGGCGTCTGTTCGGCAATCTCCTGGCCTTGGGGGCCGCCGTCACCTTTGCCGCATTCGGTGTCTCCCTGCGTGGCGGGCGCAACAGTGACATGGTGCCTGGCGTCATGCTGGCCTCGATCATCATCGCGCTGTTGTCGGCCAGCATGCTTGATGACTTTTCCATCACCAATCGCGACCTCTTCCTGTGTTTCTACATGGGCGCGTTCCAGGTTGCGGCCTCGCTGGTGCTCTACGCCGCGGGCGCCCGGTATGTTCCCGCAGCCGAACTGATGGTGCTGGCCCTGGTCGAGGTGTTCCTCGGCCCGCTCTGGGTCTGGCTCCTGCTTGATGAAGCCCCCACCATGCTGGGCTTCATCGGTGGCGTCATCGTGATCGGGGCTGTCTTCTTCAACGCGATGACCGGCCTGCGGCGCGCTCGCGGCTAAAGGCGTAAAGTCCGCCGGCCACGACGATCGCGACACCGGTCAGCGTCCAGGCATCGGGGAAATGACCCCAGATCAGGAAGCCCAGCACGGTTGCCCACAGCACCATGCTGTAGCTGAACGGCTGCAGGGCTGATGCCGCACCCAGTTGCAGTGCCTTGAACAGCACCAGCAGGCCTGCGCTGCCCAGGGAACCGGTCAGCACCAGCAGTCCCCATTGCTCCATGGTCGGCGCCTGCCAGGTGAAGGGCGCAAACAGCGCCATCACGACAACGGCGATGGTGGCCGAATAGAGCGCAGTGGTCTCCACGCTGTCTTCCAGTCCCACCTTGCGGATCAGCACTTGCAGAAGGGCCCAAAGGAAGGCCGCCAGCAGCGGCACAAGAGCGGCCCAGCCCATCACACCCGAACCTGGCCGTACGATGATCAGTACACCGATGAAGCCGATTACCACCGCGCCCCAACGGTGCCAGCCGACCTTCTCGCGCAGCAACGGCACGGCAAGGGCGGTGGCCATCAACGGCGAGATCGCGGCGATGGCATGCACATCGGCCAGGGGAAGCAGGCTGAAGGCCCAAATGAAGACGGTGATCTCGGCCAGCATTACGATGCTGCGGACAATCTGCAGGCCCGGCCGTTCGGAACGGATCGTGTGGGCAAAACCCCTCCGCCCGGCCAGGGCCAGCGCCACGATCAGGAAGATGCCGAAACGCACCAGCAGGATCTGGGGTATGGCAAGATCTTCCACCAGCCATTTCGATGTCGCATCCATCGACGCCATCAGGCACATCGCCAGCACCATCAGGGCGATTGCTGGCCCCGTCCTGGGTGCGGTCACATCGCTCACCTGGGCAGATCAGCCAGGCGCGGGCCCTGTTTGTGGCGTTCGACCTCGGCATCCATGCGCCCGGTCAGCATCATCGCGAACATATGGAAATCGCCCATCAGGCTCCAGATAGGGTGGGTAAAGGTTGCTGGCCGGTTGCGCTCGACAAAAGCATGGGCGAACCAGGCAAAACCATAGCCACACACAGGCATGGCAAGTAACAGCCAACCGTCCGCCAGGATCGCAGCCAGCACCGCCAGCATGATTACACCTCCGGTCCCCAGGAAGTGCAGCAGGCGCGTTCTGGGGTGGGCGTGTTCACGAACATAATACGGCCAGAATTCGTGGTAGGATGTCGGTCGTTCCATCGGGACAGGATAAAGCGTGCGCTTCGCTGCGCCAAATGTCACAGAAACGTAAGGACGCGTTGCCGCGGGGCCATCCTGTAGCTAAGTTACGCGCCGATTCGAAAAATGAGGTAAGGCGTGGCCGACACCGGCGATCAACTGTTACGCGAG
>CALSLK010000029.1 GCA_943787175.1 uncultured Alphaproteobacteria bacterium
ATCACCCGGGAAACCGGGCGCTCCTGACACAAACGTCCCCCAACGTTCAATCCGGCTTATCTGTAATAATAGCAGGTTTGTGGCTAGTGACAAACCAGAAGAAGCAGAGTGTACAAACCGTCACAGGGACAAAACGCCGACAGGAATGCATGGCTTTGCGCTCCAAACGTGAATTCTGCCCGGACCTGCTGGACCCCTGCAATTCTTGCCGCAATGATGCCCTTTAACCAAACCGGACGGACCCTATGGGCAGCGAGCACAGAACTGAGGAAGTCGAGGCGTTTCTGGCCAAAAATCCGGAGATCGAGCGCTTTGACATGATCTATTCGGATCTGTGCAATCTATGGCGCGGCAAGCGCCTGGACCGGGCAGGTATCCGCAAACTGTTTGAGGATGGCGCTGCCTTGCCGGGTGCGGTCTTTCTGCTGGATGTTACCGGTGACAGCTGCGATCCCGGTGGGCGTGGTTACAGCGACGGTAGCCCCGATCACTGGTGTTATCCCGTTCCAGGCGCCCTGGCCCGCGTTCCCTGGGCAACACATCCCACTGCACAGGTCCTGATCAGCGTGCACGAGACCGATGGAACGCCCTTTGATGCCAGCCCGCGCAATGTCCTGGCCCGCGTGATCGAGCGGCTGGCTGATTTGCCCGGAACCCTGTGTATTGCCGCCGAGCTGGAATTCTATCTGATTGACCCTGAGCGCGATGAAGCAGGCTTTCCTCAGGCGCCCGTTATGCCGGGATCACGCACGCGCGCCGACAGCAGACAGGTCTTTTCGATGGCCGACCTGGATGCTGCCGGGCCCTTTCTGGATGCGGTCACCGAAGCCTGCAGCGCACAGGGTATCCCTGCGAGTATGGCAAGTTCGGAATACGCGCCTGCGCAGATGGAGATCAACCTGCACCATGTCGATAACGCCCTGCTGGCAGCCGACCATGCGGTGTTGCTGCAGCACGTTATCAAGGCCTGTGCCCGAAAAATCGGCCTGGAAGCGACCTTTATGGCCAAGCCCTTCATGACCGAAGAAGGCAATGGACTGCACTTTCATATCAGTCACTATAGTGAGGATGGCGAAAACCTGTTCGACAACGGCACCGATCTGGGCAGCCAACACCTCCACCATGCCATCGGCGGTCTGGGCGCAACCATGGGCGAAGCGATGGCCATTTTCGGTCCCAACGTCAACGCGTTCCGGCGCCTGTCACAGAGCCTGTTTGCCGGCACGACCTTCAGTTGGGGTGCCAACAACCGCTGGACCAGCGTGCGCCTGCCGGTGGAAGGCGGCAAAGCCAGACGCCTGGAACACCGCGTGGCCGGTGCCGACGCCAACCCCTATCTCACTCTGGCCGCGATTCTGGCGGGCATGCATCACGGCATCACCAACAAAATTGATCCCGGCCCGCCCCAGATCGGTGACAAGCGCCCGACCGGCGGCAGCATTGCCACGACCTGGCAGAAAGCGATTGATGCGCTGGATGGTGCGACCGTGCTGCGCGACTATCTTGGCAGTCACTATGTCGACATCTACGTGGCAACCAAACAGGGCGAACTCAACAAATTCTACGGCCTGCCGTCCAAGCTGGAATACGACTGGTACCTTGGCTCACAGTGATGAGCCTTATCCTTCAGTGATCGGGCCTGGCTGAGCTTTCTTCAGCGTCATCGCGCACCAGCTTGCGCAGCACCGGCTCCATGGTGAGGCCCTGCACGATGATCGAGAACAGCACCACGATATAGGTCACGGTGAGCAGGATTTCGCGCTCCGGCGTAGGCGGCAGCGAAAGTACCAGAGCGACCGAAATGCCACCGCGCAAACCGCCCCAGGTGAGAATGCGGATGGCTCCATTGGAAAACTGCTGGCCCACAACCTTCAGGCTGGCGACTGGTATGGCAACCGACACGAACCGCGCGGCAAGGACCAGGGGAATGGCGACCAGTCCCATGATCAGCACATCGCCGGTCAGTGTGATGACCACGACCTCGAAGCCGATCAACAGGAACAGGACGGAGTTTAGAATCTCATCGAGTAACGACCAGAAACCAATGGTGTGCTCGCGGGTCTTTTCACTCATGGCGAATCTGGTGCCGACATTGCCGATCAAAGACCCGCACAGACCATGGCGATGGGGCCCGATACGTGCAGCTCGTCGGCAATGCCAAATGTGCCCATGACCAGCGCCAGGGTCATGATGATTTCCAGGTTGTGTTCATCGACCGTCTTCAGGAGCCGGAAGGTAATGTAGCCGGTGGTGATACCCAGGAGGACTCCGCCCAGGGCCTCGACCAGGAAGAATTGGGCAATCACCAAAGGCTCCAGCGCGTGATCCCCGCCCGTGCCTACGGCAATACCGCTGAGGATGAGGAAAATCACGATGCCCACGCCATCATTGAAGAGGCTTTCGCCCGCGATCTTAGCTTCCAGTGACGGCGGCACATGGACGCGTTTGAGAATGCCCAGCACGGCAACCGGGTCGGTCGGCGCGATGAGCGAACCGAAGATGAGGCAGTAGATCACGGGCAGATCGACGCCCAGGCTCTGCACGAGCAACCAGATGCCGCCACCGATCAGGAAGGTTGAAAGCACCGTGCCCAGGGTGGCCATCAACCCGATGACCCATTTGCGGCTGGCCAGCGCAGCAAGATCGACATGGAGCGCGCCGGCAAAGAGCAGGAACGAGAGCAGGCCCTGCATCAGCGTATTCGAGAAGTCGATCGAAGCCATGACCCCGCGCACCTGCGTGCCCAGTTCCAGCGATGGCCGGACGGCATCAAGCCCCAGCACCACCAGCGAAACCGCCAGCGCAATCACGACCAGCCCGATCGTGTGGGGCAATTTCAGGAACCTGTGGTTCAGGTAACCAAAGATGGCCGCAAGGACGATGACGGCAGCGGCGATATCAAAGAATGCGCGCATTTTCAGGCTCCAGAAACGGCAACGGACCGCATCCTTTCGGATGCGGCCCGCGCTTTAGGCACTGCTACGTTGAGATTACTCGAAGGTGATCTCGACGCGGCGGTTGTTAGGCTCGCGAACGTTGTCGCCCGTGGGAACCATCAGATCATTCTGACCGAACCAGCGGATGTCCATGACGTTCTTGCTGACGCCCTGACCTGCGAGGTAGCCGGCCACATTCTCGGCGCGACGCTCAGACAGGATCTGGTTGTAAGCAGCAGAACCAGAGGTATCAGTGTAACCGGCAACGCCGATCTTGCTGGGATCCTGTGCCATGGCTTCAGCAGCCACATCATCCAGGAAGCTCTGCGCCAGGGGCGAGAGTTCAGCAACATCCCAACCGAAGTACACGATGAACTCAGTGGCCATCGCTTCTTCCATCATGACGACTTCCTCAATGAAGAGGAGCTCTTCCATGGCGGTCAGGTACTCAGCGCGGCACTTGCCCATTTCGCGGGGCTGATGCGAAGCAACAGGACCAAAGTGCTCAGGACCTTCCTCGGCTTCCTCAATCCAGCAATCATACTTTGTCTGGGCAATGGCAGCGAGGTCAGGACGCTCGGAGCGACCACCGTCGTTCAGAGCAGCCATCAGACGCGGACGCTCGGAATTCAACTCGGCCAGCATGGCTTCGTCTTCGATGTTCCAGGCATTGGGATCTTCAGGCAGAACCACTTCACCCGAACCGGCCGCTGCGGCCTTATCGCGGAAGAAGCCTGCATCGATCCAATCGTAGAAGCCGGCTTCCTTGTATGCCAGCTCGACATAACCAGCGTGCAGACCCTTGGTAAAGGCGCTACCGCCCGTTTCCATCTCAGCCACGCGGTCGATGGAGCTGACCGTGGTACAAGCAGACAGCGCGAGGGCTGCGGCACCTGCAACAAGGGCTTTAATCGGCAAGTTCATCAGTTTATTCCCCTCCGGAATGCAGGAATTTGCATCCGATTGTTTAATGACATCCTCAACATCGGTGCCCGATCATTGGTTCCACATAAAGTGTGACCAAATTGTTGCCTTTTGCTTCAAAGCAAAAAGCGCGGCACGCAACGTCTCCGATGCAACTGCACATATCTTGCTGAAATGTCTCAAGAAAACAAGGGGAATACGCAAACGCTCTACAAATTATGCGCACGATCACACTGGTTTGGCAGTATAGGCATGGTAAATGACAGAACAAATTGGGGCGTTCAGGGGTAGGCGATGATCGAAGTGCGCAATCTGCGCAAGTCCTTCAAGGAGCTTGTGGCAGTCGAAAATGTCAGCTTTTCGGCCAAAGACGGCGAGATTACGGGCCTGATCGGCCCCAACGGCGCAGGCAAGACAACGACCATGCGCATTCTTTACACCATCATGCGACCCGACAGCGGACAGGCGCTTGTGGACGGTTTCGACGCTGTTGCAGATCCGCAACAGGTGCAGCGTAGAATCGGTGTGCTACCGGATAACAGGGGTCTCTACCCCCGCCTGACCGCCCGCGAACATGTCCGATATTACGGCCGACTCCACGGCATGAAGGGTGAAGCGCTCGAATCCGCAATCGAGGAAATGATCGACACGCTGGTCATGCGCGATGTCGCGGACCGCCGCACCAAGGGCTTTTCCAAGGGCCAGACCCTGAAGGTCGCCCTGGCACGTGCTCTGGTGCACAAACCTCATAACGTTATGCTGGATGAGCCGACCAACGGGCTGGATGTCGATTCCAGCCGTGCCGTGCGCGACATGGTGCGCCGCATCCGTGATGAAGGCCGCTGCGTGTTGTTTTCCAGCCACATCATGTCTGAAGTTCAGGCCCTGTGTGACCGCATCATTGTGATGGGCCACGGTCGGATCGTTGCTGAGGGCACGCCCGATGACCTCGCCGACCTGACGGGAGAGGCCGATCTGGAAGAAATCTTCGTGGCCATTGCCCGCGACGAGGCAGAACTGAAGAAACGCACCGAATTTGAAGCGCTGAAGGAGACCCTGGATGCTTGAGAAGGTCTGGATCATCGCAAGGAAGGAACTGACGGATAACCTGCGCGACCGGCGCTCGACCATCCTGTCCCTGCTCTATCCCCTGATTGGCCCCGTCCTTCTGGGCGCCCTGGTGTTGTTTGTCGGTTCAACCCTGACCGCACCCAAGGTGCAGGAACATGTCGTTGTGGCTCAGGGTTCGGACAACGCGCCGGAGTTTGTCGCGTTCGTGCGTGAACAAGGCGCCGATGTGGTCGAAACCGAGATCGAGGACGTCGCCGATGCTGTACGCAAAGGCATGCACAGCTCGATCCTGGTGTTTCCCGAAGACTTCGCCGACACCTTTGGTGACGAGCGCAATGCCGAAATCCAGCTCTACATAGACTCTTCGCGCCTCTCCTCGATCATGTCGATCGGACGCACGGTGGAGCTGATCAACCGCTTCAACCGCAACACGGCCGACACCCGTCTGGCCGCGCATGAGGTTGACCCCCAGATCGCTTATCCGCTGACCATGAAAAGCGTGAATGTTGCAGCGAGCCTTTCGATCAGCGGCATCTTTCTGAACATGATGGCGCCGTTTCTGATGTTCAACATCTTCATTGGCGGCGTTTATCTGGCGATCGATGCGACGGCCGGTGAACGGGAACGTGGTTCACTCGAGCCCCTGCTGGCCAACCCCGTGCCGCGCTGGCAGTTCATGCTGGGCAAATACATCGCTTCGTTCCTGTTCACAGCACTCGCGGTCCTGATGGCGATCGTTGCCTATAAATCGATCTTCTCTGGCCTGGGCATGTTGGGCGTGGGCATCAAGGTCAATCCCGGTCTTTCGGATTTCACCTTTGTCTTCATTCTTTGCATTCCGATCATGTTGATGGCCGTAGCAATCCAGATGATTGTGGCAACGGTGTCCAAGAGCTTCAAGGAAACCCAGACCTATCTGGGTCTGCTGCCCCTGCTGCCTGCCCTGCCCGGCATGATCATGGTGTTCGTGCCGATCCAGGCCAGCGCCTGGGCCATGCTAATCCCGACCTATGGCCAGACCATCCTGATCGGCCAACTGGTGCGCGGTGAGACGCCCGACTACGGCTTCATGGCCCTGAGCTGCCTGGCGACGACCGTCGTTGCCATGGTCCTGCTGGTGATGGCCGCGCGTCTCTACAATCGCGAGAACATGGCGTTTGCCAATTGAGCGAGACGGCCAAGCCTGACCTGGCCTTTGACAGGGCAGAGTTCGCCATCCGGCTTGCGACCGCTCGAAAAGCACTGAGCGATCAGAGGATCGACGTTGCCATTCTGATGGCGCCGGAAATTCAGCACTGGCTGACGGGCTACGACACGTTCCTTGGCGCGCAACTGCCTCAGGCGCTGATCCTGACACCGGGCGAGGATGAACCGACCCTGGTGGTGTGGGACGCCGATGTATCGATCGTGCATGCGACATCGCTGGTCACCGATATCCGAACCTATCTGTTCGGGGTCGATGTGCCGGCAGAGCTCTTTGCCAGGGTTGCCCTGGAGAAATCGCCGGGTGCCAGGCGGGTTGGCCTGGACATGAACAGTCAGGCCGTGACCTTCGGCTTCGGGCGTGACATGGATGCCGCTCTCAGCGAGGCCGTTCTGACCGATGTGACGGAATCGCTGGCGCGTCTGCGCGCGATCAAGTCACCTGCCGAAGTGGCCATGATGCGGCTGGCCGGACGTCACGCCCGTGCAGGGCTTAAGGCAGCTCGCACTATGGTACGGCCGGGCATGACCGAAATCGAACTTGCCGCCGAAATCGAGTACGCCATGCGTGCTGATGGCTCCGACTATTTCTCGCTTCCTACCGAGATGACGGGAGGGTCCCGTAGCGTTCTGGCGCACGGGACGCCCAGGCATCATGTTCTCCAGGCTGGTGACCTGGTGCATCTGGAGATTGGCGGGGTGGCCTGGCGCTACAATTGCGTTGGCATGCAGACCTTTATTGTACCCGGCGCACCAGCCAAACCCGAAGCCATCCGGCTTTATGACACTGCACTGACCTGTCTGCGCGCAGGGCTGGCGGAGTTGCGACCCGGTGTGGCAGCGGCCGACGTCGAAGCACCTGCGCTGGCGATCCTGCGGGAACGGGGTCTGGGCGATGCCTTCAAGATGCGCTTTGGATACGGAGTTGGTATCGGCTTCCCGCCGACCTGGCTGGAACCGTTGAAGATCACGCGGACCTCAAACGACATCCTCCATCCAGGCACAACCTTTGTTCTGCATGTCTGTCTGCTGGATGCGGCGTCCCAGAGCGGCGTCCTGGTCGGGGGAACCTATCTGATGACCGAAAGCGGCTACGAACTTCTGTCGGGCGCTGGAGATGTTGCCCTTTCCGACATCTGAAGCAATCAGGAACGCGAGCATGGACAGGCTTCCCGTCATCGAGACCAGGCGTTTGGTGCTGACCCCCGCGACCCAAGGCAGATATCGACGCCTTCTGGCACCTATGTGGTCTCTGCCCGAGGTGCGGCGTCACCTGTTCGAAGACGCAAATCATGGAGCGCAGCACGGCCGCCGAGTGGGTCACGGCCGCCGAAGCCTACAACCACCAAGGGGCTGGGTGCATGGGCGGTGCGCGAGCGTGCGGACGGACCGCTGGTCGGTCACATGTCGCCCTGGTGCCCGCGCATTGGACCTGGCCAAGCTTTCAATCCGGAGTTCGATGGCGAGATCGAGTTCGGCATCTCCCTGCATCCTGACCAGTGGAGCAAGGGTTATGCGCTCGAAGCTCTGACGCCCGTCCTGGACCACGGCCTCAATACGTTGCCGGACTTGCAGCGTATTCTGGGCGTGGCCGATGCCCCCAACCATGCATCGCGGAAGCTTCAGGAACGTGCAGGGTTCCGCTTGATCCGCGAGATGGTCTGGAGCGGTTACCCGGTCGTCGTCAACGTATTCGAGAACACCTGACATGCTGCCCATCCTGACCAGCGAGCGGCTGATGCTGGAGCCCGCGACATCGGACGACGCGGAGCTCCTTTACACTCTTTGGACGATGCCCGATGTGCTGCGTTACCTCTTCGACGGGGTGACGATGTCGCGCGAAGAAGCCGTTGCGCATCTGAAAAGTTACACATGTCAAAACGCGGAGGGATTCGGCTTGTGGCTGATGCACCAGCGCGAAGACCGATCGTTTTGCGGCGAGATCGGGCTGCGTTCTCAACGATGCAGGATCTCGACCCGCTGATGGGTGGCGAAATCGAATTCCAGATCGCGCTGCACCCCGATGCCTGGGGCAAGGGTTATGGCGAGGAGGCCCTGCGCGCAGTGCTGGATTACGGCGTCACCACGCAAGGCCTTTCCCATGTCATGGGCGTGGCCGATGCGCCCAACAAGGGATCGCGAAAGTTGCAGGAAAAGATGGGCTTTGTGTGGCAGCGCGAGATCGAAGGCGATGCAGGACCACTGGTAATCTACAAGTGGGTGCCTGCCTGAAAACTCAGGCCTCGCCCATGTCGCCGCCGGCCTGGGCCTTGGAGCGGTCGGACGTAGGCACCAGCATCTTCCAGCCCCAATCGGTGACGCCGGCCCATGTTGCGCGGCGCACTGGAAAACCCTCGTGCTGAACCTCGTAAAGGTGATCCCCTAACGCGCGGCTATCTAGAACCCTGGCCTGCTGCAGCGCAGATGCGGCAGGCGGATCAATACGTGCGACCAGATATCCGTCAGATGGCGGCGGCGGCGAGCCTGCAAGGATCGCTGCTTGTCGGGGATTGTCGAAGCGGGCGATGGCTGTGGAACTCTGCATCCTCCCAGGCAAGCCATCCCGATCCGGCCGAGGCAGCGACCACGGCATGTCCGCGCCGCGCACCGTGGAGTGCAACGCCGGGAAGCACCCAGCTTCCGGCACTCGCATGAACGACAAAAGCAGCCCCCTGCCCCGCGCATGCCATGTCCAGAACACCAGGTGCAACGGCCAGGGCGTGCAGGCCGTGGGCATCGACAACACCGTCCCCCGTCAAATCCGGTGTGCCGTGGTCAAGCGCACCGATGGAAGGCAGGTCAGCGACAAAACCGGCAATGGCCTGATCATCAATCAACTGGCTCTGGGTCACGAGACGCGCGGCCTGATCGACGGCACCGCCGGGAAAGCCTGCACCGATCAGGGCGCGGCTGGCCCAGACCTGAACCTCGAGATAGCCGATCGGAATGATGTCATCAGGATTGGTCACTTGGGTGCAAACCCCTGCGGAAAAACTCGAGCCAGTTGCCACCCATGATTTTTGCCGTGTCGGTTTCGCTGAACCCCTTGTCGAGCAGGCCCTGGGTGATGTTGGGGAAATCGGCCGAGTTCTCGAACCATTGGGGCCAGTCAGGCCAGCCGCCGCCCGAGGTCTTGGCTTCGCCGGAATCGATCTCCTTGGACCAGCGTCCGCTGCGCATCCAATCAAGGTACTCACTGGAGAGCTTGCGGCACATGTCGGTGCCGAACCCGACCTTGTCGACCCCAGCATCTCGACCGTATCGGCGATCATGCCGCAGAAGGCATCGAGCGTGGTGTCGCTGCCGCCGATGTGGAACGGATAAGTACTGAAGCCCAACATGCCACCGGATTCGGCCAGTGCCTTCAGCAGGTCATCAGACTTGTTGCGGATGCCCTTGTGAAAGCTCAAGGGGTTCGCGTGGGTAATGGCAACGGGGCGCTCGGAGATTTCGATAGCCTGCAGCGACGTCAGTTCGGCAGAGTGGCTGAGATCGATCAGCATGCCGACACGGTTCATCTCCTTGATCACCTCGCGCCCGAAACGGCTGATGCCGGCGTCGACCTTCTCGTAACAGCCAGCCCCGATCAGGCTCTGGTTGTTGTAGGTGAGCTGCATGATGCGCACCCCCAGCTCGTGGAACACCTGGACCAGCGCCAGGTCGTCCTCGATGGGCGAGCAGTTCTGGAAAGCCGAAGATGACGCCGGTCTTGCCCTGGCGCTTGGCTTCCTCGATATCGGCGGCCGTGCGGACCGGCATGACGATGTCGCCATGCTTCTCGAACATGCGATGCCAGCGCCCGATGTTGTCCAGGGTCGCGCGGGCGTCCTCCCAAAACACCAGCGTGACGTGCACGGCGGTGACTCCGCCGGCACGGAACTCCTCGAGCAGCTCGCGGTCCCAGTTGCTGGCCTGCAGGGCGTCGATGACGATGAGATCGTCGTGAAAGGATACGGTCGCTCATGAGAACGTCCAGTTCAGGTTCCAGCGGGTAGATCCAGTCGCCTTCGATACGCCGGCGGCAAGGTCCTCGGCAATCGGCGCGCCCTGCAGGAAGGTGCCGCGCACCCACAGGCTTGAGCGCGGATCGAAAGTCTTCCATGCCAAGGAGCGAAAGCGCGAAGCGGATGAGGTGGCAGGCCTGGAAATCCCGGTGGCTGACATGGCCGCGGATCTCGCCATAGGGAAGTTCGGCCAGGGACTGCACGCGCTCTGTCATGAACCGGTGCTCGGGGTGCTCCAGCAGGAACTCCGCAACCGTGCGGTCGGCGGGCAGCGCACTCCAGTTTGGCTAGCAGTGCCTGCACCGCGCCCGGGACATCGACAAAGGCTTCGCGGTCATCGCCGGGGTCAACGCCACGTTCGCCCAACCGCGGCTCCACGTTCTCTTCCGAATAGTACCAGAAATGGTGGCGTGCTTCCGGCTGGTCACGTCCAGACCCAACGCCCAATCGTAGTTGTGGCGTATGAGGTAGGCGAGTGCACCAAGGGTCATCGCGGGATCGACATCGCTGCGGTAGTCGCCCGGTGCAGACGCCAGCTTGGCAATCTCGAAGGCCCGATCGGGGTAAAGTTCGATCAGCAGGGAATGCAGCACCTCGACGCTCTCGCGGTGGAGTTCTCTGCGCGCCCAGCTGGCCAGCGTCTGCCATGGCCGGATCGATTCAGCACCCAGCATGGCACCGGTATCACGGAAGGTGCGTAGCGCCTTGCCAGCCTTGGACAGATCGTCACGCACGATGGAAGATGGTGCATACATGTCCTTGCCGGTGCGGTCATGCAGACTGAAATAGGCGATGCAGCGCTCGATCAGTTCGATGAGGCGGACAACCTCTGGTCCATTCGGCGTGACGCTTTCACCCAGGGCATGCGCAATGGCGAGTTCACGCATGACGACCCAGGCATGGATGCGCTTGGGGTGAGCAATAACGAAAGGCACCATACCCAGGCCGGACGCGTTGCCCATGCCCAAGTGCCGTTTGAGTATGGGAGAAAGACGCGCCGCATCAGGATTCACGACACGGGCTGCATGTTCGACGAGGTCGTTACCGAAATGACGCCACATATAGAGAGTCATCATCTCGCCGGAATAGGGATGGCTGAGCGGATGTTCCGGCGCAAAGGAAGGGTAGATCGCCGTGCCATGACGGCCATTGCCCCAGAAGCCGTTGTTGCGCAGCAGATAGCCGCCGGGCAGATATGGCTGACGACCAGATGAGAGCGCTTCGACCGCCGTGTTGAAGGCACTGGTGCTGCGGTTCATGCGTGTGAAACCAACAACCGTGTTATCGGCCCGGCCCAGAACAAAGTTCTCCGATTCCTTGCGCAACCGCTCGACCCGGTCGCGTTCGATCTCGCCCTGGCCGACATAACCCACACCGTCGTAGCGCTGGCCGACAATGCGTTCGGATTTCTGATCGTCGGGCAGGTTGTCGGAATAGATCACGTAATGGAGCGGACGCTCTGCCGTCTCGATGCGATAGGCGACCAACCCCCTGCCCTGCTCATCAAGTTCCCAGATCGCGGTTTCGATCTTCCAACGCTCGCGCGCCATGCGCCGGACCAGCGAACGCACAAAGGATAATGCTGAAGCCTTGTTGGCGGAAAGCGCCTCGGCCGTGCAAACCTCCTCGGGCGCGCGGATCTGCGTGGGCGGTGACAACAGATCATCATCGACCTGCCCATCATCCCAGACGCCACGGGCGGGAACCATCGTCATCAGCCACCTTCCCTTCGTGCACTGATCGCCAGCGCGTGTGCATCGAATCCTTCATAACGCGCAAAGGCTTCGGTCTGATCGGCCAGACCAGCATAACCCTCTGAGTTCAACTCGGCGATGGATTGGCGCTTGATGTAGTCCATCACGCCAAGCGCGGAATGGGTCGCGGCCTTGCCGCCGGTCGGCAGCACGGCATTCACGCCGATCATGAAGTTCGCCATGGAAAACGGCGCATCCTGACCCAGCAGGATCTCGCCGGCATTGGTGATGGCATCGAGATAATCACGCGAATGAGTACTGGCAATCTGGAGATGTTCGGCAGCAAACGCGTTGACGAACGCAAGCGCATCGTCACGATTTGCCGCGACCACAAGACCGCCGTTGACGCCCAAAGCCTGCGAGGCGTAACCGCGCCGCTCTTCGCCAAGGCGGCCCAAAAGCTCGACCACACAATCGGCAACCCGTTCAGCCATTTCGGCATCCCAGGTTACAAGGAAGGTCGTGGAATCAGCGCCATGTTCGGCTTCGACCAGGAGGTCGAGCGCAACGCGACGGACATCAGCCGTGTCATCGGCCAGGACCATGCTTTCTGATGGTCCCGCGGGCGGTCCCGGCGCGATGGCCTCGGCACAGAGTTCCATGGCAGCACCGACCCAGGGTGAGCCAGGACCAACAATCTTGTCGCAATGGGGAATTGTTTCCGTGCCATAGGCCACGGCTGCAACGCCCTGTGCGCCGCCGGCGAGATAGACTTCCGTCACGCCTGCTTCGCGGGCAGCCACCAGAGTTCCGGCATCGCAGGTGCCATCGGGGCCCGGCGGCGTGATGACCACGACACGGGGGACACCAGCCACAAGCGCTGGGATGGCGGTCATCAGCGTAACAGACGGGAACGAACCCTTGCCGCGCGGCACGTAACAGGCGACCGCGCCGATCGGGACATATCGGTCACCGGCCAGGACCCCGGGACGCACTTCGATCATATCAAGTGCCGGCGGTTTCTGTTGTTCGTGCACCCTGCGGATGTTGCCAGCGGCTTCGCGAATCGCCGCAACGACATCACCGGGGACCAGACCATAGGCTGCGTCGAAGTCTTCCGGCGCAACCCGAATCTGATCAGCGGTCATGGTGACCTTGTCGAAGGCTGCGGCGAACCGCACGAGCGCGACATCGCCTTCTTCACGTACGGCTTCGACGATAGGCCGGGCGCGCTCCAGGAATGCGGATGCATCGATGACACCGCGTGCGCACAGGGCGGCACGCTCCAGGGGCGTCAGGCCATCAAGATGCAGGATGCGGGGTCGCAACGCGTCAGTCATATCTTCTCCATCATTAACGTGGCGTTTCTACCACGCTGCAACACAGCAATGTCGATGGCTAAATCTCAATCGGGAACGGTGCCCAAGCCCAAAGCATGGACGATTTCAGGTTGGTTGGGTTGCTGTAGGTGTAGAGCTCATTCTCGGGGATGAAGATCGTATCGCCCTTCTCGAGGATCCGAGTCTCTCCCATACATAGGACCTCTACCTGACCATGAAGGACGTAGTAGCTGAGGTCGCCTTTATGACGCAGCATCTCGTCGCCTGACAATGCGCCGGGATCAAGTTCCGCGAGGCCGAGAGTGACATTGGCATCGAGCGACGGTGACAGGAGGTAGTCGGTAAGCCCCTGAAATTCCGTGTGCGTGAAGATCTCCGTGTTTGAGATGGCGGAGTAGGAAAGCCTGGAGCGTGCTTCCGCCCGCACGATGTTCGCTTCCAGGCCTTCTATCGCCGTCGGTACATCAAAGAGCCAACGAACCTCCATGTCGAAAGCGTCACCAATCCGCTGGAGCGTGTTCATCGACGGCTTCGCCAGGTCGCGCTCGATCATGCTGACAAAGGCCGCGCTGCGATCAATCCGCTTGGCAAACTCGGCGAGCGACAAGCCATGCCTTTTTCGCAACTTGCGAACACGTTGGCCGACACTCGCGCTCACAGCCTCGTCATTCTGCGATCCCGAATCCGGTTTTTTGACGCCAGCCCGTCGCTTCACGGCGGCTCCCAACTTTAGTGCGGTCCGTGCGCACGTTGACCAGCTTTCTCGGCTTTCGCAATCACAAAAATTCGTAACTGTTTACAATTTGCCCATTATCAGCGTCGATTCTTGACTAAATTTAAGCCAGCTTTAATAAATGGTATTTGCAACGGTGCGTGATCCGGCGCACACGGGGCCCGGCGTTCTTGACGCGTCAAAGGGAGGTACGGATGGATCAGCGGCAGAAGATTGACGACCTTATCCAACGTTATCGGAGCGCTTACGGCGTTACCTCCACCGAACAAACGAGAGGCCTGCCGAATGAGGCGTTCGTCTCGCAGACCTATTTTGAGGAAGAACAAAAAAGATTGTTCGCCCGCAGCTGGGTGTTTGCAGGCACGCGGTCAGACGTACCGGAGAAGGGTGACATCAAACCTGTTTCAGTCGGAGGACGGTCCCTGCTCATTGTCCGCGACCAGAGCAACAAGGTGCACGTCTTCAACAACGTCTGTCGCCATCGGGGGGCACAGCTCGTTACCTGCGAACTGAAAGGCCGTCGCACCATCACCTGTCCATACCATCGATGGACCTATGACCTGGCTGGCGAGTTACGTGTGCGCCCACATTTTGAAGGGCATGAGAACCACGGCAACATCGAGAAGGAAGACCGCCAGAAATTTGGCTTGCTTCCTGTTCGGTTCGCGACGTGGCACGACTGGATTTTCATCAATCTGGATGGCAAGGCTCTTGAGTTCGATTCCTTCATCGAGCCGATCCGCAGCCGCTACAGTGGGTACCCGCTGGAAAACTGTCATCGAGGAAACGTCGCTTTCTTCGAGTTTCAGAGCAACTTCAAGCTCGTGCTGGATAACTGGGCAGACAACTATCACCTGTTTGCTGTCCACCCTGCACTCGACCAGACCATGGCCAACGAAGATCGCAAGAGCCTGGAAAACGTTGGGCCTCACGCCTTCTGTCGGTACGGCTTCATTGGCGACTCCGATACAGGTATCGAACTCACACGCGGCGACGTCGCGTTGCCGCGCGCAGAAGGCATGTCCGAGGCCTACCAAAGAAGTGGCGGGCTGGGCACGATCTTTCCCAACATCGGGCTTTTCGCGAGCCCTACGTGTTTCTTATTCATCAACATGCGCCCGCTTGCCGTCGACAAGTGCCAGATGGAAGTCCACTTCTACTACGGCAGCAAAGAGGCGGCCGTTGACGACAAGTATGCCGAGGCGCGGCAAGCTCTCGAGGCACAGTGGGCGAACCTGAACGAAGAAGACATGACGATCTGTCACCGTACTCAGGTCGGCCGCTCCTGCGACGATTTCGACGGCGGGCATTTTGCACCCTTCTGGGACCTCGCCCAGATCAACCTGCACCGGCAGTGGGCCGATGCAATGGTCGGTGAAGGCCTATTTTCTGCGGTTGACCAGTAGGCTGGCGCATAGGGTGAAGGGGTCATCTTGTCGAAGCCTTCACGTCACAACGTCGATAGTCCGACGCGCACTCTAAATACGCAGTCGCCTCAGGTAAGGCTCTCGTCCTTGTCGGGGTCGATGCCTTCTTCCTGAAAGACCTTACGTGCGATGCGGAAGGCTTCAACGCCCGCAGGCATGCCGCAATAGATTGCGATCTGCGTCAGCGTATCGCGCAGTTGCGCCAGCGTGACGCCGTTACGGATGGCACCTTTGAAATGGAGTTCGAACTCATGGCTGCGACCCGTGGCCGCGGTCATGCAAAGGTTGTTGAGACTGCGCTGTTTGCGGTCGAGCCCCTCACCGCTCCAGACCTCACCCCAGCAATAGGTCGTGAGGATGCGCTGGAAGTCGCGGTTGAAGCTGTCGGCGCCGTTGATCGACTTGTCGACATACTCCGCACCCAGAACGTCCCGGCGGTTGGAAAGGCCTTTTTCATACATATCGGTCATGGTGATCTCCAAGGTTCAGAGCATACCTTAAGGCGTCTCACCCCTGGGAGTCAGCCGGCGCGATAGTCGGAGAATTTCTCCAGCACTTCGGCCATCTGCGCTTTGGTGAGCAGCTTTGGTTTGCCGACCTGAAGGGCCTGCCAGTACTGGCGGGCAAGGCTCTCGACCTCGACTGCCAGTGCCAGAGCGCTTTCAAGATCTGAGCCAAAGGCGATCATGCCGTGGTTGGCAAGCAGGCACGCCTTGCGGTCCCGGAGCGCTTCCAGCGCATGGTCGGAAAGTTCCTGCGTGCCATAGGTCGCATAGGGGGCGCAGCGGATATCATCGCCACCCGCCATGGCGACCATGTAGTGGAAGCGCGGGATACCCTTGTGCAGGCAGGCAAGCGAGGTGGCATGGGTCGCGTGGGTGTGGACGATAGCGCCGGCTTCCGGGCGGACGGCATAGATGTCGCGGTGAAAGCGCCATTCGCTGGAAGGTTTGCGTTTGTCGCGCGGCTTGCCGTCCATCCCCATCAGGACCGTATCTTGGGGACGCGTCTGGTCATAAGGCAGGGCCGACGGCGTGATGAGGAACCCCTTGCCCGCACGCACACTGACATTACCGGAGGCACCCTGGTTGATGCCCAGGCCATTCATGGAACGGGCCGTGGCGACCAGTGCCTTGCGCAGGCGCACATGATCATGCGGCACGGACAAACTCCGGGAACATGCCAGCAAGGCCCTCAGGCGAAGCATCACAAACGCCGCGTTCGGTCACCAATGCTGTCACCAGGCGCGCAGGGGTTACGTCAAACGCCGGATTGCCAAGGGGTGAGCCCTCAGGCGTGATCTGGATGGTTTCGATACGGCCATCAGCGGTGCGACCGGTTAGATGGCTGATCTCCTGGCCCGAACGTTCTTCGATGGGGATGTCACGGCCCGATGCCATGGTCCAGTCGATGGTGGGCGACGGCAGCGCAACGTAAAACGGCACGCCATTGTCCCGGGCGGCTAGGGCTTTGAGATAAGTGCCGATCTTGTTGCAGACATCGCCATGGGCCGTGGTGCGGTCGGTGCCGGTGATGACCATATCGACCAGGCCGTGCTGCATGAGATGCCCACCGGCGTTGTCGACGATGACCGTGTGCGGCACACCGTGGCGACCCAGTTCCCATGCCGTGAGCCCGGCGCCCTGGTTGCGCGGCCGGGTCTCGTCCACCCAGACATGGACGGGCAATGCCGGCGTCATACGCCTTGTAGATCGGCGCGATGCGCCGTGCCCCAGTCTACCGTCGCCAGCCAGCCGGCATTGCAATGGGTCAGGATGTTGATCGTGTCGTTCTTCGTGTCGTGAAGGCCGCGGATGACGGGCAAGCCGTGATCCCCGATGGCTTCACAGATCGCAGCGTCTTCGTCGCAAAGGCGCGCGGCTTCTGCAAAGGCGGCGTCGGACCGCTCTGAAGGCGGCAACGGCGACAACAGCGCCGTCATCGCATCGAGTGCCCAACGAAGGTTGACGGCCGTGGGTCGCGTCGCAAGAAGCAGGGCATGGGCGGCCGCCAGATTCGCATCCGAGCTGTCACACTGCATCGCCAGCGCCATGCCATAAGCTGACGTCGCGCCAATCAGCGGGGCACCCCGGACCAGCATGGCACGGATGGCGTGCGCTGCAGCATCGACGTCTTCGAGAACGACGGTCTCGAAGACGTGAGGCAAGCGCGTCTGGTCGAGAATTGTGACTGCGCCGGACTCCGTGCGCCAGATCGTGCGGTAGGGAACGCCGTCTACATTCATGTTGGTGTCATGTCCCGTCGCGGAAGTTGAGTTCAACATCGACGCCGTCGGGATCCTTCACGAAGATCTGGCGCGTCGGGTTGTCGGGCACCTGATAACTCTCAAACGCGATGCCTTCGCCGTCGAGGCGCGTGCACATGGCGTCGTAACCCTTAACCGCAAAAGCGACGTGATCGACCGGGCTTTCGCCTGTGCGAGGCGTGTCGGTGACGCTGACATGGACCAGCGGTGCATCGCCGGCATAGAGCCAGGCGCCGGGGCTGTCGAAGGGCGGGCGATAACCTTCCTCGAAGCCAAGGACGCCGCAGTAGAACGCGCGGCACCGGTCGAGATCGGCAGTGCAGATATTGATGTGGTCGACGCCGTGAACGGCCATGGCGGTATCTCCCTGTTTGCGCAGTTTCAGGCAGTTTAGGCTATTCAGAGACAGGTTGGCAGGGCCTTGGCTGTTGACAGCACACCGGCGATACACGACGTTCCGCCCGCTTTTACCGGAGCGCCATCTTAGCCATGGCCGATGACCATCATGCCAAACGATCAGATCATACGCCTGGGCCTGCCCAAGGGCCGCATGCAGGACAATGTCTTTGCGTTGCTGGAAGATGCCGGCATTCATATCCGTTCGGGCAGCTCGAGCACGCGTGATTACCGCCCAAAGCTCTCGCTGCCGGGTTTTGACGCCAAACTGCTGAAACCTCAGAACATCGTGGAAATGCTCCATGCGGGAACCCGTGATCTTGGGTTTGCCGGCGCCGACTGGGTCGCCGAGAAAGAGGCTGACCTGGTGGAACTGGTCGATACCGGACTGGATCTGGTGCAACTGGTTGCGGCAGCGCCTGTTAAGATTCTTGAAGACGGCAAGCTGCCGGGCCAGCATCTGGTAGTGGCCAGCGAATACGAACGCCTGACCCGTGACTGGATTGACAGCGCCGGCCTGGACGCGACCTTCGTGCGCTCCTATGGCGCGACCGAAGTTTTCCCGCCCGAAGATGCCGACTGCATTGTCGACAACACCGCAACGGGATCGACCCTGCGTGCCAACGGTCTGGAGATCGTGGGCCAGGTGATGATTTCCTCGACCCGGCTTTATGCCCACCCCGCTGCGCTCGAGAATGCGGAAAAGCGCGCATCGATCGACAGCTTCGTGATGATGGTGGGTTCCGTGCTGGATGCCCGCCGCCGTGTGATGGTTGAAGTCAACGTGACGCCCGAAAGCCTGGAAGCCGTGATCGGCGTGTTGCCCAGCATGCGCGAGCCGACGGTTTCGCCGCTGCATGGCGGACGCGGCTTTGCCATCAAGTCTGCCGTGCCGCGCGATCTGTTGGCCCAGGTAATTCCCCAGATCAAGGCGCGCGGTGGTACAGATATTGTTGTATCCCCCATCGGCAACATCGTTTCGTGAGGGTGAATCATGGACAAACGCACAGCCAGCGTTGAGCGCAAGACACGCGAGACCGATATCAAGGTCACGGTGAATCTGGACGGAACCGGCGTGGCCGAAATTTCCACGGGCCTGCGTTTCCTGGATCATCTGCTCGACGGCCTGACTCGTCACAGCCGTATGGATATCACGCTCTCCTGCAAGGGCGATCTCGACATTGACGATCACCACACGGCCGAAGATTGCGCGCTGGCCCTGGGTGAAGCGTTCGACATGGCATTGGGTGACAAACGCGGCATCCGCCGTTTTGGGAGCGCCTATGCGCCTCTGGATGAGGCCTTGGCGCGTGCCGTTCTGGATCTCTCTGGCCGTCCGTTTGCCCATGTTGACCTGGGCCTGCGCCGCGAGAAAGTCGGCGACATCTCGACCGAGATGATCAGCCATGTTCTCCAGTCCTTTGCCATGGCGGCCAAGCTGACTCTCCATGTCGATCTGATCCGGGGTCACAACGACCACCATCGCGCCGAGGCCGCCTTCAAGGCGCTGGCCCTGGCGCTGTCGATGGCCATTTCAGATGCCGGCCATCGTGATGTACCAAGCACCAAGGGTGTGCTGTGAGCGGCCGCGAGGTCGTTGTCTGCGCCACCGGAACCGCCAATCTCGCCTCTGTCTTTGCAGGCCTGAAGCGGGCCGGCGGAGTGCCGCGCATGGCCCAGTCGGCAGATGACATCACCGAGGCAGGCCACGTGATGCTGCCGGGTGTTGGTTCGTTTGGCGCCGCCATGGCTGCACTAGACAAGAGCGGCATGACGGCGCCGCTGCGCGCGCGCATTGTGCTGGGCAAACCCACGCTGTCGATCTGCGTCGGGCTGCAGCTGTTCGGGCGCTCAAGCGAGGAATCGCCCGGTGCGGTGGGGCTGGGCATCGTCGATGCGCCGGTGACACGGTTTCCTGAAACGGTGCGGGTGCCGCAGTTTGGCTGGAACGACGTGAGCGCTGACCCTGGCTGTCATGTCGTACAGGACGGCTTTGCCTATTTTGCGAACTCCTTTCGCATGACTGAAGCACCGGCGGGCTGGTCGCCCGCCATGGCTGATCATGGCGGACCGTTTGTTGCCGCCATGGAAAAAGGCTCTGTTGTGGCCTGCCAGTTTCACCCGGAACTCTCAGGCGCCTATGGCCAGGGGCTCCTGAAACGATGGATTGATCTGCCATGCTGACTGCACGCGTGATTCCCTGCCTGGATGTCAATTCCGGCCGCGTCGTCAAAGGCGTGCGGTTCCAGGGTTTGAGGGATGCCGGAGACCCGGTTGAGCTTTCGATGTCCTATGAACGCCAGGGCGCCGACGAGCTGGTGATGCTGGATGTCTCTGCCACGCCGGAGGGGCGCGGTAACGCGCTGGTGACGGTCGCTGCCGTGCGCCAGGAACTGGGTATCCCACTGACCGTGGGTGGCGGCGTGCGCAAGGCAGCCGATGCCGGTGCCCTGCTGGAAGCCGGAGCCGACAAGGTCGCGGCCAACACCGCAGCCGTGACACGCCCGGAACTGCTGACCGAGATCGCCGACCACTTCGGCAGCCAATGCGCCATCGTCGCCATCGATGCCGCGCGCAAGGCCGAAGGCGACGGCTGGGAGGTCGTCACGTTGTCGGGTAAGAACCGCACGGGCATGGACGCCATCGGCTGGGCGCGCGAGGCGGTGGAACGCGGAGCCGGAGAAATTCTGCTGACAAGCTGGGACCGCGACGGCACGCGCTCGGGCTATGACACCGACCTGCTGCAGGCGGTCTCGGATTCCGTGCATGTGCCGGTAATTGCGTCGGGCGGCGCGGCCAAACCCGAACATCTGATTGAGGCGCTGCAATCTGGTGCCGATGCCGTTCTTGCCGCCTCGATCTTTCATGACGGTGACTATACGGTGGGTGATATCAAACGTGTGATGGCAGCGGCGGGCATTCCCACGCGCCTGGACCTCACGGCGGACACCCCATGACCAAACAAACGCAAGTCCAGACGAAACGCCTGCCAATCCTGGCCTTCTGTGCCGGACACATGGCGGTCGACTGGCCCCATGGCGCGTTCTGGATTTTGGCACCCGCCATCGCAATCTCCTTTGAGATGAGTCCTTCGGATCTTGGGCTGATGATTTCGCTGACAGCGATTGGCGCAACCTTCAGTCTGGTGCCGGCGGGTATCCTGAGCGATCACACGAGCCGGCGCGGGCCGATCTTTGCGACAACCTTCCTGTGGGTGGTGATTGGATACGGGCTTGCCAGTCTGGCGCCCAATTTCTGGGCCCTGACGGCCATGCTTGCGATTGCGGGTATGGGAACGTCGGCTTGGCATCCCCTTGCCACCGGCACGCTGACCCAGACCATGCCGGGGCAACGCGCACGGGTTCTGGGCATTCACGCCATGGGCGGCACGTTGGCCGAGGTGTTTGCGCCAATCCTGACCGGTGTTCTGCTGGTTTTTGTGGGTTGGCGTGTGGGTCTGGCTCTGGCGATCATCCCGGCCATGGCCGTGGGCGTCTATTTCTTCATCGTGCGTGAACGTCTGACGGTCACCGTCAGCGAAAAAGCCTCCATGGGCGATTTCAAAGACATGTGGCGCGACTGGACCAGCCGCAGCGGCCTGTCCCTGGTGGCCATGATCGGCATCTACAACATGGCCGTCATGGCCGTATTGGCGATGGCGACGCTCTACATCGTCAACGATCTGGGCTTTTCGGAGTTCGAAGCCGGTGTTGCCTTTGCCGCGATGATCTTGGCGGGCGCCCTGCTGCAGCCGGTGATGGGGCACCTTTCCGACACCATGGGACGGCGCAAGGTGTTTGCCGTTTCGCTGCTGGCCGCAGCACCTCTGGGTTTTGCCATGCCCTTCATCGGGGTGGCATGGCTAGCCGTGGTTTTCCTGATTGTGATGATCGGCGCGTTCTACGGCGTGCGTTCGGTGGTGCTGGCCTCAGCCGTGGACTTTGCCGGGAAACGTGAAGGCACCACCCTGGGGCTGGCCTTTGTCATGATGGACGGCATTGGCGCAATCGGCGCCTTCCTTGGTGGCTGGGCTGGTGATTTCGACCTGACCTATGCCTTTGCATTGGGTTCAGTGTTTGCCGTGATTGCAGCGCTTATCGCTCTTGGTTCGGCACTGGCCTTCCCCGTCATCACGTCCGAGGCAGCGGAATGATCATTCCCTCCATCGACCTGATGGGTGGCCAGGCCGTTCAGCTTGTGGGCGGCAAGGAGATGGCGATCGAGGCGGGTGATCCCCGGCCTATTGCCGAGAAGTTCCGCCTGGCTGGCGACATTGCCGTGATCGACCTGGACGCCGCACTGGGCCAGGGCGACAACCGCGCGCTGATCGAAGATCTGGTGAAGCTGGCACCCTGCCGTGTGGGCGGCGGCATTCGCGATGTCGAAACCGCCATACGCTGGCTTGATGCCGGGGCCGACAAGATCATCCTGGGTACCGCGGCCAAGCCGGAGATTCTTTCACAGTTGCCGCGCGACCGCGTGATCGCCGCGCTGGACGCCGTGGAAGGCGAGGTTGTGACCCACGGCTGGACCACCAAGACCGGCGCATCGGTAGAAAACCGCATGGCCGAGCTGCGCGAATTCGTCGGTGGCTTCCTGGTCACCTTCGTGGAACGCGAGGGACGCATGCAGGGCACCGACATGGACGCCACACGGCGGCTGGCGCGAGCGGCAGGCGATGCGAAACTCACCGTGGCGGGCGGTTTCACGACGCCAGAAGATATTGCCATGGCCGACGAGGCCGGTGCCGACGCGCAGGTCGGCATGGCGCTTTACACCGGGCACCTTGATCTGGGCGACGCGATCGCTGCACCGCTGAAAAGCGACCGGCCCGATGGTCTCTGGCCCACCGTGGTGTGCGACGAACATGGCCACGCCCTGGGGCTGGTCTATTCGGATGCGCAGAGTCTGCGTGTTGCCGTGGAGCGCCAGGTGGGCGCCTATCATTCACGCAAGCGCGGCTTGTGGGTAAAGGGCGAAACTTCCGGCGCGACCCAGGAGCTGCTGAAGATTGATCTCGACTGCGATCGTGATGCTCTGCGCTTTACCGTGCGTCAGGCCGGAACCGGGTTCTGTCACCTCGACACCTGGACTTGCTGGGGTGCCGATGAAGGCCTGCCCGCGCTGGCCCGTCTGATTGCCGAGCGCCGCGATGTTGCGCCGGAGGGTTCCTATACGCAGCGCCTGTTCAATGAACCCGGCCTGCTGGAAGCCAAGCTGATCGAGGAAGCCGGTGAATTGGGCGAAGCAACGGATGCAGAAGACGTTGCCCACGAGGCAGCCGATGTCATCTACTTCGCGCTGACCGCTGCTGCCCGGGCCGGTGTTCCATTGAGCGCCATCGAGGCGCAATTGAACCAGCGCAGCCGCAAGGTGACGCGGCGGCCCGGCAACGCCAAGTAAGACGCAGCCGGACCAGGCGGCATCAAGCCAGCATCAGGCAGGCGACAAGAAATGAGACCGACGCGCCAGCAGAGGTCCATGCGCGTACCCAGTTCCAGCGATTCCAGCGCAACACGTATTCAGGCCAGTAGTTGGCAGCTGGAGACTCGGCAAAAGCGAGTTTGCCCAGGCGAACGTTCATGGGCACGTTGAAGCGAAAGGTCACGAGCAAGACACCCGCGAAGATCAAGAGCCCCCCGACGGCCGTGGGAATGGCAGCCGATGCCGCAGCGGTGAAGGCGGCAAAAATTCCAAGCGCCGACGACAGGACGACGGTTCCCCAGAGCAGATAGATGCTGCCCGAGCGCATGATTTCGCGATTGATGTTCTGCATGACCTGAACACCAGCGGCCGTCTTGGCCAGATGCATGGAACGCAGGACGAAATCCGAGAAAGTGTAGAACAGCCCTGCCGACATGGCGCAGGCGATGACGGCGACACTGCAGCCGATGAGAAGCCAGTTGATGGTCATGGGTCGGTCCTCCAGGTCAGTGGGAAAGTGCGGGCGAGGCGTACAAATAGGTGTTGTCCCCGAGTTGCCGGACCATGAAGTCAGCGACATCCGCGCGGGCAATCTTGTAGGTGAGCGAGGGCAGCGCTGCGGTGAACCCGACTTGATAGGTTCTGGTGAGCGCGTCATCGGTGAAGCTGCTGGGGCGCACGATGGTCCAGTCGAGCTTGCTGGCGCGCACAACAGCTTCCTGCGCCTCGTGATCATCATAGAGGCGGCGCATGAACAGCGGCACGATGAACCAGCGGTAACGCAGAGGAAGCATGGACCAGCTATCGCCCGCCCCAAGCCCAGAAAGACAGACAAGACGCTTGATCCCGACCTGCTCCATGGCCTGAACAATGATTGATGTGCCCTTGGTACGCAGCTGCTCACGATTGAAGAGCGGCATGCCCAGAGCACAGATTACGGCATCGGACCCCTCGATTGCCCGACGAACCGCATCAAGATCAAGAACATCGCCTTCAACAATGTTCAGTCCGGGCGCGTCCGGATCAAGGCGGGCACGGTCGCGTGTGAACGCGGTGACCGTGTGGCCCTCTTCGTGGAGCTGGGTCATCAGGTTGCGGCCGACACCGCCAGTCGCGCCGAATACGGTTACATGCATGGTCTCTCTCCTTGGGTTGACACAGTGTCAATTGACACGGCGACAAGTGGTGATAGCTTTACAGCATGTCAAGTGCGCAACCAGATACCCGTCTCAGAATTCTGAAAGCCAGCCTGGAACTCCTGGAAGCAGGGCAAGGCCAGGGCGTGCGCATGGCCGACGTCGCCAAACGTGCCGGCGTTTCGCGCCAGGCGGTTTATCTGCATTTTGAATCGCGCGCAGAGCTGCTGATTCAGACCACGCTTTACCTGGATGACATCGCGGGCAGTCAAGAGCGCCTGATCCCCAGCCGCGAGGCCACAACCGGTGTGGCACGCCTGGACGCCTTCATTGAGGCCTGGACGGCCTATCTGCCGATCATCTATCCCAGCGCCCGTGCCTTGCTTGCCATGCGCGAAACCGATGAGGATGCAGCCCACGCCTGGGATCAGCGTATGCGTGATATGCGCGAGGGATGCGAAGCCGCGGTTACGGCGCTGCAGCGCGACGGCCAACTCAACCCCGCGCATGATCCCCAGGAGGCAACGGACTTGTTGTGGATGTTGCTCTCTGTCCGGAACTGGGAGCAACTTACCCGCATCAGCGGCTGGTCCCAGGAAGCCTATGCCGCGAAGATCCGGTCGAGCGCACACCAGCTTCTGGTGATGCCAAAGGCGTCCAAGTAGCCGGAAAAAACGAAAAAAGGGTGGCCCACGCGCGGTTCTGCCCTTGATCTCTGCGTAAATTCGCTTACATCGCTGTTAGCACTCACCTCGTGTGAGTGCCAATTCATTCGCATTCGAGACAAATCCGCTCAATCATGGAGGTTGAAGCATGGCATTCCGACCGCTGCACGACCGCGTTGTCGTAAGCCGCACCGACGGTGAAGAAAAAACCGCAGGCGGCATCATTATCCCCGATTCCGCCAAAGAAAAGCCGATGGAAGGCAAGATTGTCTCTGTTGGCCCCGGCGCCCGGGACGAACACGGCAAAGTTCAGCCGCTTGATGTGAAGAAGGGCGATCGCGTCCTCTTCGGCAAGTGGTCGGGCACCGAGGTGAAGCTTGATGGCAAGGAACTTCTGATCATGAAGGAATCCGACATCATGGGCATCATCGGCTGACCACCACTTAAGTAACAGGAGAGACAAACATGGCTGCCAAAGAAGTCAAATACGGTGCCGATGCCCGCACGCGCATGCTGCGCGGCGTGAACATTCTGGCCGATGCCGTCAAGGTCACGCTGGGCCCGAAGGGCCGCAACGTGGTTCTCGACAAGTCCTTCGGCGCACCGCGCATCACCAAGGACGGCGTGACCGTTGCCAAGGAAATCGAACTTGCAGACAAGTTCGAGAACATGGGCGCACAGATGGTGCGCGAAGTCGCATCCAAGACCAACGACATGGCCGGTGACGGCACCACGACCGCCACGGTTCTGGCCCAGGCGATCGTTCGTGAAGGCGCCAAGGCTGTTGCCGCCGGCATGAACCCGATGGACCTGAAGCGCGGCGTCGATCATGGCGGTTACCGCTGTGGTTGCAGACATGCCAAGCGTGCGCGCAAGATCAAGTCGTCTGCAGAAGTTGCCCAGGTCGGCACGATCTCGCCAATGGCGATGCCGAAGTCGGCCGCATGATTGCTGAAGCCATGCAGAAAGTCGGCAACGAAGGCGTCATCACGGTCGAGGAAGCCAAGTCCTGCGACACCGAGCTGGAAGTCGTCGAAGGCATGCAGTTCGACCGCGGCTATCTGTCGCCCTACTTCATCACCGATGCCGACAAGATGAAGACCGAGTCGAAGAGCCCGTATCCTGATCCACGAGAAGAAGCTGTCGAACCTGCAGGCGATGCTGCCGATCCTGGAAGAAGTCGTCAAAGTCCGGTCGTCCGCTGCTGATCATGGCTGAAGATGTCGATGGCGAGGCTCTGGCCACGCTGGTCGTCAACCGTCTGCGTGGCGGCCTGAAGGTCGTTGCCGTCAAGGCCCCTGGCTTCGGTGATCGTCGCAAGGCCATGCTGGAAGACATCGCTGTTCTGACCAAGGGTCAGGTGATCTCCGAAGACGTCGGCATCAAGCTCGAGAACGTCACCATGGACATGCTGGGTTCGGCCAAGCGTGTTGTCATCACCAAGGAAGACACCACGATCGTCGACGGTGCCGGCAAGCCAGCCGACATCAAGGGCCGTTGCAACCAGATCCGCCAGCAGATCGAAGGACACGTCTTCGGACTATGACCGCGAGAAGCTGCAGGAACGTCTGGCCAAGCTGGCTGGTGGTGTTGCAGTCATCAAGGTCGGCGGTTCGTCCGAGGTCGAGGTGAAGGAGACGCAAGGACTCGCGTCGACGACGCCATGAACGCCACCCGCGCAGCTGTCGAAGAAGGCATCGTGCCCGGCGGCGGTACCGCACTTCTCTATGCAACCCGCGCTCTCGACAAGCTGAAGCTTGATGATCCCGACCAGCAGGTCGGTGTCGAGATCGTGCGCAAGGCCATCCAGGCCCCTGTGCGCCAGATTGCCCAGAACGCCGGCGTCGACGGCGCTGTCATTGCAGGCAAGCTGCTGGAGCAGAAGGACACCAACTGGGGCTTCGATGCCCAGACCGAGACCTACAAGGACCTCGTGAAGGCCGGCATTATCGACCCCGCAAAGGTCGTGCGTACCGCTCTTCAGGACGCCGCTTCGGTTGCAGGCCTCCTGATCACCACCGAGGCGATGATCGCCGAGAAGGTGAAGAAGGAAGACCGTGACGATGACGCCATGGATGACATGGACTTCTGATCCAACCGATCAGATCGCTGGAATGGGGGCCGCAGTGCAAACTGCGGCCCCTTTTTCTTTTTGCGCGCATCTTGGTCAGGGTTCACATCCCTCCATGGCCGGAGCAAAAATCAACGAAAGTACCTGTCTGACAAGTCTTGATCCCGTCGGCGTAGGGCGCTCTAATCCTCTCTACGCATTTTGGGAGATCGCCATGTACAAGATTGATCCGGCAAAGACCGAACTGGCCGACGAGTTCCAGGCCAATCCGTTCGGGCCACACAGCGCAGAACTGCAGAAGGTTCTGAACGTGATGCGCTGGGAGCCGGTCGAGGGCAAGTATGTGCTGGTGAACACGGTGCCGCACAAGGAATGGTGCCTGGCCCAGCTTCCCGGCAAACGCGGCATTCCGGTCACCCTGCACGAAGACGTCAAATTCGACGACCTTGGCGAGGCCGAGTGGCACATCTTCAAGCTGCGCTGGAAGAAACACACAGGCGTCGAACTGGACGGATAGGTGCCAATGGCTGTGACTGATAGCCTCACCTATCGACATTCAGTTCGGAACAACTTGTTCCGTTTCTTCATAATGGCTGTGTTTTTCGGAGCTGGTGTATTTGGGGTCCTAGAGGGCCTCGATGGCAACCCAAAACTTCTAGTGGCGGGAATGGGTATGATGATTGTGACTCTCCCGCTTATGGCGCTCATTGGGCGCATCGTGTTTTCGAAGTCTCCTCTTCTTTTAGTCGGCCCAGACAGCCTTGAGGTCCACGCAATGTTCAGCTGGGGAGCAAACGTTTCCTGGAATCAAATATTTGGAATCACTTACTCTCCAAAAAAGAAACATCTGACAGTGATCGTGACCGACAAACATCAAATAGCGAGCCAAATGCGATTCTTTGATCGTTGGCTCTTTCTTATCAATGGTGGAAAAATCTACTTGAGCACAGGAATACTGAAATCGGATTCAGAAGCAATTGGAGATGCTATTGCTAGACGCGCAGGGTTAACACATTACTCCCCGCCAGAAGCTGTTTCATGACCTTCGATTACAAACGCAGGGTGCTGGGTTACGCGGACCAGATCAGTGTGCAGCCCGGTGACCAGATCGGCTTCAAGATCAGTCTGGAAGAACACGAGGCGTTCGACTTCAAGGCCGTGCGTGTGGTGTGCGGTGTCGAGACTCCAGCGGGCGCGCCCTACAAGGAAGTCGAGATCGAGACGGATGCCGATGGCAGCCATGCTGGGCGCTTCCAGCGTATTGATGCGGGTTCCTATGCCGTGGTGCCCAGGGCGCCGGCGCTGGACTGGCTCACGAGCTTCACGTTCCAGGCCTATGTCATGCCGACCCTGCCTGGTGACGGCAGGCAGGCGCTGATGAGCCGCGGGTCCGGGCCCAAGAAGCCGGGCTTTGCGGTCGTTCTGGACGGCGACGGCGCCCTGTCCCTGATGGTGGGCAATGGTGAGGAGCTGGTGACGGTTTCGACCGGAGTTCCCATGCTGGCGTGGAAATGGGCGTTTGTTTCGGCCAGCTATGATGCAGAGACCGGCGAGGTCGAGCTTTGGCAGGAGCCCGATGAGCGTTACGTCGGTGCCGACAGCTTTGCCCATGTCTATGGCCAGGCGCCAAAGGGGATTTCCTTTGCGGCCGAACACGATCTCCACATCGCCGCTTGGCAGGTTGGCTGGCACGAAGACGGCCGGCCACGGATGGCAGGGCTGTTCAACGGGCGTATCGATTCACCGCGTCTGGCTTCCAAGGTCGTGATTTGCCACGAGATGTCGAAGATGGCGCGGGCGAACCCGGTCAAGGCGGAATGGATCGTGGGCGCCTGGGATTTCAGCCAGGATATTCCCACCAGCACCTTCCCTGATGTTTCCGGCAACAATTTTCATGGCCGACTGGTCAACCTGCCGACCCGTGCGGTGAGCGGCTATCACTGGGACAGTTCCTGCCATGATTGGACCGTGAACCCCGGACATTATGGCGCCGTGCATTTTCACGACGATGACCTGTATGACGCCGGCTGGGAAACCACCGTGACGATGACCGTTCCCGATGGCCTCAAAAGCGGGATCTATGCCGCGCGTTGTATGGCCGGGAAGGATGAGTGTTACATCCCGTTTTATGTGCGTCCTGCTCCAGGTGCGAAGAAAGCCAAGATCGCGTTTCTGGGGTCGACCGCGACCTACATGGCCTATTCCAACAACCATTGGCAGACCGATGAGGAAAAGGCCGAGGTCAAGCGCGGGCGCATCGTTGCCTATACCGGCGACGAGCTTTTCCTGAACGAACGGCGCGATCTGGGGCTTTCGACCTATGACACCCACCGCGACGGGTCCGGCGCAATCTACAGCTCACGCCTGCGACCGATCGTGCTCAACTTCAACGTCAAGTCGATCATCTGGAGCTTCAACGCCGACACCCATGTGACCGACTGGATGGAAGCGCAGGACTTCGACTTCGATGTCGTGACCGATGAGGAAATCCACTACGAAGGTGTCTCTGCACTGGCCGACTACAACGTCATCGTGACCGGCGCGCACCCCGAATACTGGACAACGGAGATGTGGGATGCCCTGACCGCCTATTTCGATGGCGGCGGACGCATGATGTATCTGGGCGGCAACGGGTTCTACTGGCGCATTGCCTATCATCCCGAACACCCCGGAACCGCCATCGAGATCCGGCGCGCGGAGTCCGGCGCGCGTTTCTGGGCTTCCCTGCCCGGGGAGTATCACCAGAGTTTCAACGGCGAGTTGGGCGGTTTGTGGAAACGCATCGGGCGGCCACCGCAATCGCTGGTCGGCATCGGCACCTTTGCCACAGGCTTTGATCGCTGTGGCTGGTTCGTCAAGGAACCGGGCGTGGAAGACAATCCGCGTGCGGCATGGGTCTTTGACGGGATTGATGAAGAGATCATTGGCGACTTCGGTGTGCTTGGGAACGGCGCAGCAGGCATCGAGCTTGATGGCGTCGATGAAAGCCTGGGATCACCGCCCGATACCATCGTGCTGGCGCGCTCCGAAGGACACTCGGCCTATTACATGCAGAGCCCTGACGAGATCGTCTTCAACCATGCCGCCGTGACGGGTGACGCCAACCCGCGTGTGCGCGCCGACATGATCTATTACACCCTGCCGTCGGGTGCGGGTGTGTTTGCAACGGGTTCGATCAGCTGGTCGGCAAGTCTTGGACACAACGGCTATGACAACAATGTCAGCCGCCTGACCGGCAACGTACTGAAAGCCTTCGAACGGGATGATCCTCTGCCATGACAGACCCGCGCATCCTTTCCTACACCGACAAGCTCTGGGCACGCCCCGAAGATACCGTGACCGTTTTTGCCAGCGGCGAAGGTGTGGAGAGCATGAGCGTCGGGCTGGTGCGCCTGATCTGTGGCGATGACAGCCCCAACGGGCCGGGTTATCGCGAAGAAGAAACCGTCGTTGCCGAACAGACCGCAGATCTGGTGAGCCAGGCGGTTCACGCGGGATCGTTCATCGTGGCTGATAACTCCAGTGCGCTGTCAGCCCTGACCTCCTTCACGCTCGACATCACAATCTGGCCCACCACGCCAGTGAACCATGAGCAGGCCGTGATGGGCGTCTGGGATGCCGAACGCCAGGCAGGATATCTGCTGAGCATCGG
Organism: uncultured Alphaproteobacteria bacterium; assembly: GCA_943787175.1. Lineage (GTDB taxonomy): Bacteria > Pseudomonadota > Alphaproteobacteria > SP197 > SP197 > SP197. The sequence goes on from CALSLK010000029.1 coordinate 30,943, forward strand.
TCCTGAGGGCGCAGCGCTGACGACCGGAGATGGCAGTGGGTCGGTCTCGCGCACGGCAACCAAGGGATTGATGACGCCGCGTGAGTGGTATCGCGTGACGGCCAGTTACGATGCGGCAACAGGTCAGGTGAACGTTTCCCAGGATCCATGCAATGTGGACGGCCGTGGAGAGACTGCCAGACAAGCCAGCGGAACGCATAAAACTGGCCCAACGCTCCGGGGCGACATTCCGTTCCTGGTTGGCGCGGCATGGGGTGGACAGGGCAACGCAGACGGCATCCGGCCCGTCATGTGTTTCAACGGCAAGGTCGAGGCACCGCGTGTTGCCGGCACCGTTGCAGATGCCTTGTCAGCAACCGATTGCCTGCTGGCATGGGACCTGTCGCGTTCCATCAAGAGCCTGAGTGTCGAGGATGTCTCGGGCGACGCTTGTCACGGGCATACCGTCAACCTGCCGACTCGCGCCGTGACCGGCAGCAACTGGACGAGCGATCAGCATGATTGGCGCCATGCCCAAGACGAGTATGGCGCAATCCATCTGCACGATGACGATCTGGGTGATGCCGGCTGGTCGCCGAGTGCCGAGGTCAAACTGCCTGATGACCTGAAAAGCGGGGTTTACTGCATTCGGCTTTCGGGAGGGGGCGCCGAAGACATGCCGCCTGTGGTCGTACAGCCCGGCCGAGACGCGCCCAAGAACGCCATTGCCTTCCTGGCCTCGACCGCGACCTATCAGATCTATGCCAACATGCATCACAGCACCGATGATGCCGGTGCCGAGATGCGTTCGGCTTCCGCGACGATCCTGTCGCGCGATGACCTCTATCTCTTTGAACATCGCGAGCTTGGCCATTCGCCTTACGACACCCACAGCGACGACAGTGGTGTTTCGGTCGCAAGCGCGCGGCGGCCGATGCTGGGGTACCGCCCCAAAGCCGGCGTCTGGAGCTTCAACGCCGATACCCATCTGACCGCATGGCTGGACGACGAAGGTTTTGCCTGGGATGCGATCAGTGACCATGCCCTGCATGACGAGGGGTTGGAGCTTCTGGCACCCTACAAGGTCGTGGTGACCGGGGCGCATCCTGAATACTGGTCTACCGATATGTGGCAGGCCATGACCGCCTATCTGAAATCAGGCGGGCGCCTGATGTATATGGGCGGCAACGGGTTCTACTGGCGCATCGCATTCCACGAAGAAGCACCCTGGGCGCTGGAAATTCGCCGGGCGCAGGCTGGCGCACGCTACTGGATCGCCGAGCCCGGCGAATACCACATGGCGTTTTCCGGCGAGTTGGGCGGCCTGTGGCAGCGCATCGGGATTGCACCCCAGCAACTGGTCGGGATCGGCACGGTTGCAACAGGGTTTGATTCCTGCAGCCATTTCGAACGCCTGCCCGACAGCTTCCATCCCCGCGCGCAATGGATCTTCGATGGCGTGGGGGCAAACGAGAAGATTGGTGACTTCGGCCAGTTGGGCGGCGCATCCGGCCTGGAACTGGACTGGGTCGACCGGTCACTGGGCACGCCCGATCACTGCCTGCGCCTGGCAAGTTCTGCTGACCATTCAACACAATACCTGCAGACTCTCGATACCATGACGTTCAACCACACCGCGGTTGCGGCACCGGTCAATCCGGCCGTGCGCGCCGACATGGTGTTTTTCGAAACGCCGGAAGGTGGCGCCGTGTGGTCGACGGGTTCCATCGCCTGGAGCACGTCACTGGCCTGGAATGGCTACGACAACAACGTTGCGCGGATCACGGGGAATGTTCTGCGTCGCTTTGCTGATGCCCAGCCGGTCCCGGCACCCTGAGATGAAACGCGGCACCCTCTCCTACTTTATTGCCGCACTGGTAGCGCTCGTCGGGCTTCTGGCCGCAGCAACCTACGTCATCCGTCATGTCTCGCAGGCGCGCATCCGGACGATCGAAATCGAGAAGGTCGCGGACCTGGAGGCGTTCTACTCTGAAATCAACTACACACTTGCCGCGGTAAAAACGGATGGCGCTCCGGTTCCCCAGATCGATCTGGTCGCGTTCCCTGACAACTGGCTTGAACTTGACGGGTCACCGCGCCGCTCCAAGCTGTTTCTGAAATCCATCCTGCCGCTGGCTCTTCTGTCGAATGCGACCATTGCCGATGACCGGCAACGCCTGAAGACGATGCAGGACGAGCTTGCCTCTGATGCAACGCCTTCACGCCGTGATCGTTCCTGGCTGGACGACATGGTGGTGCAGTACCGTATCGACCCCGCAATCCTGGACGATGACCCGGCAAACACGATCGATGCCCTGCTGCCCCGCGTGGATGGCATCCCGGCTTCCCTTGTGTTGGCGCAAGCGGCCATCGAAAGCGGCTGGGGAAGTTCCAGGTTTGCCCATGAAGGCAATGCTCTGTTCGGCCAATGGACTTTCAACGGCGAAGGCATGGTTCCCGAAGGTGGGCAACGGCACGATACCAACCGCGGTTGCGGCCTTTCCCGAACTGCTCTCGAGCGTCGAGAGCTACATGCTGAACCTGAACAGCCACGATGCCTATGACGGTTTTCGAACCATGCGCGCGCCAACAGCGTGCCGCAGGCGATGCCCTTGATGGTTATGCGCTGGCGACAAAACTGACCGGCCTATTCCGAAAAGGGCGGAGACTACGTGACATCGCTTCAGTCCCTGATGAGTCAGCACGACCTGACAGCGTTGCGTGATGCTGAACTTGTGCCCGACGGACCGGTTTACACACTGAACCCCTGACCCCCTTCCCTGCTTTCTGAAAGGATCATGAACATGCGCCGCTTGCTGGGATACACCGACGAAATCAGCGTGCAACCGGGCCAGACGCTCAACTTCAAGATTTCCAGCGAGGACGAAGGCCAGTTCCACCTTCAGATTGTCGACATACGCTGCGGCGATGATTCGCCTGGCGGACCGGGCCTGAAACAGCGCGTCGTCGATGCCGAGGTCAACGGAGACTATACCGCCCGTTTTCAGGCCACACAGGTCGGCTCCTTTGTCTCGGTCGACAACGCCGAAGCCTTTGCCCTGGAGAGTTTCACGATACAGGCGTTGATCTGGCCCACCCTGCTTTCGAAAGACGAGCAGACGGTCATGGGAACCTGGGATGGTGCAACCGGTTCTGGCTACAGGATCATGGTATGCGACGGCCAGACTGTGCTGCAGGTCGGTGATAGCTCGAAGACAGAAACCCTTGCGTCGGGCGCTGCCATGCACGAACGGACGCTGGTACTTCGTATCCGCGAGTTTTGATGCCCAGACAGGCAAGGCAGTTCTGATCCAGGAACCTCTGGCGCGCTACGCAGGCGAACGCGACAAGGCCAGCCAGGAGCAAGACATGACAGTGCGGCCAGGCACTGGCGGCCGTTTCCTGATTGCCGCGCACAACAGCGGCAAGGATGGCCCCTTGGTCGCTGATGGCCTGTTCAATGGCAAGATCGATACACCCTGTGTCGTGAACCGGGCCTTGTCACGCGCATCCATGGAGCGCCTGAAGGAACGCAGCATTCCCCGTGACCTTGCCACCGACGTGGTTGCCCTTTGGGACCTCAGCAAGGAAATGGAGGGCATCACTGCCCACGATGTGAGTGCGAACCGCCACCACGGCGCCATCGTCAATATGCCGACCCGGGCCATGAAGGGCTGGAACCACGACGGCAGTGAAATGGTCTGGACGCACAAGCCCGAACATTACGGCGCAATCCATTTCCACGATGATGATGTCTACGACTGCGGCTGGGAGACCGATGCCTCCTGGACGGTGCCCGAAGGCACCAAGAGTGGAACCTATTGCGTAGAGCTGACCCAGGGTGACCAGTGGTTCTACATTCCGTTCTATGTCCGCCCGATAACCGGCAAGCCCACAGCCAAAATCGCGTTGCTGATCGCGACCTGCAGCTACTATGCCTATGTCAACAACCACATGGCCTACGACTGGGGCACGCTGGGTGAGCACAGCGGCAACACGTTCACGATGTTCGACATGGAAGACATGCATCTCCACATGCATCCAGAACATGGTCTGTCGATGTACGACAACCATTCGGACGGTTCCGGCGTGGCCTACGCTTCTCGCCTGCGCCCGTTCATGCACATGGGGCCGCGCGCAAATCTGTGGCAGTACAATGCCGACACGCACATCACCGACTGGCTGGAAGAAAAAGGCATCGAATTCGATGTCATCACCGATGACGACATGCATGCCGAAGGTGTCAGCCTGCTGGAACATTACGACTGCGTCATGACGACGACGCACCCGGAGTACTACACAACAGAGATGATGCATGCACTGCTGAACTATCAGCAGAAGGGTGGGCGTTTCATCTATATGGGCGGCAACGGATTCTACTGGCGCGTTGCCCTGCATCCCAGCCTGCCCGGCGTCATGGAAATGCGTCGCGCCGAAGACGGCATGCGAAGCTGGATTGCCGAAGGTGGTGAATACTACATGAGCTTCACGGGCGAGTTGGGCGGTCTTTGGCGTCGCAATGGCCTCTCACCCGAGGCAATCTGCGGCACCGGATTTGCCGCCCAGGGTTTCAACAAAGCCAGCCATTATCTGCGTACGGAGGCGAGCGAAGACCCGCGTGCGGCATGGATGTTCGACGGCATCGGGCGCGATGAGAAGATCGGTGATTTCGGCACGGTTCTGGGTGGCGCTGCCGGCAGCGAAATCGACAGTATCAACCACGAGGAAGGCACGCCGCCTCATGCGCTGATTGTGGCTGAAGCGACCGAGTTTGGCGTTGATGTTCATTGGGTGAAAGAAGAGTTCAACCACTCCCACTCAGCCGTCAACGGCGAGAACTGCCCGCATGTGCGTTGCGACATGGTGTTCTACGAAACACCCAATGGCGGTGCTGTCTTCTCCACCAGTTCCATCGCGTTTGCGGGGTCACTGGCCCACAACAGCTATGACAACAATGTCAGCCGTCTGCTGGAAAATGTCGTGCGACGGTTCGTTGATGAGGAACCGTTCAAAGCGCCCTGATCGCTGGAGGGAACTCCTGTCAGACGAACCAGTTCGCCGTCATTTCGCGCCAGCGGACAATGTAGTCGTCCATCTCGCCGGGATCGCGCGCGGTTGTCATCTTGTCATCAGGAAGTTCGAACCAGGATTGTGCGCTGTCGGTCCAGATGTGCCCCACCGGTTCGAGCCAATCATGATCATCGAGGGAGCCTGCCTTGACCGAAACAATCTCGGTATCACCTTCGCGAAGGTGAAACAGGCGCGTGCCACAGGTGGAGCAGAAGTGACAGGTCATCGAGCCGCCGCTGTCGGTCTTGCGACCCCAGACACCCAGGCTCGACCAATCCACGTTGAGCGAGTCGTAATCGACCAGCATCGACATCCCGAAGGCAGAAGATGATTGCGCCTGACATTCGGTGCAATGACAGCAGTAAAGCGTCAGCGGTGCAGCCGATATGGCGTAACGCACTGCCCCGCACTGACATCCACCCTCAAGCGGCAACACAACTTTCTTGCCACTCATTTCTGACGCCTCCCAGCTTTGTTAGGCTCCTTAGCGAGAATAACACTCCGAGAGCGACATAATTCTGTCGAATCCAGTGGATAAGGATGTCTGATTGCAGGCACACTCGCATTAATCCACTTCAAGGCGTGGAGTGGGGTGGCAACGATGCCGTTACTGGCAAACACAAGGTCCGCAAAAGGACCATGGGAGACAAAACATGACAGACAAGGACTTTAAACTAGACGCATCACGGCGCACCGTCCTGGGTGGCGCAGCAGCCGCCGGTGCGGCAGCAGCCATGGGCCCGACGATTCTGGGCGGTACAGAGGCCAAGGCATCCGATCCCCAGGCGGGCGGCACACTTCGCGTTGGTCTGGGCCACGGCTCGACCACAGACTCGCTGGACCCGGCAACCTATGAAAACGGGTTCTCCAGCTTCATGGGCATTGGTGGCCTGTTCAACTACATCACCGCCGTTGACGAGACGAACCAGCTTGCCCCGGAACTGGCTGAGGAGTGGGAAGCCACACCCGACGCCATGACCTGGACCTTCAAGATTCGGGAAGGCGTGGAATTCCACAACGGCAAGACCATGACTCCTGACGACATCGTGGGCAGCCTCAACTATCACCGCGGCCCCGATTCAGTTTCTGCCATTTCCAGCCTGTTCGAACAGGTGACCGACATTCAGGCCAAGGACAACACGGTTGTCATCTCGCTCGATGCCGGCAACGCCGATTTCCCCTACATCATGAGCGACTATCATCTGGGCATCCAGCCGACCGAAGAGGGCGCGATCGTCGATCCGCTTTCAGGCATCGGTGCGGGCAGCTACATGCTGGTCGAGTATGAGCCAGGTGTGGCCGCACGGCTGGAACGCAATCCGAACTATTGGAAGAGCAACGCCGCCTGGTTTGATGACGTCGAGCTGACGACCATTGCCGATCCGGCTGCGCGCCAGAATGCGATCCTTTCCGGCCAGGTTGACGTGATCGACCGTGTCGACACCAAAACAGCGCATCTGCTGGAGCTGAACCCAAATGTCGACCTGGTCGAAGCGACCGGCACCCTGCATTACACGATGCCGTTCCGTTCGGACTCCATGCCTTATGACGACAACAACGTTCGTATGGCCATGAAACATGCCATCGACCGTGATGACCTTGTCGACAAGATCCTGCGTGGTCATGGCGTTGCCGGTCAGGACACCCCGATCACACCGGCCAACCGCTTCTATGCCACCGACATCGAGGTTGCCGGTTACGACCCCGAAAAGGCACGTTGGTACATGGATCAGTCCGACTATGCCGGATCGACCTTCGAGCTCTCCACATCGGATGCAGCCTTTGTCGGTGCCGTTGATGCGGCCGTGATCGTCAAGGAACATGCAGCAGCGGCAGGAATCAACATTGATGTCATCCGCGAAGTTCCCGATGGCTACTGGAGCGAAGTCTGGATGCAGAAGCCATGGTGCTTCAGCTACTGGGGCGGACGTCCGACGGAAGACTGGATGTTCTCCACCGCCTATTCGGCCGATGCGCCCTGGAACGAGGCCTATTGGAGCAACGATCGCTTCAACGAGCTCCTGATCCAGGCCCGTGCCGAACTGGACGAAGGTCTGCGTCGCGAAATGTACCGCGAGATGCAGCAGATCATGGCGTCGGAAGGCGGATCAGTCATTCCGATGTACGCCAACAACGTCGATGCAGCCACAACCGGTATGGGCCATGGTCCCAATATCGGCGGCAACTGGAGCCTCGACGGCAACCGCCTGATGGAACGCTGGTGGTTCAACGAGCCGACCGCGTAAGTAGCCGGATCGCACGAAAAGAGAGGGGCGTCGCAGCAGCGGCGCCCCTCTTTCGTTTCGCTTCGTACGTTTCGCTCAGTACTTTTCGCCCGACTTCTTCACGAAACGGTGGCCGCCCTCACCGTCCGGCTCCAGGTGGAGGTCGATATCGGGATACGAGCAGGTATCGGAAGGCTCGCGCGTGCCGACTTCGAGATAGACCGCATCGGCGCTACTACGGTTGATGAGATGGTGGCCATCGGCAACGCCGGCTCTTGCAGTTGCAGCCATGCCGTGTTTCAGGACGGTCTCACCGGCATCGCTGACCAGGACCAGTTCGCCCGAAACGACCCAGACGAACTCATCCTCGTGGCTGTGCCAATGACGCTGGGCAGACCATGCGCCGGGCTGGAGGGTGACCAGATTGACACCGTATTGCGTGAGACCACCGGCATCGCCCAGGGCGACCTTGAATCGGGCCATACAAGGCTCTTCGAACGGCGCAGGATAACCGCTTCCCTTGCGTTCAGTTAGTGTAGCTGGGTCGATGACGGTGGTGCCTGGTTTCTTGTCCATGGTCATCAATCCGCCTTCTGGCCGCGCCCGAACGCGCCCGCGAGCATGCCCCCATCGGCCAGCATGGCGATACCAGTGACGTAGCTCGCTTGATCAGAGCTGAGATAGAGCACGGCGTCGGCCATCTCGCTTGCATGAGCAACACGTCCCATGGGCACGCCCTGGCTCATCGCTTCGTACCCGGCCTCCACACTGCCGGCCATGCGCACGGCCAGAGCTTGAAGCATGTCGGTATCGATGGCGCCGGGACAAAGCGCGTTGACGCGCACATCGGGCGCAAATTCGACGGCCCAGGCCTTGGTCATAGCGACGACGCCGCCCTTGGAAGCACAGTAGATTGATCCACCAGCCGTACCCTGCATCGCGCGGACGGAAGCCATGTTGACGATGGCGCCCTTGGCTTGCTTCAGCGCACCGAGCGCGTACTTGGTGCAGAAAAACGTGCCCTTGAGATTGGTGTCGATCACCCTGTCCCAGAGCGCCTCGTCGAGGTCTTCCACGGGACCTCCGCCACCAGACCCGGCGTTGTTAACGAGAATATCAAGGCCGCCCAGACCATCCATGGCAGCGTCCACAATTGCCTTGCAGCCTGCTGCCGAACTGGTGTCGCCCGGTGCCGCAATGATGCGGTCCTGCGCGGTGAGGTCTGCCATTGCGGTGTTCACACTGTCGGCACTTCGGCCGTTTACGGCGACCCGTGCGCCTGCATCTAGGAACTTCTCAACAATGGCACGGCCAATGCCCCGGGTTCCGCCGGTTACCAATACGCGCTTGTCCTGAAACTTCATGATCTCTCCTGAGAAAAGTGCTCAGAAGAGACTAGTGCGCAGTCCTCGCGGATGGAAACATCCGTCTTACCCAACCCCGATGTGCAAGACCCGCAGGGCCAGTGTTTTCAAGCTTAGTGAGACTCCATCATCAGCACACGTTCGCGCCGATAGGGGACTTCTGCCCCCTCACCCTGATCAGCATCGAGTTCGCGAGCATAGAGATGTCCGTCGTACACGGCCGCAGCAATGGTCTGAGGACAAAGGCAATCGCCAATGAGCGCGACGGTCTTGATACCAACCGTCTCCATGACATCGGGGTGTTTGGCCATGCGGTGATAGACCTGCTCGTTGGGCACGCGCGAGGTGACCAGAACCACGCTACCCATCGCCAATTCTGACTCCTGACCCGTGAAGATGCAGGCAAGGCGGAGGTTATCGGTGCCAATCTCTGCGATGTTGGTCTGCTGGCGGATTGTCACACCCAGTTCCAGCAGTCGGGTCTGGATGCGCCCCTGTTCCAGGGTAAGCAGGGTAAACTCCGAGACAACCGCCGACGGGGTCACAAAAACGACCTCCATGCCGTCAGTTGCCAGCTTCTCGGCAAGCAGCGCGCCCATGTAGTGGTGATCGTCATCAAAGACCACGACGGGCCCCTTCTTCACGCGTCCTTCCATGACATCGGCTGGTGCGAAGACATGAGCACCACCAGCCCCCTTGATCGTGTCGCGGTTGGTGTTGCCCACACCATCGCGCCGCCACGATGCGCCGGTTGCATACACGATGTGCTGCGCGCCAAAGCCCATGACCGCCTTGTCATCCATGAAACTGTCGAGATAAACGCGGACATTGGCCATCTGCTGGATCTGCCCGACGCGCCAGTCGCGCACGCGTGCCCATGCAGCAAGACCAGGTAGCGTCGATTCCTGGGAAACACGTCCACCTGGTTCTTTTGCGCGATCAGCCAGCGTGACCTCATAGCCCCGCTCTCCCAGCGCACGCGCAGCTTCCAGACCGGCAGGGCCGGCACCCAGGATCAGAACGCTGTCATCGCTGCCTTTGGGCGGGATCGTGTTGACGTGCCAGCCACGGCGCCATTCCTCACCCACAACCGGATTCTGGGTACAGCGCATGGGAACTGCCGTGTTGTTGCCCGAAACACAGATATTGCAACCGATACACTCACGGATTTCGTCGTGACGTCCCTCCTCGATCTTGCGAGGCAGGAACGGGTCAGCAATGGCAGGACGCGCAGCGCCAATGAAGTCCATGATGCCGGACTTGATGACACGCACCATGGAATCGGGACTGGTGTAGCGCCCAACGCCAACGACGGGCTTTGACGTGAGGCCTTTCACGAAAGAAATCGCGTCTTCCTGGAAGCCTTCCTGACTGAAGCGACTGGTGACGGAATCATTTTCCCAGCCTGAAACATTCACGTCCCAGAGATCGGGCAGTTCGGCCAGCATCTCGACAACCTCACGGCCCTCGCTCTGCCATTCAAGTCCTGCGGGGCCCATACGTTCATCAACGGCAAAGCGCAGGGCAACAGCCGCCTTTCCGTCGACCGCCTCAAGCGTGTCTTCCAGCACCTCACGTAAAAGTCGCGCGCGGTTCTCCAGGCTGCCGCCATAGGCATCGCGTCGGCGGTTGTAGCGCGGCAACAGGAAATGCATGGGCAGGGCAACATTGTGGGCACAATAAACATAGACGATGTCGGCACCGGCTTTGACCGCGCGCAGCGCCGCTTCGCGATGCCAGCGCCGGAACATGGCGATGTCGTAGAGATCCATGCCACGCGCCTGGGGCAACGTGGCGTATTTGTTGGCCTGATGGCTTGGCGCCAAGGGTGCCATACGTGACGTTTTGTTAGCACGCGACAGGCCGCCATGGACAAGTTCGATCCCGAACAGGGAGCCATGTTCGTGGACCTTGTCGGCAGCGGCGGCAAACATGGGGATATCGTCATCATCCCACAGGCGCATCGAGGCGCCGGGCATCTCGTCAGTCGTGGGATGGATCATGACCTCTTCGGTACACACCACGCCCCAGCCGCCTTCGGCGCGTTGACCGCGCAGTTCGGCGTGGGCATTGGGCCAGTTCGACCCCATGCCGGTGCAGTGGGGTACCTGGTAGAACCGGTTTCTGGCGGTTACAGGGCCGATTTTGATCGGCTCGAAGAGAATGTCGTATCGGGGATCGCGGGCCACGCCGTACCTCAACTGCTGGACGAGCCATCAACCTATCTGGTCTGCCATCGTGCTTCCATGGCGCAGAACCATTGACCCCAGGCGGCCATCCGACCAGCATGCAGCGCGCAGTTTCCAGGAGATCACCATGCCGATCATGACCGAAGAAGACGTTCGCTATAACCAACTCATCAAGACCTTCAAATCAGAGCCAGAACCCGGCTTTGAGAGTGACAGCGAGCAGGACTTCGTCTGGGGTCAGAGCTGGGGCTGCCGCAACGATGTGGGCCGCCTGCGTGCAGTGCTGATGCATCGGCCAGGCGACGAGCTCAATATCGTTGATCCCGGCGAAAAAGATTGAAGATCTGGGTGCTTATGGTGACCCCGAAACCGGTTGGTACTGGCGCGGTGCCACGCCGCCGGACCTGCCCGCCATGCAGGCCCAGCACGATGCCCTGGTCAAGGTACTGGAAGAAAACCAGGTCAGAGTTGTCATGCTGGACAAGTGCGCCAAGGATTGCATGAAGAGCTGCTATACGCGTGACGCAGTGATCGCCGTTGATGGCGGCGCCATTGTCTGCCGGTTGGGCCCACGCGTACGCCGGGGCGAAGAGCAGCCGGCAACCCGAACGCTGGCCAATTTGGGCATGCCGATCCTGCGCACGATCCACGGCACCGGCATCATGGAAGGCGGCAGCTTTGCCTGGCTGAACGAGCAGACCGCCGTGATCGGCATTTCCAGCCGGGTCAACGCCGAGGCCGCCGACCAGATCGAGGAGGTCCTGAACCGCCAGGGCGTTGAGTTGCTGCGCATGGAGGTGCCGGGCTTTCCGCCTGCACATCGACGGCATGCTGGTGATGGTCGATGTCGACACAGCACTGATCAATCCGATCCTGTTGCCCTTTGCCTTCATGGAAGAGCTGAAGGCACGTGGCATCAAGCTGATTGAACTCTCGCCCGAGGACGAGCCCTTCTCGATCAATTGCCTGGCCATCGCGCCGGGTCGCGTGCTGATGAGTGAAACATCAGAGCGCACGCTGGAGAAACTCGACAAGGCTGGGATCGAGACCATCGGGATCGATTACGAAGCAGTCTGGCGGGGCGGCGGTGGAATTCACTGCTCTACCGCGCCGCTCGTCCGTGACCGCCTGACCTGAGCAGGTTGGTAGCAGGGATGCCCCGCACCCTGACCATCCTTCTGGCGTTTGTTGCTGGCTGGGTCGACGCATCGTCGTTCGTCGGCCTGGACCACATCATGGCAGCCCACATCACGGGCAACCTGGTTGTCCTGGCCGCCAACGTCGCCGAGGGCTTTAAACCGGCAGACCTGCTGAAGATCGTGGTTTTGCCCGTCTTTTTCTGCGCCGTGATGGTGTTGACGCTTGTGCATGATCGCTATTGGGGCAAGCACGACGATGCGCCAAGGCAAGTCAGCCTTCTGCTACGCCTGGAAACCTTGCTGATCGCCGGCACGGGCGTACTGGGTGCCTGCGCCACCCTGGCTGGCTGGTCCCTTGATTTCTGGGTTTCTCTGCTGATTGTCACGCCGGTCATCTGCGGCATGGCTGTGCAGAATGCGACCCATCGGCTTTATCCCGCGATCGGCCCGGCCACCACGGTCATGACGGGGAACATCTCCCAGTTCTTCATCGACCAGACACGACGCCTTGCCGGTCGTTCCTCAACTTCGCTGATCAACGACATGCCCAAGCAAGCGGGCCTTCTGCCGTTGCTGATCCTGGCCTTTGGTGCCGGTTGCGTGTCGGGGGCACTGCTAACCGTGGCTGTGGGTAACGGATCGTTTCTTGTACCGGCTGCGTTGATTGGTGTGGCGACCGTCCTGCCCAAAACCACCTCGCGATGATAGGTTCCACCAACGGTTTCCGAGGTGCATGACATGACAGAGATTCTAGCCGGACTGGATCGCCAGCCCGACGCGATGGAGAGCATCGCTGTGGAGGGCGGCAACGTCATGACCTACAGCTTTGGTGAGGGCGACGAAGTCCTGTTTCTGGCCAATGGCGGACCCGGACTTCCCTGCGACTACATGCGCGACAGCCACAGTGACCTGGCTGATCAGGGCTATCGCGTGGTGACCTGGGATCAGCTGGGTACCGGACGTTCCGAGCGTCCGACAGATCCGGCTCTGTGGACCATCGAGCGGTACGCGCGCGAGCTTGAGCAGGTGCGAACCGGCCTGGATTTAGGGGCCGTGCATCTTCTGGGACAATCATGGGGCGGCTGGCTGGCGATTGAATATGCACTGACCTTCAACGCCGGCGTCAAGACGCTCATCCTTTCCAACACAGCCGGCGACCTGCCACATCTGGTGGAAGAGCTGAATCGCCTGCGTTCGGCCCTGGGGCCAGAGACAGTAACCATGATGCTCAAACGCGAGGCTGAAGGCAGTATCGATCACCCCGAATACAATGCAGCGGTCGAGCTTTTGAACTGGCGCCATGTTAACCGGCTGGAGACGATGCCGCCTGCCCTGCAGCGGTCCATGGATGGCATGGTGTTCGACATCTACAACGCGATGCAGGGCCCCAACGAATTTGTCTATATCGGCAATCTGAAGGACTGGAACCGGGTGCCCGACATGCATCGGATCACGCAGCCGGCCTATATCATCGTGGGCGAGCACGACGAGCTTACACCCGCCTGCGCCATGAAGATGCACCATGCCCTGCCCAACAGCACACTGCGTGTCTTCAAGGACGCCTCACATTCCACGTGTTTCGAAACGCCCGAACCCTATTACCGCGAACTCCTGAGTTTTCTGGAGGCCCATCATGGCTGAGATCCTGCCTGACGTTGCGCGCCAACCCGATGCCATGGAGAAAATCGCGGTGGAGGGTGGCGAGGTCATGACCTACAGCTTTGGTTCCGGTGACAAGGTGCTGTTGCTGGTCAATGGTGGCCCGGGGCTGACATGCGACTATATGCGCGACAGTCACAGTCACCTTGCTGATGAAACCTTGCGCGTGGTCACATGGGACCAGTTGGGTACCGGACGCAGCGACAGGCCGACCGACACGGCTTTGTGGACGATCGAGCGTTATGCCCGCGAAATGGAGCAGGTCCGATCAGCACTCGATCTGGGGCCGGTCCATGTGCTGGGACAATCCTGGGGTGGCTGGCTTGGCATAGAGCATGCGCTGACGTTCCCCGATCAGGTTGCTTCGCTGATCCTTTCGAACACAACCGGCGAAATCCCGTTTCTGCAGGCTGAACAGAACCGGCTGCGCGCCGCTCTGGGATCGGAAACCATGACCATGATGCTGCGTCGCGAGGCTGAGGGCAGCATCGATCACCCTGAGTACATGGCGGCCATCGAGATCCTGAACTGGCGCCACGTGCACCGGCTCGAGAAAATGCCAGCTGCCCTAAAGCGTTCCATGGACGGCGTGAATTTCGAGATCTACCAACACATGTGGGGGCCCAACGAGTTCGTCTGCACCGGAAATCTCGGCAACTACGACAGACTGGCCGATATGGCCAACATCACCTGCTCCTGCCTGATCATTGTGGGCGAACACGACGAACTGACACCGGCCTGTGCCATGCGCATGGACCATGTTTTGCCCGACAGCCGCGTTCAGGTATTCGCGAATGCGTCCCATTCGACCTGCTTCGAGACTCCCGAGCCTTACTTTGAGGCCTTGAGTGCCTTCCTTGGTACGTGATCCGGAGTACGAGCGATTTCTGACACTGCGGTAACATCAAGAAGCGAGCGGGCGAGCGAGCTGCTGGAGCAAGGCAAGCACCTGATGGCGCGCCGCCAGGCCAACAAGGCCATCCCCCTGTTCAACGAGGCGGTGGGTCTTGACCCCGACAATCCCGATATTCGGTTCCAGCTTGGGTCTGTGGCGCGTCTGCAGGGCGACCTGAAGCTGGCCCTAACCCATTTAATCTACTGCCTGGAAAAGACACCCGAGCGACCAGAAGTATGGATCCGACTCAGTGAGGTCATGGCCTACAGCCGCAATTATCGGGACGGCGTGGCCTTGATGCAGCGTGGTGTTGAGCGCCACCCCCAAAATGGGCGCATCTGGTGGCGTTACGGGCGCATGCTCCGATACAACGGCGCCCATGAAGGTGCCTTCAATGCTCTCCAGAAAGCCGTTTCGGCACAGGGGGTAAGAATCGGTGCGGGCTTTGATTTGGCACTGACCTTTCTGGCGATGGGTGACGCCCCAAGGCACAAAGGGCACTGAAGTCCATCAGAGAAGCAGCGCGGAACGAGCTGCTTGGCATGTCGGCGGCGGCACTTCTTGAGCAGATGCATGATCCCGCACCTGAAGAGCACTCAGAAACCCGCCGGGTCGCGTTTCATATGAAGTCCAAGTTTCATCATGCCGTGCTGGCGCCGGGTTGGCAGGCCTGCCGAGCGATGCACCACACTCTGCTGACCATGATGTCGAGGAGGTACTTGCCCATGCTCCTGATGTTGTCGTGGCCTGTGACTCACAGCTTGTTTCCATGCGCCGCCTGATGCCCGCGCCAGCTTTGTCAACACGCGCCACGGCCTTGCGAGCAAACAACATTCCGCCACCAATGCCAGTCAGCCGATTACCTGTGTGTTGCCAGCGAGGAACAGGCCCAATGGCTGCGTGATCGCGGCATCGAACGCCACGCAAGGCCATATGGCCCGTCGGGTATCTGCAGATGGATCCCTTGTTCCGCGGCGACGTGGCGTCCCGATTCCCACCGGCGCGCGCGACGGCATGCCGGTGATCCTGTTTGCGCCGACCATCCACGAGACCGTCTCGGCCATGCCCATGTTGGGCGAGGACCCCGTCGCGGCCATGCGCCCGGCGGCATACGACGCCTTTCATGATCATCAAGCCGCATCCCTGAGCTTCCCCAGCGCCACCCTGAATGGATGGATCGCCTGGTGGTCGCCGCGGCCCTGCACGAAAACGTCATGCTGGTCACCGACACCCACGTCACCGATCGATCGCTACCTCGCCGCGGCCGATCTGCTCGTGACCGATTGTTCGAGTGTGATGTTCCAGTATCTGCCGCTGGATCGGCCACTGGTCCTGCTCTCGAACCCCGCGCGGATCGGCACGAACCGAACGTTACGATCCCGAGGGCCCGGAATGGACCTGGCGCCAGATCGGCGAGGAAGTCCACGATGTTTCAGCGGCCTGACCGGCGGCTGTGATCCTCCACGCCCTGGCCGGACCTGGCGTGCGTGCCACGGGAACGTGCCACCTGTCGGCGTGCCATGTTCGGTGCGTTCACGGACGGCAGAGACCGGCGAACGGCTGGCCCGACGCATCGCCGCCTTGCCCAAGGCCAAGCACTGCTCCCATATCCTGATCAGAGAAAAAGGAACGGTGACATGACCGACAAGATTCAGAAGACCGATGCCGAATGGCGCGCCCAACTCACGCCCGAGCAGTATCAGGTCACCCGCAAGAAGGGCACGGAGCGACGCGTTTTCACCGGCACGCTATCACGATGCCAAGACCGCCGGGTACCTATCGCTGCATCTGCTGTGACGCGCCCCTGTTTGCGAATCCCGCACCAAGTTTGATTCCGGGACCGGCTGGCCCAGTTTCTGGGAACCCGATCGATCCCGACGCCGTGGCTACTGGAATCGGACCGCAGCATCTTCTTCATGCCCCGCACCGAAGTTCTGTGTGCGCGGTGTGATGCGCATCTGGGTCATGTTTTCCCCGACGGACCGCAGCCGACCGGCCAGCGTTACTGCATGAATTCGGCTGCCCTGCGTCTGGATGAAGAAGCCGAGAATTCAGACGCGGCGGAGTAGCCGCGTATCGCGTTACGGTGCTGCACCGGTTTTGACATCAGGCAGCTTTTGCCAGCGGGTCAGCATGAGTGCGGCCGTGACACCAAAACCTACGGTCCATGCCGATCCACAGGCCCATCGGTCCCATGCCTGCTGTGCGTGACAGCAGCAGTGCGCAGGGAATGCCCGCAGCCCAGAACCCGGCTGCGGCCATCAGCATGGGCACCATGGTGTCTTTCCGTCCGCGCAGAGCACGGGTAATGACAACCTCGACAGCCTGAACCAGCGCAAACAACGCTGCAATCCATCTAAGCTCGCGAACCAGCTCGAAGGTAGCGGCATTCGCAGGGTTATCAGGGTCGAGAATAATCGATGTGACAAAGTCCGGCGCAACACACAGAAACAAGGCGATGGGCACAACAATCGTCAGAATTGCAATCTCGGCCAGCCAGCCAGCTCTCTGAGAAGCCAGGACGTGGCCGCCGCCCAGTTCCTGGGCAACGCGAACCGATGCGCCGTGGCCAAAGGCAACCGCAATAGTCACGCTGAGGTTAAGCGCACCCACCATGACAGTGCTCGCCGCCAGTGCAGTAGCGCCGAACGCACCCATCATCAGAAGGGTTACCTGGAACATGGAGCCTTCGACGATACGCACCGCCGCTACGGGAAGCCCCAGCCGCCATATCTGCAGCCACATGACAAAATCGATCCGATGCAGATTCCGGAACGGTGAGAATTCCTTGAGTTCAGGATGGCGGACCAAATAGATGATCAACAGTGCCAACTTGATCCAGGCGACCAGGGCCGTAGCAATGCCTGCTCCAGCGACACCCAAAGCCGGAATCCCCGCCCAGCCGAAGACCAGAACAATGTTGAGAGCGAGGTTGATGGGAACCGCCGCAATCATGATGACCGTGATCACCAGCGGCCGCGACAGGCCCGTGACCACCTGCCGCAAGGCCACTGAACATGAAAACTGGCCGGGATGTGCCAGATCATGGCGCGCAGGTATTCCTGACCCACTGCCATGATTTCAGGGTCCTGATCGGTCAGCGCCATGAGATCAGTGAGGTACCAGCCCAGCAGCATCCATGGCACGCTGATCACAAGAGCAGTGAGAATTCCGGTGCGTGCGCCAGAGCGACATCTTCCTTTCTTCCCGCGCCATAGCCGTGGGCAACCACCACGCCCACAATCATGAGAATGCTGAAGCCGGCATAGGTGAGTTCCCAGATGACAGCACCGGCCAGCCCTACGGCACCAAACGCTAGGGCACCCAGACGGCCGACCACCAGGATATCGGTGAGATAGATACCCAGTTTCGACCAGAAACGCTATGGTCAGCGGGATCGCGACACGGCTTTGCAGGCGCAGTTCATCGCGCCAGCTTGTAGCATTGTCCGCCTTGAAGGCCTTCGCAGTGGTGCTCACGTGTGTCCGGCTACGACCCAGCGCATCCAAACGCCATGACACCGTTTTTCAACGGGCCAGAAGCGGGTTGATATCGAGCTCAGCAAGGTTTTCACCCAGCTCGAAGGCCAACGTGGAGAGGGCCAAGACGGTATCGACAAGCGCTTCGATATCAGCGGGTGATTGACCGCGCACACCCGCAAGCAGTTTGCGCACCTTCAGCTCTCCCCAGCACCTGGTGGACTTCCCAGCGCTCGACGGGAACCTGAAGGGCGGCGACGTCTTCGAGAACTTCAACCAGAATACCACCGGCGCCCAACAGAACCAGAGCTCCAAACTGAGGATCATGGGTCACGCCCAGGACCATCTCGACGCCTCCCTTGATCATCGGTGCCAGGAACACACGAGAACCCAGGCGGTCAGCAAGATCGCGGTATGCAGCACCGATTGCGGCTTCACCCTTCAAGACCAAGAATGACGCCACCGACATCCGATTTGTGGGCGATCCCAGGCATTGCGGTTTTCATGACCAGAGGTGAACCCAGC
>CALSLK010000030.1 GCA_943787175.1 uncultured Alphaproteobacteria bacterium
ACGTCGGCGGGAACGCCGCTCTCGCGCGCCAGTTCGCCGCCCATGAACTTGCGGACCTCATAGGCGTTCAGGCCTTCGACCCGGCTGTCGGGGCGCGCGAAATAGATGTACTCGAAGACGCAGAACCGGTGCTGGTCCGGCGTGAAGGGGTGCAGCGACTGCAGGCCGTCGCCATCGATGATGACCATCTCGCCGGGCTCGATGTCTCGCTCGAAGGTCGCACCCATGATGTCGAGCGCACAGGTCTCGGACGTCAGCACATAGGCGCCGTCCAGCTTGCCCAGCACCAGCGGGCGCACGCCCAGAGGGATCGCGCACGCCGATCAGTGCGTGTCTCGGTCAGGGCCACCAGCGAATAGGCGCCCACGACCTGCTTGAGCGCCTCGACCAGGCGGCCTGCCATGTCGTTCATGTCGGAGCGCGCGACCAGATGCACGATGATCTCGGTGTCGGCGGTCGACTGGAAGATGGCAGCCCTGTTTGACCAGGTCCCGGCGCACCTGATGCGCGTTCGTCAGGTTGCCGTTATGCGCGATGGCCAGAGCCGCCCATGTCGGTCTCCACGAAGATCGGCTGCACGTTGCGCAACACGGTCGCGCCGGTCGTGGCATAGCGGTTGTGCCCGATGGCGGCATGGCCTTTCAGGCGGTCCATGACCGCTTCGCTGGCAAACACGTCCGAAACCAGGCCCAGGCTGCGGTGGACGTGAAACTGGTTGTCGTCAAAGGCGACGATGCCGGCGGCCTCCTGCCCGCGATGCTGCAGCGCGTGCAGGCCCAAGCGCCGTGTGCGCCGCGGCATCGGATGTGCCAAAGATGCCGAAGACGCCGCATTCTTCTTTCATGCGGTCGTCGTCAAACGGATGGCGGGGAAGGAAACGGGTCACGCTGTGGCGCCTCGATTCACTCTTCAGCTCCGATCATCTCGTCAAGGGCGGGACGGTCGTCGCCGTTATACCCCTCTTCGGCCGAATTGCCAGCCTCGGGCGCTTCGGGCTGGGGATTGATGAGGTCGTCGTACCCCACCAGGGGCTCGATGGCCGAGGAGGTGTCCTTGAGTTGCTCGGCAACCCGCTCTCGCCTTGTACGCCCCACTCCTCGGGCATCAGTGCCAGCATGATCTCGGCACCTTCGGCAACCACTGGGCGTCAGCCGGGCCTCGCGCAGCCATTCGGGATGCTCTTCGGTCGGCGCCATCAGCGTGTAGAGAAGGTAGATCAGGCAGACCACCAGCACGCCCCGCACCAGCCCGAAGACAAAGCCCAGCGACCGGTCCAGCACGCTGAGCTTGGATTCCTCGGCCCGTTTGACCGCGCCCATCGAAATCAGCGTCAGCACGGTCAGCGAAATCACGAACAGTCCCGCTGTGTTCGCCAGGGCCGCGATCAGCGGGTATTCGCCAACCCAGCCCGAGACCGTGGGGAGTGAATAGCGGTAGAGATACACCGTTGCGGCGACCGCGCCGCCCCAGGTCGCCAGGAAGAAGAACTCCCGCACGGCGCCGCGGAAGATACGCCAGGAACCCCGAGAGGAAGATGATTCCCAGCGCGACAAAATCGGCAATGCTGAGGGGCAGTTCGTTCATCGGCGTCCGTCGTTCCCATAGATCAGGTCAACCAGCGCCCCCAGTTCCCCGATCGCGTTGAGGTTCATGGTCGAGGCCGTGGGTTTTGCATATTCTTCGAGCTCTTCCGCGACGGCACGATGGCGCGCCCGAACCCCAGTTTGCCTGCCTCGCTCAATCTTGCGCTTCCGCCTGGCTGACCGGGCGCACCTCACCGGCCAGCCCGACCTCGCCGAAGACGATGCCGTCATGGGGCAGGGGGCGCGCCGCCAGCGAGGAAATCAGCGCTGCCGCCACCGCCAGGTCGGCGGCCGGCTCGCGGATGCTGAATCCACCGCCAGCGACGTTGAGATAGACATCATGGCCCGACATCGCCAGCCCGCAGCGCGTGTCCAGAACGGCCAGGACCATGGCCAGGCGGCCGCTGTCCCAGCCCACCACGGCCCGGCGCGGCGTGCCCAGGGCCGACGGGGCGACCAGCGCCTGGATCTCCATCAGCATCGGCCTGCTGCCTTCCATGCCGGCAAAGACCACGGTTCCGGCAACGTCCTCGTCCCGGCGATCCAGAAACAGGGCCGATGGGTTGGGACTTCGTCGAGCCGTGATCGGTCATTTCGAACACGCCGATCTCGTCGGTCGGCCCGAAGCGGTTTTTGACCGCACGCAGGATACGGAACTGGTGGCCGCGTTCGCCCTCGAAGTAGAGCACCGTGTCGACCATGTGTTCGAGCACCTTGGGCCCGGCGATCTGGCCCTCTTTGGTGACATGGCCGATCAGCATGATGATCGGTGCCGCTTCCTTGGCGTGGCGGATCAGCTCCTGTCCGCGCCACGCACCTGGCTGACGGTGCCGGGCGCTGAATCCAGACTGTCGAGATACATGGTCTGGATCGAATCGATGATCACCAGATCGGCGCGTTCCGCCGTAAGGCTGGCGATGATGTCGCGCACATTGGTTGCCGCAGCCAGGCCCAGCGGGCGCTGTCTCCTGGCCCAGGCGTCGGGCGCGCAGGCGCACCTGATCGATGGCCTTCCTCGCCGGAGAGATAGACACAGCGCACGCCGCGCTCGACAGGGTTGCCGCCGCCTGCAGAGCATGGTCGACTTTGCCGATGCCGGGATCGCCAGCCCAGCAGCAGAGCGGATCCTGGCACCAGCCCCCCGCCGAACACGCGATCAAGTTCGGCAATGCCCGTGACCAGCGCGGGCGGTGGCTCGGAAGCGCCGGAAAGCTCTCGAATTCAGCTTGCGCCGCGCTTGGCGCCTTTCAGGCCCCGGGTGCGTGCCTGCGCGGCTTCCTCGGTAACGCTGTTCCACTCGCCACAGGCTTCGCAGCGCCCGACCCACTTGCGGTGCTTCGGCGACCACAGGCCTGACAGACATAGGGGATGTGGCGGGCCATCAGGTCTGACTCCCGATGCTCACGGCTTGCGAGATGTCCATCTGGATCGGCCCTTCGGCACGACCGTGGATGAACTGGTCGACATACTCGCTGCCGCTGTTGTCGATCTGCTCGACGGACCCGGTCCAGATGAACTGGCCCTGATGAATCATGGCCACCCGATCGGCGATCTTGCGCACGCTTGCCATGTCATGGGTGATCGACACAGTGGTCAGCCAGCTTCTCGCGCACGGAACGATCAGGTCGTTGATCACGTCCGCCGTGATCGGGATCGAGCCCGGTGGTCGGTTCGTCGAAGAAGATGATCTCCGGCGCGTGCTGCGATCGCGCGCGCCAGGGCCACGCGCTTTCATGCATGCCGCCCGAGACTTCCGACGGGGTACAGCAGGGCTGCAACGTCGCCGCCCAGCCCCACGGCATGCCAAGGGTTTCGATTGCGGCCCTCGTCGGGCGTGCCTGGCGGCTGTGCCCATTTTCTGGCTCCTGGAGCAGCCCGAACGCCACGTTCTCCCAGACCGGCAGGCTGTCGAAACAGCGCAGCCACCCTGGAACAGCATGCCGAATTTACGACATCAGCGCGCTCGCGGTCGCGCTTGCCGGAAGGCCCCGCAGCATTCGTCTCCTTCACTCGTCGATGCAAGTGGCCCCGTCGTCGGCGCCGTAGCAGACCCAGGATGCACTTGATCGTGACGGACTTGCCGCTGCCGCGACCCGCCGATCACGACCAGCGACTCGCCGGCCGCCACGTCGAATATCGATGCCGTTCGAGCACGGCCTTCGTGCCCGAACGCTCTTTGTCAGCCCCCGCACCAGTGTAGCTTGGAATCTGGGCCCGGTGCCCGTGGCTCGCTCATCGCGAGAAGAACGCCTCGGTGACGATGTAGTTCGAAGGTCAGGATCAGGATGGCGCCGGAGACCACCGCATTGGTCGTTGCCTGCCCCAACACCCTGGGCGCCGCCGTTCGGCTGTGATAGCCGTGGTAGCAGCCCATCAGCGCGATCAGAAAGCCAAACACCGCTGCCTTCACCAGGCCCGAGGCCACGTCCATCACCTCAAGGAATGTCGAAGGTGTTGGCATTATGATAGGAGCGTCGGCGTTGAAGCCCAGTTTGTGGACGCTCACCACATAGCCGCCCATCACGCCGATGATATCGGCGACCAGCACCAGGCACGGGCAGGGTGAGCACGGCCGCAGCGATCAGGCGCGGTGCCACCAGATATTTGAACGGGTTGGTGGACAGCGTCGTCAGGGCGTCAATCTGTTCGGTCACGCGCATCGTGCCGATCTCGGCGGCCATGGCTGCGCCGACCCGCCCGGCCACCATCAGTCCCGCCAGAACCGGCCCCAGCTCGCGGGTTACCGACAGCACCACAACCGCTCGGCTATGGCGCCCTCGGCTGCGAAGCGCGAGAATCCGGTGTAGCTCTGCAGCGCCAGCACCATGCCGGCGAAAGACGGCCTGTCAGAGCCGACCACGGGCAGCGAGTAATAGCCCATCTCCAGATCATCTGGCGCAGCACCAGGCGCGGATACCAGGGCGGCGCGATGCAGTGGAAAATACCCAGGCCAGCGAATAACGCCATGCGGCCGGTCGATGACAGGAATGCCAGAAAGGTGCGGCCGACCGCTGCCAGCGGATTCATGTCGTGACCCCCGCGGCCATAGCTGCGCGGATACCGCCCGCCCAGGGCCGTCAGCAGTTCGTATCCGATGGTTCCGGCTCGTTTGGCCACGATATCGAGCATCTCCCGCCCCCAGATCAGGTCGACCCAGGTTCCGACCCCCCGCTTTTTCAATCGGGAGCGCGCCAATGTCCAGTGTCACGAGGTCCATTGATACACGTCCCACGACCGGAACCTCGACCCCGGCCACCCATGCGACGCCCCTGATCGCTGAGTGTGCGCAGGTATCCATCGGCGTACCCGACTGGAATTGTCGCAATCCTTGTCGCTGTTTTGACACGGTGGTGCGCGCCATATCCGACGGTTTGCCCGGGTTTTGCATCGCGAACCTGGATGATCTGGGCCGACAGGCGAACGACCGGTTCCATCGGGTTGGTCTCACCCGGCGTGGGGTTGCCGCCCTAGACCGCGTATCCCGGCCGGATCAGATCTGCGTGATAGGCCGGGCCCAGAAAAATGCCTGATGAATTGGCCAGGCTGCCGGGCACACCGGGGAACCGTTCACGAATGGCAGAAAAGGCCTCCAGCCTGCTCCTGATTCATCCGATTGCGGGGATCATCGGCGCAGGCCAGATGGGTCATGACATAGCGCAGGTCCAAGGCATCCAGCCATTCCGGACGTGCCAGCAGGTCCTCGATTTCTTCAGCCGGCAGGCCCAGGCGGCTCATGCCAGTGTCGGTGTGCAGAATCGCGGGCAGCTTGCGTTCGTGACGGCGTGCACAGGCGGCCCAGCGTTCGACCTGACCCAGATCGTTGAGCACGGGCACGACATGATCTTCGACATAAGCATCCGCGTCGCCAAGAAGTCCGTTCAAGACATGGACATCGGCATCGGGCAGCCAGCCGCGCACGGCAAGTGCGCCGTCCAGGTTGGCGGTAAAGAACTGGCGGCATCCGGCATCCCAAAGGGCAGGGGCCACCCGCTCTGCACCCAGACCATAGGCGTTGGCCTTCACGATACCCGCGCAACCGGCCGTTCCTGCACGCGCCTTCAGGCTGCGCCAGTTGCTGGCCAGCGCATCCAGGTCGATTGCAAGTCGGGTAGCGGAACGGTCAGGAATGGCCATCGTCGGAGGAATATCGGGTCTCCAGATCGGTGTATTTGGTCGTGGCAGCGTCAAAGAACAGTCTTACGTCACCGGTCGCGCCATGACGATGTTTGGCAACAATGACTTCGGTGATGCCACGGATCTTGTCCATCCTCTGCTGCCATTGTTCAAGCCGTTCACGGTAACTCAGGCTGTCTTCGTCCTCACCGTCCTTGGGCTGGGGCTGCAGGCGGGCCTGATAATATTCCTCGCGATAGAGGAACATCACGATATCGGCGTCCTGCTCGATTGATCCCGATTCGCGCAGGTCCGACAGCATCGGGCGTTTGTCTTCGCGTTGTTCCACTGCACGGCTCAACTGGGAACAGGCGATCACCGGCAGATCCAGCTCCTTGGCCAGGGCTTTGAGACCCTGGGTTACCTCGGAGACTTCCTGCACACGGTTGTCGTTGTTGGAACGTCCGCTCGGGCGCACCAGTTGGAGGTAATCGACAATCACCAGCGACAGTCCGTGCTGGCGCTTCAGGCGCCGTGCCCTGGTGCGCAGTGCCTGGATCGAAATTGCCGGGGTGTCGTCGATGTAAAGCGGCACGCGCGAAAGCTCCTGGCTTGCACGTACGATGGATTCGAAATCCTTCTGGTTGATATTGCCGCGCCGCAACAGATCCGAAGGCACGCCTGATGCTTCCGAAAGCACACGGGTGATCAGTTGTTCGGCAGACATCTCCAGTGAGAAGATGCCAACCACGCCGCCATCGGCAATGCTTGCCGTGCCGCTCTCGTCAACTTCCGTGCGGTAACGTTTGGCAATGTCGAACGATATGTTCGTTACGATCGAGGTTTTGCCCATGCCAGGCCGCGCGGCAAGGATGACAAGGTCGGAGCGGTGCAGACCGCCGAGCTGATCGTCGAGATCGCGCAGACCCGTCGAGGTGCCCGCCATGCCCCCATCCTTGCGGAAGGCTGCTTCCATGGTGCCCAGCGCCAGGACGGCAACGTCCTTGAAGCTGCGGAAATCACTGCTGTGGTTGCCCGATTCGGCAAGGTCGAACAGCTGCTTTTCGGCCTGTTCGATCTGGCCTTCGGCATCGACTTCCACGGTATGTTCGAACGCGTCGTTGACCATGTCTTCGCCGATCGTGATCAGCTCACGACGGATGAAGTGTTCGTGGATCTGTTTGGCGTATTCGGATGCATTGATGATCGTGGCAGCACTGGCCGCCAGTTTGGCGAGATAACCCGCGCCGCCAACCTCGGCCAGGGCCTCATCGTTGTCGAAGAACGCCTTCAGCGTGATCGGGTTGGCAATCTGCGCCTTTTCCACGATTCGCTGCACGGCTTCATAAATGCGCCCATGTACGGGAATGTAGAAATGCTCTGGCTCAAGATAGTCCTCAACGCGGTTGAGGACATCATTGTTGACCAGCATCGCACCCAGGAGTGCCTGCTCGGCCTCCTCGTTATGGGGCATCACCCGATAGGCCGGGGTCTCTTCTTCGGATGTGAACTGGCTGATGTCGGCGTGAACCATGGGTCTCTTCTGGTGGCGATAGCGGTTGTTTGGTTCTCAGTGTTTAGGCAATTGGCCTGAGCAATGTAACCCGCTCAATTTTTCCCTCCCCAAGGTGCCTCTGTGCATTGTGGGGACAGGTGCGTGATGGCTACCAACGCCTCATCCAACGGGGCCAATCCGTTGTGGACAGAAGATCACTATAGAGACCGAATGTGGCATGACCTCGGCAAAGAAGGGCAGACTTGCGTGGGACTGTCTTGACAGACTTCAATTGACCATCGCCTATGCGCCGAGCACGTAAACGGGAGAGGCTCGTGGAACTACAAATTCGCAAGATCGTCACACACATTGATGAGACCTTTGTGGAGGGCGGCAAGGCAGCGGAAAAACCCTGGAAGATGGTTGCGGTTGCCGCGGTCATCGCCAATCCCTGGGCCGGTCGCGGCTTTGTCGAGGACCTGAGCCCGGAGATTCTGGCGCTCGCCCCACCCTTGGGTGAAATCATGGTGCCGCGTGTTCTCGAGGCATGTGGCGACGGCGATGCCGTCGAGGCTTACGGCAAATCGGCGGTGGTCGGCCTCAACGGCGAGATCGAGCACGGCAGCGGCATGATTCACACCCTGCGATTCGGAAACAAGTACCGCGACGCCGTGGGCGGGACCTCATATCTGTCGTTTACCAACACGCGTTCAGGGCCCGGCCAGTCGATCCAGATTCCCATGATGCACAAACATGATCCGGGCTTTCGCTCGCACTACATCACGCTGGAATTTGCCATTCAGGATGCACCGGGTCCCGATGAAATCGTGATCGCTCTGGGTGCCGCAACCTCGGGCCGCCCACACCACCGCATTGGCAACCGCTACTCCGACATGGAAGCCATGGGTATCAAGCAGGATGGCTGACCTCTCGGTCATTGCCGATAGCCGGGTCGCTGTCTCGGGCGAAGGTCCGCCGTTGGTTCTGGTGCATGGCGTGGGCTGTGATCTCACCATGTGGGATGACGTCATGCCTGCGCTCCAGGCGCGTTACAGAGTGATCCGCTATGACACGCTCGGTCACGGCGAAACACCGCTCCCCACCGGTGAGGTGACACTGCAGACCTATGCCGACCAGCTCGAAGCCGTGCGGGCAGGGCTTGGTCTTGAGCGCTTTGCGCTGGTTGGTTTCTCCATGGGCGTGCCGATCTCTCAGCTTTTTGCCCTCAAGAACAGCAGCAAACTCGCCGGCCTTGTCCTCATGAACGGGGTCTATGACCGCACGCCTGAACAGGTCGAGGCAATCCGCAAACGCGTGCGCCAGGCCCGGGCCCAGGGTACTCAGATCCTGGTCGATCCGGCTATGGACCGCTGGCTCTCGCCGGAGTTCCGCGCTGCCCGACCGGATCAGGAAGCGCGCATCCGCAAACGCATGGCCGACAATAAGCCCGAGAACTTTCTTACCGCTTACAACATCTTCGCTGAAGCCGACCCCTGGGTCGTGGGCAAGCTGGGCGCGATAGACTGTCCGACGCTGGTGACGACGGCCCAGAATGATCCAGGCTCCGTGCCGGCCATGAGCCAGGCCATGGCCGATGCCATCCCCGGTGCGCGCCTGGAGATCATGCCCGGCCTGCGCCATATGCCCATGATCGAGGGCCCAAATGTCGTCTCTGACCTGCTCGTGAATTTCCTGGACGGCTTGCCACGTGACGGTGTGGTCTGGCGCTAAGACACGGGTTTTTCAAAGATCACGGCATCTTGTCGTTGGTTTCCTGTTAGATTCAGACAACCAATCAGGAGACAATTCATGATCGCACCCAAAGACGTCACAAAGGTTGCCATTATCGGCAACGGCCTGATGGGTCAGGGCATTGCCCAGGTCTTCGCACGCGCTGGCAAGGAGGTCTGCCTTATCGGGCGCAGTACTGAGAGCCTGGCGCGCGCAACGTTGGTTATCGGCAACAATGTGCAAGCCTTCGTAGAGCGCGATCTGATGGCCCAGGCTGATGCGGATGCCACACTTGCGCGTATCAGAACCAGCACCGACTTCAACGATGCCGGCAGTGTCGAATTCGTCATGGAAGCGGTTCCGGCAGAACGCGATCTCCAGATCGAGATTTTCGGAAAACTTGATACGATCTGCGATGCTGAGGTTGTTCTTGGGTCGACCAGCGGGCAGCCCATCAGCCTCATGATCAACCGTATGGGCTATCCCGAACGCGCGGTTGCCATGCACTTTGTCTACCCGGCCCAGTTGATGCCGCTGGTCGAGGTTTGTGGCGGGCCGCAGACCGTGCCTGAAGTTGTAAGCTGGGCCTGCGACTTTCTGACCTCAGTGGGGCAGACACCCGCTTTGATGAACAAGGAAGTCGACGGCTTCATTGTCAACCGTCTGCAATTTGCCGTCCTGCGCGAGGCCTGGACCATGTGGGCCAACGGCGTTGCCTCGGCTGAGGCGATCGACAATTCCTTCAAGATGACGCTGGGCCGGCGTTACTCCGATACCGGCCCCATCGAATCGGCCGAACTCGGCGGGCTCGATATCCTGCACAACTTTTCCAAATTCCTGTTTCCCGCAATCGACAATTCCGATGCGCAGCCTGAAGCTCTGACCGAGCTGGTCAATCAGGGCAATTTTGGCCTCAAGACCGGCAAGGGCATCTATGACTGGTCACAACGCGATGGCCAGGCCCTGGCAGCCAAACGCGCCGACCGCCTGTTCCAGCACATGGCTGAAGACGCCGAGGAAAACTGAGGCAATCTACAAAAGCTGGTGTCGTTACAGACAAGACCCGCAGGGGCCGTGTACCTGGGGCCGTGGACCTGCGGGCCTCTAGCTGCCCGATAACGCCGCCACGACATCCTGGCTTTGCCCCAGCGTGCCGAAAACACCACCCGCCTCACGGATCATGGTCAGGGCGGCCTCATGCCGTTTGGCGCTGCCTGCGGTAACGCAGTCTTCCACGACCATGCAATCGATGCCGCGGTCCAGGGCTTCGCGCAGGCTCGACGTGATACAGCAATCTGTGGTGACGCCGGTCAGGATTGCCGTGTCGATACCCTTTGCTTTGAGGTCGGCACCCAGAGTGGTCGTGACAAAAGCACCATAGCTTGATTTGTCATAAACCGCTTCGCCGGGTTCGGGCTGGAGCTCTTCAATGAAATCCCAGCCGAATTCGCCGCGCACCAAGGCACGACCCAACAGGCCTCTGCTTCCGATTGCCTCGTTGGTTGCCCCGGCTTTCTTCCAGGGCTGCAGGTCACTGAGATCAGGTGCATAACCTTCCCGCGTATGGATCACCGTCAGCCCGGCACTGCGCGCTGCGTCCAGAACACGGCGCAGGGGCTCAATGGGAGCACGCAGGCGTGCCAGATCGCAGCCCAGACGGTGCATGTAACCATCAGCCGCGCAAAAATCGCGCTGCATATCGATCACCAGAAGTGCGGTGCGCGCAGGTTCAAAATCCCCACCCTGTGGAAACGGGGCGGGGTTTGCCTCGATGCTTTTTGCTGTCATCCGTGCGCGCGTTCCCAGTCGACCATGTAATCACGGGTTTCCGGCGTGGCGTAACGGTCTTTGGTGAGCTGAAGCTGGAAAACCATTTGGTCATCGTAGCGGAAGGTTGATTCGCAGCCCAGCAGATAGAACTCCCACATTCGGCAGAAGCGTTCATCATACAACTCCCTGACAGCTTCGCGGTTGACAGAAAACCGCCGGTGCCAGTGTTTCAGGGTTTCCGCATAGTGGGTCTTCAGGATTTCCATGTCCGAAGCGAACAGATTGCTGCGCTCCAGGCTTGTGAAAACCTCGGAAAGTGCCGGAGTGTATCCCCCGGGGAAAATGTATTTGCGCAGCCAGGGGTTGGTGTTGCCCGGCTCGGACATACGTCCGATGGAATGCAGCAGCATGACTCCGCTGTCGCTCAGCAATTCGCGGATCTTGCGGAAGAACTCCAGATAATGGCGTGACCCCACATGCTCGAACATGCCGACCGAGACAATGCGGTCGAACTGTTCGTCCAGATGCCGATAGTCCTTGAGATGGAATTGCACACGATCCGACAGCCCCGCCTCCTGGGCGCGGCGATTCGAAACCTGATGTTGTTCCTTGGACAGCGTCACGCCGGTCACCTCAACATCGGCTTCGCGTGCAAGGTAAAGACCCATGCCACCCCAGCCTGAACCGATATCAAGCACCCGCATGCCGGGCTCCAGCAGCAGTTTGGATGCGATATGGCGCTTCTTGTCGGCCTGAGCCTGTTCCAGCGAGCTGTTGGGAGTCGCAAAATAGGCACAGGAATACTGGCGGTCATCATCCAGGAAAAGATCGAACAGATCATCGGAAAGGTCGTAATGATGCGCAACGTTGCGATGCGCCCGCTCGACAGGATTGTTCTGTTGCAGCGGGCGCGTGATGTTGCGCCGTATCCAGGCGCTCATGCGTCCCAGAGCATCGTCACGTTCCAGGTTTTTGAGGTTTCGCCCCAGGACCTCGAAGAGGTCGACAATGGTGCCGTCTTCAACCGTCAGTTTGCCATCCATATAGGCTTCGCCAACACCCAGTTTGGGCGTTAGTCCCAGTTTCCAGTGAAGTGCCGGATCATGCAGGCGGATTGTGGCGGATGGTTCTGCGCCGGGAGCGCCAAACAGGTGCTCTTTGCCATGCGCGTCTATGAGTCGCAGGCGACCAACGGTAACGAAACGTTGCAGTATTCTGGCCAGAAGCATGACCCGATTCCCAAAAAGAAGGCTGTCATGTTGCTGTAGTCTAGCGCTGTCGGGCCTTCTCCTCAATGGTCGCGATTCTAGGCCGATGCCAAAGGCCTCGTGAAGCAGGCAAAGGCGCTGCTGTGCAACAGAAAACGGGACTTGCCGTTTTCCGGCAAATCCCGTTTTGATTTTGCAATCACTCTGCGCTTCCAAGCTGTGTCAGGTCCGCAATTCCTCGCAAGAAACTGCCGCTGACACTGTGAAAAGCCGAATGATCAGGCCGACTTGTTTTCGTCGCCTGCAGCGTCTTCGGAAGCTTCGGACTCGATTGCGTCGATCTCTTCGACCTCTGCTTCGGTCTCGGCAACCTCTTCGGTGATCTGGTCCAGGGCTTCTTCCTCGACCATCTCCTCGATCGCGGGTGCTGCGACCACTTCCTCTTCTTCCTCGACCATACGGCCCACGGCGTGTCCGGTTTCCTTCTGGATCTCGGCCTCGTCCTGGGTGCGCGCCACGTTGGCAACAACCGTCACGACGACTTCAGGATGGAGTCTTGCATGCACTTCGTGCAGACCCAGTGTCTTGATCGGTGCGGGCAGAACAACGCTGCGACGGTCGATCTCGAAGCCCTGAGCGATCAGGCCATCGGCAATGTCATGTGCCTTGACCGATCCGTAAAGCTGCAGATTGTCACTTGCCTGACGGATCAGGATGACGTGTGCACCCTCGATGCCTTCACCGGCTTTTTCCGCGTCGCTGCGGCGATCGGCGTTGCGTGCTTCACGCTCTGCACGTTCGGCCTCGAACTGCGCGACATTATCCTTGCTGGCCCGCAGAGCCTTGCCCTGTGGAATCAGAAAATTGCGGGCATGACCAGGGCGCACGGAGACAACGTCACCCATCTGGCCCAGTTTCTCGATGCGCTCCAAAAGAACGACGTCCATCTAATCCTCCATCGCGGCATCGGAATCGACACCAAATCGTTCACGAAAGTTAGCCCAGTGTTCGACAAATCCGACGGTGGCAAACACCATGGCGCCAAACGGCTGGAAGACGAGTACCACAAGGTAGCTACCCGCCAGAATAAAAGGCTGCGCGTTCATGCCGCGCGTGAGCGCATGCAGAACCGCGAGACCCTGTAGCAGAAATCCCACCCCCAAGACCAGCAGGAATCCGGTCAAAAGGTATATCACGAAGGCGATTGTGCCTTCGCGGTCACCACCCAGCGTGTCCAGGCCCATAACGGCAGCGCCCAGCAGCAGGGTCAGATAGAACGGCCAACCGGGCAAACGCAAGCGCCCGAAGGCCGGTGCGGGCCGCAGAGTCTTGCCGCCACTGCGCGCCAGGCCCTGGCCCAGGGATCCCATGGCGGCGTGTGAGACAACCACGACGGCAATGATCGTGCCCAGTACCAGCGAATCCCAGA
The DNA here is from genome assembly GCA_943787175.1 of uncultured Alphaproteobacteria bacterium. Classification (GTDB taxonomy): domain Bacteria; phylum Pseudomonadota; class Alphaproteobacteria; order SP197; family SP197; genus SP197. The sequence continues at coordinate 13,330 of CALSLK010000030.1, forward strand.
AATCGACGATCTCGGCCAGATTCGTTACAGCATCGGGGCCATGGCTGGCCTCGGCGCCGTAGAAATTGTTCATCAGCAGATTGAGATTGCTGCGGATGGTCCCGACCAGTCCCGCCGGAGTCATAGACACGGCAAAGGCCGAAATCACGATAAGGAATATGCCCAGGATAAGAAGAATTTGGGTCATATCAGCGGCAGACAGAAAAACCGGATCACCTTCCTGCGTTTTTCCGACCTGCTGGGTCGCAAGATGGCCCAGAACAAAGGCCGGAAGGACAAAGGCGATACTGAAGACACTGGCCAGCAGGGGATCGCTGAAGGCCATGACGCCAGACACTGCGATCACACCGGCAATGCCTGAAGCCAGTGAATTGAAACTCAGACTGGCGATATAGATCGGCAGTGGAGAGCAGAGAACCAGAAAGACGCCCCAGATCGAGTGGGACAGGCCCACCACATACAACGCACCAGCTGCAATGCCGGCCACCAGGGCGACCAGAGGGGTGTATAGCGTCAGCATTGCAAGGGCCGGCCGATCACCGGCCAATTCCTACTGTGCGATGTAAGGCAGAAGCGAGAGGTAACGGGCGCGCTTGATGGCGCGAGCCAGTTCACGCTGTTTCTTGGCCGACACAGCCGTGATGCGCGAAGGAACGATCTTGCCGCGCTCGGAAACGTAGCGCTGCAGCAGCTTGATGTCCTTGTAATCGATCACGGGCGCATTGGAGCTTGAGAACGGGCATGTCTTGCGGCGACGCCAGAAGGGGCGACGGGGTGCAGCGGCCGGTCCGGCCTGACGCATCTGTGCCATCAGGTGTCTCCCTCTGTGGCGGTTTCGCCTTTGCCTGCCTCGGCCTCAGCCTTGGGCGCTTCGACCTTGGGGGCCTCGCTGACTTCTTCAGCATCAGGCTCGCGCTCGCCGTCACGGCGAATCGAGCGATCTTCGCGGCTCGACTTGTTGCGCATCATAGGCGAAGCCTCAGGATCAAGGGCGTCGATCTTGATCGACATGAACCGGAGCACATCTTCGTTGAAGTGCAGGGTACGCTCCAGCTCGCCAAGGGCGGCTGCGGGCGCTTCCATGGTCATATAGACGTAATGACCCTTGCGGTTCTTCTTGATCTTGTAGGCAAGCGACTTCAAGCCCCAGATCTCGGTCTTGGGGACGGCGCCACCCTGATCCTTGACCAGGGTCTCCATCTCACCGGCAAGCGCTTCGACCTGCTGGGGTGAAGCGTCGGGGCGGACAATAAACGTGCTCTCGTAGAAAGGCATGAAACCTTCCAAGTTCGGTTGTTTGCAAAGATCCAGACGCCGGTTCAGCGTGGTTTACGGCAATAGCCACCGCGGCCCGCTGTTTAAGTTCCGGCGAAGGCGCGCACTATAGTCAAATTCGTTTGGGGTGCAAGCGGCTTGACACGGGTTCTTTCAGGTCGTTTGACTGCGCCCGCCAGAAGGTGCCTTGCGCCTTCATATCGCAATCAGGAGAAGGCTGCATCCATGACCAGAATCTTTGTTTTTCCAGGCCAGGGAAGTCAGCGTCCCGGCATGGGTGTCGAACTGGCGGAAGCCTTTGGAACTGCACGCGGCGTGTTCGAGGAAGTCAACGATGCCCTGGGTGAAGACCTCTTTGGCCTCATGCGCGACGGGCCTGAAGATCAGCTCACACTCACCCAGAACGCTCAGCCGGCCCTGATGGCCTCATCCATTGCGGTCCTGCGTGTTCTCGAGGCAGAGAGCGGCCGCACAATCGGCGACATGGCGACCATGGTCGCTGGCCACTCGCTTGGCGAATACTCCGCCCTGGTGGCGGCTGGCGCATTTCCGGTTGATGTCACCGCGCGACTCCTGCGTCTGCGCGGGCAGGCCATGCAGGAGGCCGTTCCTGTCGGGGAAGGCACCATGGCCGCAGTCCTGGGGTTGGAAGTTGATACCGTTACGGAGATTGCGGCAGAAGCATCATCGGTCGGCGTCTGTGCTGTTGCCAACGATAACTCCCCCGGCCAGGTCGTGGTCAGTGGTGCGGTGGCGGCAGTTGAACGCGCTGCTGAACTTGCCAAGGAGAAGGGTGCCAGGCGCGCCATGATGCTGCCGGTCAGTGCGCCCTTCCACTGTCCCATGATGCAGCCTGCCGCAGAGCGCATGGCCACAGCCCTGGAAACCACGACCCTTGCAACGCCGTCTGTTCCGGTTGTTACCAATGTTTCAGCTGCACCCGAATCGATTCCCGAGACTCTGCGTGCCCACCTGGTCGAGCAGGTGACCGGCACCGTTCGCTGGCGCGAAAGCATCGCAGGACTGCAGGGCAACAATGTGGGAACGGTCGTGGAACTGGGCACAGGTAAAGTGCTGTCGGGGCTGGTTCGGCGCATCGACCGCGAACTCGAGGCCATCTCGGTTGAAACGCCTGCCGATGTCGAAGCCTTCTTGAAGACGCTATAACTAACGCAAAGCTAAAAGCCTCAGGGGCAGGGAGACAATCATGTTTGATCTGACGGGACGCAAGGCTCTGGTGACAGGCGCATCGGGCGGTATTGGCGGAGCCATTGCTCAGGCTCTGCATACACAGGGGGCCGAGGTGGCGCTTGCCGGGCGCCGCAAGGAGGCGCTCGACACGCTGGCCGCCACTTTGGGTGAGCGCACCCATGTTCTGGTCGCAGACCTGGGCACGCCCGAAGCCGATGCCGGGCTTGCCAAGGCTGCCGAGGAGGCAATGGGGCAGGTCGACATTCTGGTCAACAACGCCGGCATCACCGCTGACACGCTTGCCATGCGTATGAAAGATGAAGACTGGCAGCGGGTGATTGAGATCAACCTTTCGTCGGGCTTCCGTCTGATTCGCGCCCTGATGCGCGGCATGCTCAAGCGCCGCTATGGGCGCATCATCGGTATCACCTCGGTTGTCGGCGTAACCGGTAATCCCGGTCAGGTAAACTATGCCGCCGCAAAGGCCGGTATTATCGGCATGACCAAGGCACTGGCCCAGGAAGTGGCAGAACGCGGCATCACCGCCAACTGTGTTGCGCCGGGTTTCATCGAAACACCCATGACGGATGATTTGCCAGACGCGGTGAAGGAAAACCTTTTGGGCCGCATTCCGGTGCGCCGGCTGGGTTCTCCAGAAGAGATTGCTGCAGCCGCGGCATACCTTGCCAGTGACGAGGCTGCTTATGTCACGGGGCAAACGGTCCATGTGAATGGTGGCATGGCAATGATCTGACTGCCGGGCTTGCGGTCTGGCGCTCAATCAAGAGAAGCGTGGATAACCCTGCATTTCGTGCTATCGCATGGCACCATAAAGTGTGTTACATGGTCCGCGTATTTGGGGCAGACGACATGCCTTATTGATCGGGTCCGGCAACAGCTTCGCAGGGCCTAAGGTACTGAGTTTTTTGTGAAATCCGGAGGTGGCTAGGCCATGAGCGACGTTGCAGATCGCGTTAAGAAAATCGTCATCGATCACCTTGGTGTCGATGAAGCCAAGGTGACCGAAAGCGCAAGCTTCATTGATGATCTGGGCGCCGACAGCCTCGATACCGTCGAGCTGGTCATGGCCTTTGAGGAAGAGTTCGGGGTCGAAATCCCTGACGACGCCGCCGAGAAGATCGTGACCGTCAAAGACGCGATCGATTTCATCGAAAAGAACGCGGACTAAGACCAGCGCTGCAGCACACTGCTGCGGCCGGTCTTTTTCAGACATGGCGAGTTCCGAAACACGCAGGGTGGTTGTCACCGGCTTGGGCATGGTGACACCGCTTGCTGATGGTGTTGAACACAATTGGTCGCGCATCACGGCTGGTAAATCCGGCCTGCGCGCGATCGACAATTTCTCGACCGAGGACATCCCGGCAAAGGTCGCCGGCCAGGTCCCCGTCGGTGAAGGCGAAGGTGAGTTCAACGTCGCGCGGTATCTCGAGCCAAAGCAGGCCCGCAAGATGGATGATTTCATCATCTATGCGGTCTCTGCCGCCCAACAGGCGGTCGAGGATGCGGGCTGGACCCCTGAGGATGAGCACGAGCGTGAGCGCACCGGCGTTATGATCGGTTCGGGCATCGGTGGTCTCAAGACCATCGAAGAAGCCTCGATCCTCATGCGTGATCGTGGTCCCAAACGTGTCAGTCCCTTCTTTATTCCATCAGCTCTGATCAACCTTGGCTCAGGCCATGTTTCGATCCGCTATGGCTTCAAGGGTCCCAACCATTCCGTGGTGACGGCGTGTTCGACCGGTGCCCACGCCATTGGTGATGCATCGCGCCTGATTATGTTCGGTGATGCCGATGTCATGGTTGCCGGTGGTGCAGAAGCTGCGGTTTGCCCGCTTGGGCTTGCCGGCTTTGCTGCAGCCCGTGCGCTTTCCACCGGCTACAACGATGAACCTACCCGCGCTTCGCGTCCCTGGGACCGAGGCCGTGACGGCTTTGTCATGGGCGAAGGCGCCGGGGTTGTCGTGCTTGAGGAATACGAGCACGCCAAGAAACGTGGTGCAAAGATTTACGCCGAAATCGTTGGTTACGGCATGTCGGGCGATGCCCACCACATCACCGCACCGGCGGCCGATGGCAATGGCGGTTTCCGCGCCATGCAGGCAGCCATGAAGAATGCCGGCATGAACCCTTCCGACATCGATTACGTCAACGCACACGGCACTTCCACGCCGCTGGGTGACGAGATCGAGTTCGGTGCGGTCAAACGTCTGTTCGGTGATGCTGCGGGTTCCATCAGCATGTCGTCGACCAAGTCGTCGATCGGTCATCTGCTGGGCGCTGCGGGCAGTGCAGAGGCGATCTATTCCATCCTGGCAGTTCAGAACAATCTGGTACCGCCCACGCTCAATCTCGATGATCCCTTCGAGGGATGTGAAGGCATCGATCTGGTTCCCCACAAGGCCAAGGAACGCACGGTGACAACCGCGCTTTCGAATTCCTTCGGTTTTGGCGGCACCAACGCCTCCCTGATTTTCACGAAGGTGTCCTGAGGCCCGCTGGTGGGTCGCGCAGCAGGACGCCTGTTCAGTCTGCTGGTCGTTGCAATTCTCGCAGCGGTCGCCGCAGTTCTGTGGTTCGACAGCGAAGTTCAGGCGCCCGGTCCCTTGAGCGAACCTGCAACCCTTATCGTGCCCAGTGGTACCAGTGTCGCCATGATTGCGGCCGATCTGGAGCGCCAGGGCGTCATTGCCGATTCGGATTTCATGATGTGGCGCGCGCGCTGGCGCGATGAAGCACACCTCCTCAAAGCCGGCGAATACGTTTTTGAACCCGGTGTCTCCATCGATGATGTGATCGACCAGATGGTCGAGGGCAAGGTTGTCGCCCATCGCGTGACTATTCCCGAAGGGCTGACCAGCCTGGAGATCATCGAAATCATCAACAACGCCGAACTCCTGACCGGTGAGATTGTCGAGATCCCGCCGCAGGGCTCCGTGCTTCCCGAGACCTATCATTTCGAACGTGGCGAAACCCGTCAGGCCGTTCTCAACCGCATGACAACAGCGCTCGATCTCACGTTGGCCGAGCTTTGGTTGACCAAGGCGGAAAACCTCCCCATCGCCACGCCGGAAGAAGCCGTCATCCTGGCCTCGGTCGTGGAGAAAGAAACCGGTGTTGCTTCAGAGCGTCCCCACATTGCCGGCGTTTTCGTCAACCGGCTCAATCGCGGCATGCCGTTGCAGTCTGATCCCACCGTCATCTTTGCCCTGACCCAGGGACAGGCCCCCCTGGGTCGCGCCCTGTTGCGCAAGGACTGGGAGTACGATGATCCCTACAACACCTACATGTTTCCAGGCCTGCCGCCTGGCCCCATCGCCAATCCCGGCCGTGACGCCATCGCCGCAGTACTTCAGCCGCTGGACACCAAAGATATCTATTTCATGGCTGATGGCACGGGCGGCCACGCCTTCGCTGAGACGCTCACCGAGCACAACCGCAATGTGCAGGCCTATCGTGCGTGGCAAGCTGCGCAATAAGGGCTACTAGCCCTCTTGGGAGGGCTTGCTCGGCGTTTTCGCCAGCAGGGCATCGGTCAGGGCAAGCGGCAACATCGCTACCAGTTGCGCCAGCCAGGTGGTCTGCCAGGGGAAGGCGATGCGCGCCTTGTTGCGGGCAAGGCCGCGTTTGATGATGCGTGCGGAACGTTCGGCATCCATCAGGAACGGCATGGGATAGGGATTGCCGTCGCTCATGGGCGTGCGCACAAAGCCCGGACAGATCACCGAAAGTTTCACGTTATGCTGGCGCAACCACACGCGCTGACCTTCGCCCCACAGGCGCAGCGTCGCCTTGCTGGCACAATAGGCCGGCGCACCGGGGAACCCGCGGAAGCTTGCCAGCGACGACATCACCGCGACCTGACCGCGCTTGCGCGCGACCATGGCCGGCAGCACCGGCAGGACTGTGTTGAACGCGCCGTCCACATTGGTTTCCATGATTCGACGCGTTTGCTCGGGGCTCTCGCCGGCAAAACCGGTGCCTGCAGAGATACCGGCATTGGCAACCACCAGATCCAGGTTGCCCTGAGCGTCACATGCCTCGACCCATGCCTTCATCGCGACATGGTCGGTCACATCGATGGCTGCGGTCTGGCAGGCAGCCCCGGCTGTTTTGCAGCGCCCTGCCAGATCAGCCAGACGGGTTTCGTCGCGGCCACCCAGAAAGAGCGTGACACCAGGTGCAGCGTAAATCTCAGCCAGTGCCGCACCAATGCCGCTGCTTGCGCCGGTAATCAGGATGTTGCGGGGTTGTTGGTCCATGGTGGGCAAGGTTATACAGTCTCCGTCGCCTGGGGCGAGGCTCTGTCGTCAGACATCATCGGTTTTTCGCGGCATCTGAATCTATCACCACCCGTGGAACCAAGGTTTGACGATGCAGAGCATGACCGGATTCGCCCGCATCGAAGGCGCCGCCGAGGGCCTCTCATGGATATGGGAAGCACGCAGCGTCAACGGCAAGGGGCTCGATATCCGCTCGCGCCTGCCGCACGGCCTTGACCTCCTGGAACAGGCCGCCCGGGAGGCTGCCGATCGCCACATGGCGCGCGGCAATGTCACGGCCTCGCTCAGCATCAACCGTGAAGCCACGCAATCCCTGGTGATCAATCGTGAAGCCTTCGACCAGATTGTTGCCATGGCTCGTGAGCTTGGCGACCAGGAAGGTGTCGCACCGCCCAGCCTGGATGGTCTGCTGCGTCTGCCCGGTGTCATGGAAACGGCAACCCAAAGCAACGAGCCGCTTGATGAAGAAACCATCACGGCCCTGCGCGCTGGCCTGGAAGATCTGATGGCTGCTCTGGGCGCCAACCGCGCCGTTGAAGGCGGTCGCCTGCTTGCTGTCATGAACCAGCTGCTCGAAGAGATCACCGGCCTTGTCAGCGCAGCCGAAGAAAGTGCCGGCGCCCAGCCCGACCATATCCGCGAGCGTCTGTTGGCCCAGATCGCCGACATGACCCAGGGGCAACACCCCGTTACGGAAGAACGCCTGGCACAGGAGGTCACCATCCTTGCGACTCGTGCCGATGTGCGTGAGGAAATCGACCGTCTGAAGACCCATCTGGAAGCCTTGCGTGATCTCTTGGGGGATGAGGCTGCGCCCGGCCGTCGCCTGGGATTCCTGTGTCAGGAACTCCTGCGCGAAGCCAACACGCTCTGTTCCAAATCATCGGAAACCGGTCTCACGGCCATCGGACTCGATCTCAAGGTCGCTATCGACCGCCTGCGTGAGCAGGCTCTCAACGTGGAGTAGGGCGATGCCCGATGTGAACCGCCGTGGCCTGATGCTGGTGCTGTCTTCTCCGTCGGGAGCCGGTAAGACAACCATTTCGCGCCGCCTGCTCGAAGAAGACGATAACCTCGACATGTCGGTTTCGATCACGACACGTCCCATGCGACCGGGCGAGGTCAACGGTACGGACTATCATTTCATCGACCAGTCCCGCTTCGATGCCATGGTCGCCGCCAATGAGCTGCTTGAGCACGCAACCGTCTTCGGCAACGCCTATGGAACTCCCCGTGGTCCAGTGGAAGAGGCCCTTGGCGCCGGTCACGACATTCTCTTCGATGTCGACTGGCAAGGCGCTCAGCAGCTCGGCGATGCGATGCGTGACGATCTTGTTTCAGTGTTCATTCTGCCGCCCTCGGCTGAAGAACTGCATCGCCGTTTGGTCAATCGAGCGTCGGATCCCGAAGACGTTGTTCGCCACAGGATGGCCAAAGCCAGCGATGAGATGAGCCATTTTCCCGAATACGATTACGTTGTGGTGAACGAAGACATTGATCAGAGCATCACCGGAGTCCGATCCATCCTGCACGCTGAACGGCTACGCCGTGAAAGACAGATCGGCCTGACACCCTTCGTCAATACGATGCGCCGCGAACTGGACGAGGGCTGAGCCATCTGCCTTCAGTCGTCGAACGCTAGCAGGGCGATTTCTTCCAGCATGGCAATGACCGGCGGGTAATAGTCCCGCGGATAACCATCCTTGTCCTCGATCACGCTGTAGGCCACGCCCACGACGCCGCTTTGCGGGTCGCACAACATGTACTGGCCGCCATAACCGCCATGACCGATCCAACGCCCGTTGGTGTTGGTCTGGTTCGAATAGCGCAGATGATCGCGTGGCGGTGGTTGGGGTACACCGCGGCCGGGCGTTGCCTCGATAAAGGCAGCACTGCCCACCTGGTTGCCATCGACGCCCATGCCGCGCCGCACGAAGAGCGATCCGTATCGCGCCATGTCGCGGGCTGTCAGGCTTGCACCGCCCGACAGGACGGGAAACCCCTCGCGGTCACAGCTTGTGTGGAAACTGCCGGCCAGTCCGGCCGCGTCGGTGATCTCACTCAGCATTTCGCGCATCGTGCGCCCGGAAACCACTTCAGCGATCCAACCCAGGACGTCCGTGTTGGTGTCTTTGTAATGGATGAAACCACTGGTATTCGTGACGTCGTCACTCTGAACCTCCGTCACAAATTCCTTGATCGTCTGTTCCTGCCAGTCGCCCTGCGGCAGGCGCCAGCCCATGGACGGTTCATAGTTCCAATAAGTCGAGGTCGGGTCGGTGAAATCCTCGGTGAAGTCGTTGATGACATTCATGTCCAGGACCTGCTGGACGGTTGCCTCTGCATACCCGCTGCCGATTTCTGGAAGGTAATCACGAACCTTGCCGGAGAGGTCAATCAGCCCGTCTTCCACAAGGCGGCCGATGACCAGATTCATGACAGTCTTGTTCATCGACTGAATGCTATGCGGCTGATCCGGCCCGAAATCTGCCGCATAGGCCTCGTGCAGGACGTGCTGGCCTCTGATGACGACCAACGCGGAAAACGCCGTGCGTTGGCTGAACCGGCGCACGGATTCCATGTCACCAATGCGCAGATCGATCCGGCGCGACAAGGTCATGACCCGCTGGGCCCGCAGGCTCAGGCTGTAACGCGTCAACCGATGAAGGTTATGAAATCCATGCCGCCGATTGTCGGGCATGTTCCAGTTGGGTTTGTTATCGTCCGTGACCGTCAGATCAGGATTTTCGGTGGTGTCGATGGTGGTCATGGCGCCCCGGCAAGAATGGTTAACTATCAGACCATCCCTGCCGGCCCGCAACCATGTCAACCTCAGGCCATCAGGCGTCGATCAGGCATGCTTGGAATGCTGTCGCCGCACACAGCACCCGACAAACCATCCAGGGCGCCTGGCGTCAGGGCCAGAATCTGCAGCCGGTCACGGTCCTTGCTTTCGGGAAGAAGAATGCCGTGGGGCAGGGCGGGTTCGAAACCATAACGCTGATAAAGGCCGTGCTCGCCGATCAGTACGACAAGACGGTGGCCCAAAGCCTGCGCGCGATCCAGGCTGTAGCGGATCAGCATGCGGGCAAAGCCACGGCCCGCGATGATCAGGGTCAATGGCCACGGGTCCAAGCTGGATCGCCCTGGTGCCCGCGCCGATCAGCACGGGCCAGTAACGGATGGTGCCCACAAGCTGGTCATTCTCGTGCACCACCATGGAAAGGCCCGGCACAGGTTCCGTTCCGGCGCGCATGCGCGCTGCCGGGCTGTCGGTCAGCCGGTTGCCCAGGGATAGTCTGGCAAGTTGCAGGACGGCGTCCTGATCCTCTGCCCGTTCTTCAATAATCGAAAACACTGTTCTGCTCCTGAAGGATTGAGACGGTTTTGATCATGTCCGCCTCGGTCCGGCTGTGCCGGCACCCTCTTGGGTTCAGAATTGCCACGTACATCCCGAAACAAGGACAGCACGCCGCGACCGAGGCTCGGTTCGCAGCGGACGTCGTCGTCCAGCAGAGATGATGCAGAACAGCATGGCATTCCGTCGTTTCGTTCGTCAGGCGCGATGTAGCGCAAAGAATCGTCAGTGGCCACAAGTTTTGCCGGATCGAATCGTCGTCACCGCCAGAGGCATTGCTTCAGATATCGGTGCCGACGATATCCTGGTGAACACGTGCCAGCGCGCAGAACCCCTTGATGTTGATCTTCTCAGCGCGCAGATCCGGGCGGATGCCGGCGGCTTCAAGCGCAGAAACCGGATCTGCAAATGTTGTCCCCAGCGAATTGCGCAGCGTCTTTCGGCGCTGGCCAAAAGCCGCCTTGGTCACGGCACGAAGATGGTTGATCTGCGCCGGATACAAAGGGCATGAACGGGGCGTGATGCGCAAGACGCTGGCCGAAACCTTGGGCGCTGGAACGAACGCTTCAGGGGGCACATCAAGGCAAGCCTCCACCGCGCACAACCATTGCACCAGAACACTAAGGCGCCCGTAACTTTTGCTGCCCGGCTGCGCAGCAATGCGATGGCCCACTTCCTTCTGGAACATCAGCAACATGTGCGCAATGGGCATGCCCGATTCAACAAGTTGCATCAGCACTTCGGTCGCAATGTTGAACGGCAGGTTGCCGGCAATGACCGGTGGTTGGGTGAAGAGGCGGGGCAGGTCGGCCTCAAGGACATCCGCTTCAATGATCTCCAGCCTGCCGTTGGAGACTTCCGAAAGTTCCTGCAGGGCAGCGACACATCGCCTGTCCTTCTCCAGGGCAGTGACCTGTTGTGCGCCAGCCCGCAGAAAGGCGCGGGTCAGGCCGCCGGGCCCCGGTCCGATTTCGATTACATGAGCATTGGAGAGGTCACCGCTGAAGCTGACAATGCGATCAAGCAGGTTCTCGTCAAACAGGAAGTTCTGCCCCAGGGACCGACGCGCGCGCAGACCATGCCGGTCGGCGACGTCACGCAGGGGCGGCAGAGAATCGAGATCAGCCATGTCTGCGCCGTTGCTGCGCCATCTCCATGGCCAGGCGCAGGGCCGCAATCAGACTGGTAGCCGTTGCCTTGCCTGAGCCTGCGATATCAAGTGCTGTGCCGTGATCGGGGGACGTCCGCACGAACGGAAGGCCCAGTGTCGTGTTGACGCCGCTGTCAAAGGCCAGGGTCTTGAGTGGGATCAGGGCCTGGTCGTGATACATGCACAACGCCACGTCATAGGTGGCGCGTGCAGACTCATGAAACATCGTGTCGCCGGGCAGGGGGCCGGTCACATCCAGTCCTGTATTCCGCAAGTGCTCCACCGCCGGCCGGATGATCGCTCCGTCTTCTGGACCCAGCATGCCGTTTTCTCCGGCGTGCGGATTAAGGCCTGCCAGGGCAAGGCGCGGTTTCTCAATCCCGAAGTCGCGGCGCAGGGCCTGTTCGGTGATCATGGCGGTCTCGATAATCAGGTCGCGGGTCAGGGCACGCGGCACCTCCGAGAGCGGCATGTGGACCGTCACGGGTACGACCCGCAGCCCACCACCTGCCAGCATCATGACCGATCGGGCGCCGCCACCGGCAAGTTCAGCCAGAAATTCGGTATGGCCGGGGTGTGCAAAACCGGCTTCCGCCAGGACGGATTTCTGAATCGGGTTGGTGACAACGCCACCGGCCTCTCCGACCATCGTGAGCTCAACGGCACGACGAATAGCACGCAGTACGGCTCCGGCAGTTCCCGGGCCCGGCTTGCCTGGCTCGCATCGGATTGTCTCGCCAATCGACAGAACCGGAAGCGCATCTTGGAAGTGTGTGCTTGCTTCGTCTGGTTTCTCAATCTGCCTCAGAGGTGTCTGAAGTCCGGTCGCTGCAGCAAGTTCCTGCAAACGCGTCAGGTCATCGATGACAAAAAAGGGGCAGTTATCGCGATGCAATGCATGCCAGGCCTTCAGACTGATCTCGCCGCCGATCCCGGCAGGCTCGCCCATGGTCAGGGCAAGCGGCGGGTGACTCATATGCGAATGTCCACGAAGGATACGCGGCGCAGGTCGCGCAGGTAACCACGTGCCACCAGGTCAAACTGGATCGTCTCAAGGTTGGCCTGGATTTCCTCACGTGAGGGAAGGCCGTTGTCGGCGTCGGCAAGGCCACACACCATGATGACGTGGAAACCCTGTTCGGTGCGTACCGGTGCACTTGCTTCGCCTGCGCCAAGCCCCGTCACCGCGTCGCGGAACGTCGGCTGCAGATCGCCCAGTCGGATTGTGATTTCCGAGCCCACGGCCAGGGTGGAGTCGGCCGCACCCAGGGCATCGAGGTCGCCACAAACTTCAAGTGTACTGCCTGCCAACGCAGCCTGCTGGCTTACACTGGCATCTGTCTCACCCTCTGCGATCGGAAAGATGACCTGTCGCATGGTCAGGTTCGTGTCGTCTGGTGTTGCATCGAACCCGACACGTTTCTCGCGCATCAGGATCAGGTTGAACCCGCCGATGACCCGAATGGGTTGCGAGAGTTCACCAATGGAAAGCTGGGGCACAACGGCGCGCAGATCCTCGGCAAGCTGATCTTCGACAATCCAGCCCAGGTCTCCGCCCTCGATCGCGCTGGCACTTTGGGAAAACTGGCGCGCAATGATGGGGAAACTGGCGCCGGATTCGATGGCGTCGCGCAGGCGCAGCATATTCGCTTCGATCTCGGGCTCTTTGGACGGCTCGTCAATGGCCAGGAAGATTTCCGCCAGCAGATAGGCAGGCTGGTCGGCTGCTGCGCGAAGCCGTTCAAGCTCGGCATCAATGTCGGCGTCGGTGATACCTTCGCGCTGCGCTCTGCGGTCGACCAGTTCGGACCAGACGATCTCGGCCGTCAACTGATCGTTCAGGGATTCGATGTTCAGATTGTTGTAGGCCATGAAGGCTTGGAGCTGACCAGGTTGGATGCCCAGGTTCTGCTCCACAATGGGATAGACTTGGCCGAAGTTGACTTCCACGTCGTCCAGACCAGCTCGCGCGCCCTCCTGCATCTGCAGGCGTTCGTCGATCAGGGTGCGCAGCACCTGGGGAATGATCCGTCGTTCCGTTTCCTGCGTGTACTCCAGGCCCGTGGTCGCAAAGATGATGGCTGTGCGCTCATAGACATCGAGCAGCGAAATGGCATCGTCGTTGACGACCGCAGCAATGCGCACGGCATCCTGCGAACGCGCATCGCTGCCCGCAAGGGTCAGCGCACCGAACGCGGAAATCAGGGCAATAAGGCAGATGAGGGCTTTTGTTTGGGCAAACATGACAGTTGGTTCTTGGAAAGCGCGGACCATGGAAGAGTGAAAGGCCGAAATCAAGGCGCTTTCATGACATCGCCGCCTCAAAGGCTGGAGAATTTGCATATCCAGCACCTATCCCAGGGTCTTGAGTTGCACGGTCACGAAGAAGATCGTCTCCGGACTGATTCCAATATCTTCGGTGAATCGCCGTTCACCGCTGCCAGTAATCGCAATGCATTCGTTCTCATAAACCAGAGACGCGCCATAGGAAATCGTGCCGCCGCCTGAAAGATCCTGGCGCCAGTCGCCCTGCAGCGTCCATTCATCAAGGACCTCAAGCGTTGCTGCTGTTGTGATCTGCTGGCGTTCACCGTTGGTGTCGACGACATTGTTGGCGACATCCTTGAGCTGGATGTAGGTCAGATTCAGGCGGGCCCAGTCGGGCCCGACGCCAAGGCCGAGTTCCTGACGCTGGAAGGTAAAGTTCTCATCGCTCAACTGGAACCGGTAGAGCAGGTCGACATATTCTCCAGGATTTATGAGAATACGTCCGACATAGTCGGAGAAATGCCCGTCCAGGCCGCTTTGCGGGCCAAAGGTGTCATCGTCGCGTTCGCGCCAGCTTTGGCCGATCATGAACTCGCTGCGTCCCCCGCCAAGGCCGTAAACGCCCATTCGCACGCCATAGTTGATGCGCAGACCACCCTCGACGCGATCAAGTCCCGGAAAACGGTTCTCGGTGAAGAGGTTGATGTCATCAAAGGCAAATTCCTCGCTGTCCTCATTGGGAATGCGTGCGGGGTTTTGTCCGTTTGGGCTCCACACGGTCATGATGATCGGCTCGATCAGCTGTTGCGTGTTGCCGCTCTGGCGCACCAGCGGCCAGCGCCACTCCAGCGAAGTCAGGGGAATGACGCGCCCGACAAAACCCGATTCCGTTGGCTGGCCGTTACCCACATTGACCTCGTTCACCTCATAGGCATCGCCCCTGAGGGAGGCACGGAACGTAAAGATCTGGCCATTGCCGGTCAGATGCGGGCGCTCCCAGGCGCCTTTGACCGACAGGCGATGGCTATCTGTGCCCTCGCTGCGTGTAAGCGCCAGAACGTTGGTGTCGAGTGTGAAGAAGGCCCCGTCCTCGTCTGGGTCGGTCACCAGGTTGTGGTTCAGAAGCGGCGCAACAACGGGAATTTCACTGGGGTCATCACTCTGGCGCAGACCCTGGAACGTGTAAGCGAAGGCCGATGCATAGGTCCGGTCGTTGAAACCCTCGACATAGACGTCCGAAGTCAGGGTGTCTGCTTCATCGAAGCTGTAGCGCGACAGGTACGTGTCATCGGATGCACGGTAGAGATCAAAACCGTACTGCCAGGTCGGGTCATATTCCCACAGTCCTTCTCCCTTGATGTACCAGCGTTCTTCTTCGCCGCCCTTCTTGGTGCCATCGTTGTTGCGCGCATCGGTATAGGTGATCGAGCCGTCCAGGATGTAATCGCCGGTCTCGGTGACTTCGCGGTATTCACCAACCAGCACCACGCCCTCTTCCTCGGTGATGATCGGGGCAAAGGTCGCATCCCTGTTGGGCGCCAGATCAAAGTAATAGGGAACCTGGACGTTGTAGCCCAGCGTGCTCGATGAGCCATAGACCGGCGTCAGGAAACCCGTGCGACGTTCCACGGTAGGGTCGGGATGGCGCAGGTAGGGGGTATAGGCAATCGGAACGCCAAAAACCTCCAATGAGGCATCGTAATAGATCAGGTCTCGCAGCAACTGGTCGTGCACCACGCGGCGCGCCTTGACCTGCCAGAACGGCGAATGGTTCGTGCTGTCTTCGCACACTTCGCAGGGGGTATAGATCGCCCGGCTCAGTTCAGTGACGCGCCCATCGACCCGCCGTCCGCCGTTGGCAGCAAGCTGGGTGTTTTCGTCCAGCATGATCAGAATGCCGCGGATCGCGCCCTCACGCATGTCGCCGGTCAGTTCGGCGTATTCGGAGAACATCACTTCGCCGGTTGCTTCCACCAAAACCACGTTGCCCGTCGCCGTGATCAGGTCTGCCGGCTCGTTATAGGTCACCGTGTCGGCCTGCAGGATGCGCCCCTGATGGGCAAACTCCACATCACCGGACGCAGTGATAATGCCGTTTACATCGTCATAGCGCAGGGTATCGGCCTGCATGACAATGCCATCGTCGGGGTTGACCTGGGCAAACGCGGGCAAGGCGGCAAACATCAGCCCGGTGATCAGGATAAGGACGGAAAGATGGCGCTTCATCAGCCATCCTCCATGTGGAACAGCAACGCACTTCCGATCATGGCAAAGATTGCCGCAGGTGCCCATGCCGCCAGAACCGGTGGCAGACTGCCCGACATGCCAAGTGCCAGCGAAATGTCTGACAGGAAATAGAGCAGGAACCCCGATCCCAGGCCCGCCAGCAGGAACAGCCCCAGCCTGCCGCGTCGTGTCAGGCGCAGGGAGAAGGTCGCAGCGACCAGAACCATGGCGGCCAGAAGCAAGGGGATCGACAGGATGGCATGCCAGTGAATCTTGTGGCGCAGGGCCGAAAATCGTGCCGCCTCCATGGTCGCGATGAAGTCAGGCAGATCCCAGAACGACATTGTGTCGGGTGAGGCAAAGCTGTTCTGGATGCGCGGCACGGTCAGTTCCGTCGGCACTTCCAACACATCATAGCGATCGACCGTCGCGTCGGGCCGCGTCACCAGAACGCCCTGGAGCTCCCAGTATCCATCACGCAGCAGGGCACGTTCGGCATCGACCCGTTCGACAAAACGGTCATCGTCCTCAAACGCAAAGATGATGACATCGCCCAGATCAGTGCCACTCGACGAGACTCGGTTGGCGTGGATCACGAACTGACGCACGCCGTCGCCCTCGCGCAGCCACAGGCCACCTGGCGAGACCGCCAGAAGACTGCTCTGCCCGCGCAGGAACTGGCTTTCCAACTGCTCGAACCGCGACACCATTGCTGAAGCCATGGGGTTGAACACGGTGATCAGGAAGACACCCAGCACCAGGGCAATGGCAAGGGAGGGCAGCAGGAATTGCCAGGCCGACACCCCGGCGGCGCGCGTCACGACCAATTCGTGGGTTCGGGTCAGCCAGATGTAGGTCAGCATCGTGCCGAACAGCATGGCAAAGGGCAGGACCTTCTGGGCCAGGAATGGCAGGCGCAACAGCGCCATTTCCAGCACCAGTCCAAAACCCGCCTCGTCGCGTGACGATGCCCGGTCGCCCAGGTTCAACACGTCGATCAGGAAGGCAACGGCGATCAACACGCCAAACACAAGAACGATCGACGAGAGAAATCGCTTGGCGATGTAGCGTGAGAGCAGGGGGGAGATGCGCATGATCCCGCCTCAGGTCCCGGCAGTCCGGCGGCTGCCGGCAAAGGGCAGCTTGAAACGGTTGATCGTCATGACCCAGCTCGAGACCAGGCAGACCAGCAACGGGAACAGGTAGTAGACGCTCGTTACCAGCGGGTTCTTGGTGATCAGCCCACCCAGCGTGAACGAGATTCCGATATAGGCAAGTCCACCGGCAATGCCCCAGGCGATGCGCGGCCATTGCCGCCGACGGTCAAACTCGCCTGCAATCATCGCGGCCAGACCGATCATGGCCAGCGCCATGGCGTTCAACGGCGTCACGATCCGCCGATGGGCTTCGGCCAGCAATTCGTCGCGGTGTTGCTCCTCGCTGGCGGTCTGAGGCGCGCGCAGCAACTCGTTGAGAAATCGCTCCTTGGGCTCGCGATAACGTTCGCCGGGTTGTTCGGCCAAGGGCGAGAGGTCCAGCGTATAGCTGTCAAAATATAGCATGCGCAGGGTTCGTTCCTCGCCCACGATCTCCTGGCGATTGCCTTCGCCCAGGATGAACAGCGGGCCATTGGGACCGTTCACCAACGCCCCCCATTCGGCCATCATGGTCACGGCTGTATCGGGCGTGCTGCTGTCGTGGACCAGAATGCCGAGCAACTTGCCGTCCTCGCCGCGCGCACGGACATACACCGTCAACTCGTCTGTGAGGGTGTTGAACACACCTTCCTGCAACAGGACCTGTGAGAAATCCGTTCGCAGCACGATCTCGTCATCCTTGAACGTGCGGAAGCCGGCCGGCATCAGGTAAAGCGAGAGCACATAACCGATCAGCGTGGTGATGGCGCCCAGCATCAGGACTGGCCTTGCCAGCCCCCAGGGCCCGATCCCTGCGGCCCGTAGAACAACCAGTTCGCGGTCGGCGGTCAGCCGGTTATAGGCATAGATCACGGCGCACAGGGTCGCGACCGGCACGATCACGATCATGACCGTAGGCAACAGCAGCATCGTCAGGCGCAGGAAACTCAGCACCGACAGGCCCTTGTTGACGATGAAGTCGATGAAACGCAGGGATTGGGAGAGCCACACGACACCGGTCAGCGCTGCCACCACCATGCCCGTGGTCGCCGCCAGATGCTTGAAGATATAGACCGTATGCTCGCGCACGCGCCGTTCTGGTTGCAGTGATTGGGAACCGGTTGATCGTGGCAGGCCACAAAGAGCCTCGTGTAAAATTCACTATACGCCAAGAAGGCCCATAAAACAGGCACCTAGCGCGGTTTTCTCAGGCCTTCTGCGCATCGTGAACCCTTCACAATGCGCGACGTTCCGCTAAAGTCCCTGACACCTCACAATGCCCCCGCAAGATGGGCCCTGACCTTGGAATTGACGACATGATCGAATTCACCTTTGCCAGCGCCATTCCCGACGATGCCGATACCGTGATCGCCGCCATTGCCGAGGGCCCCAAGCTGTTCCCCACGGCTGAAAAGCTCGATCAGACCGCAGGCGGCGTCATTGCACGTGCCGTGGGCACTGGCCGCTACAAGGGCAAGAAGGGCCAGATGCTGGACATCCTGGCACCGGAATCCATGAAGGCAGAGCGCATCGTGGCTGTCGGTGCTGGCGACTACGAGGCTTATACAAATCTCGACCGTCAGAACCTCGGCGGCATGACACTGGCACACGTCAACAAGTCGGGTGCGCGTCACGTTGCCATTCCCACAAACACGCCGGTCGATGTTGCTGCGTTCATGCATGGTATGCGTCTGCGCAGTTACCGCTTCGATCAGTACCGCACCAAACAGAAGGACTCTGACCTTCCCACCGTGACAAAGGTCACGATGGTCTGTGATGACACGGCTGCGGCAGAAGAGAAGTTCGCCCGCCTCCAGAATCTGGCCGACGGCGTCTTCCTTACCCGCGATCTCGTCAGCGAGCCGCCCAACACGCTTTTCCCTGAAGAATTCGCGAACCGTGCCAGTGAACTCGCCAAACTCGGCGTCGAGGTCAATGTGCTCGGTGAAGCCGAAATGACCAAGCTCGGCATGGGTGCACTGGTGGGCGTCGGCCAGGGCAGCGAGCGTGAAAGCAAGCTTGTCTCCATGAAATGGCAAGGCGGCGCACCAGGCGACCCCTGGCTCGCGGTGGTCGGCAAGGGCGTGACCTTCGACACCGGCGGCATCTCGCTCAAGCCCGGTGCCGGCATGGAAGAAATGAAGTTCGATATGGCCGGTGCCGGCTGTGTCACGGGCCTGATGCACGCTCTGGCCGCCCGCAAGGCCAAGGCAAACATCGTCGGCGTGATCGGTTGTGTTGAAAACATGCCGTCCCACAACGCCCAGCGTCCCGGTGACGTCGTCACCACCATGTCGGGCCAGACCATTGAGGTGATCAACACCGATGCCGAAGGCCGCCTCGTGCTGGCCGACGCGCTCTACTACACGGTGAAAACCTTCAAGCCCAAACAGGTGATCGATCTTGCCACGCTCACCGGCGCCATCATCGTCGCCCTGGGCAGCTACCAGGCGGGCCTCTTCTCCAACGACGACGACCTTGCCGCCGCGCTCACCGCTGCGGGCAAGGCGACCGGCGAGGAGCTCTGGCGCATGCCGCTGGGCGATCGCTACGACAAGGACATCAACTCCGACATCGCCGACATGAAAAACGTCGGCAAGGCGCGCGAAGCCGGCTCCACCGCCGGCGCCATCCTGCTCCAGCGTTTTGTCGAAGGCACCCCCTGGGCCCATCTCGACATCGCCGGCACCGCCTGGACGAAGTCCGACGAGGCCGTCACGCCCAAGGGCGCCACCGGCTACGGCGTGCGCCTGCTCGACCGCTTCGTCGCCGACAACTACGAGGCGTGACACCAGGAAGCGGTCATCCCCGCCAGGGGAGCCACGCGACCCGCCGATGCCGGGATCTCGCCCCGCGCTCGCGATGCAGAAACGTGCCGTCATCGTGCGCAGGGGCACTTGGTGCCCTCATACCCCACCGCTACACGTCGCCACGCTCATGACCGAGATCGGCTTCTACCACCTCCAGCGCACGCCCGCTCGAACGCGCCCTTCCCAAACTCCTGGAGAAGGCCGTCGAGCGGGGCATGAAGGCGCTCGTGCTGACCGGCTCACCCGAACGGACCGAACAGCTCAACGACGTCCTCTGGAACTACGACCCCGCCAGCTTCCTGCCCCACGGCTGTGAAAAGGACGGTGCAGTCGAACGCCAGCCCATCTACCTCACCGACCGAGATCAAAACCCCAACGACGCCAGCCTTCTCGTTCTGGTCGATGGCATGGAAAGCGCCAACACGACCGCGTTCGCGCGCATGATCGACATGTTCGACGGGACCAGCGATGCCGCCGTTGCCGCTGCCCGGCAACGCTGGAAAACCCAGAAGGACGCGGGCCTTGCGCTCACCTACTGGCAGCAGACCGAACGTGGCGGCTGGGAAAAGAAGGCTCAGGCCAACGAAGAAACCAGCAATCAGGACACCACTCCATGACCCGTTTTACGCTCTACGGAAATCGCGGCTGGGGATCGGTCCTCACCGAAGCGCAGCTTGCCTTTTATGGACTGGACTACGAATTCGTTCAGGTCGGTGAACTGTTTTCTGATGCAGAGGCCCGGCAGCGCCTGAAGGCCGTCAATCCGCTCTCGCAGATCCCCACGCTTGTGATGCCTGACGGGTCGATCATGACCGAAAGTGTCGCCATCACCCTGGCGCTGGCCGATCTCACCGGCTCGACCGATCTGGTACCCGAGCCGGGTTCGCCCGAACGCAACACCTTCCTGCGCTGGCTCGTTTTCTTCCCGGCTAATATCCACCCCACCTACACTTATGCCGATGACCCAGCCCGCTTCGTCTCGGTCAAGGAAGCGCAGGCTCCGTTCGAGAAGGCGGTCTGGGATTACAACCGCAGGCTTACCGGCATCTGGCACGATGCTGCCGGCTCACCCTGGTTCCTGGGGGAACGCTTCAGCGCACTCGATATCTACACCTGCGCCCTCATGCACTGGGACAACCCCGGTCGCACATGGGCCGAAACCGCCACGCCGCGTCTCATCGCCATTGCGGATGCAGCCGTGAAACACGAACGCCTGAAGGACGTTCTGGCGTTGAACTATGGATCGTCCGTGTGAACGTGCTCTAGGGTCGCGACCCACACGGTCCAACAGGTGAGTTTTCCGCGCCATGTCAGCAGTAACGTTAACGCCCCTCGTGCGGCGCGCCCTGCTGTTGATGTGGGTCGCAGTGCCTACCACGGGATTCTTCTGCCTGCTCCGGGTCGTGACCTCCGCCGGCGTGCCGTTTTTGGGCCTGGTGTTCTGGCAATGTGTAGCGACCGGGCTGGTCTTCGTGGTCATTCTTGCGGTGCGCCGCACGCCCATACCCTTGCGCGTCCCGCATGTGCGTTACTACGCGACCTCGGCGCTGTTCGGTCTGCTGATCCCGTTTCTGGGCATGACTTTGGCCTCGCCCAACATTCCAGTCGGCATCCTGGGTCTGGTCTTCACCATCGAACCTGCGCTGACCTATCTGATTGCTCTGGCCTTGCTTCTGGAGCGGTTTCACCCCAAGAGGTTCGTCGGCATCCTGATCGGGATCGGTGGGCTTGCCCTCATCCTTCTTCCCCAGGCCAGCCTGCCCTCGCGTGAGATGCTGCCCTGGGTCCTGGTGGCCCTTTCCGTGCCCATCAGCTGGTCGGTCTGGTCCAACCTCGTCGCCTTCGACAAGCCCCCGGAGGTCGATTCCGCCGTTGCCGTCTGCGCCATGCTCATCCTGGGGGCTGCCATGCTCGTCCTGCCGGTCCTCTGGCTCGACCAGCTCTGGCTCTTCACCGGCGATAACGCGGGTCTCTGGTGGACCCTGCCGGTGTTTGTGGTTTTCAACCTCTGCCTCTGGCTTGCCTGTTTCGAGACCATCCGGCTTGAGGGTCCTGTCTTCTATTCGACGTGGACCTTCCTTGGCACACCTCTGGCGATTGCTGCGGGCATGATCTTTTTTGCCGAACAGCACAGCTGGTGGATCTGGACTGCACTGACCCTGCTTCTGGGCAGCCTCTACCTCGTCAATGTCACCATGGTCGCAGCCCGCAGGGATCCGTGATCAACGGCTGTGTTCCAGGGTCAGGAGTCACCAACCAGCGCCCCGGGTGAGGTTCACACCCGGGGCGCCGGCTGAGGTCGTCAGTAACGCCTCTTGATTTGAGATCGGTCAGGCGTTCCCGGCAATGCAGTTCCATGGCGTCATGGATGCCGGTTAGGCCGCGGCTGTGGCTTCGGTAAGGCACATTCCCGGATCGATGGTCATTGGTCCGGCGGATGCAGATTCGGCCATGCAAATCGGGAAACCAAGGGACATGGGTCCAGCCGTTGCGCTCATGCAGCTCCACGCGTCGGTCATGGCACCAGCTGATGCATCTTGCGTCACGCAGCCCCAGGCGACGGGACACGGGGCCTGCAGATGCCTCTTTTGTTGTGTCGGGAGACAAGCCCAGTTCCGGGGTCAGCTCGCGACATTCCTGATTCAACGCATGGCTTGTGTCGGTGTCCAGGAAGTGGCCGGCTAATACGGCGTCGGCGGTTCCAACCATCTCTGCGAAATTTGTCTGCATTGTCTGTTCCAGCCATCGGGTCCTGTTGTTTGGGCTCTGCATAGCGCCCGGACCCATCAGACGCTGCGCCCGCCATGGTGGCGGAGGATGTTCGGCCCGGGACGTTGTTCCCTGTTGGGCCGCGTTCACCATGATGTTGGGTGCCCATGCAACAGCGGCATACCACCTGTGTAACAAAGGGTAACAAGGGCGGATTTTCCTCGCCTCGAGCACGAAAAAACACAACTTCCCGCGTCCGGCGCGGGCATGGCCACGCCAGACAGCCCAAAGGCGTTGGAGTCACAGCTTGGTCGGCAAACCCGACAGTTCGACCAGGTCAGTCGCCCGACCATGGTGTCTGATAGACCTTGCGCAGGCGCTTGTGCACGGTCCAGCGCGTTGGGGTGCCGGCCTTGAGAATGCAGAACGAACCAGACTTCAGCTCCGCCGGTGGCGCCGACCCATCCAGAAACTCGATGGTCGCATGGCCCGAAATCACCACGGCCAACTCGTCGGCCTCCACATCCTCGACCACACCCTCGGCAGCTTCCCAGACACCACGCTCGATACCCAGCTTTCTGTTGACGCTGAGCGTCTGGTGGCGAACCTCGCCGCTTCCTTCAACCACCGTCATGCCGTGGTCAGCCAGAACCGGCAGATCCATGCTGGCAACATCGACAGCATAGTTGGCGCGTGAAAAATCGATGTCGGACATGGATAACTCCGTGCTCGGGGTTGCTACGAACCTGATCAGTTTCGGGTTCGTCGTCGTGGCATTCATTCTACGTCGACTCCTGGCAGGCTTCACCTCTGATCTCTCATTGCGAGAGGTAACGATGCCCATGCACACCATCCAGAACCTCTCGTTGCCGTTTTTCGTGAGCGCACCCTTGCTGTGGCCGGTAATCCGGCTGAAACTGCAGAGGCGAACAGGAGGGGAACGCAATGGCGTCTGTGTGTTTCCTCGGTGTCGATTGCCAGAACCTCAAAGGCAGGAAAACGAGCAACACCATGTCTTGTGGAAATTCTGAGGCGCCAAACACAAGATGCACGGTGCATGGGGTTGAACCCGCGTTTTACTTCCCGGTTCCCTGGTTCGCCCTGCTGCTAATCGCCAAGTGCAGCCATGCGCGCCAGGCTTGCCAGCGGCATCACCTCGCTCGCGCGATAGTAACCGGGCACAGCAGGTTTGTCGGCGGGCAGGGTGAACCACGGCATTTTTGTGTTGGTGTAAATGTGGATGTCGGGCGCGATCCGGCCCGCGTCATCCAGGGTGCCAACATGGACAAAGGCAAGTTTTTGGCCGTTCCCGGCGTAATGGCTCCACACGGCGATCCGGCAGGAGGGGCAGCGCAGGATGCTCTGTCCCCTGCCGCTGGGCGAGGGAATGGGGACTTCCTCAAGCTTGCCCGAAAGCACGGTCACTCGGTCGGTCTCGATCATTGCGTTGACGGCAAAAGCACTGCCCGACTGGCGCTGACACCACGTGCAGTGACAGCCGTGCACGAAGATCGGGTCGTCATCCAGCCGATAACGCACCGTGCCGCACGTACAGCCACCTTCGGCAACAAAGCCGGTCGTTGCCATGGCGCGTCAGCTCATCAGGGCAGCCATGCGCTCCAGACTTTCTGGCGGCCAGATTTCCTTGGCGCTGTAGTACTCGGGGAACGAAGGTTTGCCCTCAGGCAGGGAAACCCAAGGCTGCTTGGTGCTGGTGTAGATATGGACGTCAGGCTCCAGCGCGGTGGCGTCATCCAGGCTGCCCACGCGCAAAAAGGCGAGATCGTCGCCAGCACCGCCATAATGGCCCCAAACGGCGATTTTGCAGTTGGGGCAACGCATGATGGTCTGGCCCTTGCCGCTGGGCGTGGGAACCTCGATACCTTCGGGCGTGCCTGCCAGCAGCTTGATCCGATCACTTTCGATCATCGCATTGATGGCAAAAGCGCTGCCGGACTGGCGCTGGCACCAGGTGCAGTGGCAGCAGTTGACGAACAGGGGGCGTTCCGTGACGCGGTAACGCACCTGGCCGCAGGAACAGCCGCCTTCGGCGGAAAAGGTTTCGGACATGGTCTGGTCTCCCTGAAATTTCTGCGATGTTCGCGTATCGTTTCACGTGAAACAGCGGCTTCGCGCCGGGGTGGACGCGCCGCGACACCGTGCTCTATAAGGCCCGCGAATTCATGCGTCTTCAACCCCGTAATTGAACACCCAACAAACGGATTACAACCATGACCGAACAGACCTTCTCGATCATCAAGCCCGATGCCACCCGCCGCAACTTGACCGGCAGCGTCAACGCCATGCTGGAAGGTGCCGGCCTGCGCATCGTCGCCCAGAAGCGCATCCACATGAGCCAGGCCCAGGCCGAGAGCTTTTATGGTGTGCACAAGGAACGTCCGTTCTTTGGCTCGCTCGTTGCCTTCATGACATCAGGTCCGGTCGTCGTGCAGGTTCTCGAAGGCGAAAACGCCGTCCTCAAGAACCGCGAAGTCATGGGCGCCACGAACCCTGAACAGGCCGACGAAGGCACGATCCGCAAGGCTTTTGCCGAATCAATCGAAGCAAACTCCGTGCACGGTTCGGATTCGCCCGAAAACGCCGCCATCGAGATCGCCTACTTCTTCTCAGGCACCGAAATCGTCGGCTGAAGCAGTTCCAATGAAAGTGTCATCCCGGTCAAGATGCACAGCATTGCCGATCCGGGGTGACACAAGCGGGAGCCGGCCATGCGCATCCTGATTCACCATGATGAGCCTGAGCCCCTGAAGGCAAGGCTGCTGGAACTTGTGCCCGACGGCATCGACGTTGCCGGTTGTGACAGCTATGCCGGCCTGCCCGATGCCATGGAACATTTCGCGCCGGATGTGCAGTTCCATATCCGGTTCGAGGATATGGCCTATCCCAACGCTGCAATTCTTGGCTCGCAAAGCCTGAAATGGCTGGCGGTTGGCGGTGTCGGCGTGGATCACCTGGATAAATGGGATCCCGAATCGCTCGTTGTCACCAACGGGGCCGGGGTCGCCAGCGAGTCACTGGCCTGGCATGTGCTGGGATCGATCATCGCGTTGACCCTGAGCTACCCGCATTTTGCCCGCCGGCAGGCCGAGCATGTCTGGGCCTGGCAGGATGTCGGCCACGTCTGGGGCAAGACCGTATGTGTTGTCGGACTGGGTCATATCGGCCGCGACATTGCCCGCCTCTGCTCTTCGCTGGGTCTGCGTATCGTCGGCACACGCGCCAATCCACAGCCGACTGCAAACGTCGATCAGGTCTATGGCACCGATCAGCTCCACGAAGCACTGGCCCAGGCAGATTATGTCGCCGTCGCCACGCCCAAGACGCCCGACACCATTGGTCTGATTGATGCTGCAGCGTTCGCCGCCATGAAACCCGGAGCATGCCTTATCGACGTCTCGCGCGGTGGTGTGACTCTGGCCGATGACCTCATGGCTGCACTCAACAGCGGCCACATCGCCGGCGCCTCGCTCGACGTCTTCGATCCCGAACCCATGCCCGCCGGCCATCCGCTATGGGACATGCCCAACGTGATGATCACGCCCCACAGCTGCGCCACCTTCGAAGGCTGGGAAATGCGCTCGCTCGAGCACTTTGCCGAAAATCTCAAACGTCATCTTGCCGGCGAACCGCTCATCAACATTGTCGATCCCGTACGGGGTTATTGAGCGGTCGGCGTCAGGCTGAAGCAGGGTTGACCAACTCGCCGTTCGCAAGATCGACATCCTGGATGCGCACGATTTCGTTGACCACACGCACGCGGCCCTGGGCGATCAGCTTCAATGCCATGGGATAGATCCGGTGTTCGGATTCCAGGATGCGCGCGGCCAGCGTTTCCTCAGTGTCGTCGGGCATTACCGGCACGGCGGCCTGGGCAATGATCGGCCCGTTGTCGAGTTCCGGGCGGGCATAGTGAACCGTGCAGCCCGTAATCTTGACGCCAGCCTCGATCGCGCGGGCGTGGCAGTTCAGTCCGGGGAAGGCAGGAAGGATTGCTGGATGGATGTTCAGAATGCGGTCGCGCCAGTCGCGCATGAAGTCATCGGTCAGCACGCGCATGAAACCGGCCAGACAAATGAACTCGCACCCGGCCCGGCGCACGGCGGTGTCGAGCGCCTTGTCGAACGCTTCACGGCTGTCGAAGGTCGTGTGATCGACCACCACGGTTGCAATACCTGCCGCTGCAGCGCGTTGCAGACCCTGGGCATTGGGCCGGTTCGACACCACCAGCGCGATCTCTGCAGGTGTGTCGTCTTGATTGCAGACATCGATCAGGGCCTGAAGATTCGTTCCGCGCCCGGATATGAAGACCGCGACCTTCATCCAGCCAGCCAATCGCCGTCCAGCCCATCAATTTGGACATGGGGCTCGTCCTGCGTTGTGATCAGGTCGCCAATGCGCGACACCGTCTCGCCATGTTCAGTCAGCACGCTGGCAACATGATCTGCCTCGTCCGCCGCAACCACCAGCACCATGCCGATGCCGCAGTTGAAGGTGCGCGCCATCTCGGCCGCGCCAATCGTGCTGCCCTGATGGCCCCGCGCCAGCCAGCCAAAGATGCCTGGAACCTGCCAGCTTCCGGCATCCAGTCGGGCTGCAAGTCCGGCAGGAAGCACGCGTGGAATGTTCTCGGAAAGGCCACCGCCGGTGATGTGGGAAAGACCCTTCACACCACCCGTGGCAATCGCGGCAAGGCAGCTTTTCACATAAATCCGTGTCGGTTCCAGCAAGGCGCGGCCGACCGTGGTTCCAGGTGCAAACATGGCGTCGTCTTCAAGACTTACACCGCGAAGGCTCAGAGCCTTGCGCACGAGGGAGAAGCCGTTGGAGTGCACACCGCTGGACGCCAGACCAAGGAGGACATCACCGGCCTGCATGTCAGGTGTCGGCAACATGGCTTCGCGTTCAACAGCACCGACACAGAAACCGGCCAGGTCGTAGTCGCCATCGGCGTAGAGGCCCGGAAGTTCTGCAGATTCTCCGCCAATCAAGGCACATCCAGCCTGCCGACAACCTTCGGCAATGCCGCCCACCAGGGACTTGCCCAGTTCAAGGTCCATGCGTCCCAGCGCCATGTAATCCAGGAAGAAGAGGGGCTCTGCGCCCTGGACGATGACATCGTTGACGCACATGGCGACACAGTCGATGCCGACGCCATCGTGCACATTGGCTTCGATCGCCAACTTCAGCTTGGTGCCGACGCCGTCCGTACCCGATACCAGAATCGGATCAACAAAACCGGCAGCCTTGAGATCAAACAGCGCACCAAAACCACCCAGCGCGCCGTCAGCGCCGCTGCGAGCGGTCGATTGGGCCATGGGTTTGATCGCCTGAACCAGGCTGTCACCGGCGTCGATATCCACTCCGGCTTCTTTGTAGGTCAGGCCTGTCATGCAGTCTCGCTCCGCGCCATGGGCTCTGTTAGTGTGGGTGAAACATACGTCAAGAAACCGGGTTTGCAATGAGAGACCATCGCGCCATGTGCAAGGCTGCCGTCACCACCGCTCTAATCGGGCTGCTCACCGTTGCGCTCTGGACCAACGAAGCGCTTGCGGCTGGTCAGGTGTTCACGGTTCGTGATGTCGCTGTGGACGAAACCGCCGGCGATGCACAGGCAGCGCAGCAGGTTGCCTTGCGCTCCGCCGAGATCATCGCATGGAACCGTCTGATCGATTCCATGGCTGGGGTGAACGCCTCACAGGTTGGACAGCCTGACAGCGCGACCTTGCAGACCATGGTTCAGAGTCTGGAATTTGCCGACGAGAAGATTACCACGGGCCGCTATCGCGCTTTGGTAACCGTGCGATTCCGGAGCGATGCGGTATTGGGCTGGCTCGAAACCTCTGGCGTGGCGCACGCCTCTGCACCAACACCAACGCTGCTTGTGCTTCCCGTGCTTGATACCGGCGATGGCCACGTTCTTTGGCTTGAAGGCGGCAACCCCTGGCTTACTGCCTGGCAACGGGACCGAAGCCCTGGACACGTCGTTCCTGTTGTTGCACCGGTTGCCGATCTTGATGACCTGCTGGCGATTGATGAAGCCGGAGCGGTCAGTGGTGATTGGTCAGCCATGCAGGGTCTGATCTCTCGCTATCGCGCCGACGGCGTGTTGGTTGCTATCGCACGCGCCAATGGCGAAAGCTTCGAACAGACCCTGACCTGGTACGAAGGACCGATCGGCACAATCGTACCGGTGAACCGGCCTGAACCGATCTCACCTGCCGGCAGCACAGAAACGATAGTCACCGATGGCACGGTTGTGATCTCGACCGCTCCGGTTGAGGGCACAAGCGACTATGCCGGGGGGGCAGTGGCCGTTGGCGACTATGCCGCTGGTGTGGCACAGGCGCGCGTCAGCCTTGATAACTTCTGGTCGGTTGCGACCACGGCGCCGACGGGCCCTGATGCGGTGATGGTGGCCGAAATTCCCATTCGCAGCCTTGCTGAATGGGTCGAGATTCGTAATCTCCTGGCACGTCCTGCCGTTCTTAATCAGAGCCTGCCTTTGGTTGTCGGTGTGGATCGTGTGCGCGTCCTGCTGCGTTATGTCGGCAGTTTTGAGCAACTTCGCACTGGTTTGCGTCAAGTCGGGCTCAACCTCACGGCACAGGGGAATACCTGGCTTATCGTGCCTTTGTGAGCGCTGTGGCCAGCAATCAGCTTGTCCTGGGATTCGAACATCGCCCGGCGCTGGGTGAAGAATCGTTCCTGATTGCAGACAGCAATCGTGACGCGGTGGCCTGGATCGACCGCTGGCCTGATTGGCCCGGGCGAATCCTTGCAGTTCACGGCCCGCCTGGTGCCGGAAAAACCCATCTTTCGCACGTCTGGCAGCGGCGCTGCGATGCGCAACGTCTGGATGCAGGTCAGCTTGATCAGACGTTCCTTGAAACCTGGCCTGGCAAGGGAACCGCACTGGTCATTGAGAACGGTGACCAGGGCGTTGATGAAACCGTGCTGTTCCATGTCATCAACCTTGTTCGCGAGGATAAGGGTTACCTGCTGTTGACGGGCAGGGAAGCGCCTGCACGCTGGCCCGTCGATTTACCTGATCTTGGCTCAAGGCTTGCTGCAATGACTGCAGTGCAGCTTGGGCCGCCTGATGATCAACTGATTGCAGCGGTGCTGACCAAGCAGTTTCAGGATCGCCAGCTCCGCGTTCCCGGCGATGTCGTGGCCTATCTGGTCGCGCGCATGGAACGCTCGTTTGCAGCCATTGGCCAGACTGTGGCCGCACTCGACACCTTGTCACTGGCGGAACGGCGCGCCATTACTGTGCCCTTGGCGCGACGCGTTCTGGAAGCGTCGCAAAGCGAGTTGGAATGGGGAGATAGCTGATCATGGATACCGGTCTGACAGGTCGCAAGGCGATCATCTGTGCTTCGAGCAGGGGGCTTGGCCGCGCCTGTGCCGAAGCGCTGGCGGCGGAAGGCTGCGACGTTGTGATCAATGGACGCACACAAGAAACCGTTGCATCAACCGCCGGAGAGATTCGCTCAGCGTTTCCTGAGGTAATGGTATCGGAAGTTGCCTGCGATGTGGCAACGCCAGAGGGGCAGGCAGCCCTGCTTTCTGCCTGCCCAAATCCCGACATCCTGGTCAACAACGCCGGTGGTCCGCCGCCGGGTGATTTCCGTGACTGGGATCGTGATGACTGGATCAAGGCACTCGATACCAACATGCTGACTGCGATCATGCTGATCAAGGCGACGGTTGACGGGATGATCGAGCGCAGGTTCGGGCGCATCATCAACATCACGTCGGCAGCCGTGAAAGCACCCATTCCGATTCTGGGCCTGTCCAATGGTGCCCGCGCCGGGCTGACCGGTTTCTGTGCCGGCCTGTCGCGCGAAACCGTGGCCCATAACGTCACGATCAACGGCCTTCTTCCCGGTCCATTCAACACGGACCGATTGAAGCAGACGATGACCAAACGCGGTCAGCCCGGCGAAAGCTTCGAGGACACCATGAAACGTGAAGCGCTGGGCAATCCTGCCAAACGCTTTGGTGACCCCGTTGAGTTCGGCGCAGCATGCGCTTTCCTGGCCAGTGCCAATGCAGGGTTCATTACCGGCCAGAACCTGGTCCTGGACGGTGGCAGTTTCCGCGGGACGCTCTAGAAAAGGAACGTACGCGTCAGACGCGCAAAGCCCCTACACAGTTCATCAGTCTCAGGGCACGGCAACCGTTTCTGTGCCCGCGACAAGCAGCTTCCAGTCTTCGGCGATGGTGCCGTCGAGATTGAGATGGCCCGTCATGAAGTAGAGCCGGTCACGATCATCACCCTGGGCCGTGCAGAAGCGGTCCTGCAGGTAGAAGGGTGGCGTCGCCTGGAAATAGAGCTCAGCGCGAACTGATGCAGGCGTGCCGTCAAGGGCATTGGCTGGAATGCGATAGATCAGGCTGTCGGTCCCGCTTCCTGCGCCATCGGCATAGTCGGGATCGTCACCCACCGCGGTTGAGCCGGCATCGATCGCCATTTCCTTGTTGGCGCCCAGTGCTAGCGCAATGTCGATACGCTGGTCTTCCGGCAGGTAACCGTGGGGCAGCAGGCGGTTGTCCTTGACCTCGGTGCAGATCGACAGGAATGAAGTCGTGAGTTGGCCTGCAGGCTCGCCACCAAGGCCGCATTGCGGGTTTTCGCCGTCACCGGGGGTGCTCACCAGTTCCTGATAGATCTGTGTCTGATCCTGCGCTGTGATCACCTGGAAATGGGGCTGATGCACCCGCGCATCGGCATCGATACGGCTGCTGCAATCGCTTTCCCACCAGACCTCGCCAGCGATCGTGCTGCCATTTTCGTCGATCAGGCGGCCCATGCCGTCGGTGCGGCCCGAGGCCCAGAGAACGTGGCCCAGATCGTCGAGAACCTCGAACGACAGGAAGGCGCGACGAAAGCCGACGCCCGACGGGAACTTGTGGCCCACAAGGTTTTCTACTGTGACGGTGGCCTCAAGCTCACCATCCGTGTTGGTTACATCCGTGACCTTGACCGTTGCTGTGGCATTGGCTGCCTGATGGACGATCTGATCAGCGGTGTAGTTAAGCGGGTCTATGGCCTTGGTACCCATCATGGGGTCTTGGGTGCGGATCCCCATCACGTCGGGGAACTGCTGGCCCATCATGATCAGAAACAGGTTGAGCCCGACGAGATCATGACGGGCAAAGCCTTCGCGCACAGGAACATCGATAGCGTCCGGTCCTGCGATGAAGGCGGTTTCGCCTGAGGTTGAGAACTCCTGGATGCTTGCGATTTTCGAGAGCGTTGGGGAGCCGTCATCGTTGACGCTTGGCATATGACACTGCTGGCAGGTCTCTGGCGTATCACCAGCACCGTGCGGCAGGTCGCCGTCGGGCGAGGTGCCATCGCGATAGGCACTGAAAGCCCATTCCGAATAGGTGAGCTGCTCATAGATCTGACCGATGGTTTCGCCGTTGTGCAGCACCGGCAGGTGGACCGTGTGACAGGTGCCGCAGAGTTCGGCCTCCTGGATCGTGGCGTTGTGCTTGGGCGTGATGTTGAGCGCGTTCTGCATCGGCACGGTCGTGGGGTCTTTGAACGGCCCGTAGAGTTCATCGGACGGCCCGAGCAGGTAGGACCCGGTAAACGTGCGGCCGAAACCTGTCAGGTCGGCATTGAGCAATTCCTGGCGTTCCAGCGCGCAGGCGTTCTCAGCGAGTTCTGCGGCAGCAGCCGTGTCTTCTTGCCCTAACACCATGCGGTGACAGGACATGCAAGAGATGCCATCACGTGCCAGCGCGCCATAGTCGGCGTTGGCTGCTTCGGGCGCATCGCTTGGCCATGGTACGGCCGAAACCAGCTCACGATTGAACGAGCCACAGGTGCCGGTTTCAGCGTGCTGGTCGATATCGTACTGACGCTGACCCATGAAACCGTGACAACCCAGACAGGTGTTCTCGACCAGGGGAACCTGATCGGCGTGGAAGGTCTGGGTCTCGCTTGCCAATTGGGCAAAGAAGATGGGATCGCGCCCGGCCAGCCCCATGGGCGACGTACTCCAGGTCGCGTATGGCGAAAGGTTGACTAAGCTGCCGGTGGCACTGTCAACTGCTGTCATGTCGAAGTAGAGGCCGGTGCTGCCGGCGTCGTGACAACCGATACACTGGTCTGATGTGAGGAGTTGCCCGGTTTCGGGGTCAACATGCTCGGGCATGAAAACGTGGTCGTAGGTTTGCGACGGCATCAGCAGCCGTGCTTCAAGCGATGGCGCGTCATCGCCGGGATAAGGGTAGGCCTCCGCAAAGTCAGAAGAGTAGCCCAAGGCCGGCTCACCGATCCGGTCAGCCGGATCGGTCGGATTGACGACCGCGTCATGGAACGAAGGCACCGCCGGAGCTGTCGAACCCTGCAGCGCGATATCGGTCGGGCTTTCGTCGAGGAACATCGTGACGCTGTGTGGCGTCCCGGTAATGTTGTCGAGCGCGGAAAATGTGCCGTTGTCGCGCGCCGAGGCATGGCAGTTCACGCAGTATGCGCCAAGCCCGGAGACGGGCAGGGTATTGCTGTCGTTGTCTGCGGGCCAATCCAGATAGGCCTCGGCCCAGCCCTGGTAGCCCCAGAACCAACCATCTGCAGAAGCACTGGACTGGCGCACCATGAAGGCGGCGCCATTGGTTGGAAACAGATGCTCGGCGTCGGTGTCGCGGCAGGCGCTGGCTGGTGACGGGAACATCTCCTTGACGATGATGGCGCCGTCGGGGACCGGGCTTGCATCGGGGCCAAAGCCTTCGTCCTCGGGCGCGCGATTCTCCTGCATCCAGGCGTACATTTCGGGCGAATACCAGATCACGACAGGCGAGTGTGTTCCGTTGTATTGAGAGTGCCAGGCGCCATCGATGAACATGGACGTGAAGGGACCGGTGTCACGAACCGTGACGTCGCGCACCCAGCCCTGATCGGTGTCGCGGTGGCACCAGTTGTCAAAGTAACGGCTGTAGATGTCTTCGTATTGGCCCAGCGGCACGCCGGCAGGATCGCGGATTGCATCATGGAGCTCGCTGCACACGGCGGGGTCAATGACCGTGATTGCCGTTGCGACCTTGGCCGTACACTCGGCGGCAATCGCTGCGCCGGTACCCAGGCCGATAACGGCCAGAACACTCAGTGCCAGATGAGTAATCCGATTGCGCATGGTTCGTCCCCTTGATGTGTCCGCCGCGCCCATGTCTGGCGGCGATTCAACCCCTGGGACCATGTGACAACAATCGGAGGAACGTGTCTAGATTTCGATCAGCTTCAGGTATGCGCCTTCCAGAGACAGGGCCAGTTTGCCCTCTTTCAGGCGCTGGGCGTCACGTCCGAAGACGTCATAACGCCAGCCCTGCATGAGAGGGCTGTCGGGGTTATCCTCAGCAGCGAAGCGTTCGACATCGGCCATGTTTGCGACCAGGCGAGGCGCAACGCCTTCCATTTCGCATTTGGCGCGCAGCAGGGTCTTCATCAGGTCGACCAGCGCGACGGGGGCATCGACAGGTGGTCGGCCACTGGTTTCGCGCTGGGGCAGGTCCTTGTCGGGGATAGCCATGGCGCGCCCGAGTGCTTCCATCAGGTTGCGGCCATCTTCGCTTCTGGCCAAGCCCTGGGGCACCATGCGGATGTTGCCCAGTTCATCGGCTGATTTGGGCTGCTGCGTTGCAATCTGGACGATCGCGTCATCCTTGATGACACGCATGCGCGGGATGTCCTTGCGCTGTGCGGTTTCTTCACGCCAGGCAGCGAGTTCCTTGAGGATCACCATCTGGCGGGGCTTGCGACCCTTGATCTTGATGCGGCGCCAGACTTCATCAAGATCGACGCGATAGGTGCTCTCGCTGGTGAGGATGTTCATCTCGGCTTCGAGCCAACTGGTGCGTTCGTTCTTCTCCAGCGCGCCGGCCAGATGTTCGTAAACGTTGCGCAGGTGTGTGACGTCAGCCAGAGCATAGGTCACCTGCTTTTCGGTCAGAGGCCGGCGCTGCCAGTCGGTAAAGCGGGAATCCTTGTCGACCTGTTTGTTCAGGACCTTGCGCACGATGGCCTCGTAGCCAATCTGGTCACCAAATCCGCAGACCATGGCCGCGACCTGGGTATCAAACACTGGATGCGGAACCTTGCCGTTCATCTGATAGAAGATTTCCAGGTCCTGACGGGCCGCGTGGAACACCTTCAGGATGTTCTCATCGGCCAGGAGGTCGAGCACGGGCTCAAGGTCAATGCCTGGCGCCAGCGGGTCGATGGCAACAGCCTCGTCCTTGCCGGCGATCTGAATCAGGCAGAGCTGGGCGTAATAGGTCCGCTCGCGCATGAATTCGGTGTCGACGGTGACATAGGCTTCGGATTTGAGGCGGGCGCAGAACGCGGCGACCTCGGCAGAATCGGTCATGACTGTCATGGCAGTGTTCCTACAAGGTTTTGGCCGATTGTCCATCGGTCAGTCCCGATCCGGGCCCCAAGCGGTGGGAATCGCACAAAACCGTGCAGAATCCTTGACAAAACAGGGGCCAGCGTGTGGTTTACGCGCCCCGGCGCGAGGCCGGGTGCAACATCACGTTTCCGGGCATAAAACCATGCATCGCTACCGCACCCATACCTGCGGCGACCTTCGCCGCGACCATGTTGGAGAAACCGTCCGCCTTTCAGGCTGGGTCCACCGCAAGCGCGACCATGGCAATCTGCTGTTTGTCGATCTGCGCGATCACTACGGCATGACCCAGTGTGTGATTGAGACCGATGGTGCGACGTTCCCGGGGGTTGAAGCAATCCGGCCTGAAAGCGTCGTCACGATCGAAGGGCCTGTGGTTGCGCGTTCGCCCGAAACGACAAACTCCAACGTGCCGACCGGCGACGTCGAAGTTCGCATCGCTGAATTCACGGTGCTGTCGGCGGCCGAAACGCTGCCCATGCCGGTTTTTGGTGATGTCGATTATCCAGAAGATGTGCGCCTGCGTTACCGCTTCCTGGATCTGCGCCGTGAGCAGATGCAGAAAAACATCGTGCTGCGTTCGCGTGTCATTCAGTCGATCCGCAGCCGCATGATCGATGGCGGCTTTACGGAGTTCCAGACCCCGATCCTGACGGCTTCGAGCCCGGAAGGCGCGCGTGATTTTCTGGTGCCGAGCCGTATGCATCCTGGCGAGTTCTACGCCCTGCCGCAGGCGCCCCAGCAGTTCAAACAGTTGGTGATGGCTTCCGGCTTTGACCGCTATTTCCAGATTGCCCCGTGCTTTCGTGATGAAGATGCCCGTGCCGACCGTTCGCCGGGCGAGTTCTATCAGCTTGATGTCGAGATGAGCTTTGTGACCCAGGAAGACGTGTTCAACGCAATCGAGCCGGTCATGCACGGTGTGTTCGAGGAGTTTGCCGACCGTCCGGTGACGCCAATGCCGTTCCCGCGCATCGCCTATGCCGATGCCATGCTGAAATATGGCTCCGACAAGCCGGACCTGCGCAACCCCATCGTCAATGCCGATGCGACCGCGGCGTTTGCGAACTCCGAATTCAAGATCTTCCGCGAGCAGATTGCCAAGGGTGCTGTGGCGCGCGCGATTCCGGCACCGGGTGCCGGTGCAAAGCCGCGCAGCTTCTTCGACAAGATGATCGGCTTTGCCCAGGACAACGGCGCCAAGGGGCTGGCTTACGTGATCTTCGAGAACGGCGCGGGCAAGGGCCCGATTGCCAAACTGCTGAGCGAAGACGAGCAGAACCAGATTCGCGAGCTTGCCGGTGTCGGCGATGGCGATGCGGTGTTCTTTACCTGCACGGAACAGCATGAGGCTGAACGCCTTGCCGGACTGGTGCGCACGCGTGCGGGCCAGGAGCTGGAACTCATCGAAGAGAACAGCTTCAACTTCTGCTGGATCGTCGATTATCCGATGTACGAGTACGACGAGAAGGCCAAGAAAATCGACTTCAGCCACAACCCGTTCTCGATGCCCCAGGGCGGTCGTGAGGCGCTGGAGACCATGGATCCGCCCGATATCCTGGCGTTCCAGTACGACATCGTGTGCAACGGCGTGGAGCTTTCCAGCGGCGCGATCCGTAACCACGAACCTGCCACCATGGTGAAGGCGTTCGAGATCGCCGGCTACACCGCCCAGGACGTGGAGGACCGCTTCGGCGCGCTCTATACCGCGTTCCAGTATGGCTGCCCGCCCCATGGTGGCATTGCGCCGGGTGTGGACCGTATCGTCATGCTGCTGGCCGATGAGCCCAACATCCGCGAGGTCACGCTGTTCCCCATGAACCAGCAGGCTCAGGATCTGATGATGGGTGCGCCCAACACAGTTTCGAACCAGCAGCTGCGTGAACTCAACATCCGCTTGTCTGCCGAAGCCGAGACACG
Organism: uncultured Alphaproteobacteria bacterium; assembly: GCA_943787175.1. GTDB lineage: Bacteria > Pseudomonadota > Alphaproteobacteria > SP197 > SP197 > SP197. The sequence continues at coordinate 50,114 of CALSLK010000030.1, forward strand.
GCTGAAGGAGAAGGCGCAAGAGGGCTGAGGTTACTTCTGAACCGCCTTCTTGGTGCGTGTCTTGTAGGTGTGTTCCGGTGACGGGAACTGGCGGGTGCGCACTTCTTCGGCATATTCGGCGACCGCGACTTCCATGGCCTGGCCCAGTTCGGCGTAGCGTTTGACGAACTTGGCCTTGAAGCTGTCGAAGATGCCGGTCATGTCTTCGGTGACCAGGATCTGGCCGTCGCAGGCGACAGAAGCGCCGATGCCGATGATCGAGACAGGTGTTTGTTCGGTGATCTCACGCGCCAGGGTTTCGACGACCCCTTCAACCACGATGGCAAAGGCACCGGCTTCGGCAATCGCGGCAGCGTCATTCAGGATGCGGCGGCGGGCGCTGGGCGAATGGCCCTTGCTCTTGAACTGCTTGGCACTTCTCACGCGCTGGGGCATCAGGCCGATATGGCCCATGACGGGAATGCCTTTTGCCACCGTTGCCGCAACCGTCCCGGCAAGCTCTGCGCCACCTTCCATCTTCACGGCGTCACAGCCGGTTTCATCCATGACGCGCTGGGCGTTCGAAAGCGCCTTGTCGCGGTTGTGCTCATAGGCACCGAACGGCATGTCGACAACCACGATGGATTGCTCGGCAGCCTGGGCGACGGCACGGCCGTGACGGATCATGGTGTCGAGGTCGAGGTTGCGCGTGTTCTCCATGCCGTAGATGACCATGGCGAGAGAATCGCCCACCAGCATGAAGTCGACATGGCTGTCGATGCGCCGTGCCGTTGGCGCGGTATAGGCCGTGAGGCCGACAATGGGCATGCCGCCCTTGGGGCCCAGCAATTCCTTGACCGGCAGGTGTGATTTCTTGGCTGTGCGTGGCATCTCAGACTGTCTTCCCGGCAGGTGATACCGCCACGTTGTCGATCAGGCGCGTGGTCCCCAGCTGCACCGCGGCAAGCAGGCGGCTGGAACGATCCAGCAGGGTCGCACGATCAAGCGTTTCGGCATCGCGCCACTCGAGATAATGCAGGGCGTCGAAGTGATCCCCAAGGGCGCGGCGCGCATCATCCAGCGTGGAGGCGGGCGGGGCACCAGACGCCAAGGCTCCGGCTGCTTCCTGCAACACGCTGTGAAGACGCGGTGCACGCGAACGCTGGCCCTGATCGAGATAGGCATTGCGTGAGGAGCGTGCGAGCCCGTCTGTTCGCGCGCCGTGGGGGCGGCAACAATTCTGGTTTCGATGTCGAGATCGGCCACAAGACTGGCGCACGACGATGAGCTGCTGATAGTCCTTCTCCCCGAAAGATCAGCGCAATCGGCGCCGGCCTGGAGCAGCAGCTTGGCAGACCACCGTGCAGACGCCGGCAAAGAAGCCCGGGCGCGTGTATCGGCCTCCATGCCCTCGCGCCGGGCCTTCCATGGCAACCGTGGTGGCAAAGCCCGCGTTGGATACATCGCCTCTGGCCTCGGGCGCATACAGCAGGTCCGCGCCGGCTTCGCGCATCAGCGCGGCGTCGCGGCCTTCGTCGCGGGGATAGCGCGCTAGGTCCTCGCCCGCGCCGAACTGGCGGGGATTGACGAACAGGCTCACCACCGTGCGCCGGGCCTGGCCCTGCGCGCAATCTGGATCAGCGAGAGGTGGCCGTCGTGGAGCGCGCCCATGGTCGGCACCAGCGCGACGCTGTCGCCATCGCCGCGCCATGCCTGGAGCGTCTGGCGTAAGTCCGAAACCGTTCTGACCGTGCGCATGACCGTGGGAACCGCTGGAGTGAAGCTTCGTTGTGCAGTGCAGCACAGCCCGTTCGCGCTTGCAACAAGGCGTAGAGTGCATCGACAGGGCCCGGGCGCGCGTTGCTAGCGTTCTGCCGCCACAGGCGGGAGGCCGCTCATGCGCTTCGACAGCACGTTGTTTTATCACGTCGGCGATCCCTATCCCTGGGAGACGCTGTTTGACGAGATGCACGAGACCGTCGAGCTGGCCGACGAGCTGGGCTTTCACCGGGCTGTGGCTGGCCGAACACCACTTTGCCTGGGACGGCTGGTACCGCTCGGGCTCCAACCCGCTGCTGCTGGGTGCCGACTGCGCGCGTTACAGCGACCGCCTGCGCTTTCGGCCAATGCGGCCTGATCGTGCCCGACTGGCACCCCATCCGCCTGGCTGAGGACATCGCGACCTTCGACCACATGACCCGGGGCCGCGTCGATATCGGCATTGCGCCGGGCATCAACAGCCGCGCCTGCAAGAACTTCCACGAGGCCGGCGACCGGCGCGAGCGCGAGCTGAACCGCGCGCTTTATGAGGAAAACGTCGAGATCCTGATGACCGCGCTGACAGAGGAGGCCTGGAGCCACAAGGGCCGCTTCCACACCTTCCCCGCGCCGGGCTGGCAGGAAGCCAACCCCATGGCCCATGACGAGCGCTTTCATGACGCCAAGGGCGAGGTCGTGAAGCTCTCGATCCAGCCGGGCCCCTATCAGAAGCCGCGCCCGCCGATCACCGCCATGTCGGAATCCGTGCCCTCGGTCGAATGGCATGCCAGCAAAGGCATCGGCACCATGTGCCAGCATCTCTCCGTGGGGCGGATCCGCCAGAACTGGGAGGCCTATGCCAGGGTCGCCGGCCAGGCCCACGGGCGACCCGTTTGCGGTGGGCGAGGATGTCGCGATCATGCGCACGATCTGCCTGGCCGAAACCGATGAGGAAGCCATCGCGCATCGCCCAGCCCGGGCATCGAGCGGCTGACCAAATGGGCCAGCGGCAACATCTACCGCATGCGTCAGGGCCTGGTGACCCCCGACGAACTGGAAGACGGCGACATGGAACTCGACGCCTTTGACGTTCAACCTGAAACACGACCTCATCATCGTCGGCTCGCCCGAAACGGCCGTCAGGAAGATCGAACGCCTGCGCGGCGAACTGGGCTGCCGCCACCTGGCCCTCTTCCTCAACGTGCCCGGCCTCAGCTTCGAGCAGGCCAAGACCACCCTGCGCCTGTTCGCCGAGAGGGTGATGCCGCGGTTTGTGAACTGAGGCTGTCATAGCGGGGAGGGGGCTCTCCCGTGTTTTTCCGGGTTCAACCCCGTGCACAGTAGGGGTTGTGGTGGAGGGGTGTGGCGGTCGCAAGATGTGGGTGTGGGGTGGAGTCAAAGTTTGATCTCAGCTTTGGCATCTTATATGTACCTGTTATGTTCGTATAAGGCATATGACTTTGGATCAGCGGATTTGCAAGGAGAACCTCAGTCCGTACGTGTAAATTGAGTCTCAAGCAGAGCTGCGGACCCTGCCAGCCCTTCTTCGGTCATCACGACCGATTTCGCCTTGTTCTTCGGATCATCGGTCAGGCCCTTGCGATGCAGCCGGTCCAGTGCATCCCAGTCGAACTGCTTCCAGGCCCGGTCACCATCATGCAACGTCAAGGCCAAGAGCGCGAGAACCGCATTGTCGATTTTATCGGTGTCCAGGTTCATGGTGGATTGCTCCTTCTCCGATCGATCAGGTGAAGTCATGATCGATGATGCCGAGAATGCGTTCATCGGCCCCGATGGTAAAGACTACCACCGAACGGAGGTGGCGATGAACCGGCCCGTAAGATACAGGCTCAAGAGCCCGTCGCAGGTTGGCAGTTTCGTGAAGACCGAGATTGTCGAACCGATGGAACTTTCGGTGACTGATGCGGCCAAGGCACTGGGCATCACACCCGCGGCGATGTCGACGTTCCTCAACGAACGCTCGTCCCTGTCCCCGGGTATGGCCCTGCGGATCGAAAAGGCGTTCGGTGTTCGCATGGATACGCTCATGCGCATGCAGAACAGCTACGACATCGCCAAGGCCGCGTAAGAGGGAGAGATAGATCGATATTGCGCTCATCAAGCCGAACGAGATGAGCTGCCCACCGAACGCCATGCGCTAGGGCAAAGGCCGCATCGTCCAGTAATAGTGTGGGGAACAGTTCAATGGAAAATCTGATCCGATGTCACAGATTCAGGTCGGAAAGTTAGCTAGTCGTTATCAAAATTCGTTGCACAGATAGATTTTCCTTGGCTCAGTCCGCACTATAGAACAAAATTAGAACGCATGAAGCCTAGAGGATGGTGTACGCGACTAGATTCAATGCGTGAATTGAATGATCCACAGGGACTAGCTTCCAAGTTTTCCGAGTTGGTCGTGACGTGACCCCCTGGATTACTTCACGTTTGATTAGAGTCTGGCCCTTATGGAAGGACAGACGATGAAGCGAACGAGGTTTTCTGAGGAACAGATCATTGGTGTGCTGAAGGAGGCGGAAGCGGGTGCGAAGACCGCTGATCTGGCCCGCCGGCACGGGGTGTCTGAAGCGACGATCTATAACTGGAAGTCGAAGTATGGCGGGCTGGAGGTCTCTGAGGCCCGTCGTCTGAGGGAGCTTGAGAGTGAGAACGCCAAGCTCAAGCGGCTCTTGGCTGAAGCGATGCTGGATCAGGCCGCGCTGAAAGATCTTCTTTCAAAAAAGTGGTGACGCCCGCGGCGAAGCGGGAAGCTGTCGCTCATCTCCAGGCCCGTCATGGGATGAGCGAGCGGCGGGCGTGCCGTATCATCGATGCCGATCGCAAGAGCGTGCGTTACCGTTCCACCCGGGACGATGATGCAGAGCTTCGCGAGAAGCTGCGCGATCTGGCGAACCAGCGTCGCCGGTTCGGATATCGCCGTCTGCATATCCTGCTGCGCCGGGAAGGTGTCATGATCAACCACAAGAAGGTCCAGCGGCTCTATCGTGAGGAAGGACTGGCGGTCAGGCGGCGACGCAGCCGCCGGCGTGCTGTCGGGACCAGGGCGCCTGCTCCGGTGCTGGCCCTGCCGAACCAGCGCTGGAGCCTGGACTTCGTTCACGACCAGATGGCGTCGGGAAGGCGGTTCCGGGTGCCCATACGTGGTCGACTGATGTGACCAGGGAGTGCACTGGCGGCGTTTGTGCCCGTCACGTCGATCTCCGGGCACCGTGTCGCTGCGCGAGCTGACCGAACTCATCGCACGACGGGGCAAGCCGGGCATGATCGTCAGTGACAACGGTACGGAGCTCACGAGCAACGTGGTGCTGGCATGGTGCGGCCAGATCGGCATGGAGTGGCATTACATCGCACCGGGCAAACCGATGCAGAACGGCCACGTCGAGAGCTTCAATGGTCGCATGCGCGACGAGTTGCTCAACGAGACCCTGTTCCTGAACCTTGCCCATGCAAGGGTCGAGATCGCAGCCTGGGTGGAGGACTACAACCGGGAGAGACCACACTCGGCCCTGGGATACGAAACCCCGGTGGCGTTCGCCGCCGAACTGGATAAGCAATGGCCTGCTTCGCTGCGCCCTACGGGCTCCGCTACGCAACCCATTGCTTCAACCGCGCTCATGCGCAAAATAAACGCCCGGCTCTAATCCCAGCTGGAGGAAAGCTGGGGGTCACGTCACTTGGCATGTGTTGAATGCAGGGCACTTCGATGTCCCGCAGTTTCGCGAGCGTCTAATTCTCTTGGGTGCGAGAAAGGGTGAAGTGCTACCTGATTATCCAGTTCCAACAACTAACCTTGCTGATGGACGAAAGCCTGTGCCAGGTCTTAGTAGTGGACCAAGCTGCTATGACGCACTCAGTCACCCTCCTGACGCTAATGGTTTCGAAGAACTCTTGGCGAGTGACGCTGTTTCCAGCGCCCAATACGGCTATCCAACCGCCTATGCCGCTGAAATTCGTTGCTTACGCAATGACTCTTGGTTTCTTGGCGAAATAAGAGAGTGGAATCCTGACCTTCTTACTTCAAGTGCTCGCACAGAGCACACGTCAATTTCGCGGAGGAGATTCCATGAAACTGATCAAGGCAAAGTTGAACCGATTAGCCGTTTCTACAGACTCTCCAAAGACGGTGTCTCTAACACCCTTCGCGCGGGCACCGATGGCGCACGCGGCGCGTTCACCAGTCCACGTCCAATCCACTACCAATATGATCGGTGCATCACAGTTCGTGAAATGGCGCGCCTGCATGGTTTTCCAGATTGGTTCCGCTTTCACGCGACCAAGTGGCATGGCGCAAGACAGATTGGCAATGCCGTTCCACCCCCATTAGCTCGTCATATTGCTACCAAAGTGCGGGAAGCGCTGGGCGCTGTCGCCGTGCGGCCAGACAATATCGTTGCTCTGGGCGACCCGAAGCTCCTATGGTTTGATCTCACTCAAGCTGCAGAGTACTTCGGAGTCGAGGCACCACCCTCTCGACGTGATAGGAAGAGTGGCGCACGCAAACGCAGGCAGGTTGACATCGAACGCGAACGTCTAATGGCTTTGTGAAAGATGGCTAAAGGTAGCTCAGCTAAGCAGTACGCAACGATCATCTCTGAGATCTTCCGCAAACACTATCGGGGATCGGGGAAGGAGTTCACATTCGAACGTGATGAGATAGCCAGTACCGGTAAAATGCACGGAGTAGGTGTGCCGCGCAATCTGGGTGATGTTATCTACACTTACCGCCATCGCCGTCCCCTACCGAATGATATTCTCGAAACGCAGCCTGAAGGTATGCACTGGTTGATCCTAGGTGCCGGAGACGCAATTTATCGTTTCCGATTGTCTCGTGTTGCTCATATTGTTCCAACAGCGGGTCTACTTGTCCGCAAGATTCCCGATGCTACTCCGGAAATCATTCGTAACTATGCCCTCGGAGACGAGCAGGCCTCCTTGCAAAGATTCGCTACAACAGGCTGATTGATCTCTTCCTAGGGATCACGGCTTACTCGCTGCAAAATCACCTTCGTACGAAGATCGCCAACTACGGTCAGATTGAGATCGATGAACTCTATGTCGGTGTCAATACACGTGGGACACAATCGGTCATTCCTGTTCAGGCAAAGGGCGGGCGTGATAAGCTCGGAGTCATTCAAACGATTCAGGATATCGTTTTTTGCCAAACGAAGGAACGGTACCAGAATTGCGTGCCGCGTCCGGTTTCAGCCCAGTTTATGGCGGACGATGTCATTGCTATGTTTGAGTTGAGTTTCGATGGGGATGACGTTTCTGTCGAAAAAAGGGGGTGTGCCGAAGCACACCCCTAGTTTAGGGAGGACACACCATGAGCTGAGCGGTCGTCCTACGGGTGTAGGGGTGGACCGCCCAAGTCTGCAACGGGCGAGACGGTTGTCAGGAACAACCGCTCGTCGAGCCGCAAGTTACGCACTTGAGACACGTTCCGTTACGGACCAGGGTGAGGTTGCCGCAGTCTCCGCACGGATCTCCCTCGTAGCCTTGCATCCGCGCTGCCATCCGTTTTTCGGTGCGCGGATCCACTTCTGTTTCGTCGAGCGTGATGGCTGCCACGGCAGCACCGGACGCAGCCGCGACCGACACGTTGCCGAAGGCCGCTTCGGTCTCGAACATTTCCTCGCCGGTGGCGGCACCGGGCGAAAGCTCGCCCTGGAGGCCGCCGTCGAGCACCCGCAGGCGGCCACGGGTGAAGCCGTTGCTGGTGAAGGCCTGGAGCAGCTTGTTGACCTCGACCATGCCCTCATCGTTCCCGGACATGTCTTCCTCGGCATCGCCGCGGCCCACGGTATCGGGCATCAGGTCGGCCGGCTCGACATGGGCCAGGTCGTCGCGGGCGAGGTAGCTGATCGCCAGCTCGCGGAAGAGGTAGTCGAGGATCGACGTTGCCATCTTGATGGTCTCGTTGCCTTCGACCATGCCCGAGGGCTCGAAGCTGGTGAAGGTGAAGGCCTCGACGAACTCCTCGAGCGGCACGCCGTACTGCAGGCCGATCGAGACGGCGATGGCGAAGTTGTTCATCAGGCTGCGGAAGGCGGCGCCTTCCTTGTGCATGTCGATGAAGATCTCGCCCAGGCTGCCGTCCTCGTACTCGCCGGTGCGTCAGGTAGACCTTGTGGCCGCCGACAATGGCCTTCTGGGTGTAGCCGCTTGCGGCGGTTGTGCAGACGCTTGCGGTCGCCGCGATCGCCCTGATGGACAATCTTGGTCGACGACCTTCTCGGCGATCATCTGGTCGCTTCGGACTGGCGTTGCGGCCTCTTCCATCTCCTCGCGCCAGGTCGTCCCAGGTTCAGGGCTGAGAGCGGCTGGCGAAGCTTGGAGCCGTCGCGGTAGAGCGCGTTGGCCTTCAGGCACAGCTTCCAGGACAGCTGATAGGCTTCCTGGCATTCCGTGACGCTGGCCGTTGGGCATGTTGATGGTCTTGGAAATGGCGCCGGAGATGAACGGCTGGGCCGCCGCCATCATGCGGATGTGGCTGTCGGTCGAAAGGAACCGCTTGCCGATGCGCCCGCAGGGATTGGCGCAGTCGAAGACCGGAAGATGCTCGTCCTTCAGATGCGGCGCACCCTCCAGGCTCATGGCGCCGCAGCAGAAGGTGTTGGCAGGTCGATGTCTTCACGGCTGAAGCCCAGGGCGGTGAGAACGCAGAAGCCTTCGCTGTTGAGCTGCGCTTCTGATCAGACCCAGGGCGTTGCGCAGAATTCCTCGCCCAGCGTGAACTTGTTGAAGACGAACTTGATGTCGAAGGCACTGCCCAGCGCATTCTCGATGGTTTCGAGAACATCGTCGGTGAAGCCCTTGGCGCGCAGGCGTCGTGGTTGACGCCGGGTGCTTCGACAGGGTGCCGTGGCCCACGGCATAGGAGATCATCTGTTCGACCTGGATTCGTCATAGCCCAGGTTCTTGAGCGCGGCGGGAACCGTGCGGTTGATGATCTTGAAGTAGCCGCCGCCGGCGAGCTTCTTGAACTTCACCAGGGCGAAGTCGGGCTCGATGCCGGTGGTGTCGCAATCCATGACCAGACCGATGGTGCCGGTCGGGGCGACCACGGTGGCCTGGGCGTTGCGGTAACCGTTCTTGTCGCCGAGCTCAACCGCCAGGTCCCAGGCAGCGGATGGCATGCTTCGCCCAGGCCTTTTCGGGCAGGTGCTCGTGGTTGATCGCCACGGGATGATGCTGAGGCCTTCGTAGTTGTCCTGACCGCCCACGGCCGCCTGGCGATGGTTGCGCATGACACGCAGCATCTCTTCGGCGTTTTCGCCGTGACGCGGGAAGGCGCCCAGCTCGCCGGCCATCTCGGCTGACGTGGCATAGGAAACGCCGGTCATGAGCGCGCTCATGGCCGCACAGAAGGCGCGGCCCTCGTCTGAATCGTAGCTGTAGCCCGAGGCCATCAGGTAGCCGCCGAGATTGGCAAAGCCCAGACCCAGGGTGCGGAAGTCGTAGGAGACGCTGGGCGATCTGGTGGGACGGGAACTGGGCCATCATGACCGAGATCTCGAGCACCACGGTCCACAGCCGCACGGCATGTTCGAAGGCTGCGACGTCGAAGCGTGCCGTCTGCGGCGCGGAACTTCTGCAGGTTGAGCGAGGCCAGGTTGCAGGCCGTGTCGTCCAGGAACATGTACTCCGAACACGGGTTCGAGGCATTGATGCGGCCCGAGTTGGGGCAGGTGTGCCACTCGTTGATCGTGGTGTCGTACTGGACGCCCGGGTCAGCCGAGGCCCATGCGGCATAGGCGATCTGGTCCCACAGCTCGCGGGCTTTCAGTGTCTTGTGGTCCTTGCCGTCCTTGCGGCGGATCAGCGTCCAGTCGCCATCCTTCTCGACGGCGGAGAGGAA
>CALSLK010000031.1 GCA_943787175.1 uncultured Alphaproteobacteria bacterium
ACCCCTGAAAATCCCAGTGCTATGGCAAACCATCCACGCCAGCGGACGGGCTCGCCAGTCACCAAGGGTGACAAGGCTGCGACGAACAGCGGCGATGTGTAGAGCCCTGCAGCCAGGGTTGCCAGGGGGATGAATGGCAGGGCGGCATAGACGGTAATGAACATGAGAACGAAGAGCAGAGATCGCACAAGCGGCCAGGGCCGCAGCGCCTGCAGCACTGTTGCGGCGCCTTCGCCCCAGACGAAGGCGATCGCAAGCAGAACGGGAACCGACAGGAGGGAGCGCCAGAAGAAGTATTGCCAGACGAGTCCCTCACCACTGGCATAGCGGAAGGTCACTTCAGCCAGCGATGTCAGCAGGGTCGACAGCAGCACCAGGCTGACCCCCAGTGCAACGCGGTCAGGCCGCCCGTGGTCGTTGTTGGTCTTCATGGCAACAAACGTAGCGGCTTACAGATTGTTCGATTAGAAGTTGATTTCTAACTTTTAGATTGTATGGAATTGAATAATGGCGCGTGCACCGATCGCAGGTATCGAAGTCTTTCTGACGATCGTTCAGGAAGGAACGCTGCGCGGCGCAGCCCGGGCTCTGGGTGTTGGTGCGCCTGCGGTCAGTCACCAACTCAAAGCACTGGAGCGCCGGCTTGGTGTTGATCTGCTGGTGCGCACGACGCGGTCTGTGGAACTGACAGAGGCCGGTCGCACCTTGCTCAAGGGAACGGCCCCGGCATTTCGCGAAATCATCGACGCCATCGACGGCACGCAAATCATCGGCGGATCAAGCACCGGCACTCTGCGCCTCACCATGCCGCGTAGTGCTTACAAGATGATCCTCGGGCCTGTTCTGACCGCCTTTCAAGACGCCTATCCCGAAGTCTGCCTTGACCTCTCCATCAACGAAGGCCTGGTCGATATCGTCCGTGAGGGGTTCCATGCCGGCTTCCGGCTGGGCGACCGGCTGACAGACGGCATGGTCGCGTTACGCCTGACCGAGGCGCTCACGCCGTGTTTCTCAGCCGCACCCGGTTACCTGGATGCATATGGTCGCCCGCGGCATCCGCGCGACCTTCTTCATCACAAATGCATCCGCTACCGCTTCGTTACCTCGAACCGGATCTGGGACTGGCAGTTCATGGAAGACGGGCAGGTCAAGATTGTTGAGCCGCCAACGACCCTGGTGTTCGACAGCATGCAATCGGTTACTCAGGCTGTGCGCGACGGTAACGGCATCGGCTGGTCCCTGCGGCCGGTGATTGCCGATGATCTTGAAGCCGGCAGGCTGGAAACGGTGCTCGACCGCTACATCGTCAAGCTGCCGCCCTTTTACCTCTACTATCCCGAACAGAACCGTCGTCTTGGCCTGCTGCGCCTCTTCATCAATTTCCTCAACGACAACAGGGAAACCTACATGGCGCATCTTCGCTGACGGATTCAATGCTCGCCAGGAACACGTGAGGCAGGATCAAGGGTGGAAGAGAAAACCTCGGTGGAGAGTGCTGCAGGACACCACTAGATTGTCGCTGCAATCAGGAGGCATCCATGACCCGTCATTACGTCGCACAGCGCGATCTCGTTTGTTCACTGCCCCAGCCCGGCTGGAATTACGGCCATGACCGCTCGCCGTTCTACCCTCATGCGCTGGCCAACGGCGCGGCTTACGTGATCTACAACCGGCGCATGATGCCGGTTTCGATGACGAATGGTGATCGTTTCGCGGCCTATTGGGCGCTGCGCAAGAGTGTGGCGCGCCTTGATACCGGTGAGTTGCCCACGGAATTCCGGGGGCCTGATGCCGAGCGGCTGCTCAACATGCTGTTCACCCGTGATGTCGCCAAAATGAAGCCCGGCCGGTGCACCTATGGTGTCGCCTGCTGGCCCGATGGCGGCGTCCTGGTCGACGGCATTCTGGTGCGCCTGGAGCAGGACCGGTTCTGGTATGTCCAGGCCGATGGTGATTTCGTCGGCTGGGCCAAAGCCCATGCGCTTGGCATGGACGTCGAGGTTTCCGATCCGCAATCATGGGTCCATCAGGTGCAGGGCCCCAGGGCGTTCGATGTCCTGGCTGATGCCTGCGATGACGGCATGCCCGAGCCCTTCAAGTATTTCGATGCCCGCGAGGTCATGATGGGCGGCCAGAAGGTTCTGATCACCCGTACGGGCTGGACCGCAGAACTGGGTTTTGAAATCTACACCCGGCCCGACATGGACCATGAAGCACACTGGGCCCATGTCACGGCCGCGGGTGCCCGGCATGGCATGCTTGATATCGGCCTGGACGGCATGGATATCCGCCGTATCGAAGGGGCAATCTTCAACAATGGCTCGGATATCGATTCCTCGATGTCGGCCTGGGCCGCTGGTTTTGGTCCTTTCATCGACCTTTCCAAACCTGACTTCTTTGGCAAGGAAGCTCTGGAAACCACAGACCGTCGCAGCCGCATGTACGGTCTTGCATGTGATGATGCCGAACTCCTGATCGGTGGGCCGGTCGCGCGCGGAGGCCGCGAGATTGGCCATGTCACGGCCTCGAGCTGGTCGCCACACCTTGAATGCGGCGTTGCCTTTGTTCGCCTGACCGACGCCGATCTGATTGAGCCGCGTGAGGTCGAAGCCATGGGTTTTGATCTGGCCATGCACAAGGCACGGATCGTGGACCTGCCGTTCTACGATCCCGAAAAACGCATTCCACGTGGCCTGGAGATTGCTGACTGGTAACGCTGTCTGCCCTCAGACCGGCGGTACCACCACCACCCGTCCATCAAGCTCTTCATCGGGTCGGGTCAGTGCCAGATGGGCGATGGCCGGGCCCAGGTCGCCGCCGGGCGGCAGGGATGCCACGCCGTAGCAACGGATTTCAGCGTTGGATTCCGTTCTCAGACGCCGGCGAATGGCTGAGATTGCCTCTTCGAGCTTTCCGATACGGGGGCGCTCACCAGACGGGTCGACCATGATGATCAGACCCTGGTTACGCGCAGTGATCGCGGGCAGGGCGGCCTCGATCAGATCTTCGGCAAGGCCGCGTTCGTCCAGCAACAGGATCAGCGCGTCCAGACCGCCACAGGTGCGTACGACGTCGGCAACCATGCCGGTCTGATCGGATGCCATGGCATCACCGATCTGGATCGCGGTCGTCCCCCATCCGTGCCTGATCTGTGCGGCGGCAGCGTCCGTGCGTTCCGCCTCTGCGTCATAAAGCACCACCGTAGCGCCATGGGATGCAATGGCGGCGGCGATGGCGGCGCCACGCTCGCTTCCGCCCTGGGTAATGACGGCGACATGTCCGGCAAGGGCGTCCATGGGTTGCTCTCCTTTGAAGGCCGGTATTGTGGTGAGCACTTCCACCGGGGTCAACGTGCTGTCATTTGCCAATTGGCGTCTGGAGTATCATGTTCACGTGTAACGGACCTGATCAGAGTCCTTTTACCCAACGCAAGTCACGGGAGACCCGGAAGTGAGCAGCCTCAACAGCTTCGGCGCGCGCCAGACCCTCGATGTCGGCAACCAGTCCTATACCTATTACAGCCTGGACAAGGCGGCAGAGTCCCTCGGCGATGTTTCGCGCCTTCCGGTCTCCCTGAAGGTGCTGCTGGAAAACCTGTTGCGTCATGAGGATGGCGACACCGTCACCCAGGACGACATCCGCGCCATTGCAGGCTGGCTCGATACGCGCTCCAGCGATCAGGAAATCGCCTTCCGCCCTGTTCGAGTCCTGATGCAGGACTTCACCGGTGTTCCCGCCGTGGTCGATCTTGCCGCCATGCGCCATGCCATGCGTGAACTGGGCGGTGATCCAGACAAGATCAATCCGCTCAGCCGCGTCGATCTGGTGATCGACCACTCGGTGCAGGTCGACCAGTTCGGCACGCCCCAGGCCTTTGGTCATAATGTCGAACTGGAGATGGAGCGCAACAAGGAGCGTTACCAGTTCCTGCGCTGGGCCCAGACCGCTTTCGACAACCTGCGTGTGGTGCCACCGGGCACCGGCATCTGCCATCAGGTCAATGTCGAGTATCTGGCGCGTGTTGTGTGGGTCCAGGATGGTGTGGCCAGCCCCGACACACTGGTCGGCACCGATAGTCACACCACCATGGTCAACGGGCTTTCCGTGCTGGGCTGGGGTGTGGGTGGCATCGAGGCCGAAGCCGCCATGCTGGGCCAGCCGATCTCCATGCTGATCCCCGAAGTGGTCGGCTTCCGCCTGACGGGCAAACCCAAGGAAGGAACGACCGCGACCGATCTGGTGCTCACGGCCACCCAGATGCTGCGCGCCAAGGGCGTGGTCGGCAAGTTCGTGGAGTTCTACGGCCCCGGCCTTGAACATCTGACCCTGGCTGATCGTGCAACGGTGGCCAATATGGCCCCGGAATACGGCGCCACTTGTGGCCTCTTCCCGATTGATTCCCAGACCACCGATTATCTGACCTTCACCGGCCGCGAACCCGATCTGGTCAGCCTGGTGGAAGCTTATGCCAAGGCGCAGGGCCTGTGGCGTGATCCCGATGCACCCGAGCCGCTCTACACCGACAGCCTGGAACTGGATCTGGGCGAGGTCGAGCCCAGCATCGCTGGTCCCAAGCGTCCCCAGGACCGCATTGTGCTGAGCCAGGCCAAGACGGAATTCGACAAGGTTCTGGTCGAAAACGGTCGCGCCGAAGGCGTGCTGGAATCTGCAGAGATGGAGGGCGGCGGTACGCTGGAAGACGGCGCGGTTGTCATCGCGGCCATCACCAGTTGCACCAACACATCCAACCCGGCGGTCATGCTGGCGGCCGGGCTGGTTGCCAAGAAGGCGCTCGACAAGGGTCTGATGGTCAAACCCTGGGTCAAGACCTCACTGGCGCCGGGAAGCCAGGTGGTGACCGATTATCTGGTCAAGGCCGGACTCCAGGATGCGCTCAACGAACAGGGCTTCAATCTGGTGGGTTATGGCTGCACCACCTGTATCGGCAATTCCGGTCCGCTGCCCGAACCGATCCACAATGCCATCGAACAGAACAAGCTGGTCGTCGGCTCCGTGCTGTCGGGCAACCGCAACTTCGAGGGCCGCGTTCATGCCCTCACACGCGCCAACTATCTGGCGTCGCCACCGCTGGTGGTGGCCTATGCGCTGGCGGGGTCGCTCACCATCGACATCACGACCGAGCCTCTCGGGACCGGAAGCGATGGCGAGCCGATCTACCTGCGCGATATCTGGCCCAGCAATGCCGAGGTTGAGGCAACCATCCGCAGCGCGCTGGCCCCTGATATGTTCGAGCGCCGTTACTCCGATGTGTTTTCGGGCGACGAGGACTGGCAGGCCATCGAAATTCCCGAGGAGCGGATCTATTCCTGGGATTCAACCAGTACCTACATCCAGCGCCCGCCGTTCTTTGACGGCATGCCGAAAACGGCGCCTGAGCAGGCCCAGGATATTACCGGTGCCCGTGATCTTGCCCTTCTGGGCGACAGCATCACGACGGACCATATCTCTCCAGCCGGTGGCATCGCCAAGTCCAGCCCTGCGGCGGCCTATCTGATGGATCGCCAGGTCGGTCAGCGTGACTTCAACAGCTATGGCTCACGCCGTGGCAACCACGAAGTCATGATGCGCGGCACCTTTGCCAACATCCGGCTCAAGAACGAATTGGCGCCAGGCACTGAAGGCGGCGTGACCCGTCACATGCCTTCGGGCGATCCGATGTCGATCTATGACGCGGCCATGCGCTATCAGGACGAGGGTGTGCCGCTCGTGATCGTTGCCGGCAAGGAATACGGCACCGGCTCATCGCGTGACTGGGCGGCCAAGGGCACGATCCTGCTGGGCGTGAAGGCCGTCATTGCCGAGAGTTACGAGCGTATCCATCGCTCCAACCTGATCGGCATGGGCGTCCTGCCGCTGCAGTTCAAGGATGGCCAGAATCGCAACAGCCTGCATCTCGACGGCAGTGAAACCTGGGACATCACCGGCCTGACCGACGGCATCACCCCTGGTATGGACGTTCATGCCACGGTCCATCGTGCTGATGGCTCATCCGAAGATGTGGTCCTGCTCTGCCGCATCGATACCGGCAACGAGGTCGCCTATTACCTCAACGGCGGCATCCTGCATTATGTCCTGCGCCAGGCCGCCGGAACGGCCTGAGGGTTTCTATTCGGCTGCTAGGTTGGGTAGGTACCATGCTCTGTGAATCCGTCCGCGGGTAGACGGTGGCGCATGGATCGTCGAATCAAGTTCGACGATGACTCAACATGATTGAGACGCCCGTGCTTTGGCCACTCCCATTGTCATCATCGGACTTGATCCGACGACCCATGCACGGTCGCCCGAAAGCAGCGACAGCCAGGCTCAAGAGCACCTTTTTTCATGCTGAAAGATATCGAATCCAATATCGATGAAGCCCCTCAGGGGATCGTCTTGTCGAGGCCTCGGGGGATGCGCTTTTCCGGGTCGTAGAACGGCAGGCTGACAACCCTGCACTCAGACATGTTGCCATCGCCTGTCACCAGAGACAGCGTGCGGCCTTCCCAGTCGCCGGGCTGATCAAAACGGACATAGCCGATGCCGCATTTCTGATAGGGCGAATAGGCCCCGGCAGAGATGCGGCCCACCGTGTCATCGCCATCCCTGACGGCGTCGCTGGAATCAGGCGTCGCACCCTCACAGGTGATGCCATAAAGCAGGGTGTCCCTGTCGGTGATCGCCAGCAATGCGTCACGGCCCACGAAGTCATCGTCCCTGTCGAGATCGACGAAGGAGCCCAGGCCCGCCTGCCAGGGGTTCATATCGGGATCGATGTCGGTGATGTTGTCGAGGATGCCGGCTTCGATCCGACGGATTTCGAGGGCATTGGCTGAGGTCGTGACCATGCCGAGTGGCATACCTGCCGCCACCAGGTGATCCCAAAGCCTGGCGCAATCAGTCTTGTCCCATTCGACATAGAACTCATAGCCCAGTTCGGCGGTCCAGCCCGTGCGCGAGACATAGACCTGTTGGCCGCCGATATCGAAGTAGCCCGCGTGGAAATATTTGACGCTGTCGTCGATCGCGCCGCTCGATGCGGTACGTACGATCTCGGGCGAGGCGGGTCCCTGGACCTGCAGCACGCGGGCATGGGGGTCGCTCACCTTCGCGTCGAAGCCGCCGATATGGGCCAGAAGCCAGGTTTCCAGGTCACCGTCGGGCTGGACGTACCAGAACCTGTCTTCGGCCAGGCGGAACAGAACGCCATCCATGAAGATGCCGCCATCATGGGTGCAGGCAATGGCATAGCGCCCGCGTCCTTCCTTCAGGTTGGCGACACGGCGGGCAAAGACGTATTCCAGGAACGCGGCAGCATCCGGACCAGAAATCTCGACGGGACGTTCCGGCACATCGACCATGATCGCCTTGCGACGCAGTGCCCAATAGGTGTCCTCGACATTGGCGCCGTTTGAGACGGTGTAGAAACGCCCGGCATAAACGCCAAACACCATGTCAGGTGTCGAATGGCAGTCGAAAAAGGGGGACCGCTCGAAACGGCGCCCGCTGATGTTCAGGGTGTTGGACGTGTCGGCGTGGACCGAGGTACTCATGGCGAGGGTTCCAATCTTCAGATTTAGTGAATAATAGCCCACAAATCTGGCTGAAAAATTCATATGATCTGAGGCAGATAGTTAGATAAACTTAACTCTATGACGACCTGGCTCCCCTCTCTCAACGCCCTGCGGGCTTTCGAAGCGACCGCGCGGCACCTCAGCTACCGCCGCGCGGCCGAGGAGCTCCACGTCAGCCCGGCTGCCGTGAAACAGCTTGTCGCCAAGCTGGAGCAGGCTATGGGAACACCGTTGCTGGTCCGGCGCGGGCGCGGTCTTGCGTTGACCCAGGCCGGTGTCGAGGGCAGCCAGCGTCTGGCCCCAGCATTTCGTGACATTGCCGGTGCGGTCGAAGCCATGCGCGTTGCCGAACAACGCCGGCGTTTGATCCTTTCGGTTGAACCCTCCTTTGCGACAGCCTGGCTTGTGCCCAGGCTTGACGATTTCAGGCAGCGCTACCCGGGCGTTGATGTGCTGGTCGACTCGTCCCTGCACATGGTCGATGTCGAGCGGGGCGCTGCCGACCTGGCGATCCGCTTCTGGAACGGCTCCGATGATGGTCTTGTCATGCACAGGCTGTTCGATGAAGAACTCTGTGCATTCTGCAGCCCATCGCTGGTTGAAGGTGATGCTGGTATCAGCAGCCTCGGTGATCTCGAACAGACAACGCTCCTGCATTGGGACCTCACAGACATGCCGTGGGCCCATGCGACACGTTTTTGGGTGGGCTGGACGCCATGGCTTGCCCGGATTGGTGCTGAACGCATTAAACCCGGCGAAGGGCTGCGCTTCAGCGACTACAACATGGCAGTCCAGGCAGCGATTGCAGGCCAGGGTGTCATTCTGGGCAGTGGGCCGGTGTTCAGGGACCTCGTCGCTTCAGGCCTTCTTGTCTCGCCCTTCCGCGAGAAGGTCGTGACCGATATCGGCTATGACCTGCTGGCAAGCGAGCGCAGTCTTGAACGTGAGGAAGTTCGCAATTTTCGCGACTGGATCATCGAGACTGCTCAGCCGTCGCGCTGATTCCGTTTCAGACATCAAGCCATTTCAGGTCGTGCCAGCTCGTCTTTTGCCAGGTTTCGGTGTCGCGGGCATCAGCATCGCCCTGGGGCAGGTCGTACCAGGCTCCGGCCTCGTCGGTGTAGATGTGGACGGCAACGTGCAGGGCAGGTGCCGTATCAAACGAACCAACGGCAATGCCGGTCGGGTGTTCTTTCCCGTGATCAAAGAACAGGGTTGATCCGCACAGCTTGCAGAAGCCGCGGTTGAGCGCGCCACCGTGGCTGTACCACGCAAGGCCGCGATCATCGGTGACCTTGAGTTTCCCGGGTTTGGCAGCGGTCGCGGTGACATGGTTGCTGCTGGCCTGTTGGCATTCGCGGCAATGGCAGGCAATCACCTCGCGCAGCGGCCCGGTCACCTCGTAACGCACGCCACTGCACATGCAGCCGCCGGAATGCTTGTGATGCTCCATGTTAGTCCTCCTGTGTCTGTGAGCTCATGTTCGCCCTGAATATCCCGACACTCGCCAAGTCCGGTCCACTCGGCCATGATCCCCGAACCATTTTTGGAGAGTGTTGATGGCGATTGTACTGCTGACCCTGGTGACGCTGGCCTATGCCGGCTACAACCTGTTTGTGAAAGTTGCGGGTGATCATGCACCGGCTGAGGCGACCACCACAGTTCTCGCCACCATGGTCCTGCAGATCGGCGCGATCGCAACGTCGACCGCCTTTCTCATCTTCCTGAGTGTTCAGGGCGGTCATGTCTTCAAACTCTCGACACCAACCTATGTCTACGCGCTGATCGCAGGCGTCTGCATCGGCACTGCAGAGATTGGCTATCTCTACATTTTCGGCGGTGTCGGCGGCATCAAGCCGTTACCCGGCAGCCTGGTCATTCCCACAGTTGTGACCGGCACCATCGTGATCACGCTCATCGTCTCCTGGCTCGTCTTCAAGGAGCATCTCTCGATGATGCAGCTCTTCGGCGCAGCCATGATCGTGGGCGGCATCGCCGTCCTCTTTGCCGGCCACAAAGGTCATGTCGCCTGAGTGCGTCCGCCCGGCAAATCAGTCCTGTTCCATGACCTCATCGCGATGGCCGATCTTGCCTTCCACGACCATGGTGCCCAGGGCATCCAGGATGACGCGGCAAGCCAGCTGCGCGGTGTTGTCGTTGACGTCATAGGGTGGTGAGACCTCCACGACTTCCAGGCCGCACAGGCCTTCGCGGGAAATCAGACGCACCATTTCCAGCGCTTCGCGCGGCGTAAAGCCGCCGGGCTCGGGCGTTCCGGTGCCTGGTGCAAAGCCTGGATCAATGGAATCGATGTCAAACGAGAGATAGACCGCCTTGGCGTCTTTCCAGGCCAGTTCCAGGGCCATCTCGGCGCACTTCTTGGTGCCCATCTCTTCGAAATCGGCCATGGTGATGACACTGGTGCCGCGCTCGTTGGCAACCTCGACGCCACGGCGCGATCCGTACCAGCCACCAATACCGATCTGCACCAGATTTTTGGGCGGACAGTTGGCCAGGCCAACATCATGCATATGCGTATGAGCATGGTGCGATGCGCTGCGATCGACACTCTCATGGCCGTTCGAGGTCCAGTACCACGGCGTCGTGTGCATCCTCTCGTCCATATCCATGTCGGCCATGTCGATATGACGGTCAAAATGGATGATGCCGACATTGCCGTCGATATGAGGGGCGATGCCGCGCACGTTGGGATAACCAAGGCTGTGATCGCCACCGACCAGGATGGGGAAGGCGCCTGAGGTATAGACGTGCGAGACGGCCATACTGACCTGATCGAACGACTTTTCGATGTTGCCTGGAATGACGAAGATGTCACCGGCATCGCAGATATCGAGCTCCTCGGGCAGATCGACGCCGCCATCGACGGAATAGCCGTCATAAACCGCTGAGATGCGTCGTACTGCCTGGGGCCCGAAACGGGTACCCGGCCGATAGGTCGTGCCGGTATCGAAGGGCACGCCGACAAAAGCGGCTTCGTAGTTGCCGACCTTCTTGATGTCTTCGCAGTAAGGCGCCTTCATGAAGGTGTTGATGCCGGCAAAGGCGGGCAGGTGGCCGCGACTGAACAGAGAGATCGAGCGATCATTGATTGAGGGTGCTGCTTCCAGACCCAGTTCCAGACCGCGTTCGATCTCTTCTTCCTGCTTGGTCTGGGAAATCTTGCGCAGGCGTTTCATGTTCCGATTGCCTCGGAGTTCGCCGGTCTTTGGATCGGGCATCTTGTTCACCTAACGCGCTGCAGTTAATGGAAATGGAGGCTTGGGCTGCCCCACAGAATATCTGGGAAAAAAGATAGGCACGTGCCCTGGATGCGTCAACTTGGCCCACGTTCATTCCAGTGACGGGGATCATGTCCCAACGGCCGCAGCCCATGTTACAAAACGACATGAATATGCCCTCGACAGAGTCGGCCAACGGCCCCTTCCTTGAGCCAAAAGCGCGCCACCACGCCTTTGACATTCCCGGTTGGTTGCGTGTTGCGCGCGATCATCACGAGGGCGGCACGTTCGGCGTGGTGCGCGATATCGCGACCCTGGCGTTCGGGCCGGGCAAGCTGAAGCCTTATGAATACTTCTTCATGGGGCTTTACGAAGGCGATCGCATCGATGCCGCAGAGCGCAGGCGTTTCATGGGGGATCGCGCACGGGTGGTCCTGCACAAGGAAGCCATTGAATCCGAATGGCTGGCCGTGACCTATGACAAGCTTCTCTTCCTGCTTGCCATGCGTGGTCAGGGACTGCCGGTGCCTGACGTGCGCGCCATCTACCATCCCGGCCGTAACTTTGCCGATGCTGCATGCCTGGCTGACACAGATGCCGTGGCCAGGTGGCTGCGTGATGATGCTGTCTATCCGTTCTTTTCCAAACCGGTAGAAAGCACCGGCAGTGCGGGAACCGCTTCTATCGAGTCGTTTGATAGTGCGACCGATGAGCTTGTCGCAGCCGACGGGCGCAGGGTTTCTGTCGAACAGTTTTCCCGTGAAGTCGGGCGTTATCACGAACGTGGTTATCTGTTCCAGGAACGCATCGCAACGCATCCAGAGATCGCGCCGGTCTGCGGCATGGGCGTTTCGGCCTGCCGGATGCTGGTGCGCATGGATGACGGAAAACCTGTCTTGCACCGCGCGACCTGGAAGATTCCGGCCGGCGTCAACATGGCCGACAACTTCTGGCGCGATGGCAACATGCTGGGCGCGCTTGACCCTGAAACCGGGGAAGTTACCCGCGTTGTGCGCGGCATTGCCGTTGATGCGGTGGAGGTCGACACCCATCCAGACACCGGAAAGGCCCTGAAGGGCTACCGCCTGCCCGAGTGGGAGGCCCTGAAGGAAACCTGCCTGAAGGCCGCGGCGACCTTCCCGCCGCTCTGGCTCCAGGGCTGGGACGTCGCCCTGTCGGATCGCGGCCCCGTGCTCTTCGAGGTCGAGGGTGATGGCGGTGGTGCACAGATGACCCAGCACGCCCAGGGGCGCGGTCTTCTGGACGACGACTTCGTCGCCTTTCTGGAACGCTGGAAAAAGTCAGCAGGTGATCGCCGCCAGCGCCTCACGGGAAACCGCAAGAAACGTTAGGGCTGCCGGTTGCTGCCTAACCTAACGGTGTCATCCCGGCCTTGAGCCGGGATCTCGGTCCGCACGTTGCTTTTGAAACGCGTCATGACGAGATCCCGGATATTCGCTGCGCGAATTCCGGGATGACACAGTTGTTGAAGTGCCGGTTTGAGCGTTCAGGAATCAGGCGACCGACAAACCGGTCAGCTCAGCCTTTCTTCGACGGTTTCTCGCCAACCGGTCCATCAGCCTTCTTCCAGCCTCCGAAGCCGCCTTCGATATGGGCAACCGGTTCCAGGCCCATGTCCTGCACTGCCTTGGTTGCGAGTGCCGAGCGCCAGGCCGACGCGCAATAGAAGACAAAGGTCTTGCCGCTGGCAAAGACCTCCTTGTGGTAGGGGCTTTCGGGATCAACCCAGAATTCCAGCATGCCGCGGGGCGCATGCATGGCGCCGGGGATCATGCCGTCGCGTTCGAGTTCACGCACATCGCGGATATCGACAAAGACGGTGTTGTCATCGCCAAGCATCCCTTTGGCTTCCTCAACGGGGATCGTGCGGATCTCCTCATTGGCTGCTGCAACCATCTCCTTGACCGTTGTTTTAAGCGCCATACTGCGTTCTCCGTGTTTGTTCCTGCCAGAGATTAGCATTGCTTGCGCGCTCTGGGGCAGCGTGTGAGATAAGGATTGCTGATTTTGGGAGACGTTTGCTTGAACAAGACGGTTCTGGTCACCGGAGGTGCTGGTTACGTTGGCAGTCATGCCTGCAAGGCGCTTGCGGCATCAGGCTACGTTCCCGTGGTTTACGACAATCTGTCGACTGGTCATGCCGACCTTGTTCAATGGGGCGCATTGGAGGTCGGCGATATCCTTGACTCCGAACGCCTTGATGCCGTGCTTGAACAACACAAGCCGCGCGCAGTGCTCCATTTCGCCGCGCTCAGTATCGTTGGTGAATCCGTTGCCAAGCCGGATCTCTACCATCGCAACAATGTCGAGGGTTCGCGTTGCCTGATCCAGGCCATGGCCCGTCACAACATCGGGCCAATCGTGTTTTCCAGCACGGCAGCGGTCTATGGCGTGCCTGCAGCGGTTCCTATCACCGAAGAGATGAGCAAACAGCCGATCAATCCCTATGGGGAGACCAAGGCCGCGATTGAGGATGAACTCGCCTGCTCCGGTCTGGCATGGACGGCGCTGCGTTACTTCAACGCGTCCGGTGCGGATGCCCAGGGACAGACTGGCGAGCATCACACACCAGAATCCCATCTGATCCCTCTGGTGCTTGATGTCGCCCTGGGACGTCGCGAGACCATCAGCATCTTCGGGGATGATTACGAAACGCCCGATGGCACCTGTCTGCGCGACTACATCCACGTCACCGACCTTGCCGATGCCCATGTCAGGGCACTCGCGCGGTTGCTCGATGGCGGGGAGTCCGGGCCGTTTAATCTGGGCACCGGCATTGGCACGTCGGTGCGCGAAATTGTCGAGACGGCGCGGGGCGTGACCGGCCATGCAATCCCCACGACCATGTCGGAACGCCGCGTTGGCGACCCGCCAGTGCTGGTCTGTTCCAATGCAGCGGCTAGCCGTGCACTTGGTTGGCGGCCGACACGGGGAATCGAGACTCAAATTTCTGATGCCTGGCGCTGGCACAAGGCGCGATTTGGTTCATGAACAACAAGAGGTCCTGGGATGTCTGATCTGAAACTGGCGTACATGTCCGCAACAGAGGCTCTGCGCCGCTACCGCGACAAGTCCCTGTCTCCGGTTGAAGCGACACAGGCAGCACTTGCGCGCATGGATGCGATTGAACCCAAAATCAACGCGTTCATGACCAGGGATCACGAGACCGCACTTGGCGAAGCTAATGCTTCCGAAGCGCGCTGGGCAAAGGGCGAACCTATTGGCCCGCTTGATGGGGTTTCGGTCACGATCAAGGACCTGATCCCCATGAAGGACCGGCCCCTGCGCAACGGGTCTGCGACCAGCAGTGATGCGCTGTGTGAGGTCGATGCCCCCAGCGTCGCACGCCTTCGCGAAGCCGGCTGTGTCTTTCTGGGCAAGACAACCAGCCCGGAATACGGCTGGAAGGGCATCACGGATGGCCCTCTGTTCGGCTTCACGCGCAACCCCTGGAACCTGGCACACAGCCCCGGTGGAAGCTCGGGCGGGGCTGCTGCGGCGCTGGCCGCGGGCATCGGCCATCTTGCACTGGGCAATGATGGTGGTGGCTCGGTGCGCATTCCGGTGAGCTATTCCGGACTCTACGGCCTCAAGCCGACCTTCGGTCGCGTGCCCGACCATCCCCGTGAAGGCATCTTCTGCATGACCTCGACCGAGGGGCCCATGACCCGGTGCGTCGCGGACGCGGCCCTGATGCTGAACGAACTTGCCAGACCCGATGCTCAGGATTGGTATGCCCTGCCCCAAGATGATCGCGACTGGCGCGATAGCCTTGAGGGCGGCGTCGCGGGTTTGCGCATTGCCTATGCACCCGGCCTGGGTGGTGCGCTGGTCGAGCCTGAAGTTCTGGAGCTGACAGACGCTGCCGCCAGAACCTTCGCCAATCTGGGTGCGCTCGTCGAGAACCCCGGACCTGTGTTCGAGCCGCTCGAAGAAGCCATGACTGCGCACTGGCTGGCAGGGTTTGCTGCCATCCTGCGCAGTATTCCTGCCGACAAACATGACCTGCTGGATCCGCGCTTCCGCGCAGTTGCCGAACGGGGCCTTGGTGTGACGGTGGCCGAACTCCAGGCCTCGATCGTCCACCGTGATCGCCTGGGCACTCTGATGAACCAGTTCCATCAGGACTGGGATCTGCTGCTGACCCCGACCCTGCCGACACCGGCGCCCCTGGTCGATACGCCCTATCACAGTCAGGGCCTGCATCGCTGGAATCACGCCACACCGTTTACCGTACCGTTCAATCTCACGGGTCAGCCGGGCGCATCCATTCCCTGCGGCGTAACATCTGGCGGATTGCCTGTGGGCCTGCAGATCGTCGCCGCCAAGTACCGCGATGACCTTGTGCTGCGCGCCAGCCAGGCGTTCGAGCAGACCATGCAGCCCGTCTGGCCTAACGAACTGGTCGAGACGTCACTGGCAGAGCCCGTTCCCACCGCTGCCGACCGCTATGGTGAGCCGGTCGCGTAACAAATCTCGTGTCATCCCGGCATTTCGCTTTGCTGCGGCCGGGGTGACAGGTGTTCTCAGGATCGGATGATGTTCTTCTCAGGGCCGACCGGGAACCCGGTGATGTTGCGTGCGCCGTCTTCTGTTACCACCAGAATGTCGTGTTCGCGGTAACCGCCGGCGCCGGGTTTGCCATCGGGGATGGTGATCATCGGCTCGATGGAAATCACCATGTCGGGCTCCAGCACGGTTTCGATATCCTCGCGCAGTTCCAGACCGGCTTCGCGCCCGTAATAGTGGGATAGGATGCCGAAGCTGTGGCCATAGCCGAAGGTGCGTTTGTCGAGAACCTGGTAGCTCTCGTAGATGTCGTTGAGTTCCCGGGCGATATCGCAGCAGCGCGCGCCGGGTTTGATCAGCGTCAGGCCGTGGCGATAGACCTCGCAGTTGATCTCCCAGTAACGCAGGTGCTCGTCGCTGGCATGTTCACAGAACATCGTGCGTTCCAGTGCGACGTAATACCCTGCGACCATCGGGAAGCAGTTCAGCGAAAGGATGTCGCCAGCCTGCATCTTTCGCGATGTGACCGGGTTGTGGGCCCCATCGGTGTTGAGGCCTGACTGAAACCAGACCCAGGTGTCGCGCAGTTCGCTGTCGGGGTGACGCCGTGCAATCTCGCGCACCATGGCATCGGTGCCCGCAATGGCGACTTCATGTTCTGGAACATCGTGACCGACCGCATCTGCACAAGCCTGGCCGCCAATGTCGGCGATGGCGGTGGCGCTTTCGATCAAGGCGATTTCCTCAGTCGATTTCACCATGCGCATGGCCATGGCCGCCGGCGCAATGTTGCCGAACTGGGCATCGGGCAGAGCGGCTTTCATCTTCTCAAGGTTCTCGACATTGATGTGGTCGAACTCCACGCCAACGCTTTTCGCGCCGCCGACAAGCTTCTGGACCGCCCGGAAGTAGTTGTCCCGGCGCCAGTCGGTATAGGTGAGGTTGTCACCACTGCGCCGTCCTGGCTGGCCATAGTCGATGTTGGCGGCAACGGTGGTGGCACGGTCTTGCGTGACGACCAGCGCATAGGGGCGCCCGAACGAGCAATACAGGAAGTCGCTGTAGTAGTGGATGTTGTGCATGGAGCTGAACACGGCGGCATCAATGCTGTTTTCCGCCATATGCGCGCGCAGCTTGGTCAGGCGTGCGTTCATCTCGGCTGCCGAGAAGGTCGGGTTTACGCGTTCACCGTTCTCGATGACCAGCATGTCCTTGAGATTGCTCATGATGTCGTTCCTCAAAAGAAAGCCGCGGATCAGGAATGATCCGCGGCTGGAAGTTTTAAAAGTGCGGTTGTTGTCAGACGCGAATGCCGCGCAGGCGCTCGGTCCGGCGGCGCAGGAGCTCCATGACCACCATCAACAGGATAGAGGTCAGGATCAGCAGCGTGGCAACGGCCATGATGGTCGGCGAAAGCAGTTCGCGAATGCCAGACCACATGCGCCTGGGCAGGGTGTGCTCTTCGGCACCTGCCAGGAAGATGGCGATGACCAGCTCGTCCCAGGAAGTGATGAAGGCAAACAGGCCGCCCGAAACGATACCGGGCAGGATAAGCGGCATCGTGATCTTGAAGAACGTACGGACCGGGTTTGCGCCAAGGCTTGCGCCGGCACGCACCAGATTGTTGTCGAAACCCGCCAGCGTCGCTGAAACCGTGATGATCACGAAGGGAACGCCAATGGTAGCATGGGCGAACACAAGGCCTGCCAGTGAACCGGTCAGGCCGACGCGTGAGTAGAAGTAGAACATGCCCGCCGCGGTAATCACGATCGGCACGATGATCGGTGAGATCAGCACGCCCAGAATGGCGGCCTTGCCCGGGAATTCCGCGCGGTGCAGGCCCAGTGCGGCAAGGGTGCCCAGAATACTGGCCACGATCGTGGCAAAGATGCCCACGATGATGCTGTTCTTCAGGCCCAGCAGCCATTGGGGACTGTTGAAGAACTCTTCGTACCAGCGCAGCGAGAAACCGGGCATGGGATAGGTGAAGTAGGGCTCGGAATTGAAGCTGAGCGGGATGATCACCAGAATCGGAATGACCAGAAACGCAAAGATCAGAGTGCAGATGATGCGGAAGGAATAGTACCAGGCCCGATCAAGCGGCGTTGCATAACTTGGAATGGCCATCTTCAGTTCACCTTCAGGTTGTCGATGCCGACAAAGCGGTTGTAGATGAAGAACATCACCATGGTGATACCCAGCAGGATCAGCGAGAGCGCTGCACCCAATCCCCAGTTGGCGTTGCGGCCCATGTTCTGGACGATCCAGTAGCTGACCATCTGATCATCGGGGCCGCCGACCAATGCCGGGGTGATGTAGTAACCAAGCGACAGAATGAAGACGAGCAGGGTGCCCGCACCCACACCGGGCATGCACTGGGGCATGTAGACCTTCAGGAAGGCCTTCCAGCCCGGGGCGCCAAGCGAGGCGGCAGCACGCATGTGCCAGGGATTGATGCTCTTCATGACAGAGAACATCGGCAGCACCATGAAAGGCAGCAGGATGTGCGTCATGGCGATATAGACGCCCAGTCGGTTTCGCACCAGTTCGAGCGGTTCGTTCCATAGCCCAATCCATATGCCAAGATCGTTCACCAGGCCTTCGTTCTGCAACAGCACCAGCCATGAGGTGGTTCGCACAAGCAGTGATGTCCAGAACGGTAGCAGCACCAGAATCAGAAGTAGGTTGCTCTTGGCCGTGGGCAGGGTCGCCAGCAGGTAGGCAACCGGCAGGCCCATGATGAAACAGAGGATGGTAACGGCAACGCTGATCTCGATCGTGCGGATCAGCACTTCGACATAAACGGCCCGGCCCTCGTCGACGCTGACAATCTCGCGACTCTCGCCATCGCGTTTGAGATCCAGTGCCCAGAGCACGTAGTAGTCGGAATAGGGCGAAGACGCGTTCTTGACGGCGCGCCAATAAGCCTGGTCTTCCCAATCCTTGTCGATGTCGATGTAACCCTGAAGGATCTCATCTGCAGGCAGCAGCGCCAGATCGTCTGCGGCGCGCGCAGTAGCCTTCAGCATCGATTTGAAGCCGGAGATTTCATAATTGAGGCGCTTGGAAACACGTCCGAACTCGCCACGGCTTGCGGCAGCCAGTTCTTCGGCAAAAATGATCATGCTCTCGGTCGAGGGATAATCCTTGCCATCCCATTCGCTGAAAGCTTCGGCTGTGCGTGGCAGGGCGTCGGGGATTTCAGGGTCTTCCACCGACAAGGTCATCAGTGAGATGATCGGGATAATGAAGCCACCGACAATGAAGATGAACAGTGGTGCGATCAGACCCAGCGCCCAGATCTTGCGCATGCGTTCGGCACGACGAAGCTTGGTTTTGAGAGGCACGCCATCGGCGGCTATCATCACGTCCGTTTCAGCGGTCGATGCCATGGTGTTGTGCCCCGTCGTCAAAATTCAATAAGTCAAAATTCAAAAAGAAACGGGAGGCCCGGAAAAACCGAGCCTCCCGTCCTAGACGTCAGATTACTGCGAACGCCAGACCTGGAAGCGCTCACCGAGCTCTTCCGTGCGGTCAGCCCACCACAGCGTGTCGGACCAGACCGCATTGGTCAGGTTCGCAGGTGCTGTCGGCAGATGCTGCAGGATATCCGGGTTGATCAGCTCAGAAGCCGCATAGGTCGTGGGACCGTACGAGATGTACTGCGACTGACGGGCCATCACTTCAGGACGGCTTGCGTACTCAATGAACTTCATACCCAGATCGTAATCGGGGTGACCCATGGGGATCATCCAGATGTCATAATCGATGACCTGACCATCCCAGACGATCACGAAGGACTGGCCTTCGTTGACGATGGCGTTGTAGATGCGGCCGTTCCATGCGGTCGTCATCACAACTTCGCCGTCAGACAGGAGCTGGGGAGCCATGGCGCCCGAATCCCACCAGACAACTTCGTCCTTGATCGAGTCCATCTTGGCGAAGGCACGATCAAGAGCCTCGTCTTCGTTTTCATTGAGGTAGGTGTAAACGTCGGCCGGAGCAACTCCGTCGGCGATCAGAGCGAACTCAATGTTCACGACAGGCGAGTTGGCATAGAGCCCACGCTTGCCGGGGAACTTTTCGAGGTCGTAGAAGTCAGCCAGCGTTGTAGGAACCGCGCCGCCCGGGAACTCATGCTCACCGTCGTAGGCGAAGATGGTTGCCCAAGCAATTGTGCCAACGGTGCAGTCACTGGTTGAGCCGGGCAGGAAGCGATCCGTGCCGCCCAGCATGTCCCAATCGAGCTCGGCAACAAGGCCTTCATCACAGGCAGCCAGACCGGTGCCGGTCTCGGCATCGATGACGGTCCACTTGTAATCGCCGGTTTCGACCTGCACGCGAATTTCAGAGAGGGTCCCGCCCCACTCGTCTTCCAGCACAGTCATGTCGATTTCCTTGGCTGCGGGCTTGTAATAAGCCTCGCGCTGACTGGCGGAATAAGCGCCGCCCCAGCTTGCCGCAGTAATCGTGTCTTCAGCCTGGGCCGGCGAAACCGCCGTCAGACCGATCAGCGCCACGCCCGAGAGGGCCGCCGCTGAAACGCTCAGAATTCCCTTCATGTAATCGTCTCCCTGTGAAGGTTGGTGTTTTTGTACGGACTACGGCATTAAGTCTGCCGCGCCTTTGTCGACCGCACAAGTCTGTTGCCGCTATGTGGCGGCAATGTGGTCACCACATTTTCAGGCGGCGTCCAACGCCCGGCAATCCTGCGAATGCCAGCCGATCTTGATATCCTGTCCCACATCAAAGCTGCGCCCGCCCGATCCGCGCGGCATCTTGATGACGAAATCGTCATTGCCACAGGTCTCCACACGCACACGTGTGTGGTCGCCCATATAGATGAGCTCGCGCACCGTTGCAGTGTGGATGTCGTCGCAGGTGTTGTCTGCGCCGGGCTCAACCGTGATGACTTCCGGACGCAGGGAAAGGACGGATTTTTCTCCAACGCCGCCGATGTTGACCGGCAGTGCCTTGATCATCTCACCCGATTCGAGCTCGACCGTACAACGGTCGCCCGAAACGTCCTTGACCGTTCCGATAAGCTTGTTGTTCTCACCGATAAACTCGGCAACGAACGCATTTTTTGGCTTCTCGTATAGGGTTTCCGGGTCATCCAGCTGCTGAATGATGCCGTCGTTGAAGACTGCAATCCGGTTTGACATCGTCAGGGCTTCGCTCTGGTCATGGGTCACGTAGACGAAGGTCAGGCCGATGTTCTCGTGAATATGCTTCATCTCGATCTGCATCTGCTCGCGCAGCTGCTTGTCGAGGGCGCCCAGAGGCTCGTCCATCAGAACGATCTGGGGCTGGAACACCAGGGCGCGCGCCAGCGCAACGCGCTGCTGCTGGCCACCGGAAAGCTGTCCGGGGCGGCGGCGCTCGAAACCGGTCAGTTCGACCATGGCCATCGCATCGGCGATCTTGGCTTCCTGCTCGGACTTGTCGACACCGTGGCACTGCAACGGGAACGCCAGGTTCTCGTGCACCGTCATGTGCGGGAACAGCGCATAATTCTGGAACACCATGCCGATGTTGCGCTTGTGCGGTGGCACCGACTTGAGTGATTGGCCGTCCAGCGTGATGTCACCGTGGGTGGCCGATTCGAATCCGGCCAGCATCATCAGGGTGGTGGTCTTTCCCGAACCCGACGGACCCAGCAGCGTCAGAAACTCGCCGCGCTCGACATCAAGGTTGAGATCCTTGACGACGAGAATCTCGCCGTCATAGGTCTTTTGCACATTTTCAAATCGGACCAGCGGCTCATTCGCGCCGGCACCTCTGTTGTGGCCTGAATCGGTCATTTGTCTTGTTTTTCCCGCCCGTTGCCTCTTATGGATTCGATCGCAGCCTTTGCGGCTTTTCTATCGAACGCGCCAAAGAAGTGCATTTGCACGGCCCGGCTGTCAACATGTGTGCATCGCATCGGGCCCTTTTTTTGCCATCTTCTGTCATCAAATGACCCATGTGCGAATGCAACACTATAATGACTCGCCCGTTTGTGGCGGGCGCAACGTGTTTTCCATGGTTATGGCGGTCCAGAATCAGATGCAGCTACTCTCAAACCGAATCGGCAGGCTGTTGGCACTGTCCCTTGTCGGGATTCTTGCGCCGCGCATGCTGCATGCTGAACTACCCGCATTGCCGATGAGCAACGATGCGGTGATCGACGTCGTGGCAGAACATGGCCTTCTGTTCGAAAGCGAGTTCGAGGCTCTTGATGACCCCTATGTCGGGCCCCTGATCGTCGGGCGCGCGCAGGATCGCGAGACTCCGGCCAGTGCAGTCAGCGTGATCCTCTATCAGGGAGAAAGTGGCCCCAATCAGGTCCGAATCGTTCTAACGGGCCCCTGGAGCGATCTGCCCGAACGCATAGAGATGGCTGCTGACATCGTTGATCTGGCCATCGCGGTGCCGCCCGTTTACGGAGCGCTACCTAACGATCCAACCCTTGCGGGGATGAGCCAGACGGCACGCTGGTTATACGGTCTTATGACGGAATCGTGGCTTGGTTGGCCCGGATCCGACCAGCGACTGGTTCGTGTTCGTGACGGGGGGGCGGTGATTGTCGAAGGTGTCCCGCCCGAAATCTGGGGTATCACCCTGGTAATGGACGAAGGCCAGCCGGATCAGACCTGGCCTGGCGCTTTTTACGAACTCGATTCACCTGGCGTCACGGCTGGTCGTGCGTTGATCCGGGCTGGCGAGTATCAGCAGGCCTATGACGTCTTGTTGCCTCTCGCCGAAGCCGAGGATCCCCAGGCTGCTACCCTGATGGGTGATATGTATCGTTATGGCCGCCTGGATTACCCCTCCATGGAACGTGCGGCGGACTGGTATCTAATCGGCGGGCGTTTCCGCTATCCCCCGGCCGTCTGGGCACTGGCATCCATGGGCAATGAAGGCTGGGGCGTTTTTTTTGTCAGCAACTTTAAGGCGCCGTTGATTGTTCAAGCTGCTGAAACCGGTTCGGCCGACGCCCTTTATTTGCTGTCTGGAACCAATGCCAGCGTGAACTATGTCCGGCCCCAGGGCGTGACGTCTTTTGAACAGGCTCTGACCTCAGCACAATGGGGGCTTCTTGGTGCCCAGCAGGATATCGCCCTGCGTTATGCCACGGCCGACGGGGTCGAAGGCGATGCCGTTGAAGCCTATGCCTGGGCTCTGGCGGCGTTGGCAAACACGGGCCCCGGCCTTGATGACATCCGCTCGCACCAGCTTGTCGCGGACCTGCGCAAGGGTCTGACCGATGACGAGATCGCAGCAGCAGAACTGCGCGCCGGGGAACTGGTCACCGGCCCGCCCCAATGGCCCGAGGAAGTCGACGGCAACATCGTCAAGGACTGAGTGCCCTGAGTCCTTCTACATAGTCTGCGGGCAGGCCATGCTCGATGGCTCCCTCGATCATCAGGCCCAGATAGACCGGTGATGGCGGGAAGGGCCCGCCCGGTCGCGCCACGCGGTAGAGGTCTGCGCTGTGCCATGCCTGATCGGCACCCAGCACGCGGAAGGTTTCGCGCCGGTAGAGTCCCTCGTTGACGTTTTCCAGCTCGTCCATGGCTTCGATCTCGGCGCGTTTGATCGCGTAAAGCGCGCCATGCACCAATCCGCCGGGTGTCTCGATGATGGTCGAGATGCCGCCCTTCATGTTGGTCGAATAGCGGCGGAACGCAATGCTGTAGTTCGGAAGGGCAGCATGCATCACGGTGCGCGCAGACGGACACTCATCGTGGACGTAACGGATGGCCAGATTCGAGCCATAGGCAAAGTTGAGAAGTTCGTCAGGCGCAAGGTCCAGAGCCATCGATGGTGATCCTGTTCTAGAGGTCGCAGATGTGGAGTTCGCGCGGGGCGTCGGTCAGGGCTTGGCAGCCGTTTTCGGTGACCAGGACGGTTTCGCTGAAGCCCATGTTCCCCGTGCCCCGGAAACCTGCCATGGGAACAAGATGAAACACCTCGCCCGCTTCAAGCGGACGTTCGTTGCCCTCAGCAATATCGTCAACCAGCCCTTCGCCCCAGCCCGGTGCAAAGGCGACACCCAGTGAGTAACCCGCCCGGTGGCGGAACTCCTCACCCATGCCGCCTTTCTTCATGATGGTCCGTCCTGCCCGGTCGACATCCTGGGGTGTGACCCCGGGCCGTATCGTTCCCAGCATCGCTTCCAGTGCCTCGATCGACGTGGCGGCACGATGTGCTGCCTCGTTGCCGGGTTTGCCCACGCTGGCCATGCGCATCAGGGAGCCGGAGTAACGTTTGTAGCAGCCGCCAACCTCGAAATAGACCGTGTGGCCCGGCTCGATCACGGCACGTTCAGGCAGCATGTGCGTCACGGCCGAACGCGGGCCCGTCACCACATAAGGGCCGCCAGCGGGGTGTTCGCCGCCTTCATGCATCAGCGCCTGATAGATGTCGCCGGCGACCTGGTTTTCGGTTTTGCCGGGCACCACGGCTTCCAGCCCGGCCCTCATGCCTACCGAAGCAATGCGGGCGGCTTCGCGGATCGCGTCGATTTCAGCAGCTGACTTGATGCGCCTGGCATTCTCCAGCACGTGACCGGCCGGCATGGTCGCACCGCGGCCCCATGTTGCCCGCACGGCATCCAGAATCCGTGGCGGCAGCCAGAAACCGCGCTCCTCGTAACCGATCTGTTTGCAGTCTGCGCCCGTGGCCTCCAGACCCTGCAGGGTGATGGCCACTTCGTCTTCGCCCATGAAGACGGTCAGCCCCGTCTTGATCCAGGAAAGTGCGCGCACGCATTCATGTTCCAGTCTCGAAGTCACGAACTGCGGCGTGCCTTCCAGCGGCAACAGAAAGATCTGATAAACATAGTATCCGGTCGTGCGGTAACCCGTCAGCCAGTAGATGTTCTCCGGGCTCGTGACCATCAGCAGATCCAGCCCGGCCTCGGCCATGGCGGCTTTCACCCGCTTCATCCGGTCGTGGTATTCGCCGATCTCGAACGGCAGACCAAACGGAAGGTCGTTGTCCCAATCCTGCACCAGACTTTCTCCTGTTTCGTTGCACGACCAGTCTAACCCGAACTTCCGTTCCTACCCCATTTGATCGCAGGGATGAGGGAATCTCATTTCCCGAATTGGGCAAAGTCGGTCATAATACAAGCATTCTCAACGGTTATAGCGTGATGGAGGCTGTGATGCAGGCAAACACTGATGCTGTGTCTGTTAAGGAACTTGTGGCCCGGCAGAAGCCCGGATTCACGCTGGATCAACGGTTTTATCGCGATCCCGAGATCTTTCGGAAGGACCTGGAAAAGGTCGTCGGCAAGTCGTGGCTTTACGTCGACCACACCAGCGAAATCCCCAACAAGGGTGATTTCCTGCTTTATCAGATTGGCGAAGAATCCATCATCGTCGTACGCGGTCGCGATGGCGAGGTTCGGGCGTTCTTCAACGTCTGCCGTCATCGCGGCAGCCATATCTGCCTTAAAGATCAGGGCAATGTGCGCACGCTTACCTGTCCCTATCACGCCTGGATCTATGATCTTGAAGGCCGGTTGATCGCAGCGCGCGGCATGCCCGAGGATTTCGACAAATCGGAGTTTCCGCTCCATTCCTGCCAGGCCCGCGTTGCCCACGGTCTCATTTTCATCTGCCTGGCGCGTCCGGGCGATCCCGATGTAGCGGACTTTGATCCCATTGCTTCCGATATCGACCAGCTCACCGCTCTGCATCGCATCGAAGATACGAAGATCGTGCATCGCGAGGTTTACCCAACGCCTGCAAACTGGAAGCTCGTCGTCGACAACTTCCGTGAGTGTTACCACTGCACGCCGGCGCATCCTGAATACACGATGGTCAATGCCTACGTGAAAGCCCACGATCGCGACTTGGGATCCTATGATCCCGTCGTCAAGGAATGGGAGGGCAAGACCATCGCCCTTGGCCATCCCGTCGGTCAGAACGGCGGCAATGAAGGTGATCCCCGCCAGCCCGGTGGATACTGGCGCCAGCCGATCCGCGAGGGGTTCGTGACATTGTCGGAAGACGGCAAACCGGTCGCACCTCTCCTGGGCGATCTCCAACACTGGGATGGTGGCGAAACGGCCTTTACCTTCGGGGCGCTCTCCTATGCCTATCTCTGTGCCGATCACCTCTGCATGTTCCGCTTCACGCCGGTCAGCCCAGAGCATTCCGATGTCGTCGTGACCTGGCATGTCCGGTCCGATGCTCAGGAAGGACGGGACTATGATCTCGAGCGT
Source organism: uncultured Alphaproteobacteria bacterium (assembly GCA_943787175.1). Taxonomy (GTDB): domain Bacteria; phylum Pseudomonadota; class Alphaproteobacteria; order SP197; family SP197; genus SP197. The sequence continues at coordinate 25,560 of CALSLK010000031.1, forward strand.
CTGAAATGGCTGTGGGATGTCACGACTGTCGAAGACACCAAGATCATCATCGACAACCAGAAGGGCGTGAACTCCAGCCGCTATGAACCCGGCCCCTATGCGCCCCTGGAGGCGTATTCCCACGATTTCACGCGCTGGTACCTGGAGCGGCTCGCCGGTTAAGGCATCAACTGTCATGGGTATTGACGAATCGTGTGTGTCAGCGTGAGAGTTACGCTGGCTAACCCGGGGTAAGGTCATGGCGCATGATGCTGATGTGACGTTCGAAGAACTGGTGGCTCGCCAGAAGCCTGGCATGTCGCTGGAACAACCGTTCTATACCGACCCTGCGATCTTCGAGCGCGAGATGGCGGACGTGTTGCCGGGCCAGTGGCTTTACGTCGAACACACCACGACGATTCCCAAAAAGGGCGATTATGTCCTCTATGACATTGCCGGTGAGTCGATCATCGTCGTGCGCGGGCGCGATGGCGAAATCCGCGCGTTCTACAACGTGTGTCGTCATCGCGGCAGCCGCGTCTGTCTGGCACCACAGGGCAATGTGCGCACACTGACCTGCCCCTACCACGCCTGGGTCTATGATCTCGAAGGCAAGCTCATCCATGCCGCACTTATGGCCGATGACTTCGATCCCGGTGACTGGCCGCTGCATGACTGCAGGGTGCGTGTGTGGGAAGGCATGATCTTCATCAACCTTGGTGATGATGACGGGCCGGTGGCCGATTTTGACGAAATCACCGCAGCCTTCGAGCGTTATGCCAAACCCTATCGCCTGGCTGATACCAGGATCATCCATCAGGAGACCTATCCCACGGACGCGAACTGGAAGCTCGCGGTCGAGAACTTCCGCGAGTGTTACCACTGTTCGCCGGCACATCCCGAATACACCACGGTCAATGCCTATGTGAACGACGGCGATCGCGATCCCGAAACCCGCGCGAAGCTGGTCGAAGACTGGGTCACAGAGTGGGAAAGCAAGGGCGTTGCTGCCTGTGACCTGCGGAATTGGGGCGACCTGCTCGACGCCATTCAACCCTATGGCGCGTTCCGACAGCCGATCCGCGAGGGTTCATGGACCCTGTCGCAGGATGGCCAGCCCGTGGCGCCGCTCATGGGTGATCTCAAGGAATGGGACAAGGGTGAAACCCTGCTCATTGTCGGGCCGCTCTTCTACATCTACCTGGCCAACGATCATGCCGCGCTGTTCCGGTTCACCCCGGTCCGTGAGGACCATTGCGAAGTCGTCGTGACCTGGCTGGTGCGGGACGATGCAGAGGAAGGGCGCGATTACGACACCGACAAGGTGATCTGGATGTGGGACGTCACCACCATCGAAGACACCAAGATCATCAACGACAACCAGCTCGGCGTGAACTCCCGGCGCTATATGCCGGGCCGTTATTCCGAACGCGAATACGGCACGCGCAACTTCATTGCCTGGTATCTCAATCGCATGGGTGCCCAGGGTGTTGTCAGCCCCGTGGTGGGCCAGCCCTGAAAATGCAAAGCGGCCGGCGTGAGGGCGCCGACCGCTGCAATCAAACGACTGGACTGGTGTGGCTTACGCCGCCAGCTGCAGATCGCTGATCTCGAAATCACAGATGCAGACCATCAGGTCATTCATGTCGTCGGCAACGATCGTGTCGTCGCCGCGTCCTGGCGGCAAGCTGGTCAACATCGGCGCTGGCCTGCTTTGCAGCAACCGCGTCGGCGAAGAGAACCACGGTGTCGCGGTCCTGGCTGTCGATGATGATGTCGGTGGTGTTCTTGGTCATGGTCATTCCCCCCAGAATGATGATGGGCGTTTCGCCCGCTGTCTGGGGATCATGTAGGAACAACCCCGAATCCGGCAAGACCGGCTACCGGCCATCTGTGCGTCCGGTCACACCGGGTTCGCCGTCTCAACAGACAAGTGTGTGCTTCATCACATGATTTGGCCCGATAGAGCCCCCTTGCGCTGCCCGGCCGTTTGCCGCCACCATGCCCCGCATTGGAGGCGTGGACATGAAAACACTCGATAATCTGCTCGACGATCTGGCCCAGTACGTCACGACACCCGACGATGCTTCCTGGTCGCTTCCGCGTGACGCTTACCTGTCGCCGGATCTTCATGATCTGGAGGTTCGCGAGATCTTCGAGAAGTCCTGGCTTTGCGTCGGGCGTGAAGAGTACATCGCCAAACCTGGCGATTACTTCACCATCGACCTGATGGACGAGCCGGTGGTCATCGTGCACGGCACCGATGGCGTGATCCGTGCGCTCAACAGCGCCTGCCGCCATCGCTACATGCCGGTGGTCGCGGGCAAGGGCAATGCCAAACGGTTTGTCTGCCCCTACCACACCTGGACCTATGCCACCGATGGACGCCTGATCGGCGCGCCCCATATGGAAGGCAGCAAGGTGTTCGACAAGGCCGCCTGCAGCCTGCCGCAGTACCGCCTGGAAAGCTGGCAGGGATTTCTCTTCGTCAACCTGGATGACGATGCCGCCCCACTTCAGGTCACGATGGCGTCCATGGATAAGGCCGCAACGAACTACCGTGTCCATGAGCAGACCGAGGTCTTCCATTACGAGATGACATGGAACGGCAACTGGAAGCTCTCCGCCGAGAACTCCATGGAGTACTACCATCACATCGGCCTGCATTCCGGCACGGTCGGGGTCCAGATGCCGGCAAAGGGGGCCTACTTCCCCGACAGCACGCAAGCCGACGACACCTTCACCCACTCACGTTGCAGAGTGGGCGATGAGTTCCTGGGCGGAGCTGATCATCCGCTCAACCCGCGCGGCGACCTGACCGGCCTGACCCAGGAAGAGCTCGAAACCGGCTATCTCGTCTATGTCTTTCCTGCGTTCACCATGGCGATGCGGGCAGGCACCAACAACTGGCTTGCCTTCCGCCCGGATGGCCCTGAGAAGACCACGGTGCTGGGCGGATACCTGATGTGGCGTGATTTGGTCGAAGAAGATCCAGAGGTCACCGCTGCGCGTGCCGAGCTGATCGAGAAGGTCAACACCGAGGATGCGCTGGCCACCACCGAACTGGCCCGGGTGATGCGCTCTCGCAAGGCGGGTCGTGGACCACTCGCGCCCTTCGAAAAGACCATCGCCCAGTTCTACAAGTACCTGGGCCGCACGCTTGCCGGCGACCGGATCACGACGCGCCAGGCTGCTGAATAGGAAATGATCATGTCTGATGTTACCCAACGTCTGCTCGACACGCTGGCGACCTATCCCGCGACGCCCGATGCGGCGAGCCTCACCTTGCCGCCGCAGGCCTATACCGATCAGGGACTCTTTGAGCTGGAGGTCGAAACGATCTTCAAGCGCGAATGGCTGCTGGTCGGGCGTGCCAACGACATCCCCGATCCCGGTGACTGGTTCACCATGCAGGTGGTTGATGATCCCCTGCTGATCGTGCGTGGCAACGACGGCGTGATCCGTGCGCTCTCGAATGTCTGCCGCCACCGCTACATGCCTATCGCGCTGGACGAGAAGGGCTCGGACAAGCGATTTGTCTGCGCCTATCACGGCTGGGTTTATGGCACGGACGGAAGGCTGGTTGCCGCACCCCTGATGGAAGGTTCGCTGGCGTTCGACAAGAAGGACTGCGCCCTGCCGGAATACCGTCTCGAGATCTGGCAGGGCTTCATCTTCGTCAATCTCGACGATGACGCTCCGGCTCTTGCGCCTCAGCTTCACGAAGCCGATGCCATGCTGGGAAACTACAGAATTGATGAGTTGGTAACCGGCATTGCCTATGACGCCATCTGGGAAGGCAACTGGAAACTCGCCACTGAAAACGGCATGGAATACTACCATCACATGGGCCTGCATGCCGCGACCCTGGAGGCAGAGCAGCCTGCACGCCTTGCCAGGATGGATCCCGCGCCAGCAAGCGCGCGCTTCGCCCATGCGCGCTGTGGTTATGCTGAAGGGATACAGGGCCAGGCGGAAGGCTTCGGCAACTGGCCGCGCCCCAACTGCAAGTTCAGTGATTCCGAACTCAACCATGTCTATGTCATGGGTCTGTTCCCCAACATGTCGCTGGCCATGTCGTCGGCGACCCATAACTGGCTTTCGTTTATCCCCCTGAGTCCAGGAAAGACCCGTGTGGTCGGTGGTTTCATTGTGGCACCGGAAATGGCGGCTGATGCCGAAGTGATGGCGACCAGCAACGATCTGGTTATGCGCATCAACGAAGAAGACGCCCAGGCCACCTGGCGCCTGCAGCAGGTGATGCGCTCGACCAAGGCCGCACCCGGGCCGCTCAACGTGCGCGAAGGCACCTGTGCCCAGTTCTACAAGTACCTTGGCCGCACGCTTGCTGGGGACCGACTGCCCGGCCTTCAGGCAGCAGAATAGGGAGAGTACCCATGTCCGATATAACCGAGCAGCTGCTCGATACCCTGGCAACCTATCCCGGCACGCCGGATGCGGCCTGCATGACCCTGCCACCGCAGGCCTATACCGATCCCGGACTTTACGAGATCGAGGTCGAGACGATCTTCAAGCGCGAGTGGCTGTTGATCGGGCGCGCCAACGACATTCCCGATCCCGGCGATTGGTTCACCATGACCATCCTGGATGAGCCGATGCTGATTGTGCGGGGCGCCGACGGCGCGATCCGCGCGATGTCCAACATCTGCCGCCATCGCTACATGCCGATCGCGCTGGAAGATCGCGGCAACGCCAAACGCTTTGTCTGCGCTTATCACGGATGGGTCTATGGCACCGATGGCCGGCTGGTCGCTGCACCCCTGATGGAAGGCTCTCTGGCCTTCGAGAAGAAGGGCTGTGCCCTGCCGGAGTACCGGCTAGAGGTCTGGCAGGGGTTCATCTTCGTCAATCTCGATGACGACGCACCCGCGCTTGCGCCTCAGCTGCACGAAGCCGATGCCATGCTCGCGCATTACAGCAACGCCGACCATGTGACCGGGTTCTCCTATGACAAGATCTGGGAAGGCAACTGGAAGCTTGCCACCGAAAACGGCATGGAATTTTACCACCACATGGGCCTCCATGCCGCCACGCTGGAGGAGGCCATGCCTGCCAAGGGCGCCTGGGTTGAACCCGCGCCTGAAAGCGGCCGCTTTGCCCATACGCATTGCTCGTATTCTGCGCATGGCAGTTACAAGGAAGGCGCTATGGCGCGCTTCATTCCCGGCGAGGACGTTTTTACCGAGCTGGAAAAGACATCCTCCTATGCCATTGGTCTCTTCCCGAACATCTCGCTTGCGATGTCGGTCGACTCCAACAACTGGCTGTCGTTCATCCCACTGGGGCCGGACCGTACCCGCGTGATCGGTGGTTACATTGTCCAGCCGGGTTACGACGCGGCCCATCCCGAAGGGGCCGCCCAACGCAACCAGCTGCTTTATGACGTCAACGAAGAAGACGCCCAGGCCACCTGGCGCCTGCAGAAGGTCCTGCGCTCGACCAAGGCCGCACCCGGCCCGCTCAACGTGCGCGAAGGCACCTGCGCCCAGTTCTACAAATACCTTGGCCGCACCCTTGCCGGGGATCGGGTCCCCGGCCTTCAGGCTGCCGAGTAACCCTGACATCGGGAATCCGCCCATGAACTTCGATGACTACGCCTCCCATGACGCCCTGGGCCTCGCCGACCTTGTGCGCAAGGGAGAAGTGAGTGCTGCCGAACTGGAGGAGACCGCCCGTCGGAGCATCGACACGGTGAACGGCACGATCAACGCTGTGGTCGGAGACGTGCCGTTGGCTGAGGGTCGTCAAGAGACATCGAGCGATGCTGTCTTTCATGGCGTGCCGTTTCTGCTGAAGGACCTCGCCCACGGCTATGCCGGCGTCCCCTGCGAGATGGGAAGCCGCATGGGCGCTGGTTACGTCAACAGCGCAGAGAGCGTCTATGGCGCCCGCTGCAAGGCAAGCGGCCTGATCGCTGTGGGTCGCACGAACACACCGGAGTTCGGCTTGTCGGGCTCGACCGAACCGGTCGCCAACGGCCCCACGCTCAATCCCTGGGACCTCGGTGCGTCGGCCGGCGGCTCCAGTGGCGGCGCAGCAGCGGCCGTGTCGGCCGGAATCGTGCCCATTGCCCATGCCAGCGATGCCGGTGGCTCGATCCGTATTCCGGCAGGCTGGACCGGACTGGTCGGCCACAAGCCGACGCGCGGCCTGGTTTCCAAGGGCCCCCAGGCAAGCGACGCCACGGTGCCGCTTTCGGTCAATCTGGTGGTCACCCGCACCGTGCGCGACACGGCGGCCTTCATGGATGCCGTCACGGGCCCTGGCTCCCGGCGACTATGTCGCCGTGCCCAAACCGGCGCGCGGTTATCTCGAGGGCCTCAACGAGCCCGTTCCCGCAACTCCGCGTCGCCGTCTGCGACGCCCTCCCGGGCGGCATGCACCGTCCGACCCGGAAGCCATCGCCGCCTCGCGCGCGGTGGCCGCCAGGCTCGAGGCCATGGGCCACCATGTCGAAGAGGCGACGCCTGATGTCGATGTGCAGGAAAGCCACCGGGCCTGCTACGACCTCTTCCTTTCGCGCGTGGTGAACTTCGTGAAAGGACTTGCTGTCGCGATGGGCCGGGAACCCGGGCCCGACACCCTCGAAGCCATGACCCTTGCCGCGATGGATGAGGCCCGCGCCATGACCATCGAACGCCTTTACGGCGCCCTTGCCAGGCTGGAGCATCTCTCGCTTGCCATGGACCGGTTCATGGAAGGTTACGACCTTCTGGTTATGCCCGGTGTCTCCAAGGCGCCTTATCCGATCGGTTTTGCCGACCCTCAGCGACCGGCGCCGTCCGGCCACGGCTACTGGGTCGAAGAGATGCCCTATTTCGCCATGAGCCCCATGTTCAACGTCTCGGGCCAGCCCGCACTGGTCATTCCGCCCCTGGAACAGAACACGCAGGTGCCGCTCGGGCCCCAGCTGTCGGGCAGGAAGGGTTCTGACGCCCTGCTATTCCAGGTTGCCGCACAACTGGAAGAAGAGGCTCGCTGGCAGGATCGCCGCCCACCGGTGCACGTGTCGGACTAGTTATTACGATCACGGTCAAGTCGTTGGGGAAGTGGGTCAGAAAATCGACGCTGTTTTCGCCGAACTCCATGGTGTTGATCGTGAGCGATGAGCCCGCTTTCTGGGGCAGGTAAACATCGCTTTCCAGGTTGATCACCATGCCGGAATCCAGCGTCGCATCGCCGGGGTCGATGTCGGCGTCATAGGTGAAGGGACCGTCCCAGTCGGGCGGGATGGCGATGCCAAGTTCGTAGCCGCCGACCCAGCCGCGATCTTCCCAGAGGCCGTTCTCCTCATAGTAGGCCCGCGCCGGGGCGATCAGGTCGGCCACCCGCATGCCCGGCTTCAGGATGTCGGAGATATGGCTGAACAGGCCTGATGATTTGCGGATCTGCTCGGCAACCTGCACATGGGGTTCGCCCATGGAGAAGGTCCGCGCCAGGTTCGTGTGATAGCAGCGATAGACCCCGCAGATATCGACCAACACGTTTTCGCCGGCCTGGATTTTCTTGTGTGATGGCGCAGCGTGGGGCGAGGCAGTCTTGATGCCCGAGGTCACCGGAAGCAGGATCGCGGCAGGTTCGCCGCCTGCCATGATCATGGCGTGGGTCATGGCGCCATGGATCTCCAGTTCCGTGGCGCCCACCATGAGCGCATCGCGCGCAGCAGCCATGCCGATATCGGCAATACGCCCGGCCTCGCGCAGGTATTCACGTTCCCTGGGCGATTTGATGCGGCGCACATCGCGCAGGATGTCGGTCGCGTCGACGACCGTTGCGCCTGCTGCAACCAGAGCAGCCTCGAATAACTCCGAGTGGCCGCGGTTGGGCCGGTAGCTGTAGATCTCCAGACCTGTCGTGCCCTTGAGCCAACCCTCGGCGGAAAGTTCGGCGGTGATGAAGTCGATCATGCTGACTTCGGGGTCACGCGGCACCCGAAGGTCATCGGAAACGCTCGTGAACTGGACCAGCGTTTCCTCGGCTTCGGACTCGAAGTGGATCGTGCGCCCGCTCTCGCGATGGATCGCGATGCCGCTGGTCGGCGGCCAGATCATCGGGCTCTGTGCCTGGTACCAGTTGGTCAGGAAACCGCTGACGTAATAGAGCCCTTCAGGCGCGGAAACGAACAGCAGATCGACACCGGCAACCTCCATCGCGGCCCGGATGCGCTCCAGGCGCTCGGCATACTCCTCGCGGGAAAACGGGATTTCGGGTTCGGGGAGACAATGGCGGGTCATCATCTCCTTGTTGCTGATATCGGTCATATTGGTGTTCACCAATTCGGATCGATGGGGGTCATGATGCCGGTCACGTTCTCGACCGCCTGTGCCGCATCCAGTGCCATGTCTTCGCGATAACGCGGGGCAATGATCTGCACGCCCATGGGCACAGTGTCGTTGACACCCGTGGGCACCGCGACCGAGGGCAGGCCCAGAAGGTTCATGGCATAGGTCAGGCGGTTGGCCATGAAGATCTCGGTCGTGCGTGCGCCCGAGACTTCATCGTCGTTCTGCGGGAACGGTGGCTCGGCCGAGACCGGACCCACGATCACGCCATGGTCTTCCATCAGCAGCGACCAGTCGCGCAGGTCCCCGGCACGCTGAGCGATTCCCTTCATGTAGGCCGCGCGATCCTCGCCGGGTTTCTCGTTGCCGTAAAAGGCATCCAGGCCGTCCTGATAGTTGTCGAGCACCCGGTTGATCTTGTGGCTGCCATAGTTGCGGATTGCCGGTTCCATCAGCTCGGCGACTTCAGCCATCAGCAGCGCCATCCAGTTGCGCGCGGCGTTCATGATGTCTGGCAGGTCGATTTCGGTGACCTGATACCCGGCATTGGAAAGCGCATCGCCCGCCTTCATCACGGCTTCACGTACTTCGGGCGCAACACCCAGACCACCGGGGTCCGGGCAGATAGCGGCACGTGGCGTCGCATGCATGGCAGGGCCTTCCAACGGCGCAGGCACCCACCAGGGATCGCGCGCATCACGTGCGGCCATGGCCGCAAGCGCAAGCCTGCAATCGGCCACCGTGCGTGTGTGGGGCCCCTGGACGCTCATCAACTGGATCGTCGGCGGGCGCTCTTCGGTCTGTGTCGGGTTGAATGCCGGCACGCGTCCTATGGTCGGGCGGATGCCGACCAGGCCGCAGGCATAAGCGGGGTAGCGGATCGAGCCGCCCAGATCATTGCCGTGGGCAATCGATCCCATACCCGATGCGCACGCTGATGACGCCCCGCCCGAGGAGCCGCCCGGTGTAATCGCCTTGTTCCATGGGTTCAGCGTCTGGCCGCGCAGGGTGTTGTCGGTGAAGTAACGCAGCGAGAATTCCGGCGTGTTGGTGCGTCCCATGGGAATCGCTCCTGCCTTGCGCAGGTTCGCCACCACGGGCGAGTCATCGGATGCCACCATATCGACAAAGGCTTCCACGCCGTTGGTCGTGGCAAACCCTTTCTGGTCGACATTCTCCTTGATCGTGACCGGCACACCGTGGAGCGAACCCAGCGGTTCACCGGCAGCCTGCGCCGCATCGGCAGCCCGCGCCCCGGCCAGGGCTTCATCATCCAGTCGCACCGTAATGGCGTTCAGCTTGCCGTTCACCGCATCAACACGGCCAAGGTGACTGGTCATCACCTCCTCGGCTGACGTCTGCTTGTTTTTGATTGCCGCCGTGATCTCCACAGCCGTCTTGCGCCACCACTCGGTCATGTCGTCGTCCCCTTGTTCGGTCGGATCATCGCCCGATTGCGTATGCACACCAACCCCGGTGGTGGCGTTGCGTCAAGGCTTGTTCTTTCATCAGACATGTGCAGGCTTTGCTCAATACCTTGAGGGGAGAACATCATGTCCAAACCGCGCGTTTCGACGACCTTTGACCGGGCCAATGCCGAGCCGGTCGAACTGGCGTTTCCGAAATCCGAGTACCAGGCGCGCTGGAAGAAGGCCAAGACCATGATGGAGGCTGCGGGGGTCGATGTCCTCTATGCCACATCCCCCGCACACATGTGCTGGCTGCACGGCTATTACGCTGCCTGGTACCGCACCCACGCACCCTCGGGCTGGGGCGCGTGCCTTGGCACCGCCCTGTGTCTGGATTGGGACGAGCCGATCCATTTCGACGCCATCGGCGAGGATGCGCTGCTCTACAAGACCTCCGTAGCTGAGGACATGCGCTTCTTTGATGATCGCACGCCCGAAGGCCAGCCGCCGTTCATCGTGCGGGAACTCCAGAAGAGCGGGCTCCTGAAACCAGGCACCCGGGTCGGCATGGAATTTCGCAGTTTCCAGCCCAACCGTTGGGTCCAGGACACGATCGAAGCCGCATTTCGTGATGCCGGCTGCGAGGTCGTTGATACCAGCATGATCCTGCGTGAGGCCCGGCGTGTGAAGTCGCCTGCCGAACTGGCCTATATCGAAACGGCCATGCGGGTCTGCGAACTGGCCCATGAGGCAGCCCAGCGCACGATCAGGCCCGGTGTGACCGAACTTGACGTCGAGGCCGAAATGGCTTGCGCCATGCACCATGCCGGGGGCGAACTTTCTGCCATCCCCATCATGATCCAGTCTGGCAACACCATCGGCGGGCACCAGATGCCGCGCCGTCGCAAGCTGCTGTCGGGCGAACACATCAAGATCGATTGTTCCGGCGTCTGGTACCGCTATCACGCCAACATCCTGCGCGGCTTCTGGACCGGTGAGCCGCCTGCAGACGTGCGCGACCGCTACCCGCCGCTCCGCCGGTTCCTGGGAGGTCTTCAGGAATGAGGCCACGGCCGGACGCCCCGTGCGCGAAGTCAATGCCGAACTGCGCCGCTATTACCGGGACTGTGGCTTTGAAGGCAAACAGGCGGGCTGGTGTATCGGTTACGAACTGGGCATCGCCATGCCGCCCGACTGGGTTGATGAGTTCAACTTCTCCTATGACGAGGACCCGCCCGACGATGTCGTCTGGGAAGAGGGGTTTGTCGGTAACTTCGAAACCCTCTGGGATACCGGTCTGATCGACACTTTCGTCATCGAAAAGGACGGAGCGCGCAACCTTGTCGACAACGACCGCATCCCCCTCGACATCATCGCCTGCCAGGGCTGAGGGCGGCCTTATTCCGGTCAGGCCGTGGGCAGGGTTCCGCAGGATTGGGGGGAACTACCCTTGAGGCTGGCGAGCACGTCGCGCGAGCGGTCGCAATCCTGGGTCATCTGGATAGCAAGGGCGTCCATGCCGCGGAAGGTCATATCCTTGCGGACGCGCTCGACAAAGGCGACGCGCAGGCGTTTGCCATAGAGGTCGCCGGAGAAATCGAGCAGGTTGGTTTCCAGCAGCACGGTCTCGCCGTTGAACGTGGGGCGGGTGCCGATATAGGCCGCGCCGTTGTGCCAGGTGGTGATGCCGTGTTCGATCACCCCGGCGCGCACGGCATAGATGCCGGGACCTGGATGCAGCAAACCGTCGAGCGCCAGATTGGCAGTGGGAAAGCCCATCTCGCGCCCGCGCTTCTCACCATGCTGAACGTGGCCTTCCGTCTCCCAGAAATGGCCCAGGAGTCCGGCGGCCTGATCGACCAGGCCACGGCGCAGCATGACGCGGATTTCGGTCGAGGAAACCTTCTGGCCGTGATGTTCGAAGAACGGTGCCTGGGTGTAGCCAAATCCTTCCATACGGGCCATCTGATCGAGAATATAGCCATTGCCGTGGCGGCCCTTGCCGAAGACAAAGCCCGGGCCCGTGACAAGATGACTGATGCCCAGGCCATCAAGCAGATGCCCCTTCACGAAATCCTGAGCCAGGCAGCCGGCCATAGCGGGGTTGAAGGCCAGATTGACCATGAGGTTGAGGTCAAGCCCTGCCAGCACCCGCGCCTTCTGGCGAAACGGTGTAAGGCGGAAGGGAACAGAACTGCCCTGAAAGAAGCTGCGGGGATGAGGTTCGAATGTCACCACACCCAGCGGCGCGCCCGTTTCTGCAGCCAGGTCGCGCGCCACATCGATGACACTGCGATGGCCGCGATGCACACCATCGAAGTTGCCCAACGCAACGACAGCACCGCGCAGGGTAGCGGGCGTGTCGGATGTGTGGCGCAGAATTCTCATGGCGGTGTTGGTAGTGGTTTTTGAGGCTGGTCTCAAGCGCGCGGTGCGCGCTTGATTGTCTTTTAGCTTCAGTCGCCGGCACGCGCCCCGCTTATGGTTTCGGCAGCATCACCATGGCTTCGCCTTCGATGACGGTGGTCTCGCCTACGGTGCAGACGGTATCGAGGGTGAGGCGGCGCTTTTCCTGGTTGATCTCGCGGATCGTGACCGTGGCCGTTACCGTATCGCCGATACGCACAGGTGCGCGGAACTTCAGGGACTGGCTCATATAGATCGATCCCGGGCCTGGCAGGCGTGTGCCGATGACCGTGGAGATGTATCCGGCTGAGAGCATGCCGTGGGCGATGCGACCCTTGAACATGGTCTGGCTGGCCCATTCCTCATTGATGTGGACGGGATTGTCATCACCCGAGACGCCGGCGAAGAGAATGATGTCTGCTTCGGTCACGGTGCGGGCATAGGATTCGGACTGGCCTTCGGAAAGTTCGCTCAGACGATCAACAGCTTGCGTCATGGTTTGGCTCCGTTGCTGGAAATTTGTGCGGTGCACCATAATGAAGTGTCGTGATGCCGCAAGGCGCGATTGGTCTGGCAGTCAGGAATTGTGCACTGCCGCGTAAATCAGGGATTTTGTGCCTGTATCAGGTGGCGCGCATCGGCCTTCAGAACACCGCAAGTTTGCCGCCTGATTCCTCTGTTACAGATCCGATGACGCAGGCTTGGTTGTCTCCCGACTGATGCAGTGCTTTCAGACAATCGGCCACGCGCGCCTCTGGCATCCCGGCAAGCAGACCACCGGCGGTCTGGGGGTCGAACAGCAGGGGGTCGCAGGGTACTGTCTGGTCGTCCATCACGCCTTCGCCTGCATGGCGACGTTGCCGGGATGCAGCGTGCTCGCTACGCCGCGCGCCAACAGCTCCACGCGCTCCGGCATAGGCTGGCAAGGTCGCCCGCCTCGATCAGGCGCGCACCAACGTGCCTGATGCATCCGTAGCAGTTCCAGCAGGTGCCCGGCCAGCCCGAACCCGGTCACATCGGTCATGGCCGTCGTCGCCGTGATGCCCTGAAGATCCGGGCGGCCGGTCCATTGGAGCGCTGCATGCCCGTCAAGCGCCGCCTCGACCCAGGCGCTTTCGGCCTCGCCGCGCATGTCGGCGGCAAACAGCGTGCCGGTGCCCAGCGGCTTGGTCAGGATCAGCGCGTCGCCTGACCTTCAGCCCGCCCTTGCGCGATCAGGCTGCTCCGGCCGTCGCAAATCCCTGTGACCGACAGCCCCAGCGCGGCGCGTTCTCCCTCGGTCGTGTGCCCGCCCACCAGGGCGCAGTTCTCCTCGCGCAGCACCGCAACAACGCCGCTCAGCATCTGGACCAGGTCGTCTTCCATGGCCGCGGGCGTGCCCGGCAGCAGCCCGGCCAGCGCCATGGCGGCAACCGGTTCGGCGCCCATGGCATGGATGTCCGACAGGGCATGCACGGCGGCAATGCGCCCGAAGACATAGGGGTCGTCCAGAAACGCCGGGAACTGGTCCACGGTCTGGACCGCGACGGTGCCGCGCGGGGGGCGTCACCACCGCTGCATCGTCGGGCGCCTCCAGGCCGACCAGCACTTCCGGGACGGGTCGGCAGCTCCAGACGCGCCAGCGCGCGCCGTCAGCACCTGTGCCGGCACCTTCGCGCCGCAGCCGCCGCAACGCATGGGCGTCTCAGTCATGTCGGGCATCGCCGGCAGGTGCTGATACTTCTCCATCCAGCGCCGGTCGATGCGGTCCTTCCAGCGCCACACCCAATCACCCTGAAACGACATCCCGCCCCAGGACGCAACAGCGTGGCGCTCACCGGTCGTGATCATCGCCATGGTGCGGTGCTGGGGCTTGAAAGCCTCCAGCGCTTCGCCCCGCGCCAGACGACGCAGGTTCGACCCCAGCAACGGCCCCTGGCGCACCGCATAAACGCCGTTCTTGATCAACGGGCGCGGTGTGTAGGCAGCAATATCTCCGGCCGCCCAGACAAAGGATGGGAGGTCGAACGCAACATGGCATCCACGGCGACGAACCCATCGGCATCCAGCGTCAGCCCGGTGCTGCCCAGCCATGACGCTGGTGCTGCGCCGGTCACCAGAACCGTGGCATCAGAGGCAACAGCAGTGCCATCACTGCACTGCACCTGATCGGCCTCGATGGCATCGACGCGTTTGTTTTTGTGTACCCTCACACCTGCATCGGCCAACGCCTTTTCCATGCGGCGGCGAACCCCCGCACCATGACGGGGAAGCAGCGTTGCGCCGTCAGAGACCAGCGTGACATCCAAAGCCAGGTCGTTACCAAACTGCGTCAGAAGCCGGTGACGCAGACCCAGACAGACCTCCAGACCACCGGCACCGCCTCCAACCACGGTCAGATGGAACGCCTCCTTGCGCCCCTGCAAGGCGTCTTCGACGGCACGCCACCGGCCCAGAAAACCGTCAACCGGCTTCACGGGAATGGCGTGTTCGCCAGCACCCTTGATGCCGCTGGCTGCCGGAGTCGAACCAATGTCCAACGATGCCAGGTCGAAATGAAGTGGTGGCCGGCCTTCGAACAGCACCTTGCGTTGGTCCACGTCCAGCCCGGTGGCGCTGGCATGAATCAGGCGAGCGCCCGACCGCGCGCAAAGCGGACGCAGATCGATATGCGCTTCGGCGTGCCTATAGATGCCCGCCAGGTAACCCGGCAGCATGCCCGAATAGGGCGTCACAGTGTCGCGTGCGACCACGGTCAGGCGGAGTTTTTCGACCGGTTTCATGGCAAGGCTGCGCAGAACCTCGACATGGGCATGGCCGCCGCCAATCAGCACAACATCCATCTCGGACGGAGCCTTCATGTTTGCCTCGGGAAGCGATGGCGGAAGGGGGTGGGAGTCGAACCCACCAGACACGTTGAACGCCTCTCAACGGTTTTGAAGACCGTGCGGGCCACCGGGCCGCGATCCCCCTCCAAACTCAGGTTCATGACGATACTCCATCGTCTGCCTGAACCAACACACGCAGGTCGCCACGTCGTGTGGTCACGCCGATGCGGTCGAGAAATTCGACCAGATCGACCGCAAGGTTCCTGCCGATGCCCGCGACATCGCGGTACTGCGCCACCGTAAATCCCTTCCGGCTGCTCTCGCCCGGCCTCCCGAGCATGAGCTGCGTCGCCTGTTCGATCTGGTCGGTGGTCAGGTAACGGTTGCGCGCGATCTTCACGATCGAGGCCGAACCCGGCCATGCGCTGCAGGAACTTCTCGAGGTCGCCGGGCGTCTGGCTCCAGCTTCTCTGCCAAGCGGAAACAGGGCGGGCGGTGAGCCGGAGTCTCTGGTGTCAGCGCGGCTTGCGCCTGCCTCCAGAGTTTCTCGTCCTTGCCCTCCAGCGCCACCGCATGGTCGGGCAGGTGGGCAATCGCCCCGCGCCGCACCAGCGCCCCATCCCGCGCCAGGCCGGCCAGCGCCTCGCCCAGCAGGACGTCATCCGGGCCTGCCCGTCAGATACCGGCGCAGTTCCGCCAGGTTGGGCCCCAGCCGGTCGCCATGTGTCTCGGCATGGTCGCTTGCCAGCCCGGCCAGGACCTCCTGCCTGAGCGTGTCCCAATGACGTGCGGCGGACCAGTCGCAGGGACTCGGCCGCGCCCCAGGGCAACGGCATCCATCGTCTTCGGCCAGGGCTGCGTTGGCAGCTCGGCTGCCTCTGGTTTCGGCTGCGCAGATAGCTCGGACCGGAGCCACCCCTTCGGGTGCGAACACGCCAGCAGCGCGTCGAGCGCCGCCATGGCGTCGTCCCGGTCCATGGCCTCCAGCCGTTCCATGACGTTCGGGCCGCGCGCGGCCACGCGTTCAGGCCCCCGGGGAGCCATCGACGCGCCCGCCGGCCGATGGTGCGCCGTGCCGACTGGTCGCGCAGGACCAGCCGGTCGCCGAACGCAGGCACCAGAGGGTCGTCCAGAACGATCTGCGCCAGGCCGCGGTCCCCCGGCGCAATCGCGTCCACGCCTTGCAGCACGGCCACATCGGCCCGTGGCGTGGCCCGCGCCGTGATGCACATGCACCGGCGTCCAGTGTTTGAGCGGGCGCGCCTCGCTCGCCGAGAACCCGCAACGACACATCCATGCGCTGTGATGGCCCAAGAAGGTCCGGTGCCACGACCCAGTCGCCGCGCCCGACATCATCGCGTTCCACACCCACCAGATTAAGCG
Source organism: uncultured Alphaproteobacteria bacterium (assembly GCA_943787175.1). Lineage (GTDB taxonomy): Bacteria > Pseudomonadota > Alphaproteobacteria > SP197 > SP197 > SP197. The sequence goes on from CALSLK010000031.1 coordinate 41,847, forward strand.
CCGCCCTGTCGCCGCGCCGTGCGGTGTCGCTGGCCTGATCCTGCGCGTGGATGGCACGAACCCGCACCGGCCTGTCATCAGGCATGATGGTGAGCTGGTCGCCAACACTGACAGCGCCGGCATGAACCATGCCCGTCACCACAACACCGGCACCGCGCACGACAAATGCGCGATCCACCGCCAGACGAAAGCCGCCCCGGGTTCCCGGCGGTTCATGGTTGCGTGCTGCCTCGGTCAAGGCGTCCTGCAACGCCGGAATACCCTGCATGGCCGGCGCCACGGTCTCGAACAATCCGTCACAGACCAGACCGGCTTTCTCCAACAGTGCGCGCGCCTCCTCGGCGACCACTTCACACGTTCAGGGCTGGCACGGTCCACCTTGGTCAGGGCAATCAATGCCCGCTCGACGCCCAGCAGATCCAGCACGGCGACATGTTCAATGGTCTGGGGCATCACCCCGTCATCGGCGGCAATCACGACCAGCGCCAGGTCGATCCCTGCAATGCCTGCCACCATGTTGCGCACAAACCGTTCGTGCCCGGGCACATCGACAAACCCGATGACGTCTCCAGACGCCAGCGGCAGATAGGCAAAGCCAAGGTCGACGGTAAGGCCACGCTCCTTTTCTTCGGGCAGGCGGTCGGTATCCACACCGGTCAGGGCGTGGATCAGCGATGTCTTGCCGTGATCGACATGGCCTGCGGTGGCAACAATCATGATGTATTGAGCTCTGCCAGTTGCCCGATAAATCCGGCCTCATCGTCCAGGCAACGCAGGTCCAGGCGCAGAACACCATCATGAACCGCACCAATCACCGGTCGCGGAAAGGCACGCAGCCGGTCGGTCAGCTGACGCAGACGGGCATCGGCACCGCGTCCGCTCCTGGCCGCCCGGATTGCCAACCCTGCGCTTTCGAGTGATTCCACCGGCAGGGCCCCGCTGCCGATCTGGCTTTTCCTGGTTGTTGTCTCGACGACAAAGTCATCGCCGAGCGCCAGCTCCAAAGGATCCTTCAACCGTTCGGCCTGCGCCGCGATATCCTCTGGCGGGCGTGTCAGAAGCCGCAATGCGGGCAGGGTCCGGGGCAGGGTGTCGGGATTCTCGTAAAGCGCCAGCGTCGCGTCGAGCGCTGCAAGGGTCATCTTGTCAGCGCGCATGGCCCGTTTCATGGGGTTTTTGGCCAGACGTTTGATCAGGTCAGCGCGTCCAACGATCAGCCCGGCCTGTGGCCCGCCCAGCAGTTTGTCGCCACTGAAGGTCACAAGGTCTGCGCCACCCGCCAGGGTCTCTGTAACCGTTGGCTCTCTTGGCAAACCCCATCGGCTCAGATCAACCAGCGTGCCGCTGCCCAGATCCACGGCAAAGGGCAGGCCGTGTTCGTGAGCCAGCTTTGCCAGCTCCGGTTCGGGAACCTCTGCCGTGAAACCCTGAACCGCATAGTTGCTGGTATGGACCTTCAGCAGGCATGCCGTGCGAGGCCCCATGACCTCGGCAAAGTCGTGCAGATGGGTGCGGTTCGTCGTGCCCACTTCGACCAGACGGCACCCGGCGCGCGCCATGATGTCGGGCATGCGGAACGCGCCGCCAATCTCGATCAGCTCGCCGCGGGAAACCGGGACTTCTTTTCGCTGGCCAAGCGTGTTGAGCAGCAGCAGCACGGCCGCCGCGTTGTTGTTGACGACCAGTGCCGCCTCCGCACCGGTCAGACGCTTCAGGCGTTCGGCAATGGGTGAATCGCGTTCGCCGCGTTTCCCCCGGGCCAGATCGTATTCCAGATTGCTGGCGCTCCGGGCGGCGGCGGCCATGGCGTCAATCGCGGCCTCAGCCAGAGGCGCGCGTCCCAGATTGGTATGCAGCACGGTGCCGGTCAGATTGAAGACCGGCTTCAGCGAGACCGCTGACCGGCGATGACAGGTTTCTTCGACGGCCCTTGCGATGGCTACGTCCGAAACATCGGGCGTGGTGCCTTCACGCCAGGCCAGGCGCAGGCCATCCAGGGTTTCGCGCGTCGCCTGAACCACGGCAGCACGCCCGAAACCATCGGCAAGAGCCAACAGGGCCGGCGTTTTGAGGACGCGGTCGACAGAGGGGATCAAGCTGGTTTCCTTCATGACGGCGTCACCCACGGTGTCGCACGATGGAAAGCATAGGCCGGAATCTGACCGGCGCAACCAACATGACGATTGCTTGAAGCGCGAATCCAATTAACCTCACGCCATCATGAGCGAACATCGTCTGCGTCCCCTGCTTGAACCCAAATCCATTGCGCTCGTCGGTGCCTCGGCGCGCGAGGGCTCGTTTGGTCTCTCGACCCTGCGCAACCTCAACAACCCCGGCTTTACCGGTCGTGTGCATCCGGTCAATCCGTCACACGAGTCGATCGAGGGGACTGGCCTGCTACCCCACCCTTGGCGACATTCCTGGTGGTGTTGAACACGCCGTCCTTTCGGTCGCCAACGCTGGCATCGAAGACGCCATGACCCAGGCTGCGCTTGCCGGCGTCAAGGCCGTCACCATGTTCGGCAGCGGTTATCTGGAAGGCGATACTGGCGAGCCCAAGCTGAAGGAGCGTCTTCAGGCGATCGCGCGCGAGGCCGGTATTCTGGTTTGCGGCGCCAACTGCATGGGCTTTGTGAACTACGAATCCTCGACCCGCGCGACCTGGATGAACGTGGCGGACGAGAGTTGGTTCGATACCGGCAACATCACGCTCATCACCCATTCGGGCACCTGTTTCCTGTCCCTGCAGTTCATTGATCCGCGTCACCGCCATAACCTGTGCATCTCCGCCGGGCAGGAACTCACGGTCACGGCCGCCGACTACATGGATTATGCCTTGGAACTGGAGAGCACGCGGGTGATTGCGTTGTTCCTGGAGACCGTGCGAGATCCCGACAGCTTTCGTGCGGTGCTCGACAAGGCCGCCGCACGGGACATTCCCGTTGTCGCGATCAAGGTGGGGCGCACCGAAAAGAGCGCTGCTCTGGCGCAAAGCCATTCCGGCGCACTGGCAGGCGACGATGCCGCTTATGAAGCCCTGTTCGACCACTATGGCGTCCTGCGCGTCGATACCTGGGACGAACTGGCCGCAACCTCTCGCCTGTTCTCCCATCACAAGCAGCTCGCGCCCGGCGGCCTTGCCGGCATCATGGATTCCGGCGGCGCGCGCGGCATGCTGATCGATCTGGCCGACAAGATGAACGTGCCGCTGGCCGATATCGGCCCCCAGACCGCCGAGAAGCTCTCTGGTCTGCTCGAATACGGTCTTGAACCGGTCAATCCCACGGATGTCTGGGGCACGGGCCGTGACTGGGAGAATGTCTTTGCCGGTTCCATGACCGCGCTGGCCCAGGACGACGATGCCGCCATGACAACCCTGTTCTCGGATCTGGGATTCGACGACGGCGTCAGCTACGGCCTGCTGGCCATTGCTGAGCAGGTTGAGGAAACAACCGACAAGCCGGTCTACATCTGCCAGCACTGGAGCCGTGCGCTCAATCGCGACAACCTGATCAAGTCTGCCTCCAGCCCGGCGCTGGTGTTCGAAGGCACGCAAACGTTCCTGACCGCCGTCAAACTGGCCATGGAGCGCCGAGACCGAATCAACGATGGTCCCGGTGATGCGCCGGCGGCGCCGGAGCCTTCGGTGATCGAGGCCTGGCGGAAACGCCTGGCGGACGGTGCACCGTTTGATGAGAACGAGGGGCTCGACCTGCTCGATGCCTTCGGGTTTTCAACGCCGGCCCGGAGAATCGCAATAGATCGTGATGCCGTACGGCAGGCAGCCACAGACATCGGCTATCCCGTTGTTCTCAAGACGGCCGAACCCGGCATTCTCCATAAAAGCGATGTCGGTGGTGTTGCACTCAATCTGCACGATGAAGCCGTACTGCTGGCTGCCTACGATGCCATGGCCTCACGTCTCGGCCCACGGGTTCTGGTCGCCGCCATGGCCTCAAAAGGTGTCGAATTGGCAGCGGGTATTGTCATTGATGCCCAATTTGGCCCGCTGGTCATGGTCGCCGCCGGCGGTGTCCTGATCGAGATCATGAAGGACCGCCGCTTTCTGATGCCCCCTGCTGGCCGCGTCAGCGCGCGCCGTGCCATCGACAGCCTGGCATGCCGCCCGCTTCTGGATGGCGTGCGTGGTGCCGCACCCAGTGATGTGGAAGCGGTGGTCGATGCCGTTGCCGCGCTTGCATCGCTGGCACAACATCTTGGTGATCTGATCGGTGAACTTGATATCAACCCCCTGATCGCCGGACCACAGGGATGTATCGCGGTTGATGCGCTTGTGGTGGCACGCGGGCAGTCATGACCGAACGGCCGCGTATCTCGGTTGTCATTCCAACCCGTAACCGGCCCGACTATCTCCGCACCTGTCTGGAAGGGTTTGCTGCTCAGACTGCGCCGCACGGTGCCTTTGAAGTCATCGTGGTAGATGACGGTTCCACACAGCCGCTAGACACCCTTGCTGCCAGCTTTGAAGGAACGATCGACTTGCGGATCGAACGCCGACCACCGGACGGCGTCGCGGCCGCCCGCAATGTCGGCATCACGCTCGCCAGAGGCGATTCGCTGATCCTGTTCGACGATGATCAGTGTCCGGCTTCCGACATGGTTGCCCATTGTCTGGCGTTGCACGAGGCCTCGCCCGAGGAAGAAGATTTTCTGTTGTTGCGGTTGTTGGCAGATACCTCGGCACCGCGACTGCCAGAGAGTTTTGCCATGTTCGAAGGCGGTCTCTTCCTGCAATATCCAGCGCCGGGGGAGCGCCGGGGCCATAACGTCTTCTAGGGTGGCGCGGTAAGCTGCAAGAAATCTGTTTTTCGCTACGGGCTCTATGACCCCGCCTATGCCGTGATCGAAGATGCAGAACTTGGGCTGCGCATCAGTCAACTCCTGACGCTGACGGATCACTACGATGCGGACAGGCTGGATGCTGTCCAGACTCGAACACTGACAAGCCGCGAATTGCTCATGCGCTGGTGCCGCATGAGCTACTTCCACCTGATCTGGCAGCGCAACTATCCCCAGCTTGTCATGACCGGAAGATTGCCGGTTTATCGCGATGCACAAGCCTGTGTGGATCGTGCCGCGCCCATGCAGACGACACTTCCAGCCCTCGAGGCCGAGTCCCGCGCCGTTGGCCTGGTCCAAACGGGTTCGATCACGCCCGCGCAGCAGGCCGCATTGGCCCAGTATGTCACTGGAATGCGTGGGGCTGTCGGACATGCCCAGGCCCTGGGCTGGCTTGGCGCACGCGGCGATGTGCCGCTTGAGTCTGTCATGCATGAAGCGTTCGGCCCGGCTTGACCTTGATCGACTCTCCATCCCACAGTTGACCTGACATGACGCATTCCCCATCAGACCCGCCGGAGTTCCCAGGCGATGCCTATGACAGTGAGGCCTTCTGGCTGCGCGAACAGAACGACCTGTTTGGCACGGCGTGGGTCCATGTTGCATCCGGCTTCGAATTGCCTGATCCCGGCGATGTTCGTCCGGTCATGGCAGCCGGCCAGCCGCTGATCCTGATCCGCCAGCGCAATGGCTCGATTGCCGGGTTCCATAATGTGTGCCGCCATCGCGGTCCGCGTCTGGTGCGCGAGGCCTGTAACGCTAAGGCCGTGCTGACCTGCCCCTATCATGGCTGGGCCTATGGTCTGGACGGTGCTTTGCGCACAACGCCCTATTGGTCTGTTGAAGACGGCTCCGCGCCGGAAGGTTTCGACAAGGCTGCGTTCGGCCTCAAACCCGTACGTTGCGAAACCTGGTGCGATCAGGTCTTCGTTTGCCTGGATGACGACGCACCGTCCTTTGCCGTGCACGCAGCACCGCTCATGGCGCACTGGGCTCAGGCGGACCTGTCCCTGCTGCGTTACGGCGCCCACGTAACCTATGAAGTTCCGGTGAACTGGAAATGGGTGATCGAGAACTATCTCGATACCTATCACCTCCCGCTGCTTCATCCCGAGCTCGGCCCTGTCGACTCTGCGCGCAGGTTCAACGTCATGAATGACGGAAACCTGATCGGGATCGACTACACCAGCGGTGCCGTCGACAAGAACAAGGGTGATACCGGTTTCCAGACGTTTCCGGGGCTTGATGGCGCGCAACTGGTACGCCAGGACATCGCTTTGCTGTTTCCCAACACGCTGTTCGAATTTGTCCCTGAACACGTGATGTTCTTCCGGGTCGAACCCCTGGGCCCCAGGCAGACGCGCGAAACCCTGGCGTTCTATTTCCTGGGCGATGACGCAACCAGCCCCGATCTGGCGGCGGGACGTCAGGCATCACTCGATGCCTGGGATCGCATCAACCGGCAGGATTTCAGGATCCTTGATGAATTGCAGGCAACGTCGGCCTCTCCGGCTGCGCGTGGTCTGGCCCCGGCTTCCCCGTTCTGGGAGGGCGCGAACATGGCCTTCCGCAAACGCCTTCTGGCAGCATTGGAGATAACATGACCGCGTTCCCTTTTGGCCGCGTTGCCGTAACCGGTGGCAGCGGCCTGCTTGGCCGCTATGTCGTGCGCGAACTCATGGCCGATTGTTCGGTCACCTCCATCGACCTTAAGCCGCTGCCTGAAGACGTCGCTTTCACGCAATGTGACACCCGTGATCTCGACGCCGTGCGTGCTGCCCTCAAGGGCCATGATGCCATCGTGCATCTTGCCGCACTCGACGACGGCATCGTGCCGGAAGAAGAAGCCTTCATCGACGTCAATCTGCGCGGCACCTGGCATGTCCTGCAGGCGGCCGAGGAACTTGGGATCTCCCGGGTCGTGATAGCCTCCAGTGTTGCTGCCGTTGGTTTCGACACGGCAAGCCAGGCGATGCGGCTTCCCATTCCGGTTGATATCGAGCTGTTGCCGCAGGATTCCTATGGCGTCACCAAAAAGGTCTGTGAGGAATTTGCACGCACCTTCGTGCGCCGCGGCACGATGGACGTGATCTGCCTTCGACCTCCGCTGGTTGCCCAACCCCATATCACCTACTCCATTGCCTGCATCGCGGCAGAGCGTGACGGCGTGGAGCCACCACCACGGCAAGCGGCGCCAATTGGCAGGAACTGCGCGAAACGCTCTCGCCTATCGGCGGGTTCGTGACCCCCGATGATGCCGCGCGTGCCTTCCGTGCCGCGCTGACGGCTCGCGATATTCGTTACGGTGCATTTTTTGTGTCAGGACCTGACACCCTCGGTTCCGGCCCCACGGTTGAAAGCATTGCTAGGGGCTTTGGCATCACGCCTGAGGTTATACGCCCGGAGGTTTATGCCGGGGATCCCCGCGCCAGCGCCTATGACCTGCAGCCGGCTTTCGACGCCCTGGGTTGGCGTCCGCAAGACCGCTGGGCCGATCATGTCGCACGCGTGATTGCGGCGGGCTGAGCTATGGCATCTCAACCTCTGGTCCTGCGTGGCGGACTGATCCTTGATGCCGCCAGCCGGTCTGCTGAACGCGGGGATATCCTGGTCGAGAATGGCGTCATCCGTGCATGCGGTCCCGCTGGCATGGCGGTGCCTGATGGCACGGCGGAACGCGACGTGTCCGGCAACATCGTCATTCCCGGCCTGGTCAACGCCCATACCCATGGCCACGGCAGTTTCGGCAAGGGCAGGGGAGATCTCTGGTCCCTCGAATTGCTGCTCAACGCTGGCCCCTGGATCAGTGCCAAACGCGCGCATGAGGACAAGTACCTCGCCACACTGCTCAACGCCGCCGACATGATCCGGCGCGGTTGCACGGCGGTCTATGATCTCACCTGGGAACAGCCGCGCCCCAGTGTCGAGGGCATGCACCAGGTCGCGGGCGCCTATGACACCATCGGCATGCGCGCGCTCATCGCCCCGATGATGGCCGATCTTTCATTCTATGACATCGTGCCGGGCCTTGCCGATGCGCTCCCCAACGACCTGCGCAAGACCGTGGAGCAATGGCGTCTCGACCCCTTTGGCGCTTCGATCGAAGCCTGCCGTGAAGTCCTGGCGACCTGGCCCTTTGATTCCGACCGCCTGCGTTTCGGCATCGCACCGACCATCCCCATGCATTGCACGGATGAATTCCTCATCGCCTGCCGTGATCTCTCAGCAGAATTTCAGTGCCCGATGCACACCCATATGGCCGAATCCAAACTGCAGGCCCTGGTCGGTCAGGAAACCTATGGCAAGACCCTGACGGCCCACTTTGATGACCTCGGTCTTGTCACGGAGCGGTTTACCGCAGCACATGGCGTCTGGCTTGATCCCGATGACATGCGGCGCATGGCCGATTGCGGTGCATCGGTGGCGCACAGCCCGGCCAGCAACATGCGCCTTGGTTCGGGCCTTGCTCATGTGCGTGAGCTGCGCAATGCCGGTGTCAATGTCGGCCTGGGTTCCGACGGCTCCAATTCTTCGGACAACCAGAACATGTTCGAAGCCGCACGCCTTGCCGCCTATGTCTCGCGTGTGCTCACACACGATCTTGGTGAATGGGTTTCATCGTCAGAGGCACTTGCCATGGCGACCACCGGCGGCGCCCGCACCATGGGATTCGAAGACCTGATCGGGCAGATTGCGCCAGGCTACAAGGCCGATATGGCGTTCCTGGATCTCCATGACCTGGCCTATGTGCCGCTCAACGACCCGTTCAATCAGCTTGTTTATGCCGACGATGGCGCGTCGGTCGCCCATGTCATGATTGACGGGCGTTTCGTATACGAAGATCGCTGTTTCACGACGATCGACCTCAAGAAGGTCATTGCCGATGTTGAGCGGGCCATGGAACGGCTCAATCGCGAGACCGCCGATCGCAAGGAGCTTGTCGCTGCGCTCGAGCCCCATGTCGCAGACCACTGTATCTGCTTCTCGTCGCGTCCCTATCACGTTCACAGCATTCTTGACGGTCACGATCACCTCTGACACGAGGCGCTCGGTCGTTTATGTTTCTGGCAAAGGAGAACTGCCATGCGTTTTGATCTTGTCGTAATGGGTGACCTCGTTCTGCCCGAAGGTGTGGCCAGGAATGGCTGGGTTGCCGTGCGCAACGGCGTGATCGATGCCATCGGGCAGGGTGAGGCGCCACCGGCAAGGACGGTCGAGGATTTCAGAGGATCCTTCGTCTTCCCAGGTGTTATCGATGGTCAGACCCATGCCGGTTCGATTGCCGGGTTTGCCGGCCTGGAAGATCTCTCGCGCAGCGCAATCGCAGGCGGCGTGACCACCATTGTCGATATGCCGTTTGATGAGCCCGACCCGGTCTGGAGCCGTGACCTGCTCGATGCCAAGATCGAAACTGCTGATGCCGTCGCCCATTGTGATGTTGCGCTCTATGGCATGGTGAAAAAGAAGGTGGAGGTCGACCAGATCGCTTCTCTGGCTGAAGGTGGCGTCTGTGCTTTCAAGATGTCGACCTATGAAGCCAACCCCCATCGTTTTCCGCGTATTCCCCATCATGAGATGGCCCGCGCTTTCTCCGCCATTGCTGAAACCGGTCTCACCGTCGCGGTCCATAACGAGGACCAGGAGGTCGTTGACGACGCCATTGCACGGTTCAAGGAAGCCAAGCAGATGGGCGCCAATGTGCATCACCCCAGCCGTCCGCCGCTGGCAGAACTTCTGGCCAACGCGGCAATCCTCGAGATGGGCGCACAGACTGGCGCCCGGGCGCATATCGTGCATTCGTCGCTGGCACGTGGCTTTGACATGGCGCGCCAATATCGCGATCAGGGATTCCAGGCGACTTGTGAAACCTGCATCCATTATCTGGTTTTCGATGAGTCCGATGTGCTCGAGCGTGGCGCACGCGGCAAGGTGAATCCGCCCATCCGGCCCGATCAGAAAGAAGCCATCTGGGAGAAGATTGTCGCCGGCGATGCCGCCTTTGTTTCTTCCGATCACTGCTCCTGGCCGCTTGAGCGCAAGCCCGATGACAATATCTTCCAGGCAGCGCCTGGCGCGCCCGGTGTGGAATGCCTCCTGCCCGCCATGGTGACGGAAGTCTCCAACCGGGGTCTGTCACCCACCCTGGTGGCCGAAATGTTGTGTGAAGGCCCCGCCCGCCATTTCGGCCTCTGGCCAAAAAAGGGCGCCATCCGTGTCGGTGCTGATGCTGACCTTGCCGTTGTTGGTCGCGAGGCTTACCGCCATGACGATGCCACATTGCACTGCAATCTGGCACCCTGGAGTCCTTACGATGGCATGGAAATGGCAGGACGCGTCATGAAGGTATGGTTGCGCGGAACCGAAGCGTTTTTCGGTGGCGATGTTCTGACCGCTCCAGGTGATGGCCAGTTCGTGCGGCCCGTGTAACGCCATGGCCGACCGCATTCTTGTCATCAATCCCAATTCCAGCCGGGATGTCACGGCGCGCATGTCAAAGGCGCTTGATGGTCTGCGCTTCGACAACGGTCCCGCGATTGATTGCGTAACGCTCGACGAAGGCCCCCCGGGAATCGAGACAGACCGGCACATCGCTGATGTGGTCGCTCCCATCGTCGCAACGGTGGAGAAGGAGCAGAATCGCACCTCGGCGTTTGTCATCGCCTGTTTCAGCGATCCCGGCCTGCATGCCGCCCGTGAAGCCAGCCGCGTCCCGGTTTTCGGGATTGCCCAATGTGGATATGCCGCGGCCACAGCAATCGGCGAGCGCTTCGGTGTCATCTCGATCCTCTCGCGTTCGCTGTCGCGCCACCGCCGCCACATCGGCTCGCTCGGTCTGCTCGACAAGCTAGCGGCCGACCTGGCCATCGACATGGGTGTCACGGAACTGGGCCAGGCCGACAAGGTGCTCGACCGTATGACCGCCGTGGGCAGCCGGCTGAAAAAGGACCACGGTGCCGATGTTCTGGTCATGGGCTGCGCCGGCATGGCGCAGTATCGCCGTCTGCTGGAGCAGCGCGTCGGCATCCCCGTGATCGAACCAACCCAGGCGGCAACCGCCATGGCACTCAACACCGTCCAGGCCGCAAAAAACTAACAAGGAAATCACCATGGCAAAACGTGTTCTTACTGTCGCCGGCGCTCAGATGGGCCCGGTCCAGCGGGTTGATTCAAAGGCATCGGCGGTGGCGCGCATGGTCGACCTGATGCGCCAGGCCGCTGGTCGCGGCTGCGACCTGGTGGTGTTTCCCGAACTGGCGCTCACCACGTTTTTCCCGCGCTGGCTGATCGAGGATCAGGCCGAACTCGACAGCTATTACGAGTTCTCCATGCCGGGCCCCGATACGCAGCCCCTGTTCGATACTGCGCGCGAACTGGGCATCGGATTTCATCTGGGTTATGCCGAAGTGGATGGTGAGCACCGCTACAACACTGCCATTCTGGTCGACAAAACAGGTGAGATTGTCGCCAAGTACCGCAAGATTCACCTGCCCGGTCATGCTGAGTTTGATCCCGAGCGTGAGTTCCAGCATCTCGAAAAGCGCTACTTCGAAGTCGGCAATCTGGGCTTTCCGGTGTGGGAGACTATGGGCGGCAAACTCGGCATGCTGATCTGCAACGATCGGCGCTGGCCCGAAGCCTTCCGTGTTCTGGGCCTGCAGGGCGCCGAACTGGTCGTGATCGGCTACAACACACCCACGCTGAACGGTCAGACCTTCGAGCCGCCGCATCTGCGTATCCACCACAACCTGCTCGCCATGCAGGCCGGCGCTTATCAGAACGGCACCTGGGTTGTCGGCGTGGCCAAGGCCGGCCACGAAGATGGCGTGCACATGATGGGTTCCAGCGCGATCTGCACCCCCAATGGTGAAGTCGCTGCCCTGGCAAGCACACTGGAAGACGAGCTGATCGTGGCTGATTGCGATCTTGATGCCGGTGCCTACATCAAAGCCAACATCTTCAACTTTGAAGCTCACCGCCGGCCCGAGCATTACAACCTGATTGTTGAAACCGCCGGCACCGTGCCGCCCAGGGGTTCATGATCCGCCTGACCGGCCTCACGCTGGCCACCCTGGCGCTGGTAAGTTTGTTTGCAGGATATTGGGTTGGCGCGCGTGACCGCGATGTTTCGCCCTGGCAGCAAATACCCGACGAAACAGCAGGTTTCTTCGGCTGGGAATCTGCCTGGATCAAAGCCGGGCCCTTCGACCTGTTGAGCTATCGCAGGTTCTCGGAACCCGATGCGGAGCTGCTTACGGTCTATATTGAAGGCGATGGCTTGCCCTGGGTAACCAGGACGGAACTCTCCGACGATCCCACACCACGTGTCGACCGGGTCCTCAAGCTTGCGGTGCAGGACAAACAAGGCAATGTCGCCTACTTGGCGCGACCCTGCTTTTATCTGCCTGCCGATGAACTGGCATCCTGTCCGTCCGACCTGTGGTCCCTGGCGCGTTACGCGGACGACGTCGTGGCTGCGCTCGACATCGCGCTCGATGAACTCAAATCGGATGCAGGCGCAGCGCAGCTTCGCCTGATTGGTGTCTCAGGTGGCGGGGTTCTAGCTGCCCTGCTGGCGGAGCGAAGGGATGACGTGGGCAGCCTCATCACTGTGACCGCAAATCTTGACCATGCGGTCTGGACCGCACGCAACGGCGTCACCCCCATGCGCGATTCTCTCAACGCTGCCGATGTGGCCCGGGATATCCAGGACATTCCCCAGGTCCATTTCGTCGGTGGCGATGACACCAATGTCATGCTGGCTGATGTGGAAGCCTACATCGCGCGCATGTCTGACACGGCACAAAGTCAGGTCATCGTGGTCCCGGGACAGGCGCATGTTTGTTGCTGGGTCCAGTCTTGGCCGGCCCTTCTGGGTGAGGCTGAACGTCTGATGACGCCGTGACGCCTGGCTGATCACACTCGCTTGATTTTGTTTGTTTTTATGACAAATCACCTATGGTTGTTTCTTCACGCCCTTGGGAGGAACGCAGATGTCGATCAAGAGAGCCATTGATGAGTTAAAACGTGGCGAACTCAGCCGCCGCGACTTTTCTCGTGCTGCCGCGTCGCTCGGTCTGGCCAGCATGACTTTGCCCATGATGAACCGGTCCGCGCAGGCTTCGGATCTTACGGTCTTCACGTGGAGCGGTTACGAACTTCCGGAGTTCTTCGAGCCCTATATCGAAAAGTACAACAGCGAACCGAACTTCTCGTATTTTGCCGACAACGATGAGGCCTTTCAGAAGGTTCATGCCGGCTTCACGCCTGATCTTGTGTGCCCGTCGAATCCGCTGGTGAAGAAGTTCCACGATGGCGGGCTCATCAAACCCATCGACACCACCCGCCTCTCCAACTGGGACCAGATGCTTGGTGCCTTGAAGACCGTTGATGCCACCATGTTCAACGACAAGACCTGGTACGTCCCCTGGGACTGGGGCAATTCGTCGGTTGTTTACCGGCCCGATCTTGTGGATCCCGAATATGTCGAAACCAATTCCTGGAAGATCCTGTGGGACGAACGGTATGCCGGTCGTCTGGCAACCAACGACCAGATGGATTCCATCGTCATTCCAGCTGCCCTGGTTCTGGGCATCGAAAATCCCTTCGCCATGTCTGATGAAGACATTGCCAGGGTGAAGGCATACCTGGTCGAGCAGCGCCCATTGCTGCGCTATTACTGGCAGAATGAAACCGATGTCGCCCAGGCCATGGCCTCAGGTGAAGTCGTGGCGGCCTATGGCTGGAACTCCACCGCAGCCCTGCTGGCAGCCGAAGGCGTGCCCACTGCCTATATGGTTCCGGTCGAAGGCATCCTTACCTGGACGGATGGTTACTGTCTGGTCGAAGGCGGCGAGGGCAGCGAACAGGAAGCCTATGACTTCATGGATGCCGTGCTCAGCGTTGAAGCAGGTGTGCATCTCCTCAACGCTTACGGGTTTGGTTGCGCCAACAAGAACGCCTACCCGCTGGTTGATCAGGACATGCTGGCGGGTCTGGGTTACTCCGACCCGGAGAATGCCCTCAATACCGGACTCTTCTTTGCCACCATCGAGTCACCCTGGCGCGAGAAGTACCTCAACATGGTCGATGAGGTCCGTGCGGGCGCGTAGTTCTCAATAGGTGTCATCCCGGCCGACCAAAGGGAGAGCCGGGATCTCGGTCCGCACATTGCTTTTGAAACGCGTCAGGACGAGATCCCGGCTCTCCTTCCAGTCGGCCGGGATGACACACTTTATCTAAAGCGCGAGTCGCCGCTCACGCGCATGAACTCAGGCGCGGATGAAGACATAGGTGTCGTCGTCCGACAGGTCCTGGCGGAACTGGTAACCATCCTGGGCAAAGTCCTTCAGGCCCTCGGGCCGGTCCAGCCGGTTCTGGACGATGAAACGCGCGATCATGCCGCGTGCAACCTTGGCCGAGAAGCTGATGATCTTGGCTACTCCGTCGCGTTCTTCCTTGAACACGGGTGTCACCACGCGGGCTTTCAGCTTTCTGGTTTTGACTGCGCCGAAATACTCCTGGGACGCCGCGTTCACCAGGACCGGTACCGCCTCGTCCTTCATGTCGCGGTTCAGCGCGCGCGAGATCTTCTCGCCCCAGAAATCATAGAGGTTTTCACCACGTTCGGTGGCAAGCCGTGTTCCCATCTCCAGACGATAGGGCTGAATCAGGTCCAGCGGACGCAGCACGCCATAAAGGCCTGAAAGGATGCGCAGATGATCCTGGGCATAGTCCAGGTCTTCGCGGTCCAGGCTTCCGGCGTCCAGGCCGCGATAGGTGTCACCGGCAAAGGCCAGGGCAGCCTGTTTGGCATTGTCGTTGGTGTGTTTCAGGCGGAAGGCGCGGAAGCGGTCATGGTTGAGGTCCGACAGCTTGTCGGAAAGGTCCATCAGCCCGGCGATCTCCGTGCGTGTCAGATGCCGCGTGGTCTTCATCAGCTCGCGTGTCTGGGCCATCAGGGCCGGCTGCGTAGCGGGCAGACCCTCGGGTGCCGGGTCGAAATTCAGCGCCTTGGCCGGTGACACAACAACAAGCATGGGTTTTCTCCTGAAGCGAGGCTTCTATGTAGGTGTGCGGTGGCCTCGGAGCAAACCCTGCTCAGCGACCTGTCCACACTGGCTTACGCTTTTCGATAAAGGCGCGCGCGCCTTCCTTGGAATCAGCGGACTCATTTACCTTGGCCTTGGCAGTCAGGGCGCCGCCTTTTTCAAGTTTTGCGGCTTCGTGCGGAGGCAGGTCACCGACCAGATCGACCATCTGCTTTTCGGCCTGCACAGAAAGCGGTGCGGCCGCGGCGATCTGTTCAGCCAGTTCGCGCGCTGCATTCATGACTTCGCCCTGGGGCACGACACGGTTGAGCAGATGCAGATCAAGCGCTTCCTGTGCCTTCATGCGCCGGCCAGTCAGCAGCAGTTCCATGGCGATGTGGCGGGGCAGGCGTGACATCAGACGCGAAATGCTCGCACCCGAGGTCGTCAGGCCCACATTGACCTCCGACAGGAAGAATTCGGCGTTTTCCGAAGCCACCATCAGATCGCCTGAAAGCGCCAACTCAAAACCTCCGGCAACACAATAGCCGTTGATTGCCATGATGACCGGCTTGTTGAGGTCATACATGCCCGAAACGCCGCCAAAGCCAAAGGGTCCGAAATCCTTGTCGGGCTCTTCTTCGGCGCCGTCGTTCAGGTCCCAGCCGGTGCAGAAGAACCGGTCGCCAGCACCCGTCAGGATCGCCACCCACAATTCGGGATCATCTCGGAACTGGATGAACGCGTCATTCATCGCCCGGCTGACTTCGGCCCCGATCGCATTCGCCTTGGGATTATCCAGAGTGACTTCAAAGATACGTCCGTTGATGTGGGTGTGAACACGATCGCTCATGGCTGGCTCCTCGGGGGGGTTGCGGGCGCAGGAACCATATCCAACCTGAAAAGCTTCCGCCATGTCCTTCGGTCGCGCGAGTAACATGCACCCGGTTTGGCTCCGTGAGCATCTGGTGTAAACAACGCTCCCTGTTCCCGGTTCGGTGTCATGTCACTCCTCATCGCTTCCCAACTGACGGTTTCCCACGGTGTTGCACCTCTGGTGCGCGATGCCGGGTTCACCGTGGGTGAGAACGATCGCATCGGTCTTGTCGGTGCCAACGGCAGTGGCAAATCGACCCTGCTGGCCGCACTGGCCGGGCGCCTGGAACTTGATGCTGGAGATCTTGCTCTGCGCCGTGGCCTGACCATGGGTATGTCCGAACAGGAAGTGCCAACGGAACTGCTCGAACTGACCCTGCGCGATGCCCTGCTGGAAGCTCTGCCTGAGACCGAACGGGACAACGAATCCTGGAAGGTCGATGTCGTCCTGAACTCGCTTGCCTTCCCTTATGAGTTTCACGAACGTCCCGTCGGCAAACTCTCTGGTGGCTGGCAGCGTCTGGCGCTGATTGCCCGTGCGCGCCTTCCTGAACCCGATCTTCTGTTGCTCGATGAACCGACCAATCATCTCGACCTTGCCAAGATTCTCCATCTGGAGCGCTGGCTCGAGGACGAGGTGCGCGGACCGCTCATCATGGTCAGCCATGACCGTGAGGTGCTGGACCGTTGCACCAACCGCACCATGTTTCTGCGCGATGCCGTGTTGTTTGACTTTCCCGGCAACTACACCCGCGCGCGCCAGCTTCTGCTCGAGCATGATCTGGCCGCTGCTCGTGCACGCGAAGCCGAGGAGGCCGAGATCAAGCGCCTTGACCGCAGCGCCAAGCGTCTCGCCCTGTGGGGCAGGCAATGGGACAACGAAAAGTTCTCCAAACGCGCGCGCAGCATCGAGCGGCGCATCGAAAAGAAAAAGGGTGAGGTGACCTATGTCGCGCCCGAGGACCGGCGTCGCCTGGAACTGCGCGAACGCGAAGCCCAGGCCAACATTCTGATGCGCTGCAACAATTGTGCTATCGCCACGCCTGATGGCACCCCGCTCATCAACATCGAGCGCCTGACCCTGGCGCGCGGCGACCGTGCGGTCATTCTGGGTGCCAACGGCTCGGGCAAATCGACCTTCCTGCGCCGCCTGATGTCGGAATATGAAAATCACGGCGACCGCATTGCCGAGAAGGCCGAGGTCTATTTCAACCCTCAGGTTCTGGCCGGCTATTTCGACCAGGACCTTTCGCGCTTGCCCGACGATCAGCCGATGTTCCGCTTCTTCGCCAGCCAGTTCCCAGTGCCCGATCTGCGCGTGCGCTCGGAACTGATCAACGCTGGTTTCCCCCATGTCGAACAGACCCGCAAGATCGGGACGTTGTCGGGCGGTGAACGCGCTCGTCTGCTGTTCCTGTTGCTGAAGTTCGAGGAGCCCAATCTGCTGATCCTCGATGAGCCGACCAATCACCTCGATGTTGATGGCCGCGAGCGTCTGGAAGACGAAGTCCTCACGCGCGAACTCACCTGCATCATGGTCAGCCATGACCGTCGTTTCGTCGACGGCATTGCCAACCGCTTTTTCGTCATCCAGCGCGGGAGGCTGATCGAAACCACCTCTGCCGACCCGTTCTACGACTCTCTGCTGGACGATTGAGCGGCTAAATCGAGTTTGATCCCGAGCCTTCGCTGGGGATCGCACTAAGGGAATACCCAGCCGCCGTGTCATCCCGGCCGACCAATGGGAGAGCCGGGATCTCGTCATGACGGGTTTCTTATGCAGCGTGCGGGCCGAGATCCCGGCTCTGCACCGCGCGAAGCGCGGCTTGGCCGGGATGACACAGATTTTGTGGGACGCCTTCAGATCTTCGGCTGATCGTCTGCCCTGGCTTCCTCGCGCTGCAACTTCGCCTCACGCAGCAGAATGTAGATGCCACTGGCAATCAGGATTGCGGCACCGCCGACCACGGTCCAGCTCGGCAGGTCGCCCCAGACGATAAAGCCCAGCAGGGTCGCCCAGATCATCGCGGTGTAATCGAACGGTGCCAGAACCTGAGGCGGTGCCAGCGTGCAGGCCGTCACGGCAATCAGTTGGGCCACCAGCACGATCAGGCCGCAGCCAAACATCAGGCCGATATCGGTCCAGGTCGGCATCACCCAATAGAACGGTGCAAAGGCCGGCATGGTGATGACGTAAAGCGCGTTCAGCCAGAACACGATGACGACCGTGTTGTCGGTTTTGGTCACCATACGCGTCACGATGATGGCAAGCGCATAACCCAGGGCAGAGAGCAGGGCCCACAGGGCGGCCATCTCGAAAATGCCGGTTGATGGGTTGGCGATTACCAGCACCCCGACAAAGCCGATCAGGATTGCGCTCCAGCGCCTCACACCGACCTTCTCGCCCAGCAGCGGAACGCTGAGCGCGGTCATGAAAAGCGGGGCCGCAAAACTGACCGCCGTTGCATCGGCCAGGGGAATGGCGCGCACGGCCTGGATGAACGAAGCCAGCGCCACCGTAAAGCAGGCAAAGCGGATCAGGTGCAGGCGGAACTTGGCCGTGCGGAAGGGTGCGGCAAGTCCGTCCCCGCGCTTCAACAGGATCATGGTGCCGACCACCACCACGGCCGAGCGGGCAAACAGGATTTCAGAGAAATGATAATCGTCGGCAAGCCATTTCAGGATCGCAGATTGCGAGACAAACAGCAGAGCTGCGATTAGCCAAAGGCCGATGGCGGTGACTGGCGCATGTCGGTGGCGCGAAGCCAGGGGCTCCAGCAGGGGTGGTGTAACCGTCACGCCCCGCTGCGGGAATCGAAATAGGCGTGCAGCAGGCGACGGTACTCATCGCCGACATTGTCGAGCTCCTCGTGGGAGCCTTCGTTTGTGGCAGCCGCAAAGGCGGTGAAGTTGGCCGCTGCATGGGTCATGGCAAGACCGATGGCTTCAGCATCACCGCCGGCCTCGAGCATTTCGTTGGCATAGCCGACAAAGCGGTTGGCAAGTTCTGTATGGGTGCTGGCCTGGGTGGATTCGCTCATGGTTTTGCTCTTGGTTTCGTTGCGGTCTCAAGATTGCGCATACGCGCAGGTTCCGGGGCCGTGATAGTCGATTTTGCCTTCTGCGACCACAACGACCGTCATTGGGACTGGCGGTTCCCTGTCTGCCCATGTCACATTTGCCTCCCGCTCCACGACACCGGTTTCCCGCCATGACCGCTTTTTTCGCGCAAGTCGCCGATATCCGCTTCTCACTCGAGGCCCAGGCCGGTTACGACGATCTGGCCACCCTTTGGGGTGAAGACACCGCTGATGCCGATCTTGTTGAAGCGATGCTGACCGAGGCTGGCCGTCTGGCCAACGAGGTCTATGCGCCGCTCAACCATGCCGGCGATCTGGCAGGTTCGGTTCTTGAAAACGGTGTGGTGCGCCTGCCTGAAGGCTTCACGGAAGCCTACAGATCCATGGCCGCGGGCGGCTGGGTGGGTCTTTCCTTTCCCGAAGAACTAGGTGGTCAGGGCCTGCCCTGGTCCCTTTCGCTGGCGGTCTCGGAGATCTTTGAAGCCTCCAGCCTGTCGCTTTCCCTTGTCACGCTGCTGTCCAAGGGTGCGATCGAGGCGATCCTTCATCATGGGACCCAGGAGCAGAAGCAGACCTACCTGCCCAACATGATCGCGGGCACGTGGTCTGGCACCATGAACCTCACCGAACCTCAGGCCGGCACCGACCTTGCGCGCCTTAAATCCCGTGCCGAGCGTGCCGATGACGGCAGCTATCGCATCACCGGCCAGAAGATCTTCATCACCTATGGCGAACACGAGATGACCGAAAACATCGTCCATCTCGTTCTCGCACGCCTGCCCGATGCCCCTCTGGGTGTGAAGGGCATCTCGCTCTTCATCGTGCCGAAATACCTGCCCCGTGCCGACGGCACGCCGGGCGAACGCAACGATCTGCGCGTCGTCTCGCTGGAAAAGAAGCTGGGCATCAAGGCAAGCCCCACCTGCGTCATGGCCTATGGCGATAACGGCGGTGCCACCGGCTTCCTGGTGGGCGAGGAACACAAGGGCCTTTCCTGCATGTTCACCATGATGAACAACGCGCGCATCTCCGTTGGTCTGCAGGGTCTGGCCATTGGCGAACGCGCGCTTCAGGGCGCCCGTGCCTATGCCGCCGATCGTGTTCAGGGCCAGCGCGGTGGTCAGGATGTCACCATCGACCAGCACCCCGATGTCGCCCGCACATTGGCCTGGATGACTGCGCGCACCGAAGCCGCCCGTGGCCTGGTCTATTGGACCGCCGGTTGTTTCGACCGTTCCGTGGGCGAAGCCGACAAGGAAAAGGCCGCTTACAACCGCGCCCTGTTTGATCTCATGACCCCTGTCGTGAAGTCCTGGGCAACCGATGGCGGCGTACAGGTTGCCTCCGAAGGCGTGCAGCTCCACGGCGGCATGGGGTTCATCGAGGAAACCGGCGCGGCCCAGCATTACCGCGACGCCCGCATCCTGCCCATCTATGAGGGCACCAATGGCGTCCAGGCCATCGACCTCGTCGGCCGCAAGATCAGCAAGGATGGTGGCGTCGTGGCACGTGAACTCTTCAAGCTGATCGATGCCGACATCGCCCATGCCCGCGAATCCGGCGACACAGCCCTGGCCGATGCCGTCGCCGCAGGCCTGGAACACCTCACGGCGGCCACCGATTGGGTCGTCGCCACCATGGCCGAAAACCCCGACCGCGTTTTGGCACAGGCCACGACCTTCCAGAAACTCTTCGGCACCGTCACCGGCGCATGGCAGATGCTGCGCCAGGCCTCAGGTGCAAAAGCCAGACTGGACAGCGGGGAGGGCGATGCCACCTGGCTCGAAGCCAAACGCACCAGTGCCGATTTCTACATGCGCCAGGAACTGCCGCTGGCAGCCGCCATGGCTGCGATTGTCGTGGGTGGTTAACGCGGCGTCGTCGGCCATCCTTAAATCCTGGTGTAACTTTCAGGCTCGCAACAGGCTGCCTGTGACGCCATCCCAGCGCCAAACTGCGCCGGGCATTGCCAGCTGCAGGCCGCCATGATGGCGATTGATACCGTTCTGGGTGAGCCAGTCTGCCGTACCATCCAGCAGGCGTTTCCCAAGAGGTGTCAGGGCAACCGGCGACTGCCAGGTCACGACCGGCGTGATCGCGGGCTCACTTGCCCGCGCCAGCTCCGCCACAATCGGCCAGTACATGAGGTCACCCAGAAAGGGTTGCGGCTCGAGCTGATTGACCAGAGCACCAAAACACTTGCCCGGTGTCGGGGCGCCCTCGCTGATCGCCTGCAGGGTCAGCCGTTGCGTCAGCGATAGCCCGTCGCGCGTCCAGGGCAGGTCCTGCAGGTGGCGTCTCAGCGCAGCCGCCAGATAGGGCAGGGCAAGATCGTTTCGCTCCGACATCGTCCCAAGGCCGGTCGGATTCCCGGACCGGAAGGCGCGCCAGGCTGCAACGCCCAGTTGCCGCTGTGCCGGCGTGACGGGCCTCTCGCTTCCCCACAGCGTGGCAAGCTGGTCGGGAGAAAGCTGACCCAATCCGTTGAACCGTGCGATGCCGGGGAAACGATCCAGCGTGATCATGTAAAGACGGTCGTGCAGCTCCGGGTGCTGTTCGAAGTGATCGAGCAGGCGGATCAGAACCGCTTGGTCATAGATGTCATGTTCAAACCACAGAACGATACGTTCATAACTCTCGGCGTCGGCCAGTCCCGCCTCTGCAGCATCAAGCTTGGTGTTGGTCTCACCGGTATCCTCACCCAGTTCGCCCACCAGGTAATCCAGGTGCGCCTGTCGGAAGATGTGCGGGTCATCGGTTGCGGGCGTCGCGCCCCGGCAGACCGGATCGGCATATTCCAGGAAGTCGCCTTCAATGCCGGCCGCCTTCAGGCTGCCACGCAGGTCACTGCCGCAACGGATGTGCAGCAGGCGCATTACGCCAGGAAGCCGCAGACTGCACCGATCGCCATCAGCGCCGCTCCCAGCAGAGTGAAGCGCACCATGCTCATCTGAAAGCCTGGGTCTGCGCTGTCGGCATGGTCAGCCTGGAACTGGGTGAACGGGGTGTTGAAGAGGTTGCCCATCGACAAAATGCCGAATCCTATGAGCAGAATTCCAAGTGTCAGGAAGACGACTGCTGCGATGCCCATGGTCTGGTACCCTTCAATGCGTCAGCAAGGATAGCAGACTTGAGACAGCAAAGGCGGCTCTGATCGGGTGCGCGCCCGACAGGCGCATTACTTCAGCGCTGCGATCATCGCATCCAGCGTTTCGTTGGGTTGTTCCGACATCATCATGTGCCCGCAACCCTTCAGCACGATCATGCGTGCATCGGGCAGGGCTGCCATCAGGTCCCGCGCCCGCTTGGGCGGCGTCATCATGTCGCCGTCACCCAGAATCAGGGTTGCGGGGCAGGCCACCTTGGCAGCGGCTTCCAGGCCCGTCGTGTAGTCGTTGCATGCTTTCATGTCGTTGTGGAGCACACCGTCGCCGCCACGCTCCAGCAGGCGCAGTCCACCACCGGTACGCCAGATGCCCGGCGCCGTGTTGCCGCCGATCTGCGCGGTCATGCTGTGACCCCAGATGTTGACCATGTCATGGGCGGCTGAATTGTTGGCCTCTGCATTATCCAGCAGGGCGTCAGCCACCATCATCGGAACGGAGATTCCCAGCATGATGGCGCGCTCGACCCGCTCGGGGTAACGCGCAGCAGCTTCCAGCACGGGCAGGGAGCCCATGGAGTGACCGGCCAGAACCGCCGTCTTCACGCCGGCCGCATCCATCAGGCGCATGACCCAGTCGGCAATGTCCCCGATGCTGGGCAGCAATGCGCCTTGGGATTTGCCGTGCCCGGGCAGATCAACCGCCAGCACGCCATAACTGCGATGGGCAAAGTAACGCGCCTGGACTGCCCACACCGAGCGGTCCATGGAGGCACCGTGAATGAAGATGATGGTCGGCAGGGCGGGATCAAAATCCGCGCCGCCCGTTGCGGCAAAGATGCTGTGTCCGTCAACGCTGAGTTCCAGTGCCATGACCCTAAACCTTCATGGCGGCGCGCAGGCCGCGGTTGAGATCGTCCTTGAGGTCGCCAACGTCTTCCAGCCCGATCGAAAGGCGGACCAGACCTTCACTGATGCCCGCAGCCTTCAGCGCCTCGGCCTCGACCTGCTGATGGGTCGTGGAGGCGGGATGGATGACCAGCGATTTTGCATCGCCGACATTGGCCAGATGCGAGAAGAGCTGCAGCGATTCGATAAACGCCGCACCTGCCTTGCGCCCGCCCTTGACCTCGAAGCTGAAGATCGAGCCGCAGCCCTTGGGCAGCAGACGCTTGGCAACTTCATGGTCAGGATGGTCGGGCAGTTCGGGATAACCCACGCTTTCGACCGCTTCGTGTTCGGCCAGGAACGCCACGATCTCGCGGGCATTGGCCATATGGCGGTCCATGCGCAGGGGCAGGGTCTCGACGCCCTGCAGCAGGTGAAAGGCGTTGGTCGGGCTCATGCAGGCACCAAAGTCGCGCAGGCCTTCCGCGCGGGCCCGCATGATCATGGCGGCCGGGCCGAATTCCTCGGAAAAATCCAGGCCGTGGTAACCATCATAGGGCTCCGTCAGGGTCGGGAACTTGCCCGATGCCTCCCAGTCGAAGGCACCGCTGTCGATCAGGGCGCCGCCAACGGCAATGCCGTGACCGCCCAGGAACTTGGTCACCGAATGCATGACGATATCGGCACCATGCTCGAACGGTTTGAAGAGGTAGGGCGTGGCAAAGGTGTTGTCGATCATCAGCGGAACACCGGCATCGTGCGCGATGTCGGCGATGGCCGGAATGTCCATGATTTCCAGGCCCGGATTGCCCAGGGTCTCGCCATAAACCAGCCGCGTCTCGGGCCGGATCGCCTTTTTGAAGGCATCGGGATCGCGCGGATCAACCAGGGTCGTGGTGATGCCAAAACGCGGCAGGGTGTACTGGAACATGTAGTTGGTGCCGCCATAGAGCGAACCCGACGACACGATATGTCCGCCCTGGCCCATCAGCGTGGCGATGCCCAGGTGAATGGCTGCCATGCCGCTTGCCGTGCAGACCGCGCCAACGCCGCCCTCAAGCCCGGCAAGGCGCTCTTCGAGCACCGCAACCGTCGGGTTCGAGATGCGCGTATAAAGGTGCCCCGGCCGCTCCAGGTTATAGAGCGCGGCGGCATAGTCGGAATCAGGAAAGACATAGGATGTCGTCTGATAGATCGGCACCGCCCGCGCACCCGTCGCAGGATCAGGCTGCTGCCCGCCATGCAGAGTCAGCGTATCGAAACCGACATATTTAGGACCAGCCATGAACGCGTCTCCCCGGATGTTGGTTGGAACCTAATGCGGATCGTGGCTGGTTGGAACCATCACCTGCCCCTACTTCTGCTTGGCCCCATGCCCTGCCTGCGCTAGGAAGCGGCGAACGAATTCGGGGAAAAGACCATGACGCGTGAAATCAACTCAGTGGCAGTGATCGGTGGCGGCACCATGGGTGCTGGTATTGCGGGCAAGTGTGCGGATGCCGGCTGCAAGGTGCTGTTGCTCGAAATCAACGAGGAAGCTGCCGCCAAGGCGATGGAGCGCATCACGGGCGGACGCTCGCCTGCCATCGAAAATCCAGAAAGCGCCAAGCTGATCGAAACCGGCACGTTCGACGATCTCGACCGCATCGCGGGTTATGACTGGATCTGCGAAGCCGTGATCGAGGATCTGGCGACCAAGCGCGATCTCTTCGTGAAACTTGATGCCGCGCGCAGCCCAGGCTCGGTGATCTCGACCAACACCTCGGGCATTCCCCTACGCTCAATCGTCGAAGGCATGCCCGAAAGCCTGCGCCGCGATGTCGTCGTCACCCACTTCTTCAATCCCGTGAAGGTCATGAAGCTGCTTGAGGTCGTGCCGGGCGAAGACACGACACCCGATGTCGTTGCCGCCATGGCAGCCTTTGGTGCGGATAAACTGGGCAAGGGCGTCGTGCACGCCAAGGACACGGTCAACTTCATCGGCAACCGCATCGGCTGTTTCTGGATGCTTTCAGGCCTGCACAAGGCGCGCAAGGCACGCCAGGAAGGCGGGCTTTCCATGGAGACCATCGATGCCGCCATGTCGGGCCCGGTCGGCCTTCCGCCCACGGGCCTCTATGGCCTGATCGATCTCATCGGCCTCGATATCATGGACTTCGTGGGCAAGAACCTCGCCATCAATCTGCCCCAGGGCGATGTCGGCCACAGTTTCACGGCCTTTCCGCCTGAGGAACAGGCCATGCTCGAGCGCGGTCAGCTCGGCCGCAAGACCGGCGGTGGTTTCTACAAGGTGACCAAAACCGAAGACGGCGGAAAGCTGAAGGAAACCTTCGATCTCGACACCGGTGACTGGCGTCTGACGGGTGCTCCCGATATCACCGAAGCCCACGGCACACTCCAGGGCCTGATGCTGGCCGACGATGCCGTCGGTGCCTTTGCGCGTGACCTGATGGGCGGCACGCTGCTCTATGCCGCTGATCTTGTGCCCCAGATTGCCGATGACGTCGTCAACATCGACCGCGCCATGCGCTGGGGTTTCGCGTGGGGCCAGGGGCCGTTCCAGATGATGGACGAACTGGGCCTTGCCATGATCATTGCGCGTCTTGAATCCATGGGTGAGGCGCTGCCTGCCATGCTGCAGGTGGCAAAGGACGCAGGTGCGGACTCGTTCTATCGAAACGAAGGAACCGAGTTTCTTGGCCGTGACGGCGCCTGGCACAAGGTGCCGGCTTAAGGTTCCAGGGTCGCCAGCGTCAGACCCAGGGAGCCGTCGTCTTCGCGCATCAGCGTGACTTCGGCCTCTTCGAAAATGCAGACGCCGTCGGCAGGCAGGCATGCGCCAAAGGTGATGCCAAGGCCTGTGGGCATGTCGATGCCGTCACCGTCAAAGACCAGGGTCTGAAGCACGGCACCGTCGAAATAGTCGCTCTCGACGACCAGAAGGCTGGGCAGGTCGTCCTGCCAGGTGCCGTAATCATCCAGCGCCTTCATGCCGATGCCCAACTGGCCGTTCAGCTTCACGTCCATGGTGGGCATGATCGTGATCACCAGCTTGTCGTTGGAGCTGAGATGCGCCTGCACATCCACCCCGGTCGTGGTGATGGCCGAAGCGATGGTGTCAGCGCGCGCATCAGCATCGTGCATCAGCACAATAGTCAGGGCAGCAAGCAGGGTCGCGAAACGTTTCATGACATCTCTGGAAATGATCTAACCGCAGGGTCACCTCATAAGGTGACCATGGTGTGGCCGCCAAGTCACGTTCGATTGAGCAGGCCAGGAATCCCGACCTTACCGAAACGGTAAGTCTTCTGCCCTGCCATCATGGCAAGTTGCCGAAGCTGTGACTGCGGTTTGAAAGCCCGGCAGGTCGTCGTGGGCCTATTCTGCCTGTCGAAACAGGGACGCAGGTTCCTGTGTGAAAGCACCCGGCCCCCAACACCCGGGTGTTCAGGGGCGGCAGATCTCCGTCCACACCAGTCCCCTCGATCGCCGTCCTGCCTTGACGCGGCGCTGGTTTCGGCCAGTGCCGCGTTACGCGTTCCAGACACGCCTGATCTGGACAAATCCGCAGACATGCACGACATAGACCCCTGAACCACACCTCTTGGCAAACGAACATGGCGACGCTCGAGAGCGAAGTCGCGCGCAGGCGCACCTTCGCCATCATTTCCCACCCGGATGCGGGCAAGACGACGCTCACTGAAAAGCTGCTGCTTTTTGGTGGCGCGATTCAGCTTGCCGGTGCCGTCAAGGCGCGCGGTGAACGCCGACGCGCGCGCTCGGACTGGATGAAGGTCGAGCAGGAACGCGGTATCTCCGTGACTGCCTCGGTCATGAGCTACGCCTATGACGGTTGCGCCTTCAACCTGCTCGATACGCCGGGCCATGAGGACTTCAGCGAAGACACCTATCGCGTCCTCACCGCCGTTGATTCGGCCGTCATGGTGATCGATGCGGCCAAGGGCATCGAGACCCAGACCCGCAAGCTCTTTGAAGTCTGTCGCCTGCGCGACATGCCCATCATCACCTTCGTCAACAAGATGGACCGCGAAGCGCGCGATCCCTTCGAGCTGATCGACGAGGTTGAACAGACTCTCCAGATAGACGTCTGCCCGGTAAGCTGGCCCATCGGCATGGGCCGCGAGTTCCTGGGTTGTTATGATCTCATCAACGACCGGCTCGTGCTCATGGCACGCGGCAAGGGCGACAAGATTGATGAAGGCATTGCCTGCCAGGGCCTCGACGATCCCAAGCTCGATGAACTCCTGCCAGCACATGCGGTTGCTGAACTGCGCGAGCAGGTCGAAATGGCGCGCGGCCTGCTGCCTGAATTCGACTGGGAGGCCTATCTCGCCGGTAACCTGACGCCGATGTATTTCGGCAGCGCGCTCAACAATTTCGGCGTGCGCGAAATTCTCGATGGTCTGGCGGCTTATGCGCCCACGCCGCGTCCTCAGCCCACGGTGCAGCGCCCGATCTCTCCGTTCGAGGAAAAGGTCACCGGCTTTGTCTTCAAGATCCAGGCCAACATGGATCCCAAACATCGCGACCGCATCGCCTTCGTGCGCATGGCCTCGGGCCACTTCAAGCGCGGCATGAAACTCAAACATCTGCGCACGGGCAAACAGCTCAACGTGCACAATCCGCTCATCTTCCTGGCTCAGGACCGCGAGGTCGCCGAGGAAGCCTATGCCGGCGATATCGTTGGTATTCCCAACTATGGCAACCTCCACATTGGTGATGCGCTGACCGAGGGCGAAGAGCTCGACTTCACCGGCATCCCCAGCTTTGCGCCCGAACATCTCCAGCGCGTGCGCGCCATCGATCCGCTCAAGGCCAAACATCTTGGCCGTGCCCTGCAACAGCTTGCAGAGGAAGGCGCTGCCCGCGTCTTCAAACCCGTCATGGATGCCGACTGGGTCGTGGGCGTCATGGGCCCGCTGCAGTTCGACGTTCTCGCCGACCGCATCCGCACCGAATACGAAGTGCCCGTGCGGTTTGAACCCGCAAACCTCCACACCGCACGCTGGCTCAGTGGTGCCTCGCATCAGGTCATCAAGGACTTCGCCGATTCCAACCGCGGGGCCATGGCCCTGGATCACGCCGGTGAACCGGTCTTCCTGGCGCGCAACGCCTGGCACCTCGACAAGGCCCAGCAGGACGCGCCCGACATCGAATTCCTGCGCGTGCGCGAACAGGTCAACACCGCTTCTTCCGCGGCAGCGTGACCCCTGTGGCCATTCGCCTCTGCAAGATTGCGCTTCTGGCCAGCTACAGCCTGCTTCTCGCGCTGATCGCTTTTGGCAACATCACCGACTACGACAGCAACTGGACGTTTGTGCAGCACACGCTGTCCATGGACACGACCTTCCAGAGCCCCGGCGTCATGTGGCGGGCAATCGACAATCCCACGCTCCAGACCGTTGGTTACCTTGGCATCATAGCCACCGAGACTCTGGCGGCACTTCTGTGTCTTGCCGGAACGCTTCGGCTGATGCGCGCCAGAAAGCTCGGCGCTGAAGAGTTTGAAAGAGCCAAGACCCTTGCTGTTTGCGGCGTCACGCTCTCTCTTGTGCTCTGGCTGGCTGGGTTTCTTGCAATCGGCGGCGAGTGGTTCGCCATGTGGCAGTCTTCCACCTGGAACGGTGCAGAATCAGCGGGGCGCTTCCTGTTGGCTGGCGGAATCGCACTGATTTTCCTGATCCAACCGGACCGGGAACTAGGCCGGTGATCCTCTACGGCCTGCGCGGATACAACCACGGTGGAAACGACCTCATCAACGTGATGAGCCCCGACGGCAAGAGCGCGGTTGAAGCCAAACTGGACTTTGACCCCAGAGAAATCCGCACCGAATTCTACCCCGAGGCTATGCCGCAGTATCAGGAGATGGCCGCTGGCGGCCTGGAGCGCTTCATCGCTCGCCACGGCATCATCGTACTGGAGTTCAAAGCGTGGACCGCCATGAAGGCCGAACTGGGTAATGCGGTTTATCGCTGAGCGAAAAGCCCGATAGGATCAGCTTACCAAGTAGAGGATTCTCATGACCGATCTTCCCCATTCCGATCCTGAACATCTGGGCTTGTCGCCCGAACGCCTTGCGCGCATCCGTCCCTGGATGGAGCGTTATGTGGCTTCGGGAAAACTTCCCTGGGCCATGACCGCGGTAATCCGCCACGGGCAGATTGCCTACTGGGATCAGGTCGGCCAGGCCGATGTCGAAGCCGGACGCGACATTGAACCAGATGCCATCTGCCGCATCTATTCCATGTCCAAGCCCATCACCGCGGTGGCGGCACTCCAGCTTTACGAACACGGCCACTTCCAGCTCGATGATCCCATCGCCGACTACATCCCGGCCTTTGCCGACATGCAGGTTCTGGTGGGCGAAGGCGCTGATGGCTTGATGACCGAGCCGGCAAGCCGCCCCATCACGATCCATGATCTCTTCACCCACACCTCGGGGCTCACCTATGGTTTTTCGGGTGGTGATGCTCTGGCCCGGATCTATGCCGAACAGGGCCTCGATTTTGATGCCCATGACGGCACGCTGGCAGAGGTCTGCGCACGTCTGGGCCAGGCGCCGCTCGACCATCACCCGGGCGCGCGCTGGACCTATGGTGTTTCCATCGACGTGCTGGGCCATCTGGTCGAAGTCATCTCCGGCCAGACCTTTGATCGTTACCTCCGTGATCACATCTTCGCGCCGCTGGGTATGCACGACACCTTCTTCGAGGTCCCGGCCAATCGCCTGGACCGTTTCGTGCCCTGCTACGATCAGGCGCCAGACAACGGCATCGCCAGATCCGACGGCACCACCGACAGCCCCTTTGCCTCGGGCGTCACCTGTTTCTCGGGCGGTGGCGGTCTGCTCTCGACCATGAACGACTACCTGCGTTTTGCCGACATGCTGCGGGGCGGTGGCGAGCTTGATGGCGAACGCATCCTTGGCCGGCGCACGGTCGATTACATGGCGACCAACCACATGCCAGGCGACGGCGACCTCACCACCATGGGCCAGGAGGTCTTCTCGGAAACCAGCTATGCCGGCATAGGCTTTGGCCTTGGTGTTTCCGTCGTGCTCGATCCCGCTGCTGCCCAGACCATGAGTTCACCGGGCGAATTCGCCTGGGGCGGCATGGCCTCCACGGCCTTCTGGATCGACCCCGCCGAAGATATGGCCGTCGTTTTCCTCACTCAGCTCATCCCGTCAGGCAGCTATCCCCTGCGCCGCGAACTGCGCGTCCTCGTCAATCAGGCCCTGGTGGACTGACCGGCACAGGCTGAAAGGGACACGTGCCTTCCAGCCTGCTGGTCATGGACTCATTTTGACTTCTTGGTCGGGTTCAGAAACGACGATTTTCCGGCGTTGGAATCGGACGTGGCAGAAACCTTGGGCTTTTCCTGCTTTGGCTTCTTGGCTTCCTTGTTGCCGCGCTTGTTCTTGTTGTTTCCTTTGGACATGGAAGTTCCTCGGTTAAGCAGTGCGTTCCGGTCGTCAATCCGATCGAGCAGCTACTGCAGGATTGCGCTGGACCCAGTTGTCCCGCGCTCAGTGAGCGAAGCTTCGTGTTTGAATCCGTCAATCTGGTTGGCCGCCGCGAAATCGTCATGGGTGTCGATCTCGACCCAGTTCAACCCGGTGATATCAACGGCGTGGAAGGCGACATCCCGGGCAATGAGCCGCTCATAGGCTGCTTCGTAATACGCCTGATGATGCGCGTTATCGGCCATCATCACGCCAAGCTCGGCAAACAGCAGGGACGCTGTGGCGGCGCTGATTTTTTCGATGCCGATCGATTCGCCCATGGCAGTCCCGGGGTCGATCGCCTTGCTGGCGCGCAACACGCGCAGATCTCCATCGACCACCACCTTCACCTCTTCGGCATCCAGCTTGATGTTCCGGTCGATGCAGAGCGCGTTCTCTTCCTTGCCCGTGATCAGCCGGTGCAGGATCGCCGGGTCGAACACCACGTCGGCATCGAACTTGACGAACCCCGCGCCACTGGTGGCTGCCTGGGTGAGCATCAGGGAGTAACCGGTGTTGGTGTGTTCATACCTGTCGTTCACGATGAAGGTCGCGACGAGGTCGGGAAACCTGTCGCGCACAAACGTCCTGACCTGGTCATCGCGATAGCCAAGAACAAAGACAAACTCGGTCAGTCCGCATGCCTGGATATTGCGGATCATGCGCTCGAGAATTGGCGTGCCCGCGACGGCAAGCAGGCATTTGTGGCAGTCGTCGGTCAGCGGCCGGATGCGTGATCCCACACCGGCAGCAAGTATGACAACCTTTGTAGGCGGTAATGTTGAAGCAACGTTCATGGGCTGACCTTCGTGTGGGGGGCCGCATCAGCGGACTATTTTTGAATGGATGGTGCTGTGTTTGCGTTGATCCGAAGGCCGTGTTGCAGCGCGCGAAAAAGGCCCAGGACCAACTGGCTGACCGCGAAAACCCAAAGCATGGGCGTCAGGGCGTCCAGCAAGAGTGCTGCGCCGAGCATGAAGATGAAGACACCTTCATCGAACTCGATGATTTTCCGCTGCTCCTTGAGCAACCACCACAGGTTGGCGCGCAGGCCGAAACCAAGGCCTGCTGTAACAGGCCTCACGCGCGACGCGGCCAGTTTGGTCAGAAAGTCCGGGTCGCCTGCCATGCCGATCTCGACGGCGACGTATTTGGCATAGCCACGCAGACCGTAGAAGGCGACCCCGATGAAGGCCAGAAGAAGCGGCTCGATGCTCAGGGTCTGCAGATACGCGGCGTAGCCGGCTGCTCCGAACCATAGTGTGACCTGGACCTGGTCGGTCAACCTGTCTGCATAACTGCCCAGGGCCGAGGAGATCTTGCGATAGCGCGCCATCTGCCCGTCCATGCAATCGAGCACGTGGCTCAGATGGATGAGAAGGGCGGCGGCAACAAAGTTTGCCGTGCCCCCGAATACAATGCAGGCCGCGGCCAGAACGGCTACCAGAAACGAAGCAAGCGTGATCCGGTTTGGGGTGATCCAGTCGCATTCGACGGCAAAATAGTTGGCAGCGATGCCAAGCGGTGCGGTCACGAACGAGGACCACCACTCGTCACGCCTTGTCTTGGCCGCCCATAGCGCTTCGAGCTTGCTGGTCAAACCGCGACCGGCAGAGCAGCCTGGTCAAACCCGCCCAACGGCAGCGCCGCTGATTTGGCGCCTCTGATCGGCACAACCGGAATGTTCCGGTCTGTCGGTGATGCCAGCAGGACATCCCGCAGAGTCCTCAGGAAAAACGCGATATCGATGTCGGAGATTTCACCGATATTGCCGACCTGAAAGACCTTGTCTTTGAAGCATCCTTTGCCCTCATAGATGATGATGGCGGACTCGCGCAGTCTGCGCCGCAGGTCGGTTACATCGACCGATTTGGGAACGCGTACCGTCGTTAGAACGCAGCACATGTCTTTTTCGTCGATCAGAAACTGCAGGTTCAGCTTACGCATGCCGCAACGAAGTTTCTCCGCGCGCCGGCGGATTGCCGCGAACCGGTTTTCGACGCCTTCCGCCAGCAGATTGCTCAGCGCCTGTTCCAACGCAAAAAACAAGGGAATGGCGGGTGTGTTGGGAGTCTGGGAACGGGACTTCAGAAATTCATAGAAGGTCGCCAGATTCAGATAGGTCGTTTTGGCCTTGTGGTGTTTGAGCTTCTCGAAGTGTTTCCTGCGTCCGATGACAATGGAGAGGCCGGGATACGATCCGATCGCCTTGGAACTTGAACTCGAACAGAACGCAATGTTGCACCGTTCCATGTTCACGGGCTCCGCGCCCACGCTGCTCACGCCATCAACGATGAACAACGCGTTGTGCGCCTTTGCCAGGGCACCGATCCCGATCAGGGGATTGAGCATGCCCGAACAGGTTTCGTGGTGGACCATGGCGATCACGTCGATCTTGTGGACGTCGAGATAGGCCTCGATTCGATCCAGATCAAAAGCTTGGCCCCATGGCACTTCGATCAGATGTGTCCTGGCATTGTGAATCTGGGAGGTCTTGTGCAGCCGCTCACCAAATTCTCCGTTGGAAAGGATCAGGACCTGGCCATCGCCGACGACTGAAGACAGCATGGCTTCGTTCGCTGCTGTGCCTGAGCCGGTGATGACAACGGCCCGGTAGCGGCTCCGCTTTTCGATCTGGAACAGGGAAAGCAGCTTGTCTTCGATGCTGCCGAGCAGGGTGTCGAAGTCCGTTTCGCGGTGACAGATATCCTCACTCGAGATGGCAACGCGCAGATTTGCTGCGACATTTACGGGGCCGGGTGTGAAGAGAAGAAATTTATCCATAAACATATGACCTTCCACAGGCGCTGCCTTGCGACCGGCGCGTGTGTCTGTGGCGCACCCGTGGCTGCTGCCGCTCACGAGATGGAGCGGCGCAATCGCAAGCGCGCGTTTCTGTGCGGAGAGCGGCGCGATTTGCGCTGCCCGGAACGTGATCGGGTATCGATTTATCGACTGCAAAATCAACAAGATAGGCAACGGCAAGCTGAAGCGTCCGCCGGTTTGGGCGAATCCGTCCTCAGTAAAAAAGACTAGTGCGTTAGGGAAAATATCCCTGACAGAAACGACTGAAATGTCGTCAGTAAACATGCCAGTGTTCTGGCATCCACATACTCAAGATCAACTTGATTCGAGCGCGCCGACTATATGAAAAAAAACTTCACCCATGCCTGAGCTAAAGTTTCTTGATGTCGGCAGAACTTTGGATTGCCGGTGACTACATTCTTCGGCAATCGCGATGCTGGACTCCTATAGCGCGGGTGCCGAACAAGCAAGGCATTTGTCTTTCGCTTCATCAGGAACATCCGTTCCCCAGGCAAATCCGCTGGGGATCAGGAGGATACTACCTCACTCCGCCAGCGGCAGATCACGCGGTTTGATCAATTCGGCCCGTGCCTCGGCGACGATCCAGTCGCGGAATGCGGTGGCCGCTGCCGAAAGCTCACGACGTTTGCGCCAGGTCAGATACTGCGCCTCGCGCGGTTTCTGGATGTCGCCGGTCACGCGCACCAGGTCACCCCGGTTAAGCTCGCGCGTGATCAGATGCGCCCAGCCCAGTGCAATGCCCTGACCGTCCATCGCAGCCTGAATCATGTTGGGATAGGCATTGAAGCTCAGTGCGCCGGCATCACGGCGTTGCGGCGTGATGCCGTGGTTGGCAAACCAGGTGCGCCACGGCATCCAGGCGGGATCAATGTCGTCGAGATAAAGCAGAGTTTCGTTCAGGAAGTCACCAGGCCCCGATGGCTTGGCTCTGCCTTGGAAGTAATCGGGGCTGGCAACCGGCACGACCAGGTCGTCAAACAGCTTGATTGCTTCCAGCCCGGGCCAGCGTCCGTTGCCGAACCGCACGGACAAATCGACATCGCTGTGCAGCGGATCGGTATAGGGATCGGCAGCAAGCAAGCGCAGTGCAATGCCTGGCTGTGCGCGCCGGAATCTCGCAACACGCGGCATCAGCCACAGCGAAGTCAGCGCCACACTTGCCGCCACGGTGATGGTTTGTGTAACGCCGCCCTTGCGCAGGTCGCGTGATGCCTCGGCAATATGACCCAACCCCGTTGTCACGGCCTCGGCCAGACGTTCGCCTTCAGGCGTCAGCGACATGGGACGCGATCCGCGCTGGAACAACAATACGTTGAGGTTGTCTTCCAATTGGCTGATCTGGCGGCTTACCGCAGCCTGGGAAACCCCCAGCTCATCGGCGGCATGGGTGAAGTTCCGATGCCGTGCAGCGGCCTCAAAGGCAACCAGTGCTGTCGTGGGCGGCAGTTCGCGGCGTAGTCGTTCCATAACTTCACATTATACTAGAACCGACTATTTCTGAACTGTTGTCGTGCCGGCCATCTGCGCCAGAATTGATCTTCCAGCGCTACTGGGGAGTCCCGCGCCATGTCCGAGATCGTATCCTTTCCGTCCGCCCGTGAATTTGATCCCGCTGCCCTGGCCTCGGTCGATCAGGCCTATGGTGAATCCCGTCCCCTGCCCAGCGAGGCTTACGTCTCGCCAAACTACTTCGATGCCGAACGTGCACGCATGTGGTCACACAACTGGATCTGCCTCACCGCTGGGTCCTATGTGCCCAATGCCGGGGATACCATCCCGCTCGACCTTGCCGGTGTTCCCCTGTTTGCCATGCGTGGACGCGACGGCGAAATCCGTGTGTTCCACAATGCCTGTCCGCATCGCGGCATGAAGCTGGTCAGCGAACGCGGTAATGCCGGTGCGCTGCTCACCTGCCCCTATCACAACTGGGCTTTCGGCCTGGGTGGTGAACTGCGCCAGACTCCCCACATCGCAGGCACCGGCAAACACGAATGTGAAGGCTTCGATAAGTTGAAGTTCCGCATCAAGGAAGTCGCCAGCGCGGTCTGGTTCGATCAGGTGTTTGTAAATCTTTCGGGTGATGCCGGATCGTTCGAGGATTTCATCCGCCCGGTCGCGCAACGCTGGTCGATGTTTGACGCCTCGCTCATCCGTCACGGCGGCAGCGATTCGATCCTGACCTTCGATCTCGATTGCAACTGGAAGCTCGCCATCGAGAACTTCTGCGAGGCTTACCATCTCCCCATGGTCCATCCCGCGCTCAACACCTATTCCAAGCTGGAGGATCACTACAACATCGAGGAAGAGGGGCATTTCTCCGGCCAGGGTACCCTGGTCTATGACCCCGCACGCGATGGCGCGCCGTTGCCGAAATTCCCGAACCTGCCTCCCGAATGGGACAAGCGCGCCGAATACCTG
The DNA here is from genome assembly GCA_943787175.1 of uncultured Alphaproteobacteria bacterium. Taxonomy (GTDB): domain Bacteria; phylum Pseudomonadota; class Alphaproteobacteria; order SP197; family SP197; genus SP197. The sequence continues at coordinate 77,451 of CALSLK010000031.1, forward strand.
GCACTTTATCCCAACGTCATGCTGGGCATCCATGCCGACCACTTCTATGCCGTGCGCGTCCTGCCCGATGGTCCCGATCGGGCCCACGAGACCTTCGACATCTACTATGTCGGCGACGAAACCACCGGTGCCAGCTTCGGCAACGTCCGCGCCAATGTGCGCGAAACCTGGCGCGAAGTGTTCCTGGAAGATGTCGGCGTCGTCGAAGGCATGCAGGCCGGCCGCGCCTCGCCAGGTTTTGACGGTGGCGTCTTCACCCCCGTCCTCGAAGGCCCCTCCCACTGCTTCCACCGCTGGAACGCCCGCGCCATGATGTGATGTGCGGGCGACGGTCCGTTCGTTACGACCCTCGCCACCCTCTCAGGGGTCATCCTTCGACTTGATCGGAGGATCCATGCTCGAAATCCGGCAAACCACATGGCTCTCTGCCGGGAGACGAGAACGCGGTACAGACTCCGGGATTCAAAGCCCCACGACCGGTTCCCCCTTGCTATCGCCGCAAATCCGCATTGAACTGATGGCGAGTTGAGAATGCAGTCCGGCATTTGGGCCAGCGTTCCCATTCCAGCCGGGTCACGGTCACACCGCATCCTGTGTCCGCGGTCCCGGCGAATCACAAGATCTACTTTGCATGGGGTTGAACCAGATTTTTCCGTCACCCACCCCCTCGGCACACGTCTGGCAAAGACCGAATCGGCGCCATCAGGGTGGCGTTGCAAATGCCCTGCGGGTTATTGTACGTTCATTCAATAAACGAAACGCAGCGATGCTGGAGACGACCCATGGCCGCAGTTGATGCCTTCCCCGTCGAGAACGTTACCGACGATCCCACAACGACCTTCACCCTGCCGTCGCCCTGGTACTTCAAGCCCGAGGTTTACGAGAAGGAGAAGGAAGAGATCTTCTTCAAATCCTGGCGTGTTGTCTGCCATGCCAGCGAGGTCGCCAATCCAGGCGATTACGCCACGGTCGATATCCACGGGCAGGGCGTCTTTGTGGTCCGCGGGCGCGACGGCAATCTGCGTGCTTTCTACAATGTCTGCCAGCACCGCGCGCACGAACTGCTGCAGGGCAAGGGCAATGTGAAAGCGGTCATCACCTGCCCCTATCACGCCTGGGCCTATGGCACCGATGGCGGCCTGCGGACCGCGCGTAACTGCGAAAACGTGAAGGGTTTCGACAAATCAGATTTCAGTCTGGCCACCGTGCGCGTGCAGGAGTTCACGGGTTTCGTTTTCGTCAATCTGGATGACGACGCCAAACCCATGAACGAATGGGCGCCTGGTTTCGAAGATTGCGTGCGCCAGTGGTTCCCCGAGGTCGAGGATGTGCGCGTCGCCAGCCAGAAGGATTTCGAGATCGAAGCCAACTGGAAGGTCGTCGTCGAGAACGCGATCGAGGGTTATCATTTTCCCAATTCCGGTCCGATCCATCGCGAGCTCTGCGACATCATCGATCTGCCCGGAACCAAGCTCCAGATTCACGACAACTGGCTCGCCATCATCTCGCCCCCGGGCGAAAACAAGGGCGATGTCTATCCCTGGCCTGTCGATGGTGAGGGCCAGAGCAACGGCAACGGCCACTTCATCACGCTGTTCCTGTGGCCCGACTGGATCATCTACTACTGGCCCCACATGGACATGATCTCGACCTTCCTCATGCGCCCCACCGGCGGTGAATCCAGCGTCGTCGAAAACGCCTATTACAACGTGCCCGGCCGTGGCGATGACGAAACCACACGCGGTGCCGTGGAATGGTTCAACGAACGCCTGGGCCCCGAAGACAAGGACCTCAACGAAGGTGTCCAGCGCGGCATTCGCTCAAAGGGTTATTACCAGGGCCGCCTGTTCGCCCAGAAAGGCGAATCCGGCGGCAGCGAACACTGCGTCCACGCCTTCCAGTCCTGGGTGAAGGATGCACTGCTGGCGTGAGGCAAAACCTGATCGCTCGCCCAACCACTGTGTCATCCCGGACGACCAGCGGAAGAGTCTGGACCTCGACAGGCAGGTGCTGAGTTCTCGTGGCCCCGGATCACCGCGCTGGGGATTGCAGAGGTTGCTTCTCGGAACATCTTGATCCGCCCTAGCCCCTGTTTTCCCGGATCGTGTACACTCTGGGCCTGATCGAATGCCGGTTGAGAGAAGGAGATTGGTTTTGGCGATTACCAGCAACGAAGAACGCGAGATCATCCAGACGCTGCTCAGTAACTGCAGTAACGACACCACGGATATGGTGCCCGATGTCGAGTTCAATCCGGTTTCCAACTACACCGATCCCGACCGTCTGAAACAGGAGATCGATGTTCTCTTCCGTCGGTTCCCGATCATTGTTGGCCACGTTGGACAGCTTGCTGAGCCAGGCCAGTTCATCACGCATAACGAAACCGGCGTGCCCATCCTGGTCACCCGCAACCGGAAGGGCGAACTCAAGGCGTTCATGAACGTTTGTCGCCACCGGGGCATGCGTGTTGCCAATGAGGCCTGCGGCAAGGCTGCCATGTTCACCTGCCCCTATCACAGCTGGAACTATGACCTCGATGGACGGTTGCGCGGTATGCCTCAGCCCGACGGATTCGAGAACATCGATAAGGAGAGCCTCGGGCTTGTCGCGCTGCCCGTCGGCGAAAGGTTCGGACTCATCTGGGTAAGGCCCTCGGTTGGCGACGAGGCCTTCGATCTCGATGCCTGGCTCGCACCCATGGCAGATCAGCTGGAGTCACTCGATCTGGGCGGCCATGCGATCTTCCGGTCCTGGTCGGTTGAATCCAACATGAGCTGGCGCCTGGCTCTGGAAGGGTTTCTGGAATCCTATCATTTCTGCTCGGCGCACAAACATTCGGCCTGTGCCGCCTATCTCGACAATCAGAGTGTTTTCCGTGACCTCTATCCCCATGTCCGACATGCGGTGCCGCTACCCAAGGTCCTGGAACTGGGAGAGCAGGCGCCCGAAACCTGGGACTACCGGCCCAACTTCATGACGCAGAACTATCTGTTCCCCTGCAACTTCGTCCAGGTCATGACCGACCACGTCTACATCCACTCTATCTTTCCCAACGGCCCAGGTTCCTGCCTGTTCCAGTGCATGATGCTTGTGCCGGAAGCGCCCGAAACGGAAAAGGCCGAACGCTACTGGAACCGCAACTACAAGGTCGTCGAAACGGTCTTTGGTGAGGACTTCGAGATCGGACAGAAGATTCAGGCCGGGCTGGAGACGGGCGCCAACGAACATTTTGTGTTCGGTCGTTACGAGCGTGGCCTTCACTTAGCCCAGAAGGCGATTGATGATGCTCTTGAGGGCCGTCTTACCGCCTGTCACGGCGCTGCCCCATCGTGAAGGTCCAACTAGCATTCTACCGATACGCAGGAGCCATGAACCAGCCGCACCACGACCATGCCCATCGTGGATGACCGCGAGACAAAACGATCCATCGGCCGGTCCGTGCATGATCATGGTGCGGCACAGATCGATATGCTTGCCCTGCGGGCTTACCGGCTTTCCCGCATCCAGGCCGAACTGAAAAAGCTCGATGCTGCTGCTGCGCTGTTCGCCGAGCCCAACCACATCCGCTACGCCACGGGCGTGCGCAACATGCAGCCCTGGTCCATGCACACCAGCTTCCGCACGTCCTTCGTGCCGGCAGAGGGCAGAGCGATCGCGTTTGAATACGGTGGTTCCGAACATCTGGCATCCGGCCTTGAAACCATTGCCGAAGTCCGCCCTGCGCCGCCGCTGTTCTATTCCGAACGCAACCGCGACACCGGTGCATTGGATCAGCGCGTCGCGGCCTGGGCCGCAGAGATTGCCGAACTGACACGCGCCGCCGGTGGCAGCCGTCTGGCCATCGACCGCCATGTTGATCACTTCAGCGCCATGGCTCTGGAAAGTGCTGGCCTGGAACTGGTGTCGGCCAAGACCGCTCTGGCGCACGCTCAGTCGATCAAGTCCCGCGAGGAACTGCTCTGCCTGGGTGCTTCCATCTCGGTTGCGGAAACCGCAATCCATCGTCTGCGCGAAGCGCTGGAACCGGGCATGACCGAAATCGAGTTGTGGTCGATCCTGGAAGGCACGAACGCACAGATGGGCGGCGAATATCTCGACACGCGCCTGCTGTCGTCGGGCGGGCGCACCAATCCCTGGTATCAGGAAGCCACGGACCGGATCGTGCGCCCCGGTGATCTCGTTGCACTCGATACCGACATGATCGGCCCCTTCGGCTATGACGCCGATATCAGCCGCACTTTCCTGACACCGTCCAACCGCCCCACGGCTGTGCAGATGGAGCTTTATCAACTCGCTTACGAGCAACTGCATCACAACCTGGAACTCATGCGCCCGGGCATGACATTCCGTGAGATGTCAGAGAAGAGTTTCATCCTGCCCGACAAGTACCGCGCCCAGGAGATGGCCATGGTCTGGCACGGCGTCGGCCTTTACGGCGGCTGGCCCACCGTGGTCGCCAAGCGTTACCTCACCGACTTCAGCGATGACGGCCCGGTCGAACCCGGCCTCGTTCTGTGCTGCGAAGCTTATGTCGGCGAAGTCGGCGGCGCCGAAGGTGTCAAACTCGAACAATGTGCCGTCGTCACGCAAACCGGCGCCAGCCTGCTCACCAGCTTTCCGTTCGAGGAAGACCTGCTGGGCCGACAGATTTAGGAGACATCATGGTTCAGAAACATCAGCCCGATCTTGGCGGCTTCGACACTGATCCCGACCGTTCGTTCAACATGCCGGCGGCCTATTACACCGATCAGGCCATCTTCGAGCGTGAGAAAGAAGCGATCTTCTTCAAGAGCTGGCGTTTTGTCGGGCACATCACCGAAATGCCCGAACCCGGCGACTATCTGACCCAGGATATCTGCGGCCAGAACGTCTTTGTCGTGCGTGATGCAAAAGGCTGTTTCAACGGCTTCTACAACGTCTGCAAACATCGCGCCCATGAACTGGTTTCAGGGCGGCGCGGCAACGTGAAGGCCGTCATTACCTGCCCCTATCACGCCTGGGCCTATGGCCTGGACGGAAGCCTGCGCAATGCCCGCTTCGCCGACCAGGTGAAGGGCTTCGACAAATCAGGCTTCAGCCTCTCGACCATCCGTGTGGAGATCTTCTGCGGCTTCGTTTTCGTCAACCTCGATCCCGATGCCCGGCCCATCGGGGAATGTGCGCCGGGCTTCGAAGAGACCTTCCGCGCCCATGCGCCTGATCTCGATGCCATGGTCTGGACCGGTCAGGCCAACTTCGACATCGCGGCCAATTGGAAGGTCGTGGCCGAAAACGGTCTGGATGGTTACCACGTCTTTCTTTCCGGTCCGGCCCACAAGGCACTGGGCGAACTGATGGACGGTCATAACCTCAAGATGACCACGCACGAGGGCTGGGCAAAGCTTCACGCCCATGCCGGAACCGGCGACAACAAGGCCTATGGCTACAGCACCGGTGAGGGTCAGACCGACGAATACGTCACCATGCTGCTCTGGCCCGATCTCCTGCTCTTCACGCTGCCCGGCGCCAACGGTGTCTGGAGTTTCCTGATGGCACCCGAAGGCCCCGGCCGCACCCGCGAGGAGATTGCTGCCTACACACCCGGCGGCACCGAGATGGATGACGCCACCAAAGAGGCCGTGCGTTACATGAACGAAGTCCTGGGGCCCGAGGATGTCGGCCTCAACATCGGCGTCCAGAAGGGCCTCAACTCACGCGGCTATCGTCAGGGTCGCCTGATGGTTGATGACGCCCGCAGCGATATGAGCGAGCACACCATCCACTTCGTCCAGCTGATGACCCTGAAAGCCCTCGGCGATCTGGGCTGAAGAAAACAACACCGATCCGGCGCATCCGTGGCTTCCTTGAGAGACACGCGCTAACGTCGGCCAACACAGTTTCATTTATGGAGAGACCAATGAGCGACGCAAAAATGTACCGCGGTAACGACATGGACCTGACTGTCAGGGAAGGCGGTGGCGGCAATGTCGTGGCGACCGTCAATTGCGCGGTGAGTCAGAAGCTCGGCGGGGGCATCGGTGTCTTCGAGAACTGCAACGTTCCCTGGACCGTCACCTATGACGAGATCCTCTTTGGTATCGAGGGCGTTCTGGAAATCCATACGGCCGAAGGCATCCACGAAGTCGGCCCCGGCGACATGATGTGGCTGCCCGCCGGTACCGAAATGGCCTATGTCGCCAACGAAGCCGCCAAGTTCTTCTTTGCGGTCGCGCCGGTGACCGAGTCCAAGGCAGGCTCCAGCACCGTGGTCCACACACCGGTTGCACCAAAACCAAAGGCCTGAGCGGACGCTGGCGTTCATGAAGATCAAGAGCTTCCCGCGCAACGATCATACCAACGGCTGGTACAACGTACTGGGCGACCAACCGCCCGCGCATGTTCTCAAAGGGGACAGCAAGGCGGATTGGGTGATCGTTGGCGGCGGCTTTTCCGGCCTGGCTGCCGCCCGTCGTCTGGGCGAGCTTTGCCCGGATGATCGCGTTGTGCTGCTGGAAGCCGGACGCATCGGAGAGAACGCCTCAGGGCGCAATTCCGGCTTCGTGATCGATCTGCCCCACGCCATCTCGCAGGAGCAGCCCGAGCACGATCTGCGCCAGATCCGGGTCAACCGGCAGGCCATTGCCTGGCTCCAGGAGCTTATCGAGCGCCACCAGATCCGCTGCCAGTGGAGCCATCGTGGCAAGGTCCATGTCTCGGCAACAGATAAAGGCCGGCGCAATCTCAAGGTTCTGGCCTCGCGCCTTTCCGGACTGGGTGAAGTCGCCGAATCCTGGGACAAGGCACGGCTCAAGGCCTATCTGGGTACCGACTACTTCGACTATGGCGTCTTCACGCCAGGTTGCATCCTCATGCAGCCGGCCGCTTTGGTGACGGGGCTGGCCCGTTCCATGCCCGCCAATGTCGAGATCTATGAAGAATCAGCCGTGTCCGAATTTTCAGATGGCGCAACCAAGTCTCTGAACACGGCTGAAGGGCAGTGTGACAACGCCCAGGGTGATTCTGGCGACCAACGGCTGGACACCGGCCTTTGGCTTTCTCGAACGTCAGCTGCTCACCATGCATACCTTCGCCAGCCTGACGCGGCCGCTCACGAAACAGGAGCAGGCTGAGCTCGGCGGTGAGGGCGACTGGGGCACGATTCCCTCAACCCTGGGCGCAACGACCATGCGCTATACGCAGGATCACCGTTTGCTGATCCGCCGCTCCCTGCGTTACCGCCCGGACTTCTCCATTGTGCCGTCCGACCTCATCCAGATTCGCCGCGAGCATGAAGACACCCTGCGCAAGCGGTTTGCCATGCTGCCTGATCTCGAGTTCGAAGATACCTGGGGCGGCGTGCTCTGTTTCTCACGCAATCATGTACCCAAATGCGGCGCGCTGGCCGACGGCATCTGGGCGGCGGTTTGCCAGAACGGCGTTGGTGCAGCCAAGGGTACGATTTCCGGACGTGCCGTGGCCGAGCTTGCCACCGGCGCTGATACCGACCTGGTCGCCGACATGACGGCTTACGAAGAACTGCAGCGTTTTCCGCCGGCCTTCATCACCAATCTGGCGTTCCGCGCCCGGATTGCCCATGCCCGAATTCACCGCCGGCAAGGAAGCCTGAGTCAGGCTGTCTGGCGCAGATGTTTGCGTAATGGCCAAGCCGCCAGTGAGGAGACAATCGCGACACCGGCAGCAACCAGAAAGGCCGTTTCGTAATGGCCTGATGCTTCATAAAGAATGCCCGCCAGCCAGGGACCGGCGAATCCCGCAACGCCCCATGCCGTGAAGATGCGCCCATAAAGGGTCGGGCCCATCGTTGCTCCGGCCAGCAGGTTTACGGCAATCGGGTAAAGCGCGATGACGCCGCCATAGGAAATCTGGACCAGCGACAGGGCTGCTACGGCAATGATGGGACCGGGACCCGACGACAGGACCAGAAGGCCCAGGATCGCAAGGACAGGAAGACCCAGCAGCAGCCGGCTCACCTGGCGTTTGTCGGCAAGCCAACCCGTGGCAAAACCGCCCAGCGCATTGGTCGCGGTGATCACCATGACGCCGATGGTGATGATGATCTCGGTGCCGCCATGAACACGCACCACTTCGGCGGCATGTCCCAGGGCCATCAGGCCCGCCATGCTGCCAGCCCCGAAGCCCAGCCAGAGCAAGGTCATGTTGGGCAGGGTGATCGGACCCGCGACGGCCGCACTGCCGCGGGCTTGCGCTCCGGCCAGGCGATGACAAGTCCCGAGCGCCACAACAGGCACGCAGCGACGAGGCCCAGCAGAGCAAAGACACCAGCGGCTACCAGCAGCGTCGCGGTGTGACCCTAGTTGCAGTGTTTGAGTAGCGGAACAGCCAGGTCGCAGCGCTTGCGCCCACGGCATACATCGCCGTGACCACGCCCATGGCGACGCCGCGGCGTTCGGGCAGGGCGTTGCTGGCGATGACCAGGGCAAAGCCGTAGCCGGTGCCGTTGGCAAACCCGAACAGCAGGCCGTAACCCAGATAAAGCGCGGTGACCGAGGGCAGCGGTGGAGAGCGCGGTGCCCAGCGCGGCCAGCAGACAGTGCTGCCAGTGGCAACCAGGCCGGAGACGCCAGGCGCCAGAGGCGCGGGCCGATCAGAACGGCCAGGGTCAGGCTGACCAACGCCAGGCTGTAGGCCAGACTCACGGTGTCCCTGCCGCTCTCCAGCGATGTCTTCCAGAGGCGCGACAAAGACGCTGAAGGCATGGATTGTGCCCACGCTCGTCGTCATGATGATGGCCGCAGCGAACGCCTGAACGGGCCGCATGGTGGCGTTCTCCTGCAAAGCAGCACGATGGCACAGGCCTTCACGATTGCGAAAGGCCCGCGACATCGCCTTGCGCCGCATTCCAGCCTCAGGCCAGAACGGGCCCGAAAGGTAGTGGCGTGTGATGGAACTCTATGGCTTGCGCGGGATCACCCATGGCTGGGGCCGAGCTCATCAATCGTGATGAGCCCCGATGGTGGCCGAGCCGTCCTGGCGCATATCGCAGACCGGCGAGGCGTTCATGGTGATCGCCACGCCGGGCGCTCCCTGCAGTTTCATCAGGCCAAGGGCGGCTCGATCGACGGCGCTGATCGAGGCTACGGGATCATCGAGCTCGACCTGCCGGCCTGGGAGCGCAAAAAGGCCGAGTTGGGACCCGCGGCACTTGTAAATCGTGAGAACGACTCGCAACAGGCCCGGAAACCTACACAGACTGAATTTACCTGTCTAAGATGCCCGCAACGGGGCAGGGGGAAGCGCAAAACCCATGCTCCGACTAAGGTTTTTGGCGCATAGAAAAGAGGCTCACCATGCAGAAATCGCTGCTGATCGATGCGGACAAGTGCACCAGCTGTCTCCAGTGTGAGATGGCTTGCTCGTTCGAACACGAAGGTACGTTCAATCCCGCCCGCTCGCGGATCAAGATCTTCGAGTTCGAGCACGGCAAACGTTCCGTTCCCTATACCTGCACCCAGTGTGCCGAGGCCTGGTGCCTGCACGCATGTCCCGTTGAAGCGCTCGTGCGCAACAAGGAGACGGGCGCGGTCGAGGTCAAGGATGACATCTGTGTCGGCTGCAAGGTCTGCACCATCGCCTGCCCGTTCGGCACGGTGAATTACAATCCCGACACCGGCAAGGTCATCAAGTGCGACCTGTGCGACGGCGACCCGCAGTGCGCCGAAGCCTGCCCGACCGACGCCATTGTTTATGTCGATGCGGCATGGACGGGCCTGGACCGCATGCAGCAGTGGGCTGCAGAGACCGACAACAAGCCGATGGCAAACGCCTGACGCGCCAGAATAGGGAGAGAATCGACCATGTCATGGCAAGGACAAATTCTGCGCGTCAACCTGACCAAGGGAACCGCAGTCGCTGAGCCGCTCAATATGGAATGGGCCAATGCCTATATCGGTGAGCGTGGCCTCGGCACCAAAGTATCTGATGGAGAACATGGACCCCAAGGCTGATGCCATGGGTCCCGACAATGTTCTGATTTTCGCCACGGGCCCGCTCAACGGCACCATGGCGTCGACCAGCGGCCGTTATGCGGTGATCTGCAAGAGCCCGCTGACCGACGGCATCGGCGATTCCAACTCGGGCGGCAAGTTCGGCGCCTTCCTGAAATATGCCGGTTACGATCTGCTGCTGGTGGAAGGCAAGGCCAAGGAGCCTGTCTATCTCCACATCAACGACGACAATGTGGAAATCCTGCCCGCCGACGACATCTGGGGCACCACGGTCTGGAACACCGAAGAGTGGATCAAGTCCAAACACCAGAATCCGCAGTTGCGCATCGCATCCATCGGCCAGGCCGGTGAAAACGGCGTGCTGTTCTCGGCGGTCGTCAACGATCTGCATCGTGCCGCCGGCCGTTGCGGTGTTGGCGCCGTGATGGGCTCCAAGAACCTCAAGGCCGTTGCGGCCTATGGCACCAAGGGTGTGACGGTCGATGACCCCAAGAAGTTCATGGCCAGTCGTCAAGGAAACCCATGCCAAGCTGGCCGAAGTCCGGCGGTCGCCAGGAGCTGACCGAAGGCGGCACCCATCCCATGATCGACATGATGCAGGAATGGGGCGGTCTGCCGACCAACAACTTCAAGGAAGTGCAGTTCAAGGGTATCGACGGGGTCAATCCGGCCGCGACGACCACGCCCAACAAGAACGGTCACACCAACCTGATCACCAACAAGGCATGTTTCGGTTGCACGATCGCCTGTGGGCGCATCTCGCATATCGACCCTGAGCACTTCACCATCAAGAACCGTCCGGAATACATGCATGCTTCCGGCGGTCTTGAGTATGAAACCGCTTATGCCTTCGGCCCCGTGGTCGGCGTCGACGATGTCGATGCGCTGACCTTTGCCAACTTCATGATGAACGAGCACGGCATGGATCCGATCTCGTTCGGCGTGACGCTGGCAGCGGCCATGGAGCTGTATGAAATGGGTGTGCTCACCAAGGAGCAGACCGATGGCATCGAGCTGAAGTTCGGCAATGCCGAAGCCCTGACCGTCATGGCCGAGAAGACCGGCAAGGGCGAAGGTTTCGGCAAGGAACTGGCTCTGGGTTCCAAGCGCCTGACCGCAAAGTACGGCCACCCCGACCTCTTCATGGGCGTGCGCGGCATGGAGTTCGCCGGCTACGACAGCCGTGCCCTGCAGGGCATGGGCCTGGGTTACGCCACGTCGAACCGCGGTGCCTGCCATCTCAAGCACGACGTGTTCGGCCCCGACATGGAAGACGTGTCGGGCAAGGGCAAGGCCCAGCCGGTCAAGGAAAGCCAGGACATGGTGTCGATGATCGACTCCACCGGCCTGTGCCTCTTCACCACGGCGGGTTGGGGTCCTGAGGACTTCGTGGCCCAGCTTGATGCCGCACTTCCGGGCGAGTGGACCCTGGAGCGTTGTGTCGAATCCGGCGAGCGGACCTGGACCCTGGAGCGCATGTTCAACCAGGGTGCCGGCCAGACCGGTGCCGACGATACCCTGCCCAAGCGTATGCTCGAGGAGCCTGCTCCTTCCGGCAACGCCGAAGGCAAGGTCAACGAGCTCAGCGTCATGCTGCCGGAGTACTACAAGCTTCGCGGCTGGACCGAGGACGGCAAGCCCAGCAACGAGACGCTGGCGCGCCTGGGCCTCTAGAAGGCTGGCTTTATCCGGCGCTTTCTGCGCCGGGACGTTGAAGAAACAAGAAGCCGGCCGCTCTCCGCCAAGAAGGGAGCGGCCGGTGTTTTTCTCGGATATGGGGAGACTGAAACCATGAGTTATGTCGTTGTAGGCGCCGGCCCGGCCGGTGTGATTGCTGCCGAAACCCTTTCGCGGGCCTGGGTCATGGCGGCAACATCACCCTGGTTTCGGGCGAGCCCGAAGCACCCTATTCGCGCATGGCGATCCCCTACCTCCTGGCCGAGGATATCCAGGAAGACGGCACCCACCTGCGCCATGGCGAAGGCCATTACGACGACCTCGGCATCAAGGTCGTGCACGAACGGGTTGCCAGCATTGATTCAAAGGGCAAGTCCCTTGCCTTCGAAAGCGGCGGCTCGCTGGCTTACGGAGAAGCTCCTGCTGGCCACCGGCGCCACGCCCGTGCGTCCGCCCATTCCCGGCATGGACCTCGATGGCGTGAAGTCCTGCTGGACGCTGGAAGATGCGCGCCAGATCATCGCCAACTCCAAGCCCGGCGACAATGTCGTGCTGATGGGCGCGGGCTTCATCGGCTGCATCATTCTCGAAGCGCTTGTGGCGCGAAAGGTCAACCTGACCGTCATCGAAATGGCCGACCGCATGGTTGCGCGCATGATGGACAAGACCGGCGGCGACATCATCGCCGACTGGTGCGAAAACCAGGGCGTGAAGGTCATGATCTCGACCCGGGTCAACGGCGTCTCCGAGAACGGTGACGGCACCTACAAGCTGGAGCTTGAAGGCAAGGATCCGATCAACGCCGATCTGGTGGTCTGCGCCACCGGCGTGAAATCCAACATGGAATTCCTCGAAGGCAGCGGCATCGAGACCGACATGGGCGTGCTCATCAACGAGCACATGGAGACCAATGTCGCCTGACATCTATGCCGCCGGTGACGTTGCCGCCGGTTTCGATTTCATGACCGGCAAGCATGACGTGCACGCCATTCAGCCCACCGCCAGCGAGCACGGCCGTTGTGCCGCGCGCAACATGGCCGGCGACACGACGGCCTATCGCGGCAGCCTGGTCATGAACACGCTCAACACGCTGGGCCTGATCTCGACCTCCTATGGTCTGTGGGACGGCGCCGAGGGTGGCGACGAGTCCGATCTCGGTCGACAAAGCCCGCTCGAAGTACCTGCGCCTCAACTTCAAGGATGACGTGCTCGTCGGCACGCTGGCCCTGGGCATGACCCAGCATGTCGGCGTCATGCGCGGCCTCATCCAGACCAAGACCCCGCTGGGCAAGTGGAAGGATGTGCTGATGGAAGACCCCCATCAGATCATGTCGGCCTATCTTGCCTGCGCGCAGGATGCATCGCGGCGCATCGGATGAAGATTCTCGTCCGTACTGCCGGGTTGCTGGGCAAACACCTGCCACCCGGCAGCGAGGCCAACCGTGCCGAGCTTGAGGTGCCCGCAGGGTTCGACGCCCAAGAGCGTCATGGACCGTCTGGGTTTCCCCGACGGCAGCTATCTCGTCAGCCTGAACGGCAAGGCCGTCACCATTCGCCAAACGCGGCGAGGTCGAACTCCAGGACGGCGACAACCTCGCGCTGATGCCCCCGCTCAAGGGCGGCTGACGACGTCACCACCTTCGCATGTGTTTCGTCGGCTCGACCCGACGTCCATGGCCGATGCAGTCCCTCGGTGTCCTGTGACGACACATGGGAAATCCTCGACTCGGAGCTTCGACGCATCACCAAGTATGGTGGGGTAACCACGTGTCTCTGGAAGCGCGTCCTGGTGGTGCGTTTGTTGAACCTTGGTCTGATGGAAATCGCGCGCTGGTCACGCGTCGGTACCGTGACGTGCTGCGAGCCACCCAATCGCCTCACAGTGACCTGGGAGACGATGGCTGGGCGCATGAGACGTCGCTCGCCATCAAACCGGTCGGGTGGATCAACTCTAGTGCTTCTGCACCAGGGTTGGGACAATTCCCGCCCGATCAGCGCCAACAGCTCAGCAAGCGCACGAATCCGGCTGGCGGCATCACCTTGATAACTTCCGGGACTACGCTGCAGGGCGCTAGTCCTTCTTGCGCTCCATCTCGACGGCGCGCGGGGTGTGGCTGCGCGCGTCGATGTCGAAGCCCTTGCGGATGCCGACATTGCGCAGGATGACCTCCAGCACGTGGGCGTCGTCGAAGTCGCTGTGGCCGGGATCGGCATACTTCTCGTGAAGATGGCGCACCATCTCCAGCTCGTTGGCCGTCAGGTCACCCTCCACCGCCTTGATGTCTTCAAACAGCGTGGTGACGTGGACGTGGCGTGCAAGATCAACCATGGTCAGTGTGTCCCAGCCGTACTTAAAAGGTATGTGTCACCCCGGCCTTGAGCCGGGGCCTCGACAGGCCTGCACCGATCTCTCGAGCTCCCGGAGAACCGCTGTGCGGTTTCCGGGATGACACGGATCCGGGCAGAGGTCACAGACTGCCTCAACGCCCCGATGATCTTCTTGGCGTCGCCGACCACCTCGCCCACTCCCGCGATCAGGGCCGTGACGTCGTCGGTCAGCGCCGCGAAGGTGAGGCCGATGTCGCGCGCCGCGCGCATGTCGTCCCGGCGAATAGACGATTCATGCCGAAGTCCTTGCCCGCGGCCATGCAGGCCTCCGCCACGCGCTTGCGGTCTGCACGCAGTCGGCCCGCCCGAAGGCGCCACTCGCGCCCGCTGCGCCATGTTGAGATCAAAGGCCGGACCCAGGAAGATGCCATCGACCGATCGCAGCTTCAGGATCGACTTCCACATCCGCCAGCGCGCCGGCGGTCTCGACCATGGGGTAGCAGCGCACATGCGCCGGTTCTGCGCGGCATAGAAACTTCGGTCCGCCCAGCACCGCCGTAACCAAAGGTCCGGCCGCCGCCCACGCTGCGGTCGCCCATGGGCGGGTACTTGGCGTAACTCGCGATCTCGCGCGGCATGCGCCAGATTATCGACATGGGGCACGATCACCCCGTCCGCGCCGGAATCCAGCACCTGCTGCATGGCGATGCGCGTCGGTTCGGCGACCCGGGCATAGCAGGACGAGACCTGCCTCGTGGGCCAGCAGCGCCATGTGGATCCACCGATTCCCGCCCGAACACGCCATGTTCCAGGTCCAGCGTGATGCCGTGGCAACCCGTCGCCTTGGCGGCTTCCACTGGCGGCCCGGTTCGCCGTCGCACAGCCACAAGCGTGTAGGTCACCTTGCGCTGCTTGAGGGTCTGTTTGGCCATGGTGTATCCTTCCTGAAATGTTGCGCCATGCTACGTCGCCGGCTAACGCGCCCGTCGATGCGGGCCTGATGTCGAGACACCATGCTGAGGGGAACCCGCCATGACCATGCCCACCGTTGAACTTCCCCACGGACCGCCCCCTGCTGACCGATGGCGGCATGGGCGAGGCGATCTCCCTGCGCGGGCTGCGCCAGAAGGGATCGCCCTTCTGGTCCGGCCGCGCGCTGATCGAGGCCCCTGATGTCGTCGAGGAACTGCATCGCGCCTTCATCGCGGCCGGTGCCGACCTCATCATCACCAACACCTACGGCGTCGTGCGTTCCTTCATGCGCGATACTCGGCATCGAGGACCGCTTCGAGGAGATGAACCTCAAGGCCGCCGAGCTCGCCAACAAGGCACGCGATGCCGGAGAGGGCCGCGATGTCCTCATCGCCGGTTCCCTGCCGCCGCTCTCCGACTGCTTACCTGCCCGACGAGGTCGAGCCCGAGGACCGCCTGATCGAGCTCTACACCGAGCAGGCCGCGATCCTCGCCCCCCATGTCGATCTCTTCATCGCCGAGACGCTCACCACCGTGCAGGAAACCCGCGCCGCGGCCATCGGTGCCGCGGCCACCGGCAAGCCGGTCTGGATCGGCTGGAGCCTCCATGAAGACAAGACCGGCTGCCTCAAGGGCGGCGCCACCGTGGCCCAGGCCGCCGCTTCCGTATCGCCGATCAGCCGGTCAGCGCCTTCCTGGCCAACTGCTGCTCGCCCGAAGCGGTCACCCGCGCCCTGCCGGATCTGCTGGCCCTGGGCACGCCCACCGGCGGTTACGCCAACACCTTCCACCCCATCGATCCCGGCCAGAAGGACGTCAGCCACCGCCACGACCTCAGCGTCGACGCCTATGCCGACAGGCGTGCAGGACTGGATCAACGGCGGCGCCCGCATCGTCGGTGGCTGCTGCGGCACCCTCCCCGAACACATCGCCCGCGTCCGCCAGGTGATCGACGCAGGCGGCCTGAGCGCCAGCTGGAACGGCTGCCGGGCGGCGAACGCTGTCTTCCGCTGCCGCCCGGCCCCGAACTCTGTGTGAGCGTTGCGATGCCGTCAGAACAGCATGCGCAGGCCGATCACGGCGGCGACTTCGTCGACGTCTTCGCCGCCGCTCCGTTTGAAGTCCGCGGTCCTGCCGAACGCGCGTTCGTAGGAGACGCCGACATAGGGTGAGATCAGGCGATCAACCAGATCGTAGCTCAGGCGCATGCCCAGTTCGGTCGAGCTCAGGCCCGACCCCACGCCCATCGCTTCGTCGTCGGAGAACGCCACGTTGATCTCCGCCGACGGAATCAGGATCCAGCGGTTGGTGATCAGCAGTTCGTATTCCGCATCCAGCCGGGCGGAGGCATCGCCCTTTTCGCTCAGGAAGAGGTCGGCATCGACCTCGAACCATTGCTGCGCCAGACCGTGCAGGCCGACCACCGCGTAGCTCCGGTTTTCGCCCTCCGGCGTGTCGAATCGAACGCCGGCCTTCACGTCGAAGAAATCGGTGGCAAGGCGCTGGACAACAAACTGGTTCTCCAGCCGCTCGAAGGCGCGGGCATCGATCTCGTACTCGGCCTCGCTCTGCCAGCGCGCCTTCCAGATGTCGGAGCCGACAAACGCGTCGGCGTCCCAGGCAACGAGACCATCGCCGTTGGCCAGACGGTACTCCAGCTCCTCGATTTCCACGCCGTACAGCAGGGCCGGCGGCTCCTGTGCCTGCTGCCGTTCCCGACACCGCCACAAGAAGAGCGATCGCTGCCGCAACTCGCACCTGGGTTCAAGACCCTTCATGACCCTGTTCATCCCGCGCCCTCCACAGGGAGGGCGCCGTCAACGGACATCCGCGCTTTCGGGGTAACCCTCCACGACGATCTTGCGGAACATGCCCGAAGCCGCGTGGTAGGCCAGATGGCAGTGGAACGCCCATTCGCCCGGCGCGTCCACCTCCGTCTCCATGGAGACCGTGGTGCCCGGCGCCACGCTGATGACGTGTTTGGCCGGGTTCCAGGCGTCTTCGCCGACATCCAGAATGGACCACATGCCGTGCAGGTGCATGGGGTGGGCCATCATGGTCTCGTTGATGAAGGTGAAGCGCACCCGCTCGCCGTATTGCAGCACGATGGGTTCTGAATCGGCGTGGGTCACGTCGTCGATCGACCAGACGTAGCGCTCCATGCTGCCGGTCAGCCGGATCTCGATCTCGCGGGTGGCCTCGCGATCCTCGTAAAGCGGCGCCTGTGCCTTCAGATCGGCGTAGGACAGGAACCGGCCGCCCTCGATCGCCGGCCTCAGGTGCCAGGCCGCTGCCGGGCGCATAGAACGGATCGCTTCACTGTCCATGCCACCCATCTTGCTGTGGTCCATGCCTTCCATGCCGTCCATGGCGCTGTGGTCCATCATCGCGATCTCTTCATCGGACATGCCGCTGTGGTCCATGCCCTGCCATGGCATCATCAGCCATCATGTCGTCCATCATCATGCCGTGGTCCATGCCCTCCATGTCGCCATGGGCCATGCCCATATCGGCCATGGTCAGCAGCGATGGGACTCCCGCAGTCTCGGGCACGTCGGCCTCCATGCCCTGGGCCGTCGCCAGGGTGCCGCGCGCATAGGCGGTCCGGCCCATGGACTCGGCAAAGATCGTGTAGGCCCTGTCCTCCCTGGGCCGCACGATGACGTCATAGGTTTCGGCGACCGCGATGCGGAACTCGTCCACCTTGACCGGCTGCACGTTGTTGCCGTCGGCCTGCACCACCGTCATTTCCAGGCCGGGAATGCGGATGTCGTAAAAGGCCATGGCCGACGCGTTGATGAAGCGCAGACGAATGCGCTCGTCAGGTTCGAACAGTGCCGTCCAGTTCTGATCGGGGCCGTAGCCGTTCATCAGCGCGGTGAAGCCCTGCACATCCTCGATGTCGGTGGGCATCATGCGCATCTCGCCCCACGCGGCGCGTTCGGCCAGCGTGGCATCGAACCCTTCCTCTGCGACATCGTCGAAGAAGTCCGTGAGCGTGCGCTGCTCCCGGTTGTAGTAGTCGGGCATCATCTTCAGATTGCGCAGGATGCGGTCGGCCTCATGGGGATGCTGGTCGTTCAGGACGATCACGTACTCCCGGTCATAGCGGAACGGCTCGCGCTCCGTGTCTT
>CALSLK010000032.1 GCA_943787175.1 uncultured Alphaproteobacteria bacterium
GATGCCCATGCCCAGCACAACCTCGGCGTCATGTGCGAAAGAGCCTTTGGCGTGCCACAGGACTATCCGGAGGCTATGAAGTGGTACCGGCTTGCCGCTGACCAGGGCTTTTCTGATGCCCGTGCCTCTCTCAATGCGATGTACTTCTCCGGTAAGGGCGTTCCAGAGAACTCACCGAGGCGGTGAAGTGATATTTCCTACTGCTGAGAAGGGCCTTACGCTCACTGATGGCTCCGATAGTCCTCCCCCCCACTCTCAATAAACCTCATAACCATCATACCAGAAAACGCGATAGTCCGTCTCATTTGGGCCGTGTTCCCCTGCATTGTGGATAATTCGAGCACCCCATAAAGCTCTCACCCGTTCGGCTATTGGTACGCTCGATCAGCGTACTGAATAGCCCCTAGATTGCTAGACGCCTTCTTTCCTAATTTTGAGGCAGGAGGCCATCATGGGCACAGCTCAGTTTCAGCGACGATTTCAAACGGGACGCGGTGGCTCAGATCACCGAGCGGGGTTACCCGGTTGCGGAAGTATCGAGCGCGCTGGGTGTCAGCCAGCATTCGCTCTACGCCTGGAAGAGGAAGTTCTCGAAGGCTTCCGGCGGCGAGTGATCAAGGCTGTCGAGATCCGACGTCTGAAGAGCGAGCTGGCGAGGGTGACCGAGGAGCGCGACATCCTAAAAAAAGCCACCGCGTATTTCGCCAGGGATGCAAAGTGAGATACGCGTTCGTCGCCGGGCATCGTCCGGTGTTTTCGGTGCGGGCGATGTGCCGCTGCCTGTGCATCCATCCGAGCGGCTTCTATGCCTGGCGCAAGAACCCGCTGAGCAAGCGGGCGCGTGAAGACGCTCGCCAGACCGAGCTGATCCGGAAGGCGTGGAAGGAGAGTGGCAAGGTGTATGGCTATCGCAAGCTCCATGATGACCTGCTGGACCAGGGCGAGACGTGCTGCCCGAACCGCGTTGCACGGTTGGCCGGACTTGCCGGCATCAAGGCGCAGATCGGCTACAAGCGCCGGCCTGGCACCTATGGCGGCAAGCCGTCCGTGGTCGTCGACAACACGCTGGACCGGCAGTTCGATGTGGAAGCACCAGACAGGGTCTGGGTGACAGACATCACCTATATCAGGACGCTGGAAGGCTTCGCCTATCTGGCCGTCGTGATCGATCTCTACTCCCGTCGCGTCGTCGGTTGGTCCATGCAGAGCCGTCAGACGACAGACGTTGTCCTGCAGGCATTGCTCATGGCGGTGTGGCGTAGGAAGCCGAAGAGCAAGGTGCTCATCCACTCAGACCAGGGCTCCCAGTTCACCAGTATGGACTGGGCGTCATTCCTGAAGCATCACAATCTGGAACACTCGATGAGCCGGCGCGGGAACTGCCACGACAATGCCGTGGCCGAGAGCTTCTTCAACCTGCTCAAACGCGAACGGATACGGCGCAGAACCTACAAAACCCGAGCCGAGGCCAGGCAGGATGTGTTCGACTACATCGAGATGTTCTACAATCCAAAGCGCAAGCATGTGAGGAACGGGATGTTGTCACCCGTCGAGTTCGAACGGCAGCAGAAAATGAAAACCCGGGGCGTCTAGAAAACTCGGGGCTATTCAGTGTGCTGCTGGTACTGATCGCCTGACGTCAGACTTCCCAGCGGCGCCCGACAAGCTGGGCGCCACCGTCGATAGGGATAGAACACCACCCGTGATCCAGTCCGCCTGCCGGTGACAGCAGATACGTCACAAGCTGGGCGACCTCCCGTGCGGCTCGCCCCAGCGCGGTACGGGAAGGCTGATGGATGCGCGTGGCACCGCTTTCACTCTCGTCATACTGCGCGATGCCCTCGGTCATGACCGGGCCCTGGGCCGACGGCATTGACCAGAATGCCGTGCTCACCCCATTCCAGCGCCAGCGTGCGGGTCAGGTTGACGACGGCGGCGCGCGCCGCTGCGGCATGGGCGAACCGCTCCATGGCATCGATATGGGCAAAGACGATGTTGACGATGCGCGCCGGGGTCGCCGCCTCGCGATGCGCCTCGGGCAAAGGCGGCCGACATCTGCCACGTGCCCTGGACGTTGAGGTCCATGACGGCGCGGAAGCCGTTGGCGGAGATATCTTCTGCCTTGGAGGCGAACTGTCCGCCGGCATTGTTCACCAGGTGATCCGGCAGGCCCCGCTCGGCGGCGATGCTGTCCCATGACATCCAGGACGGCATCGTTGTCGCGGATGTTGAGCACATAGCTGGCCGCGTCGATGCCCTGTTCGCGCAGTTTGTCGCAGGCGATCCTGCAGACACGTCCTCACGCCGGGCCGCAAGGGTGACTCGGGCGCCCAGGGAGCCCAGTTCCAGGGCGCAGCCGTAACCGATCCCGGTTCCGCCGCCCGTGATGAGGGCGTGGGTGCCGGCCATCAGGCCCGGTGCGAAGATCGACGACTGCGGTCATGACGCGGGTTTCCCCAGATCGGATCAGCGCGTCCACGGCGACGACGCCCATGCTCCGTGTCGGGCGCACGAGGAGCGGATTCACGTCGAGTTCCATGAAGTTTGTCGGCCTGGGCCTCGGCGTAGGCGGCGACCGACAGCGCGGCATCGCACAGCGCCTCGAGGTCGCCCGGCGGGCGCCCGCGAAACCCGTCGAGCGAGCGGGAATCCCTTCAGGGTCGACAAGGCCTGGTCAACCTCGTCCCTGGTCGTGGGGAGCAGGAGCGTGGTGGCATCGTGCAACAGTTCGGTCAGGATGCCGCCGGACCCAAGGACAAGCCCCAGCCCCAGGGTCGCGTCGCGCTTGATGCCGATGATGATCTTCGGCGACCGCGTCGCTCACCATGGCTTCGACGAGAAGCTGGTCAACGCCCGGCAGGGCGAGGATCGCCGACGCCGCGTCCGCGACCTCCTGTGACGTCCGGCAAGATTGATGGCCACCGCGCCCAGCTCGGACTTGTGCGCCAGACTGCTGCCATGTCCCTTCACGACCACCGGGGAACCCAGCTCGTTTCCTCGCGGCCTGCACGGCCTCATCGACATCGTCTCGCAGAGCGTGCAGACCGGGGAATCTCCAGGCCGAAAGGCGGCGAGCGCCTGCTTGCTGGCTCTGTTCGTCAAGCGTGGCTATCGGGAACGAGGTCGCCGCAAGGGATCAGCCGGGCGTCCGGGCCGCCCCTGGCTCTCGAGCTCCTCGCGGCGTTGCGCGCGTATCGTGCCGCCTGCCCGATGCAGGAAAAGGCGTCTTCCATGCCCTGGAGCGGGATGATGTTGTTGGCAACCAGCATCTCGCGAATACGGTTCGGGCGCGCCTTCCGGCAGGTTGGTGATCACGTAACAGGGCAGGTCCGTGGCCGCGCGAACATCCAGCATGGCCTCAGCCGCCGGGTCGTAGCTGGGCGTCTCCACCTTGGGAGCGGAAAGTTCACGATCAGTGCAGCTCGCGTCGCTGGGCTGCTGCAGCAGTGGTGATGAGCGATCGCGCCTGCGCCTCGCGGTCGCCCCACTGTTCCATCGTGACATCCAGCGGATTTGCTGGCCGTGGCAATGCCAGGAATGACGGCAGTCCACGGCTTCGCGCACCTCTGGCTGTGAGTGGGGGCAGCTCGACGCCGAAACGTTCGGCCAGAGTCTGCGCAGTAGCCGGAATCCGTGCCCGAACAGGTCTCGATCATCAAGCGGTTGCCCCCGGGCATGCCCCTGAAGGCGAGCATCTTGCTCATCTCCAGGAGCTCGGGGAACGTGTTGACCGAGATGATGCCCAGGCGGCGGAAGAAGGCTTCGTATAGCTCCGGCGAGCCTGCCAGAGAGCCGGTATGTGCCAGGGCGAGCTCCTGTCCCGCCTTCGAGACGCCCGCCTTGAGCGCGACAAGCGGTCTTGCCCTGGTTGAACGCCCGGGTCGCGGCACGGGCGAAGGCCGGCGCATCCTTCAGGCCTTCGATGTAGAGCAGGATGGCGTCGACACGCGGATCGTCGGCCACGGCCTCGATGGCGTCCGCGATGTCGGTGACCGACTGGTTGCCCATGCTCAAGAGATGGCTGACAGCCACAGAACGCTCGCTCATCACCATGTTGCCGATGATCGTGCCGCTTTGCGCGATCAGCGCGACCCCGTGTTCCGGCCGGTCGAGGCCCAGAGCCCCTGGGTCAGCGCGACGGGGACACCGTCGAGATAGTTGACCACGCCGATACAGTTAGGGACCGACCAGACGCCATGGGCCCTGCCGCCTCGATCAAAGGCGTTGTTCCAGGGTACTGGTCGCCGGTCTCGGAAAACCCGGCCGTGTAGAGGACGGCCCCGGCGGCGCCGAGCTATCCCTGCAGTTCTCGCGCACGACCTCGATGCTGAACGCTCGGTCGAGACCGCGATCCACGCCGCATCCGGCGGACCGCGGGCAGATCAGAGACTACGATCTTGACGCAAGCGACGCCCGAGAGTTCCTCGCGTGTGGGATGGACGGCGATAGATCGTCGCCCGTGCAAAGCCCAGGGCCCGACAGTAGTCGATGCCGCTGGCATGCCGCCGCGCCGCCGATAAACGCGATGGAGCGCGCATTGATCGAGGCGCCGGAGGTTGTCCTGGCGGACCTTGCGTGCGGCATCTGCATGTGAGTCAGGCAAGGCGTTCACGGTCTAGGCCTTTCTCAGCGCGGTTTGGCGTTGTCGCACTTGGAATCGTTGAATTCCTGGAGGGTCGTGGGATCGTGCGTTGGCCACTCGGGTGCTCTAGCGCGCTACATCGTAGGTGCAGTGCGCAGCCATCGGGGAAGGGGAAACTGTGACGGATTCAATCCCAGCCGGTGTACATGTCGAGGCCGCGCTTTCCTGACCTGGCCGCCGATCACCATTTTCTGGATCTCGGAGGTGCCCTCCCAGATGCGTTCCAGGCGCACATCCCGGGTGAGGCGTTCGACCGGGTTCTCGCACATGGTGCCGCGGCCGCCGAAGATCTGCACGGCCTTGTCGACCACCCGGAAACCGGCCTCCGAGCAGAACAGCTTGATGGCACTGGCCTTGGCATGCGCCTGTCTTGCGGTCCAGGCCGCCATCGATCTCCTGAGCGACGCGATAGAGCATCGACTTCCCGGCCATGATGTCGGTCGCCATCTCGGCCAGCATGAACTCCACGGCCTGGAAGTGGATGATGGTCTGGCCGAACTGCTCACGCTCCTTGCGCCCAGCCGAGCGCCAGCTCGCTGGCCCGGACCGCCATGCCGATGCTGCGGGCCGCGATGGCAAGGCGCGCTTCGACAAACCAGTCCTTGGTGAGCTCGTATCCCTTGCCGACATCGCCCAGAATCTGGGTGGCGGGAACCCGCATGTCCTCGATATCAAGTTCGGGGTGCCCGTGGCCCGAGCGTTGGGCAAAGCGGGGCAGGCGGCGGACGTTGAAACCCGGCGTGCCCTTTGTCGATCAGGAAACAGCGTCGGGCCTGAGTGGAATCACCGTCGACCACCGTCGTCAAGCAGATTGAGATCGGCGAACTCGGCGTTGCTGGCAAAACACTTCTCGCCGTTGATGACGTAGTGATTGCCGTCGAGCGAGGCGGTGGTCTTCACGCCGCCGGCATCCGACCCTGCCGTCGGTTCCGACGTGCAGAACGACGTGCTGAGCTCACCGCGGCACGCCGGGATAAGGTACCTCTCGATCTGCTCTGGCGCTGCCGTACTGCAGGCAGACCGGCGGCTGCCAGACGCGCCCCCACAGAGGCGTTGGTCGCCTTGCCGACTTCCTCGTTGACGATGCATTGCTGCACGATCGTCATTTCCTGGCCGCCGTATTCCTTCTTGTGGTTGATGGCGTTGAGCTGCAGGCCGCGGACTGCCTGGCGAATCGCGGCTTCGGTCTCGCTCGGGGAGGCATGATCGTTTGTGTCGAGCTCTTCCTCGTGTGGGAAAGAGGTGGTTTTCCGCCAGTTCGCGCGCGCGCTCGCGAACGTCCATGGTCGTCGGCATGTCAGGCCCATGTCCATGCTGTCTCTCCCCAGTCGGTTCGCGCTTGGCGAAACCAGACTTTCTTTTGCATAATGTGGAGTTATGTAAAAACGAGACCGAGCGCAGCTTGTCAATGCCACGGGTCGTCGACCACCAGCAACGCAAGGCCATGATCGCGAATGCCGCATGCCTGGTCATTGCCCGCGACGGGCTGGAATGCCGTCACGCTGGCCGATGTCGGGCGTCGAGGCCGACTGCACCACGGGAACCATCACCCACTACTTCCGTGACAAAGAGGAGGTGCTGACGGCTGCACTGGACCACGCCATCGAAACCATGAATGCCCGCATGGTGCGCCGCCTCAAGAAAGAACCCCGAAGATGTCCTGGGTTTCCTCTGCGAGACACTTGCCCGCTGGGTCGTCAGCGGACGGGCCGAGACCAAGGTCTGGTACTGCTTCTGGTCGCGCGCCATGCACGACAACCACCTGGCATTAAGCCAACGGTCAATGCACCTGCGATGGCGCGCCCGGGTCGGAGACCTGCTACTTGCGCCATGCAGACACGCGGCGAGATCGTCCTGCGCCACGACGCTCGAAGACGAGGCTGAGGCCCTTTGCGCCATGATCAACGGGCTTGGCCTGCGCGCCACCCTGGATCCCGGGGAATGGCCGGCTGTGCGCGACAGGTGCGCCTGCTGGAGGACTACCTGTCGCGGCTTCAACCGGCCTGAACAAACGCGCGGGCGAAGGCCGCGACCGCTTGTGGACGCTCAAGCGGCATCATGTGCGTTGCACTGGCAAGCTCGGCATAGTCATAGCCACCGGCATGGGCGAGTTCGATTGCGATCTGCGCAGGTGTTCCGGCATGGGCAAGGTCATTGCGTCCGGCAAGCATCAGGACGGGGCATCCGACCTGATCTGCGCGATCAAAGAGGCCGTCATCATGATTGGTCTCGTAGTACCGGCTCTCGGCCAATGGCGTACAGCGCAGTTCAAAGCCCGTTTCGGTTTTGAGCAGGATTGATTCAGCAAGTTCCAGCGCGGCGCCTTCCTGGAAACATGAGAAGGCAGCACGGCCCTGATACTTGGCTGCAAGCTCCTCAACGGAAGAAAACTTATCTTGGCGGCGCGCGGACCGTTCCGCCAACGCAATGCGGCCCGCTTCAAAGGCATCGCAAAGTGCGTGGCCTTGAGGCGGAGGAGCGGGCGGCTCCATCAGGACCAAATGTGAGAAGGTTCCGCGAGCACGTGTTTCCACGCGCAACGCTGCAAGCGCGGAAATGGAATGAAAGAGGCCTGCAACGGGGCGTGCACCGAACAGCTCGGCAGCACCCAAGACCACCTCGGACATGTCCAGGTTCTGGCGTTCGGCATCAATACTCATGGGGTCGCAGGGCGGGTTGCGACCGTGATGGCGCAAATCGAACGTGATGACATCAAACGCATCGCAAAGGGGTTCCCACATACGGCGGAACCCATCAACGGCAAACCCGGTGCCGTGGCTGACCAGAAGACGAGGGCCTTCAGGGTTGCCGCGTTTGTGCAGAACGACTTGCGCGCCATCCGTGAGGGTAAGTGTTGCCACAGTCATGCTTGTGCCTTGCGGTTGAGGCTTTCGCGATCGAACCCGGCAAGGCGCTTGTAGCGCATGGCAATGTCCTGGAGTTCGTTGTTGCTGATGATCTGATCGAGGTCATCAAAACCGTCAGGCGCGCGCTCTTCGACTATTTGCATGACCTGTTCAGGGCCTTGTCCGCGGTTTGCCCTGACGATTGCCGCAGTGGGTTCAAGGCGTTCGGTTTCGTATGCGAGCAGGGCGTCATCGACCCTGGAGTGGGTTTCCATGGCCAGGGTCAACGACTGGGCATCAAGGATTGCCTGCGAGGCACCGTTTGAGCCGATGGGATACATGGGGTGGGCCGCATCTCCCAACAGGGTGACGGGACCAAAGCTCCATTGCGGGACCGGATCACGGTCCACCATGGGGTATTCCCAGATGTCGGTTGTTGCCTGAACCAGAGCGGGGATGTCGAGCCAATCGAAGGCCCAGTTCCCGAATTCGGGAAGGAACGTGGATGGATCTGCCCTGCGGTTCCAGTCTTCGCGCTGGAAGGCCTGCTGAGGATCGAACCGTAGTTCCGCCACCCAGTTGGTCAGAGAATGTCCACTTCTGAAGTGATCGCCCGATACGGGATAACAGACGAACTTCTGGTTGGCATGACCTGCCATGAACATGGATCGCCCGGTCAGAAAACAATCGCTCTCGCACATACCACGCCAGAGAATTGCGCCATTCCACATCGGCGGACCTTCGTCAGGATAGAAATGCGCACGCACGGCCGAGTGGATACCATCGGCTCCGATCACCAGGTCAGCCTTGCAGGTGTGTTTCAGCCCGGAGTTTTCACGGCTGACAAATTCCAGACCTGGCCGCGTTCCCTCGATATCGAGAGACCTGAGGTGATGGCCGGTCTGAACCGCATCGAGCCCCAATCGGTTGCGAACCTCTTCAAGCAGGATGGCGTGCAATCTGCCGCGATGAATGGATATCTGTGGCCAGTCATAACCGGCCTCGAAACCGCGGGGTTCTCTCCAGATCTTCTGGCCGTGTTTGTTGAAATAGAGCAGTTCGGATGTGGCGATACCTGCCTCGAGCAGACGTTCCTGTAGTCCCAGATCGCTGAGCACGCGCACGGCGTGGGGAAGCAGGTTGATGCCAACGCCCAATTCCCGAAGTTGGGTAACCGATTCATGGATAACCGGGCTGTGCCCGGCCTTGTGCAGTGCGAGTGCTGTGACAAGGCCACCGATACCGGCGCCGACAATCACGATCTCCACGGGTCAGGATTCCAGATTGAAGTGCAGTTTCCTGTCAAACCCGGCCGCATCCGCGATGAGTTCTGAAAGCCTGGCCGCAAAATGATCCAGCAGAGTTTCACCCAATTCGGGCGTTGCATCCGCCGCGTTGCCGACGGCACCGGCGCGATTGAGGTCCTGTGCCTGCCAGGCGAAACCCAGGCTGCCGCCATGACCAAAACGTCGGTGGTGTGCCGCGAGATCGCGGGCACTCGAAGCAAAGTCTTCAGCCTTGTCCATTTTCACAGAACCGGGATGAAGCGCCAGCATGATGGAGGTCTCGGCCTGACCGCCGTGATGACCATGGCGGATCTCATCGGTATCCATCACACCATCGGGCAGGGGCCAGCCGAGATAATTGGCCCGCACGACAAGCATGGCGTGGTACGCGCGCAGACGTTGTGCCACCAGGTCAACAATCTGGGGCTGACCGCCATGGGCATTGACGATGACCAGCTTGTGAATGCCGGAACGCGTCAGGGCAGCACCAATCTGGGTCCATGCGGCCAGAAGCGTTTCGGCCTCGTGACTGAGCGTGCCGGGAAAATCACCATGTTCCGTGCTCTCGCCGATTGCCTGGGTGGGTAGGATGACAGCAGTCACCCCGGCTTCAAGTCGCCCGCATGCGCGCGCGACAAGACCATCGGCGATCATCATGTCGGTGCCAAGTGGAAGGTGAGGGCCATGCTGTTCAATCGCGCCGACAGGAAGCACGGCAACGCAATGCTCGCCTGCAAGCGCAGCAAGATCGTCTGACGTCAGAGACGCCCATTGATGGAACTCAGCCATGGAGAATGCTTAGAGCAAAATCCGGCTCAGGGGAACGTCATCGGCAATGTCGCACAGAGATCAGTTGTGGCCTCCGCCACTTCCGCCGCCACCACCACCGCCGTCGCTCCCGCCGTCGCGGCCACTTGGGCTGCCGCCAGGCATGACGCCTGCTGACCTGGAGGATAATCCGTCGGATACGCCGACCGAGCGGTCGCCGACCTCAGCGGTAGCCGTCTGGTCAGTGCCGACCTCGACCGTCGTGCCACCAATCGCGGGGGTTGCAGTCGCCGTGCCATCGCGCACGCCAAGCGTGGTCGAGCCGTTTTCGTCCACACCAATCGCCAAATCTGTACCGCGAATACCAATGATCATTGCCGGCGTCTCGATCACAACGGCCTCAGGCGCAATGTCGCCCGTGACGAAATGAAAGAAGCCCTGTGTGATGGTAAGGACCATACTGTCCTGAGCACCACCGTCATAAATGAGTTCATCGAGATAGATCGTGCTTTCAGCACCAAGCCCAAGGATCGTGCCATCGTTGAATTCGATCCTGACTTCAGCGGATTTGACCGTCTCGATCAGTTCCTGGGCATGCACTTCCGAACGCACGCGCAGATCGCGGCGCGGTTCATCCGGCGGAGTTCCGTATGCCCAGACAGTGAGCAGTCCGACTTCGCCGATCACATCGGCCGAATTTGCAGGAGCTGCGACCACAAGACCCGCAGAGAGGATGAACGTTGTCAGCAGGTTCCTGGAAAACATGATCACTCGCATTGCTGGAATTCGTCAGTTTCAGTCTAGGACGCTGAAGTTGCCCGGCCCAGACACAGTTACATGATCATCATCACTCATTGCGCCATTGATTCCATCACCGCTTCGCGTTGCTCCGGCGACAATTGCAAACCGCATTTGGTACGGCGCCAGAGAATGTCATCGCCGGAAACCGCCCATTCACGGTCCTTGAGCCAGTCGATTTCGCGTTGGTAGAGATCGCCGCCAAAATGCCGGCCCAGGTCAGCACCGGTCTCACACCCTTCAAGGATGTCGTGACAGAGCGATCCGTGCCGATCAATCAGGTGGCGCAGGTAGATGGGATTGAGGTTTGGAAAATCGACCCGCAAGCGGTCGTGGTAGATTTCGATATCGGTCAGGTCGCCGCCGGGAAGCTTGGCTCGGGCCGTCCAGGTGCCAGACATCCGGGGAAGATGCGGTGCCAGTCTGGATAGAACAGCCTCGGCAAGCTTGCGCGAAGTCGTGATCTTGCCACCAATAACCGTAAGGACGCGTGCATCGCCACGGCTGGAAAGCTCCAGGGAGTAGTCACGCGATGCAGATGAGGGATTGTTGTCGCCGTCGTCTTTTAGCGGACGCGTCCCGGCGAAAGACCAGACCACATCTTCAGGGCCAGGCGCCTGCTTGACGTAAGGGGCAACCGCGCGGAGCAGATAATCGACCTCTGCTTCATCAACGACGTGCTCACGTTCAGGGTCTGTAATCGGAGTATCGGTTGTTCCGATCAGGCTGAATTTGCGTTCGAACGGGAGAACAAACACCACACGCCCGTCTTCGTTCTGAAGGATGAGGGCATGGTCCCCGGCGTGAATACGCGGAACAACGATGTGGCTTCCCTTGACCAAACGCACCTGGGGGGTTTCGGCAACCCCGGCGATCTCGCGGCCGACACGATCGGCACGCACGCCTGTGGCGTTCACCACAACCTGTGCGGAAACCTGTTTCTCTGAATTCGCCTGGGTCAATGTGACCTGCCAACCCTTGTCAGTTGGCGTCATTGCAGTCACATCCGTGCGGGTCATCACGGTGGCGCCACGGTTTTGCGCGTCCATTGCCATGAGCACGACAAATCTGGAATCGTCGACCCAGCAGTCGGCATAGGTAAACCCAAGACGCAGGTGGTTCTTGAGTCCGCGTCCCCACGGTGTGCGGCGCAGATTGACCTGATGGCTGGCGGGCAGGGAGCCCCTGCCGCCAAGTCGATCGTAGATGAAGAGACCGACGTGGACCCGCAGGGCGGATCTGCGCGCGGCAATCCAGGGCAGGACGAAATTGAGCGGTCGTATGATGTGAGGCGCGGACTTCAGCAGGACTTCCCGCTCCAGAAGCGATTCACGAACCAGGCGGAACTCGAGGTGCTCCAGGTAGCGCAAGCCTCCATGGATCAGCTTGCTGCTGGTCTGAGAGGTTCCTGAGGCCAGATCCCGGCGTTCGGCAAGCAGAACCTTGAGGCCGCGCCCGGACGCATCGCGCGCAATGGCAGCGCCGTTGACGCCGCCGCCGATAACCAGGAGATTATAGTGTTCTGACATGGGCGAGGGTCTATCGCGCCCGGGGCTTGAGGAAAAGCGCGGAAATGCACTCAACCGGCATAGGATTTCACAGCCGAGGATAACTCGCGGTGCAGGAATTCGCCCCGCCCGGGTTGCCCCAGGACTTCACCGTCGCGCCAAACGACTGTTCCGCGCGACATCGTGAGGACAGGCCAGCCCGTGCAATGGCGTCCCTCATAGGGCGTGTAGTCGCCGTTGTCGTGAAGCATGTCATGGGTGATGTCGACCTCGCGCTCGGTATCCCAAAGGACAAGATCGGCATCGGAGCCCACGGCAATGGTGCCCTTGCGCGGATGCAGGCCATAGAGCTTTGCAGCATTGGTAGCCGTGACAGCGACAAATTCCTGCAGGCTGATGCGCCCTTTCATGACGCCTTCCGAGAACATCAGGGGCAGGCGGGTTTCGATCCCCGGAAGGCCTGGACTGATCTTGTGGAAGTGAAGTTCGCCGGCTGATTCGATGCGGCCGCCGGGCCCTTCCATGCGGTAGGGACAATGATCGGACGAAACCAGCTGGAAGATACCGTTCTGGATTCCGCGCCAGAGGTGGTCGGCATTGCCGGGGTCACGCGGCGGCGGAGAACAGATGTACTTCGTGCCTTCCCAGCCGGGCCGCGAAAAATCATCCGTGCTGAGAAAGAGATATTGCGGGCAGGTTTCGGCATGGATCGGCAAACCGCGATTGCGTGCCCAGGCAATCTGTTCCATCGCCTGGTGTGACGACACGTGAACGATGAAAATCGGTGTGTCGACCACCTCCGAGAGTGAAATGGCGCGATGTGTTGCTTCGCGCTCTGCCACGGGTCCATGCGCCACGCCCATCTTTTCGGGTCCGACATCGCCCTTGCGTTCGAGCTGTTCGGCAAGCCAGCTGATGCAGTGGTCATTTTCGCAATGGACCATGATGAAGGCGCCATGGGCGCGTGCTGCAGCCAGAACGTCGAGGATCTGATTGTCCTCCATACGCAGGCCGTCATAGGTCATGTAGACCTTGAAGCTGGTGTAGCCGTCGGCAATGAGGGCAGGCAGTTCCTGGCCCAGCATCTGCTTATCGGGATTAGACAGGATCATGTGAAAGCCGTAATCAATCACGGCTTCTCCGGTTGCCTTGGCATGATAATCATCGAGCGCCTGGCGCAGGGTCATGCCGGGGATCTGCTGGGCAAAGGGAATGATCGTCGTGGTGCCGCCGCAAGCTGCAGCGATACTGCCGGAGCGGAAGTCATCGGCCAGTTTTGCGCCGCCGAAAAAGGGTTCAGCGATATGGCAGTGGCCCTCGATACCACCGGGTAAGACCAGCCGATTGGTCGCGTCGATGACCTCATCGGCGCTGGAAACCGGCGCATCCTCCAGCAACGCGATGATCTTGCCGTCCTTGATGGCGATGTCAGCCTCGAAGGGTATCGGCGGCGGTTGCCACAGTTCCGTTCTTGACGAGAAGATCGTAGTCAGCCATGGCCTGCTCCTGACGGTTTGCTCAGACAAAGATTAGTTGGAGACCTGCACAATGACCAATGCGTTTCACCTGCGTCCTTTTGAGGATGGTGACTACATCACCGTGCAAGACGACCATCTGTGCATGGATGGCGTTGATCTGACTGAGCTGGCTCGGGAACACGGAACCCCGCTGTTCGTCTATTCCGAGCAACGCATACGCCACAATGCCCGCATGCTGCTGGCAGCGTTTCGCGAACATCATGAGGCAGCACGGGTGTGTTTTGCGAGCAAGGCCTGCGCCAATCTGACCGTGCTGGGCATCGTGAATGAGGAGGGGGTTGATCTGGAGGTCAACTCCGGCGGCGAACTGGAAAAGGCACGTGCGGCCGGTTTTGCGTCCGACCGCCTTGTCATGAACGGCGTTTCCAAATCCCGCGACGAAATTGCGCTTGCCGTTGATCCACCGATCAAGGCGATCAATGTCGACTCACCCTTTGAGCTGGAGCGCATCGCTTCTGTGGCTTCGGAACTGGGCACACGGGCCAATGTGGCTCTGCGCGGCATACCAGGCGTTGAGGGCGGCAGTACCGCAGGCATTGAAACCGGTTCGGAACGCTCGAAGTTCGGCATGACCCTGGCCGAGATCGAACAGTGCCTGACCCTTGCAGAAGCCAACCCTGATTCCATCGCCGTTGTGGGACTGCATGTTCATATCGGATCGCAGATGACCGATCTGGGGCTTTATGCCGATGCCGCACGTTATGTGGCAGAGCGGGGCGGGGCGATCCAGGCGCGGTTTCCCTCCGACTTCCGCCACATCAACATCGGTGGCGGCTTCCCCAAGACCTATGTGAAGTACAACGACCAATCGCCCGAGATCGGCTATTTCCATACCACCCTGACGCCCGCTGATGTCGCTGCAACGGTAATGCCCATTCTGGCTGATGTCCTGGGTCGCAACATCGAGATTCTGACCGAACCCGGCCGCGCCATGATGAGCGATGCCGCCCTGTGCCTGTCCACGGCCGAGAGCAAGAAGGAGCGCGATGGCACACGCTGGCTCTATCTTGACACCGGCTACAGCGTGATCGCAGAAGCCGCGCAGGGCTGGTACTTCCACATGACCAACGTGAACCGCGCCGGCGAGGAGGCAACCGACCGCTTCCGTGTTGTGGGACCACTCTGCGATTCCATCGATGTCTATTACGACACCGAAGGTGAATCCAAACTGAGCACCTTGCTGCAAGCAGAACCGGCATTGGCAGAACACGAGGCATTGTTGCGCAAGACCCTGGTGCGCACCCCATCGCATCGTGAACTGCAGGCATCGACCGGGCCCGGTGACGTCATTGCGATCCTCGACACCGGCGCCTATCAGCTTGAACTTGCCAGCCACTATTGCGGGCGCCTGCGCCCTGCTGCCGTGCTGATTGAGAAGGACGGTGGCGTGAAGACGATCCGCAGGCGCGACACCATTGCCGACCTGACGCAACACGAAGCTGTTGCCTAGTTCAAGAGGTTTGCAAGCTAAGGGAGGTTGAAATCGTGATCATCGAGACTCTGATGGCCTGGGCGCAACAGCGTGCAGATGAAGGCGTCCGGCGCGCTTTGCCGCCCCAGGCCTACACCGATCCCGACATGCTGGCGCTGGAATGCGAGCGCGTGTTGAAACGCGGCTGGATCATGGTCGGGCATATCTCGCAACTGCAGACACCGGGCGACTATGTGACGCACGAGATTGTCGATCATCCGGTTCTGGTCGTGCGCGGCCGAGACGAACAATTGCGGGCATTTTCAAACGTGTGTGCGCATCGCTCTGCGGTGATCGCAAAGGGCTGCGGTAACCGCACAGTGTTCCGCTGTCCCTACCATGCGTGGACTTACGACCCGACAGGCAAGCTTATCGGTGCGCCGCACATGGACAAGGCGGCAGTGGCAGACATCCGCCTGAAGGAACTGAATCTGGAGGTCTGGCAGGGGCTGGTGTTCGTCAATCTTGATGATGGTGCACCGCCTCTGGCGCCGGATCTGGCCGCACTTGAACCTCGGATCGCGCCGCTGGCTCTTGCCGAACATCGTGTGATCCACGTCGAAGACCTGGAACTGGCGTGCAACTGGAAGATCCTGGTGGAGAACTTCTGCGAGAGTTATCACGTGTTCGCGGTTCACAAGGATACGCTAGAAGCACCGACGCCGACGGCGTCGACTGAACTGCGTGAGGGCGGGGCGGGCTTCAACCATCATATCCAGCGCAACAGCACACCGCTGCCGGACGCTCTGAAGGCGAAACTCAATCTGCCGGAAGAACAGGCAAATGAGTTTCACCTGATCTGTATCTATCCTGCGCTGGCCTTTGGATTCAGCCCCGGCCACGGTCTCGGCCTGACGGTTCTTCCAGATGGGCCAAACCGCCTGAAAGCGCGGATGTGGCTGACCAGGCCTTCGTACGAAGGTGATTCCCCGGAAGCTGCTGCATTGGCCGTTAAACGCGTGCGCGAGTTTCTGGCCGAGGACATGGGGATCATCGAGAGTTTGCAGCGCGGGCTTGCTGCAGGCACCGGTAACAGGGCACCGCTCCATCCCTGGGAATCTCCCGGTTGGGAGTTCTCCCGTCATCTTCTGAACCGCCTGGGTGTCGATGCCGATGATGTCCCTGCATGACATGATGACATGCCTTGGCTTTGATCTAGTTTGTTGTTCTCGCAAAAACGCAGGAAACGCAGGAAACGCAAAGCCATGGAACAACGTCTGAGCATTGTAACCCTGGGCGTTGCAGATCTGGCGCGCTCGCGAGGCTTCTATGAAGCACTGGGGTGGAAGGTTGCCACCGAAGAAAACTCGGACTCGATTGTGGTGTTCGATCTCAATGGCTTTGGCTTTGCGTTATTTCCACGCAAAGAGTTGGCCAAAGACATCGGCGTTCCGCCGCCTGCGCCCGCAACCGGTGGCGTAACCCTGGCCCACAACGTCAACAGCAAGAAAGAAGTCGATGTATTGCTGAAGGAGGCCGAAGGTGCTGGCGCAACGATCGTGAAACCTGCCGAGGAAGTCTTCTGGGGCGGCTATTCCGGTTACTTCAGCGATCCTGACGGACATTTGTGGGAGATTGCCTTCAATCCGTTTTCCCCGATCAAAGAGGATGGCTCTTTCAGCTGGGTGTCCTAAGCTCCGCATCGACCTTACGGAGAAAACCATGGAACGCATCGCTTCCTGCACTTGCGGCCAATCCAACATCACAATGGAGGGCGACCCGGCGTTTGTCGTCGCCTGCAACTGCCAAGGCTGCCAGACGAGCACGGGGAGCGTGTTCAGGGTAGGGGCCTACTTCAAGGAAACGCAACAAAGGGCTATCTCGGGGACCTTCAAGGCGTTCGAGCGGCCCACGGACAACGGTGGGATCTTCACCACCCGGTTCTGCGAGAACTGCGGCACCACCCTCTATTTCCATGCAGGTTCTCTGCCAGGCATGGTCGGCGTTGCAGCGGGCTGTTTTACAGACCCCGCGTTTCCCTCACCGAAAAACGCGCTTTGGGTCGAGCACAAGTATGACTGGGTGGATTTCCCCGACGGTTGGACACAACACCAGGGCCAGCCATGAAACCTTCCGAGACGGTTCTTTCCATCGCTGCAGGTTCGATCAAGGCGCGCGAACGTATGAAGGATGTGGTCATTGAAACACCATGCCTTCGCTCCAAAGCGCAACCGGCAACCGAGTCCGGCCTGATGCTGAAGTGCGAGAACTTTCAGCATACTGGCTCGTTCAAGCTGCGCGGTGCCATGTCCAAGCTCTCCACGCTGCCGACCGATATGCCGGTGATTACCGCGTCCTCGGGCAATCACGGTATCGCCTGTTGTCATGCCGCCATGACGACCGGCCATGAGCTCACCGTCGTGCTGCCCGAAAACGTGGCCAAGGCCAAACTCGCCCTGATCGAAGGTTACGGTGTGCGCACCATTCTCCACAGCCGCGACGCGAGCCTCTGCGAGGTCCATGCCAAGTCCCTGGCGGCTGACGGCAGTTATTCCTATGTCTCGCCTTACAACGACCCGGTTGTCATGGCGGGGCAGGGCACGATTGGCCTGGAACTTCTGGAGCAGCTTCCCAGAATTGACAACGTGTTCATTTCCATGGGCGGTGGCGGACTGATTTCGGGCATCGGTTCGGTTCTGAAGGCACATTCGCCGGGAACACGCATCATTGGGGTGAGCGCCACGAACTCCGCAGCACTTGCTGCCTGCATGGAAGCCGGTCGCATCGTCGAGACCGAACATTTCGATACGCTGGCCGATGGCTGTGCGGGAGGTGTCGACGAAAACTCTGCCACGCTGACGGTTTCGATCGAGGTGATCGATCGGGTGATCCATTGCTCGGAGGCCGAGATCGGCGATGCGCTCTACCGCCTGGCCTGGACCGACAAGATGGTCGTTGAAGGCGCAGCAGCCCTGGCCTATGCGGCGTATCTCTCGGACGAGGCTGCATTCGCGGGACAGACCAATGTCATCCTGATGTGCGGTGCCAATTTTGACCGAAGCAAGATCGCGCCGTTTCTGACAAGGCCCTAAAGCGCCAGCTTGAAGCCTTCGTGGGTCGCTTCAAAGCCGAGCGAGACATAGAAACGCACAGCATCGGTGCGGGATTTGTGGGTGTTGAGCTGCACAAGCCTGCAATCGCGCTCACGAAACCGTTCGATGGCCCAGGCGACATACTGTCTACCCAAACCAGTACCGCGTAGTTCCGATGCAATCCGCACCCTCTCGATCTGACCACGCCACGCGCCGTGAAACGAAAGACCCAGCAGGAAGCTCAGTTGCATACAACCTGCGACCTCACCATCAAGCACGGCTACCGTTTGCATCTGGTCGGGGCTGGCATCGATCGCACGGAAGGCGCTGATGTATCGATCATCAACGCCTGATGTGATGTCTTCGCGCCCCTTGCCCAGTGTGTCATCAGCCAGCAGTGCGATGATGTGGGGCAGGTCAACAAGCGTTGCTTCACGACAAAGCAGTTCGCTCATGCGTCAGGCTCTTCCGCGCCGGTTCGCTCCACGATCAGGCCATAATGTTCAGGGCGGCGGTGATTGGCGAAGTTGAAGATGTCGCGTTTGTATTCACGGCTGCGGGTGAAGTCGCAGTTGTGGACGATGAGCTCGTCTTCGATGGTGTTGCACATGGCAACGACCTCGCCCGAGGGAGCGACGATCATGCTCTGGCCGATCATGTTGAAACCTTCTTCGCAGCCGGCCTTTGCCACGCCGACCGCCCAGGTGGCGTTCTGGTAGCAGCCGGCCTGGAAGCTGAGCTGATTGTGAAACAGGGTCAGGGCGTCGAGATCGTACGGATCGCCCAGGCCAACTGGCGTGTTGTAGCCACAGAACACCAAATCCACGCCTTGCAGGCCCATGACGCGCCAGGTTTCAGGCCAGCGCCGGTCGTTGCAGATCGCCATGCCGCAGGTCGCGCCAAAGGCCTGATAAACCGGGAAGCCCAGATCGCCGACCTCGAAGTACTTTTTCTCGAGGTGCTGGCCCGGCCGGTCGAGAACCTCGTGGTGGCCAGGAATATGAATCTTGCGGAACTTGCCAACGATCTCGCCCGCTTTATCGACGATGATGGCGGTATTGAAGCGGTGTTTGACGCCGTCCTGCCAGGCCAGTTCCGCATA
This sequence comes from uncultured Alphaproteobacteria bacterium, assembly GCA_943787175.1. Taxonomy (GTDB): domain Bacteria; phylum Pseudomonadota; class Alphaproteobacteria; order SP197; family SP197; genus SP197. The sequence goes on from CALSLK010000032.1 coordinate 18,992, forward strand.
GCCGAGGTGAAATCCGATGCCCAGGCGTTTGGCTTCTTCGAACAGGGGTTGGGTTGCTGCATTGGGCATCTCTGATCGAACCAGCTATCGATCTCGTCTTCATCCTCGATGGCCCATCGTGGGAAAAAGGTGGTGAGCGCCAGTTCGGGATAGACGATGACATCCACGCCCCAGTCTGAAGCTTCTCGCATTAGCTCAATCAGGCGTTTGACGACGGTCTCACGGCTCTCACTGCGTGCAATGGGACCAAGCTGTGCTGCGGCAACCTTCATGGAATGGGACATGACTTTCCTCCTGGCGACGGGGGGTGAAGCTTGGCACACAAGCTCCCTTCGCGGAACGCTCGCCTGTTCCTTTGAATGCGGCGCTTGGCCCATGCCATACTCACGGCATTGAAAAGGACCTTTCCGATGCCCGAACGCATTCTGGTGATCAATCCCAACAGCAACACGGCGGTGACGTCTGCGATGGACCGTGTCGTTGATCCGCTGAGGTTTGGCGACGGGCCGCGCATTGATTGCACAACGCTGGCAGAGGGGCCGCCGGGGATCGAGACCCAGCGTCACACCGACGGTGTTGTAACGCCCTTGTGCGATCTGATTCACCGCGAAGACAACGCGACTTCGGCCTTCATCATCGCCTGTTTCGGAGATCCAGGCCTGGCTTCAGCTATAGAGATCACAGACCGCCCCGTCTTCGGGATCTGTCAGGCCGGCGTTACAACCGCGCTGAATTACGGTGAACGCTATGGAATTCTGACCAACATCGACAGCGATGTGAACTTTGGTCTGCGTTACCTGCGCATGGCCGGCATCGATGCGCGACTGGCTGGAATTGAGCCCATCGGCATTCCCGTGACCGGGCTTGGCGACGTGGAGCCCTCACGCAAGGCGCTCTGCGAAGCGGCCGTGCGTTTGAAGGCCAGCGGCGCTGAAGTCCTGTTGACCGGCTGCGCCGGCATGACGCCTTACAAAGCCGATATTGAAGCAGCCAGCGGCCTGAAGGTGATCGACCCGATCCATGCTGCGGTCACACTGGCTATTGGCGCCGTTTGCCAACACTGAGCCTCCCAACAACCCAATCCAGACGAGAAACGCAATATGCCAAGTCCCGAAATGCAGACGGTCATCGCCCAACTTGAAGAAGAAAAACAAAGGACCGCCGGCCTGCCGCCGCCCAGTTGGGAAGAGATGCGGGCGGACTATCAGCAGATGGGAACGTTCTACCCCGCCGCAAAAGAGGCCGTGCAGACCGAAACCAATCTTGCTGACCGGTACACGCGCTGTTTCTCCCCTGAAGAGTCGGATCCGACACGTGCGGTGCTCTACCTCCATGGTGGCGGATATACGATGGGCGGCATCGTCACTCATGAGGCCATCACGTCCAGGCTGGCCCTGGCTGCAGGATGCACGGTTTACGCATTGGACTACCGGCTGGCGCCCGAACACCCGTTCCCGGCAGCGGTCGAAGACGCCGCAGACGCATTCCGTGACCTCGTTGCGCGTGGTCTGACTGCGTCCAGAATTGCCGTGGCCGGTGATTCCGCCGGTGGCGGCCTGAGCCTTGCCTGTGCGCTGGCCCTGCGTGACGCCGGCGATGCTGTGCCAGGTTGCCTGGTTCCGATCTCACCCTGGAACGACCTGATCGGCGATACTGGCTGGGCGGCATGTGATGGCGCTGTCGATCCCATGGTCACGGCTGAATCGTTGCACCGCATGACCGCTGATTACATGAATGGCGGCGATGGGCGCACACCTTATGCGTCGCCCCTGCACGCCGAACTCAAGGGCCTTCCCTCGATGCTGATTCAGGTGGGGACTGCAGAGATTCTTCTGACCGATGCGACCCTATTGGCTGAAAAAGCGAAGGAGGCCGGGATCGACGTGACCCTGGATATCGAAGAAGGCGCGCCGCATGTCTGGCACCATTTCTCACCTGATGTACCGGAATCCGTTGCGGCGATTAATCGCGCGGGCGCCTTCATTCGCAAACACACGGAGTAATCGTCATGCCAAGTCAGGAAATGTTCGACAAAGTTGCTTTGCTTGCGGAAGGAGCGATGCCCGCAGAAGCGACCTGGCAGGAACGACGCGAGGCTTATGACAGTCTGCTGGAGGTTTTTCCGGCACTGGAGGACGTGACGATCGAGAAGGTCGTTATGGGTGGCGTGCCGGGTTTGCGCTATTGCGCACCTGATAGCGATGAAAGCCGTGCGCTGCTGTACTTTCATGGCGGCGGCTATTGCATCGGCTCAGAACGCAGCCATGCAATGATTGTGACTCGTCTGGCCCATATTGTTGGCTGTCCGATCTGGTTCCCGCTTTATCGCCTGGCACCCGAACATCCTTTTCCGGTTCCGGCTGAAGACTGCATTGCTTTCTGGAAGGGCATGCTGGACGAAGGGATCGCCGCGCCCCGCACCGGATTCGCGGGCGATTCGACAGGCGGCGGTCTGGTGTTTGTCGTCGCGCAAGCCGCGCGTGACAGAGGCATCGCGTTGCCGGCTGCCTGTGTTTCGATCTGTCCATGGACGGATATGGAAGGAGACGGCACCTGGCGCGACGGTGATCCCGAACGGGATGCGTTCCTGACCCCCGGTGAACTGGAGATGTTCGTTGAGGGCTATCTGGGTGGTGCCAATCTGCGCCATCCACTGGCGGCGCCCGTCTATGGCGAATTCGGCGGCCTGCCACCTTTCCTGGTTCAGGCCAGCGCGACCGAGTTGCTTTATGACGATGCCGTAAGACTGGCGGCGGGCCTCGAAGCTGCTGGCAATCCGGCCGAATTGGAGATCGCTGAGCCGGGAACGCCGCATGTCTGGCACCACATGGTTCCCGATGTGCCCGAAGCCTTGGCTTCAATCCGAAGCGCCGGGGCGTTCATCAAAGACCGGACGTCATAATCTGATGTGAAATGGCGCGGGCCGGAACGTTGCTTGGGGGACGTTCCGGCCCGCTACGCCAGGGCAGGGGTCGAGCGCGTATGTCCCTAGTCCCCGACGTTGCGTCCGTCGCATCTGAGTGCCAGCACATCGTCGCCAACAAACGACAGATATGCCTCAATCGCAGAAGCGACGAGATCCTGTTGAGTCCGATCGAGCCGCGCAGCGTTCATCTTAAGCAGAACATGAATTTCTGGCGATACCCGAGCGTGAATTTGTTTTCGATTTTTAACAATTTGATCACTGGGCCGAACAGATTTCGGCCGCGGAAGCTCAATTACGCGTGACGGCTGCGTTGAATGGCCGGGCCGCTCGCCGACAGGTTGCCGACGCATGGCCTGGTCGATGTCGATGATGGTGGGCGGTCCCGATTCGGCCGGAGCCATGGTGTCGAGATTACTGATGGATGCAGGACGGGCTTCGCCTTTTCTGGCAAGCAGGCCGGCATGGAGAACTGCGGTGGTCTGGGTCATGTCTGGCGCTCCTTAGTTTACCGCGTTCAAACTGCGTGAGCTTCGGGCCGTCCGCGACGCCCAAAGGGTTGAGTCGGGCGCAATCCTTCCGGCGCAATCGGATTGGGAATGGCGACGACGCTCTGAGTTGGCGCTGGATCGTTGGTTTCAGCAGGAAGCGCGACGACATGACGACGTTTCAAGCGTTCATCGAGATACTCCCAAAGCGCAACGATCTCCTTGGCCGATGCACAGTTCTCGTCAATCTCCATGACGGTGCGCCCATCGATCATGCTTGAAGCAAAGTTCACGCGATGATGCACCGTGACCGGGGCAACCGTGCCGTGCTGGGAAAGTGCAACGGCGGCCTGACCAGTGATCCGGGCGCGTGCCGTCGCACCATTGAGAACAAAGACCAGGGCCTTGCCATGGGCTTCGAGGATATCGACCGTGGCACCCACGGCGCGCAGATCATGCGGGCTGGGGCGTGTGGGCAGAACGACAAGGTCGGCATATTGCACAACCTGTGAAATCGCTTTGGTCACGGCCGGGGGCGTATCGATCACGACCAGCTTGAACCCCTGTTCACGGAGCGCTTTGAGATCATCACGCAGGGTCTGCAACGAGGACTGCACGAAGGCCGGAGACTCGTCCTGGCGTTCGTTCCACCACTGGGCAAGGCTACCCTGTGGATCGGTATCAATCAGCGCGACAGGACCTTGACCCATGCGATCAGCCTGGACCGCAAGATGACCTGAAAGCGTTGTTTTACCTGACCCGCCTTTCTGTGAAGCGACGACAAGTACTCTCATGGAACTTAACATTGCACACCTCCCGATTGGCCGACGCCCAGGCGAGAGGAAATTGCATGCAAGAGGTCGCGAAGAAGAGGAATGATGCTGTTGGACGGAAGGAACAGAGTCTGGGCATTGCCCTGACGCACGATCTTTTCTGGCCTACGGTCGATGAACATCATCGATTTCCCTTCGGTAACCCCGCTGCCTTGCCCCCCCAAAGGGTGTAGGCCGGTGGTTTTGCGTCCCGACGTTTCCGGCGGTTTGCCTTTTCGAGGAGCCAGGATCGGCTTCCCGATGACACATTGTGTCTCTGCAACACCTGTGTCTGAAGCAACCCTAATACAACCCACACGGACATTGGTGTAACGAGCGTCACACCTTATGCTCAGGCAACCAATCACGGGAACAGACAGCATGAAGATGATCACGATCTACGGCGTCAGCCTCGTTCTGATAGCAGGACTGATCACATGGTTCATCGATTCCCAGTTTTCCGGTGATGGTATTGAGCTTGGCACCCACGGTGTCATTGCGATCTTCCTGTGCCTTCTGATCATTCCGGCCCTTGGCATGGGTCTGATGCGGCTTGCACATGTCAGCGACCGGCAAGGATTCGATGCCGGAGCAGCCGAGAAGGGCAGTGACACCGACGATCACGGCAATCGCCTCTGATTGATCGGGCAGATGTTTGCGAAGGTTGCCGGGCTATGCGACAAGTCAGGGAACAAAACCAATACGGATTAAACCGATGATCCTGCGCAAAGCCCTTCTTTCCTGCTTCATCATGGTTGCCTGGATGCTGCCCGCTTCAGCAGAGCAGCCGACATGGGATGTCTTTCTGGCAGGGGTCTACGACGAAGCAAAGGCTGCCGGTATCAGTGAGGCAACGCTGATGGCCGCGTTATCTGGTCTGCAGCCAATTCCGCGCGTGATCGAGCTTGACCGCAGGCAGCCTGAGGGCACCACGACCTATGAAGAATACATGGCCAGCCGTGTTCCTGCCGAACTGATCACCAATGCCCGCAACCGCTACAACGATCACGAAGCACTTCTGGAAGCTGTCGGCGCCGAGTACGGCATGGACCCGGAATTCATCGTTGCCCTCTGGGGCCTGGAAACGCGGTTCGGGAGCTATACCGGCGGCTTTGATGTGATCGCTTCGGTCGCGACGCTGGCCTGGGACGAGCGGCGCAGTGAGTACTTCCGTGGCGAGTTGATGCATGCCTTGCGCATCCTGGATGAAGGACACATTTCACGTGGCAACATGGTGGGATCATGGGCAGGCGCCATGGGGCAAAGTCAATTCATGCCCTCCAGCTTTGCGACCTATGCAGAGGACTGGGACCTGGATGGCAAACACGACATCTGGACAAACAAGGGTGACGTCTTTGCTTCTGCCGCCAACTACCTCACCGGCTCGGGCTGGCGCCAGGGGCTTCCCTGGGGCGGCCCGGTGACCCTGCCGGCGGGCTTTGACCTGGGTCTGGAAGGCAATCGCGAGACACTGCCGCTGGCCGACTGGCTGGATATGGGCGTCACGTGGATCGAAACACCGCCTGCGGTCGCGCTGGATGAAGAGGCCTCGCTGGTCATGCCCGGTGGTGAGACCGGACCGGCCTATCTGGTGTTCGAGAACTACCGAACAATCCTGAAGTGGAATCGCTCCAATTATTTTGCGATGTCGGTGGTCACGCTTGCCGATGCAATAGCAGGCAGATAAGGTCGCCCAACTACAACATCTGGCGGCGTCAATGCGATCTACCCCTTCATCTCGTGGGCGCGTGCGCCTGTTTCTTTCTCTGATCGGCTTGCTCACGTTTCTTGGCGCCTGTGCGGAAACCAACATAGCCGCCACAGTGATCAAGGAACTGGCGCCTCCGCCACCGACCGGAACCTACAAGGTCGGCAGCCCCTATGAGATCAACGGGGTCTGGTACTATCCGGAAGAAAATCCCTATTACGACGAAGAAGGTATTGCTTCCTGGTACGGCGACCCCTTTCATGGGCGCCAGACGGCCAACGGTGAAATCTATGACATGAACGAGCTGACGGCAGCGCACAAGACGCTGCCCATGCCGGTTTATGTGCGTGTGACCAATCTGGAGAACGGCCGCTCACTGATCCTCAAGGTCAACGACAGGGGGCCGTTTGTTTCCGGACGCATTATCGATGTTTCGCGCCGTGCGGCCCAGCTTCTCGATTTTCAGCTTCAGGGCATCGCCCGGGTGCGGGTGCAGGTGGTCGACTACGAGACCGGACTGACCTATGCCGAACAAGGCACGGTGCCCCCGGCCGACGAAGAGTTGCTGATCGTTCAGAACGTTGAGCTGACCGAAATACAGATCAGCGGTGAACGGTTCGTCCAGATCGGTGCCTATGGCGATGCCGATAATGCCCATGTCGTCAGCGACGCCCTGACTGATGTTGGTCCCGTGCAGGTGCACCGTGTGGTCAGTGGCAGTTCGACGCTCTATCGCGTGCGTTTGGGGCCTTATGCCAGTGAACAGGATGCCGAGGTCGCCCGGCGGGCGGTGGAAATTCGTGGATATCCCGAGGCGGTCATCGTCGTTGACCCCTAAGAGGCTGGCTTTGGCCGCTCCTGAGGGCCAAACTTTCGCCGCAACCACAGGCTAGCCATGGGAACATGACATTGGACGCACCTTCATGATCCGAAAGAATTTCATCTGGCTGATTGTTGCCGCCTTTGCCTGGCTGGGTGCTCCCGACACGCATGCATTTGAGACAACGGCAACAGAAGCAATCCTGATCGATGAGTCGACCGGCACCGTGCTTTTCGAGAAAAACGCTGATGCCATCACGTTCCCGTCCTCCATGACCAAACTGATGACGGTCTATCTTATCTTCGAGAGACTGGCCGACGGCACACTCAGCCTGGACGATACCCTGGCTGTGAGCGAGAAGGCCTGGCGCATGGGCGGCTCCAAGATGTTCGTTGAGGTTGATACCCGCGTCAGCATCGCCGACCTGATCCGCGGCATCGTCGTCCAATCGGGCAACGACGCCACCATCGTGGTCGCCGAGGGGCTTGCCGGTTCCGAAGAAGCATTTGCACGCGAGATGAGCGCGAAGGCCCGCGAACTTGGCATGCTCTCGACCTCGTACCGAAATGCATCGGGCTGGCCCGACCCTGAGCACGTGACGACCGTGCGCGATTTGTCGATCCTGGCACGCGCGACGATCGAGAATTTCCCCGAGTACTACCCGTTCTATTCCGAAACCGAGTTCACCTTCAGCGACATCGAACAATCGAACCGCAATCCGTTGCTCTATGCGGGCATTGGTGCCGATGGAATGAAGACGGGTCATACCGAGGCCGCAGGGTACGGCCTGGTCGGGTCTGCCATCCAGGGCGACCGACGCCTGATTGTCGTGATCAATGGCCTCGACAGCAATCAGGCGCGTGCATCGGAATCCCAACGCATTCTGGAATGGGGTTTCCGAGAGTTCGAGACCTATGACCTCTTTGCCGCTGGTGAAACCGTCGAAGAGGCAGAGGTCTGGTTGGGCGATGCCGGAACCGTGCCGTTGGTCCTGGGTGAAGACCTGGAACTCACGCTTTCGCGGGCATCAAGGCGCGACATGACGGTCAAGGTTATCTACGAGGGGCCAATTCCGGCTCCTATCGCCGAAGGCACGCCGATCGCAAGCCTGATCATCGAGAGACCTGAGATGGTCACGGTCGAGCGCACCCTGCTGGCCGGGGCATCGGTTGGAGAGCTTTCGTTTCTAAGTCATTTGGGCTCCTCCATCGGTTATCTGGTATTCGGGCCGCCTTCAAACCCGTGACCAGGGGCAGGTTCATCACGCTGGAAGGCGGCGAGGGGGCGGGAAAGTCCACGCAGATCCGTCGGCTGGCTGAATGGTTGCGTGCGGCCGGCCACGCCGAAGTTGTGATGACGCGAGAACCTGGAGGTTCCCCCGGTGCCGAAGCGATCCGTGAGCTTCTGGTCAACGGAGAGGTTGACCGTTGGGATGGTGTGACCGAAGTCCTTCTTCACTTTGCTGCACGGCGCGATCACGTCACCAGGACCATCGAACCGGCCCTTGCACGCGGTGCGTGGGTCATTTGCGACCGCTTCGCCGATTCCACCCGCGCCTATCAGGGCATCGTGCAGGGGGCCGGTCTGGATATTGTTGAGGCAGCCTATGCCCTGGCTGTGGGAGATATGGAGCCTGACCTGACGCTGATCCTGGATATTCCGGTCGAGACGGGGCTGGCTCGTGCGGCGGATCGAGGCGGCAGCGACCGCTATGAACGGATGGGACGTGATTTCCACGAGGCCCTGCGCGGCGCTTTTCTGAAGATTGGCGCGGATCACCCGGAACGTTGTGTCGTGATCGACGCCACGGGTGACGAGGACTCTGTCGAGAAGGCCATTCAGGCAGCGGTGGCAAGTAAATGGCCGTGAAAGAGGAAGACCCAGTTGATCCGCGCGAACATCCAGATTTGCCGGACAGTTCCGCCCCGGCACCGCGCGCGAACGCCGATCTGATCGGACATGCCCAAGCTGAAAAACGCCTGGCTGCGGCAGCCAAGGACGGGACCATTGCCGGCGCCTGGCTGATTGGCGGGCCTGAAGGTATCGGCAAGGCCACGCTTGCTTACCGGCTGGGCCGTCACCTTCTGGCGGGCGGCGGCAACGATCTATTCGGCGATGCTGCTGACACTCTGGCCATGGATGAAGCCGATCCGGTGTTCTCCCGCGTTGCGGGCGGAGCGCATGGAGACCTGATGACAATCGGGATCGGTCTCAACAAGCAGGGCAAGAAACGCACCGAGATTGTCATCGAGGACATTCGACGGCTCGAGCCGTTCTTTCACCAATCAGCCGGTGAGGGCGGCTGGCGTATTGCCGTGATTGATGGCGCTGAACTGATGAACCGCAATGCCGCCAATGCCGCGCTGAAGCTGATTGAGGAGCCGCCACGGCAATCCGTCGTTTTGCTGGTGAGCCATGCGCCTTCACGATTGCTGCCGACCATCCGTTCGCGTTGCCGCAAGCTGAACCTTCGCCCACTGAAGGCCGAACAGGTCGCGCTGCTGCTCGAACAGTATCTGCCGGCTCTTCCGGAAGCTGATCGTTTGCCTCTGGCCCGCCTGTCAGAAGGCAGCATTGGTCGAGCCATGCGCCTTGATGACCTGGGTGGCCTTGATCTCTATCGCGAACTGATCGGCATGATCGGACAGGCGCCGCACATGGACCCGGCAGCACTTCATGCCCTGGCGGACCGTTTGGGCCGCTATGGGCAGGATGCCGCCTGCCGGACCGCGCTTGGGTTCATGGGGGCATGGCTTGCCCGCCTGGTGCGCTCGGGCACAGGTGCAGGCACCGTTGCAGAGGCGGTTGTGCCCGGTGAGGCCGAGCTGATGGCGCGGCTGTCCGGCACAGGCAGCCTTGAACGCTGGGTGGACGTGTGGGAAAAGGTCGGCCGCCTTCGGGACCGGGCAGACAGCCTGAATATGGACCGCAAGCAGGTTGTGCTTGCTGCGTTCGGGGCCGTTGCAACCGCCGCCCGTTCCTGAAGCCCGAAAGTAGCCGCCTACCATCAACCTGAAGGCATCCTGAGGAGCCCTGGCATGTCCGGGAAACCGAGCTTTTACGTCACGACGCCGATCTATTACGTCAACGACAATCCCCATATCGGCCACGCCTATACGACGCTGGCCTGCGATGTCATGGCCCGCTTCAAGCGTCTGGACGGGTTTGACGTAATGTTCCTGACCGGCACGGACGAGCATGGCCAGAAGGTCGAGAAAGCCGCAGAAGCTGCTGGTATGGACCCGCTTTCTTTTTGCGATGGTGTCTCAGAAAACTTCCGTATCCTTGCGAAAGAATGGAACTTTTCGAACGACGACTTTATCAGAACGACAGAGCCCCGCCATGTTGAATCGGTTCAGGCGTTGTGGCGCAAGCTGGTCGAATCCGGTGATATCTACCTCGACCACTACGAGGGCTGGTATGCCGTGCGCGACGAGGCGTTCTATGCCGAGGATGAACTGACGGATGGCCCCGACGGTCAGAAAGTCGCGCCGTCCGGTGCGCCAGTCGAGTGGGTCAAGGAACCCAGTTACTTCTTCCGGCTTTCGGCCTGGCAGGATCGTCTGCTTGAGCTCTACAAAACGCGCCCGGACTTTATCCTGCCGGATTCCCGCAGAAACGAGGTGACAAGCTTCGTTGCCGGCGGTTTGCGTGACCTTTCGATCTCGCGGACCAGCTTTTCCTGGGGCATTCCCGTGCCTGATGATCCCGATCACATCATGTATGTCTGGATCGATGCCCTGACGAACTACATCACTGCAGCAGGTTACCCCGATGAAAAGGGCGAGATGTTCACTAAGTGGTGGCCCGCGCTCCATATCATGGGCAAGGACATCCTTCGCTTTCACGCAGTCTACTGGCCTGCCTTCCTGATGGCTGCCGGGATCAAGGTGCCCAAGCGCATCTATGCCCATGGCTGGTGGACCAGTGAAGGCCAGAAGATCTCCAAATCCCTGGGCAATGTGATTGTGCCGTCCGAGATCGTGGCCCGTTATGGGCTCGATCAGGTGCGCTACACGCTGATGCGCGAAGTAAACTTCGGCAACGACGGTGATTTCTCACACCGTGGTGCGGTTCAGCGCTGCAACCATGACCTTGCCAACGATTACGGCAACCTGGCCCAACGTTCGCTTTCGATGATCGCCAAGAACTGTGAGGGCAGGGTGCCCGAACATGGCGATTTCAGCGAGGCGGACCGCGCGTTGCTCGACAAGTCCTATGGCCTGCTTGAAGTTTGCCGCGGACATATTGACGCCCAGGCGTTCCACCTGATGCTCCAGTCGATCTGGGACGTCATTGGTGATGCCAACCGTTACGTCGACGACCAGGCGCCCTGGGCGCTGAAAAAGACCGACCCGGCGCGCGTGGCAACAGTGCTTTACGTGTTGGCCGAGAACATCCGCCATCTGGCGTTGCTGACCCAGCCTGTCATGCCAGAGACGTCGGCAAGGCTGCTCGATCAGCTCGCGATCGCAGAGGACGCTCGGGATTTCTCTGCGCTTTCACGCGACCACGCACTGGTGCCTGGAACAGAGTTGCCCAAACCGCAGGGCGTGTTCCCACGTTATGTCGAGGAAGAGGGGGAGACGGCATGATGCTTGTCGACAGCCATTGTCATCTTGATTTCCCGGACTTTGCCGAGGAACTCGACGATGTCGTAGCCCGTGCCCGCGCGGCTGGTGTGGGAACGATCCAGACAATTTGCACCCGCATGACCAAGTTCGAGGACGTCCGTGCTCTGGCCCATCGGTTTGATGACATGTATTGCTCTGTCGGTGTGCATCCCCACAATGTCGAAGAAGAAGGCGTTGTGCCGTCTGGTGAGATCGTCGCGCGTACCGGTGACCCCAAGGTGATCGGGATCGGTGAGACCGGGCTGGATTATTTCTATGATCACAGCCCGCGCGAGGAGCAGAAGGCAAGTTTCAGGGAACACATCACGGCATGCCGCGAAACCCAGTTGCCGCTGATCGTCCACACCCGTGATGCCGATGACGATACGATGGACATTCTCGAAGACGAGATGGGCAAGGGCGCCTTTCCGGGCCTGATTCACTGCTTCAGCTCCACGCGCGAGCTTGCACAGCGCAGTCTGGCGATCGGGTTTTCGATTTCGATCTCTGGCATCGCGACGTTCAAGAGCGCGCAATCGCTGCGCGATATCATTGTCGATGTGCCTGCCGAACGCATCCTGGTGGAGACCGATGCACCGTTCCTGGCGCCCGTGCCCAAACGCGGCAAGCGCAACGAGCCTGGTTTTGTGAGTCACACGGCCGCGCTGGTCGCGGACCTTAAAGCGATGCCTGAAGAAGAACTGGCGCGTGTGACGACCGACAATTTCTTTAATCTGTTCACAAAGGCAGCGCGCCCAAGCGCTTGATATGCAAGCAGTAATTCTAGGATGCGGTCCTTCCGCGGGCGTGCCCCAGATCGACCAGAGCTATCGGGACGGTATGCTCGATGATCCGCGCAATCACCGTCTGCGTTCCTCTATTTCCGTGGCACATGGTGCAACCCGGATCCTGGTCGATACCTCGCCTGACCTGCGCCAGCAGCTTCTGGGCGCCGAAATCACGCATCTGGATGCTGTTTGTTACACCCATGCCCATGCCGATCATTGCCATGGCATCGACGATTTGCGTCGTGTCTGCCAGGCAATGGACCGCGCCATTCCGGCCTACGGCAACGCACAAACCCTGAAGGAGTTGGCGGAACGCTTCGCCTATGTGTTTGAAGAAAACGATCCGCGCTACGGCTGGTATGCGCCAACCCTGCATGCCCACGTGGTAGCGCGTGAGCCTTTCGAGGTCGGCAGCATTGGGGTCACGCCTTTTGCCCAGGACCATATCGTCATGGAAACGCTGGGGTTCCGGTTTGACGCCGGCGGTCGATCAATCGCCTATTCCACGGATCTGAAGAACCTGGATGATCGGGGTTTTGATGTCGTATCGGGCATCGACCTCTGGATCGTCGATTGCCAGAACATGACCGACAACCCGATCCACGGCGACCTGGAACGCACGCTGGGTTGGATCAGGCGTGCAGCGCCCAAACGCGCTGTGCTGACCCATATGAGCCAGGACATGGTCTGGGATGAGGTCAACGGATTGACGCCCGACAACGTCACACCTGCCTGGGACGGCATGGAAATCCTCTTCTAGGAGCTAGTCACCGGGGCAGTCGGGGCCGAAGAAGATGCGCCGCAGGTAGACCGGCAGGCGCACGCCGGGTTCTTCCTCATAAGCCAGGATCAGCGACATACGGGCGCGATCGCCACCAATGTCGGTCACCCGGTGCAGGGTGTGGTTGCCGTTGATGATGACGAACGTTCCGGGTTTCGACCTGCGCCGTAACGGTGGATCGGATTCGCCCAGCACCAGGCCGCGTACGGCGTCGTAATTCTCATTCTCGGGGTCTCGAATCCCTGGCGCTGCCTCAAAATACCCGCCTTCATCGGCAGCCTGTAGCTGAAGGATGGTTGAGTACTTTGAACGATCGAAGTGCCAGGCAAGCTTGCCGCCAGGCTTGTAGAACTGCAGGACCAGCGCATTACTGGGATCATCCTGCAGGAACAGCTCGCGCACCTTCAGGACGTCGGCAACGAAACGACGCAGTGGCGGCCATGCGTACAAGGCTGCACAGAGCGAACCCTGCATGTCGTGATAACCGACGCCATCGCGTACGGTCGGCGACATGATCTTGCCGGGGTGGCCGTCGGGCAGGGCATCAATCTCTGCGGGATCTATGCCATAGGGATTGCCGGTTTTGTCACAGTGAAAGGCCTTGGACTCCATCGTCCCGGCATCGGCCACGAGGCGCTCCACGCCCTCAGGCGTCAGAAACCCTTCCATGGGCAGGATCTTCTCAGCCACAAGGCGATCATGCAGTGCATTGACCAGTGCCTGATAGGCCGGACTCTCGCGCTCCAGAAGCGGGTAACGCTCGAGATCGACGAGGCCGCCCGGATCGAGCCCTTGCAAGTTATCGATCGCTTCGCTTGTTCTGGTTGCCATGGCATCCTCCGGTCAGGCAAGAACGCTAACCCGGATGAACGGCAGCAGTCGAGCGCCTAGCGGGTCAACCAGCGCGGAGGCTGGCATGTCAGAGAGCCCTTCAGACGACGCTGAAATCGAAGACGCTATCTCTGCTTTCCCGCAATCGGCGCGCGCCAGGCTGCTTTCCCTTCGTGCGATGATCCGCGAGGTCGCCGATGCAACACCGGGTGTGGGCCCGCTGACCGAAACCCTGAAATGGGGGCAGCCGGCCTTTCTGACTCCTGCGACCGGAAGCGGAACGACGTTGCGCCTGGGCGCCGACAAGAAGGCACCTGATGAGGTAAAACTCTATGTGCCGTGCCAGACCGACCTGATCGAGCAGTTCAGAACGCACTATGCCGATGAGCTGAGCTATTCAGGCAAACGCGCCGTGATCCCAGGTGACATGGGTCCGTCAGAAGAAGCAGCGCTGCGCCACTGCATTGCCCTGGCGCTGACCTATCACGCACGCAGGAAAAACCGGAGCAGGTGAGGGAACGCTGTCCTTCAGCCTAATCCTCAGAACGGTCCGTACCTTCGCGGTTGCGGTCGTATCGGTGCTTGAGAGGAAACGGCGGTAACCAGGACTCTCGGCGGATGGTCCAGAGTTCATAGGTTGGCTTGAGCTGGTCTGGGTCATCGAGAGACCCCAGATTCACTTCGATTTCGTCATCGCTGCACCCAAAAACCGTCGAGCCGCAACGGGGACAGAAAAACCGACCGGCATAGTCGGCGGTCTCACCTTCGATTTTCACGGCATCCTGTGGGAACACCGCAGACGCGTGAAACAAGGCTCCATGGTGCTTGCGGCAATCCAGGCAATGACAAAGACCGACCCGGTAAGGCTGGCCAGATGCCACTATTCGGACGTTGCCGCATGAACAGCCGCCTGTGAATTGCTCCATGATGGGTCTCCTTCAAAATCAGGCCGACGACAGCAAGCCTTGACCTTATCACGGACACTGGAAGTCCTGAATCAGGTGAGGGACTTCATGGTTTCGATTGCCACGAAGACGGTTCCGTCGGGGCCGTCATAAGCGAAACCTTCGAACCCTGCGCTGCGTTTTCCCACCTTCCGGAGCTTCTTGCCGGGCAGTTCCAGGTGCTGGAGCTCGATGAAGGCGTATGGCCTGGCCCAGAGCCATTCGCGGTTGGCCACCGGCTGTCAGATCGGGGTCGGGCAGCGCCTCGTCACTCCAGCAATAGAAATAGAGGCAAAAGGCGTACTCGTGCACTGGCTGGACCGACATCAGGCGCATGCCGAGTTCGCCTTCGAAGAAGGCCTTGGCCGCATCCAGGTCGGTCACGCGCAGGGTGATATGAGCAAGCGTGGCCTGGGCGGCAATGGGATGGCCATCGGGAGCAGGGGTGTGATGCCCCTCAAACCCCTGTTGCAGCAGTTCGATGATGAAGCCGTTGGGGTCGATGAGTTTGGCCATATAGCCGATATCGAGGAACTGGAGGGGGTCGGTGACCTCTGCACCACGGGAGCGCAGATACGCCACGGCAGCGTCGAGATCACGCAGCGTGATGCCGATCTTCAGAAGAAATCATGCTGTTTGGGTTTGTGGCGCGCAGAGGCCGTTGCGTGGAATGTCAGGCAGCATTGTGTGGCATCGAAACCGAAGGTCGGTTCATTCACGCTTCAAAGGTCTGCATGCCCAGCAAGTCAGCGTAAAACTCAGTCAGGCCTTCGCAGGACGCTACGCGCAGGCAATGCCTTGTGATCCGTTGCATGGTTTTTTTTAAGGCTCCTGATGATCCGTAAGCGCGTTGGTGAGCGGGCCGTGCGCTGAGGCGCGCATAGTAAGCCTCCAGAACTGGAAACTTGTCGAGCAATCCCATCAGACGCGCCATGAAGCAGCTGTGTCGATCAGGATGTCCGCGCCAGAAAACCCGGTATCTAGAAGATGTTCACGGCCATCCAGCGCCGTGGTGAGTACTTCGGCACGGGTTTCAAAGTCCTGTTTGCCTCGCTCAGCCAGTGCCTTGTCGTGTTGCGTGCCTGATGGTCGCATGCTTCCAGGGGCCGCAGCGTATTGTCGAAGAACATCATCAGGGCCGGATCGAGCTCGGCACAGGCAAAGATGCTCCATTGATAATAGTGGGCGCGCTGCACGGACCCACATGGCGGAGCCAATCCGGCAGAGGGATATTCGTCGATCAACTGAAGGACGATCGCGACCGACTCAAAGATGGTGTAGTCGCCGGTCCTTAGTGCGGGAACAAAACCGAGCGGATGCACAGCGCGGTAGTCTGGAGTATTCTGCTCACCATCGTGCAACACGACGGTACGGCTTGAATAGGAAGCTCCAAGCTCTTCGAGCACCCATTTGGCGCGCTGCGATCGTGTCGGTGGGTACTCATAGAGTTCGATCACGGGAAGTCTCGCTGACGGACATGAGAGTGAAGATTCATTTGTTTCAATAAGGTGCGGAATAAGAACAATATATCGTAGTTTCCATAATATATATTATACGACTTATCGAAGTGTCTGCCGTCAGCGCCTTTGGGACAGATTGGGTGGTTTTCATAAGGGAGTTTTCTGGCTCATCGCAGTGACCGTAGGGAACGAAGATGAGGCAGAAAACCATGAGCAAGAGCGACCCGGCAGAACAGGCCATCCGCGACATTCGGCGCAAGACGCGCAAGCGTTATTCGGCTGAGGAGAAGATCCGGATTGTGTTATCGGGCCTGCGCGGCGAGGAGAGCATCGCGGCTTTATGTCGCCATGAAGGCATCGCCGAGGGTCTTTATTACAGTTGGTCCAAGGAGTTCCTGGAGGCTGGCAAGAAGCGCCTTGCCGGCGACACGGCGCGTCAGGCCAGCAGTCCCGAGGTTAAGACACTGCGTGTCGAAGCCCGCGATCTCAAGGAGGCGCTGGCCGAACAGATACTGGAGAACCGGTTACTCAAAAAAAGCATGATCGGGGATGGGGGAGACGAGGAATGAGATATCCCGCATCTGAGAAACTGGAAATCATCAGGCTGGTCGAAGGCTCTCATCTACCGGTCCGGCGGACGTTGGATAAGCTGGGCATCCCGAGCACGACGTTTTACCGGTGGTACGACCGGTATCGAGGTGGAGGCGGCCTTGATGACCGCACCAGTGGCCCCGGTCGGGTGTGGAACCGCATCCCCGACGATGTGCGCCAGCAGATCGTGGAGATGGCCCTGGATGAGCCGGAACTATCGTCCAGGGAACTGGCCGTGAGGTTCACTGACACGAGACGCTATTTTGTCTCAGAAGCGTCTGTCTACCGGCTGCTCAAGGCCCACGACCTGATCACCAGCCCGGCCTTCATCGTCATCAAGGCAGCGAATGAGTTCAAGGACAAGACCTCAGCTCCGAACCAGCTCTGGCAGACCGACTTCACCTACTTCAAGGTCATCGGATGGGGATGGTTCTATCTGTCGACCATTCTCGACGACTACTCGCGCTACATCATCGCCTGGAAGCTGTGCACCACCATGAAGGCGGGCGATGTGACCCAGACACTGGAACTCGCGTTGGAAGCATCAGGCTGCGACCAGGCCGAGGTCATCCATAAACCCCGGCTGCTCAGCGATAATGGTTCGTCCTATATATCCGGCGATCTGGCCGAATGGCTTGAAGGCCAGGGTATGGAGCACGTTCGCGGTGCACCCTATCACCCGCAGACCCAGGGTAAGATCGAGCGTTGGCATCAGACGCTCAAGAACCGGATCTTGCTGGAAAACTACTATCTGCAGGGCGATCTCGAAAACCAGATCGGCACCTTCGTGGATTATTACAACAACCATCGCTACCACGAGAGCATTGGCAACGTCACACCATCGGATGCTTACTTCGGGCGCCACACAGCCATCATCGAAAAGAGGGAAAAGATCAAAAAACTCACCATCCAAACCCGCCGCTTGAACCATCAACAACAAGCGGCTTAACATCAAATCAAGATGAGCCAGATACTCAATTAGAAAACGAGCTCACGCGTCCCAAATGTTCTGACGACGGACAGCCCAGGCCAGTTGCTCCTGTGTTTCGACCGCACCGGGCCGGACGGCTCGCAAGCGTTCCAGCGCGGCATCAGGCACTTCGCCACGTTCCACCAGCAAACGCAGGGCAAGCATGCCTGAGCGGCCGAGACCGCCGCGGCAATGGAGCAGGACAGTACCCTTCCCGTCCAGACAGCGATGAAGCTCACCCAGAGCTTGCGGCCATGGCGCCGCGCTCTTGCCATCAGGTACGCCAAAGTCTCGGATGGGCAGATGCCGCCATGTCATGCCGACTGCCTGCAGCCGCGCGCCAAGATCACCCGACAGGGCGGCATCCATCTCTGACTGCTCTGTCATCGAGACGACAATGTCAGGGGTCCACGCCACGATAGCATCAAGTTCGGACATCAGTGCGCCAAAGACACCCGGCAGCGGACAAAGCCCGATGCGCGCGCCGTTGTTCAGCTTAAGCGTGGCGATCTCGAACACGATGGCTCAGGGCACAACGGCAACAGGTTCGATCTCGACCCGCATATCGGGCATGGCAAGGCAGGAAACGCCGATCAGCGTATTCGTTGGCAGGTTCTCTGGCCCGAAAAAGGCGTTCATTTCCTCCATGATGCCCGCCAGGTGTGCAGGTTCGTAACCCACGACATAGGTCGTGATGCGCACGACATGTTCGGGCCCCGCCCCGATCGCGGCCAGCCTGTGGCCGATGTTGGCGAGCACGGCGCGGGTTTGCAGCTGAACGTCGTCACTGCCGATCAGGTTGCGGTTTTCGTCATAGGCGACCTGCCCTGCAAGCCAGACGTGTTTGCCGCCCTCTGATGTGACGATGTGATGGTAACCGCGCGGCGGATAGGCGCCTTCAGGATTGCTGCGTGTGATCATGGGGTTCCGCTCCGGTTGGTTCGAGATGATTGGGTCCCTACTCTAACGCCAATACTGGCACTACACGACGCGATTGCAGCCCTGCTGGTCCGCCAAATCCCGAGGCATCGTATTGTAGACAGGCATCGTGCTTGCCACTAGGGCTGGAGGGAACTTGCAGTTCGCCGCACTGGCGCGCGAGCCAAGCAAACTCTGCAACAGGACATGACCGATGACAGCCACGGGATTTTTCAGCCATACCGCCCTGCCTGTCGTCGCGCTGGCGTTTTTGCTTGCTGCAGCATCGGACGCGCGTGCCGGCTGCAGTGACCCGCCCGCCCCCGGGGTCAATTGGGGCGGATGTAATCTGGACAGCAAGGATCTGACCGGCGCCAATCTTTCCGGTGCCGATCTTTCCCGCGCCAATCTGACCCAAGCCATTTTGACCCGAACCGACCTGAGCAATGCCGACCTGAGGGGTGCCGAGATGACCCTCGCGGTGCTGGACCATGCCGATCTTTCCGGCGCCCTTCTGTCGGAAACCATGTTGCTTGGTGCAAACCTGAGCAATGCAAACCTGAGTGGTGCTTACCTGCACCGCACGAACCTGAACGACACCGATCTGAGCGGTGCAGACTTCACCGGTGCAACGGTGAGTGAATCGGTGTTCTACGGCGCAGACTTTACAGGTGCCATTGTGAAGGATGGGGAGATTCGTTTTGGTCCAGGCCTCGACGGCGCGACCTGGATCGACGGCACCACCTGCAATGCATCGGGAAGCTGCCAGTAGGCGATCTTTCAACTTCCTCAAGACACCGCCATGATGATCAGAATCATGCTTTTCCCCACAGCCCGCCTTACCAATTCAGGAGACCAGACATGATCGACTTCTTCTTTGACCACACGCCCAACGGCCAGAAGGTCCACATCATGCTCGAGGAGACCGGCCTTCCCTACCGACTGGTCATCGTTGATATCGATAAGGGTGAGCAGTTCGATCCCCGCTTTCTGAAGATCAGCCCCAACAACAAGGTGCCTGCAATCATCGACCAGGACCCCGTTGGCGGAACACCCCTGCCGCTCTTTGAATCCGGTGCGATCCTGCAGTACCTGGCCGAAAAGACAGGCCAGTTTCTGCCCACGGCTCCGGTACAACGCTGGGACGTGATGCAGTGGCTTTACTGGCAGATGGGCGGTTTCGGCCCGATGCTGGGACAGGCGCATCATTTCCTGGCCTATGCGCCGATGAACCCGAATGGCCCACAGGTCCTGCCCTATGCACAGGACCGCTATCGCAACGAAGCAGCCCGGCTTTATGGCGTGCTGGACCGCAAGATCGGGACTAAGGATTATGTGGCGGGCGACGGCTACAGCATTGCCGACATGGCGATCTTCCCCTGGTGCCGCCTGCACGAGCGCCAGGAACAGGATCTGGGCGACTTCCCTAATGTGAAACGCTGGTACGACATCACCGCACAGCGCCCCGCAGTGGCGCGCGATATCGAATCATCCGCCGATGTGGTCGATGGCTTCTCGGAAGAAAGCTGGGCCGTGTCGTTTGGCGCGGAGCAGTACCAGAAGCGGTAGGCGCGCGGCTTCTAATACCCAGATGTGTCACCCCGGCCTTGAGCCGGTGTCTCGATAGTTCAGCGCTTGCCTGTCGAGGCCGCGGCTCTCCGCTGCACTGCGGTCGGGATGACACATCTGGTTTAAATTCACGGAGTTACCATGCACAGGCCACTGTCCGAGGTTTGTAGAACAGTGAGTTCACCACTTGGATTCGCCGACCAGAGAACGGTCCAAACGCGAGGCTCGCAGAACAACAGGTCTTGTGACGACTCATAGACTGCTCGTTGCTGTTCCGACGTTTCGCCAGATTCAATTCTGAAACCTTCACCAACCAGCCATGCAATAAGCTCCAACTCCGAGGAGCCGATAGGGTGCCTATCCCTGAGAGCGGCAGAAGCTTCGCCACTCCACCAGATACAGTGCGGAGTCACTCCCGGCTGCAAACCTGGGACACATGGCTCGCGATAGAAGGGATTCGAGCATGCAGCAACAGAAAGAGCAGCAATGACAACAGCAACCAAGGGGAAGGTCTGAGCCTTCACCGCGCGGCGATGCCGCCGTATTTGTGGACGAAGCGGCCCCAGGCTTCTTGGGCGGCACTTTCGGCCTGGGCGGCGAGATCGGAGCCGTCGGCGTGGACCAGGGCGCCCTGCTCCATGACGATACGTCCGTCAACCATGACCATCTCCACATTGCTGGCATGGGCGTGGTAGACGAGGTTCTGCACGGGATCGAGCGTGGGTCGCAGGCCGAAGGTGCGGTAATCGACCATCATCAGGTCGGCGCGTTTGCCGATCTCCAGTGAACCGATCTCGTCTTCCATACCAAGCGCCCTGGCGCCGCCCATGGTTGCCAGACGCAGGGCGTCAGCGGCGAGGATGGCGGTGGCATCAGCATTTTTGATCCGTGCCATCAGGACGGCGGCACGGATGACTTCGAAGTAATCGCCATACATGTTGTCGATGCCCAGGCTGACCGGGATGCCGCGCTTCTGGTAATCGAGCAGCGGCGCAATCTGGCCCCGTGTGGCGTTCATGAGCGGACAATGAGCCAGGCACGCACCGGAATGAGCGAAGACATCGGTATTGTGTTCATCGGTGACATAGCCGTGGGCGATGACGGTATCGGACGCAAGCAGGCCGTTGTCTCGGAGGTATTCGAACGGGCTCTGGCCATGGAGTTTACCGACAATGGCGTATTCCTCCTCGCCCCAACCGCAATGGGTCGTCAGACGCAGGCCCAGGCGATCGGCCTCGCGGCGGCTTGCCCTGAGCAATTCCGGTGAAACGTTGATCGTCATGTTGGGTGCCATCATCACGGTGATGCGCCCGTCGGCACGGCCATGCCAGGTTTCGGCAAACTCGACCGCGTGTTTGACCTGGGCTTCGGTCACCTTGGGGTCGAAGACATATTCGCCGCGGGTGAAGGCATCGGCATCTGCGTCCGAAGTCATGATGCCCATGGCGCTGCGGATACCCAGCCTTTCAACAAAGGGGGCATAGACGTCAGCGTCCTCCTCCATCTCCAGCACTGTGGTGACGCCGCTGCGCAACAATTCGGCATAGGTGAGCGAACCCACAGCCCGGCGCTCCTCACGTGCGAGCACCGTGTTCATGGGGATGTACATGCCCACGACACAGTTGAGCCCGGCATCCTCGGCCCGCCCCCGGAAAATGGTGTAGCCGACATGGGTGTGGGTGCTGATAAACCCCGGCGCAATCACCCTGCCCGTCCCGTCGATGACCGTATCGGCATCGGGATTGCGTGCGGCGACTTCCTCACTTGGGCCCAGATCAGTAATGCGTCCGTGGTCGATGAGGATGGCGCCAGACGGGATCACGCGTGAGTCCTCATCGACGGTGATCAGGGTGGCGTTGGTGATGAGGATGGACATGGCAGGAGTTCCCGAAAACAGCCTAAGCCATGTTCAACCCTACCCAGCCCTTAGTCCACCGATAAGGGAAGGATCAGAACAACAGCTACGAGACCATCGTTTGATCACGGTTTGGCCCCACAGCGTACACCTTCATGTGTGAGACAGGCGGCCTCAATCGATCATTCGGACGGGCCAATCATGTCGCGGAAGCAACCAAGCAAGTATGATGAGCTCAGAATTGCATGCGCCAGCATCCTTGCATGGACAATCATAGCAGGCGTGACGGCATTTCTGATACCTAGCGCTATCGGCAACCCAGAAGCTGCCAAGGGTGTCATAGGCACTCCAACAATCTTGCTGGCTATCTTGTGCATTCTCTGCCCACTTGTCCTGTTGTTGAGCCTGACCAATTGGTTTACGCGACGCACATCGACCTTTGACGGACACACAGTAGTTGCTGTGCTCGTGCGCACCCATTTTGCTCTCATTGTCGCCAGCCTGGTTTTGCAGGAGATTGCAATTGTCGTTTCCGGGCCACCTCAACGTTGGGATCAACTCGGAATGTTCCTTGCGCGAGCGTTAGGCCTGATCGTTTTTCTACTGAGTTTACCAGGTGCAGCCCTGACCCTGTTCCTGACCGATCGGGAATTGGCACCACTGGTTGGTTGCAGCGTTTTTTTTCGGTGTGATGGTTGGAACGATCATTGGGCTTACTGTTTGGTCTCATTCATTGCCAAACCTTGTATATGGCGAAGTCGTCAAAACTGCCGATGGCCAGCCCTACTGCGTGCTAACGGCCGGGAAGCCTGCAGAAACTCTCTATGACCTCAACGGTTTCGACATGCTCTTTCGCATGCGGTTTTTCGGTTCCAGCGCGACTTACTATGGCCTGCTCATTGTCGAGGATTACGACGGTGGCTTGTCATACTGGAACTGGTCTTTTCAAACAGCACGCTTCGAGCCCACGCAAAGGCTGTTTGGCGTTGGCAATGACGGTGGTTGTACACCTGAGCCAAACAGTTTGTGGAATTGACGAAGTTGATCGCTGGTTGCGCAGCATGCGAGCAATGGTCATGGTTCGTGAAACAGGATTGCTGTCCATGCCTCAACTCCCCCTCACCTCCTATGACTGTTTCTCCGATGTCGCCTATGGCGGCAGCGTTGCGATGATAGTCTCGGATGCGGCGGGGCTCAGTGAAGAAGCGATGCGGACCATAGCAAGGGAGATGGCTGCGCCCGCAACGTGTTTCATCCAGAGCATTGAAGGCGACGAAGTGCGCGTGCGGTTCTTTTCGGCAGGTGCCGAATTGCCAATGTGCGGGCATGGAACGGTGGGGCTGTTCACCAAGCTGTTCGAGGATGAGCTTCTTGTCTGGGGAGATGCCAACAAGCGTATTGCGACGCTGACGACCCCCATCAGGTCTTCCCCGGTAGACCTTTACCGCAGTGGTGACGGACGCCCGCGCGTGATGCAGGACATGCGCTTGCCCGCATTTGAACTGCCTGTGTTCGATGTCGATGAACTTGCTGGTCTGCTGGGTGTTGGCGCTGATGCCTTTGATCCCGCCCTGCCTCTTGAATCAGCCTCAGCCGATTTTGTGCACCTGATGGTCGCCATGCGCTCGCAAGAGGACCTGCATGGACTCAACCCCGACTATACGGGCCTTGGCGCGTTCTGCCGGGCGCATGGTTTCGGCACGGTGATCGCCTTCACGAGTGAAACCAGTGATCCCGAGGCGGCCTGGCGCTGCCGCGACTTTTGTCCGGCGGTGGGCGTAGACGAAGCACCGGCGGTGGGAACCAGCAATGGTGCGCTCGCCTGTTACCTCGTGCGGCACGGCGTTCTTGCCTCCGACACAAACGGTTGTATCAATGTCTTTGCTGAACAGGGTTATTCCCTGGGGCGGCCAAGCCGTATCGACGTTGCCATGCGCGTTGAACAAAGCGCTGTCGCCGCGGTGTGTGTGGGCGGTTTGGCAACGCGCATTGTCTCAGGCTTCATCAGGGTGCCGTCATGAACAAGCCTGCTGATCGGAACGATCCCCTCACCCGCCTGCTCGCCATCATGGCGCAGTTGCGCAACCGCGAGCATGGCTGCCCCTGGGATGTCGAGCAGACCTTTGCCACCATTGCGCCCTATACGATTGAGGAAGCCTATGAAGTTGCCGATGCCATTGAAAAGCAGGACTGGGACGGGCTGAAGGATGAACTGGGCGACCTGCTATTCCAGGTCGTGTTCCACAGCCAGATGGCGTCTGAGGAAAATCGTTTCGACTTCGCCGATGTCGCAGGTTCGATCAGCGACAAGATGGTCCGACGTCACCCCCATGTCTTTGGCGATCAGTCGGGCATCGATAATGCCGACAAGCAGACCGTGAACTGGGAAGTTCAGAAGGCAGCCGAGCGTCAGGAAAAAGCTGAGTCGGAGGGGCGTGAGCTCTCGGCACTCGATGGCGTTGCGGCGGGCCTGCCTGCGCTGATGCGCGCAACCAAACTGCAAAAGCGCGCCGCACGTGTGGGATTTGACTGGCCCGACGCAGAACACGTCATTGCCGACATCGATGAAGAACTGGGTGAGCTGAAGCAGGAGATCGGTGCGGGAGGCAAACACGACCGGCTGGAGGACGAACTGGGCGACGTTCTGTTCACCGTCGTCAACCTGGCCCGGCACCTGGGCGTCGACCCCGAAGCGGCCCTGCGCCGCACCAATGCAAAGTTCGAGCGGCGGTTTCGTTTTGTCGAGGACCGGTTGTCAAAGGAAGAGCGGACGACAGCAGAGGCATCTCTGGAAGAAATGGATCGGTTCTGGAATGAAGCGAAGGCGGATAAGGAGGCCCAGTGATGAGCGAAGATGACGGCTGGGACGAGCGTATTCCCAGGCCCCCCAAAGTTGACAAGGCCGCAAGGCTTAAGCGGACACTCGCGGTTACCTTTGTCTTGATGTTGCCTGTCATTGGGCTTGGCATTTTTGTGCTCTCAACCATCGTCATACAAAATCGAAACACCATGCCAGAGATATGCGGACAAGCTCAGACCGGGCAGGTTGAGGTCGTGGCTGACCGCACGGTCGACTACATCAACGCCAATTATCCCGTCGGCAGTCAAGCAAGCTTGCTGGAAGATGCCTTGCGCAAACAGGGATTTACGTTCTCGAATGAGGAACTCCTCGAGAGTTGGAATCTGGCCAGCTACATTGGCGACATCCAGAACTGCACCATTGAATGTCAGGTCGCTTGGTTGACGGATGAAGCAGGCGTCATGGCCGACGGTTTTGTCGAGGTTCATTCCTACTGCACCGTGGTAAAGTAGCTAATGACTGAACAAGCCCTTGATCAGATCGAGGCGTTCAATCTTTCAGGTGCCCACGCTGTCGAAGAGCAGGCCGTCGATGCCTATGAACGCGATGGCGTCGTATGCCTGCGCCAGGCCGTCAGCGCCGAATGGCTGGCCGAGATTGAGCCGGGGATCGACGAAGCCCTGTCCGGCGGCAGTGCCGATTTGGATATCGTGCAAATCAAGGGCGACACAGGCCGCTTTTCCTTTAGCTCTCAAGCCTGGCGTCAGGTCGAACCGTTCCGGCGCTTCATCTTCGAGAGCCCCCTGCCCGACCTCTGCTGGCCGTTCCTGCAATCAGAAACGCTGACGTTGTTCTATGACTTCCTGCTGATCAAGGAAGCCGGAAGCAACAGCGCCTCGACACCATGGCATCAGGATCAGGCCTATTACCCATTGCGGGGACGCAAAATTATCAACTGCTGGACGGCGCTCGATCCCATTCCACTCGAAACCGCGTTGCGCTTTCACAAGGGCTCTCATGCCGAAGGCACGGTTTATCGCGCGACCAATTTTTCCAATACCGCACAGGACTACAAACACGCGCGCCACGAACGTCCGATCATGCCCGATATCGACAACGACCCCGATGCCGTAATCCTGCGCACCGCAATGGAGCCAGGCGACATGCTGATCTGGAACGGCTGCACCTTTCATTCCGCCCCCGGAAACACGCTGGATCAAAGGCGCGCTGCGTTCTCGATCAACTGGACCGGTGATGACGTGACGTATGAAGACGTGCCATCGCTGGAGACCTATCGGGACCCCGCGCTGAAAACCGGCGACAGGATCGAAGGCGAGAAGTTCCCGCAGGTGCGACCGCACTCCTAGTCATTCTGGTATCGGAGCGTTTCGCGGAGCCGAATTCCGGTTTCCTAAGTGACCAAAACAGCACGCTCTCTCCAGGGTGAGCCGCCATCCAGCCACATGAGTGCCAATCCCTGGTGCGTCGGTCGACCCGGCACCTCTCTCTGACCGAGTTGGGAGAAAGCTATCTGCCACGCTGCAGGGAAATCGTAGAAACCACAGAGGCCTTGAAACGCAACGCCGCCTCTCAATCCAAACGCCCCAGCGGTCGATTGCGTGTGAGTGCGGCGGGGCTTCATGCACGCAGGATTTGTGATTTCCGGACCGTTCTGGTTGCCTCACCAGCGTTTCTCCACGCCCATGGTCGCCCCGAAATCCTTGATGACCTTCTGAATCTGCCGTGCCTGATCGATACAGTGCCGCGTCATGGCGGGCGGTGGCCGTTTCTTGGCGGAAAAACCGTCAAAGGGCCGGTAATGATCAACGACGGTGAAATCATCCGTGACCTGACAATTGCCGGTTTGGGCATTGCCTATCTTCCCGGAATTCTGGTGAAGGATGATATTAAGCGGGGTGTTCTATGCGAACTCCTGACTGAGGTCGCATCGGAAACCCACGGCGTCTATGCCGTATTTCCACCACGCGACTACATCAATCCCGCAGCCCGCACGTTTGCACAGGCAATCGCTGAGGCCTTTGCGTGACAAACAGTTGGCCTGTTAACCCGCCAGATCCATCTTGCGGAAGCGGGCGAGGTCGATTTCTTCGATACCAACCTTCACCACAACGTTTTCATCACCGTCCTGGCGCTCCAGTACTTCGCCGTGGCGATAAAGGAAACTGAGCGCCTTGCCGTCGGTAACCGGAATGGTGAGGTCAACAACCTGGCGATTCTGCCAAAGCCGGCGATCCAGAAGGTCGAGAAGTTCCTCAACGCCCTTGCCGGTGATCGCCGAGATGGCAATGGCGTCATCACGGCGTTCGACCGTGGCGTTGATACGGTCGAGGTCCTCGCCGTCCAGACGATCGATCTTGTTATGGGCCTCGATCATGCGATCAGAGCAGTCGGCGGCATCGATGCCCAGCTCATCGAGCACGGCAAAAACGTCGCCAGCCTGCGATTCACAGTCGGGATCGCTCATGTCGCGGACATGAACCATGATGTCGGCTTCAATGACCTCCTCGAGCGTGGCGCGGAACGCCGCGACCAGGGTGGTGGGAAGGTCTGAAATGAAGCCCACAGTATCAGACAGGATGACACGCCGCCCTGATGGCAGGTCGATACCACGCATCGTGGGATCAAGCGTGGCAAAGACCTTGTCGTCGGCATAGACCTTCGCACCGGTCAGGCGATTGAACAGGGTCGACTTGCCCGCATTGGTGTAACCGACCAGGGCGACGATCGGGTACGGTACCTTGCGCCGCGCGCCGCGATGCTGTTCGCGCATGCGCACGACATCGGCCAGATCATTCTTGAGGCGCGAGAGTTTGTCGTCGATCAGGCGTCTGTCGATTTCCAGCTGGGATTCACCAGGGCCACCAACGGCACCAAGGCCGCCGCGCTGGCGTTCCAGATGGGTCCAACTCTTGACCAACCGACTGCGCTGGTAGGAAAGCGCAGCCATCTCGACCTGAAGAACACCTTCGCGGGTGGCCGCACGAGCGCCAAAGATATCGAGGATGAGACCGGTGCGGTCGATGACCTTGGCATCAAGCGCCTTTTCCAGATTGCGCTGCTGGACCGGTGTCAACGTGGTGTCCATGAACACCAGCTCGATCTCTTCTTCTTCGATGTAGTTATGAAGTTCTTCGACCTGACCGGAGCCCAGATAGAGCCCGGGCTTGGGTTCGCGCAAAGAGATGATCTCTTCAGCAACGATATCAAGTTCAATGGCACGCGCCAGCGCGCTCGCCTCCTCCAGGCCGCGATCATCATCACGTTCACGACGCCACCGGCCTCTCAGCGAGGGATAAATGACGAGCGTCCGGGTCGGCCCGGACTTTGTTTCGTAACCAAACTCAGACGTCACCTGTCTCCTCGTGCGATTCAGCCTCACCGCCCTCTTCATGTTCGAAGAGCTTGAGTGGCGCAGACGGCATGACCGTCGAAATCGCGTGTTTGTAGACGAGCTGCGAATGCCCGTCACGGCGCAGAAGTACGCAGAAATTATCAAACCATGTAATGACGCCCTGCAACTTGACGCCGTTCACGAGAAAGATGGTAACCGGCATCTTGCTCTTGCGGACGCTGTTGAGGAACGTGTCCTGCAGGTTGTGTGGCCTGTCGTTCGACATGACGCAACCTCCCCCTTGTTATGTTACCCGGATGGTCCCGTCGGCTTTCACCGATCCCGCCATCCGTTGGCGCATGCAGCGCGGATTGAGCGTAGTCGCTCAGACCATCGGCGCACAAGGGTTATGGTATCGCCGCTGCATGTGGCGGTTCCATGATCCACGACACACTTTGAAGGATTCTGAACCGCTTCAGGCGGCCTCGCCCATGGCGATCTTGTTCGCAAACACAAGATAGGCGGCCAGCAAGGTCCGCGTCGTCGTGCCGGGATGACCGTTTCCAATCACGGCATCATCGATCTGTGTCACAGGTTTGACGAACGATGTCGTGCTGGTCAGGAATGCCTCGCGTGCATTCTTTGCCTCATCGACCGAAAACGCACGCTCCACAACCTCGATACCATGTTCACTGGCAAGCTTGATAACGCGATCGCGCGTGATACCCGGCAGGATATCAAGACCAAGCGGGCGCGTAATCAGTCGCCCTTCCTGGTCAACGATCCAGGCATTGGACGAGCTGCATTCGGTCACCATGTTGTTCTCATCGAACAACCATGCCTCATAGGCACCAGCGCGAGAGGCAGCGGTCTTTGCCATGGCATTGGGCAACAACGAGACTGTCTTGATGTCGACCCGTTCCCAACGATTGTCGGGCCGGGTAATGACTTTCACGCCAACGGCCTTGTCTGCGTCATGGGGCAACACGACAGATTTCGCTGTGCAGACCACAGTCGGGACCAGGTCCTGTTTGTCATAGGCGTGATTGCGCGGTGCCGTCCCGCGGTTGACCTGGAGATAAACCATACCGTTCATCACACGGTTTCGCGCGATGGTCTGGTACATGATGTGGATCAGGGCGGCATCAGACATGGGCTCACCCATGTCGAGCTCACGAAGGCTGCGCGTCAGGCGCGCCATATGGCCTTCTTCGTCAACCATACGTCCGGCCACAACCAGGATGACCTCGTAAACACCATCAGCAAAGTTATGGGCACGGTCATCGATATGAACATGCGCACGGCTGTGCGGCAGATAACGTCCGTTGACATAGGCGATGCGAGACACGGCTGCCCTCCTCTTCAATACAAGTTCTTTAACGCAATTGCGCCGGATTCAGAAGAACTCGAGGCTGACGGAGAAGAGTTTTTCGACCTTTTTGATCAGGTCCGCATTGGTGAAGAGAACAACGCGGTCATGCGCCTTGATCTGGGTGTCACCGTCGGGAACGATCACTTCGCCGTCCCTGATGACCGAGCCGATCAGGATGCCCTTGGGCAAACGGATATCGCGAATGCGTTTGCCTGAGATGTTGGAGGTTTCCAGGGCTTCGGCTTCAATGAATTCACCAGCACCTTCGCGCACACTGTAGACACCCCGAATGCGGCCGCGGCGAACATGCTGGAGGATGGTTGAAACCGTCGAGCCGCGCGGATTGACCACAGCATCAACCCCCAGTTGGCCCACAAGCGGCCCATAGCTGGTCGAGTTGACCAGGGTGATTGCCCAGCCGGCACCCAGTCGTTTGGCCAACAGCGACGAGAGAATATTGACCTCGTCATCGTTGGTAACAGCGACCACCGTTTCGGTCTGTGCGACGTTGGCCTCTTCCAGAAGTTCGCGCTCCAGGGCATCGCCCAACAGGACGGTGGTCTTGCTAAGCGCATCGGCAACTTCTCTTGCGCGAACTTCATCGAGCTCGATCAGCTTGCAGCGGACTTCTGGGTGATCAGCTTCCAGCTCACGTGCGATGTAGAGGCCGATGTTACCACCACCAACAATGATGACCCTGCGCGCTTCTGCCTCTTCATGCCCGAATGCCGCCATGGAGCGTCGTACATGGGCGGTATCGGCGATAAAGTAGACCTCATCACCGTCGCGCATTTCCGTCTTACCGGTCGGAACGATCAGTTCATCGTCTCGCACGATACCGACCACAAAGATCTTGAGGTCGGGAAACAGCTCGGTCAGTTCTTCAAGCGGTGTATCGAGCACCGGACAATCTGGCATGCAGCGCACGGCAATGGCGCGCACGCTGTCGTCGGCCATGGGAATGACATCCAGCGCACCGGGCACTTCCAGCCTGCGAATAATCGCGCTGGCGACTTCGACTTCCGGAGAGATGATCACATCAATCGGCAGATGGTCGCGGCTGAACATGTTGCGCCAGGCCGGCTCCAGATACGCCTGATGGCGTACCCGCGCGATCTTGGTCGGCACATTGAAGAGCGAGTGGGCAACCTGACAGGCAATCATGTTGACTTCGTCGGCATACGTCACCGCGATGATCATGTCCGCGTCTTCAGCTCCGGCCTGTTGCAGAACCGGAGGATGGGCGGCAAAACCGACCAGGCCCTTAACGTCGATGCTCTCGGTGATGCGCCGAATCCGATCCGGATCGGTGTCGATTACCGTGACGTCATTAGCCTCGTTGGCCAGCTGGCTTGCGATGTTGAAGCCGACCTGGCCGGCTCCACAGACAATGACTTGCATGATACCCCGTCCTGATCAGGCTTTGTTCGCGCGATCATCGTCGCCGATGCCCAGCGTCTTGAGCTTGCGATGCAGCGCCGAACGCTCCATGCCGACATAGGTCGCGGTGCGCGAAATGTTGCCTCCAAAACGAAGCAGTTGCGATTGCAGATACTGACGCTCAAAAACTTCACGTGCTTCCCGAAGCGACATCGCCATCATCTCCGAGCCTTCTCCGGCCCGCAGTGTCACGCTGGCATCAGAGGAGGTCAGTTCGGGCGGCAGCATCTCGGCCGTGATGCGGCTGTCCCCCTCACTGGGCGCCATGATCAGAAGCCAATCCATGACATTGCGCAACTGACGCACATTTCCGGGCCATTCAGCCGCCTGAAGGGTGGCCATTGCATCATCGGATATCTCGCGTGTTGGCAGGCCGTGCAGCTCGGCAGCGCGTTCCATGAAATGCCGGCACAGTTCCAGGATGTCTTCGCGGCGTTCAGCCAGCGATGGCACACGTATGGGCACCACATTGAGGCGGTAATAAAGATCTTCACGGAAGTTGCCGTCGGCGATCTCGGGCCCGACATCTCGATTGGCGGTGGCGATGACACGCACATCAACCTGAACCGGCGTGTTTCCGCCAACCCGGAAAAAGGTCTGCTCCTGGAGCGCGCGAAGAATCTTGCCCTGGGTTTCCAGGGGCATGTCTGTGACGTTATCGAGAAGCAGTGTGCCGCCGTGTGCACGCTCAAACGTTCCAACAGTCCGGTGACTGTCAGGACCCAGCGCGCCCCGCTCGGTACCGAACAGCTCAACTTCAACCCGGTCAGGCGCCATCATGGCAGCATTGATCACCACAAAAGGTCCCGAAGCACGCTGGGACATACGATGAATCTGGCGCGACACCACTTCCTTGCCTGCACCTGCCGGGCCGGTGATCAGCACGCGACTGCCGGTTGGCGCGACACGTTTCACGGCCGAGCGAAGTTGCGTGAGGCTGCCCGATGTTCCAACCAATTCGTCTTCAACACGGGAGATCTGTTTCAGCTCGGCATTTTCGCGCCGCAGGGTCATCGCTTCGATGGCGCGCTGCACCAGAACCAGCAGGCGATCTGTCTGGAATGGCTTCTCTATGAAATCGTAAGCGCCCTTCTTGATCGCGCTGACTGCGGTCTCGATATTACCGTGTCCGCTGATCATGATGACGGGGGTGTCGGGTTGTTCAGCGATGAACTGTTCAAGCAGTTCCATGCCATCCCGGCTGCTGCCGCGCAGCCAGATGTCGAGAATGATCAGGGAGGGAACACGCATTCTGATTGCTGCCTCTGCCGAGTCAGCATCGGAAGCCGTGCGTACACTGTAACCCTCATCCTCGAGAATGCCGCCAAGCGCAGACCGGATATCGGCCTCGTCATCGACAACCAGAATATCATGCATCATGGCGAAGCGTTTCCGTCATCGTGTTGTTTTGCTCGTCCTGTCCAAGAGGCAAAATGAGTTTGGCGCATGCGCCAACATCCTCGTTATCGTGAAGTGTAAGGCTTCCGCCGTGATCGCCAGCAATCCTCTGGGCGATAGCAAGGCCCAGGCCGGTTCCCCGCTCCCGGTGAGTCACATAAGGCTCAAAGAGTTTCTCGCTTGGCACCTCAGGCAGTCCGCGTCCGTTGTCGGTAATCGTAATGATACAATGCACTCCCTGCACGCCAACCGCCACATGGATCATTCCCGTGCTGATGGCCTCTTCTTCCAACGACGCCTCGATCGATTCAATCGCATTCTTGATCAGGTTGTTAAGAACCTGACCAATCTGGCGCCGATCACACAGCAGACGCAGCGGTTCCGGCGGAAAGTCGCGTTCAAACGCAACATTTCGCCTGGGCCACTTCCTGGAGCGTGAGTGCGCCTTCTACCAATTCAACGATGTCCTCGGTCAGGAGTTCCGGAGACGGCAATCGCGCAAAGTTCGAGAATTCGTCGACAATGTGACGAAGATCACCAACCTGACGGACAATCGTATCCGTGCAGGCTTCGAAGATCTCCGGTGAATCGCTGATCTGGGCAAGATACTTGCGCTTCAACCGTTCGGCAGAAAGTTGGATCGGGGTCAGCGGATTCTTGATTTCATGGGCAATGCGGCGGGCAACATCGCCCCAGGCAGCTTTGCGTTGTGCCGCGATCAGGGGCGTCACATCATCGAAGGTGACGACATATCCGCTACCTTCGACTTCAGAATCACCAACCCCCAGGAACCAGTCGGCGCCCCGCTCTGAACTGATACGGACCGTCAGGTTTGTCGTGTGGCCACTGCGCACCAGCTCGACATTTTGCGAAGCCCTGCGGTCCGGTCCGTCCATGGCTTGTGCCAACAACTCCGAAAGTTCGGGAACGGCTTCACCCAGGTGATGTCCGACGAGATCATCATGCTCAACCTCCAGCAGCTCCAGCGCTCGCCGGTTGGGCAGTTCCACTTTGCCGGCGTCATCTAGGCCAATCACGCCAGCACTGACGCCAGAGAGGACGGATTCAGTGAAACGGCGGCGAGTATCAAGCTGCCGGTTTGCTTCAATAAGCTCCCGGCGTTGCGCTTCAAGCTGACCGGTCATGCGGTTGAATGCGCGGCTGAGCGAAGCAAGTTCGTCGCCGCCCTGCGTATCTTCGACACGCGCTGTAAGGTCACCAGCACGCACACGTTCGGCTGCGCCAGCCAAGGCCGTTACCGGCTGAACCAGACGCGATGCGAACTGAATGGCAAACCACACAGCGACGAACAACAGCAGCATGGCCGCCACCACATAGACCAGAGTGAACACGATCTGCAGGTCCGAACGCCTGCCCTCAAGCACCTGGAACTGATCGACGGCAGAAACCACGCGCTCGGTATGACCAATCACCAGAGGGTCAACCAGCCGGCCAACAAACAGATAGGTTCCCGGCGCAGACTCCAGCTCAATCAGGGCACGCACACGGTCATTGGCATCTGTCGTCACCATGGTGACCATGTTGGGTGCGGCGCGCAGCATCAGATCGTCAGGAATAGGTGCAAGCGCGAGGGAGAAACTCAGACTCGTCTGACCCAGAATGCGCCCATCGGATTGGAAGACGATGGCTTCGGAAATCTCGCGCAATGCCGCCTGGGCTTCGAGCATGCGGCTGAGGTTGATGCTGTTGGCCAGCAAGGCCGGGCCAGCCCTGTCGATGTCACGTGCCATGGCAAGAACGTGAGCACGAAGATTCTCTGCGTGTTCGTCGAGATAAGCTTCGGCAACCTCCACTGATTCATCAAGAGCGGTGCGCACACGTTCGCTGAACCACGCTTCCACGCCCAAGGTGAAGAACAACGCCGAGAACACACCCACCAGAATGGCCGGCACGATGGCGGCAAAGGAAAATGCAGCCACCAGACGGGCCTGCAGTCTGGATCCAGCAGCCCCTTTGCGACGTTGCGACCAGAGTGTCACAAGGCGGCGCGCGATCACGGCGCCCAACAGCAACAGCAGCACCAGATCGATGTTCAGTAGAACAATGATGGTCTCTGTGTCAGGCCCGAAAGGGCCCGTGCGGGTAAGAGCACCGTATGTGGCAAACCCGGAAACGGTAGCGGCAATGGCCAGTAGCAGCGTGAGTTTGCGCGCGACACCCCAACGACGTGACCAGAGGCCGATGCGGCGTGTCCACGACAGGCCAGACTTGGTTTGCTGAGCGACGGTCATCGAGCGCTACCCTGCCCGCGGATGGCAGGAATGCCAAGTTCGCGCAGCTTCTTGCGCAGGGTATTGCGATTGATGCCCAACACATCTGCCGCGCGCACCTGGTTACCGCCTGTGGCGTCAAGCGTCAGGGTAAGGAGCGGGCGTTCAAGCTCATGAAGCATGCGGTCATAGAGACCCGGCGCCGGTAGAACATCACTATGTTGGTCAAAATAGGATCTCAGGTGTGCCTCAATACTCTGTGTCAGCGTTGCACCAGCTGTTTGTCGCGCGGGAGCAGCGTGGGCAAGCTCAGCCTCAACGTCTTCAGCGTCAATAGTGTCATTGGCGCAAAGAGCAACAAGGCGACGCACCAGGTTTTCCAGTTCGCGAACGTTTCCAGGCCAGTCGTTCCCCTCCAGAACCGCGATGGCTTCGTGGCTGAAGCTGCGGGACGGCAATCCAGATTGCACTGATGCCTGAAGAAAATGGCGCGCCAGAAGCGCAATATCCTGCCTTCTCTCACGCAAAGGCGGCACGCGAACCGGTACGACATTCAGGCGGTAGAAGAGGTCTTCGCGGAAATGGCCTTGCTGGATGGCGGCCCCCAGATCACGATGGGTCGCCGCAATGATACGGGTGTCTGTCCGAATTGCCTGTCGCGAACCAAGGGGTGTGAAAACGCCTTCCTGCAACACGCGCAAAAGGCGGGTTTGGGCATCGGCTGGCATGTCGCCGATTTCATCAAGAAACAGCGTGCCGCCCTGGGCCTGGGTAAAACGACCATCCCGGCGCTGATGTGCGCCGGTGAATGCACCGCGCTCGTGACCAAAAAGCTCGCTTTCCACCAGTTCGCGGGGAATGGCCGCGACATTGACCGCGACAAACGGACCGCTTCTGCGCTGGCCAAAGTCGTGGAGCGCTCTTGCCACCAGTTCCTTGCCGCTGCCGGACTCACCTTCGATCATGACCGTGAGATCGGTTGGTGCCAGACGGCCAATGGCCCGGAAGATGTTCTGCATCGCTGGTGATTGACCAACAATCAGGGCTTCCTCGCCAACTTCATCGGGTTCCACATGACCGGCTTGCGGCTGCTCAAGCGCGCGCGCGACCGTTGAAGACAGATTGTCGATGTCGAAGGGTTTGGCCAGATAATCATAGGCTCCGCTTTGGGTTGCCTTGACCGCTGTCATCAGCGTGCTGTGGGCACTGACAACAAGGAATGGGCAAATCGGGGCGGCGCTCACGGATGCAGGGGACAAGATCAAGCCCATTGCCATCAGGCATGACGACATCGGTGATGATCAGATCGCCCTCACCCGCATCGACCCAGTCCCACAGCACCTTGGAGCGGCCTGTCGTGCGCACTGTATGGCCGTCACGCTGCAAGGGCACGTTCAAGCACGGTGCGCACAGCGCTGTCGTCATCGGCCACAAGGATGGTTCGGAGCCGCTCATTGCGTCCGGCCGTCCTGACGCGGCAAGCGGCAGGGAAACCCTGAATCCGGTCGTCACCGGGCTCACTCTCGACCGAAACCGTGCCGCCGTGGTTGTCGACCATCTTGGCCACCAGCGAGAGCCCAAGGCCCGATCGTGTCTCGCTGCCGCTGACAAAAGGCTCGAACAGGTGGTCGCGTATGGCCGGCCGGCACTCCCTGCCCCATTGTCGCGGACCGTGACCGTCAAAGGCAGCAGGACCTTGTCTCACGGTCGGCTGCCAAGCGTGTGGCGCACACTGACCGTCGTAGGCTGTGGCAAGCGTGATCTCGCCATCCTCTCCGCAGGCCTCGGCGGCGTTCTTGACCAGGTTCAGGAACACCTGGATCAGCGCATCCCGATTCCCGTCAATCTCCGGCAAAGAGGGGTCATAGGCCTCCTGTAGCGTCAGGTTAGCGCTGCAACGCCGGCGCGCGCCAGACGCGCCACGTGGTCGAGAACCTCGTGAATGTTCAACCGCTCAAGCGGCATGGGGTGACGATCGGAGAACGCCTCCATACGCTCCAGCAAGGCACAGATGCGATCGACTTCCTTCGCAATCAGCTGTGCGCCAGATCCTTATCCTCGGTATCGGCGACAGCGGTCTCGAGCAGCTGCGCCGCCCCGCGAATGCCCGACAGGGGGTTCTTGACCTCGTGCGCCAGGGACGCAGCAAAGCCCGCCAGAGAGCGTGCGGCGCCGCGCTGGTGGTTGAGTTCCTCCCAGCCGGCCGGACAGGCCTCGCTCGCGCAGGCTGACAAGGACAGTGCCGTCCTGCTCGGCATCTGCGGCAATCTGGACGTCATACACAGCCGCTGCGCAGCGGAGGCCTGCCCGTGAGCGTCCAGCTCGTGTTCCCGCAGCGAATCGCGGCTCTCCGCGACACCGGCACACAGGCCAGACAAGCGTTGCCTTCAAGCGCCCAGGAGGTCATCCAGAGCGCCGCCCGACAACCTGGCTTCGACCCAAGTCCGAAGAGCTGCTCGGCCGGCACTGTTTGCCCATTGGCAGGAGCATTGCCCTCGTCCCACGATCAGGATTGTGTCGGGATGAGGTCAAGCATTGCCCAGGCGTCGAGAGGCGCGCCGGCGTCGTGTAGGTGCTCAAGCGGGACGACCTTCATGCCGCAAGCGCCTTTGCGTCCTGATCAAACGCAGCGTCGATCACGGCGACAATCTCAGCTGGATCATCAAGACGGTTGAGCTGTTGACGTTTTTCGGTGTCCAGCCGCATTGATTCGGCATACCAGCCAAAATGCTTGCGGAAATTGCGCACGCCCAGCTTGATCCCGTGATGGCTCAACATGCCGTCGAAATGCTCGCGCACGATGGCGTGGCAAGAACGGTGATCAGGGCGCGCGTAATCCCGGCCTTCCAACTCAGCGGCAATCTGGCCAACCAGCCAAGGCCGGCCCTGGCTTGCGCGGCCAACCATGACACCATCCGCACCGGAGTGAGCAAGAGCTGTGCGCGCGTCTTCTACGCTGGCGACATCGCCGTTCACCAC
Organism: uncultured Alphaproteobacteria bacterium; assembly: GCA_943787175.1. Classification (GTDB taxonomy): domain Bacteria; phylum Pseudomonadota; class Alphaproteobacteria; order SP197; family SP197; genus SP197. The sequence continues at coordinate 56,635 of CALSLK010000032.1, forward strand.
AACAGGGATTGAAACCTGCTCTTTCACGTTGCGCACGAAGCGCCAATCAGCTTCTCCGTTGTAGAGCTGATTGCGGGTGCGGCCGTGCACCGTTACCAGGGCAATGCCCAGTTCCTGGGCACGTTGCGCCAGTTCGGGTGCGTTGCGGTGCTGTTCGTCCCATCCAGTCCGCATTTTCAAACTGACAGGAACAGAGCTATTTTTTACCACAGATTCAATGATTTCAGTCGCCAGGCTCAGGTCTTTCATGAGTGCTGAGCCTGCATATCCGTTACAGACCTTCTTTGCCGGGCAACCCATATTGATGTCGATAATCTGGGCACCGTTGTCACAAACCATACGTGCGGCCTCGCCCATGCTTGCGGCCTCGTTTCCAGCTAGCTGAATGGCCAGCGGCGCTTCATCGGCAGCAAAGCTCGCGCGGCGCAGACCTTCCCGCGAGCGGTCCAGCAGCTCGCGGCTAACAATCATCTCCGAAACCACAAGCCCGGCACCCAGCCGACGTGCGAGACGCCGAAAGGCCATGTCTGTGATACCCGAGAGCGGCGCCAGCAGGACCGGGTTATCCAGCGTGATGGATCCAAACGTGATGGTCATTTTCGAGGCAGTTCCGCGCAGTGCCTATAATTTAGGCATGTTGTACGTGACCTCAGGCTCTGAAACAACCGTTCAGCCGATCAGAACGTCTGTGACAAACTTCACGCCGGGATATGCCAGGCTGAGCAGCAGATAGCAGATGAGAACCGCCCTCGCCGCCTTGCGGCCTCTGGTGCCCCATTTCTGTCTTGCCCATAACAATGCGCCGATCACGACAAAGCCGATCAGGGTCAGGATGCTCTTGTGGTTGAGGTCGATCAGTCCGCCATCAATGGCGTATTGCGCACCCATACCGGTCACGATGCCTGCAGCAAGCATGATCTCCCCTGCTGCGAGCAGCCGGATCTCGAATTGCTCACTATCTGCAAGGGATGGCAGGTTTCGTGTCAGGCGCGTGGGCTCCCGGCGTTTGATGGCCCGCTCCTGCAGGACGACCGCTGCACTGGCAACGGCCGCAAGCGTCAGAAACACATAGGTCGTGATGGAAAGGGCAATATGAAGGCCGAACCAGCCCAACGAGGTCGCTTCTTCCACGGAACGGGACGGTGACTGACTCCAGATCGTTGCAATCAGGGCCAACAGCGCAAGGTAAGGCGCCAGCAGGACACCAATGCGCCAGAAATCAGTCATCACGAGGGAAAGCACCAGAAAGAGCACAAAGCTTGCGGCAACCGTGAACCAGAGCGCTGAAGAAAAGCCGGGACTCCAATGTGGTGCCAGCAGTGCTGCTGCCCATGCTGTCGACGCAAGTCCGGCCAGCCCAAAGGACAACCAGAACGCCACACCGCGTTCTTCCATGCCGCGCAATGAAAGCACAACCGCAGGAAGGAGCAGCGCAAGAACGACAAGATGAGGCCAGATCGTTTGAACCATAACCGTACTTAGAGCATTTTGCACAGGCACGACAATCCACGAACGTGCAACTGTGCATCCCAGAATCACTCAGGACGGTCGAAACAAACCCGATGGACGACATTCCCGTCATCCTTGTTGCCGCAGGACGCGGCGAGCGCGCCGGCGCAGGTCTGCCCAAGCAATACCGCCAGATCTGCGGCAAACCCTTGCTCTGGTGGGCCTTGCGGTCTCTTTTGGCATGTGAGGGATTGGGCCCGATTCAGATTGTGATCAATCCTGAGTTCAAGACGCTCCATGAAGATGTAGTTGCCGAATTCAACCTGCCCGCGGCGGTTTCCGGAGGTGCAACGCGTCAGGCGTCCGTGCTTGCCGGACTGGAAGCCCTGGGATCGGGGAATGTCGCGCACGTGATGATCCACGACGCCGCCCGGCCCTTTGTAAGCAACGATCTCGTCAAGCGGTTGCGTCAAAGCCTTGGCGAAGGGAACGATGGCGCGATCCCGGTTGTTGCCATGACCGATACGGTAAAGCGATGCCATGAGGGACTGGTGGTCGAAACGCTCGACCGCAGCACCCTGGCGCGTGCCCAAACGCCCCAGGCATTCGGGTTTCATGCCATTCTGGCTGCTCACAGAGCTGTCGTGGGGACCGAGCTGACAGACGACGCAGCCGTGGCCGAGACCGCCGGACTCAAGGTTGCTGCAGTCACAGGCGATGAAGGGAACAGCAAGGTGACAACCGCAGAAGATTTTGAGATCGCCGCCAAACGCCTGGGACGGACCGAGATACGGGTGGGCACGGGCCTGGATGTCCATGCCTTTGCTCCGGGTGACCATGTCATGCTGTGCGGCATCAGGATCGAACACGAAGCAACGCTGGATGGTGACAGCGACGCCGATGTTGGGCTGCACGTCCTGGTCGATGCCATGCTCGGTGCTATGGGTGCAGGAGACCTTGGTGTTCATTTCCCGGTTGGAGACCCTGCCTGGAAAGGCCGGGCATCTAGCGACCTTGTTGCCGTTGCCTGTGACCTGATGCGTGAACGCCAGGTCCGTCTGGTTCACGCCGATATCACACTGATCTGCCAGAAACCCCGGCTGGCAATCCACCAGCCCGCCATGAAGCAGAAGGTTAGCGACCTGCTGAACGTTGATCCCTCGCGCGTCAACATCAAGGTCACATCCACCGACGGACTTGGTTTTACGGGCCGTGGCGAAGGCATTGCCGGACAGGCAGCCGTAACCCTTGAGGTGCCGGTGCCATGGGACTGAAAGTTCGTAACAGAACGCTGCCCGAAGGCACGAATGTCTGGGCGCCAGAAGCCCTGATATCCACCTGGTTTGGTGCCGGACTGATTGGTGCGGCCCCTGGCACCTGGGGTTCGGCATTTTCTCTGCCCTTGGGAATTCTGCTGATGTACCTGGGCGGCCCGGCACTGGTGATCGGCGCTGCTGTCGTGATTTTCTTTGCCGGCCTTTATGCCAGCCACAAGTTGATCGCATCTTTTCCGGAAGGCAGTGACACCGACAATTCTGCCATTGTTGTCGATGAAGTCGCGGGGCAGTTGATTGCCATGGCGCCTGCCCTGCTATCGCCGCCTCTCTGGATCGCATCGTTCATTCTGTTTCGTTTCTTCGATGTCACGAAACTGGGACCCACAGGCTGGCTTGAGCGGCGCGTCAAGGGCGCCATGGGTGTCATGGTCGATGACGTCGCCGCTGGTATTCTGGCAGCGCTCTGTGTCTGGGGATTGTCGGCGTTGGGGTTGGGCGATGTTTGGTGACGAAATCAACGACCTTGCCGTCGATGTCCTGGAGGCATGCCGACGTCGCAGCTTGATGCTGGTGACCGCTGAGTCCTGCACCGGCGGGCTGATCGCCGGCGCTCTGACGGCCGTTCCCGGATCGTCAGATGTCGTGGACCGTGGTTATGTAACCTATTCCTATGAAGCCAAGACACAGATGCTGGGCGTGCCGCGCTCCATGATCGATGAGCACGGCGCTGTCAGCGAGGAAGTGGCACGCGCCATGGTCGCTGGTGCACTTGTCCTTGGGCCAGACCGTGTTGCTGTGGCCGTCACGGGCGTTGCCGGCCCCGGCAGTGACAGCCAGGAGAAGCCCGCCGGGCTGGTTCACCTGGCTGCAGGTCACGGCTCAATCGTGCACCACCACGCCGCACGTTACGGCGATGTCGGTCGTGAAGCCGTCAGGTCTTTTACCGTGCGCGATGCACTGCGTCTGATTCAGTCCCTGTTGGCCGACGACAACATCCAGGCAACAACCTGATCTCTGGTCGGGTTGGGGCCTGAGGGATGAACGATATGGAATCCTGCCAGCTGGCGGGGTTCGATTTGCCACAGGCGGACAAGTCGCTTGTTGGCTTCATCGCTTTCCAGAATCAGATCAGGAACCAGCGCAATGCCCTGCCCCGGGCTTGCAGCATCCATGGCAAGAGCCGTCTGATTAAATTGCAGGAAGGAGCGTTCTGGCCTGATACCTGCTTCCTCAAGCAGACTCTCCCAGTGCCGGTGGGCGTCCTGGATAAGTCGGTGATGCATGAGATCAGGCAGGTCGGCGACATCACCCACTTTGCTTGCATACTTGGGCGCGCATACAGCACAGAGCGTCAGCGGTGCCAACCTGTGGCTGACGAGATTATCGCCGAATGGCGGATGCCCCTGGCGCACAGCCAGGTCCACACCGTCAGCGTGAAACGTTGCCAGGCTCTCTGTGGCGGCAACCTTCAGGTCGATTTCAGGATGTTGTTCCGCGAGCGATGCGAGCCGTGGAACCAGCCATTTCGATGCAAGTGACGGTGTCAGACTCAAGGTCAGTGAATGCTGTTCGGGCTCAAGATCCTCGACCGCCTGCTCGATAATGGAAAGAGCCTTTGCGATCACAGCATGCAGCTTGCGCCCACGCTCGGTCAGCTCGAGTCCTCGTGCCCTTCGATAGAACAGGGCAACAGCCAAGTCGGCCTCGAGGCTCCGCACGCGCTGCGCTACCGCTCCCTGCGTCAGATTGAGCTCCTCGGCCGCCAATCGAAAGTTCAGATGCCGGGCCGCGACATCGAACATTCTGAGCGATTCAAGGTTTGCGCCGCGTTTCGATGCCATGGGTTCCAGCCAGTAGATTTTCTACAGTGTCAGGCCACGAGAGATGATTGGTCAAGCCATGGGGAACAAGCCACTTCTAGCCAACAGAACAGACATGCATTGGAGAACGTCATGGATAGCAGGAAGGTTGCCGTCGTCACGGCAGGTGGGAGCGGCATGGGTGCCGCAGCAGCACGCCAGTTGGCTGATGACGATTACGAAGTCGCCATCCTCTCGTCATCGGGCAAAGGCGAGAAACTGGCCAAGGAACTGGGTGGTATCGGTATCACTGGCTCGAACCAGTCCCATGACGATTTGCAGGAACTGATCGATGCAACAATGGCGCGCTGGTCGCGCATCGACGTCCTGGTCAACAGCGCCGGTCATGGCCCAAGGGACGAGGTCCTGGGTCTGAGCGATAAGGACTGGCATACCGGAATGGACGTCTATTTCCTGAGCGCAGTGCGCCCAACCCGTATGGTTACCCCGATCATGCAGCAGCAGAAATCGGGATCGATCATCAACATCTCGACCTTTGCCGCATTCGAGCCAGATCCTGTCTTCCCGACGTCGGGCGTGTTCCGCGCGGGGCTGGCGGCGTTCAGCAAGCTCTATTCGGACAAGTATGCTCCCGACAACATCCGCATGAACAATGTGCTGCCGGGCTTCATTGACAGCCTGCCCGAGAAGCAGGAGTTCCGTGAACGCGTGCCCATGGGTCGCTATGGCAAGATGCAGGAAATTGCAGCCACCATTGCGTTCCTGGCTTCAGACGGCGCGGGTTACATCACCGGACAGAACATACGCGTTGACGGCGGCATCACACGTTCTGTCTAACGGTCCACGATGGAGCAAAGGCCAGGAATCTACTTTTTGGTCTTTGCCTTCGGCCTTGGCTTGAAGGTTTCCAGACGCAGGGGCGTTGAGACACCGGCATTAATGAGTTCCGATGAACATGCCGTGACAACAACGATGCAGTCCATTTCGGCGCGCAACTCCACGTAATCGCCGGCCTGAGACATGGTGACACCGTACTGGAAGGATCCATCCGGCCTGGGTGGCGTATTCTGGAAGATGTTGACGGGGTCGGGAATGTTGGCGTGGCTAATTCCTGCCCGTCCAATGGCGTCAAAATAATTGTCGCGGCAATTGGGGTGGTTCTTGTGGCCACGCCGCGCGTAAAGGGCATTGCAACAGGAAGCGAACAGCATGTCGTGGAAACCAGGCGATGTGTCCCTAGTGAACGTCAGGATCGGGCGGTCACATGTGGTCATGAAGACGCCCTTCAGCTCAGGGAACATGCGCCCTGTCAGCATGCGCGTCGTCGCCGCGCTGAGGTATTCCTCATGATCCCTGGTGCTGATCGCCCAGGTATCAGCAACCTGATGCCCTTCCAGATCGGTGATGCGGACTGTCATGCCTTTCTTGGCGTGAATGAACCCGTTGCCGAAGCCCGGAATGATTGTGGTCTCGATTGCCTTGGCCATGTTGCCTCTCCTGGAGTCAGTTCGTAACGGGCTCTCCTGCCACAGCACCGGGCCCGTAGAGCTCACGGGCACGTGCCTCGAAGGCCCCGACCATGCGTCGCACAGCCTCATGAAACAGTGCACCGATGGCTTTCTGCAGAATGAACGACTTGAACTCGAAGTCGATGTCAAAATCGACAAGGCAACTGCCGTCTTCCTGGGGAAGGAACTTCCAGCAGTTGCGCATGTGTTTGAACGGACCATCGGTGTAGCTGACATCAATCTGGCTTTTAGGCGTCAGACGCACTTCCGAAGTGAACTGTTCGCGGAACACCTTGAACCCGATGACGAGATCGGCCCAGAACACATCCCCTTCCCTGCGACGGATTCGCGCGGCGGTGCACCAGGGAATGAACTCAGGATACTTCGCCACATCAGCGACAAGGTCATAGAGCTGCTCTGCCGTCCACGGCATCGCGCGTTGTTCGTGATGGGTCGGCATTCAGACAGCGCCAGCCTGGCGGCGCTCCTTCAGGATGGCAAAATCCCGGTCGGCGTGATGCGACGAACGGGTCAACGGGCTGGCGCTCACCATCAGGAAACCCTTTGCATAGGCGATGGTTTCAAGCTCCTGGAACTCTTCAGGCGTCCAGAAACGATCAATGGTGTGGTGCTGGGGCGTCGGCTGGAGATACTGCCCGACGGTAAGAAAATCGACTCCGGCTTCGCGCATGTCGTCCATGACCTGAAGAATCTCGTCCCTGGTTTCGCCCAGTCCGACCATCAGGCCCGACTTGGTAAAGATCGTGGGGTCGACCTGTTTGACGGTCCACAACAGATTGAGCGAACCGAAGTAGCGCGAACCCGGTCTTACGCTGTGATAGAGCCGTGGCACGGTTTCCAGATTGTGGTTAAAGACATCAGGACGTGCGCGGGCAACCCGTTCGGTCGAGCCTTTCTTGCGCAGGAAGTCCGGCGTGAGGATCTCGATTGTTGTGCCAGGCGTGGCCTCGCGCAGACGCTCGATGCATTCAATAAAATGGCCGGCGCCGCCATCATCGAGATCATCACGATCGACGGATGTCACGACCACGTGGCGCAGATCGAGGTCCTTAACGGTCTCGGCGAGACGCCGTGGTTCATCGGCATCAACTGCGCGCGGCTTGCCCGTGGCAACGTTGCAGAAGGTGCAACCACGCGTGCAGATATCGCCAAGGATCATCACAGTGACATGGCGCTCTGCCCAGCACTCACCGATGTTGGGACAGGCTGCTTCCTGACAGACCGTGTTGAGACCCGATTCCTTGATCAGCTTGTTGGTCTTGGAGAATTCCGGTGACCCCGGTGCCTTGACCCGAATCCAGGAAGGTTTGCGCAATGGCGTACTGGCCTCGCGCCATGCCTTTTCAGGATGGCGCAGGCGTGTGGTCGTGCCGTCAGCCGACTCGATGAGCGAAACCTTGGTGATTACAGTTCTCCGCCGACAGGGTTGACCCTAGATATGGATGGCGCGGTCGTAGGCTGCAAGAACCGCTTCGTGCATCATTTCCGAAAGCGTTGGGTGCGGGAAGACCGTGTGCATCAGCTCGGTCTCGGTCGTCTCCAACGTCTTGGCAACAGCGTATCCCTGGATGAGCTCGGTCACTTCGGCCCCAACCATATGCGCACCCAGCAATTCGCCGGTCTTGGCATCGAAGATGGTCTTCACCAGCCCCTGATCATCCCCCAGCGCAATGGCCTTGCCATTGCCGATGAACGGGAAACGCCCGACCTTGAGTTCGTATCCCGCCGCCTTGGCCTTCTCCTCTGAGAGACCGATGCTGGCGATCTGGGGCCGGCAATAGGTGCAGCCTGGAATGTTCGTTGCGATCAGCGGTTCGACATGTTCGAGGCCGGCAATCTTCTCGACACAGATCACGCCTTCATGGCTTGCCTTGTGCGCCAGCCAGGGCGGGCCCACGAGGTCGCCGATGGCATAAACATCGGGCTCGCCGGTTTCGAGCCATTCGTTAACCACGACATGACCGCGATCGACCTTCACCTTGGTGTCTTCCAGACCGATGTTCTCGACATTACCGGTGATGCCAACAGCCAGAATGACGCGTTCGACCTCGATCGTGAGGGCCTTGCCCTTGGCATCCTCCACCTCGACCTTGGCGCCAGTTTTGGAGGTCGTGACGCCTTTGACCTTGGCACCGGTCATCAGTTTCATGCCCTGCTTCTCGAAGGCCTTGTGGGCAAACTGCGCAATCTCGGCATCTTCGGCAGGCAGGATACGGTCAACGACTTCGACGACGGTAACCTCGGCACCCATCTCACGATAGAAGCTGGCAAATTCGATACCGATGGCCCCGGAGCCGATCACCAGGATCGACTTGGGCATGCTCTCGGGCACCATGGCTTCCTTGTAACTCCAGATGATCTTGCCGTCGGCCTTGAGGTCAGGAAGATCACGGGCACGGGCGCCAGTCGCCAGGATGATGTGTTTGGCACTGATCTCGTCAGTATCCTTGCCGTCCTTGGCAACCTGCAGCTTGCCCTTGCCGGCCAGGCGGGCTTCGCCATCAAAGACCTGCACCTTGTTCTTCTTGAGCAGGTGACCGACGCCCTTGGAGAGTTTGCCTGCAACGCCGCGGCTGCGTTTGACGATGGCAGCTGCATCAAAGCTGATGTTGTCTGCGCTGAGACCGAACTCGGCAGCATTTTTCATGAGGTGCATGACCTCGGCCGACCGCAGCAGTGCCTTGGTCGGAATGCAGCCCCAGTTGAGGCAGATGCCGCCCAGGTGCTCACGCTCGACGAGCGCCACACGCATACCCAGCTGGGCGGCACGGATGGCCGCGACATAACCGCCGGGGCCGCCACCGACTACTACGAGATCAAAGCTGTTCTTTGCCATCGTTGCCTCCGTCACAACAACATGGTGAGCGGATCTTCGATAAACCCTTTGAAGGCGGTCAGCAGATCGGCGCCGATGGCACCGTCGACCACCCGGTGATCGCAGGAGAGCGTCACGCTCATGACCGTGGCGATATCGAGCGCGCCATCGTGCACAACGGGGCGTTGTTCGCCGGTCCCGATGGCCAGGATACCGGCCTGGGGCGGGTTGATGACGGCATCAAACTGCTTGATCCCGTACATGCCCAGGTTCGAGATGCTGAACGTGCCGCCCTGATATTCCTCGGGTGCAAGCTTGCCGTCACGGGCACGCTGGGCCAGCTCCTTCATCTCGTTGGAGATCGCTGCCAGTCCCTTCTGGTCGGCATCACGCACCACGGGCGTGATGAGCCCGCCTTCGATCGCCACTGCAACCGCAACATCGGCGGCCTTGTACTTGCGGATGGACTTGCCCGCCCATTCGGCATTGGCGTCCGGCACCTTGCGAAGGGCAAGCGCCAGGGCGCGAATGACAAAGTCATTGACCGAAATCTTGTAGGCGTCGCTGCGACCGTTGAGGTCCTTGCGCATGGCAAGCAGCTTGTCGATTTCGCAATCCACGGTCAGGTAGAAATGCGGAATGGTCTGCTTGGCTTCCTGCAGGCGCTCAGCAATGACACGGCGCATGTTGGAGACCTTGATCTCCTCGAACTCACGGTCGCCGGCAGGTGCTGGCGTCGAAGCTGCAGGTGCCCTCTCGCTCGTATCGTCTGAAGCAGCTTTCATGCCGCCGCCTGATTCCAGAGCCGCCTCGACATCCCGCTTGATGATGCGGCCATGAGGGCCACTGCCATCCAGCGCACCAAGGTCCAAACCGGCCTGCTTGGCCATGCTGCGGGCCAATGGGCTGGCCTTGACGCGATTGTCATCGCTATCGCCAGAATTGGACGTAACTGCTGGTTTCGATTCAGGAGCAGGCCTCTCTTCGTGCCCCACTTCTTCTTTTCTGCCAGGGGCGAACCAGTGCCGAGCCTTCGCCGCCCGAAGCACTGAGATCTACTTTCTCAGCTTGGGGCGAACCGGTGCCGGAGCCTTCACCGCCAAGAGCGCTGGCATCCTCGCCATCTTCCAGCAGGATCGCGATCACCTCGTTGACGGGCACATCATCGGTGCCTTCCGCAATGAGGATCTTGCCGACTTTGCCTTCGTCGATGGATTCAACTTCCATCGTGGCCTTGTCGGTTTCGATCTCGGCTAGAATATCGCCGGACGAAACATCGTCTCCCTCCTTGACCAGCCAGCGCGCAAGCGTGCCGACCTCCATGGTGGGCGAGAGTTGTGGCATCGTGATCTTGATCGGCATCAGCGTCCTCCCGGACGAAAAGGCTTAGTCGTCGGCGTAACAGACAGCTCTGCCCGCCTCGATGATCTGCTCGACCTGCGGCAGAGAGCTTGTTCGAGATTTGCGGCATAAGGCAGCGGCGCATCGACGGATGCGACGCGACGGATCGGTGCATCCAGCAGATCAAAGCCCTGCTCCATGACAACGGCAGCCAGTTCCGCACCAATACCGGCAAAGGCCCAGCCTTCCTCGACGGTGACCAGGCGGTTTGTCTTGGCCAGAGAGTCGATCACCGTTGCGGTATCCATGGGGCGAATGGTGCGCAGATTTACGACCTCTGCCTCGATACCATCTTCGGCGAGTTTATCGGCAGCCTGGAGCGCCTTACCCACCATGATCGAATAGGCAACGATGGTGACGTCGCGGCCTTCCCGTTCAACCTTGGCTTTGCCGATGGGTACCAGCAGGTCTTCATCCTCGGGCAACTCGAAGTGCTGACCATAGAGGATTTCGTTCTCCAGGAAGATCACCGGATTGGGATCGCGAATGGCTGACTTCAGCAGACCCTTGGCGTCTTCAGCCGAATAGGGCGCCAGCACCTTCAGGCCGGGAACATGGCCATACCAGCTCGCATAATCCTGAGAATGCTGGGCTGCCACGCGGGCCGCGGCACCGTTGGGGCCGCGGAAGACAATGGGACAATGGACCTGGCCGCCCGACATATAGAGCGTCTTGCCGGCTGAATTGATGATCTGATCAATCGCCTGCATGGCGAAGTTGAAGGTCATGAACTCCGTGATCGGGCGCAACCCGGCCATAGCGGCACCGACAGAAAGGCCCGTGAAGCCGTGTTCGGTAATGGGCGTATCAATCACACGTTTGTCGCCGAATTCCTCCAGCAAGCCCTGGCTGATCTTGTAGGCGCCCTGGTATTCGGCAACTTCCTCGCCGATCAGGAACACCTTTTCATCCCGGCGCATTTCCTCGGCCATAGCGTCACGAAGAGCATCGCGAACCGTGATCTGTGTCATCGCGTCTCTCCTCAGGACTCAGCGTAGATGTCGGACATCAGTTCCGACATGTCAGGTTCGGGACTGGATTGCGCATACTCAGCAGCCTCGGCCACCTCGCTCTTGATGTCCTTGTCGATCTTCTTGAGCGCGTCATCATCAGCAATGCCGCGGTCGGTGATCGTCGCGCGCAGATGATCGATGGGGTCATGCTCTGCCCGCATCTTCTGGACTTCATCCTTGGTGCGGTACTTGGCGGGATCCGACATGGAATGTCCGCGATAACGATAGGTCTGCATTTCAACCAGGATCGGACCCTTGCCGGAACGGCAGTGCTCAACGGCTTCCTGGGAAGCGGCATAGACCTTTTCGACATCCATGCCGTCGACCTGCATGCCCGGAATACCAAACGCCTCTCCACGATGACAAAGCTCGGTGCCGGCCTTGGCGCGTTTGATCGACGTGCCCATGGCGTATTGGTTGTTCTCGATAACGAATACGACGGGAAGCTTCCAAAGACTGGCCATGTTGAAGGTCTCATAAACCTGCCCCTGGTTGGCAGCGCCTTCGCCGAAATACGTCAGCGTGACGTTTTTGCTGTCCTGATACTTCTGGGCGAACGCGATACCCGCGCCCAGCGGCACCTGCGCACCGACGATACCGTGTCCGCCAAAAAATCCCTTCTCCAGGTCGAAGATGTGCATGGAGCCACCTTTGCCCTTGGAGATGCCGCCGGCACGCCCCGTCAGTTCCGCCATGACGGCCTTGGGATCCACGCCGCGAATAAGCGCATGGCCGTGGCAGCGGTAGCTGGTGATGATCGCGTCGTCAGGACCAATGGCGTCGTTCATGCCGACGACGACGGCCTCCTGACCGATATAGAGGTGGCAGAAACCGCCGATCAGGCCCATGCCATACATCTGGCCGACCTTCTCTTCGAAGCGTCGCACCAACAGCATCTGTCGATAGAAGTTAAGAAGTACGTCACCTTCCAGCTGCGGCGGATCGGTGTCGGCTTTGCCAGCGGTGTCGCGGGACGTTTTCGTCTTCGCTGCGGCACGGGCCATGTGTCGTTCCCCTCAAAGATCGGTCGGTGGGTTACCGTTCCAGATCAACCTAGGGAGGCGTGGATGGCTTTGCAACAAATCGGGAGTAACAGTTCAGACAGATTCGAGGGAAATATCCCCATGCGCGGGATAGTTCCTAATACGCTGCAATCTCGTTACTCACACGCGGGATGACGAGATCATCCGGGTGCGCAAGATTGAGGACCAGACGGACCTGCTCATCGAGCATGTCGCGATCAAGACTTTGGGGCCGAAGCAGCGCGACATGGCGTTCGAGCAGAGCCTCTTCAGCATCTGCTGCCTGCAGATCAATCTCTGCCTGAGCAATCTGGCGTTCCAGGGACAACAGAGTCATGACCCCGCGTTCGCCCTGAATGGCGTGATAACCGAAATAAACCACAGCGCAGCCCCCCAGGAGTGTCGGGATGGAGCGCCGGGACGACCGGAAAAGATCACGCAGGTATCGCATAACCCGAAGTGAATCATAAACCGGGTTAACGCGTCAACAAAAACCTTTCAATTTCATGATCTTGCCATGATTCCCGAAGGCCTGAGTCAAGCTTTACAGGCTAACTGCCACCTTGGAGAAACGCGCCGAAGCCCGGATAGGCTGCCGCGTCGCCCAATTCCTCTTCGATTCGCAGAAGCCGGTTGTACTTGGCGGTCCGATCCGAGCGCGACAGCGATCCGGTCTTGATCTGTCCCCCGCCGGTGGCCACAGCCAGGTCGGCAATGGTGGTGTCTTCGGTCTCACCGGAGCGATGCGACATGACCGTGGTAAAGCCACCGCGATGGGCCATATCAACGGTTTCCAACGTTTCCGTCAGGGTTCCTATCTGGTTGACCTTGACCAGAACAGAGTTTGCAGCCCCCTGCTCCAGGCCGTCTGCGACGCGCGACGGATTGGTCACGAACAGATCATCGCCAACCAGCTGCACACGATCACCCAGGGCGTCGGTCATGGCCTGCCAACCGCTCCAGTCATCTTCTGCCAGGCCATCCTCGATCGAAACGATGGGATAAGCCCCAAGCAGACTGTCATAAAGTGCGATCATAGCTTCGGCATCGAGCGATTCGCCCGTGCCTTCCATGACATAGAGACCATCCTTGAAGAACTCCGTGGACGCGGTGTCGAGCGCCAGGGCGACATCCTCGCCGGGCCTGCGGCCGGTTGCCTCGATCGCGCGCATCAGCAGGTCCAACGCCTCACGCGTCGAGCTGAGATTGGGCGCAAACCCTCCTTCGTCTCCAACATTTGTCGAAAGCCCCTGATCTGAAAGGGTTTTCTTCAAGGCATGGAAGACTTCAGCACCGGCACGCAGTGCTTCACCAAAGGTTTCGGCACCGGCAGGAACAATCATGAATTCCTGAACATCAAGGGCATTATCTGCATGGGCACCGCCGTTGATCACGTTCATGAGCGGCACCGGCAAACGGCGTGCATTCATGCCACCGACATGGCGGTAAAGCGGCGTCAGGCTGTTTTCTGCCGCAGCACGCGCAACAGCAAGGCTGACACCCAGCGTCGCATTGGCGCCAAGCCGACTCTTGTTCTCTGTACCATCAAGACCGATCAGTGCGCTGTCGATGGCAAACTGTTCGTCGGCATCCATGCCGCCGATGGCATCAAAGATCTCGCCATTCACCGAATGCAGGGCCTTTTGAACGCCCTTGCCGCCGTATCGTGCGGCGTCACCATCCCGAAGCTCGACGGCTTCATGGGTTCCGGTGGACGCGCCAGAAGGAACAGCAGCACGCCCGACCGCACCTGATTCCAGAGCGACATCGACTTCGACGGTTGGGTTGCCCCGGCTATCGAGGATCTCGCGTGCATGAATGTCGACAATGGCGGCCATGGCCCTGCCCTTTCTCTCTTCAGAATTAATAGGAAGCGTTCTGCCCCGTTGCGATCAGGTATTCTGACCGTAAGCCTTGGTCAAGGCGTCATGCGCCATCAGGCGGCGCAGAAGTTCCGGCATCTGATCGAGCGGCACCATGTTGGGCCCATCGGAGGGCGCGCTGTCAGGGTCTTCGTGGGTTTCCATGAAGACAGCCGCAACGCCGACTGCGACGGCAGCGCGGGCCAGCACGGGAACATATTCCCGCTGCCCACCGCTGGTGTCCCCGCGACCCCCGGGCTGCTGGACCGAATGGGTGGCATCAAACACGACCGGCACGCCGTCGCTGGCCAGCTCGGCAGCGCACGCATGTCAGACACCAGTGTGTTGTAGCCAAAGCTCGACGCCGCGCTCGGTCACCATGGCATTGGGATTGCCGGACTCAGACTTTGGCGATCACATGAGCCATGTCCCAAGGGGCCAGGAACTGCCCCTTTTTCACATTGACCGCCTTGCCGGTTTTGCGCGCGGCAACCACCAGGTCGGTCTGTCGGCACAGAAACGCCGGAATCTGAAGCACATCCACGACTTCGCCCACGGCTGAACACTGTTCACGTTCGTGCACATCGGTCAGAACCGGACAGCCCAGCGCATCACGGACATCCCCCAGAATACGCAGCCCCTCCTCCATGCCGATCCCGCGGCCGGACTCAGGCTGGTCCGGTTGGCCTTGTCGAACGAGCTCTTGTAGACCAGCCCGAAACCCAGTTCGCGGCTGAGCGAAACCAGCTTTTCGGCAGTTTTCAGCGCGTGATCGCGGGTTTCGATGGCGCAGGGGCCGGCGATGATCACAAGTGGCAGATCGTTGCCGACGAGAACCTCGCCGAGCTGGACGTGGCGTTGTTGGGTCATGTTTCCTCAGACGAGCCGGGATTGAGTCACGGCAGCCTCGACAAACGAGGCAAAGAGAGGATGTGGGTCGAACGGCTTGGACTTCAATTCCGGATGGAACTGCACGCCGACATACCAGGGGTGATCCGCCAGCTCGATGATCTCGGGCAACAGGCCGTCCGGCGAGAGCCCAGCGAAACTCATGCCGTGTTGCGCCAGAGTGTCGCGGATCTTGATGTCGACCTCGTAGCGATGGCGATGGCGCTCGCTGATTCGCGTCCCTGCCATAGATCGAAGCAACGCGACTGCCGGGGACCAGCTCGGCCTCATAGGCGCCCAAGCCGCATGGTGCCGCCCAGGTCCCCGTCGGCCGCCCGGGTCTCGCGCGTGTTGCCGCTCGCCCATTCGGTCATCAGGCCGACCACCGGGTTCTCGGTCAGGGTCCGAACTCGCTGGAGGCCGCATTCGTTGACGCCCGCGAGATTGCGCATGGCTTCGATCACGGCCATCTGCATGCCGAAACAGATGCCGAAATAGGGAATGCGGCGTTCGCGCGCAAAGGTGACCGCAGCGACCTTGCCCTCGGCGCCGCGCTCGCCAAACCCGCCCGGCACCAGGATGCCGTGGACCGATTCCAGATGATTGACGGCATCTTCACTCTCGAAGATCTCCGAATCGATCCAGTTGACGTTGACCCGCACCTTGTTGGCGATGCCGCCGTGGGTGAGCGCCTCGGCCAGCGACTTGTAGGCGTCGGCAAGGCCCGTGTACTTGCCGACGATGGCAATCGTGACCTCGCCTTCCGGCTGGCGCACGGTTTCGACGATCTGACGCCAGGTTCCCGAGATCGGGACCCCGCTGGTCGGTGATGCCGAAGGCCGAGAGCACTTCGCGGTCCAGCCCGGCGTCGTGATAGGAGATCGGCACCTGGTAGATCGTGTCGACATCCAGTGCCGGGATGACGGCCGATTCGCGCACGTTGCAGAACAGCGCAATCTTGCGGCGGTCGCTTTCGGGAATCTCGTGCTCGGAGCGGCAGACCAGGATGTCCGGCTGCAGGCCGATGGACCGCAGTTCCTTGACCGAATGCTGGGTCGGCTTGGTCTTGAGCTCACCGGCAGCTTTGAGATACGGCACCAGCGTGTGGTGGATCAGGATGGCATGACGATGGGGAAGCTCCTGCACCATCTGGCGCATGGCTTCAAAGAACGGCAGGCCCTCGATATCACCAACCGTGCCGCCGACTTCACACAGAACAAAGTCGGCATCGCCCACATCAGCCTGAATGTACTGCTTGATGACGTCGGTAACGTGGGGAATGACCTGAACGGTCCCGCCCAGATAGTCGCCACGGCGTTCGCTGGCCAGCACGTCGGAATAGACGCGCCCGCTGGTTACCGTGTCGGTCTTGCGGTTTGGAACGCCTGTGAAGCGCTCGTAATGACCAAGGTCGAGGTCTGTCTCGGCACCATCATCGGTGACGAAGACCTCGCCGTGCTGATAGGGGCTCATGGTCCCTGGATCGACATTGAGATAGGGGTCGAACTTGCGCAAACGCACGCTGTAACCGCGTGCCTGGAGCAAAGCTCCCAATGCAGCTGTCGTAAGACCCTTGCCAAGCGAAGAGACCACGCCACCGGTGACGAAGATGTACCGTGCCATGGGCAATTAACCTATCACACGCGCACGCTGACCCAATGGGGTCTTGGGCGCTGGAGGGTCGAAGTCTGTGGAAGAATGCGGTGTCGCGCCGCAGACGGTCATTCTGCGACCGGTACGCTGGGTTCGGTCGGCTCAGCCGTCGTCTCGACCGCTGAAGGAATCTCCATTCCTTCGACGATGGAACGACTGTCGTTCGAATTAGCAACCAACATGCTGAGCACCAGGCTCGACGTGAAGAACAGCGCAGCGGCAATCGCCGTTGCGCGGGTCAGCAGGTTTGCGGTGCCACGGGCCGACATCAGGCCGCTCATGCCCCCGGCGCCGCCACCTCCGCCGCCACCGCCCATGCCAAGGCCGCCGCCCTCGCTGCGCTGAAGCAGAACAAGGCCAACGATCGAAAGCGCGAACAAAACATGCAGGATGACGAGGATCGTCTGCACGGGAACCTATGATGTGGTTGCGGTTGGACAGTTTCCGGCGCTTTTCACGTCGGACGGCGAGCGTTTAGCACAGTGGTTGTTGGAGCGCCATAGCCCTTGATGGGTCAAATGGTTCTTCGTGACCACAGGATCAAGCCGACCGGCCCGCCGAGACAATGGCCCAGAAATCATCTGGCTTCAGGCTGGCGCCGCCGACCAAAGCGCCATTGACATGATCGACCGAGAGCAATTCATCCGCGTTACCGGCATTGACAGAGCCACCGTAGAGGAGCCGCACGTTATTTCCGTCCTCTCCGAGAGCCGCGACCAATTGCTGACGGAGCAAGGCATGTATTCAGCGACATCGGTGGGCGTTGCCGTGTTTCCGGTTCCGATGGCCCAGACCGGTTCGTAGGCTACGACCGTATTGTCTGGCGTTGCGCCGGGTGGCAACGAACCGGCGAGTTGCGCCGAAACCACGTCGCTGGCCCTGCCCTCTTCCCGTTCCGTAGCACTTTCGCCAAGGCAGATGATCGCAACAAGGCCAGCGCGATGAGCAGCGGCGGCTTTCGATGCGATCAAGGCATCGGATTCGGCATGATCGCGGCGCCGCTCGGAGTGACCAACGATGACATGACTGCAACCAAAGTCCGCCAGCATGGGTGCGGCAACATCACCCGTGTAGGCTCCGGAATCCTCTGCATGGCAATCCTGGCCACCCAGGGTGATTCCCGAATCCTGGAAAGCACGAGTCATTGTGCCGATTAGAGTTGCCGGTGGGCAGACCAGGACATCGCACGGCAAACCATCCCTGCCTTTGCACAGATTGCCTGTGCGCGTTCCAGGGCGTCTGAGGTAAGTCCATTCATCTTCCAGTTTCCCGCGACCAGCGAACGCATGTTCCGATTCCTTCTTCGACCGTGATGCTGCCTTGCTATCACGCCCGATCAATCCCGCGAAACCATGGATTTCTTGCGTGAAAGACCCGTTGCCGCCTATAGACCGTCTCGGGTGCCAAACTAAGATGCGCGCCCTTCCAAGAGCCCCAACGAAAGCCGAGAAAGACCCATCATGCTGACGCAAATGCGCAAGGGCGCCTCTTCGTGGCCCGCCAAGATCCTTCTCGGCCTGATCGCTCTCAGCTTTGTCGGCTGGGGTGTCGGCGATATCTTCATCAATCGTGGCGAAACACGGGTAGCCGAAGTCGGATCCAGCGAGGTCGACATTCGCGACCTGCAGCTTGCCTATCGCAACCAGGTGCAGCCGCTGCAGAATTCTGGCGTTCCTGTCGAACAGGGTTCGGAACTGGCACAGGCCTTGGCACGGCTGGCATTGGACCAACTGATTCTGCGCACCCTGGAATCAAACGCCGCGCGTGACATGGGCATCACAATCGATGCCGAGACCCTGCGCAACGACATCGCGGGCAATGCTGCGTTCTTCAATAATTCAGGCGTCTTCGACCCTGCAGTCTTCCAGGGAGTTCTGGCAACCAACGGGCTGTCGGAAGCACGTTACCTCGCCATTCTCTCCAACCAGATCAGCGAAGGTCAGTTCGTCAACAGCATCGGCGCGGTGCCTCCGCCTCCATCGACACTGATCGACAGTGTGTTCAGGCATCGCACGGAGCAAAGGGTCGTGGAACTGGCAGTCATACCCAATGACAAGCTGGTGCCCCTTCCCACAGCGGAAACCAGTGACCTTCGGAACTACTACGAAGAGAATCTCGGTAATTATGAAGCGCCTGAATACCGTTCGGCAGATTACCTTCTGATCTATCCTGATGATCTGGCCGAAACCGTCGAGATCACCGAGGAAGCCATTCAGGAAGCCTATGCCAGTTCCGCAGGTGCATGGACCGACCCGGAGCAGCGCCGCCTGCAGCAGATACCGTTTGCCACGGAAGAAGAAGCCGTCAGCGCCCATCAGGCAATCGAGGGAGGTGCCGACTTCGCACAGGTTGCCTTTGATGAAGCTGGCATGGAGGCAGAGGAACTGGAGCTGGGTTGGTTCACACGCGCCGATCTGTTTGCCGAACTGTCCGATCCGATCTTCACTACGCCGGAAGGCTCGGTGACAGCACCGCTTGCCTCCCCTCTGGGCGGCTGGCTTCTGTTTCGGGTTGCGGAAATCAAGCCGGAGGACGTGACTTCCTTCGAGGATGCCCGAGAGACCATCGAGAGCGAACTGAGACTGCGCATGGCGCGCGAGTCGATCTATGGTCTGGCCAACGAACTCGACGACCAACTCGCAGCCGGCGCGACCGTGCAGGAAACTGCCCAGGCACTGGACCTCAACGTCAAAACTGTGACGGACATTGATCCTGACGGCACGCCGGAAGACCCCATGTCATTGCAGATCATCCCGACCGTCCCCGGCTTTCTGGACGAGGTGTTCTTCGGCGAGCTCGATTTTCCTTCAACCGTTATCGAAACGAACGATGGCGGGCTTCTGGTGGTGGAAGTAACCGAAATCACGCTGGAGCGTTTGCGCCCCTTTGATGAGGTCGAAGAGCAGGTGCGACAGGACTGGCAACATCAAGAGCTGGCAGCCCAGGCCGAAGTAGCCGCAATGGCTCTTGCGCAGGAAGTCGGGTCGTTCGGTGACGTCACGGAGGTCTTTGTCGAAACCGGCGCCTCCTTCGACGAACTTCAGACCTTCACGCGGACCCAGACGCCAACCCTGGACAATGTCGGCTTTGAAACCGTGACGGCAGTCTTTGCCGCCGATGCCGGGGCGGTTGTCGTCAGCCCCTCCGTCGACAACACGGCGCAGGTTGTTGCGCGTATCCTTGATGTTGTGGAAACCGATGTGCTGGTCGATCCGGACGGTTACCGAAGCGTCGAGATTTCGGTGACCAACGGCATGATCTCCGATGTGATCGATCAGAACAGTGCGGCGATGTTCAATGCGACGTCGATTGAAATCGATGAGCGCCTGCTGGAACAGTATTTCTGAGATGACGACCTACGCGCCCGACAGCGACGCCTTTGAGGCGCGTTACCGCGAAAACCAGCCCCAGGTCGTCTGGACCAAGCTGGTTGCCGATCTTGAAACACCTGTTTCGGCCATGCTGAAACTGGCCAGCGGTCAGCCCAACAGCTTCCTTCTGGAATCCGTCGAAGGTGGAGCGATTCGCGGCAGGTACTCCATCATCGGCCTGAAGCCCGATCTGATCTGGCGCTGCAGCGATGATCGTGCCGAAATCAACCGGCAAGCGCGGTACGACGCCGATGCATTTGTCCCGGAAGATGTCGGCGCCATAGAATCCCTC
>CALSLK010000033.1 GCA_943787175.1 uncultured Alphaproteobacteria bacterium
GGCGAGTGAAGAGGCCAGTTATCTCACGGGCCAGCTCATCGTCGTTGATGGCGGTAACACGTTGCAGGAACACAAGGTCGCGTTCGATCCCGAGCGTTAGACTGCAGCCAAAACAGGCTTGCAGGCATTGTTGTTTGTGAGAATGATGAAGCTGGATATTGAACCCTGGGGGAGAGTGACATGAGCGGAACCGACGAAGTCGATTACAGGATTGAAGGCAACAGCACGCAGTATGTCGAGATCGAGCTTGATCCCGGCGAGAGCGCCGTCGCTGAGGCCGGAGCCATGATGTACAAGGATTCCGATATTGAAATGTCGTCGGTCCTTGGCGATGCCTCGGGCCAGGAAGGCGGGTTCTTCGGCAAACTGGCCGGAGCTGGAAAACGCCTGATTTCAGGTGAGGGACTCTTCACGACCGTCTTTACCCACAACGGTTCGGGCAAGGCCCATGTCGGGTTTTCCGCGCCTTATCCAGGCACCATTCTGCCGATCAAACTGTCTGAGGTCGGCGGCACCCTGATCTGCCAGAAGGACAGCTTTCTTGCGGCAGCCAAAGGCGTCTCGATGGGGATCGCCTTCAAGAAGAAGATCCTGACCGGCCTGTTCGGTGGTGAAGGTTTCATCCTTCAGAAGCTGGATGGCGACGGCTGGGTCTTTGTCCATGTTGGCGGCTCGCTCATCAAACGTGAGCTCAAGCCCGGGGAAGTGCTGCACGCCGACACCGGCTGCCTTGCTGCGATGACGTCTGACGTGGAATACGAGGTTGAGTCCGTTGGCGGCATCAAGAGCATGATGTTTGCCGGAGAAGGGTTCTTCTTCGTGCGATTGCAGGGACCGGGCACCGTCTGGCTCCAGAGTCTGCCGTTCTCGCGGCTTGCCGGGCGGATGTGGGCTGCTGCCCCGCAATCGAACTCGGGCGAGAGCGTCGGTGAAGGTTCCGTTATTGGCGGCCTGGGTTCTCTTCTGAAAAACTGAACTTCAAAGAAGTCTAGCTGGTGCCGGCAACGCGAAGCAGTTTCTCAAGCCATGCCTTGCTCGAGGGACTGCCTTCGGCAAGCCTTCGCTTGAGTCCTTCGAAGCCGACATCAGCTTCCAATGCTGACTCCACACCGACGCAACACGAGCTTCGGTTTCGAGCCGTCATGATCTTCTCCTGAACGAACACGACCTGTCCGATGTCGCGACGGTTCTTGAGCTGGTCTGACTTGTCCAAGGGCATGACTGCCTCCAATAGGTAACTGGTGTTCTTACGATGCTCCTGATGGTTCTGCCTGCAGGGCCACCACCAGGCGTGCCGGGTGGGTGTATTGTATTCTTTGTCTTGATTAGGATAATGGAGCTTGTTCAAGGAACATTATTAACAATTTTGAGATAAATGGACCGCTTCGACGGCATGAAGATCTTTGCGGCGGTGGTCGAGGAGGGTGGCTTCTCGGCGGCTGCGCGTGTTCTGCGAATTCCTTTGCCAACCGTTTCACGGAAGGTTTCGGAACTAGAGGAACATCTTGGTGTGCGACTTCTGGTTCGAACGACCCGCAAGGTCTCGGTAACCGAGAGTGGCCGACGCTACTACCAAGATACTCTGCGTATTCTCAATGACATCGAGGCGGCCGAGCGTGAGGTCTCTGGGGAGTTCCTCGGCGCGAAAGGCCTGCTGACCATCACAGCGCCCGAGCTCTTTGCCCGTCGCCATGTCCTTCCTGTTGTTCATGAAGTCATGCGTAAGCATGAGGACATTAGCGGTGCGTCTGATCGCAACCAACCGGGTGCTCGATCTCGACGATGACGGTGTGGATCTGGCCGTGCGCATGGGCGAGCTGTCTTCGAGTGCACTGCATGCGGTCAGGCTGGGCAGCATGCGTCAGGTCATATGCGCCAGTCCGGACTACCTCGATGTCCGTAGGGCGGCCATCGTCGCCGCACGATCTGCCGGAGCAGGGACTGCATCGGATTCAACCGCTGGAATCCGACCGAGCCCTGGAAGTTTGCTTACCCGAGTCTGGCCGTAAGCTGGAGATCAAGGCGGCACCGCGCCTGACCCTGGATTCGGCAGGGGCTGTCGTCGACGCACTCATATCAATCGGCGGTTTTGCGCCACTGTTCCTTTATCAGGCAGCACCTGACGTTGCGGCTGGTCGCCTCGAGGTTGTTCTTCAAGACTACGAAATCGAACCGGTCCCGGTGAACATGGTGATCTCACACCCTTCACCTGCGCCAAGGAAGGTGGTCGCCTTTCTCGAGTGCGCTGTGCCTTCACTCAAGGCCAGCTTGAGCGCGCTGTGATCTCATAGCAAAGCCTCAGGACTGGCGGTCACCTTCCCAAGCCTCGTATGACGCCGGGAAGGTCTCTTCGATTGCGACGTTGTCAGGCCAATAGTCGGCAAACTGATTCCAGGCATGATCGGTGGAATCACGGACGTCGTTGAGAAGTTCATCTTCGTCCCAGACTGTCAGGCGGCCGTCTTCGACCAGCATGCTGCCCTGGACCATGACATGTTTGACGACTTCGCCGTCGCAGCACTGAACCAGTGCCTTGATCGGGTCGAGGAACGGACCGATGCGCATCTTTGCAAAATCACAGATGACGATATCGGCAGCACTACCGGCTTCCAGCCTGCCCAGGTCCGGACGGTTCAGGCCCTTGGCGCCGCCCAGGGTGGCGGCGTTGAAGACATCGCGTGTGCGCGCGTTTTCATGGTCCCGATCGGCAATCTTGCCCATCAGGGACGCGAACTTCATCTCGCCCAGAATGTCCTGGGGATAGCTGTCGGTTCCCATGGCCATGGGCACACCAGCGTCGAGATAACGCTGGAAGGATTCCAGGTGAAGACCGCGCCGTGCAAAGACCAGGGGGCAATGGGCGATGGTGGTGCCGGTTTCGGCAAGCTTGGCCAGGTCATCGCCATAGGGAAAGGCGATCTGGCTGTGGCCTGCTGTGTAGAGCCCGTGACCCAGCACGACTTCGGGACCCAGGAAGCCTAGTTCGTAGAGCATCGAAACCGGTGTCAGGCCGTGCTCGCGGATCGAGTCATGGGTTTCCAGAACTGATTCCGCACAGTGTGTGGTGATGCCCACGTTCAGGTCTTTTGCCGCTTCCTTGGTTCGGCGCAGCAGGTCGTGGGTTGCGGTGTGATACTCCAGCGGCACCAGGATGCCGCGAATGCGCCCATCAAAGGCGCCGTCATAGTTTTCGATAAAGCTGACGGCTTTCTCCAGGCCACGCAGGCCGGCTTCTTCGTCCCAGTGCATGCGATGACGCCCGCCCTGGTCGAAATAGTGTTGCGCCGAGGCATAACCAGGAGATGTGTAGAGCCGGATACCCAGTTCGCCGGCGAGTTCCACCATGGGGCCCATGCCACCGTCTTCTGAACCGCCGCCCAGTTCGCCGCCCATGTCGACCACGGTTGTGGCGCCGCATTTCAGAGAGAGAGGCAAGGCTGAAACGGATACCGGCTTCTGGGCGTTCGTGATCATGAATGGTAGGACCGTTGATGCCCTTGCCCGTGCAGTAGTTGAGAAAGCCCGAGCGGAAGAGGTCACGGCGACCACCGTCGAAGACCATGCGATCACCGGCATGAGCACCGACATGAGAGTGCACGTTGACGAGACCGGGCATCACAAGATCATTGCGAGCATCGATTTCCCTGTCTGCTTGCCCGTCCCAATCCTTGCCGACATGAGGCAACCGTTCCGCCACGCACGATGACGACGCCATCCCTGATGATGCGATGGTTCGTTCCGTCGAACGCGACAACCCAGCCGCCACGAATGCGGGTTACGGTTTCGTCAGTCATGGCAAACTCCCGTTGAATTGTTGGGAGAGACTAGCAGCCGTGCTGACTGGTTCCAGTGAGAGACGTGTCCTGGCTGCCAAGATTGTTCCGGGGCAGGGCATGCGCTCTAATGGCCTGATCAATGGATCTCTGATGCTGGTACCCAGCGAGAAGGTTTGGCCATGACAGGAAAGATAGAGATACGCCCGCTGACCGGGGCCATAGGTGCCGAGATTGTCGGCGTTGATCTCTCTGGTGAGATATCGAACCAGCAGTTCGATGCGATCCACCAGGCCTGGCTCGATTATCTGGTGATCTATTTCCGGAACCAGAACCTGACTCCCCAACAGCACCGCGATTTTGCCGCGCGGTTCAGTGCTCTTGAAGCACATCCCTATGTCGAGAGCATCGAGGAGGTGCCCGAGATCATCGCGATCGTGAAGGAACCCGACGAACACAGAAACTGGGGCGGTCCCTGGCATGCCGATGTCACCTTCAAGCCCAAGCCTTCAAACGGAGCCGCACTCTATGCGCTCGAGGTTCCAGAGTTCGGCGGGGATACCGGCTTTGCCAACCTGTACCTGGCCTATGAAACGCTTTCAGACGGGTTGAAGGGTGTTCTTGCCGGGCTGCGTGCTGTGCATTCTTCCCATGGCATGGATTACTACGATGGTTTCAAGGGGATGAATGCCAAGGCAGGAATCGGGGATGAATCGACGCACCCGGTTGTCATTACGCACCCCCAGACCGGCCGCAAGGCGCTTTACGTCAACCGGACTTATACGCAACGGTTCGAGAACATGACGTTTGAGGAAAGTCGGCCGTTGCTAGAGTTTCTCTTTGCGCATTCAGAACGGTCGGAGTTCACCTGCCGTATGCACTGGGAAAACGGCACGCTGGGCCTTTGGGACAATCGCGTGACGATGCATTGCGCCATCGATGACGATTTTGAGGCACGGAATGGAAAACCCGGTTTCCGGCGTGTCGTGCACCGCGCAACGATGGCCGGGGAACCTCCGGTTTAGGAGGCCTTGCTTTCCTGCCAGGCAGCAAGCGCCTCATGGGGCGATCTTGTGCTTCCGCCCTTACCTGATTCAACGGGGGCCGTCAGTTCCACGATATAGCCGTTGGGATCGCGGAAGTAGATCGAATGAATGAACCCATGGTCGGCAATGCCGCGGGTTTCGATACCGGCTGCCTTGCCCTTGGCAAACATGTCTTTGAGCGTGTCCATATCGACTTCGAGTGCGATGTGGAGGTCAAAATCGTGCTGATCCTTGAACTCAAAGGGATCGTTGGGTGATTCAAAGAAGGCCATGAAGGAGCCGTCGCCCATCTCATAGAAGCTGTGGAGCACGCTTGATTCGCGCCCGGTCATGGTCGTTTTGATTTCAAAGGCGTTGGCGAGCGGCAAGCCAAGGAAACCTTCATAGAATGTTCGGGTCTCTTCGGAATCTCGACAACGGTAGGCGGCGTGGTGCAAGCCTTGAATGGGGGTATCAGCCATGGTGCGGTTCTCCAATTCTGACCTTCGATATGGGGCATGGGCCAGGGATGTCCAGTCTTGGTAGGTCTCTGTAGTTCCAGGTTCCGCAATCCAGGGGGCAGTGTATCGAACACATGTCCACACGTTTCGTGTCTGGACGTTCACTCAGACGCTCGGAAACGTGTGATGCTGGCGCATGAGCACTTCAGGCTTCGTTCATCTGCGCGCCCACACGCCTTTCTCCCTGTTGGAGGGCGCGGTCAAGATTCCGGATCTGGTAAAGCTTTGTGCCGATCATCGCATGCCGGCTATGGCGATCACCGACACCGGAAACATGTTTGGTGCGCTGGAGTTTACATCGGCGTGCGTCTCAAAGGGCGTCCAACCGATCATGGGGACTCTTCTTGCGGTACGCAGCGGCGATGAGATGCCGCATGGCTGGGAGGACACCGAACGTGTGGTTCTGCTTGCGCAGGACGAGGTGGGTTACGGCCACCTGCTTAATCTCATCAGCAAGTCCTATCTTGAGTCAGAGCCAGGCGATATCGCCTCGATCGCGATTGATGATCTTCATGGCAGCACGGATGGATTGATCTGTCTTACCGGCGGCCCAGCAGGGCCCGTTGCGCGTCGTATCCTGGAAAACCGCCTTGGTGAGGCGCGCGAGGTAACAAAGAGACTGGCAGAGCTTTTCCCGGATCGGCTTTATGTCGAGTTGCAGCGCCACGACACGCCTGAAGAACAGCAAAGTGAAGCGGCCCTGATCAAGCTGGCCTATGAATTCGACCTTCCCCTGGTGGCAACCAACGATGTGATGTTCGTGGATGCGGCCATGCATGAGGCGCACGACGCGCTGATGTGTATTGCCGACAGCGCGACCGTCAATCGCGTCGACCGGCGACGTGTCACCGACCAGCACTATTTCAAGACGGCCGATGAGATGGCCTATCTCTTCGCCGACCTTCCCGAAGCCATTGCCAACACGCTTGTCATCGCGCGCCGCTGCGCGGTGATGTCGCCCAAACGGCCACCCATTCTGCCTCCTTACCCCTCGGAGGATGGCGCGCCCGAAGAAGATGAGTTGCGTCGTCAGGCATCTGAAGGGCTTGAGGCGCGCCTTGCCGAACATGTCTTTACCGATGAGATGAGCGAGGACGAGAGCAAGGAGATCGGGAAGATCTACCGCGACCGCCTTGCCTTCGAACTTGATGTTATCGTCGGCATGGAGTTTCCCGGCTACTTCCTGATCGTTGCCGACTTCATCAAATGGGCCAAGGAGCAGGGCATTCCCGTAGGGCCCGGCCGTGGCTCGGGCGCTGGCTCTGTGGTCGCATGGTCGCTGACGATCACGAACCTTGATCCGATCCGCTTTGGTCTCCTGTTCGAGCGGTTCCTCAACCCCGAACGTGTGTCGATGCCGGATTTCGACATCGACTTCTGCCAGGATCGCCGCGATGAGGTGATTGCCTATGTGCAGCGCCGTTATGGTGAAGATCGTGTTGCACAGATCATCACGTTCGGAACGCTTCAGGCCCGCGCTGTGGTGCGCGATGTCGGCCGTGTGCTCGAGATGCCTTATGGGCAGGTTGACCGTCTGGCCAAGATGGTTCCGGTCAATCCGGCCAACCCGATCTCGCTCCAGCAAGCGCTTGATAGTGAGCAGCCGCTCAAGGAGGCGCGAAGAGAACCCGAAGTTGCGCGCCTGATCGATACGGCGCTGAAACTTGAAGGCCTGTTCCGGCACGCCAGTACCCATGCCGCAGGTGTCGTCATTGGTGACCGGCCCTTGCAGGAGCTGATCCCGCTTTACCGTGATCCGCGCTCGGACATGCCGGTTTCACAGTTCCACATGAAGGACGTGGAAAAGGCCGGGCTGGTGAAGTTCGACTTTCTGGGCCTGAAGACGCTTACGGTTCTGCAACGTGCTGTCGAGTTGCTGGCCCAGAAGGATGTGATCATCGACCTTGATCAGCTTCCGCTCGACGACAAGAAGACCTACGACATGCTGAGCCGTGCCGAGACGGTTGGTGTCTTCCAGCTTGAAGGCCAGGGCATGCGCGATGCACTGCGCCAGCTCCAGCCCGACACCATCGAAGACATCATCGCGTTGGTTTCGCTCTATCGTCCAGGCCCGATGGAGAACATCCCCAGCTTCTGCCACCGCAAGCACGGGCGTGAGGAGGTCGATTACCTCCATCCCAAGCTGGAAGCCGTGCTGAAGGAAACCTATGGCATCATCATCTATCAGGAGCAGGTGATGCAGATTGCCCAGATCCTGGCGGGTTACAGCCTTGGTGAAGCCGATTTGTTGCGTCGGGCCATGGGCAAGAAGATCAAGGCCGAGATGGCTGCCCAGCGTGACCGTTTTGTTGATGGCGCCATAAAGCTGGAGGTTGATGGCAAGCAGGCCTCCTTCATCTTTGATCTGGTCGACAAGTTCGCGGGGTACGGCTTCAACAAGAGCCATGCCGCGGCCTATGCCATTGTTGCCTATCAAACCGCCTGGTTGAAGGCCAACCACCCGGTTGAGTTCCTTGCCGCATCCATGACGCTTGATATGGGAACAACGGACAAGCTCAACATTTTCCAGCAGGAACTTGGCCGCAAGGACATCCCGCTGCTCCAGCCTGATGTGAATCGCTCCGGCGTGGCCTTCACGGTCGAACGCCCTGCCGATGAGCCGTCTGCCGTTCGTTACGCCCTGGCAGCGGTCAAGAATGTTGGCGCGGCAGCCATGGCTGATCTTGTGGCTGAGCGCGATGCGAACGGAGAATTCACGGATCTCTTCGACTTTGCCGGGCGCCTGGACCATCGGGTCATGAACAAACGCCAGATTGAAAACCTGGCGCGGGCAGGGGCCTTCGACAGCCTGGATTCAAACCGTGCACGTGTCGTTGCCAATGTCGAGATGATGGTGCGCCACAACGCCGTCATGGCCGAGGAAGCCGCCAGTCAGCAGGAAAACCTCTTTGGTGGCGGTGGTGGCGCCCCTGCGCCCAAACCGCAGATGATCGAGGTTGAACCCTGGATCAAGTCCGATGCACTCAAGGAAGAGTTCGAAGCAATTGGCTTTCATCTCTCTTCGCATCCCCTGGAACCCTATCGGGAAACCCTGGAGCAACTTGGCGTTGTGACCTTCCTGGAAGCCGAGACCAAAGCGATTGAGGAAGGTGGATCCTACTTCAAGCTTGCCGCCGTGCCGGTTTCACGCAGGGAGCGCACAAGCGGAAGTGGTAACCGGTTTGCCTTTGCCGTCGTCTCGGACCTTAGCGGCAGTCATGAAATCGTGCTGTTTTCTGAAGCGCTGGCCTCTGCCCGCGAACTCCTGGATGCCCAGAAGCCGGTCCTGATCGAGGCAGAAGTTCGTGTCGAAGGCGAAATGGCCAAGTTCTCGGCACGCCGTGTGTCCAGTCTTGATGATGCTGCAGCAGGTGCATGTTCGGTCTTCCAGGTTTCCGCCGGTCCTGAGCTGTCCTTGGAACGTTTGCAACGCGCGCTTGAAACCGGTGAGAGAGGGCACGGCCGGATCTTGCTGGCCTACGAGCCGGGCGATGGAAGGCAGATCGACATTGCCATGAAGGGCCGATTTGCCCTGTCGCCGGGCCTGCGGGCACAGATCGAAGCTGTTCCCGGTGTTGCCCTGGTCTCTGACAGTTATCGTGATCGCGGCACCAGACTGCCGTCCGCGCGCATTCTTCCTCTTGAAACGGCGGTCGGAGCGCGTTAAACACCGCTCACTTGCCTAACAAATCACACTCCACACGTGGATCACAGGCTTCAGGGCGTCATATGCCCTAGCCATCCGGTGCCGACCAAATGGTTGGTTCTGTCCGCGGAGGTTCAACCGGTAAAGGAAACGTCATCATGGCGATGCCGCAATTTACAATGCGCCAGCTCCTGGAAGCAGGCGTCCACTTTGGACACCAGACACGTCGCTGGAATCCGAAGATGCAGTCCTACATTTTTGGTGAACGTAACGACGTTCACATTATCGATCTGCAGCAGACCGTGCCGATCATGCGCAACGTGTTGCAGCAGATCCGCGACATTGTCGCTGGCGGCGGCCGCGTTCTGTTCGTCGGCACGAAGCGCCAGGCACAGGAGCCGATTGCTGAAGCCGCACGCCGTTGCGGTCAGTACTACGTGAACCATCGCTGGCTCGGCGGCATGTTGACCAACTGGAAGACGATGTCGATCTCGATCCGGCGCCTGCGTGAGCTCGAAGAGCGTCTGGCCCAGGACACCGAAGGCCTCACGAAGAAAGAGGTTCTGCGCATGACCCGCGAGCGCGACAAGCTTGAGCGTGCGCTGGGCGGCATCAAGGACATGGCTGGCCTGCCTGATATCCTGTTCATCATCGATACGAACAAGGAAGGCATCGCGATTGCCGAAGCCAACAAGCTGGGCATTCCCATCGCCGCCGTTGTGGACTCAAACAGCAATCCTGATGGCATCGACATGGTGATCCCCGGTAACGACGACGCCATCCGTGCGGTCGCTCTTTACTGCGACCTGGTTGCCGGAGCGGCTCTGGACGGTATTCAGGCTGAAGTTTCTGCTGCTGGTGGTGACCTTGGTGCGCAGGATACGGTTGAAGAAATCGCCATGGAAGATCCCGGCGCTGCCGAGGAACCCGTCATGGAACCTGCTGCCGCTGAAGCTCCTGCTGCCGCCGAGGCACCTGTAGCTGAGACGCCTGCTGCCGAGGCCGCACCTGCGGAAGCAGCTGAGACCGCAACAAAGGAAGCCTGAACCGGGTAACGGAAAGGCTTAATGCCGCGGGTTTCGGCTCGCGCGCTACGTGGAGATATGAAGATGGCTGATGTTACAGCAGGTATGGTCAAGGAACTTCGTGAGAAGTCTGGCGCCGGCATGATGGACTGCAAGAAGGCTTTGATCGAGAACGAAGGCGACATGGAGGCTGCAGTTGATTGGCTGCGCACCAAAGGTCTGGCCGCAGCGGCCAAAAAGGCCGGTCGTGTCGCGTCTGACGGTCTGGTCGGCATGTCGGCTTCGGCTGATGGCAAGACCGGCGCGGTGATCGAGATCAACGCAGAGACCGATTTTGTTGCCCGTAATGAGACTTTCCAGGAATTTGTCGGCCAGTGCGCCCATCTCGCCCTGGATGCCGGCGGAGACCTCGAAAAGCTGGCAGGGACGGGCTATCCCGACAGCGATGGTTCCGTGCAGGACAAACTCACCGCCCTCATCTCGACCATTGGCGAGAACATGCAGCTTCGCCGCTGCGCTTCGCTTTCGGTCAGTTCTGGCGTTGTTACGGGCTATGTGCATTCGGCCATCGCTCCGGGCCTTGGCAAAATCGCCGTGATTGTGGCGCTGGAATCTGAAGGCGATACCGAAAAGCTGGCCGCGCTTGGCAAGCAGCTTGCCATGCACATTGCCGCGACCAAGCCGGAATCGGTGACGGTTGACGATCTTGATCCCGCTCAGGTCGAGCGTGAACGTCAGGTTCTTTCCGAGCAGGCCCGCGAATCAGGCAAGCCTGAAGAGATCATTGCCAAAATGGTCGAAGGTCGTCTGCGCAAGTACTACGAGGAAGTCGTGCTTTGTGAGCAGGTCTTTGTCATCGACGGTGAAAACCGTATCTCCAAAGTTCTCGAACAGGCTTCCAAGGATCTGGGATCGCCTGTGAAGGTTTCGGGCTTTGTGCGTTATGGCCTGGGCGAGGGCATCGAGAAGAAAGAAGAAGACTTCGCAGCCGAGGTTGCGGCCATGACAGGCCGCTCCTGATCCTGCGCGTTATGATGTGATCAACAGGAAACGGCTCGCCTTTCGCTAGGCGGGCCGTTTCTGTTTGGTTAGATTGCCCAAGGTGGGCAGAACTAGATGAGGCTGGGAACAGGCGTATGGGCAAGGCGTTGCGCTACAAGAGGGTCCTGATCAAGGTTTCGGGCGAAGCCCTGCTTGGTGAGCGCGCCTATGGCGTTGATCCCTCGCAGGTTGACCGCATCGCCGAAGATATCGCCGCAGCATGCCGTCTGGGCACGGAAGTCTGTCTGGTGGTCGGCGGCGGTAACATTTTCAGGGGCGTTGCAGGCGCTGCACAGGGCATGGAGCGCGCAACGGCCGACTACATGGGCATGTTGGCAACCGTCATTAACGCCCTGGCACTGGAAAACTCCCTCAAGAATGCGGGCCTGGACGCACGGGTGCTTTCGGCCATTCCCATGCCAACGGTCTGCGAACCCTATGTTCGTCCACGCGCGGTCGCGCATATGGAAAAGGGCCGTGTCGTGATTTTTGCCGCAGGAACCGGCAATCCGTTCTTCACGACCGATACGGCAGCGGCACTCCGGGCCGTGGAGATGGGATGTCATGCACTTCTCAAGGCGACCCAGGTGGACGGCGTCTATTCGGCCGACCCCAAAACCGACCCCGATGCGGTGCGCTACGACGAATTGACCTATACTGAAATTCTGGCACGCAACCTGAAGGTTATGGATGCGGCTGCCATTTCCCTTGCACGCGACAATAGGTTGCCGGTGCTGGTGTTTTCACTACACGAGGAAGGTTCTCTCGCAGCTGCATTGCTGGGTGAGGGAAGGTCCACGCTGATTACCGAAGGAGACGATCATGGCTGAATTTGAGATCAAGGACCTGAAACGGCGCATGGAAGGCGCAGTGGAAGTCCTCAAAAAGGAGTTTGGCGGTCTGCGGACGGGTCGTGCCTCGATCAGCCTACTCGATCCCGTCATGGTCGAAGCCTATGGCAGCGAGATGCCGGTTAATCAGGTCGGAAGTGTTGGTGTGCCAGAGCCGCGCCTGCTCACCGTTCAGGTCTGGGACAAGGGCCTGGTCAAGGCAACAGAGAAGGCGATCCGTGACGCAGGACTGGGTTTGAACCCTCAGGTTGACGGACAGACCGTGCGTGTCCCCATTCCCGCGTTGGACGAAGAGCGCCGCATTGATCTTACCCGTGTCGCCGGCAAATACGCCGAGCAGGCAAAGGTGGCTGTGCGTAATGTGCGACGCGATGGCATGGATACGCTCAAGAAGATGGAAAAGGACGGTGATATCTCACAGGACGAGCAACGCGGTCATTCCGACGATACGCAGGAACTGACCGACGCCGAAGTCGCCCGGATCGATGAGATGCTTGAGGCCAAACAGGCCGAAATCATGCAGGTCTGATCTCCGCGTGTCCGCAGCCGAACAGAAATCCGAGACCAAACCTCCGCCACCCCAGCATGTCGCCGTCATCATGGACGGCAACGGCCGCTGGGCAAAGCTGCGCGGCCTTCCGCGTGCGGCCGGCCATCAGGCCGGGGCTGAGGCTCTGCGCCGCACCCTGCGTGCATGCATCGAGTTGGGTATTGGCTATCTGACGGTCTTTGCCTTTTCATCCGAGAACTGGAAACGACCGGAAGCAGAGGTCGATGACCTCATGGGGTTGTTGCGTTTCTATCTGAAGAAGGAAATCAGTCATCTCAAGGGCCGCGGTATTCACCTTGGGTTTCTTGGTGATCGCACCGGTCTTGCACCCGATATTCTAGAAATCATGGCGCATGCCGAGCGGGAAACCGCGGACGGTAAGGCGCTGAACGTCACAGTAGCTCTCAATTACGGCGGCCGTGATGAGATCATCAGAGCTGTGCGTACTCTGGCCAAGGAGTGTTGCGAGGGACAGTTGAGCCCCGAAGCGATCGACGAAGAAATGCTGGCCGCGCGCCTGGATACAGCAGGGATCCCTGATCCCGATCTCATCGTGCGGACCAGTGGAGAGCAGCGGCTAAGCAACTTCCTTTCCTGGCAATCAGCCTATTCCGAAATGGTCTTCATTCCCGTTCTGTGGCCCGATTTCGGCCGTGCCGATATGGAAGCTGCCATCGACGAGTATCAACAACGTGATCGACGTTATGGCGCTGTCGCGGTTTCTTGACAAAGCGAGCTCCGAATTGGGGCTCCGCATCCTTTCCGGCGTGGTCATGGCGACCATTGCGATTGCTGCTGCTGTTCTGGGTGGCTGGTGGCTTGCCGGGTTGATGCTGATTCTGGCGCTGAGCGTCGTGCACGAATGGTTTGCCATGACCGGCTGTGCCGGCAAATGGGCTGCCATGGCGGCCGTTGTGGCGATCTGGATCGCCATGTCAGCCTATACCGGGGGTATCATTCTGGCCCTCTACCTCCTGTTCATGGGCGGTATCGGCACGGCCATGTTCTCGCTCATCCGGCGCGGTGGCGAAGGCGGCGGCTGGGCGGCCGCTGGTATGATTTATGCCGCATTGCCGTTGATGGCATTGCTCTGGATCCGTGAGGCAGAGGGCGGCGGTGGTGCGTTGCTGTGGCTGTTCTTTGTCATCTGGAGCACCGATACCGCAGCCTTCATTGCGGGCAAACTGATCAAGGGGCCCAAACTGGCTCCTGCGATCAGCCCCGGTAAGACCTGGTCTGGTGCGGTCGGCGGCCTTGTTGGTGCCACCGTCATTGGCGTTGCCCTTGCCAGCATGCTCAGTGCCGAGATTGACCGGGCAGCGGTTCTGGCCGTGCTTGTGTCTCTTGCCGCTCAAGTGGGCGATCTGCTTGAGTCCGGGATCAAACGGCGCTTTGGCGTGAAGGATTCTGGCCAGATCATCCCCGGCCATGGGGGTGTCATGGACCGTCTGGACTCCCTTGTTGTGGCGGCGCCCGTTTTTGCCATCGTGATCACGCTGTTCGCCGCCTTGACCGGAGGCATGAGTGGGTGAGGTGACGCACCAGCGTTCTGTCTCCATTCTTGGAGCGACCGGCTCGGTGGGTGAGAGTACCTGCGACCTTTTGCGCCGTGGGAACGGTGCTTACCGCGTTGAGGCGCTGACCGCTCATACCAATGTCGATGCGCTGGCCGGTCTTGCAATCGAGATGAATGCAGGGTTTGCCGCTATCGGTGAGCCATCGCTATACGGTGCGCTCCGAGAAGCATTGGCAGGAACCGGCATTTTCTGCGGAGCAGGTCCGGAAGCATTGGACGAGGCCGCGCAAAGACCCGCTGAATGGGTCATGTCGGCCATTGTCGGTGCAGCAGGTCTGTCGCCGACGCTTTCGGCGATACGGCGGGGGGCGATCGTTGCACTGGCGAACAAGGAGACCCTGGTTTGTGCCGGTGAACTGGTCATGGCCGAGGCCCGCAAACACAACAGCGTCATTCTGCCGGTTGATTCCGAACACAATGCCATCCATCAGGTCTTCGACTTCGAACGTCCGGAGGGGATTGAGAAGATCATCCTGACCGCGTCGGGCGGGCCTTTCCGGCTCTGGTCAGCGCAAGACATGGCCAAGGCAACTCTGGCCCAGGCCATTGCGCACCCCAACTGGAGCATGGGAGACAAGATTTCCATCGATTCCGCGACCTTAATGAACAAGGGCCTGGAACTGATTGAGGCCTGTCACCTGTTCCCGGTCGATGAAAGCCGTGTCGACGTTGTTGTGCATCCTGAATCGATCATCCACAGCCTGGTCTCGTATGTGGACGGCTCGGTTCTGGCGCAGTTGGGCAGCCCTGACATGCGGACTCCGATTGCCTATGCGCTTGCCTGGCCACATCGTATGGCGGGGCCTTCGCCGCGACTCGACTTGGTGCAAATTGGTAAGTTATCCTTTGAAGAGCCTGATAATAAACGATTTCCTGCTCTTTCTCTTGCGCGTCAGGCTCAACGTACAGGCGGGCGAGCTCCGGCTGTTCTGAATGCTGCCAATGAAGTCGCCGTGCGGGGATTTCTGGACGGTGCAATCAAGTTTCTTGATATTGTGGCCGTGGTTCAGGCAACGCTGGATCAAATGGGCCAGGGATCGATCGGCAGCCTGGAAGAAGTGAACGAGATTGACGCTGAAGCGCGTTTGCGCGCTGCACAATTCGTGCAAGATCGTGCCTGACTTGTAACCTTGATGAACCTGGTGAGCAGCTCTTGATGGACGTTATCAATTCGATCTGGCCGTTTCTGGTGGTGATCACCGTAATCGTGTTCTTTCACGAACTCGGTCACTACTGGGTAGCCAAGCGCAATGGCGTTCATGTGGAGGTCTTCTCCATCGGTTTTGGCCGGGAGCTGTTCGGCTGGAACGATCGGTCCGGGACAAGGTGGAAGGTCTCGCTTCTGCCGCTTGGCGGCTACGTCAAGATGTTCGGGCAAAGCGATACCGGGCCCGATGAAGACCAGCAGGCCACAGAATGGACGGCGGAACAGCGTGCAGGCGCTTTCCCGGCCAAGTCCGTGGGGCAACGCTTTGCCATCGTCGTGGCTGGTCCCGTTGCCAACTTTATCCTCTCCATCGTCCTGTTTGCCGGGGTTTTTGCCTTTGTCGGACAAAGCCAGACACTTCCCGAAGCAACCATGGTCCTTGAGGACAGTGCGGCAGAGCAGGGCGGGGTGTTGCCTGGGGACCTGATTGTGGCGGTTGATGGCGCGCCTATCAGCCGGTTTGACGAACTCCAGTTCCAGGTCAGCACCAGTCCGGGCGTGCCCATGGTGTTCGAAATCCTGCGCGATGGCGAAACGATTACCCTGGATATTACGCCCGAAGCCGTGATGCAGGACGATGGCATGGGCAACGAGCGCGAAGTCGGACGCCTGGGCATCTCTACCGACAAGGTCGTGTTCGAACGAATACCCCCTGGCGAGGCACTCTGGGCCGGCGTCGTGGAGACTTACACCTGGTGTGCCCGCATCTTTGATTTTCTGGGCAAGATCTTCTCTGGAACACAAAGCAGCAAAGACCTGGCGGGCCCCTTGGGCATCGCTGATATGTCAGGTAGTGTCGCCCAGCACGGTTTCGCCAATCTGGTGTTGTTCATGGCGATTCTTTCGGTAAATCTTGGTCTCATCAACCTCTTTCCGGTTCCAATGCTCGACGGAGGCCACCTCATGTTCTATGTCATTGAAGCGGTTCGTGGTCGCCCCGTAGGGGAACGAGCACAAGAGTACAGTTTCTATGTCGGGTTGGGCCTTGTCGGTGCGTTGTTCCTGTTTGTCACATTCAACGATCTGTCGCGCCTTGGCGTTGTCGACTTCCTGACCGGATTGGTGTCCTGAATGTTCTTCTGCCGAGATAGCCTCAAGAACCTTCGTGTTCGCGCTCTGGTGCCTGCAGTGTTTTTGTTTGTGCTGGTGGCCGGAGTCGTTGGTGTTCAGGCACAGGCTCTGATCAATCAGGTTGTGGTGGTTGGCAACCAGCGTATCGAGCCCGAAACCATCGCCAGCTACATGACCATTCATGTCGGCGACCCCTTCGAGGTCCGTGAAATCGATGGCTCGCTCAAGAGTCTCTTCGCTACCGGCCTGTTCGCTGATGTAACGATCCGGCGCGAGGGCGATGCACTGGTTGTGCAGGTGGTCGAGAATCCGATCATCAACCGGATCGCATTCGAAGGTAACCGCTCGCTTGATTCAGAAGACCTTGAAGCCGAAGTGCAATTGCGCCCGCGCACGGTCTACACCAGGACAAAGGTGCAGAGTGATGTGGCGCGAATTCTGGAGCTTTATCGGCGCGACGGCCATTTCAATGCCACGGTTGAGCCCAAGGTCATCATCCAGGAACAGAACCGTATCGACCTGGTGTTCGAGATCGATGAGGGCGACGCCACCATCGTTCGCGAGATCAACTTCATCGGCAACGATAACTATTCCGACGGCACCTTGCGCGAAACCGTCCTGTCCAGGGAGACTGCGTGGTACCGCTTCCTGTCATCTGATGACACCTATGATCCCGACCGCCTGTCCTTTGATCAGGAACTGTTGCGGCGTTTCTATCTGTCGCGCGGTTTTGCTGATTTCCGTGTGGAATCGGTTGTCGCTGACCTGACTCCCGATCGTCGTGAGTTTTTCATCACGTTCACGATTGAAGAGGGCCCCCGCTACGAGTTCGGAGAAATCACGGTCGTCAGCGAGATGATCAATGTTGACCCGGTTCAGGTTGAAGGCTTTGTCTACACTGATCCAGGTGACTGGTACGATGCTGCTGAGGTGGAGGAAATCGCCCAGGAGATGACCCTTGAGCTGGGTGGCCAGGGCGTTGCGTTTGTGCAGGTCCGTCCGCGCGCTCAGCGAGACCGTGAGAATCTCACAATCGGTGTTGATTACGTCATCACGGAAACAGATCCGCTTTATGTGGAACGCATCGATATCGTCGGCAATTTCCGCACGGCAGACAATGTCATTCGACGCGAATTCAAACTGGCGGAAGGCGATGCGTTCAATCTTGCGCGCCTGCAGCGATCAGAGTTGCAGGTTCGCAGTCTTGATTACTTCAATGTGGTGGAAGTCACGCAGATTCCAGGAACCCAGCCCGACATGACAATTATTGAAGTCGCGGTAGAAGAAAAATCAACGGGTGAGCTCTCGATTGGTGCCGGCTTCTCGACCTTTGACAGTGTGCTGTTCAACATCTCAATTCGAGAACGCAACCTGTTGGGTAACGGCCAAAGGCTGTCACTGGATCTTGCCCTGTCGGGGCGGCGCCAGACGGTCGACATCAGTTTTACCGAACCCTATTTTCTGGATCGTGATCTCGAGGCCGGGTTTGATCTCTTCCGTCGCAGACTGGATCTGCGCGATGAGTCGTCGTTTGTGCAGGAGAATTTGGGCGGCATCCTCAGGATGTCCTATCCCGTGACTGATAACCTTCGACAGACTCTGTTTT
Source organism: uncultured Alphaproteobacteria bacterium (assembly GCA_943787175.1). Lineage (GTDB taxonomy): Bacteria > Pseudomonadota > Alphaproteobacteria > SP197 > SP197 > SP197. The sequence goes on from CALSLK010000033.1 coordinate 17,893, forward strand.
ACACGCTCCAGTCTGTCTCCGTTGAAGATGTTGATCCCACCGCGTCGGTCTTTGTGCAGGAACAGGAAGGCACAGCGATCACGTCAGCGCTCGGTGAGCAGTTGGATTACGATCGCAGAAACGATCCGATCAATCCAACGAGCGGTTATCTGTTGCAGCACGGAACCGATCTTGCCGGTTTCGGGGGCACGGAAAAATACCTGCGTAACCGCGTGGGTGCGTCGGTTTTCTATCCCTTTGCACAGGACTGGACGGGCAACCTTCGCGGTGAGGCGGGTTTGATCCAGGGCTTGGTCGGCGAAGACGTAAGCATCGCTGACCGTTTCTTCGTCGGTGGCAACAGTCTGCGTGGTTTCGAGCCGGCCGGTATTGGCCCGCGTGACCTTGCGACCGGAGATGCCTTGGGCGGTAACGTTTTCTGGACCAGCACGGCCGAACTGACGTTGCCTCTTGGTTTGCCCAGAGAGCTGGGACTGCTTGGCCGTGTGTTTACCGATTGGGGCAGTCTGTTCGACCTTGACAGCACCGGTCCGACCATTGCCGACGATGCCACACCACGTGGCGCGGTTGGCGTTGGACTGTCCTACAACTCGCCTCTGGGCCCGATCCTGCTCGATTTCTCTCATGCTGTTGTCAAGCAGGACTATGATCGGACTGAGGTCTTCCGCTTCAGTTTCGGCACGGCTTTTTAATGGATTGCGCGCCAAGAATCAGAACACTGCTGTTCGTGATTTTTGCTGCTCTCTGTTTGCCGACAACAGCATCGCTTGCCCAGGATGGTACGGCAGTTGCCGTGGTCGACGTGCAGCGTTTGCTGCGTGAATCACTCGCCGGACAGGCCATCGAAAACCAGATGCAGCAGTTCCGTGTTTCCTTTGGTGAGCAGATCGCCCAGAAGGAGGCTGACCTTAGAGAGCAGGAGCGGCTGCTTGCGGAACAGGCTGCTGTGGTTTCACCAGAGGTTCTGGCAGAGAGCCGCCGGCAGTTCGAAGAAGATGTTGTCGCGTTACAGCGAGAGGTTCGCGAACAGCAATTGGGCGTCGAACAAAGCTATGCTGAAGCCATCGACACGATACGCCAGAGCGTTCTTGCTATCCTCCAAAGTCTGGTTGAGGAGAGAGGCATTGACGTGGTGCTGCCGCGCTCGGGTTACCTTGTGGCCAGCCGGGACCTTGACCTGACAGATGATGTGCTCTCCGAACTCAATGCGACATTGCCTACATTGTCACTAAGCCTGTCTTCGGGAGGTTGAGCGTTGCTGGAAACCGAATTTTTTAATCGTGCCGGCCCCTTTGAACTTGCCAGGGTTGTTGAAGCCGTTGGCGGTGTTGTGGAGGGGGCAGTGCCGGCTGGGCACATGATCTTTGGCGTTGCTCCGCTGGATTCCGCAGGCCCCGAAGAGGTCAGCTTTCTTGATAACAAGAAGTACCTGTCGGCCTTCGAGGTGAGTGGGGCAGGTGCATGTTTTGTCGAAGCTGACCTGGCATCGCGTGCTCCAGAGGGCATGGTGGCGATTGTTTGTGAGCAGCCCTATATGGCGCTTGCTCTGGCCATGCGTCTGTTCTACCCGGGGTCACCGCCTGAGCCGCTGATTTCCCCTGCCGCGCATGTCGATCCCGGTGCGAACGTTCCCGCCACTTGCCGGATAGAAGCCGGTGCCGTTCTTGAAGCTGGTGTCAGGCTTGGCGAACGGTGCCATGTCGAGCCCGGCGCGGTTCTCTCGGCAAACGTGGTCTTGGGCGATGATTGCCATGTCGGCCCGCAGGCCAGTTTGATGTGCAGCGTTGTCGGCAATCGTGTCTGGATTGACGCAGGCGCGCGAATTGGGACGCAGGGTTTCGGATTTGCGGTTGGGCCGAAGGGGGCCGTTCGTATTCCCCATACCGGGCGTGTTCTGATCGCCGATGATGTTGAGATCGGGGCCAATACGACCATTGATCGTGGATCTGTCGGCGATACGACGATCGGGCAGGGCACCATGATTGATAATCAGGTACAGATCGCTCATAACGTGACGATTGGACGGGGCTGTATTCTTGCTGGCCAGGTTGGTTTGGCGGGCAGCTCCGAAATCGGCGACTTCGCCATGCTGGGCGGTAAATCCGGTGTGGTGAACCATGTGAAAGTTGGTGCCGGCGCTAAGCTTGGTGCTCTTTCTGGCGCAGCGTTTGACCTGGAGCCAGGGCAAACCTATCTGGGTCAGCCGGCTGTTCTGATACGGGATTTTTGGCGCCAGCAGGCTGCCATGCGCCGGTTAATGAAGCAGGGTAAAGGGTCATGAACGACGAGGTCCGAAACACGCCGGATGCACAATCCGGGTACACCGTCGATGTTGTAGGCATCGAACGGATCATGGAATTGATTCCGCACCGCTATCCCTTGCTGATGATCGACCGGGTGGTTGAACGTTGTCGCGGGTGAAAGTGCCATCGGAATCAAGAACATCACCATCAACGAGCCGCAGTTCCAGGGGCACTTTCCGCGCCACCCGATCATGCCGGGCGTGCTGATCATCGAGGCCATGGCGCAGTCGGCGGCTGTTCTCGTCGTCGAGACCCTGGGCAAGGAGTTTGAGGGCAAGCTGGTCTACTTCATGGGCGTCGACAAGGCGCGCTTTCGCAAGCCCGTGACCCCCGGCGACGTCATGATGGTGCATGTCGCTAAGGAGCAGCGGCGTGGCCCGGTCTGGAAGTTCTATGCCGAAGCAAGGGTCGACGGCGCCGTCGTTGCCGAAGCGCGATACTCCGCCATGATCATGGACCGCTGAACCATCGGCATGTCCAACATTCATCCCACAGCCGTTAGTCGACCCCGGCGCTACCGTTGCCGATGACGTCGTCATCGGCCCCTATTGCGTGATTGAAGCCCCGCTGTTTCGCTGGATGCCGCCGGAGTCGTCCTGCAGTCGCACGTCGTCCTCGGCGGCCACACCTCGTCTGGGCGAAGGTTGCGCGGTCTTTCCGTTCGCTTCCCTGGGCCTTGCGCCCCAGGACCTGAAGTACCGCGGCGAGCGATCCGAGCTCATCATCGGCGCCCACAACACCATCCGCGAACACGTCACCATGAATCCCGGAACGGACGGCGGTGGCCTCGTGACCCGGGTCGGCGACCACTGTCTCTTCATGGTCGGCGCACATGTCGCCCACGACTGCGAGATCGGTGATCACGTCATCATGGCCAACAACGCGACACTGGCAGGACACGTCGTGAGTCGAGGATCACGCCATCATTGGCGGCCTTGCGGCCGTCCTCCAGTTCGTCCGCATCGGACGTCACGCCATGGTCGGCGGCATGTCGGGTGTCGAGCAGGACGTCATTCCCTTCGGCTCGGTCAGTGGGGACCGGGCCCACCTGATGGGCCTGAATCTTGTCGGTCTGAAGCGTCACGGGTTTGAGCGCGAGGACATTCACACCATCCGCAACGCCTATCGCCTGTTGTTTGCTGATGAAGGCACACTGAACGAACGCGTTGACGATGTTGGCAAGGTGTTTGGTGAATGTCCGCCGGTTGAAACCATCCTCTCCTTCATCCGCCGCAAGAGTTCACGCGGCGTTTGCCAGCCCAAAGATGGGCATGCTGCCTAAACTTGGCATTGTGGCTGGAGGCGGCATTCTGCCCGGGTTTCTGGCGCAGACGGCCATGCAGCAAGGCCGTGAAGTCTTGATTCTTGCCATCGAAGACCATGCCGACCCGCAGGTTGTGGAGGCGTTTCCCCATACCTGGATACGGCTGGGCGCCTTTTCCAACGCTCTGGAACAATGCCGCCTCAACAAGGTTGAGGAGATCGTTATGGCGGGCCCGGTCAGTCGGCCATCCCTGACACAGCTCCGCCCGGACGCGCGAGCGCTGAAGTTTCTTGCCAAAGGGGTTTTCAAGCAGGGAGACGATGGCCTGCTCTCGGCCATTGTGAGTGCTCTGGAAACCGAGGAGGGGTTTCGCATCCTTGCCATTCAGGACATCGCCGGCGGGATGTTGGCGCGCACAGGCGTTCTGGGCAGCCATCACCCTGATGACCGGGACATGGCAGACATAGGTCGCGGCGTCGAGGTACTAACGGCAATGGGTGCTGCTGATGTCGGTCAGGCTGTGGTGGTTCAAGATGGGCTGCTGTTGGGCGTGGAGGCCATTGAGGGAACCGACGCCCTGATTGCGCGTGCCGCAGGCTTGCGGCGCGATGGAAGAGGGCCGGTTCTGGTGAAGATGCCCAAGTCGGCACAGGACCATCGCGTGGACCTGCCCACCATCGGGCCGGCAACAATCGAAGCATGTACGCGGGGCGGTTTTGCCGGCGTTGCTGTGGGGTCTGGAAAATGCCTTCTGGTGGACGAGAAACGCGTGGTCGAACTGGCCGATGTTGGTGGAATGTTCGTCCTGGGTCGTCAGTCGGGCACGGGTTGAACCCGGCATGCCGACACCCCTGATCTTTCTTGTGGCCGGAGAACCCTCAGGAGATGCGTTGGGCGCACGTCTCATGGCGGCATTGAAGGTTGAACGTGGCGGTGACGTTGCATTTGCTGGGGTTGGCGGTCCAGAGATGGAAGCCGAAGGCCTGGTTTCGCTCTTTCCCATGGGTGATCTCTCGATCATGGGCCTGTTTGAGGTGCTGCCAGGTCTGCGCAAGGTGCTCATGCGGTTGAAACAAACCGTCTCTGCCGTGCAATCGTTGAAACCTGACCTTGTCATTACGGTCGATGCCCAGGCGTTTTCGTATCGTGTGGCCAAACGGCTGGCGCCAGCGTCCTGCCCGGTCATCCACTACGTCGCTCCCACGGTCTGGGCCTGGAAGCCGTGGCGCGCGCGCAAGGTCGCGCAGGTCGTTGACCGCCTGCTGTTGTTGCTTCCCTTTGAGAAAGCCCTATCTGGGATGCGGTCGACCAGGACAGCGCCTTCGTCGGTCACCCCATTGCGGAGAGTCCCGGTTGGCGACGCCCGGGACATGGCGCGGGACGTGTCTGGGCGAACGTGCCGGGCCCCTGCTTGCCCTGTTGCCGGGCAGCCGCAAGGAGCGAGGTGGCCCGTCACCTCCCGCTGCTTCAGGGCCACCCTGGAGCGCCTGAGCCTCGGGTCACTCCCGGCATGGCGATTGGTCGTCCCCACGGTGGCCAATGTCGCTGATGTGGTTCGCAGCGAGCGTGGAGAGCTGGCCCTGGCCCGCCACCGTCGTTGAAGGCGACGGAGAGGTGCGGCGCTTCCGCCATGGCGGCGGCGGACGCCGCCATCGCCGTTTCGGGCACGGTCGCCCTGGATCTGGCTGCGGCCGGCACCCCCCATGTCATCGCCTACAGGGCCAATCCCGCTCACCGTCGTCGATCGTCCGGCACATGCTCAAGATTCAGGTTCGTCGTCGCTGGTTAATCTGATTGCAGATCGAGGAAGTCACGCCCGAGCTGCTTCAGGAGCACTGCACCCCGAGAGAGCCTGGCGGATGCCGTGGGCAGACTGCTTGCCAGTCCCGAAGCGGCGAGCCCGTCAACGCCAGGCAATGGACAAGCGTTATGGAATCAATTGGGCGGTCCCGGTGGATCCGCCTTCACGAAAGGCAGCCAGGGCAGCGTTGGAGCTGCTTAAAACTGCCTCTGCATAGTTTTTATCTTCTCCATCTCTCGCGATTTGCTATTTTCCTGATCCACGGGCTAGGGATAGACCAAAGCTCCATCAACCTGGGTATAGCCCATGGCCGCGCCTCGTTTGAATGCTGAAACCAAGGCGATCATCGCGAAACTCAAGGATCTTGCCGGGCGCAAGCTGGCCGACGCCTTCACGACTGCCCAAGGAAGTCTACACCTCCGAGGCTTTCCACGACCTCGAGCTAAGCCGGGTCTTCGAGCGCGAATGGCTTTGCGCCGGCCGCGCGGAAACCCTGCCCAAGGCCGGCGACTTCCTGACCTACAGGGTCGGCAGCCAGCCGGTGGCCATTGTCCGCCAGAAGGATGGTTCCCTGGATCGGCCTTCTCGAACGTGTGCCGTCACCGCATGATGACCCTGCTCGAGGGCAAGGGCTCCTGTCGCCGTCGAATCGTCTGCCCGTACCACGCCTGGACCTATGACCTCGACGGCTCGCTGATTGCGGCCAAACACATGGACCAGACAAACCGCTTTGATATGGCAAAGATCAAACTGCCCAAGGTTCGCTGTGAAGTGTGGAACGGCTGGATCTACATCACGATGAACGCAAAAGCGCCGACCCCGGCCAAAAAGCTGGCTGCGCTGGACAAGATCATCGCCGACTATGGCGCTGGCGACTACGTTGAAGTCGATACGCAAGAGCACGTCTGGCAGACGAACTGGAAATTGCTGACCGAGAACTTCATGGAGGGTTATCACCTGCCGGTAACCCATCGCAAAACCGTTGGCGCCTATTTTCCCGTTGGAAGACACACGGTTTGGCGAAGGCGAGGCCGATGATGCCTTCACGTTCCAGTGGTTCACCAAAACCGCAGACGCTCCGGTTGGAACAGCTCACAAGAAGAACAAACGCCTGAAGGGCGACATGCGTCGGACGTCTGTTCTGGGCAGCGTCTATCCCTGCCACATGTTCGTTCTGGCACCCGATCACCTCTGGTACCTCAGCCTGCAGCCGCTGGGGCCAGGGGAAGTCCAGATTCGCTATGGTCTGGCGTTTGCGCCCGAACTCATGGCCGAAAAGAAACTTGCCGCACGTATCACCGAGGCCAAGACCTATCTTGATGCGACCAACGAAGAAGATCGGGGGGTAGTCGAGGGGCTCTATCGGGGCGTCCAGGCACCACTGGCGGAGCCGGGGCCTTTAAGCTGGCTCGAAAAAGAGAACCTGGACTTTACGCGCTACTTGCTGCGCAGCGTCGCCAGCTAAGCACCATCAGGGCGCCAAATAGCCTTTGCCTTGGGTGACTTTGGGTTTTTCTGGGCATTGTTTTCTACTGACCCGGGTCGGGGCTTCCGTCGACCTGACACGTCATATCGCCAGTTGGCCGCTTGAGAACCATGCTCTGTAAAGAATAGAGTGTCGGCAATCTGGGAATGGCACCAAACCTGCCAATCCCGGGCGCTGCCATTTCTGTTTGATTCCATTCCTCTTGAGGGTAACGGCCATGCATGCTTCCAACGTTCTCGACTTCCTGTTCGATACAAAGTGGGAAGACCTGTCGCCCGAGGTTCAAACCATGGCCGAAAACTGTGTTTTCGACTTGCTTGGCGTCGCGGCAGGCGCGCTTGCCACCGATGCCACGAAGATTATCGGGGATCACGCCGCCCGGCACTTTGGGGCAGGGAACGGCCCCGCCGCGCGGCTGATGTTCGACGGTCGGCAGGCCAGTCCAGTCGGCATGGCCCTGGCGGGCGCAATGTCAATCGACAGTCTTGACGGTCATGATGGATACCCGCCGGCAAAAGGCCACATCGGCGTCTCCGTATTGCCGGCGATTCTGGGTGTCGCTGATACCATGCCCTCCGCGCTTGACGGACGGGCGTTGCTGAACCTGATCGTGATTGGTTACGAGCTGGCCGCACGGATGGCGGTAGCACAACACAGCACGACGACGGACTATCATGCGTCGGGCTCGTGGAATGGCGTTGCTTGTGCTGCCATTGTGGCGCGGATGCTGGGCCTTGATCAGGCTAAAGTGCGTGAGGCCATGGGTATCGCTGAATACCATGGGCCGCGCAGTCAGATGATGCGTTGCATCGAGCACCCGACCATGGTCAAGGACAGTTCCGGCTGGGGTGCCATGACCGGTGTTTCATCGGCCTATCTTGCCGAATCAGGATTTACCGGTGCGCCGGCGATCATCGTCGAGGCTCCCGAAGTCGAGCCGATCTGGCGGGATCTGGGCAGTCGCTGGATCATTACCGAACAGTACTTCAAACCTTATCCTGTCTGCCGTTGGGCGCATGGGCAGATTGCTGCCGTGCAATCCTTGCAGCGAGCTCATGACATCAGGCACGAGGCGGTCAAGCACATTGAGATCATCACCTTTTATGAGGCGTGCTGCCTGAACCACCCGCGACCGTCGAACACGGAACAGGCGCAGTACAGCCTGCCGTTCCCGGTTGCAGCCATGTTGGTCAGGGGGAAGGTTGGAGCTGAAGAGATTACAACGGGCCTTAATGATCCCGATATCCTGCGTCTGTCTGACCGGGTCGAAATGACGGAGGCTACGCTTCAGGATGCGCGCTACCCAGGTCAGCGAATCTCAAAAGCCATCATCACGATGGAAGATGGAACCCGTTACGAATCCGATAACACGCCTCCGATCGGCTCGCCCGAAACACCCCTTACGAGAGAAGAGCTAGAGACAAAGTTCCATGATCTTGCCGACCCATTCCTTGGCTTGGAACGTGCCACTCGTGTGAAGGCGAATGTTGCTGCGTTGAAGAATGGGGGGCCGATCCAGCAGCTTCTGGATGAAGTCCTGACGGCGCCATAGCCAATTGTCGCCTGCGGCGGCTATGAGCCTCGGGAATGCTCAAACCGTTGCAAAGCAAGCGCCCAATCTTCTTGAACAAAAACACGTTTGCACCAGACCGTCGGTGATCCGATGCAAACGTGGGTAAGCGTGCCTGCTCTTTAAATTGGGACGTGGCTTACCAGCTACCTGTGTTCTCCATGGACGCCCACGGCTCCTGCTTGGGCAGGGAGCCGTTCTTTTGCAGCAGTTCGATTGAGATGCCGTCAGGTGATCGCACGAAGGCCATATGGCCGTCGCGCGGTGGGCGGTTGATGGTCACACCGCTATCCATGAGTTTCTGGCACAGGCCATAGATGTCATCGACTTGGTAGGCCAGGTGGCCGAAATTCCGACCGCCATCATAGTCTTCCGTGTCCCAGTTATAGGTCAGTTCAACCTGGGAATCAGGGTTATCCCTGGCACCAAGGAAAGACCAACGTGAAGCGACCGCCTTCATTTTCGTAACGATCAACCTCCTCGAGCCCGAGCTTGTTGCAGTAGAAATCCAGGGACGCGTCGAGGTCTTTCACGCGCACCATCGTGTGCAGATACTTCATGGCAATCTTCCTCTGTTTCTACGGCTCAGGAACGCTGATCCAGCGGCACGTATTCGTACTGGGTTGCACCCGTGTAGACCTGACGCGGGCGTCCGATCTTCTGGGATGGGTCGGTGTGCATCTCGCTCCACTGCGAAATCCAACCAATGGTGCGCGCCACGGCAAACACGGCCGTGAACAGGCCACGGGGAATTCCCATCGCGCGCAGAATGATGCCTGAATAGAAATCGACATTGGGATAGAGCGACCGTTCGACGAAATACGCGTCGTCCAGGGCGATCTTTTCGAGCTCCATGGCGATCTTGAGCAACGGCTCGTCGCGCACGCCCAACTCATCAAGAACCTGATGACAGGTCTCGCGCATGATTTTCGCGCGCGGGTCATAGTTCTTGTAGACCCGGTGACCAAATCCCATCAGGCGGAACGGGTCGTCCTTGTCTTTGGCGCGTTCGATGAATTCCGGGATGCGATCAAAGCTGTCGATCTCTTCCAGCATCTCAAGGACGGCCTCGTTGGCGCCGCCATGAGCCGGGCCCCAGAGACAGGCGATACCCGCCGAGATACAGGCGAACGGATTGGCGCCCGATGAACCGGCCAGCCGGACGGTCGACGTTGAAGCATTTTGCTCGTGGTCGGCATGGAGAATCAGAATCAGATCCATGGCGCGCGCCAGAATCGGATTGACGTGATAGGGCTCGCACGGCACCGCGAACATCATGTGCAGGAAGTTCTCGGCATAGCCCAGATCGTTGCGTGGATAGACGAACGGCTGACCCAGGGACCATTTATGTGCCATCGCTGCGATCGTCGGCATCTTGGCGATCAGGCGATAGGAGGCGATCATGCGCTGTTGCGCGTCCTCGACATCGGAACTGTCGGGGTAGAACGCCGACAAGGCGCCGACAACGCCAACCATCAACGCCATGGGATGGGCGTCGCGACGGAAGCCGCGGAACAGGAAGTTCACCTGTTCGTGCAGCATGGTGTGATTGGTCACGCCCTTCTCGAAGGCCAGTTTCTCCTGCGCATTGGGCAGATCCCCATAGAGCAGCAGATGACAGACTTCCAGGAAGTCCGAGTGCTCGGCCAAGCTGCTCGATCGGAATGCCGCGATAAAGCAACTGGCCTGCATCGCCATCGATATAGGTGATCTTGGACTCGCAGCTTGCTGTCGCGGTATAGCCCGGGTCATAGGTGAAACAATCGGTCTGCGCATTAAGGGTGCGTACATCGATGACATCGGCGCCGACGGAACCACGCAGGACTGGCAACTCAGCCAGTTCCTCGCCGGTCTCTGAATCGACAATTTTGACCTTGCGAACCTGATCGGCTCCGTTCGGGACAGGCACTTCGCGCAACAGCGACATGCGGCACTCCTCCATGTTGGTTCTTGTTTTGGGGCGACCGTCTTGCTTTGGCTGCGTATCGCGGTCTGCCTGATTGCTTCCAATCTACCCGATTTTCGCGAAACCGCGCAAATTTATGGTGCGGCGCACCATAAAATTTTCGTGTCAGGAAAACGCGGCAATGGTTTCCCTGATGCGCTCAAGGCTCTCATCGCGCCCAAAAACCGCCAAAACGTCGAAGATCGGCGGGGAGACAGTGCCGCCGGTAACAGCGGCACGCAGCGGTTGCGCCACCTTTCCCAGACCAAGTTCATGCGATTCGGCAAACTGACGCACAAAGGCCTCCAGTCCAGGTGCATCCCACAGTGTGAGGTCGGCTAGCCCGGTTTCCAGTTCCCCAAGCAACGCAACGGTCTCGGGAGACATCAGCTTGGTTGCCTTGGGATCGAAGCTCAGCGGCCGTGGCCGGAAATAGAACGCGGCGTTTTCTGCCAGCTCGATCAGAGTCTTTGCGCGCTCCTTCATCGACGGCATTGCCAGTTCCAGCAGGGCGATGTCGGGAGCCTCGAGATCGCGCTCGAGAATTCCCTTCAGATGCTCAGCGACGAGGCTGGCCAGTCGGGCATCATCTGCCTGCTTGAGATAATGCAGGTTCAGCGAGGTCAGCTTGTCGAGGTCAAAGCGGGCCGGTGATTTACCGATGCCGTCCAGGTCAAACCACGCAATGGCCTGCTCCTGAGAGATGATCTCATCATCACCATGGCCCCAACCCAGGCGCAGCAGGTAGTTCTGCATGGCTTCGGGAAGGAACCCCATATCGCGATAGGCTTCCGCGCCAACAGCGCCGTGGCGTTTCGAAAGCTTGGCGCCGTCTGGGCCGTGGATCAGCGGGATATGGGCGAATTCGGGCACGGTCCAGTCCATTGCCTGGAACAATTGCGCCTGACGTGCGGCGTTGGTCAGGTGATCGTCGCCCCGGATGACATGGGTGACGCCCATATCATGATCGTCCACAACGACGGCCAGCATGTACGTGGGCGAGCCGTCCGAACGCAGAAGGATCATGTCATCGAGCTGGGCATTGGCAATCGTGACATCGCCCTGGACGTGATCAGGAATGGTCGTTTCGCCTTCCTGTGGCGCTTTCAGCCGGATGACGGGAGCAATGCCATCGGGAGCTTCGGAAGCATCCCGGTCACGCCAGGTGCCGTCATACCGCACGGGCCGGCCTTCGGAACGGGCAGCCTCACGCATGGCCCTCAGTTCTTCGGGCGAGCAGTAACAGTGATACGCACGACCGCTGGCAAGCAGCTCACGGGCAACCTCGGCGTGGCGGTCAGCGTGCGAATGCTGAAACAAGGGTTCGTCATCCCAATCCAGCCCCAGCCAGCGCAGGCTGTCGAAGATTGCTTCAATGGCATCATCGGTTGATCGCTTGCGATCGGTATCCTCGACGCGCAGCAGATATTTGCCGCCGGTATGCCGGGCATAAAGCCAGTTGAAGAGGGCCGTACGTGCGCCGCCCAGATGCAGGAATCCGGTAGGCGAGGGGGCAAAACGGGTAACAACGGTCATGGTGCAATCCACTGGAGAAGGAGACGGGTGTTTATCAGATCGCAGGGGCCTGACAAACCGCATGGCGCACCGACATGGGCGTGGAGCGCAACCTGTCCTAGAGTTTCGCGATGACGATGCCTGATTCTGCAACGCCACTTGCCGCGACGCTGACGAGCGAACGCGAGCGTTGGGTTTTGTGGGTGCCAGTTGCCTTGCTGGCGCGGATCAGCAGCTATTTCACCCTGCCGTTTGAGCCCTGGCCGTTTGCGGGCCTGGCGATCACCTTGGTTGGCTTGCTCCTTACCCTATTGCCGTATCGAACGCCGGGCGTACGCCTGTTCTTCCTTACTGTGATGTTCTGCGGCGTGGGGTTTGCCCTGGTGCAATGGGAGACAGCGCGATCAGACGGGCCGATCCTGCGTTCCGAAGTTGGGCCACGCATGGTGTCTGGCACCATTAGCATTGTGGAACCGCGCGATAAGGGCGTACGTCTGACCCTTGATGATCCCGTGATCGACTGGTTGGAGCCTGAAGAGACACCGCGCCGAATTCGCATCACGGTACGTACCCATGGTGGAATTGAGCCTGTTCCGGGCCAGAGCGTTCGCATTCTTGCCATGCTGGATGCTCCACCACCGCCCACGTTTCCCGGTGGCTTCGACTTTGCCCGCGAGGCCTTTTTCGACAGCATCGGGGGCGTCGGTTTTGCGGTCGGCCCCTTGCAGCACGCAGAGGGCGTTGAACCCAAGGTTTCCTGGATTCGTTCTGCGCTTCTTGTGGTGGAGCGGACGCGTCTGGCTGCGACCGACCAGATACTCGAAGCCCTGCCCGAACCCACAGGCGGGGTCGCGGCAGCGCTCCTGACAGGACACCGCAGTGCTGTGCCGGCGGAACAACTTGAAACCATTCGCAAGGCGGGACTGGCCCACCTTCTGGCGATCTCGGGCCTGCATCTGGGGCTTGTGACCGCAATCTTCTTCTTTGTGATCCGGGCCTTCCTAGCCACGCTCGAGCCGGTGGCACTGCGGTTTCCAATCAAGACCTGGGCCGCATTGGGCGCCATGCTCGGCGCCTTCTGTTATCTGCTGATCAGTGGCGCAACAGTACCGACCCAGCGCGCCTTTCTGATGACAGCAATCGTGCTGATCGCTGTTGCCATCGGTCGCCAGGCAATCTCCCTTCGCCTGGTTGCTCTGGCGGCGGTCGCAGTGATGGTCATATCTCCGCATGTCGTAACAGGAGCGAGTTTTCAGCTCTCCTTTGCTGCCGTGATCGGACTGGTCGCGGTTTATGAGGCTCTGAAGGATCGTTGGCCGCGCTGGCGTGTTGCGCAGGGTCCGTTCTCACGCCTGGTTCTCTATGTCGGCGGCGTCGCGCTCACGACCATTGTGGCCAACTTTGCCACGGCACCGCTTGTGCTTGCGCAGTTCGGGCGCTTTGCCACCTATGGTCTGTTCGCCAATCTGATCGCTGTGCCGGTCACTGCGTTCTGGATCATGCCCTGGGGGCTGCTCAGTTTTTTCCTGATGCCGTTTGGCCTTGAAGGCTTTGCCCTGGTGCCAATGGGGTGGGGCATCGATGTGGTTCTTATCGTAGCCGAACATGCCGCCAATGCGCCGTTCAGCCAGGTGCATGTCTCAGCTTCGCCCGCCTGGGTGCCGGCGGTCTTTGGTTTGGGTTTGGTCTGGTTGTGTATCTGGCGCAGTCACTGGCGAGTTCTTGGCTTCGCGCCGATGTTTCTGGCGCTGGTCGTCACGTTTCTAGCCAGACCACCCGATGTGCTGGTCCACGGCGATGCCGATTTGATTGCGACGCGCATTTCCAACGAGGAAGTTGCCTTCTCAACCTTGCGAAGAGGCAAGTTTGTGCGCGAGAGCTGGCTTGGCGCCATGGCAGAACCCGATGCCGTGACCTGGCCCGCAGGCGGTCTTGCGTTAGGCGGTAACACGCTGCGTTGCGACAGCCTTGGATGCATCTATCGACCGCCTGATGCATCCGACACGCTGGTGGGGATCGAGCGGGGTGTGGCCGCCCTGGCTGATGATTGCGGCGTCGCCGACCTCATCATCAGTCTCGTGCCGATCCGCAGGGAGTGTTTAGCACCCATGGGCACCATTGATCGTTTCGATCTCTGGCGGTACGGCACCTACGCCCTGTGGTTCAACGCAGACGGGGTCCGGGTCGAAACAGTTCGCGAGGAGCGTGGTGAAAGACCCTGGTCACCGGGTCCCGAAGACGATGAGTAGCCACACATGGAATGTAGCCACCCATCGTGCTGCGGAAAGCGGGGCAGAATTTAATGTTGGGTCAGTAGTTACGCAGCAAGCCGATCAGGCGGCCCTGCAACTTGACTCTGTCGGGACCGAAGATGCGGGTCTCATAGGCTGAATTGGCTGGCTCAAGCGCAATTGAATCACCCTTGCGGCGAAGGCGCTTGAGTGTTGCCTCCTGTTCGTCAACCAATGCCACGACAACAGCACCGTTCTCGGCAGTATCACCACGTTCGATGAGAACGGTATCGCCGTCGAGAATGCCGGCTTCGATCATGGAATCGCCCTCGATCTCCAGGGCGTAACAATCACGGTTGCCGATCATCGACATGGGAACATCAATGCTCTGCGTTGGATCGCTCAAGGCTTCGATGGGCGTACCTGCGGCGATCTTGCCGTGGAGTGCCAGGGAAACCGTGTTGTCGTTCATGCGCTCGGGCGTGTCCTGATTGGCGACACGCTCCATGGCGCCTTCAATGACGCTCAGCGTGGCAACCGTGCCTTCAATACCCGGCGGCAGCTTGAGGACTTCCAGCGCACGTGCCCGGTGGGGCAGGCGGCGGATAAAGCCGCGTTCTTCCAAGGCCGTGATCAGACGGTGAATACCGGACTTGGACTTCAGGCCCACGGCATCCTTCATTTCATCGAAAGAGGGTGAAACACCATCTTCGCCGAGCCGGCTGTTGATATAGAGCAGAAGTTCCTGCTGCTTGCGCGTCAACATCTGTGCTTCCCCACTAGATATGGAACAAATCATCAACTTCCATACATGTTCTAGTTAGGTTCGCGGTTTGTGTCAACACTGTTGCCGAATTGTGCTCCGCGATGTTCTCGCAGGAGACCTAAAGGCGAACAATCCGGACACGATCACCGGTTTGCGCCGGTTCGGCGTGGGGCGGACGTACTATCAGACAGCCAGACTGCGAGAGCGTGGCTAGCATCGAGCTGTCCTGGCGATCAAAGGGCGTCGCCGTGAAGCCGCCATCTCCAGCCCGTTCCAGCCTGGCGCGAACATAATCCTGACGTTCGTCGTTGCTGCGCATCTCTGCGCCCAGGGTCGCAACGTCTTCGTCCAGACCATCGCCGGTTTCACCCAGCATTGCAGCGATCGCAGGACGCAGGAACAGGTGGCCGCAGACCAGGGTTGAAACCGGGTTCCCGGGGAAGCCCAGAACCGGCAGGTCACCAAGTTCGCCAAAGGCCAGGGGTTTGCCCGGTCGCATGGCGATCTTCCAGAAATCGAGCGTGAGGCCTTCTTCGGCCAGAACCTTGCGCACCAGGTCGTGTTCACCAACTGACATGCCGCCGGTGACAACCAACAGGTCGGATCGCGCGGCACCTTCAACAATGCTCCGCAACGCCTCTTCGTCATCGCGGACGATCCCCAGACTCATGGGTTCACCTCCGGCGTCAGCCACAATTGCGGCCAACGCCAGGGAGTTTGAGCTGATGATCTGGTTAGGGCCAAGGGATTCGCCTGGCATGACGATCTCGTCACCCGTACCCAGGATCGCGACACGCGGCCTGCGCGTGACCTTGAGCCAGGGCACGTTCATGGCTGCGATCAGGCCAATCTCGCGTGGGCCGAGCTTGCGTCCGGCGGGTGGACCGGCATCGCCGGCACTAAAGTCCAATCCCTGACGCCTGACAAAGCGCCCCTGGGATACCGAGACCGTTACTGTCACGGAAATTCCATCGCGCTCTGTGTTCTCCTGGATCACGATGCTGTCGGCACCATCTGGGACCGGTCCACCGGTGAAGATCCGGACGGCCTCACCGGGATTAAGGGCCGCGTCATAGGCACCACCTGCCGGGGCTTCACCAACAACCCGCAGCGTGACGGGAACGTCGGCCACATCGCTGGCACGCACGGCATAGCCATCCATGGCAGAGACCGGATGGGGCGGTTTGGTAATGCGCGAAACCACATCCTGGGCCAGAACACGGCCAGCGGCCTGCGATATCGCGACCTGCTCGGCGGCCAAGCGATCAAAAGTGCCAATGATGCGGCTGCGCGCTTCCTCGACCGGAATCATGGTTCGCGTTGATAGGTGCCGGATTTGCCGCCAGCCTTGTGCACCAGCCTGATGTCGCCAAGGGTCATCTCGCGATCGACTGCCTTGCACATGTCGTAAACCGTCAAGGCTGCGACCGAAACGGCGGTCAGGGCCTCCATCTCGACACCCGTGCGGCCCTTCAGCTTGCAGGTGGCGCTGATATCAATGGAGGAAGCGTCATGGTTGGCCTCCAGCTCGACCGTAACCGACGAAAGGCTCAAGGGATGGCAGAGCGGGATCAGGTCGGGCGTGCGCTTGGCTGCCATGATGCCGGCGATCCGTGCGACAGCCAGAACGTCGCCCTTTGGAACCTTGCCATCGACGATTAACGCCAGGGTTTCCGGCAGCATGACGATGCGTCCTTCAGCCGTCGCGACGCGCTCTGTAATGTCCTTGGCTGAAACATCAACCATGTGGGCACGGCCGTCTTCGTCAAGATGGGTCAGGCGGTCGCTCATGCGCTTTGTCTCGCAGTGTCTGTGGTGCCCAGAAGGGTGCGTGTGGCCGCTTCAATGTCGTCCTGGCGCATCAGATGTTCACCCACCAGAAACCGCCTTGCGCCGCATTGTTCCATGCGCAGCAGGTCTTCATGGGTCTTCAGGCCGCTTTCGCACACGATATCGCGGTCTTGGGGCACATGGGGCGCCAGGTCTTCGGTCGTTGCCAGATCCACGGCCAATGTCTTCAGATTGCGGTTGTTGACCCCGATCAGCCGGGCATCCAGGGTCAGGGCGCGGTCAAGCTCCTCACGGTTATGGACTTCCACCAGAACATCCATGCCCAGATCACCCGCGCAGGCTGTGAGCTCTGCAGCCAGCGCATCATCGACCGCTGCCATGATCACCAGAATGCAGTCAGCCCCAATCGCACGGGCTTCAAGTACTTGGTAAGGATCAACCATGAAGTCTTTGCGAAGGCAGGGTAAATTGGATTCTACCCGCGCTTCCAGAACAAACGAGTCTCGTCCCTGAAAGTAAGGCTGATCGGTCAGGACGGACAGGCAGGCAGCGCCTGCATTGCGGTAGGCTGCTGCAATGGCCGCAGGATTGAAGTCCGGGCGGATTTCGCCGGCGCTGGGTGAGGCTTTCTTGATTTCGGCGATCAGACCAAACCCACTCTCACTCGCGCGTTTCAGAGACAGCGCAAACCCAAGCGGCGGTGTCATGCCACCGGCCTCGGCCTCAAGCACTGACAATGGCCGCTCCTGCTTACAGGCTGCGACATGGTCTCGCTTGGCGTCACAGATTTCGGCCAGAATATCGCTCATGCCTTACCTGATGTAATCGCGGCCAGCTTTTCCAGCCTGGCCTTTGCTGCACCGCTGTCGATCGATTCAGCGGCCATGGCCACGCCCGCAGACCAGATCATCGGCCTTCTGCGCCACGATCAGGGCCGCCGCGGCATTGAACAGCACCGTGTCGCGATAGGCGCTGGGCGCGCCGGCGAGCAGGTCGGTCAACGCCTTGCAGCATTGTCTTCGGGCGTGCCGCCCAGGATCGCGGAGAAATCGTGATGCGGCAGCCCGGCATCGGCGCCCGCGCACGGTCTTGACGGTGACCTTGCCACCTTCCAGCACGGCGACCTTGTTTTCGGCCGATAGCGTGAGTTCGTCGCAACCGTCGCCGCTGTGGACGACCCAGGCGCGTTCGGCGCCCAGTTCTGCCAAGCACGCGCGCTATCGGGCTCGACCCATTGTTCGGCAAACACGCCCAGAAGGTAACGCTTGACGCTGGCCGGGTTCGACAGGGGCCCCAGCAGGTTGAACATGGTGCGCGCACCCAGTTCGACACGGGTCGGCATGACGTGGCGCATCGCGCTGTGGTAGCGCGGCGCAATCATGAAACCAATTCCGGCTTCGTCGATGGCACGTTGCACAACATCATAATCAGCTTCGAGGTTGACCCCCAGGAGTGAGAAGACGTCGGCCGTTCCTGACTGGGAAGAGGCTTTGCGGTTTCCGTGTTTCGCGACGGTCACGCCACACCCGGCAACGACGATCGCCGTGGCCGTTGAGATGTTGAGCGTGCCCTTGCCATCGCCACCGGTGCCGACGATGTCGATGGCACCTTGCGGGGCCGACATGGCATGCATCTTGGCGCGCATGGCGCGCGCCCCGCGGCAATCTCTTCGACGGTTTCACCGCGCATGGCCAGCGCCATCAGGAACCCGCCCAGCTGGGAGGGGGTGGCCTGGCCCGACATGATGATGTCAAAGGCCTCGTCAGCCTGGGCTGCTGTCAGCGGCGTGCCGCTTGCCGCAAGAACGACATGTGCCTTCAGGTCTCTGGTCGCCTCGTTCATGCCGGGGCTCCGCTCTTGGTTTCACGCAGGAAGTTCCGAAGCATGGCGTGGCCATGTTCGGATTCGATGCTTTCGGGATGAAATTGCACACCATGGATCGACAGATCACGATGTCGCACGCCCATGATGACACCGTCGTCGGACCGCGCATTGATATCCAGACAGTCCGGGACGGATTCCGGGGCAATGGTCAGGGAATGGTAACGGGTCGCGCGCAGAGGACTGGGCAACTGCTCGAAAACACCATTGCCGTCGTGTTTGACCTCCGAGACCTTGCCATGCATGGGTTTGGGCGAGCGTTCAATGGAACCGCCAAAGGCCTGCCCGATCGCCTGGTGCCCCAGGCAAACACCCATCAGGGGCACGGTATCCCTCGCGCAACGCGCGACCAGGTCCAGGCAGATTCCGGCACGGTCAGGGTCACAGGGACCAGGCGAAATCACGATGCCGTCGGGTTCCATTGCCATGACCTCGTCCACCGTCAGCGCATCGTTGCGGAAGACCTTGGCTTCCGCACCCAATTCACCCAGGTAGTGCCACAGATTATAGGTGAAGCTGTCGTAGTTATCGATCAGCACCAGCATGGTTCTCGTTCCCAACTTCAGGCGCGCCGGTAAGGCGGGGCGGCAGCATAACGACAGGGCAGGGACCGAACAATCGGCTGCTTGTGACTTTACAGCATCTATTTTGCGGGCGAAGACTGCGGTCCATGGGGCTTACCAAGATCAAGAATTGGCTTAAAAGCGATCCTTCCGGAGTAACGTCATCCGTGCGCCGCGTGACGATGATGGCTCTGCCGGTGCTGCTTGCTGCCTTTGCCGGGGCAGGAATGGGCGGTGTCATCGGCACCTTCGTGATCGCGAGCGCGCCTGCTTTGCCCGTGATGCCTGCCGTTACGATCCAGCCACCAGCCATCGTGGTCCAGTCCCAGATCGAGGTCGAGCCGCTCGAAGCACCACCACGGCCTGCTCTTGCCCTGACCATTCCTGGAGCGCCACACCGGCCGGCACTTTATGCTCTGCTGCTCAGCGGTGAGGTCGAGAGCCATTCGGACGCGGTCATTGCAGGGGCGCCGCATCGGCTGAGTTCCTTCGCACAGCTCTTTTGGTTCTACGGACTTCAGGAACAAGCACCAGAGAGAGTCATTCCCGGGCCAGCACACAAGCCTGCTGAACTGGCGGCACTCTACGCGCAAAGCTTGGACGCTGCCCCCAGTCCCTTACAGGTGATACCTGGTGCGCCACATCGCCCTGCCGAGACTGGGGTGGCGGACCTTGTGCCGGACTCCCTGGAAGACGAGTCCGGTGCCAGGTTGGTTTGGGTTGAAAAACCCGATCCGGCAGAGCCGGGCAGACTGAACTAGCGGCTCGCCTTTCCGGATCAGGATGAAGAGTCGATGGTTGCGTCGGCTGTCGCGCCCGAACCACACACCATGCCGGAAATTGTCTTGTTGCTTGCAGCGCAGGGCACCGTTCGTGAAGAGGTTGCCGCCGAAGAACCGGCGATCAACGATCCGCAGAATACTGACATAGCGTTGCGCTCGACCTGGAATATCGCTTCGCTGGACATTACGGATATTGCGCCGTTTGAATCGACCGTAGTGGCGATTGCCCCTGTGCCGGAAGAGAAGCCGTTCATACCCGCCGTACCGGATGTGACCATCGAGAACGACGTGCGAGAGGTGCTGGTTCTGGACCCGTTCGTTGACGGTGCTCCCATGATCGCGATCATGATCGATGATCTGGGCATCAGCGAAGATCGCGCGCGTCTGATGAGCGCCCTGCCTGGCCCGCTGACTCTTGCCTTCATGCCCTATGGTGAAGATGTCGCTGCTCTGGCGGAGATCGCAACGAATGCCGGACACGAGCTGTTTCTGCATCTTCCCATGGAGCCGTTGGATGCAACGGTCGACCCTGGGCCGCACGCGCTGCTGGGAGGCGTAAGCTCTGATGAGTTGATGCGTCAGCTTCTATGGAATCTTGAGCGCTTCGACGGCTATGTCGGGGTCAACAATCACATGGGAAGCGAGCTGACACAGGATCTCGCGGCCATGAACCTCGTTATGGCTGAATTGCGCACCCGTGACCTGATGTTTGTCGACTCCCTGACAGCACCCGCGTCCGTTGCCTACAGTACGGCCCGTCGGCACGGCTTGCCTGCTGTCCGGCGGGATCTCTTTATCGACAATGTTGCCGAACGTGATGCGATCTATGCCCAGCTATACGCTCTGGAGGCCATGGCGCTGCACCGGGGTTATGCGCTTGGCATTGCCCATCCCTATGACATCACAGCTGAGGTCCTAGCCGAATGGCTGCCCAGCGTTCAGGCCCGCGGCTTCAGGCTTGTCCCCGCCAGCGCCATCGTTACCCACAACGAAGACCATCTCACGAGGACCGCCGCAGACTGATCAGATTCGGCAGGAGTACGTTCTGATCAAGACTAGCGGTTCAGCCCGCCACGTCCGGAGAACCGGACGGCTTCCTCTGCAGCACGAAGAAGTGCGCGAGCCTTGTTGCGGCATTCCTGGTGTTCGGATTCGGGGTCACTGTCGGTCACCACGCCGGCTCCTGCCTGCACATGCAGGACGCCATCCTTGATGATGGCGGTCCGAAGCGCGATGCACGTGTCCATCGAACCGTTTGCCGAAAAGTAACCGATGGCCCCGCCATAGACGCCGCGCCGGTCGGTCTCGAGTTCGTCGATGATCTCCATGGCGCGC
>CALSLK010000034.1 GCA_943787175.1 uncultured Alphaproteobacteria bacterium
CAGGAAAATGACCAGTTCGGCAACATCCCTTTCATCATCGGAAGCCTTGAAAGCATGGCCGAGCCAGGGGATCTCGTCGAAAAACGGGACACCAATCTCGTCGTTTCGGCTGACTTCCTGCATCAGACCACCAAGAATAATGACTTCTCCCGATTTGGCTGAAACCACGGAATCGAACTCGCGAATCTCGGTGACCGGCACCTGTGACTGAGCCTGGTTATCTGATGCGATCGCAACGCCAGGGTCATCGACGAATGCAATGATGCGGCTTAGCGAGGGGCGCAGGCTCAGCGTAACCGAATCGGTTTCCAGATTGATCGAGGGCTGCACCATCATGATCAGGCCGATAGGAACCGTGTTGATGGTGGATTCGAAGGTTCGCGTGATGCCAAATTCGCTCGTCTCGCTATCAACCTCGATCGTGAAGTAGACCTGATTTTGCGCGACCTTGAGAAGGGCTGGCTGGTTGTTGTTGATCGCAAGGCGCGGATTGGAGAGTGTGCGTGTGGTGCCGAACGTGTGCAGAAGGTCGGCAACAGCGTTGATGTCACCGCTGTTATAGGTCAGTTCGACGAAATCCTGTGACTGACCATTGATGATATCGCCGCCGGCCTGGAAGGTCACGCCCAGGCCGCGTCCCAGAAGGAAGTCACCAACGGCTGTCCAGTTGATGCCGGCCTTGAACTGGTCATTCAGGTTCACCTCGAGAATCTTTGCCTCGATGATCACCTGGCTTCCAACCTGCTCCATGAGGTCCATGATGTACTGCTGGACAATCCGGTGCTGCCGCTCGCTGGCAAAGACCGTAAGCATGCCTGCCTGGCGATGGACGGTAACCGACGAGACGATATCGGTGTCTGCGCTTCCGTCGTTTTCGTCTGCGCCGATTGGGGTCACCAGTTAAATGTCCTCGACGGCGAAACGTGGATTGGACGTAACGATCATCCGATCGATGTTCGTGACCAGTTCCTGGTAGAAATCGGTCGTCGTGTTCTGCGCGATGTTGGCCGAGGATCCGTTTCCGCCGGTATCACCGCCGACCGATGCAAAAACATCCGTGCTGACATCCATGCTGGAGGTCGATGTCCGTGCCAGGGCAAGTTGATCGACCTTGTAACTGCGGTTGTACGGACGATCGATTTCGATGCGCAGAACGCCACCCTTGAAGGTGTAACGCAGGTTGCCAATGTCAGCGATGCGGTCAATGACGTCGATAAACGGCTTGTTGTTGGCGGTGAAGATGATGCCGCCCTCGATCGCGGGATCAATCTCGGCATCGACCTCTGCTGCGCGGGTCAATTCCAGCAGGACGTCGCTCAGTGGCACCGAGTCCGTGACCGAGATGGAAACCAGGCGATTCTCAGCGCCTGACGGAGGAACCGGCGCGACAAGGGTAGGCAGCAATTCCTGGAATCGGAGGAGCCTCAGCGTCCAGCGCCTCGACAAGGGTGTTGTTCGAAGAACCAAGTACGTTGGAGTAATCATCCTGCGTCAGCGAAAGCTCATCATCATGGTAATCGCCAAGTGGCGCACTGCAGCCTGTCATGGCCAGCGTCATGCCCAGAATGCCGATCCAGCGGATCGTCTGATGTCGCAAAAAATGCGTGCCCGGCCGCGCAACCATCGCGACGCCTCCTTGTGATTTACCACCTCTTTATATATCAGAGTCTGAGCGAATGAAAGCAAGGCATTGAGAGTCTTGGTAGAATCATGATCAGCGAGTCTTTCATGCAACAGGTTGTGTGGGCCGGTTGCCGTCCATCAGTTACGCTGTGGCCCATGACCCGGGAGAACCGATCATGATCTTTGGTGGTGCTGCAGATGCCCTGCTTGTGGCCCTTTTGGGCTGCATCTTCGGCAGTTTTGCAACCATGCTAATCCATCGGCTGCCGTCTGATGATCGCTCGGTCATGGGTCGTCGCTCGGCCTGTCCGGCATGCGGGACCGTGCTTGGCATACGTGATCTCGTACCGGTCCTTTCCTGGTGCTTCAGCAAGGGGCGATGCCGCCATTGTCAGGCAGCGGTCGGCTGGCGTTATCCGCTGACGGAGGTCGTTACTGCTCTGGTCTTTCTTGGCGCCTGGTGGGCCGCAGACGGTTTTAGCCCGGCATTTTTCCTGCTGGCATCGCTGGGACTGGTCCTGGTGATCATGTCGGCCATCGACCTGGAACATGGTTACCTGCCTGATCCTCTCCAGATTGCTGCGTTTCTTCTGGGTCTGGCCTGGCGCTTCGCGTTATCCGGTGATCCGGCCCATGAGGCCCTGGATGCCCTTCTGGGCATTCTGGCCCTGGGCGGAACCGGACTTCTGGTGCGCTGGGGCTTTCGCCTGCTGCGCGGGCGCGAGGGTTTTGGCCTGGGGGATGTGAAGCTGCTGGCCGTCGCCGGGCTCTGGCTGGGCCTTGGGCCGGCACCTCTTTATCTCATCGCGGCTGGTCTGGGTGGCGCTGCCTTTGCGTTGATCTGGCGCCAGCTGGGCGGAGGCCGGGAATTTCCCCTGGGGCCCGCGCTGGCCTTGGCGTTATTCCTGGCTCTCATCTTTCCCGGCGCGGCTCGCCTATTGAGCTAGGTCAGATGCTGGGCCTGTCCCAGTCGAAGGCGATCAGCACGCATCCGGTCTCGGTGCGCGAGTTGTGGTGGCTGCCGGGCTGATAGCTGCAGATATCGCCCTTCTTGAGAACGGTACCGTCGCTTTCGATCAGCTCACCTTCCAGAATCATGAATTCCTCCATGCAGACATGGGTGTGGGCAACGGTTACTGCACCCGGCTCCATACGCATGACATAGATGCCCCGGCGGGTCTCTGCCTCATAACTGACCCTCAGGACCTGCATATCGTCCTGCACGGGACCTTCCATGTCATAGGGGTCAAAGGCTGTCTCGTGGATGTTGACGATGGTGCGATCGCTTCGGGTCATGATTAGGCTCCGGTTGGTAAACTCAGTGAATCGGGGAGATGGCAAAACCGTGGTCTTCAAGCTGTGTCAGCAGGCCGTTGTCGCCCGGCAGATGCATGGCGCCGACAGCAACGAAGTAGCCACCCTGTTCGACCATGGGCAACAGGCGTTCTGCCATGCGGTCGTTGCGTTCCAGGATCAGGCTTTCGTTAAACCGCTCTGCAAGGCCCGGGTCACCTTCGCCTGCCATGGACGCCAACTCATAGAGTCCACCCAGGTCTCGATCGACATAGGCAATCAGAACCGCTTCATAAAGCGCGTCCATTTCGGGTTTGTTGGCAACAAGGTCGGCCATGATGGCGATCTGATCGCTTTCACTCATTGTTTCGAAGATGGAGAGTTGCTCGTCGATGGTTTCCAGCGCGAGCAGGCGTTTGTCCGTCGCTTCGGCATGATCCTGCAGCAGGGCATCCAGAGAAGCCTGACCGCGGGCCTGGCGGAACGTCTCTTCGGGCGGCACGGAAAGCATCAGGAATACGGCCCAGGGTCGCAGATACTTCAACGCAGAAGGGATCATGCCATAGGGCTGGGCGATCACCTTCAGCTGATCAAACAGGCCCTTGCCCAGAATTTCTTCCAGGCCCCGACCGTCGTCCAGCATCATGCGCTGCACCAGCGCTCCCTGATTTTGCTGACCCAGAATCAGTTCGAACACCGCGCTGTGCGAGGCATCCATGGCTTCCAGCGTCTGGGGCGCAAGATTGTCGATCACCCTGGGATCAGAGACATGCATGGTTCCAAGAAGGTAACTCGTGCCGCCATCCGGGGCGTCGATTCGCCACAACAACGCGTCATCAAAGTTGCCGGCCTGACCTGGCTGTGACCAGAAGCCGCTGAGCAGGAGGCCTGCCAACAGTGCAAGTGCGGGGGCAAACCTGATCGGAAATCGCCTGAGTGTTGTCATCATGGTGCCAGCTTGCCCGCTTTTGACCAACCGTCAACAAAGCGCACCGGTGCCATCGCATTGGCCACGGTGAGGGCAGGAGCTTTCTGGGAGAGACTGGAACGGGACGAACGCGGTTCGCGGGATGTCTGCGGTTTCGCGCGCTGGTAGGTACGTCCGCCCCGTTCCAGCGTTCGAACTAGCTGCGAACGGACAAGCCCGCAGTGGTCCAGTTCACACCCTGGAACAGACGCAACTTAGAACCCCGCCTTGATTTCCTCGAACATGCGCACGGCGTTTTCGCGGGTGCGCGGATCCCAAGCACCGAAAAACCGGCTGGCGGCCAACAGCCTCCGGGGGTCTTCCATGCCCAGATCGGCCAGGCGTTCGGGAGCAACGGCCTCGAACGCACCGGCATTGGCCGCGCCATAACCAAACGTTTCGATTAGGTATGCACCGGCTTCGACGGACAGACCGGCATTGATGTAGTCATAGGCCTCATCTTCATCACCGGGGCCGTCGGCGATCAGGCAGGTGCAATCGACCCAGGTCAGCACACCTTCACGGGGCACCATGTAGCCAACGTCCACGTCCTTGCGTTTCAGGGCTGCATAAGAGGCGTTCCAGCCATAGGCCGCCATGACTTCGCCAGTCGCCAGCGCCTGTTCGACCTCTGAGCGTCCGGTCCAGTAGAACGCCAGAAGCTCGCGTTGCTCCATGAGCTTTTCTCGCACACGTTCCAGATCGGATTCACCCATGGTGTAGGGATCATCGATGCCCAGAACCATGGCGGCATTAAGCACGACGGCATCCATCGAATCGCGCTGTCCGATCCGCCCGGCAAGGTTCTCATCCCACAGGATGTTCCAGCTCTGGTCGTCGGTGCCTTCAGGGAGCAGATCCTTGCGATAGATGATGGAGCTGTTGCCCCAGGCAAAGGGAACCCCAAAGGTCTCACCACTGTCCTGCAAGGCCGGGATATCGAGCAGCCCGGGAAGGATGCTTGCATGGTTGGCAAGACGCGAAGTATCGATCGGCTTCAGCAGACTTGCAGTGCGCCATCGGGCAATCGTGTGGTTGGTGGGCTGCACGATCGTGGGCCGGAATCCCGCTGCAACCTTGCCAAAGGCCTCATCGTTGTCGGCATAGAGCAGGAAGTCCGGTTCCGCCCCATAGGTCTCGTCAAATCCTGGACGCAAGGCAACGGCGTCGTAGCCAGGCCAAGTGAAGACCTCGATGGGGAAAGTCTGCGCGGTAGCGGCCGGTATCGTCAGGGTGACCACGCCCACGGAAGCCAGCACACGGTGGAACGCGCGGCGCGAGAGCGTGCCAGCCGCAAGTTCATCGGCGAAGCGGTCAAGTTCCATCGAAGCCATTCGGCAAATCTCCAAAGACAATGTCTTGCGCAGGTATCAGTCTGGTTTGCGATCTCTTACCCGCACGCCTGATGCCACGGCGCGTCCGTCAACGACATGCACGGGACCAACTTCGATCATGTCTGCGACATCGGCAAGTTCGGAACTGATCGCGGCAAAGCGTGCAAGCAGTGCGGCAAAGGCGGCATGGGATGCATTGGGCCAGCCATCGCTGTTGCGCAGCAGACGGTTGATCCGGAGACGGTTGATCAGGGTGGTCGCATGATCTTCGTCGAAGCCGGGCAGGGCCACGACAGATTCATCGAGCAGCTTGCCGTAGTTGCCGGCGGTACGGATTTCGACCATCGGCCCGAACTGGCGGTCGCGGAACATTGTGAAGGTCAGTTTGACGGTGGGCCCCCCGGCATCCTTTGCACTTTCAAGGCCAAAATCGGCCATCAGGGCCTTGGATGCCTCGGCATCCAGGCTCTGGTTCGCCGCCAGCAGGCTACGCAGGCGCGCGATAGCATCGCCATCAGGTTTCGGGGCAACGCCTTTCATGGCGTGTTGGGAACGGTCGCGCCAATCAAGTGCACGGCGCAGCGCCACCAGACCTTCACGTGTTCCGCACAGGGCAATGACTCCGTCATCGCTCAGTGCCTTGCCGGCAGTCATCATGCCCGACATCGGTGTGTTGATCAGCGCGGCAACGGGCTTGTCAGTGCGCGCAAGTGTCGCCACCAGGGCCTTGGCGTAACCCTTCTCGGTCGTGGGGTTCCACTGGAAGTCGCCGCAGAAGGTCACCAGGCCGACATCGGGGTCTCCGGCCATGGCCTCGAAATATCCTTCAAAGCTGTCTTCGTAGTTGGCCGCCGTACCCCAGGCGTCCAGCGGATTGACCGGTTCCAGCGCGTGATGGAGATGTGGGCGGATACACTTGGCCGTCTCTGTGTTGATCGTGGCAAGCGGCACGTCGAGTTCATCCGCCAGATCGACAAACATCTCGCGTTCACCACCGGAATCGAGAACCACACCCAATCCACCGGTGCTGAGCTGGCGGTCGTGGGAGAGCAGGGTCAGCAGGTTGGCCATCTGATCCAGGCTTTCCACCGTCAGCACGCCATAACGGTCGAACACGGCCTGATAGACCGCATGGTTGCCGGCATCGGCGTTGGAATGGATCGTGGCGAAACGACTGGCAGATTCGCTCCGCCCGACCTTCATGGCAACGACAGGAATATTTTTTTTCGCGCGCCTTGGCCAGCGCCGCGATGAACCCATCGGCGTCGCGCGCCTGTTCCATGAAAAGGGCGATCACCCGGGTAGAGGGCATCTCAAGGGCATAGTCGATGTAGTCGGCCGTTGTGCCATTGATTTCCTGACCGCTGGAGACGATCAGATTGCAGCGGTAGCGGAAATCGTTGAGCCCGATCTCGCTGAAGACCGTACCCGAATGGGTGATGAAGGCGACATGGCCACCCTCGACCATCTTGTCGGTGGCGTCATAGATCGTGACCGGAATGCGGTCGGCCATGTTGAGATAGCCCATGCCGTTACCGCCACAGACCGGCATGTCTGCCTCGCGCGCCTTGACCTTCAGGCGCGAAAGCAGACCGCGATCTGTTTCACCGTCGAGGTAACAGGTATCGAAGATGGTGGCAGAGCGAACACCCATGGCAATCGCGTCATCAAGCTGCTGTTCCAGATAGCTGCTGTTGACGCCAAGGATCGCCATGTCGACCGGCTCGGGCAGGTCACGCAGGGAGGATAGACAGGTAAGGCCCTGGATCTCGTCGTAACGCGGATTGACCGGATAAATCGGGCCGGAGAACCCGCAGTTGATAAGGCCTGCCAGCATGCCGTGCCCGGCACTGCCTTCACGTTGTGATGCGCCCACAACAGCAATGGAGCGCGGGCGCAGGAGTGGTGAAAGGCGATGATCGGTCATGGGCATATCCGTGCCGGAGCGTGAGGTTGTTTGATAGCAGGTTGGGTCTGGCGTGCAATCAGCTACGCAAGGGTTGCACGCGAATGGTGCCTGCATCCTATTCACTGGGGCGATTTTGACAGGAAACCGCGCCGAACGGCTTGCGCGGTCACACAGGCTGGCCGCACAGTGACGGCGCAACACGACCACTCGACGAAAGTGCCCTCCCATGGCCTATCCCCTGCCGCAAAGTGCGCGCGACTGGCAGTCGAAGATGCGCTCCTTTACCGACGAACATCTGATTCCCTGGGAGGTCGAAGCCGAGATGAACGATGGCTTCATTCCCCAGGATGCGTTCGATGCGATCTTTGCCGCGACCAAGGCGATGGGTCTCTATTTCCCTTCCATTCCCAAAGATGGAGGCGGCGCGGAGCTCTCCAAGCTGGAGATCGCGGTGATCCAGGAGCAGGTCGGGCGCACGACCAACGGCATGTGGGGTTGTTACTCCGATCTCTCGCCGTTCCTCTATCACACGGCCAACGATCACCAGCGTGAACGCTACGTTGACCGTATGATCAGTGAAGGCAGCCGCGTTGCCTATGCCATCACCGAGGAAGGTGCCGGCAGCGATGTCGATGCCATCGAGGCAACGGCGGTGAAAGACGGCAACGGCTATCTGCTGAATGGCGTGAAGCTCCACGTCACCGGCGCGAACCTGTCGAAATGGCTTGTCTTTCAGGCCCGCCTGGAAGACGGAAAACACGGCCTCTTCTATGTCGATATGGAAGCTCCGGGCGTCTCAACGATCCGCACGCCGCGTTACACGCACAATTTCCGTGGTCATCACCTGCTGATGAAGTTCGAGGATGTGCGTGTCACGGCCGATGACATGATCGACGCCGATGGCGACGGCATCACCTGGACCTATGACTGGTTCCGTCAGGAACGCATGAAGATTGCCGCGCGCTGCTGTGGTGCCGCCAGCCGCCTGATCGATGAGACCACGGCGTTTGCTCAGCAACGCGTGCAGTTCGGCACGCCGATCTGGGAGAACCAGGCAATCCAGTTTCCCATCGCCGACAGTCTGACCGAGCTCTGGGCCGGACGCCTGATGACCTATGACATCGCCGCAGCCATGGATCGCCACGACGACGTCAAGGTGCTGCACGCCAAATCCGCCATGGCCAAACTCTTCTGTTCGGAATTTGCCTTCCGCACGGCCGACCGCGCCGTCCAGATTTTCGGCGGGCGCGGTTACATGCGCGAAAACGTTGCCGAGCGGTTCTATCGGGAAACCCGTGTTGACCGCATCTGGGAAGGCACCAGCGAAATACAGCGTGTCATCATCGCCCATTCTCTGCGCAAGCGTGGGCAGGAAGCCCTGATCGGCGTCGATGAGACCGATGCCGCAAAAGCCTGGCATGCCAAACTGCGCCCCTTTATCGAAACCGAACTGATCCCCTGGGAAATGCATGCCGAGGAAAACGACGGCAAGCTGCCCGATGGCGTGAAGGAAAAGCACATCGCGATGGCAAGGGATCTGGGCCTGTGGATGCCGATGGTCTCCAAAGAAGACGGCGGTGCCGGGCTGACAACTTCCGAGGTCGTCGCCGTTCAGGAGGAAATCGGGCGCGTCACCAACGGGATCGGCTGGTGTTACCACGATGTCTCGCCGTTCCTGGTGAAGACCGCCACGCCCTGGCAGATGGAGCGCTACATCGCGCCCCTGATGGAAGGTAAACGCCACGAATGTTACGCCATCACCGAAGAAGGTGCGGGCAGCGACGTCGATGCGATCGAGGCAACGGCACGCAAACAGGGCAACGGTTATGTTCTGAACGGGGTCAAATGGCACGTCACCAGTGCCAACCTCGCTGATTTCCTGGTCTTCCAGGCAAAGTTGGAAGACGGCCGGCACGCCCTGTTCTATGTCGACATGGATGCGCAAGGTGTCGAGGTCGTGCGCACGCCCGCCTACACCCACACCTACAACGCCCATCACCCCATCATGAAGTTCACGGATGTGAAGGTGCCTGCAGACGCCCTGATCGACCCCGACGGCAGCGGCATTGCACTGACCTATGAGTGGTTCCGTCAGGAACGTCTGGGCATTGCCGCGCGCTGCTGTGGTGCGGCCAGCCGCCTGATCGATGAGGCGCTCGCCTTTGCCGAAGAACGCGTGCAGTTCGGCAAGCCGATTATCGAAAACCAGGCGATCAGCTTCATGTTGGCCGACAGCCTGGTCGAACTCTGGGCCGGTCGTCTCATGATCCATCGTCTGGCCCAGAACATTGATGCCGGTGAGGATGTAAAGGTCCAGCACGCGCAATGTTCGATGGCGAAACTCTATTGTTCGGAAATGGCCAACCGTGTTGCCGACCGCGCGGTGCAGATCTTCGGCGGGCGCGGCTACATGCGCGAATACGCTGCCGAACGGTTCTTCCGGGAGTTGCGCGTTGACCGCATCTGGGAAGGCACCAGCGAGGTCCAGCGCATGATCATTGCCCAGAGCCTGGTCAAACGCGGCCAGGAAGCATTGATCGGATGATTGATCTTCCCACAGTCATCGGTCATCGCGGCGCGGCTGCCTATGCGCCCGAGAACACCCTGGCCAGTTTGGCCTGTGCTGCCGAAATGGGCTGCAAATGGGTCGAGTTTGACGTGCATCTGACGCGTGATGATGTGCCGGTCGTCATCCATGACCGAAACCTCAAACGCACGACCGGCATGGATGCCATGATCGATGACATCCACTCCTCCCAGCTAACTGAGATCGATGCCGGAAGCTGGCTTGATCCCATGTGGTCCGGCGAACGCATTCCCACGCTTGCCCAGGCGCTCGATGCCTGCCGTGTTCTGGGTCTGATGCCCAACATCGAAATCAAGGAAGAAGTTTCCGGCAGAAGGGCTGCTGCACGTGCTGTTGCAGAGACCGTGCGGGAACGCTGGCCTGCCGACCTGCCACGGCCCCTGGTTTCCAGCTTCAGTCTGCGCGTGCTCTATCACATGCGCACGCTCGCAGCCGAAATCCCGCTGGGTCTTCTGATGTGGCAGAAGGTGCCACGGTTCTGGACCCTGCACGCCAGGGTCCTGCGGTGCGCCAGCATCCATGTTGATCGCACGCTGTTGTCGCCGTCCCTTGTGGCAAAGGCGAAACGACATGGCCGCAAACTGGCCGTTTATGTCGTTAACGAGACCCCGGATGCCGATGGTTTTCTTGCCCAGGGTGTCGACTCTATGTTCAGCGACAAGCCTGACCTGTTGTCGAACCAGGGCGCCGCGGAAAGCACACTTGAAGCGGCATCGGTATAGAGGCCATCATGCCGGGCGCTGATTGTTGAACCCGTACGGCCCGGCGCCGACGGAGTGGGAAGGTCTGATTCGCGGTGGCATTGAAGGAAACGGGCAGCAGGACGATTCTTGCGAGCGCGCGGCTGCGGCGGATTATTGCTGTTGCCGTCGGTGTTGCGCTTGTCTGGGCTACCCTGATCACACTTCTGGGCGTATGGCGTCATGATCATGTGACCCAGCGTCATCTGTCGCAGGCGACCATGGATGCCAAGCTGATGGCACGCGCAAATGCGCGGGTTCTGGGACAACGCTTTGAAACCCTGCGCACCATTGCTTCCATGCTTTCAAGCCAGGAGCGACTGGGCCGCGCCGCCTATGGCTTCAACACCATGAGTTCGCAGACCCCCAACGAGAACTGGGGCGACCTGCTGAGCAACGGAGAGCTTGTTCTCCTCTCGCAGGATTTCGCGAACATGGCCCATGAGCTTGGCATCGACGATATCTTTCTGACCAATCCCGAAGGATATGTCATCGCGGCCAGCGACTGGGGATCGGATCTGACGCATCTGGAAGAAAGCTTCGGGGAAGCCGTCCATTTCAGAACGGCGATTGAATCCGGCGAGGGTGAACAGTACGGTGTCGACACGGTGAATGGTCTGCCGCGTTTCTTCTTCTCTGCGCGTGTGGCCCAGGGTGCCCAGGTCCAGGGGCTGGTCACAATCGCAACGTCGTCGGACCGCATCGTGCCGCTGCTGCAGCGTGGCGGGGAAGACATCCTTCTGACCGATCCGTTCGGCATTGTTGTGGCGTCCAACAACAAGGACTGGATGTACCGTGCGGTCGATGACGCCGACCTCAAGGATATGGAAGCGATCCCCCTTGGGTTGCGTTATGGCCGGTCGGACTTCCTGCCCTTGCCCGCTTCGGTTCAGGCCGAAACCGCCGAAGACGTGATCGCGGCGGGAAGTGTTCATGCCTCGGTTGTCGAGGAAGACTTCTCAAGCCATGTCGTGGTGCCGGTCGACGAACTGGTGGAGCTTCGCCGGGCGAACCTGATCATGATGATCGGGCTGATCGTGTTCGGGGTTCTGCTGGTTGCGGTTGTCGCACTTGCCCTTGCACAGATTGCTGCCATCAGGGAGCGCGCCATCCGGGATTCGCTCACAGGTCTCTACAACAGGCGTTACGTCGATGAGTCCCTGCCTGGCCTGATCGAACTTGATGAACGTGGCCGGCTGGCCGGGCTGGCCCTGGTCGCCTTCGACCTCGACAAGTTCAAAGGCATCAATGACACGTGGGGCCATGATGTCGGCGACAAGGCGCTACGCCGCTTTGCCCAGATTCTGGCAGATTGCGCGCGCCGTACCGATCTTCCCTGCCGCATCGGCGGTGAGGAGTTCGTTGCCTTCCTGGTCGAACAGGATCTCGATGGCGTCAGTATTTTTGCTGAACGCGTGCGCGCGCGGGTCGCGGCAATCGATGATTTGCCACCCATTCCGGCAGGACGTATCACGACCAGCGCCGGCGTAGTCATGCGCCGGCCTGGCGAAGGCCTCGAGGAAATGCTGAAGCGGGCAGACGCGCTGCTCTATCAGGCAAAAAACAGTGGTCGCAACCGGATCGAACGTGAAGATCAGATCAGCGACGTGCTCCAAGAAGACGCAACGGATTGATGCTGGCGGTGCGTTTGGCGGTGCGCGGATCAGCCTTGTTTGTGACCGCGTCGCTCTGGGGCAATGTTGATGTCATGGCCTGAATGACCCCGAAATAGGGGATGTTGTAATTTGTCATGGTCGGTCTCCGCCGAAGCCAAGGGTTCGAAGCTCGAACTTGGTGAAGACGGTAGGTCTGCACAACGTCCATGGGCAATGGCCTGCCATGCGTTGCGCGCATGGCGAATGCTGCTCTAGACCTGCTTTGCAGCGGCAACCAGATTCGTCAGCTTGGCGCGGGTCAGGTCCGAACCCAGCATGACCAAACCGCAATCAGGGGCAGCCATCAGGCGACCGGCGTCGATGTGGTCGAGTGCAGAACGCAGGCGGCTCACAATCTCATCGACGGATTCGACCCGGCTGGAAGCAATTTCAACAGCACCGAAGATCACGGTCGTGTTGGCAAACTTCTCCAGCAGCGAGAGGTCGTTGTGCTGGTGGGCATCTTCGATCGAGACGGCGTCTATCAGGCTTTCATCAATCGCCGTGGCCAGCCGTTGATAAACGTCGGGATCAGCCTTGACGTAATCGGTTTCATCCAGCTTGTCGGGGTAGCCACAACACATATGCATGGTCCGTGTGACTCTGTCGGGCACACCGGCAAAACAGCGCTCCAGGTTCTCGACGCCAAACTCCAATGCCTGATCGGGCAGGCGGGCAAACAACGGTTCATCAACCTGGATATGGCGGCAACCGGCCTCTGCCAGGCGCAGGATTTCGACGTTGAGTGCGTTGGCCAGATCGGCACACCAGGCGCGGCGGTCGCCATACGCAACGTCTGCGGTGGAATCCGAAATCGTGAGGGGTCCTGGAATCGTGATCTTGACCGGCTTGTCCGTCGCTGCCTGAGCAACCTGCCAATCGCGCACCAGGAACGGTTCACCGGCTTCAATCTTTGCCGTGAAGGTGGGGGCCTCTGCAACCCAGGCGCCATTGCGCATGGAACATTCGGTCAGGACGTCCAGCTCAAACCCTGAAAGATGGCTGCAATGGTAATGCACATAATTGGGCCGCCTGATCTCGCCGTCGGTCGGGATATCGATCCCCAGTGCCGCCTGTTCTGCTACGGCTTCCTGGGTCGCCCGGTCAAAGATGGCGGTACGTTCAGCCTCGCTCATGCCTTCCGATGAGGCCTCGCCCATCTGGGCAACCTCATGGAACCAATCCATATGCGGGACGTAATCGGGTTTGGGCCAGGCGCCGATGCAGGTGGTCTTGATGGGCATGATGCGATTCCTCGGATGATCAATTACTTGGCCATGTTGCCTCGCGCACGGCAAGCGCTTTGGTTAGGCTGTGTCAGTAACATGAAGGATTGGAGTGGATCGTGGCCCAGGCCTTTGACCTTGTGATTCGCGGCTGCACCGTCATGACCCCCTCCGGCCTGGCCGATACCAGCGTGGGTGTTCGTGACGGAGAGCTGGCGGAGCGACCGGCAGGCAAACCCGTCAAATTCTGGGGCATGACGCGGTGACGTTCCTGTGCGCTAAAGGACGTTTTCCTTCGCGCCTTTCCAATCCTGGCTTGCGTCTTCCTCGCGGCATGTGCCGGCAACAAGACCACGCCCTTCATCTGATCGCATCAGCCTTCTTCCAGGCAATGCTGTGGCCACGGTCATGTATCCCGCCCTGGGGAGATTTACCCGACCTCGCGACAATTGCTCATGGGAGAGGCCAGGGGTTTCTCCAATGGTCTGATCTTTGTCGCGTTGTCGAGTGAACCCCAGATCGTGGATGCGTTCTTTGAGATCTGGGACGGCACCCCCGATTTCGATATCGATGCTTTCACACGCGAGCTGATGAACCGGGATCTTATGCTGCTGGATCTCCAGGCCTGTTTCATGGGGGCCGTGCGTGATGACTACGACGCGAGTCTCGAGCAGGCCGTGCCCGAGATCCTCAAAGGCGAGATCGTCTATCTGGGTGCGATGAACTGCATCGAGGACCATGAGGATCTGGCGGTTCTCATGGTGCAAAGTCGTGACGACGGTATCGTCAGAGGGTTTGCCGGCAAGGACGGCAAGGACGATGTTCTCGCCGTGATGATCAACGGCTCGCGCGATGCCTTCACGCGGTGGTCTCTGGATATGGAAGACGATGATGCAACGGGATCAAGTCAGGGCAAGAGCACCAGCCAGAGTGTGGACGAGCCGGATGTCTGATTCCTGGGTTCAACCGGCCACCGACATGGTCGCTCTGCTGGTTGACCTTTGACCTTTCGCTCGTCGGTCCTCGTCTTGAGTGTGTTGCTGGTGCTGATGGTGGGAGGTTGCCAAACGCAGTCAAGGACTGCACCGGCTTTCAAACCGCTTTTCGGGACCTATGTCGCCCATGTTGTGGGTGCGCCGGGGGCGGCGATTCTTTTCGGCAAAGCCCGCGTGGCAGATGGTCAGTTGTTTCTGGCCTTTTCAGATGACGCAGAAGAAACAACACGCCTTCTCAGAGACGTTGAAACACAGGGCGTTGCCGAAATCGTACCGCATTCATCGACTCGCCTGTTGGGGATATGCCGAAAATCATCTCGGGGATGGCGTCCAGTTGTTTTCTGGTGAGTTGCGTTGTGCTGATTCAACACAGGCCGACATCACGGTCCTGAAGGGGCCGCTGACTCCAGGTGTCGGCGTGGTCCGCGTTGACTGCAACACGATCTACGACTTCGTTATTGGCGGCCTGGAAGAAGATGTGATTGAGCTCTCGCAGGCCAGAGAGCCGCAAAGAGAATGTTCCTCTGACGATGAAGCCCGAGACCTGCAATCAGACGCAGATGAAAAGGGTGCGTTTGGAGGTTAAGGCAACCGGCTCGCAACCCCCCTCCTTGTCAGTGCCCCTGACCAGGAACCAGCGTGTCCTTCAGGCTGCTGAAATCGGTCATCACGGTGTTGCGATAGGCCGGGCGTTCCTGAAGCGATGCATACCAGCGTTCGATGTTGGGCATCGACGGGCGGGCAATGTCCATCTGATAATAGCGCCATAGCGACATGCCCACGGGGATGTCGGCCATCGTCAGGCGGTCGCCGGCAACATAGGCGCGGCCTTCCAGGTGCCTGTCCAGCAGACCATAGATCCCACCCAGTTTTTCGATGGCAGCGGCATTCTTGTCGGCATCCCTGATACTGCGCCGGGGGTGCGGTAGACGCCAAAGAAGACGTTGATCCAGGGCATCAGCAGGGTGCTCAGCTGCCAGTCCATCCACTTGTCGGCCTGCGCGCGAGCAGCGGGATCGCTGGGCCACAGACCGCCGTCATCATGTTTGGCGGCGATGTAGCGCACGATCGTGTTGGATTCCCAGATCACCTGATCGCCATCAACCAGAGTCGGGATGACCTTGTTGGGATTGAGCGCGATGTATTCTGGCGTATCGAGGCCGCCAAAGGCTCCGCCCAGATCTTCGCGTTCATAGGCGATGTCCAACTCTTCAAGCGCCCACATGACCTTCTGCACGTTCGATGACGTTGCACGTCCCAGAACCTTCAACATCGCTTTGCTCCCACTGCTGTCGCCGGGCATATTGGTCCGGCGCTGATATGAAAACTCTCGATTGGAATAGGGCATGGCCAGCAGGATCACAACGGATGATGGCATCGGACTCCATGTTGTTCTGTCTGGCAACCCGGACGGCCCCGCGCTGATGTTCTGCAATTCGCTGGGGACCGATCATCGCATGTGGGATGGCGAGGCCTCGGTCTTTGGTGGCGATTATCGGATCGTGCGTTACGACAGGCGTGGGCCACGGTCAGTCTGATGTCCCGGCGGGGCCCTATTCGTTTGAGCGCCTGGGCGCGCGACGCTCTGTGCATCCTCGACGCTCTGGAAATCGACAAGACATGGTTCTGCGGGCTTTCCATGGGCGGCATGACAGGCATGTGGCTCGCGGCAAACGCCTCTGAGCGTTTCCATGGTCTGGTGCTGGCAAACACAGGCGCGCATATGCCGCCCTTCGACATGTGGGCAGAGCGCATCGACATGGCCCGTGCCGGCCAGCTTGACCTCATGGCGCCCAGGGTCATGGAGCGCTGGTTCACCGAAACATTCCGTAAAGAAGAACCCGAAGCAGTTGCCGGCGTCGTGGAACAGTTTCTGGCAACACCGGCTGAAGGGTATGCGGCGTGTTGCGAAGCGATCCGTGACATGGACCACCGGGATCTGCTCAAGTCGATTCGAGCCCGAGTCCAGGTTATTGGCGGCAGCGCCGACCCGGCAACCACGCCAGCCCATTGCCGCTATGTTGCAGAGAACATTCCAAGAGCAACTTATAGTGAGCTGAAAGATGCCGCACATCTTTCAAATATCCAGAAATCCAAGGAATTTCAGGCGATTCTGAAGGCCTTTATGACAACTTCGGCTCAGTAACGCAGAGTCACGCGGCACAATGCCGAGAGAGCAAGGTGCGCAATCGTCATTGCTTGATTGACCCTGTGCAGCGCGGGGCCATAATCCCTAGGGACAGGTCGAGTCAGGTACGCATCAGGGTTGCTGCGGTCCGGATGACCTAAAATCTGGAGGAATCATGAAAACAAAAATGTTGTCGGCCGCCTTTGGCGCGGTCATGGCAATGGGTCTTGCGACGGGTCCGGCTTATGCCGCCAAGACGCTGGTCTATTGCTCGGAAGGAAGCCCTGAAGGCTTTAAACCCTTCGCTCTATACCGCTGGTACAACCTTCGATGCGTCATCGCACGCCATCTTCAACAAGCTGGTCGAGTTTGACCGCGGTACCACAAACATCGTTCCAGGCCTTGCCGAGTCCTGGGAAGTTTCTGCCGATGGCCTGGAATATACGTTCCATCTGCGTGATGGCGTTGCCTGGCAGTCAAACGACAACTTCACGCCAACGCGCAACTTCAATGCTGACGATGTGATCTTCAGCTTCATGCGCCAGTTCGATCCCGAGCATCCCTATTATGCCGTGTCGGGTGGCTCGTATGAGTACTTCAACGGCATGGACATGCCCAACATCATCAAGTCGATCGACAAGGTCGATGACATGACGGTGAAGTTCAGCCTGAACCAGCCTGAAGCACCGATGATTGCCAACCTGGGTATGGATTTTGCCTCGGTCATGTCGGCTGAATATGCCGATACCATGATGGCGGCAGGTACGCCCGAGAAGGTCGACCTTGACCCCATCGGCACCGGCCCGTTCCAGATGGTGCGTTACGTCAAGGACGAGCGGATCGATTACGTCGCATTTGATGATTACTGGCAGGGACGCGCGGCGCTCGACCGTCTTGTCTTCCTGATCACGACCGATGCCACGCAGCGTTACAACAAGCTGCAGGCCGGTGAGTGCCACATCATGCCGTACCCAAATCCGGCTGATCTCGAAGCGATGATGGCCAATCCCGACATCAACGTCCTGCAGCAGGAAGGCCTCAATGTCGGCTATCTTGCCATGAACGTTGAACGTGCGCCGTTTGATGATGTGCGCGTGCGTCAGGCCGTGAACATGGCGATTGACCGTGATGCCATCCTGGAAGCTGTCTTCCTGGGTGCCGGCGTCAAGGCAAAGAACCCCATCCCGCCGACGATCTGGTCCTACAACGATTCCATCGTGGACTATGAATACGATCCCGAAGCTGCCAAGGCCCTGTTGGCCGAAGCAGGCCTTGCGGACGGGTTCTCCACGAACATCTGGGCCATGCCGGTACAGCGTCCCTACAATCCCAATGCGGAGCGCATGGCCGAACTGATGCAGGCTGATCTTGCAGCAGTTGGTATCGATGCAGAGATCGTCACCTATGAATGGGGTGAGTATCTTGCACGTTCCAAGGATGGTGAGCATGACATGGTGTTGCTGGGCTGGACCGGCGACAACGGCGATCCCGACAACTTCCTGCATGTTCTGCTGGGTTGTGCGGCAGCCACGGGCCCGAACCGGGCGCGTTGGTGTCATGAGCCGTTTGATGACCTGCTGCAGCAGGCCAAACAGTCGACCGACATCGAGACCCGTGCTGACCTCTATGAGCAGGCCCAGGTGATCTTCAAGGAAGAAGCACCCTGGGTGACGATTGCCCATTCGGTGGTCTTCATGCCGATGTCGAACGATGTTGAAGGGTATCTGATCGATCCCTTCGGCGGTCACATCTTCTACGGCGTCGATCTGGCCGAGTAACGGAAAACGGGGGGCGTCCCGTAAGACGGGCGGCGTGCGTGTGACCATCACACCCGCCGCCCGTTGCCGTTTTTAGAACATGATCAAGTTTTTCTTCCGTCGTGCAGCGCTCATCATTCCCACATTCCTGGGTGTGACGCTGCTGACGTTTGCCCTGGTCCGGCTGGTGCCTGGCGACCCCATCGAGATGATGGCCGGTGAGCGGGGTATCTCGGCAGAACGCCATGAACTGCTCCGCGCGCAGTTCGGCTATGACAGGCCGTTGCTGGAACAATACGTCCTCTACAT
>CALSLK010000035.1 GCA_943787175.1 uncultured Alphaproteobacteria bacterium
AACTCGCCCTCTCCATCGCCGCGGAGGTCGCAGCCATGCGCGGCACCATGGACGCCGGCTACATGACCATCGACGAAGCCTACGACCATGCGCTCAAGACCGGCGCCGGCCCCATCGTCATCGCCGACAAATCCGACAACGCGGGCGGCGGTGCGCCCGGCGACTCCACCTGGATGCTGCGCCGCGCGCTCGAACGCGGGATCACCTCGGTTGCCATCGGCCCCCTCTGGGACCCCATCGCCGTGGCGACCTGCCTGGACGCCGGTCTGGGCGCAACGCTCCCCCTGCGGATCGGCGGCAAGATGTGCCCGCTCTCGGGCGAGCCCGTCGACATGACCGTCACGGTCACCGGCGTTGCACACGACGCCCACCAGCCCTTCGGCCCCGCCAACTCACCCTCTGGGCGACTGCGTGGCGGTCAGCGGCTCGGGCATCCACATCGTGCTCAACACCCTGCGCACCCAGGCTTTTGCCCCGGAACTCTTCACCAATGTCGGCATCGATCCCACAGAGCGCCACATCGTCATCGTCAAGTCGACCCAGCACTTCCACGCCGGATTTGCACCGATCGCCGCCGACATCCTGCATGTCGGCGCGCCCGGCGTTGTCGCGCCCGACTACAAGAATCTCGCCTTCCAAAAGGCCCAGCGCCCGAAATGGCCCTTCGACGACGGCGAGCCAGACCCTCCGCCTGATCGCCTGAAGCCCCAGTCCCGGACTTGCGTTCATGACCAACAGCTTTGCCGCCAATCCCCGCGCCATCCAGGAGATCGAACACTTCTGGATTCCCATGCCCGACGGCACCCGCCTGGCGGCCAAGATGTGGATTCCCATCGATGCCGAGGACGAACCGGTTCCCGCAGTGCTGGAGTTCCTTCCCTATCGCAAGCGCGACGGCACGCGCGGGCGCGACCGCACCAACCATCCCCCGGTCGCTGAAGCCGGTTATGCCTGCGTGCGCGTCGACATCCGCGGTACCGGCGACAGCGAGGGGGTGTATCACGACGAATACACACCCCAGGAGCAGCAGGACGGCTGCGACATCATCGGCTGGCTTGCCGAACAGTCCTGGTGCAACGGTTCGGTCGGGATCATCGGCATCAGCTGGGGCGGCTTCAACGGCCTGCAAATCGCCGCACACCGCCCACCTGCGCTCAAGGCCATCGTGTCCATCGGCTCCACCGACGACCGCTACGCCACCGATGTACACTATTACGGCGGCAGTCTGATCAAGGACAACATCGACTGGTC
This sequence comes from uncultured Alphaproteobacteria bacterium, assembly GCA_943787175.1. Lineage (GTDB taxonomy): Bacteria > Pseudomonadota > Alphaproteobacteria > SP197 > SP197 > SP197. Next base: position 1,252 of record CALSLK010000035.1, read on the forward strand.
TGCCGTGATGTTCGGCTACAACGCCTTGCCGCCCGATGCTGAACTGGTTGGCGATTCCTGGCGGCCCATGTGGGAAGCACGCCTGGAAGCCAACGTGCCATGGGCTCTGGAATGGCTGCGCCACCAGCGCCGTGACGATTACTGGCGTCAGGGAAGCGTTTGTGAAGACTTCTCCAAGATCACCTGCGCCGTCTATGCCGTTTCCGGCTGGGGCGACAACTACAACGAAGCCGTGCCCCGCCTTGTTTCCGGCCTTAACACACCGGTGAAGGGCCTGTCTGGACCCTGGTGCCACCAGTACCCAAACAAGGGCTTTCCCGGCCCTGCTATCGGCTTCCTGCAGGAAACCGTGCGCTGGTGGGATCATTGGCTCAAGGGCATCGACACCGGCGTCATGGAGGAGCCTGCCTGGCGTGCCTGGATTCAGGACAGCCAGCCACCTCAAACCATCTATGAAGAACGCCCCGGCCACTGGGCCGGTGCACAGTCCTGGCCCGATCCCGCGATCGACTGGCAGCATTGGATCATGAATCCCGGCCGCCTTGAGCAAACCGCAGGCGATGCCGTGCCCATGAGCGTCAAATCGCTGCAGACCACCGGCATGACCCAGGCACAACTCTGCCACCATGGTGAAGCCGGCAGCTTCTCGACAGACCAGCGCGAAGACGATGCCGGCAGCCTTGTCTTTCTCTCTGACCCCTTGCCTGAGAAAACCGAGATTCTGGGCGCGCCTATGGTGGAATTAACCCTGTCCTCGGACCGGCCGACTGCGTTTGTCGCTGTGCGCCTGAACGATGTTGCACCCAATGGCACCGCAACCCGCGTCCATCATGGCGTCCTCAACCTCACCCGACCGACCGACCGCGCGACCACAACGCCGCTCACGCCGGGCAAACCGTTGACGGTGCGCGTCGAGATCGACGACATCGGCCACGCCTTTGCCAAAGGCAACCGCATCGCCGTCTCGGTCTCCTCGACCTACTGGCCACTTGTGTGGCCTTCGCCGGAACCTGTCACCCTCACGCTCGTGGGTGGTCAATGCCATCTGGAACTTCCCGTACGCCCGGCCACATCAGCAGACAACGACCTGCATGACTTCGACGCGCCGGTGAATGGTCCCGGAGAAGACGTCACAGCGATCAGAGAAGCCGATACCAAACGCACCATCACCCGCGATACCGCGACCGGTCTGGTGACCGAATACATCGAATTTGATGACGGCCTGACCTGCCATGACGAGATCAGCCTCACCGAAGGCGCTCTGGGAAAATCCTGGCACAGTGTGCGCGAGGGCGACCCGCTTTCTGCGGAATCACGGACCGAGCGTGTCGACGTCTGGCAAAAGGACGGCCTGGAGATCGAGATTCACACCACCCAGCGCCTGACCTGTGATCTTACTGACTTCTTCTTTGAAGCCAGGTGCGAAGCCTTCGAAAACGGCAAAAGCGTCTTCAGTCGCGAATGGACGGAAACCATCCCGCGCGATGGAAACTGAGCCTTAACGTTTACGGCGCGCCAGAACCTCGTGAAGTTTTCGCTGGGGCTCATCACTACCGAACGCCTCGCGGAAGGCCGTAACGCCTGATTCGATGGCCTGATCGACATTCTGGGTTTCCCATCGCCGCATCAGCGCCTTTTGCGCGCGAATGGCCAGGGGGCCAGCCGTTCCAATGGCATCGGTCCACGCCGCCACGGCACCGTCCAGGCGTGCCGGGGCCACGACCTTCTCGACCAGTCCGGCCTGCAAAGCTTCCTGGGCCGTCAGCACACGTCCGGTCAGCAGTATCTCGCAGGCCCTGCCCCAGCCCATCAGGCGCGGCAGCAGGGCTGCTTCAATCACCGAGGGCAGACCAACCTGTACTTCGGGCATGGCAAAGGTGGAACGCTCCGAAGCCGCACGCATGTCACAGCTTGCCGCCAGCTCCAGCGCACCACCCAGACACGGCCCGTCGATCCGCGCGATCACGGGAACCGGGCAATCGCGCACCGCCTGACAGGCACCGTGCAGCGCCCGGATAAAACCTTCCGCGCGCTCCTGCGTCAGCGCATTGAGTTCCGCCACGTCGGCACCAGCGGAAAACGCGCGGCCCGCTCCTGAAAGCACGACGCAGCGAAGGTCATCGTCATGTGACAAAACTTCAAAGGCCTCAGTGACCAAGGAGATCAACGCGCCATTCAAGGCATTGAGTTTTTCAGGCCGTTGAAGCGTCAAATACGCCACCCCGTTTTTCCGCACAACAGCCAATTGGTCCGCCATGGCTTCCTCCCGATAGGTTCCTGACTAGAATGACCCCCAACAGACACAGACACCACAGGGAGATCATCATGGGACGGGTTGCATTGGTTACAGGCGCATCACGTGGATTGGGCCGCGCTGTTGCAAAAGCACTGGCGGATGCCGGCTACACGGTGGCGGTGAACTACCACAGCAACGATGCGGCAGCCGCATCGCTGGAGGCTGAATCCACGGTCAAGACCTACAAGTGGGATGTCTCGGATTATGAAGCCTGCAAGGAAGGCGTAGCTCGTGTCGTGGCAGATCTGGGGCCCATCGAAGTGCTGGTCAACAATGCCGGCATTTCCCCCGACAAGTTCTTTCACAAGATGGACCACGAACTCTGGACGCAGGTTATCGATACCAACCTCAATTCCGTTTTCAACGTCACCCATCAGGTCATCACATCCATGCGGAACACCGGGTTCGGCCGCATCGTGAACATGGCTTCGCTTTCGGCCTCGGCGCCCAATTACGGCGAAACCTCCTATGGCGCGGCCAAGGGCGCGATGATCTCTCTGACCAAGGCGCTCGCCAAGGAAAGCATCGCCAAGGGCATCACCGTCAATGCCGTTTCCCCGGGCTATTGCGACACCGACATGGTGCGCACGGCGCCCCAGGACTGGCTCGACAACCTCACCACCAACGTCATTCCGGCCGGCCGCCTGGGAACGCCTGAGGAAGTCGCGCGCTGCGTGATGTTCCTTGTTTCCGAAGATGCCGGCTTCATCACCGGTGCGTCCATCGACGTCAACGGCGGGCAATTGATGCGCTGAGCCTTCCCATGGATGCAACGCGCCCGATCATGGTGCTGGGCGCCAGTGGTGTCTTTGGCAGCCGCGTGTGCCGCCTTCTCCTGGAAGGCGGTGCCGATGTCGTTGCCGTCGCGCGACGCACGAACAGATTGGAGAAGCTCCATCAGGAGCTTGGCGACACGGGCAAACTGCAAATCGTCCAGGGCACCTTGCCCGATGACCTTGCGCCCCTGCTGATCGCGCATCGGCCTGCTGTCGTGATCGATGCCGCCGGGCCGTTCCAGGGCCGCAGCTACCGTGTGCCACGCGCCTGCATCGATCACGGCGTCACCTATCTCGATCTCTCCGACGGGCGCGAGGATGTCTCAGGCATCCTCGCACTGGACAATGCCGCGCGGAATGCCGGGGTCACCATTCTCTCAGGCGTCAGCACGGTTTGTGCTGTCACATCTGCAGTGATCGATCATCTCAAACCGGCATTCGATGCCATCGACACAATCGAAATTGCCATTGCCCCTGGAAACGACGCCCCGCGCGGCCCCGCCGTTACATCAGCCGTTCTGTCCTGGGTCGGCAAGCCCGTTCCGCGCTGGAGCCATGGACGGCAGACGACGGTAGCCGGCTGGCAGGAACTCCACCGCCGCGCCATCGGTTCCCTGGGCAAACGCTGGCTGGCAACCTGTGACGTGCCAGACAACGTGTTGCTGGCCCCGCATTATGGCGCGCGCCATGTGCGGCTATACGCGGGCATGGAACTCCGACTCATCCATTTTAGCCTTTGGCTGCTTTCCTGGCCGGTGCGTCTGGGCCTGATTGGCAATCTTGCGATCGCCTCTCGTGTGTTCCAGCCCATCGCCAATGCCCTGCGGCCCCTGGGCACCAATACCGGGGGCATGGCGGTATCGATCACCGGCACGGGAACGGACGGTCGCCCCCTCCATCGCCTCTGGACCCTGGAAGCCCGCGAAGGTGACGGTCCCATGGTGCCTGCCAGCGCCGCTGCCTCGCTGACGCTGGCGACCCTGCGTGGTCAGGTCCTGGCGCCTGGCGCGCACCCTTGCCTGGGTGAGGCCCGACTGACCGACATTCTTGATGTCCTGGCGCCCTATGCCATCCATGCGACTACGCAGGATGAACGACCCTTGCCGCTCTACAGACAGGCTCTTGGTGAAGACTTCGAGCGCCTTCCCCGGCCCATCAGAGCCATTCATGACCATGTCACATCCTTCCAGGCCAGCGGCCTGGCCACCATCACGCTTGGCCGCAATACGGTTGTGCGCTGCCTGCAGGCGCTTGGCGTGCTTCCCAAGTCAGGCACAGACATCGAGACGCAAGTCACGTTCACCATCAGGAAGGGACGCGAACGCTGGACCCGCCGGTTCGCCGGCTTCAGTGGCAGTTCCGTTCAAGGCTGGCCATCCAGGGACCATGTCTGGGAGAAGTTCGGCCTGATTGCAGGCCAGGCCCGCTTCAAGGCACATGAAACGGGTCTTGATCTGGAAGTCGCAAGTTACCGGTTTCTGGGTATCCCCGTGCCACGGTTCCTGTGGTTGCGGGCCTGGGGGTATGAGCGGGTCGATGACCAGGGCCGCTTTACTTTCGATGTCGGAATCGGACTGCCGTTCGGCATCGATCTCGTGACCTACAAGGGCTGGCTTGTGTCCGACGACGCCTGATCAGGCTTTGCCGCACCGTTTTCCGTATCGAACTGCAGGTCGGCCAACCGGGCGTAAAGTCCACCTGATTTGACCAGATCCTCATGCCGTCCGGTTTCCACGACACGGCCCTGATCAAGTACAACGATGCGATCCGATTTCAGGATCGTCGCCAGGCGATGGGCAATCACCAGGGTCGTGCGGCCCTGCATCAGACGCTCCAGCGCCTGCTGCACCATCTGCTCGCTTTCGGCATCAAGCGCACTGGTCGCTTCATCCAGCAGCAGGATCGGCGCGTCCTTCAGCACCGCGCGTGCAATTGCCAGGCGCTGGCGCTGGCCCGCGGAAAGACGCACGCCCCGCTCGCCCACAAAGGTCTCGAACTTCTCGGGCAGGCGGTCGATGAACTCGGTGGCAAACGCCGCGTCGGCTGCAGCACGCACATCGGCATCGCTGGCGCCGGGCCGGCCATAACGGATGTTCTCGGCAATCGAGTCACCAAAGATCACCGGCTCCTGGGGCACCAGCGCCATGCGTTCACGCAGCATGTCGAGTGCCGCGCGTCTGATATCCACGCCATCAACACTGATCACGCCGCTGTCTGGATCATGGAACCGCAGCAACAACCGGAAGAGCGTGCTCTTGCCCGCACCCGATGGCCCCACCAGTGCGACGGTCTCGCCGCCCGCCACATCCAACGAAATATCTTCCAGGGTCGGCGTATCCGGCCGCGCTGGATAATGGAACGTCACGTTCTCCAGCCTTACCAGGCCCGGCGATGGCTTCGGCAGGCGTTCGGGCAGAGCCGGGGAGCGGATGTCGGGCTCACTTGCCAGCAGCTCGCTCAGCCGTTCAGCCGCACCAGCTGCGCGTTGCAGGTCACCATAAACCTCGCTGATCGCGCCGACCGAGCCGGCAACCACTACGGCATAAAAAACAAACGCGGCCAGATCGCCACCGCTGATCGACCCGTCCAGCACATTATGGCCGCCCATCCACAGCACAACGCCGATCCCGCCAAACACCAGCAGGATCACGCTGGCCGTCAGGAAGGCACGGGCACGGATGCGCTCGACTGCCGTGGAAAACGCATTCTCGACCGTCTGACCGAAACGCTCGCTTTCATGCGCCTCACGGGCAAAGGCCTGAACTGTGGGAATGGCATTGAGCGTCTCATCGACCCGGTGGCCAACATCGGCAATCCGATCCTGGGATAGGCGCGACAATCGCCGGACCTTGCGCCCGAACACCAGAATAGGCACCAGCACAATCGGCACCAGCAGCACCACGATGGCGGTCAGCTTGAAGCTGGTCACCGCCAGCATGATCATGCCGCCAATCAGCAGCAGCGTGTTGCGCAGCGCCATCGACAGGCTGGACCCCACCACCGTCTGCAGTACGGATGTATCGGTTGTCAGGCGCGACAGCACCTCACCGGTGCGCGTCACTTCAAAGAAGGCCGGCGGCAGAGCGATCACCTTGGCATAGACGTCGCGCCGCAGGTCCGCCACGACCCGCTCACCGATCCAGGAGACCAGGAAAAACCGCGCAAAACTGGCACAGGCCAACATGACGACAATGGCAATCAGGGCAAACAATGCGCTGTCGAGAAGGTCCGCATTACCCTTGTTAAGCCCGTGATCGACCAGCGCGCGCAGACCCGCACCCAGCCCCAACACCGTTGTCGCAGCGATGAACAATGCCACCAGAGCACCGGCGATCTGGGGCTTGTACGGCAACAGATAGGGCGCAAGCCGTCGCAGGTGCGCGAAATCGCGGCTCTTGGCGCGTTCCTGCGCGCTGTCCGATGATCCGTTTTCCGGAGATGGGCGTCTGGGTCTCAACACGGCGCCGATATATCAGCGCCATACCCTTACGCCAAGCGGCCGTTCACTTCAGCCATACGGATGAGCATCACCGTCGGTCCGCAGTTCGGTCGCAGCCAGCACGCGCGAGCGGATGCTTTCCCGCCATTCGCGCCCATCGCCATCGCGCCACCACACGACTGCGCCACTGGTCGGTGCAAATTCATAAGCGCCGATGCCGATGTTGCGTTCGTCGTGCCATTGGGCTGCCAAGTCAGGAAATGCCCGCTTGAACTGGTTGGTTGTGTCGATGCGGCCGGGGATCTCTCGCGGCCCTGAAACTGCGACATCATCCTCGTACCAGGCATCCATCCTGCCCCAATAGAAACCCAGATACCCCTTCAGCCCGGCCATTTCCCGATGCGGGCTGGCATAGGTCCAGATCGCATTCTCGGTCATTCTTCCGCCTGCCTGCACATTCCAGTAACCGGCATGGCCCTTGTAGGGGCAATACGTGTCGTGGTCAGTGGCTTCCAGGCAGCTCATGTCGACATCGCTGCGCGGCAGGTAATACATCGGCGCGTGGCCCAGTTCGTACATCGCCCTGGCTTCAGACGAATCGGCGATGTCGGCACCGCCAAACATGACCCGCACCCGCGCCGGAATGGGATCAAAGAAGATTTCGTAGTCAGGATTGTTGACCCATCCGTTGGGCTCAACCTTCGGTGATGCTGCCATTTGCTGCTCCTTCTGGCCTGTTGGCTGGGCGCTTAACATGATCGAACAACAGACTGGCCCCAAGCTTGGATACACTGCTTGCGGCAGGGCCCGGGATCGCCTATAACCCGCGCCTCATTTTCGGAGAGCGCCATGAAAAGCGACATCCATCCCAACTACCACGAAATCAAGGTCATCATGACCGACGGCACGGAATTCACCACGCGCTCCACCTGGGGTGCATCGGGTGACACCATGACCCTCGACATTGATCCCAAGTCCCACCCGGCATGGACCGGTGGCAACCAGCGTCTCAACGACTCCGCTGGTCAGGTCGCACGCTTCAACAAGCGATTTGCAGGTCTGGGCGTCTAGGCCGAGGTTACATAGTTTCGCAGAACGGCGGTCCAGCAATGGGCCGCCGTTTTTGTTTTGGCGCCTCTTGTCCCGTGAAAGTTCAGCCCCGCGTGGTCTCGAACCCGGCCAGGAATGCCGCCAGATTGGCGCCCAGTTCATCACACAGATAGCCGCCCTCCTGCACCAGAACACTGGGCAGGTCGCGTTCGGCAGCAAAGGCACCAAAGCGTTCACCGACCCGGCCAAATCCACCGGTGGTGATCTTCAGGACACCGAGCGGATCGTTCTCCTGGGCATCAAAGCCTGCAGAGACCAGCAACACGCCGGGATCAAACGCAGCGACCGTTTCCAATGCCGAATCCAGCGCTTCCAGGAACCCGGTATCATCGGTTCCAGGCGCCAGAGGCAGATTCCGTGTGGCGCCCGTGCCACGACCCTCTCCCCGCTCATGGGCATAACCCCAGAAGAAGGGGTAGAAGTTGGTGGGATCGCAATGGATCGAGATGAACAGAACATCCTCGCGCTCCCAGAAGATCGCCTGGGTGCCGTTGCCATGATGCACGTCAAAATCAACGATCGCCGCGCGGCCATGGGTTGGCAGCATGTGTTCGGTGGCAATCGCGACGTTGTTGAGGAAACAGAAGCCAGCGGCCATATCGCGAAAGGCGTGATGGCCTGGTGGTCGGCACAGCGCAAAGGCGTGGGAGGCCCCGTTGCGCACCTTGTCGGCAGCCGTCAGCGCGACATCGGCCGATGCCCTTGCGGCCTTCCAGGTTCCCGCACCAATCGGGCAGGCACCATCGCCCATGTGATAACCGGCCTGCCCCACAATGTGTTCGGGCCTGCTGGCCTGGGGACGTGAGGGAAAGACATTGGGCAGGATTTCCGGCCCGCTTCCAGGCAGCTCCGACCAGCGCCGATGTGCGCCTTCCAAAAAGGTCAGGTAATCGGCGCTGTGCGCGCGCGCGACACATGCGTCATCAAAGCTCGCTGGCGCGACCACCGCATGATCGCCTGCGACCGCCTGATGCAGAACCTCGGCCCGGCGCGGCACCTCAGCAGGGGCCGCGATCTGCCCCCGTACCAGAAAGCTGATGGGGTCGTGGAGCCGATGCTCTTCACTGAAAACTACATCCATCGCACTGCCCCTCCCCGGGGCCTAACTCATACAAACATCATTGCCGTGGCAAACAGCAGAATCACCGCGCACCAGACAAGCGTCATGACCAGAAGCCGTGTTCCCCGCTCCTGGCGCTGATCGAACACCGCCATGGACACCAGACCAAGCGTTGCCGCAGCCGTCATGATCCAGAGCGGTTCGCGTGCAACACCGATCAACGTGATCGCGATGGCCATGGCAATCCCCAGATTGCCGATCCAGACCGCCGCCATGGCGCGCGGTTGTGCCGTTTGCGCAGGGCGCCGTCCCGTCGATTCATCGACCAGATGCGCCAGCCCGGCAATTGCAGCACCTGCCCCGAACACTGTCACCAGCAATAACCGGCGCGACACGAAGTTGTCGATATTGAGTCCCGGCAAGGTAAGCGCGCCAGCCCAGAAGGCGGCCAGGGCCAACAGGCCGCCGCCGATCAGTTCGAGTACCATGGGCGGTCTTGGTGCGCCCATTGGCCAGATCACGATCAGCAGGATCAGCGCAAAGATACCAAGTGCGGGCAAAATACTGACCGACACACCAACAGCCAGCAGGCAGGCCATGATGGCAACGGCAACCATGTCACCGCTGGCAAGCAGGCTGCTACGCCGACGCACCCGTCCGCAGATCGATGCACCAATCAGGCCGATCAATGCCAGCCCCATGATGACGCCCAGCAGGCCATAGATCGAAGGCGGCAGGAACAGGGAAGGCAGCCACGCCTCCAGACTCCGGCTCTGTGTCTGGGCTGCCACGACGTAACCCCAGACCACGGCCAAAGCGACGAACACCAGCACGGTAGCCGGCCATTCACGCTCCAACGTCCGCCAGGCGCGCCTTGCCGATTCTCCCCCCGCGATCAGCCAGAGAGACAGGACAATGGCCAGCAGGGGCAGATGCAGAAGAAAACTCCTGTGGGCCTCGTTGCGATCGGCAATCAGGGCGCCTTTGACGGCAACCCCACCCAGATCCAACAACCAGGCATGAAATTGCTCGTAACGCAGACCACCGATGGCAATCAAGGCCGAGGCAACCACGAACAACGCAATCTGCACGGGGGTGGCGCGTCTGGCTTAGTGCAACGCAGAATGCAATCGCTGCAACCGAGAGCCCCGCCACGGCAAGCATCTCGTCAAAGGTAAGGTTAGGCCAGATCGCTCCGGCCACGGGCTCTGAACACAGCCCCAGCAACACGACCGCCCCCAGGGCCAACCCGGTTCTTGTATCGGTCTTCAGGGAGAGATGCGCCGCCAGTCCAAAGGCAAGGCCCATGACCGTCCAGCGCAACGCCTCACCCAGAAGCACAAGCGCCTGGACGCCAGGGCTGGCGTACAGCGGCAACACCTGCTGTATCGGCAACCACAGATCAAACAGAATACGCAGACCGACCACACACATGCCCAACAACAGGGCCTCGCCCACGCTTTCGGGCGGCCATGCAGGCACCAGCAGCCTGCGCACTTTGCTGTCAGGTGAAGGGTCGCTCATGAACGGTCCATCATTGTCTTCCAGGCAAAGGCTTCTGCGGCCCTTGCCTTGCGGTCTCCCATGTCCCCACCATAAGGCCTCATTGAAGCAAGTCGAACGGGCATCAACGCCAAATTCTGCGTTTGATACGCGCCCAAGGCTTTACCGGATGGCTGTCCGGGCTAAGATCATCAGCAATCACCTAGTCCATGCTCCGGGGAGCCTGACATGTCACGATCCGTCATCATTACCTGCGCCATCACTGGTGGCGGGGATACCGTGGGAAAAAGTGACAAGGTTCCGGTCACGCCGGAACAGATCGCCAATTCTGCCATCGAAGCAGGCAAGGCCGGTGCAGCGATCTGCCATTGCCACGTGCGCGACCCTGAAACGGGTGCAGCCTCCATGCGCAAGGATCTCTATGCCGAGGTTACCCAGCGCATCCGCGATTCCGACAGCAACATCGTGATCAATCTCACGACCGGGCCCGGTGCGCGATTCACACCCTCCGCCGAAAATCCGGCAGTCAACGCCAGCCCGGGCTCGTTCCGCAAGCCGGAGGAACGCACCGCCCATGTCGAGGAACTGTTGCCGGAAGTCTGCAGCCTGGATGTCGCGACCCTGAACTTTGGCGAACACGCTTTCGTCAACACGCCACAGCATCTTGCCATCATGGCTGAACGCATCCGCAAGGCCGGCATCAAGCCAGAGCTGGAAGTGTTCGATGCCGGACACCTACGTCTGGCACGCAAGATGATCGATGACGGGCTGATTGATTCCCCGCCCATGTTCCAGCTTTGCCTGGGCATCCCCTGGGGTGCGCCCGCAACGCCCGAGAGCGTTACCTACATGAAGAACATGCTGCCCAAGGATGCGCTGTGGGCAGGTTTTGGCATCTCGCGCCAGCAGATGCCCATGGTGGCCGAGATCGTCAATCTGGGCGGCCATGTCCGCGTCGGGTTGGAGGACAACCTCTATCTCGAAAAGGGTGTTCTGGCGACCAACGCCCAGCTTGTCGAGAAAGCTGCCGGCATCATCACCCTTCTGGGTGCCAATGTTGCTACACCCGATGAGGCACGCCAGATACTGGGGCTTCGGGGCACGCAATGATCACAGCTGATCTGGCCGGCAAGCGCACCCTGGTGACCGGTGCTGCATCCGGCATCGGGCTGGCAACAGCAGAGATGTTTGCCCGTTGTGGCGCCAAGGTTGCGATCAACGATCTGCCCCGCAATCCCAACCTGGAAGCCGAGGTCGAGCGCCTGCGCGGCGAAGGGCTTGATGTCATCGCCGCCGGTGGCAATGTTGGCGACCCTCAGGATTGCAGGCGCATGATCAGCCAGGCCATTGCCGACCTCGGCGGTCTCGATCACTTGATCAACAATGCGGGAACACCAGGCACCAAAAGTCCGGTACCGCCCTCTGACCTGGACGCCATCGACGAAGGCTTCTGGGATCGCGTGCTGTCGGTCAACCTGGTCGGGCCCTATCGCTGCTGCCAGTCGGCTGTCGACGCCCTGCGCGAAAGCAACGGCGCCATCGTCAACACCTGCTCCATCGCCGGCCTTACCGGCGTGGGCTCATCAACGGCCTACGCCGCAACCAAGGCCGGACTCATCAACATGACTCAGGCGCTGGCAAAGGCACTGGCACCCGACATCCGGGTCAACGCCATTGCACCAGGTGTCGTGGACAGCCCCTGGGAATGCCAGTGGTCCGATGAAGATCAGCCTGCCCGTATTGCCAGAGTTCCGCTCAAACGTGCGGGCGTGCCCGTCGATTACGCAGAATCCATTCTGTTTCTTGCTGCCGGCGGCGCTTACATCACAGGCCACACGCTGGTCGTCGATGGCGGCGTGACGGCCTGATCATTCGCGGGATCGACCATCGTACGACTGCAGGCGACGTTATCCTCGCGCCGGACCGTTCCTAAAGATCCAGTTTCAGAACCGGTGACTTGGAGCGGCTGCAGCAGACCATGATGAATTCGCCGCGTTCCTTTTCCTCGTCATCGAGAACGAAGTCGCGGTGGTCGGCATCGCCGCTCAACATGACTGTGGCACAGGTGCCGCAAATGCCTTCCTCGCACATGGTTTCGACTTCAAATCCGTTCGCACGCAGAACGTCCACAATGCTCTTGTCGGCGGGCACATCAAGCATCTGCCCGGTGCTCGCAATCTCGACCTGGAACGCTTCACTGTCGCCATGCTCGACGGTTTCGTCGACCGAGAAAAACTCGAAATGCACGGTGCCGCGCGGCCAGTGATCAGCGGCTTGTTCGCAGGCATGCATGAAGCCGCCGGGACCGCAGTAATAGACATGCGCGCCGTCGCGGACGTCTTTGAGGAAACCAGCAATGTCGAAGCCTTCTGCCGGATTGCCGTTGTCATGGTGGAAGTGGACCTTGTCGGCAAAGTTCGAAGCAGCAATCTCATCCTTGAACGCCGTTCTGGCTGGCGTCCGGGTGCAGTAATGCATCTCGAAGGACTCGCCGCGCGCCGAAAGGTCCCGCGCCATGGCCATCATCGGCGTCACGCCGATACCACCAGCCATCAGGATGTGATGTTTGGCCTGATCGGAAAGCGGAAAGTTGTTGCGTGGCGTGTGGACGGTAACCGCGTCACCCTCCTTGAGGTTGTCGTGCATCCACACCGAGCCACCGCGGCTCTCGGGCTCACGCAGGACTGCGATGACATAGCGGTCCACGTCGGCGGGATCGCTGGAGATCGAATACTGACGGGCCAATCCGTTGCCAAGCTCGATATCGAGATGACCGCCGGCGGTAAACATCGGCAGCAGGCCACCCTTGGGATCGACCAGCTCGTAAGACTGGATGCCTTCGGCTTCTTGCGTGATCTTGTTGACCTTGAGCGACAGGGTCGTCATCGGCTGCTCCTGTTACAGACGGACCGGACCGGCCCGTGAATCACATCAGTGTGGGCGCCCATATAGGATAAAAAACCGCCAAATGCGAGCCATGGAACTGCTGAATTATCGCTGCTTGCGGTCGATCAGGCGGCAAGACTCAGAGTGATTTCCGGATAGACCCTGCACGGCTTGGTCGGCACCACCACGGCGCACTGCTTGACTGCGGAAACCGCATGGACCCATCGCCAGGGTTCACGGCAGATATGGAACTCTTCCCAGGCTGCCTGCTGCAACTTGTAGGCATGCATTTCGCTGGCGTCCTCGCGGCTGACCAGTGCCGTCGTCAGGCGGAACAGGTCTTCGGGATCGTGCCCGGCCTTCATGTAGGCCTCAGCCAGACGCGTGACGTCATGCACTGCGTCAAAGGCCACAAGATGGTTGATGGCAACCGGCAGATTGGTCACGTCGTAGCCATCGATCCCCAGAATGCCCGATTCGATACCGGCAAGCAGCTCATCGGCGCCAGCCTTGCTCAGCGCATCGTCTCCGACCTGCCAGTCCCAGGTGAGCGTGTGGTCTAGGTAACGCACCTCGTAACTCCACGCCCATCCGATCAGAGCCAGCGCCTTGTTACGGAAGCTGACCTCAGGGAACCCGATCAGATAACGCCGGGCGGCAATGCCAGTGTGGATATGCACATCGAACGGGTTGTTGCTGTGCGAGCGCAGGAAAATACGCCCACCACCAAGCGACATGGCCTCACAGGTACCTTCCAGCGAAAGGCCCTGGCCCATGGCGCGTGCCACCATTTCAGGAATCGCAGCAATGGTCGAAACCCGGCCCATCTCCTCAGCCAATGCCTCGATCGCCGCTGTTTCATGCGCCCCGGTCTTTTCAGGCACGCGTTCGGCACTAAGGCCATGTTCATCGAACAGGGCTTCAAGCTCGGGGAAGCGTTTGTAGAGGTCGATGCCTTCGGTGATCGAGGCTTCATCGAATTCGCCAAAGGCGTCAAAGGACGCATGACGCGAGAGGAACCGCACGACCGGCCGCATCAGAATAGGTGCCCATTCCCAGCCGATCGCATCAGCCGCACGCATGGCATAGATGGGATAGAGGAAATAGTGATCATCCAGATTGTTGCGACGCAGGGAAATGGTCAGAAGGCTTTCGAGAATCTGGCCGCGCGTGGCTTTCTCGCAAGCCAGGGTCATGGCGCGCTCGGCCAGGCGCGGCTCGCGGTCGAACATCGCCTTTTCCAGGCGCGCCAAAGCCTTTTCTGCCGTGACATCGCGATTGAGGTCATCGAACGACACCATCGCGGCCGGGCCCATCGAGGGGAGATGTATATGCTTGTTGGCCAGCGCAACACACTGCAGCACGGGCAGGTCGCGGTCGGCTTCACCCAGGCGCTCCATCATACCGATCACGGCGTGAATGCCGGCTGTGGGATGCACCGGGCCGCCATGATGATCAGCCGGCAGCTCCGTCGAGCGTGAAACCGCCAGAGCAGCTGCAGCAACCAGCGCCTTGCGATCTTCACCGGCATTCAGGCGGGCAATCGACTTCTCGATGATCTGGTCGCGCGGCGTGTCCTCAATGAAGCGGACCCGCTCTTCCATTGCAGCTTCAAACTCAACCAAACGCACCATGACGATCTCCCATCGCGCAATCCTTGATTCCGTCTGTAACCATAGCGAACAAGCCCGTGTTTGTAGACTGCCTTCTTGCAGGAGCGTAAGGACCGCCAGGACTCGGTTGTCAGATGCAGTTTCGCCTCGACAAGTGGGCTGCTCACGTTCGAAGGTCCGGCGCTCTCTGAGTTATCCGACATCCATCGTCACGGGGAATCATGGCGCGCAAGAAACGACAACGTCTGGAAGTCATGATCGATGCCCTGGGCGCACGCGGCGACGGCGTCGCGCACGCAGGTGGGCAAACCCTGTTTGTCGCAGGCGCGCTTGCCGGTGAACGCTGCCTTGTCGAGCCTGGTCAGAAACGTGGCGATGGGCGTGAGGCACGCCTGATTGAACGCCTGGAAGGCTCACCACAACGGCGCGAGCCGCCCTGCCCTCATGCCTCACGCTGTGGCGGCTGTGTGCTCCAGCACGCAGAGCCTGAGCTTTATACCGCCTGGAAACACAGCAGCCTTGTCGACACGCTGGCGCGCCGCGGCTTTGGTGCCAATCTGGTCGCACCGCTGGAAAGCGCGCCACCAGCCAGCCGCCGACGCCTCCGGTTTGCCGTAGCCCGTCGCAACCAGGGTTACAGCCCCGCGTTCAGGGCCGGGCACAGTCACGACCTTGTTGCCATCGACCAGTGCATGATCGCTGATTCCTGCCTGCTGGAAGCAGCCACCAGGCTTTGCACCGCGCTTGGGCCTGCAGGGATTCGCGAGATCGAGCTGACCGCAACCACAAGCGGCATCGACGCTCTGGTAATGGCCTCCTCGGATCCCGATCTTGCCCTTGCCGAACGCCTGCCTGACCTCGCGCGTGAAGCCGGTCTGGCCCGTCTGGCCTGGAAGCCGAGCGGTGGCCCGGTCTATGTCGTGGCCCAGCAGGCAGAACCTGCCATGCGCTTTGGTCCGGTCTCCCTGACCCTGCCACCGGGCGCCTTTGTCCAGCCGACCGAATGGGGTGAGAAGCGTATTGTCAGTCTGATCCGACCACTGCTGGCCAATTGCGACAATATCGCCGATCTCTATGCCGGCTGCGGCGCCCTGGGCTTTGCCCTGCTGCCCGGCCCAAAACTCTCCATGTTCGAATCGGTCGATGTCATGACGGTTGCCGCACGCACGGCCGCACGCCTTGCCGGCCTCGACATCACTGCCACCACACGCGATCTCGAGATTCAGCCGCTCATCGCCTCCGATCTCGAGCGCTTTGACGGCGTCGTGCTTGACCCGCCGCGCAACGGCGCGCGATCCACCTGCGAGGCCCTGGCCATGTCTGGCGTCAAGACCATCGCCTATGTTTCCTGCCATCCCGGCAGTTTCAGCCGCGATGCCCGTATTCTGGCCGATGGCGGATTTGCGCTGGAACGTGTCTGGCCGGTCGATCAGTTCCTCTGGTCGCACCATCTGGAGCTGGTTGCACATTTCGTCCGTCGTTGACGCGCCGCGTCGTTCGGTGCGATGACGGATGTTCGAGCAACACAGTCACCTCCGAATGGAGCATCACGATGGTCACGTCGCCCATCACGCCTGAAGGTTTCAAACGGCTCAGCGATGAGCTGAAGTTCCGCAAGAATGTCGAACGGCACGAGATTTCGCGCGCCATTGAAACTGCGCGCGAGCACGGCGATCTCAAGGAGAACGCCGAGTATCATGCTGCCAAGGACAAGCAGGGCATGGCCGAGGCGCGCATCCGCCATCTTGAAGGCGCGCTGGGCGAAGCTCAGATCGTCGACCCAAAGAAGCAGCCTTCCAGCAAGATCGGGTTCGGCGCCTTTGTCACGGTGGTCGATCTGGAGACTGAAAAAGAAGCGACCTATCAGATCGTGGGTGAATACGAATCGGACCTTGATGAAGGCCGTATCTCGATCAAGAGCCCCATCGCGCGTGCCCTGATGGGCAAGGAAGCCGGTGATGACGTCGCGTTCAAGACGCCCAAGGGCGAGCGTGAGCTTGAGATCACGGCAATCACGTACTGAACGCGATCTGCTCTAGTCCACGCCCGGCGTTGCGACCGGCCTTGGTCTGCCACGGCGCACGGTTTCGCGGTGCAGGATGTAAAGACCTGCGCCCACGATCATGACAATGCCACCAGCCGCGAGCGGGTCCGGGAAGGTGCCGAAGACCGCAAAGGCCGCGCCGGTCGTGAACACGATGTGGATGTAGGAGAGCGGCGCCAGCAGGGATGATTCGCCCAGGGAATAGGCGCGGATGTGGCAGAAATGGGCGACAAGGCCAAAGCCTGCTGCGGCGAACAGAAGCACCCATTGCATCATGGTCGGATTGACCCAGACGAACGGCAGCGGAACGGTGAAGAGCACGGCGCTGGCTGCAACGCTGTAGAACAGGCAGGTCCAGGCGCCATCGTCCTTGCCGACCATGCGGGTGAGAATGACATAGATCGCCGAGAACAACGCATCGACCAGCGGTAGCAGATACATCCAGTGGCGCTCACCCATGCCGGGCTGGACAATCAGCAGGACGCCGACAAACCCCACGAGACAGCCACTCCAGCGCCGCCAGCCAACCACTTCCTTGAGGAAGAAAAAGGCAATCGCGGTCAGGAAGAGCGGCGAGACAAAGACGATGGCCACGGCATCGGCCAGCGGCACGACAGCGATCGAGGAAAAGAACGCGATACTGGCCGTGGCCAGCAGAACCGAACGCCAGATCTGTTTTCCGGGATGACGCGTTTTCACGACCGCAATGGGACTGCGCCGCAGGATGATCGGAATGGCGATGGCGGTGAGCACCGCGCGGATCCAAAGAACCTGAAACGGACTCATGCCCTCTTCGGCGATGAGCTGCTTGGCGACCAGTTCCAGACCGACAAAGACAACGCTGGAAACCATCAGCCAGGCGATGGCGCGCAGATTGTCGGACCAATCAGCCGTGGGAATCCATCGCATGATCAGGTGCCCCGGTTTTCGTCAAACCGGGCGGTCCGGAGAGACTAGCTTGCGGTAGCCTTGGCAGCGGCCGCAGCGACACGTTCCTTCTCGCGCTCGCGTTCGCGCTCTCTTTCGCGTTCACGCGAACTCGACTTGGTCACATAAGCCACGGCGCAGTGCTCTTCGCAATAGGGTTTTCCCACCACCGAAGTCTTGCCGCAGAACTGGAAATCATCATCGCCGGGGTCGCCATAGGGCCAGCGACACATGGCGGGACCAAGATCGATCACGTCATGGATCCGAGTCGATTCCTTTACCTTGGGCTTCGGCTTGGGCTTGGGCGCCTTTTCGGCGGTCTTGCCCGAGATCGGGGACGGGCGTGGTTTCAGCGCCAGACGATGCGACTTGCCGACCACGGCATTCTTGGAGAAACCAAGCTCACGGCCAATCTCAGCCGTGCTGAGGCCCTGATCCCAAAGCTTCTTAAGTTGCTCGATCTTCTCGTCGGTCCAGCTCATCGTTCCATCCATCGCTCTATTGGGGCTGCGGGTTCACATCCCGCAGGGCGCGCACCATCGCGGGCTGCCCGGTCCACGTCAAGTTGGTGATCCCCGGGCGACTCTTCAAGCATCGACGTTGCCCTGTCTTGCCCTGCGTCCTAAACAGAGACCAGCAAACAACGAGGGCGATCCGTGACGATCCAACAACTTCTGAACAACTTCGACGGCACTGCACCCGCCATCGGCGCGCCCGGCCGAGAGGCCATGACCTTTGACGGTCTGCGCGGCCAGATCGACAGCACCATCGCGGCACTC
The DNA here is from genome assembly GCA_943787175.1 of uncultured Alphaproteobacteria bacterium. Lineage (GTDB taxonomy): Bacteria > Pseudomonadota > Alphaproteobacteria > SP197 > SP197 > SP197. Next base: position 19,685 of record CALSLK010000035.1, read on the forward strand.
AACGCCATGGGTGTGGGCCGTGGTGACCGTGTTGCCATCGTGCTGCCCAACGGCCCGGAAATGGCCAGCGCCTTTATCGCCGTGGCAGCGGGCGCGACCACCGCGCCGCTCAACCCGGCCTATCGCGCCGAAGAATTCCGGTTCTACCTGGATGACCTGGGCGCGCGCCTGCTGATCGTTGAGGCTGGCAGTACCAGCGACGCGGTTGGCGTTGCCCGCGATCTGGGCATGGGTATCGCCGAGCTTTCTGTTCCCGACGGCGCGCCTGCTGGCACCTTCACGCTGACACTTGTCGAGCCGCTGCATGAAGCACGAGAACCAAAGACGGGACCGGCCGGTCCTGACGACATTGCCCTGGTGCTCCACACGTCGGGCACGACATCGCGGCCCAAGATCGTGCCGCTCTCCCAGACCAATGTCTGTGCTTCTGCTACGCATATCGGTGAAAGCCTGATGCTGAAACCTGAAGACCGTTGCCTCAACATCATGCCGCTGTTCCATATCCACGGCCTGATTGCCGCCGTGCTGTCGAGCCTTGCGGCAGGTGCCAGCGTTTACTGTGCACCCGGATTCAACGCGCTGAAGGTCTTTGCCTGGTTCGATGAGATCGTGCCGACCTGGTACACGGCCGTGCCGACCATGCACCAGACGATCCTGGCGCGTGCGCCACGCAATGTGGAAAGCATGGAACGCCTGAAGCTGCGCCTGATCCGCTCGTCCTCTTCTTCCCTGCCGCCCCAGGTCATGACGGCACTGGAAGAGGCCTTTGGTTGCCCGGTCATCGAAGCCTATGGCATGACCGAAGCCGCCCACCAGATGGCCTCGAACCCGCTGCCACCAGCCCAGCGTTTTCCCGGCTGTGTCGGCATCGCCGCCGGGCCGGAAATTGCCATCATGGACGAAGCCACCGGCGAATTGCGGGGCACTGGCGAGGTCGGCGAAATCGTCATCCGCGGACCCAACGTCACTGCAGGTTACGAGAACAACGACAAAGCCAATGCCGAGGGTTTCACCAACGGCTGGTTCCGCACCGGCGACCAGGGAACGCTGGACGCCGAGGGTTACCTGCGCCTGACCGGACGCCTGAAAGAGATCATCAACCGGGGTGGCGAAAAGATCAGCCCGCGTGAGGTCGATGAGATCCTGATGGATCACGAGGCTGTCGCCCAGGTCGTCACCTTTGCCGTGCCCCATGACAAGCTGGGCGAAGAGGTCGCTGCCGCTGTGGTCCTGAAGGAAGGCGCAAGCGCAGATGAGAAAACCCTGCGCGCTTTTGCGGCCGAACGGCTGGCCGACTTCAAGGTACCGCGCACGATCCTGTTCCTTGACGAGATTCCCAAAGGCGCAACGGGCAAACTGCAGCGCATCGGCCTTGCCGAGAAGCTCGGGCTGGCATGACCCGCATTGCGATCTATGGCGCGGGTGCCATCGGCGGTTATCTGGGCGCGCTGCTCGCTGATACCGATGCCGAGCTCACGCTGATCGCACGCGGGCCACACCTGGCTGCCATCAAGAAGAACGGCCTGTCGCTGGAGATGGCCGGGGAACGCACGACGCGGCAGATTGCCGCAACCGACGACCCGGCAGAAGCCGGCGAGCAGGATTTCGTGATTGTTGCGCTCAAGGCCCATTCCGTGCCCGGCGTGGTGGGTGCCATGCAGCCGCTGCTAGGCGCCGACACCGCCGTCGTGACGGCAGTGAACGGTGTGCCCTGGTGGTACTTCCACGATCTGGAAGGCCCGTGGCGCAACCGTCGGCTGGAAAGTGTCGATCCCGGCGGACGCCAGTGGGACGGCATTGGGCCCGAACGCGCCATCGGCTGTGTTGTCTATCCGGCCTGCGACATTCGCGAGCCCGGCGTGGTCCAGCACATCGAAGGCGACCGCTTCATCCTGGGCGAACCCAGTGGCGAGAAGACCGGGCGCATCGAGCTTCTGGGCGGATTGATGCGCGATGCCGGGTTCAAGACCCCGATCAAACCGCGCATCCGCGACGAACTCTGGATCAAGCTGTGGGGCAATCTGTGCTTCAACCCGGTCTCGGCCCTGACCGGTGCAACCCTTGAACAGATCGGCACCAACCCCGCCACCCGTGCGGTTTGCCACGCCATGATGACCGAAGCCCAACAGATCGGCGAAGCGTTGGGCGTGCGTTTCCCCATCGATGTCGACCGCCGCATTGATGGCGCGACCAACGTTGGCGCTCACCGCACCAGCATGTTGCAGGACCTTGACCAGGGCCGCCCCATGGAGATCGACGCGCTGGTCACCGCTGTCTCCGAACTGGGGCAGATCGTTGACGTACCCACACCGGCCATCGACACGGTTCTGGCGCTGGTGCAACAAAAGGCTGAACTGGCCGGGTGTTACACGCGACCAAAGGAGTAAGTCACCATGGCACGCTGGCTTGATGCGGCACTGGACTGGATACCTTCCTGGATCGACCATCAGGTCCGCCGGCACGATCAGCCAGGTTGTGTCGTGTCGGTTGTCGCCGATGGCAAGGTCGTGATGGAACATGCCGCGGGCCGGGCCGATCTTTCGACCGGGCGGAAGCTCACCCCGCAACACCGCCATCGCGTCGCTTCCCATTCCAAGGCGTTCACCGCTGCTGCCGTGATGGTACTGCGCGAGGCCGGCAAGCTCGACCTCGATACACCGGTCGGGCGCCACGTCGATGGTCTGCATCCCAAAGTCGCCGCCTTGAATCTGGCCCAACTGCTGAGTCATAGCGGCGGTCTGGTGCGCGACGGCGGTGACAGTGGCCAGTGGGACAACAGCCGCGATTTCCTGAACCACGCGGAACTGCTGGCTGACCTGGCCAAACCGCCGGTTCTGACACCATCGACCCGCTTCAAATATTCCAACCACGGGTTTGGTCTGGCCGGACTGGTGATTGAGGCGGTCACGGGCGAGCCCTATGGCGACTGGGTGTCGCGCGAGATCGTCGCGGCCGCGGGCCTGACCGACACCCGGCCCGACGCACCGTTTGGCCAGGGCAAGCCGGTCGCGCGGGGCCACACCATGGAACTGCCGCTGGGCCGCCGGGTTGTCGTGCCGGGCGACAACCTGACCCATGCGCTGGCACCGGCTACCGGGTTCATCTCGACCGCTTCTGATATCGCGCGCTTTTTCGGTTCGCTCGACCCCGACGCCAAGACATCCGTGCTGTCGTCTGCCAGCCGCCGTGAAATGACCCGGACGTTGTGGTCCGACCGGGATGGCGGGCTCAACCTGCATTATGGCCTTGGCATCATGTCGGGAAAGATCGGGAGCTGGGATTGGTTCGGTCATGGCGGAGCGTTCCAGAGCTGCCTTTCCAATACGCTGGTCTTTCCCGGGCGCGGCCTTTCCGTCACCGTGCTGTCGAATGCGATGGACGGCATGGCACGCCCCTGGTCCGAAGGCATCGCCACCATCCTGGCGCGGTTTGAAGAAGGCGGTGCACCATCGGCCCGCACACGCGACTGGTGCGGGCGTTGGTGGAACCTGTGGGGCACCGTCGACCTGGTGCCCATGAAGGACCGCGTGCTGGTCGCAGAGAGTGACGCAACCCAGCCCCTGGTCCATGCGCCCGAGATTGCCGTCAAAGGCCGTGACCGCGGCGTGATCACCAAGGCCGGCGGCCTGGAAAACGTCGGCGAACCTGCCAGCCTGGCGCGCGATGCCAAGGGCCGGGTCGGATCCGTGCATCTGGGCGGTTCCCGCCTCCAGTCCGAAAGCCGTCTGGCCGCAGACTTGCGTCGCCGATACGACACTGGGGACGGCAAGGGCGGACGCTGAGCCAATCCCTTCGGGCGCCGCCATGCCGTGCCATTTTGATACGGAAGGGGACCCCAATTCAAAACCACGAACTCAACCCCATGCACCCCAACCAATAAACGCAGAAAGGCGGCCCAAAGGCCGCCTCAGATCACTCAACTTTATATAGGAACATTTAGCGAATATAATCGAATTTGTCAAGAATTCCTGATACATTCCGGCTGGCCACCGACGCCTTGGTGCCACCGGATCAAACCTGCAGTGCCAGCAACCACTGTTTGACGAAATCACATTCAACACGTCAAAACGTGTTCTTCGACACACGCCAAGCGCTGCGCAAGCGCCATATATACGCGACAGGGACAGGGGTTCGAGCAATGGGTGAATCAATCGGGTTGATCGTCATACTGGCGATTGCGGTGCTGATCTTGATGTGGGCGGTGTCGGTCTACAACCGGCTGGTGAAGCTGCGCCAGCGGGTGGCCGAGGCGTGGAGCGGGATTGAGGTGCAGTTGAAGCGCCGGTTCAATCTGATTCCCAACCTGGTATCGACGGTCGAAGGTTATGCCGACCACGAAAAAGGTACGCTGGAAGAAGTCACCGCGATGCGTGCCAGGGTGCAAGGCGCAGAAGGCGTGGCCGAACGTGGCGCAGCAGAGAGCAAGCTTTCGGGGGCGCTGATGAACCTGTTTGCCGTGGCAGAGAACTATCCTGACCTGAAGGCCAGCACGAACTTCCTGGAACTCCAGACCGAGCTTTCGGACCTGGAAGATCAGATCCATATGGCGCGGCGTTACTACAACGGATCGGTGCGCGATCTGAACACGCTGATCGAGACATTCCCCAGCAATCTGATTGCCGGCCAGTTCAAGTTCAAACAGGCCGAGTACTTCGAGATCGGCGATGCCGCAGAGCGTGCCGTGCCCAAGGTCGACTTCGGGGCATCCTGATGGCCTGGCTGATCCGCATGGGCGCGGCCTTTAGATCGGATCGTGAAAAGGTTGCACCACCCGTGGCGCAACCTTTTCGCGTGAATCCGATCTATTTCATAAAGGTAAAGCAGATTCACGCGTTAGGTCTGGATCGCAAGCGATTCAGATCTAACGCGATCTGCTTTAGCGCCTTGCTGGTTGTCTTGCTGCTGGGCATTGCCCAAAGCCAGGCCGAAGAACGGATCGTTTCTTTTGACTCCCTGGTCGAAATTGCCGGTGACGGCACCCTGACCGTGACCGAGACAATTGAGGTTATCGCCGAAGGCAACGAGATCAAACGCGGCATCTATCGCGATTTTCCGACGGTCTACAAAGGCCCCATGGGCCTGAACGAGGATGTCGGTTTCGAGGTCATCAGCGTTTCCCGTGACGGACGCAGTGATCCCTGGTTCACCGAGGATCTGGGCAACGGTGTGAGAGTCTATTTTGGCGAGGAAAGTGTCTTTCTGACCCACGGCCGCCACACCTATCAGTTTGTTTATCAAACGAACCGCCAGATCGCGTTCTTTGATGACTTCGATGAATTGACCTGGAACGCCACCGGTGATGCCTGGGCCTTTCCGATTGATCAGGCCCGTGTGCGCATCCGCCTGCCTGGCAATACCGAGCCGATTGAGGGCGCCGTCTATACAGGCGCGTACGGCGAAACCGGCAGTGACGCGACGCTCAGACTTTCCAGCAATGGTGCGACGGCCACGACAACGCAGATGTTATGGCCCGGTGAAGGCATGACGATCTCTGTTTCGTTTCCCAAGGGAGCCGTGAGCGAGTCATCACGCTCTGCCGGACTGTTGGGTGCCAACCTTGGGCTGGTTCTGAGTGTGTTGGGCCTGGTGGCCACCACGATCTATTTCGTCGTGACCTGGCACCGGATTGGCCGCGACCCCCAGAAGGGCACGGTGATACCCAGGTTTGATGCACCCAAGGGACTGTCGCCCGTCGCGACCGGTTATGTCTGGTACGAGGGGTTCACACACAAGTTCGACAAGGATCATGCTTTCGCGGCCGCATTGGTCAGTCTGGCGACCAAGGGCGTGATCACCATCGAGCAGGATGGCAAGGATTTCACCCTGGCACGCACCGGCAAAAACGCCGAGCTGTCGCCGGGCGAAGCAGCCATCGTGGAAGAACTGCTGAGCGGCGAGGTGAACCACGTCACCCTGACGCGGACATACGACCCCGACGTCAAATCCGCGGTGACCGAACTGCTGGATGCGGTCAAAAGCGAATATGAGGGTGTCTATCACAGGCAAAATCTGGGCTATTGGTTCCTGGGTGCCGGTCTGGCGCTGGTGACGGGATTTGCCGGCATGCTGATCGATGCCCGCAGCATGGACGGGATCTTCTTCCTGGTTTTCTTTGGCATGTTCGGGCTGGTTTTCGGCGTCGGCGCCTGGTTCATCATCAAGCTTTGCTGGCGCGCCCTGATCAAGGGCATCCGCGGTAACTGGCGCCAGATTCCCGGTGCCCTGGCCGGCCTGATTGCCTCCGGCATGTTTGGCGCGCCGGCGATCTTTGTGGCGATCATGACCTTCGAATATGTCTCGGCACCCATGGTCGCCGTGCTGGTGCTGATGATTGCGCTGTGCATCACCTTTGCGCATCTGCTGAAACGTCCCACAGCGGTGGGCCGCGTCGCGCTGGATCATCTGGAGGGCTACCGGCTCTATCTCTCCGTTGCCGAATCCAACCGTTTGGCAATGACCGCCGGTGAGCCCGAGATGACCCCGCAACTCTTCGAGAGACACCTGCCCTATGCCATGGCACTGGGCGTGGCCGATGCCTGGGAAGACAAGTTCGATGCCCTGGCTCCCGACGAGATCAAGGCAGATTACCATCCGGTCTGGTACCTTGGAGACTCCGGTAGCCGCGGCTACAGCGGCCTTGCCTCGGGCATGGGAAGCGCGCTTTCTTCCACGGTTTCATCCGCCGCAAAGGCACCCAGCAGCAGTTCTTCCTCCTCCTCGGGCGGCGGCGGCTTCTCCGGCGGCGGTGGCGGCGGTGGTGGCGGCGGTGGCTGGTAGCCGCAGATTGACCTCATGCCTTATGCGCTGGCTGCCCGTCACGCTGGTGCTGGTGGTTTGTTCCGCATCGCATGCCCTGGCACAGGAACGGATTCTGAGCTTTGATTCAACGCTCACGATTGAAACCGACGGGAGCGTCACCGTGACCGACGTCATCGTGATTCAGGATGGCGCGGACGCCTTGATGCACGGTTTCAGTCGGGATTTTCGCTTAACCCAGGTCGCCGATGCCGGCATCTACAGCCATACGCAGTTGGAGATCATCTCGGTCCTGATGGACGGTAACCCTGTCCCTTTTTCCCTGGAAAAAACTGAACTCGGGTGGCGCCTGAAGGCGAGAGAAGACGGCAATTATCTGATGTCCGGCAATTATGCCTTCACGATCACCTATCGCCTGTGGAACCAAGTAGCGTTCCGTGGAGAGAGCAATTCCCTTGTCTGGGACGTTACCGGATTCGATTGGCCGATACCCATCGGTGAGGCAAACGCACGGATTCAATTGCCCGCTGGCGCCGAAGTGACCGAGGCAGCAGCCGCCTTCGGCCCCGCAGACGACATGCTCACGATTCCCACCGCCTTACCGCAACAGGGCGTAATCACGGTGGCCCGGGAGAGAGTCCTGGTTCCAAGGGCCGGCCTGACCCTTGCCGTCGCGTGGCCGCAAGGATTTGTTGCCGAACCGAGGGTCATTGAAAGAGCCCCTTGGCTCGCGCCCAGTGAATCCGGATTCCTGATCATCCTGCTCGGTCTGCTCGCAAGTTCTGCTTACTATTTTGGTGTGTGGCACAAGATGGGCCGCGACCCGGAGAGCGAAACCGTCATCCCACGCTTCAGTCCGCCCGAGCGCCTTTCGCCGCTAGCCGCCGGCTTCTTGTGGCACCGTGGATTCGAAGGACGCTTCAGCGTGGAGCAGGCCTTCAGCGTCGCCCTGGTGAGTCTGGCAACGAAACACGCCATCAAGCTTGAAGAACAGGACGACGGCTTTTTACTGACCCAGCGTGAACGGCCGCGCATGCGCCTGTCGCGGGCAGAAAAGGTTCTGATGCGGCACCTGTTTCAGGGTGGTGCACAGTGTATTCTGCTCAAGTGGGCCTATGATTACAGGATAGACTTGGCCCTGGGTCACTTTGTATCTGCAGTCAGATCTAACCATCACGAGGTCTTCTGGCGGGACAATGTGAAACCCTGGTCAGTCGGCGTGGCAATCCTGCTGGCAAGCATCTTTCTGGCTTGGCTTGCCGACAAGAACATCGAAGGAATTATCTCCGCCGGATTCATCCTTGCCGTCTTCGGCATCGGTATGGTTGGCATGCTCTATCGGTTCGGTATTCCGGCTCACAAGGTCCCCAACAATCTTATACGTGGGGAGCGTGTGACCATGCTCCTTCTACCTCTGGCCACCATCGTCGTGCTTGTACTGGGCTATGGCATGGTTGCTGGGCTGGTGGAGGATGTACCCGGTCCTGCCTTGATTGTGGCCGCGGCAGGTCTTGTGCAAGCATCTCTCTTTTTCTGGCTGATCAAGGCGCCAACTGTCGCTGGCAGCAAACTCATGAGCCGCATTGAGGGTTATCGCCTTTATCTGTCGGCAGCAGAATCACTACCCCTAGAGGCCCAGTCCCATGAGCCCGAACTGAATGCGCAACTCTTTGAATTGCACCTACCCTATGCCATGGCACTGGGTGTCGCCGACACTTGGGAACACAGGTTCGAAGGCCTGACTCCCGACGGTGAGAGTACCGACCATCCCGCAGCCTGGTATCACGGTGCCCTAATCAGCAAGGGGCTCGACGGCAGTTCTCTGGCGATGGAGAGGTCGTTGGTCGAAACAGTTGTTACAGCAGCCCATCCCCCCACGATCATTCAAGGTCCGCGCAATCAGTCGAGAAGTCACCTGGTCAAGACCGAGATGGGGGCCAGCATGGCACATAAGCCCAGACACTGGGGGAAGCGCATGATGATTCTGGTTTACCTCTCCGTCCCGTTCCTGCTGGTCGCAGGCGTGTTCTTCCTGATGAGCCAGCGCGCAACAGGATGGGATGCGATGGGGCACGGCATCGGCGTCGGCTTTGCGCTGATGGCCTGGGGTGTGGTGATCATCGGGTTCCTGATCTGGCTCGTCATCCGCGACGGGCTGGTAGCAAGCAACATCATTCCGCTGATCATTCTGGGCGCTTTGGTCGGGGCCGCCGCATGGTGGGGTGCGAACCTGTGGAGCGACCACCGCACCTGTGCCCGCGACAGCGCGTTCTTCGAGGCCTATGCCCTGGCCGACATGGCCGGGCGCAAAACCATGCTGGACGAGAAGCCCGAAAGGCTTGCGGCCACCACACGGTGTGGGGACGAAGCACTCGACCTTGATCTTGGCTATGACATGTTTGATCCGCCTGTCCGCGATGATCCCGTCGAATTGGACCGGCTGGCCGCGTGGCAACTGTTGCTGGATCGGGGTTTGCCTGTGACTCGGGATCGCCTGTTCGGGACCGTGAACGATGCCGATGCGGGTCTGATGGCCATGCTGGTGGCGCGTCGCGTTGCCGATGGCGAGGCCGAGCCGGTTTCGGCGGAGCTGGCAGCCTGGACCATCCAGCAGATCGATATGGACCCCGACAGCCCCTACAACCAGCAGGCACCGGCCTATCTTGCCATGCTGGCGACCTACCGGGATGCAGGACTGGACCTGTGCCAGGCGCCCAACACCAACGGCACGCTGATCCTGCAGATGCAGCGCAAGGATGTGCCCGAGGAATTCTGGAAGGACGCTGCCTGCAGCTAGCTGGAGCGGGTGGAGGGAATCGAACCCTCGTCTAAAGCTTGGGAAGCTTTCGTTCTACCATTGAACTACACCCGCGCTGGAATGATCTATACGCTGTGGCATACGTAAGGATCAATACGGTACCCGACCCCCAGGAGAACAGCGCCATGTATGAAGAAACCACCCAAGGCGTGCGAGTCAGCGTGAATCCGGTCTATCTGGAAAACCAGAGCGAGCCCGAACGCGGCCATTATGTCTGGGCCTATCAGGTCACGATTGCCAACGAGGGCGGCGAAACCGTGCAGTTGCTGACCCGCCACTGGAAGATCACCGACGGCAACGGCCAGCTTCACGAGGTCCAGGGCCCCGGTGTGGTGGGCGAACAGCCGGTGCTTAAGCCCGGCGAACAGTTCGAATATACCTCTGGCACACCGCTGACGACGCCTTCGGGCATCATGGCGGGGACCTATCAGATGCAGAGTGCATCGGGCGAAATGTTCGATGCCGTGGTGCCTGCGTTCTCTCTGGACAGCCCGCACGAAGCGCGCCAGGTCAATTGAACCCGGTGGCCTGCTAAGCTATGTCACGCGCTGCCGGTTGATCCCGGCGGCGCAACCAGGGTGGATGACGTGACCGACAAGGCAACCAAGCTGACCAAACCTTCGCGCGACGACGCCGAAGCGGCTGTGCGCACGCTGATCCAGTGGGCAGGCGACGATCCTGACCGCGAGGGCCTGCTGGCCACGCCCGAACGTGTGGTGCGCGCCTATGAGGAATGGTTTTCCGGCTATGGCGCCGATACCAGCAAGATCCTGGGCACAACGTTCGACGAGACCGACGGCTATGACGAGATGGTCACGCTGCGGAATGTGCGTTTTGAATCGCATTGCGAACACCACATGGCCCCGGTGATCGGACGCTGTCACATCGCCTATATGCCGCGCAGCCGTGTTGTGGGCATCTCCAAGCTGGCACGCATGGTGGAAGTTTATGCCAAGCGCCTGCAGATCCAGGAACGCCTGACGGCCCAGGTGGCCGATACCATCAATGCCGTGCTGGAACCCCGTGGCGTTGCCGTGGTGGTGGAAGCAACCCACCATTGCATGACGACACGCGGCATCCATAAGACCGGCGTCACCATGGTGACCAGCCGCATGCTGGGTGATTTCCGCACCAAATCAGCAACACGCCGCGAGTTCCTGGCCCATATCGGCAATCCCGTCACATCCGAGATGTCCTGAAGTCGCCAGAGCGGATCGCAGGCGAATTGATGCAAGCGTGTGAAGATGTTCGAACTGGTGCAGGATCGGCTCCATGATTCGCGGTAACGCCTCTTGATCGACATTCGACCCATTCTGCAGGTCGCAGGCATCCTGCTGGCCATGCTGGCTCTGGCGATGTTCCTGCCCATGATTGCCGACATCATCGAAGGCAACGATGACTGGCAGGTCTTTCTGGGTGCCGGTTTCCTGACGCTGTTTGTCGGCCTGTCGCTGTTCCTGACCAACCGGACGGGCACATCGGGCCTGACCGTGCGCCAGGCTTTTCTGATGACCGCGGTGATCTGGGTGGTGCTGTGCGCCTTTGCCGCGCTGCCCTTTGCCTTTGCCGATCTGGGGCTGAGTTACGTCGATGCCTTCTTCGAGGCGACTGCCGGGCTGACAACGACCGGCGCGACCGTGGTGACGGACCTGCAGAGCCGGCCGGTCGGCATTCTGTTGTGGCGGGCGCTGCTGCAATGGCTGGGCGGCATCGGTATCATCGTCACCGCGGTTGCCGTGCTGCCCATGCTCAAGATTGCGGGCATGCAGCTTTTCAGCACCGAATCGTCGGATCAGGAAAAGATGCTGCCACGCACGGCCCGCATCGCCGTCACCATCGCCACGATCTATGCCGTCTTTTCCGTGCTGTGTTTCCTGTCCTACTGGGTTGCGGGCATGAAGCCCTTTGATGCGCTGGCCCATGCCATGACGACGGTTTCGACCGCCGGGTTCTCGACCCACGACGAATCCATCGGCGTCTTCAACAGCCCGCGCATCGAGATCGTTGCGATGATCTTCATGATCTCGGGCGCGCTGCCGTTTGTGATCTATATGCAGATGGCGCGCGGCAGGTTCGTTCCGCTGTGGCGCGATGTGCAGGTCCGCCTGTTCATCTTCATCGTGTTGAGCGCCATCGGCCTGCTGACCCTGCAGCGCATGCTGGATGTCAATGTCGAGATGCCGTTTGGCGAAGTGCTGCTGGACGTCTCGTTCAACATCGTCGCGATTGCCACCACGACCGGCTATGCGACCGAGGACTTCAGCAGGTGGGGCGGCTTTGCCACGGCATTGTTCTTCATTCTGCTGTTCCTGGGCGGATGCACGGGATCGACAGCAGGCGGCATCAAGATGTTCCGCGTCCATGTCATGGCAGCGACGCTCTATAACCAGCTGCGCCGCCTGACCCAGCCCCACGGTGTCTTTGTTGCCCATTACAACAAGGTGCAGATCAGCGACCAGGTGGCGCAATCGGTGACGACCTTTCTGGTCATCTTCATTGCCGGGTTCTTCCTGCTGACAGCAGGACTTGCCGCCCACAACCTGGACTTCATCACCAGTGCCTCAGGTGCCGCTGCGGCCCTGGGCAATATCGGACCGGGCCTGGGCCCGCTCATCGGTCCGGCGGGCAATTATGCGAGCCTGCCCGAATCGGCCAAGCTGCTGTTGTGCCTTGGCATGCTGCTGGGACGCCTGGAATTCTTCACGATCCTTGTTCTTCTGACCCCCCATTTCTGGAGAGAGTAACCATGGCCGGCCAAACCATGACGACACGCCAGGTGATCGATCGCCTGATCGCCTTTGATACGACCAGCCGGCTTTCCAACATGGAACTGATCCACTGGGTTGCTGATTACCTGAAGGGCTGGGGCATCGAGAGTTCGCTGAGCAAGGGCGCCGACGACAGCAAGGCCAATCTGTTTGCCACGCTGGGGCCCAAGGGTGACGGCGGCATCGTGCTGTCGGGCCACACAGACGTGGTGCCGGTGGACGGCCAGCCCTGGGACACCGATCCGTTCAAGGTGGTGGAAAAGGACGGCAAGCTTTACGGGCGCGGCACCAGCGACATGAAGAGCTTCATTGCCATTGCCCTGGCCCTGGTGCCTGAATTCCTGGAGCGCGGCCTGAAACGCCCGCTGCATCTGGCGCTGACCTTTGATGAAGAAGTCGGCTGCCTGGGTGTGCATCACCTGATCGAGGACGTGAAGAAACACGGGTTGCGCCCCGAGGCTGCGATCATCGGTGAACCCACCAACATGGAAGTGGTTGATGCCCACAAGGGTATTGCCGGATTCCGCACCACGTTCCGCGGCGTGCCTGCCCATTCCAGCATGACCCATATCGGCGTCAGCGCGACCCATTCGGCAGGCCGGTTCGTGGCCTTCCTGGATGACCTGTTCGAGGAATACCAGACACGCGCACGACCTGATCTGGGGTTCGTGCCGCCCTATACGACCATCCAGGTCGGCATCATGAATGGCGGCACGGCCAGCAACATCATCGCCCAGGACGCCATGGTGGACTGGCATTTCCGCACCATGCCGACCGACGATCCCAAGGCAATCGAGGCGGCTGCACGGGAATACCTTGATGAACTCAAGGCCAAGCTGGCGGCCCAGCACCCCGACACCGACGTGGTAACGACGGTGCGCTCGAACGTGCTGCCGCTCAAACCCGATGACGCCTCGCCCGCGACGCAACTTGCCCTGGCACTGACCGGTGCCAACGACACCCACCAGGCATCGTTTGCGACCGAGGCCGGCATCTTCCAGGCCAACGGCCTGCCTGCAGTGGTGTGCGGTCCCGGCGATATTGCCCAGGCACATCAGCCCAACGAGTTCATCACCCTGGAACAGGTCGATGCCTGCACCGCGTTCCTGCAGCGTCTGATGGGGCGCATCTGCGAGCGGTAAACTTGATGGGGTGACACAAATGAATGGAGACTGACCCATGGACAAGACCGATCTCTGCTACCTGCCTGCTGTCGAACAGAAGGCGTTGCTGGACCGCAAAGAGGTCTCCGTCAGTGAGCTTGTGGATGCACAAAGTGCGCGGATCGAGAAACACAACGGGCATCTCAATGCCTTTGTCACGTTGCGACTGGATGAAGCACGCGACGAAGCCAGGGTGGCCGATGCCGAGCGCGCGAATGGCATGGCGCGGGGTGTGCTCCATGGATTGACCGTGGGCGTGAAGGACTGTTTCGCGACCAAGGGCATCCGCACGACCTTTGCCTCCAAGGCGTTCGAACATCATGTTCCAGAGTACGACCACCTGGTTGTGCAGCGCGAAAAGGCGCAGGGCGCGATCATCCTGGGCAAGCTCAACACGCCCGAATACACGATGGCGTCGAACCTTTGCGACAACCCCGTATTCGGGCCGACACGCAGCCCCTATGGCAAAAACCGCGCGCCCGGCGCAAGCAGCGGCGGCAGCGGTGCTGCGCTGGCGGCCGGGCTCTGTTCCCTGGCGGATGGCTCCGACATCGGCGGGTCGGTGCGCAATCCCGCTGCCTGGAACAACATCGTGGGTCATCGCCCGACATCGTGGATGATCCCCGACGTGCCCAATCCGCTGATGTGGCACAACATGAATACGCCAGGCCCCATGGCGCGCACGGTGGCTGATGCAGCACTCTTTCTGTCTGCGCTGGCCGGACCAGACCCGCGATCCCCGGTGGTGGTATCGGCACCCTTCCCGCCGGGATTGCCCGACCTTGCCATCGACATGAAGGGCTTGCGCGTGGGCTGGGGCAGCGATCACGGCTCGGTTACGCTTGATCCCGACGTTGCGGCGAACTTCGAGGCACAACGGGATGTGTTTGCCGGACTTGGTTGTGTGGTCGAGCAACGCGATCTCGACCTGACCGATCTGGAAGGCCCCTATGGCGTGCTCGCCTATCAGCGTGTGTCACGCGAGGTGGAACCCGCAGTGGGCCGTGGTCTCGATAGCGGCCTTGAGGCCCATTACCACCAGACCCGTGCAGAAACCGGTGCTGCTCTGATGGATGCCGAAACAAGGCGCCATCGTCTCTGGAATGACGTTGCGCTGGCCTTTGCCGAACATGATGTTCTGGTCTGGCCCGACGATCCCATCGACGCCTTTGCCTTTGACGACGAAGAAGCCAGCCAGGCGATGGACTGGACCTATCTCTACGCCTCACCGATGCTGGGTTTGCCCACAATCACCGTTCCCTGCGGTTTCTCGCCGTCGGGTTCACCACGCGGCCTTCAGATTCTGGGTCGCCCCGGCACCGACCTGCTGATCCTTCAGATTGCCCAGGCCTATGAAACTGCCACCGGTTTTGGAAAAATGCGGCCAAATCTGGACTAAATGTCGCGTTTGTCGCAGTCTCGCCCCATTCTTAGAGGAAGCTCAGGTCATAACGGTGCCAAATGGCGCATGCGCTCAATTCATGAAAAGTCTCGACTCTTCGGTTTGATTGAGGGGATGCTGTCATTAAGTATCGAGACAGGGGCATCTGTCCGAACGGAAACATGCCAAGGGAGGCATCATGACGACACTAGAACAACTTAAGCTGGCTGCACTTGACGGTCGCATCAATCGCCGCGATTTCGTCAAGCAGTCGACGGCTCTGGGCCTGACGGTCGCAGCTGCGGGAACCCTGGCCAACAGCGTTGCGCTGGCCGAAGAGCCCCAGAAGGGCGGCAACTATCGTGTTGCCCTGGACGACGGCAACACCACTGACAGCATCGATCCGGCAACCTATGAAGGAAGCTTTCAGATCGGTCAGGCACGTGTCTTCGGCAACTATCTGACCGAAATCACACCTGACAACGTGGCCGGTCCCGATCTGGCTGAAAGCTGGGAAGCCAACGCCGATGCGACCAGCTGGACCTTCAACCTGACCAAGGGTGTTGAATTCCACAACGGCAAGACGGTTACAGCCACCGATGTCGTTGACTCGCTCAACCACCATCGCGGCCCGGATTCCACATCAGGCGGCAGCGCGCTGCTGGCCAACATCACCGACCTCGTGGCCGTGGATGCCAACACCGTGCGCATCGACCTCGAAAGTGGCAGCGCGGATATGCCTTATGTGATGACCGATTATCACATGCTGGTTTTGCCGTCGGACGGCGAAGGCAACCTTGACGTCAGCGGCATCGGAACGGGCCCCTATGTGCTCGACAGCTTCGAGCCGGGCATCGAGTCGATTTTCCATCGCAATCCGAACTACTTCAAGGAAGGCAAGGCCAACTTTGAATCGGTCGAGTATCACGCCGTGGCCGATGCCAATGCGCGTGAATCGGGCCTGGTAACAGGTCAGTTCGACTCGATCATCTCGGTCGACACCAAGACGGTCGACTTCCTGGCCCAAAATCCCGGTGTACGCGTCGACGAAGTGGCCAGTGGCGCCCATGCCACGCTTGCCATGCATATCGATGTTGCGCCGTTTGACGACAACAATGTGCGCATGGCGCTGAAGTACGGCATGGATCGCCAGGGCGCGGTTGATGTGGTGCTGCGCGGTCATGGCACGATCGGTAACGACCATCCGGTCGCACCGACTATGCCGTATTACGACGCCGATCAGGAACAGCGTATGTACGATCCTGACAAGGCCATGTGGTACCTCAAGCAGTCGGGTCTGGATTCACTCGCGGTCAAGTTCTCGACCTCCGACGTTCCCTTCCCCGGTGGTGTCGATTTCTCCGTGCTGTATCAGGAGAAGGCCAAGGCAGCCGGCATCGAACTTGATGTCGTGCGTGAATCGGCTGACGGTTACTGGTCAAACGTCTGGCTCGTCCAGCCGTTCTCGCTGGTGGCCTGGGGCGCACGTCCCACGCCTGACATGATCCTGTCGCTGGCCTATGCCGGTGGTGCTGCATGGAACGAGACCCATCTCGACAACGCACGCCTGAACGAGATTCTCGTTGAGGCCCGTGCTGAGCTCGACGATGCCAAGCGTGCCGAGATGTATGCCGAAGCACAGATGATCGTGAGCAACGAAGGCGGCACGATCGTTCCGTTCTTCACAAACTATCTGTTTGCTTCGACCCCCAACCTGGTTCGCGCCAGCGAAGGACTCTCGGGCGACTGGACATTGGACGGCTACCGTTCAGCAGAACGCTGGTGGTATTCCGCCGATTCAGCCTGAGGCTGATTGCCAAACTGATGAGAGAGGCCCGGTTCACGCCGGGCCTCTTTTTTTGTGCAAATGCTGCATGAGACCGCTTGAGCATTTCACATGACCCCGCCCCCCACCTTCTCTAGCCTTGTTGCGATTGAACACGCTTCGGGGCGGATTGATGACGAAAGCAGATGCACCGGCAATGAGCGGTCCTGGGACAGAAGCGTTGTTCGATACCGGCCGCTATTGCCTGCATGATAGAATGAGCACGGCCTATCGCGATCTTGTTGCGCATGCGCGCGAAGAACTGCGTGATGACAATTGCGTGGTGCTGCCAGACTTTGTCCGAACCTCTGTTCTGCAGGCCATGCAGGCTGAAAGTGCTGCGAAATCGGACACCGCGACCTATACCGAAAAGTGGCTCAACCCCTATTTCAGCGAGCCGCCCGACGACGTTCCAGAAAACCACCCGCTGAAACGCATGGCGTTACGTTGCCATGGCATGGTGCGCGCGGACCGCTTTGCGCATGACGGAACCATCCGGGCACTCTTCAATAACGCGGATCTGTGTCGTTTCGTCGCCGACTGTCTGGACCATGAAACCCTTCATGCCTATCGCGACCCATATGGCTGCGTGAACATCAATGTGCAGAAACCCGGACGAGAGTTCTCCTGGCACTTTGACCACAATGAATTCACGGTTTCGATGCTGCTGCGTGAGCCTGAGGGTGGCGGAATCTTTGAATATGTTCCTGACATCCGCACCCGCGAAGACGAAAACTTTGAAGCAGTGCGTGCCGTGCTTGACGGCGAACGAGAGAGCGTCAGAACGCTGGCCCTGAAACCCGGCGACCTGCAGTTGTTCCGTGGCGGTTACACGCTCCACCGCGTGACAGCGCCGACAGGCAACCGGGACCGTCACAGCCTGTTGTTGAGTTATGTCACTGACCCAGACCACATCGCCACGCCCGAGTATGCCGAGCGGCTTTGGGGCGAGGTTCACCCGCTGCACCAGCAAACTTCCTGACCTGCTCCGGGGCCAGGTCAGGTCAATCAGCCAGAGGGCCAATCCTCCCAGGCCACTTCACGGCCGGGATAGCCGGGGCTTTTGAACGGCCAGGACGTCGCCAGCCATTCCTTCACGAACGCCAGGAAGCGCTGATCCATGCCCGCATCGCTCGCCTTTTTTACGAGCCAGAAACAGACCTCGACATCGTGGTCGGGGTGTTTTGATGGCGAAAGGTAGAGGCAACCGATCTCTTCGGTCATATCGGCGTTGAAGAGGGCAAAGGAGAAACAGATATTGAGATCGTGCATCCATTCACACCAGCCGGTGTCGGCAAGCGCCAGCCGCGGCGTGAGATCTTCACGAGGCCATTCCAGGTCGGGTCCCAGCACACCCTTGAGATGGTCGATGTTGGCCATATAGGCCGCAAAATCGAGCCGGGTGTGATCCATGTTGAGGAGCGTGAGCTTCATGTCCTCGAACGGAACCGATTGCGGCACGGCAAAATCGAGGGGCACCAGAGGCAAGATTCGGCAATCCGCCCAGGGATGTTCCCGACCAGGGTAGACCACCTTCTGGAACGGCCAGTCACGCTCGACCCAGTCCTTTGCAAAGGCAAAAAGGTCGTCATCAAAATTGTCGGGGATGCCGTCCGCGCGGGTCCAGGTCATGACGTGGGCATCAGCATCGGGATGCCCGGTCTGGTGGATGTAGATGCAGCCCAGATGACGCGCGTCGTTTTCGGTGAAGACACAATAGGAGAACGACGTGCGGAGGAAATGTTCCCACTCGCAATAGGCGGTATCGGCCAGGGCAAGACGCATGGAAAGGTTCTGGTACGGCCAGGTTTCAACCTCGTAATCAAAGGCCTTCTGGATGCGCTCGATGCTGCTCATGTAGGCATCGAAGTCCTGTGCCAGGTGATCCATGTTGAGCAGACGCAGCGTTCCGCCAGGCCCGGAATTCCGTCAGGAACCTGAAAATCGACCGGTACAAATGGTGTCGTCATCACGCTTCCCCCGCACTGTTCTCTGCGAAAGTGGAGCACGGCGGCATAGGAGTCGCAAGTTTGGCCGGGTCAGCTCACCAGGAGCCATTTGGCAAGGTTTGCCCTGATCTCCTGTTCGAGACGCTCATCAAGTGCGGTCACAATGCTTGCCATCATCTCGTAAAGCGTCTCTTCGCGCTGATTGAGCGAATAGTTTTCCGGCACCGTGCGGCTGGCCGTGGCGCGTGCCTGAACGGAACCGATGCCTGAGGGATCACCTTCGATCCCGACCTTGACCGCAAGCGCACCCTCGTACCGTTCGGACTGATCAATGTTGAAGACACCCTCGACGCCACTTGTGGTGTTGAGCGGCACCTCGACAAAGCGGTTTTCAGTGAGGGTGACGCGCGCGCGTCCAGGGCCACCGTGGGGCTGCAGGCGTTCATGCGCCCAACGGTCCATCGTGATGACGGGTGAGACAGGAAGCGCGTAACGAATATCGCGCGCCGGTGCTTCAACCGTGGCGGCAGCGGCAGCATCATCAAACAGGATTTCTGAAACACGCAGGCCTATGGGCGAACGGTGCTGGAACGTGATGTCGGGCCAGGTCGTGCGTTTCACGCTGGAAGCGCAGCCAGATAGCAACGCAGCAGATCCCAGTCCAGCGATCAGGATGCTGCGTCGATCAAACAAGATGTTGGTCATGTCAGGCCGTTCCTGGTGCCGGGTTCATGATAAATTGGGGGGTGAAGTGTTGCGTCCGGTTGCAGAACTGACAAATCACTTCAAGCACACCGTCGATGGCAAGATCCTCGATCTCTGCGGCAGGCATATTGCGAAGTACGGCCAAAGCACGTTCATCCGAACAGCTACAGCCAAAACTGATCGGCCGGGCATCGAACACACGCACACCCTGCTCGTGAAACAGACGGTAGAGAAGGCTGTGATCGGAGAGATCAGGATCAGTCAGTTCTCCGGGCGTTGCCGTTCCCAACAGCGCCATGGCGGTGCGCCAATTGTCTTCGCGGTCGGCCGACAGAACCGGCTCATCGCCCGCCCCAAGTTCGGCCAGCCGCTGCATGGAGATCGCTCCGGCACGCCAGCCATCTGGTTTGCGTTCGACAGCGAGCTTGAGCGCCGTATCAATCTGATCGGACTGCTGGAAGTAGCTGTGTGCACATTCTGCAAGCGTGGCGCCATCGAGTTGCACGATGCCCTGGTAAAGCTCGGTCTCTGGCCCCTGATCGACGGTGAGTGCCAGAAGGCCTGCGCCGATCAGGCGCGGCACCGGGCTTTCGGCAAGGCCGCCGGAAGCCTCGGCTTCGGCCAGACGTTCCGCATCGAAACTGGCATAGCCGCGCATCTGGCCATCAGACATGAAGTCGACGGCGAGCAGGCGAATGGGACCATCGCCACGAGTCTCGGCCGTCATCCGGCCTTCGAACTTCAGGGCGGCACCCAGCACCGCAGCCATGGCCATCAATTCGCCCAGCATGCGTGAGACCGTGTCTGGATAGTCGTGCTGGGAAAGCACGCGATCGACCGTTGCACCCATGCGCACAAGACGGCCCGACAGATGGAGCCCGTCGACCTGAAAGGGCTGGATGGTATCGGTTTGGTCTGTCAGGTCAGGCACCATTTCAGAATGGCCTTTTGCGCGTGCAGGCGGTTTTCAGCTTCGTCGAACACCACCGATTGCGGACCGTTGGCCACCTGGGCAGAGACCTCGTTGCCGCGATAAATCGGCATGCAATGCATGAAGATGGCATCAGGGTTGGCCAGCGCCATCTTTTCTGCATCGATGCGATAGGGTTCCAGGGCCGACATGTCGATGGGTTCGGATTCAGCACGTTCATCGCTCATGGATTTCCAGGTATCGGTGACGACACAATCCACGGCTTCAACCGCCTGCTCGACCGTCTCCACGATCTTGACCTTGCCCTGATGTTCCTCTGCCCATTCCATGACATGGCGGGGCGGGTGGTACTTGGGCGGACAGGCAATCTTGAGCTCGAAGTCGAAACGCACAGCGGCATGGATCCAGGAGCAGGCCATGTTGTTGCCGTCTCCAGCCCAGGCCACGCTTTTGCCCTGGATCGGTCCCAGATGTTCCTCGACCGTCATGACATCGGCCATGAGCTGGCTTGGATGGGTACGGTCCGTCAGGCCGTTGATGATGGGCACCGTGCCGTAATGGGCAAGATCCAACATCTTCTGGTGATCGATGGTGCGGATCATGATGGCATCAACATAACGCGACAGGACACCGGCGGTATCGCCGATGCTCTCGCCACGGCCAAGCTGCATGTCGCCGGGCGACAGGTTGATGGTTTCACCACCAAGCTGGCGCATCGCCAGGTCATAGGAAATGCGTGTGCGTGTGGACGGCTTCTCGAAGATCGTGGCGAGCACCAGATCGGTACAGAGTTTGGGCCGATCGCCTGCTTTCCACCTGATCTTGAGATCATGCGCATCATCAAGAATGCCCCGCAGGGTGGGGGCATCGAGCGCATCGATATCCAGGAAATGTTTGACCGCAGTCATGACCCTAGCTCAGCGCCCACGGCATCAAGTGCTGCGATAGCCTCATCGATCTGCTCGTTCTCGATGATAAGCGGCGGCAGGAAACGCATGACGTTGTCGCCAGCCGGTACGGCAAGCACATGATGTTTCTGCATGGCACCGATGACATCGCCCACGGGGGCAACGCACTTGATGCCCAGCATCATGCCCAGACCACGGACGTGATCGAAGGTGCCGGGATGGCGTTTGATGGCCGCCTCGATCTCATCACGCAGGCGCGCGGCTTTCTTCTCGACGCCTTCGAGGAAACCATCGGCGAGCATGATATCAAGCACGGCATTGCCCACAGCAGTCGAGAGCGGGTTGCCGCCGAAGGTTGAACCGTGACTGCCTGCCGTCAGGGCAGACGCCGCACGTTCGGTCGCCAGACAGGCGCCGATCGGCATGCCGCCTCCCAGTGCCTTGGCAACCGCCATGATGTCGGGCGCGACACCGGCCCATTCATGACCAAACAGCCTGCCCGTGCGCCCAACGCCACACTGAACCTCGTCATAGATCACCAGCAGGTCGAATTCGTCGGCAGCCATGCGGATTGCCTTGAGGAACTCAGGGTCGACAGGGTTGATGCCGCCTTCACCCTGAACCGGCTCGACAATGATGGCCGCGGTTTCGCCCGTGATGGCTTCGCGCAGCGCGTTGCTGTCATGGATCGGCACCTGATCGAAGCCGTCGGTGGGCGGACCAAAGCCTTCGAGATGTTTGGCCTGACCGCCCGCAGCGATGGTCGCCAGCGTGCGTCCGTGGAACGCGCCGGTGAAGGTAATCGTGCGGAAGCGTTCGGGGTGGCCGTTCATGAACTGGTAGCGCCGCGCCATCTTCAACGCGCACTCGATTGCTTCGGCGCCCGAATTGGCGAAAAAAACACTGTCAGCAAACGTGGCGGCGACGAGACGCTCGGCCAGACGTTCCTGGCCGCTGATTCGGTAGAGATTGGAGGTATGCCAGAGCATCCCGGCCTGGTCCTGCAGCGCCTTCACCAGATGGGGATGTGCATGTCCCAGGCTGGTGACGGCGATACCGCAGCCAAAATCGAGAAAACGTTCACCGTCTTCGGTGAAGAGATAGGGCCCCTCGCCACGCGCGAAAACAAGATCGGCGCGACCATAGGTCGGCATGACCGGTGTGATCACTGCAACCTCCAGTGAAATCGTTGCGCCCTGATTGGCGCAAAACAACGACAAAACCCGGCGGAATCCCGTCCACCGGGTATCCGTGCACTATCGAGTCGGCTTGGGCCGCTGTCAATCAGCGCAGCGTTCGGGCCGGTCAGGATTTCAGACGATAGCCGCGTTGCAGGATGATGTAGCAGGCAATGGCCAGAACACTGACCGTTGCCGTCAGGACGGCTGCACCAAGGGCCAGCGAACTGTCGGCATGACCGGTGAAGCCGTAACGGAAGCCGTCGATGGCATAGAAGAACGGGTTGAAAAGCGCCAGGAACTGCAGGCTCTCGGGCAGGCGTTGAATGGAATAGAACGTGCCCGACAGAAAGGTGAGCGGGGTGATGAAGAAGTTGGTCAGCGCCGCGATCTGATCGAACTTTTCGGCCCAGATGCCGACCAGGGTTCCGGCCAGGCCCATCATGGCAGCACCGGCCAGGCCATAAAATACGACGGCCCAGAGGTGTTGGGGACTGATGCCCACGATCACCACCATGACGACCAGGATGAAAAAACCGACCACCAGACCGCGCGTAATCGCGCCCAGGATCAGTCCGGCCATGAGGTCCAGCGAGGAAAGCGGCGGCATCAACGTGTCGACGATGTTGCCCTGGACCTTGGCAATGATGAGCGAGGAGGAAGAATTGGCGAACGCGTTTTGAAGGATTGCCATCATGATGAGACCCGGCGCCAGGAACTCCAGAAAGGGCACACCACCAACATCCGTGACCGCGCGGCCCAGCGCCAGAGCGAAGACGGCCAGGAACAACAGGGTCGTAACGGCCGGTGCAACGACGGTCTGACCGGGAATCTTCATGAAGCGGCGGACCTCACGCATGTAAAGCGTCCAGGCGCCAAGCCATTTGCTGGTCGCGGTCGAAGCCAGGTCCTTGGTCGTCATGGTACGTTGGGTCTTTCCTGCTGCTTGCTTGCCCGAGCCGGCGGCGCGCACCATAACGCCTGGAGATTGGCCACGCCAAGGATTGCCCGTTTGCCATGAAACGAATTCTGCCCTGCCTGCTCCTGATCCTGCTCAACGCGGCCTGCGCGCCCGTGGTGATGCCTGCGGGGCCAGCCATCATGGCACCCGAGATGACCGGCGACGCCGCGGTCATGACCGATGGTACGGCCCTGACGCTGCGGGCCTGGCCGGCCGATGGCGAACCCAGTGCCATCGTGCTGGCGCTCCACGGATTCAATGATTATGGCAACGCCTTTGCCCTGCCCGCTGCGTTCTGGGCCGATCAGGGCATCACCACCTTTGCCTATGACCAGCGCGGTTTCGGCACCAGCGAGATCGCGGGCTTCTGGCCAGGCAGCGAAACCCTGGCATCGGACGCACGCACGGTGATCGACCTGCTGGCACGTCGTCACCCCGGCACACCACTCTATCTCCTGGGTACCAGCATGGGCGGCGCGGTTGCAGCCGTTTCGGTTCTGGGTGAAGCACCCGACGGGCTTGCCGGGCTGATCCTGGTTGCCCCGGCGGTCTGGGGCCGCGACACCATGCCCTGGAGTTATCAGGCCTCGCTGTGGCTGGTTGCGCACACGGCGCCGGGCATGAAGCTTTCTGGCAGTGGTCTTGATCTCTGGCCTTCCGACAACATCGAAATGCTGCGCGAACTGGGACGCGACCCGCTGGTGCTCAAGGAAACCCGGGCGGACGCAGTCTATGGTCTGGTGCATCTGATGGATGATGGCCTTGCCTCAGCCGGCCAGGCGCCGCTGCCGGTCCTGCTGGTCTATGGCGAGAACGACCAGATCGTACCGCCCGAACCCGTGGCACGGTTTGCTGCGGCATGTCCGGCCCGGTCCGCATTGCGGTCTATCCAAAGAGCTATCACATGGTATTGCGCGACCTTTCCCGCGACGTCCCGTTGGGTGACATCGCAAGTTTCATGCTCGATCCCATGGCCCCGCTGCCATCAGGCAACGAAACCGGACTGGAAGCCCTTCAGGCTCTGAAACCCGCCTTCTGATTCGATGAGGCGTGGCGTCTGCCCTCCGGCGTCACTAGGATTGCGCTTCCGTCGAAAAATGGTGTGACAACAGTCATGAGCACGATCTTCAAGACTCTGGGTGTGCTGCTGCTGGCCACAGCGCTTCTCAACATCGCCAACGGGTCGCTATTCACCCTGATCGGCCTGCGACTGGCTGCCGAGGTTACACCCGCAGTGGTCGGTTTCATCACATCGGGACATTTCGTGGGCCTGCTGGCGGGATCGTTCACGGCAACAGCGATCATCATGCGGGTTGGCCATATCCGCGCGTTCACGGTCTTTGCTGCGGTGGCATCCTGTGCGGTGCTGCTGATGGGCCTGGTATTCGGTGCACCGGTCTGGTTCATCCTGCGCATCGTGATCGGCTACTGCATGGCCGGCCTGTTCATGGTTCTGGAAAGCTGGTTCAACGACGGTGCCAGCAACGAGAAACGCGGTCAGACCTTCGGCTATTACATGGTCGCATCCTCTGGCGCGTTCGCAGTAGGCCCGTTCCTGGTCAATCTGGGCGATCCTGCGGCCTATCCGCTGTTTGCCATCACAGCGATCCTGTTCAACCTCTGCCTTCTGCCCATTGCACTGACACGCAAGGGCAACCCGGTCATCTCTCAGTCCAACCGTCTGAAACTGCGTGAACTGATGAAGATCTCGCCGCTGGGCGTCACCGGCTGCGTTGCCGCAGGACTGGTCAACAGCGCGGTTTATGGTTTGGGCGCCGTTTACGGCGACCTTGCGGGTCTGAGCGACAGTGGTGTGGCGCTTTTCTTTAGTGCCGTCATTCTGGGCGGACTTGCCATGCAGTTGCCGGTGGGCTGGATTTCGGACCGTTATGACCGGCGCACAACCATGATGGGCCTGACTTGCGGCGCGATGGGTTTTGCCCTGCTGATCGTTCTGTTCGGCGGTTGGTCCCTGCCGCTTCTTGCAGTCCTGAGTTTTGCCTTTGGCGGCATGATGGGGCCGATCTATGGCCTCTCCGTCGCCCAGGCCAACGATTATGTCGAGAAGGACCAGTTCGTCGCGGTCTCCAGCGGCCTTCTGATTGCCTACAGTCTGGGCGCGATTGCGGGCCCCAATATCGCTTCATGGCTGATGGACGGCGTCGGCCCGATCGGCCTGTGGCTTTATGTCGCCGTCATCCTGCTGGGTCTGGGTGGCTTTACGGTCTATCGGATGCGCACACGCACGGCTCTGCCGGTCCAGGAACAGGGCAACTATGTCGCCGTAGCGGGCGAAACACCGCTGGCTGGAGAGCTGGACCCACGGGCGGTTGGAGATGCCGAAGCAGCCGAAGCGGTTGCTACAGGCCCAGCAAAGAATCACGATTGAGTCCGAGAAGGGACCGGAATCTGGCCAAAATCGTGCGTTGTGGGTGAATCTGCGACAGTTCGGCAACATATGTTGCCCAAGAGCTTCACAAGTTGGGGCGAAAGATGGACTTGAGGTCCTTCAACATGGTATCGCATAGGTGATTTCAGGCGCCTGCCCGGCTCATTCTTGTGCTGGGCATCGTTTGAATGTGGGCATCCTGATGTGGCGGAAATCGTCGCATCGCAGTCGGTCAAGTGGAACAATGCGTTGATCCTCCACGTCAAGATCATGTCGCGTCTCGCCCGTTGTGGTGCATCGCTGCTGCTCGTCGCACTGGTTTCTGCCTGTGCAACGGCACCACAGGACTCGGCCGGCCAGGAAATCCACGCCGCCAAAAATGACCCTTTCGAGCCGACCAACCGTTACGTCTTTGATGTCAATCTGGCTATCATGGATATGGCGATCAATCCCATTGCGACGATCTACCGGGAAGGTGTTCCCGAGCCGTACCGCAATGGCGTGCGCAACTTCCTCGACAATCTGCAGATGCCGGTCACGATCCTCAACAGCGCCCTGCAGGGTGACTGGGACAACACGGCCGAAGCCTCGATGTCGTTCTTCATCAACACGACAGCCGGCCTGGGTGGCATCTTCGACATTCCCGGCAGCTTCGACGAAGAGCCGCGCAAGGCCGACTTTCGGTCAGACCCTGGCCGTCTGGGGCGTCAACGATGGCCCCTATGTCATGCTGCCTCTGGTCGGGCCCTCCAGCGCCCGCGACACGGTCGGGCCTGGGCGTCGATATCCTGACCGATCCGCTGACCTATCTGCTGTCACCGGTCTGGAGTTACGCACGCACCGGCACAGGCGCCGTGGCAGGCAACCAGCGACAGCCAGAGCCAGGTGTCGGAACTGCGCAGGTCGTCCGTCGACTTCTATGCCTCGGTGCGCAGCCTCTACCGCCAGAACCGCGAAGCCGAGATTCGCGCGGCGGAAGGCTCAGAAGACGATGATTTCATGAGCGACGACGTCTTCTCGCTCGAGTAGGCACAATGCAGATTTCCAGACTTCGTCTGCCTCTTGTTGCTGCTGGCCGTGGTTCCTGGCCAGCGCCGTCGCGTGGGCCGGCATCGAGGATGACGCCTCCGTCTTCGTGGACGAGCACGGCGGCGAGCTGATCGAGATCCTCGACCTGCCGCAGGGTGCACGGACCGGCGCGATCAGTTCCAGACCTGGCTCGCCGCCACCTTCAATCTCGAATGCGTCTGGCCAGCCTGGCATCTGGGTCCCTATCTGGGCACCGCGAGCAGATGACCAGATGGCAGCCTATGAAGAGGCGTTTGCCCGCTACATCGTGGTCACCTACGAAGCCCGCTTTGACACCTTCTCGGGCTATGACTTCAGCGTCATGCGTTCCCGACCCAATGGGCGACAACGACGCCATCGTGCGCACCAACATCGCCGGCCCGGACGGCACCAGCTATGTCGTCGACTTCCGCGTGGAACTCTACGCGGACGGCAGCTTTCAGGTCATCGACGTGGCCGTCGAAGGCCTCTCGATGCTCAAGACCCAGCGCGACGAGTTCAGCGCCGTCATCCAGCGCGACGGGATCGACGGTCTGATTTCACGTCGCTCAACGAGCGCACCGCGCTGGTAGAAAGCCAGCCAGCCAACTAGCCCAGTTCGCGCCGGGCTTCAGGGCTTGCTGCGGTAGCCGAACGCCCTGCCGAACCGCCACAGCAGATAGTCCCCACAGGAAATGGGCTCGTCCAGGAGCCGCTTCACCGTCCGCGCAGACCAGTGCCGGGTCGATCGGGTGTGTCGAAGTCCGGGTCGAACGCCAGCACCAGCGAGAGCCGCTCCCGGCCCGAGGCATTGATCACCCGATGCGGCGTGGAGCGGAACCGCCCGTTGCTCCAGCGCGCCAGGAGATCACCGACGTTGATGACCAGCGTGCCGGGGATGGGATGCGCGGCGACCCAGTCGCCGTTGTAATCCTGCACCTGCAGGCCGCCGACGGCATCCTGACACAGCACCGTCAGGACGCCGAAATCGGTGTGGGGGCCGACGCCGAACTGATCCTCACCCAGATTGGGTGGCTGCGGCGGATACCAGGTCAGCGACGCCCGACTCAGGGGCTGGGAGGCGGTTTCGAGAAACGCGTTTTCAGCGAAGCCCCAGACCCAGGGCGCAGGCGCGCATGATGTGGTGGGCAACCCCGTGCGCTGCAGAAAAGTACTCTTCCAGGAGTGGCTGAAGAGACGGCATCGATTCGGGCCACTGGTTTGTGCCGTGCAGCGGTTTGCCGCGCAGATGGTCCGGGAAATCGTGGCCCCAGATGAAACTCTCCTTCAGGTCGGCACGAGCATCATCGTCCATCTTTGCGCCGCCCTGACGCAGGAATCCGCGGTGATCCCTGTTGATCGCAACCGAAAGTTTGTCGTCCTCTGTTTGGCGGAAGAATGCCAACCCGGAATCATGGGCTCGGGTAATCAGGTCTTCGGGGATACCGTGATTGCTGACATAGAGAAACCCGACATCACGGCTGGCCTCGAAGATCGCCTGGGCAACGCTAGCGGGGTCGGAACCATCGCGCAGGGGGCCGATATCGATGACCGGGATGAGACCCGCATCAATGTCCTTGTGTGCTGCATAGGCCATCGTTCAGCCCTCCTCTGTACCGGGTTCCACGTAGAAGCCTATGACATCACCTTCCAACGTGACACCCAGCCCGTTGAGCAACCGGTTTGCATAGTTGAAATAGCAGCAGATCTGGTTGGCTTCGAGAATGCATCCGTCATCAACACCGGCCTCACGCATGGCGATGACATCGGCTTCCACCATGTCTCCGGGATGAAGCGTGAGTTTCCCCGCATAACGCAGCATGGCGAGTTCCGCGCCGTCAAAGACACGCTCCGGCTCATGCAGATGCAGTGCTGCGAGCACGGCATCTGCACGGTTGTCATCACCCATGAGGTGGCGGGCATTGGCAAAATGGTTGGTGAGGCTGTAGTCGCAGCGGTTCAGGATGCTGACCCATGAGGCAATGACTTCCTGAAACCACATGGGGAGCTGATTGCCCGCATCATGCAACGCGCTCATGTAAAGCGTCTGATGGCCGACCATCGTGTGGGGGCGAAGCGAATGAACCCGCATGACATTGCCGACATCACCCGACGGCGCACGCGCAGAGTCGAGCGTCTTGAGCAACTCCGGTGAGGCTTCCTCGTCGCTGATCATCCTGATCCAGGCGGCCATGTCGTCCTCCTAATGTTGTGTCGTGATGCTGAACCCGAAGCGGTTTGACCTCAAGGGCCACAGCGCTAGGTTTGATGGCGAAACAATCAGGCATCGACCATGGACCGACAACTTGACGTTAACGGCATCAAACTGCGATGCCGCATAGAGGGCGAAGGACCCGATCTGGTCCTGGTTCATGGTGTGGGAAGCAGGCTGGACGCATGGGATGGCGTTGTCGCGGCCCTCGATGGCAGCCTGCGCACGATCCGCCTTGACCTGCGCGGGCATGGGGAATCCGACAAGCCTCATGGGCGTATTGAGCTCAGCGACTTCACCGACGACATTGCCGGCCTGCTGGATGCGCTTGGCATCACGCGCTGCCATCTGGTGGGGCATTCCCTGGGCGGCCTGATCGCGCAGGGTTTTGCGCTGGATCATCCCGGCCGCCTGAACCGGCTGGTTCTGCTTTCAACCGTGGCGGGCCGCAATGAAGAAGAACGCGCTAGAGTCGAAGTGAGGTGGTCCCAGAAAATCGGACAGTTGATTAAGGTGTATTCCGCCATTTAATGGAGGAATACGAAATGACGCCCCGACGACGGTTTACAGCAGATTTCAAGGCTCGAGTTGCGCTTGATGCGCTGCGTGGCGATAAGACGATCCAGGAGATAGCGACCAGGCACAAGGTGCACCCGAACCAGGTGAGCACATGGAAGCGCCAGGCGATGGACGGTTTGGGTGCGGTGTTTTCGAATGGCGCCGACAAAGGTCGGCTGGACCACGATGATGAGGTCCACGATCTCCATGCCAAGATCGGTCAGTTGACGGTGGAGCGGGATTTTTTGGCCAAAGGGCTCAAACGATGAGCCGGGGGAATCGCAAGGCGATGATCAGACGCGATCACCCCGACCTGAGTTTGAGCCAACAGTGCCAAGTTCTGGCGATCAGCCGTTCGTCGTTCTATTACAGGTCGAAGGGCGAAAGCGTGGAGAACCTGGCGTTGATGCGTCGCATCGACGAGCTGTTTCTGAAGTATCCGTTTTACGGTTCCCGTCAGATGGTGCGCCAGTTGCGGCGCGAGGGCATTTGCGTGGGGCGTCACCGGGTCCGTCGTCTGATGCACCTCATGGGGCTGGAGGCGATCTATCAAGCGCCAAAGACCAGTACACCCCATCCGGCGCACCGGATTTATCCCT
>CALSLK010000036.1 GCA_943787175.1 uncultured Alphaproteobacteria bacterium
GGAAAGAGATCACAAAGGCGAATTCACCGCCCTGAGAAAGCGTCGCAGTCGATACCGCGTGTCGTCTTCCAACTCTGTTTGTCGAGTTTCAGAATGACGACCAGACAGAGCATTTTGACCGCCATGAGGCCGAGTGCGAGGCCGATCACAACGAGCGGTATCTCAACCACCAGACCCAGATTTACCGTCATGCCGACGGCCATGAAAAATAATCCCAGCAGCAAGCCCTTGAAGGGGTCGATGTTGGCTTCGAGTTCATGGCGGCACTCGGATTCAGCCAACAGAACGCCGGCAAGAAAAGCCCCCAAAGCCATTGAGAGCCCGACCAGTTCCATCAGGTACGCCACCCCGATGACGGTCAGCAGCGCCGTTGCCGTGAAGACCTCATGGGTTCCAGAACGCGCAACGATCCGAAGGAGGTAACGAAGGACATAGCGGCCGACAAAGATGACCAGCGCGATAACACCGAATGCCTTGCCGACGCTGATCCAAACGGTTTCCCCTTCCCCGCCTGGAAGCTGGGATGCGAGAAGCGGCAACAACGCAAGCATGGGAATGACAGCGATATCCTGAAACAACAGGATCGAAAACGAGGCACGGCCATGACGGGTTGCAAGCTCGTTGCGTTCCGCCAGCACCTGCAATGCAAATGCCGTTGAGGAGAGCGAGAGCGCCAGCCCTGCAACAACGGCTGTCTCGAACGATACACCCAGAGTCATAGCCAAACCGGTCAGCGCGGCCGCCGTCAGGCTGACCTGCAAGCCGCCCAGTCCAAAGACGGACCGGCGCATACGCCACAGGCGCGAGGGCTGTAGCTCCAGCCCGATCACGAACAGCAGCAGCACCACGCCGAATTCGGCGAAATGCAGGATTTCCTCTTCATCATGGGAAAGATCCAGAACCCAGGGGCCGACCACCACACCCGCCAGCAAGTAACCCAGAACCGAACCCAGCCCGAACCGTTTGGCCAGCGGCACGGCGACCACCGCCGCGAGCAGGAAAATCAGAGCCTGTTCAAACAAAGCCATTGGGCTAACCTCTTGGAACCACGTATCCGCCACTCATACCACGAGACGCTCCCTAATGAGTCGACCATCGCCGCTCCAGAACCGCATCAACCCATGGGGTGAGATCATCGCCGACCCCGCGCGCGGCATGTTCCTGGGCAATCGCGGCACGCTGGTTGATGAGCCATTCAATCTTGCAACGCGTCGCTGGCGGTTGCGTGCCTGGATCATCTGCCAGCTCCACTACAAGGACTGGTGGCGCCCCGTCATGCAGTCAGGTGTCTGGACCGAGCTTTTCTTCATGGATGAGGCCCTGGCGCTGGCAGCAGGTCACAGGCCCTGCGGGCTTTGCCGCCGCGAGGACTACAATTCCTTCATCCTGGCATGGCAGGACGGCAACGGTTGGCGGCGCAGGCCCAAGGCCGTGGAAGTCGATGACGTCATGCATCGCGACCGCACACGGCGCGATCGCTCAAAGGTCACATATCGGGAACGCATCGAAGAGCTTCCATCTGGCATCATGATCATCGAACCGGGCACTTCCGATCGAGCCTTGCTGCTATGCGAAGATCACGCCCTGCCCTGGAGCTTCTCGGGATATGGCAAGCCCCGGATGCGGCCTACCGGAGAGGTCGAGGTTCTGACACCCCATTCAAGCGTCATGGCCCTGCGCGCAGGGTTTCGTCCCCAGATTCACCCATCGGCCGGTGTCGGAACCTGAAACTCTCCTGATACTCTGCGCTCAGAGCCATCTGGAAATCCGGCCATGCACACAAAGCCACGCGGTAACGTTCTCTTCATCACTGCTGATCAGTGGCGCGCCGACACTTTGGGTGCCGCTGGCCATCCTGTCGTGCAGACCCCCAATCTGGACCGGCTCGCAGCAAGCGGTGTTCGGTTCGCCAATCATTTCACGCAGACAGCGCCCTGCGGTCCGGCTCGCGCGTCGCTGTTGACGGGCATGTACATGGCCAACCACAGGGTTGTCGGCAACGGTGCGCCGCTCGACCGGCGCTTCACCAACCTTGCGCTCGAAGTGCGCAAGGCAGGCCATGCTCCGACGCTGATAGGCTATACCGACACCACAGTCGATCCGCGCGGTCTTGACCCAGCTGACCCGCGCTTGCGTTCCTATGAGGGTTTGCTTCCGGGTTTTGACGTCGAACTCAACATGCCAGGCGCCCCCATCGCGTGGCTGACGTGGTTGCGCAATCTGGGCTACGACGTGCCCTGGGGCGAGGATGGCGTTTACGAATTCGTGGGAACGCCCCCTGCCGAACGTGGCGCAACCTTTCCCCCCGCCAGGTTTGCCGCGGAACACAGCGAGACGGCGTTTCTGGCCAACAGGTCGATCGACTGGCTGGAATCACGCACACAGGATCCCTGGTTCCTGCATCTTTCCATGCTGGCGCCACATCCACCCTGGGTCGCGCCGGAACCCTATAACGCGATGTACGATCCTGCCGACATGACAGCGCCCGTGTGTGCTGACACAACCGCAGCCGAAGCGGCCCAGCACCCGCTGATGGAGCACTGGCTTGGCAGGCGCTCGGTAGACATCTTCACGGGCAGCAGAGGCCTGGCCGCAGAAATGTCCGAGCTGGATCAACGACAGGCGCGCGCGACCTATTGCGGGCTGGTTTCGGAAGTCGATGCAAATCTTGGTCGCATCCTGGACTTCCTGGAGACCAGTGGTCAGATCGACAACACACTCATCGTCATCACCACGGATCACGGTGAGCAGCTGGGTGACCACCACCTGTTTGGCAAGCTGGGCTGGTTCGAGCAAAGCTATCATGTTCCGCTCATCATCCATGACCCCCGGACGCCTTTGGATCAACGCGGTGTGGTGGTCGACAGGTTTACCGAAGCCATCGACATCATGCCGACGATTCTGGAATGGCTTGGTCTGGACATTCCCGCCCAATGCGACGGCCACGCCCTGACACCCTTCCTGCAGGGCAAGGCACCTCAGCAATGGCGTGAGGCGGCCCATTGGGAGTTTGATTTCCGCAACCCGCGGTCACTCTATCTGGAGAAGATCTTCGGGCTGACGCCCGATCAATGCGGCATGACGATCCTGCGCACGTCTGAGCACAAGTATGTCCACATGAGTGGCCTGCCGGCGATCCTCTACAATCTCAAGGAAGACCCCGGCGAGACCCGAAACCGGGCTGGCGACCCTGCCATGCGCGGGGTGCAACTCTCCCTGTTGGAGCAGATGATGACCTGGCGAATGGCCCATGATGACCGGGTTCTGGCCAATACCAGCCTCGGGCCAGAAGGCATCCACACCTGGAACGGGCCGCGTCCCTGACGTCACACCACTTGCCGTAGCAGGGTCAGACGCGTTATACGCGCGCCAACGTCGCACAAACCCGACAACCTCATCACCTGCAAGCAATGGGCAGAGCCACCATGGAACTGCGCAATATCGCGATCATCGCTCACGTCGACCACGGCAAAACCACGCTGGTGGACGGCCTTTTGAAACAGTCCGGCTCGTTCCGCGAGAACCAGCAGGTGGCCGACCGTGCCATGGACAGCAACGACCTGGAGCGCGAGCGCGGCATCACCATTCTTGCCAAGTGCACCTCTGTCGAATGGCATGGCACGCGCCTGAACATCGTCGATACACCCGGCCATGCCGATTTCGGCGGCGAAGTTGAGCGTATCCTCTCGATGGTCGATGGCGTCTGCGTTCTGGTCGATGCCTCGGAAGGTCCCCTGCCCCAGACCAAGTTTGTGGTCGGCAAGGCACTACGTCTTGGCCTGCGCCCCATTGTGGTGATCAACAAAGTCGATCGTCCCGATGAGCGCACCGATGAAGTGCACAACGAGATCTTTGATCTCTTCGCCGCACTCGACGCCACCGACGAGCAGCTCGACTTCCCCACCATCTTTGCCTCGGCCAAACAGGGCTGGGCAACCGACGACCTCAAGAACCGCACCGATACGCTGGCGCCGCTGTTCGATCTCATCGTGAAACATGTTCCTGCTCCCACGGTCGAGGCGGATGGTCCCTTCCGAATGCTGGCGACAACGTTGGAAAGCAACGCCTTCCTGGGCCGCCTGCTGACCGGACGTATTGAGTCAGGCACCGTGCGCGTCAATCAGCCGGTCAAGGCCCTGTCGCGCGACGGCAAGGTTCTCGAGACCACACGCATCACCAAGATTCTCTCGTTCCGTGGCCTCGAACGCACCGCGATTGATGAAGCCCATGCCGGCGACATTGTCGCCATTGCCGGATTCACCGAACCCACGGTTGCCGATACTCTGGTCGATATGTCGGTCACCGAGCCAATTGAATCCCAACCCATCGATCCGCCGACACTGGCCATGACCTTTGGCATTAACGACTCCCCGCTTGCCGGACAGGAAGGTGACAAGGTCACCAGCCGCATTATCTGGGAACGCCTGCTCCGTGAGGCCGAAGGTAATGTCGCCTTGCAGGTCGGTCAGACCGAAGACAAGACGGTGTTCGAGGTTGCCGGCCGTGGCGAACTCCAGCTTGGCGTTCTGATCGAGACCATGCGTCGAGAAGGCTTTGAGCTAGGCATCGGGCGTCCGCGCGTCCTGTTGAAGGACGATCCCGAAACCGGCAAGCCGACCGAGCCGATCGAAGAAATCGTGATCGATGTCGATGAGGACTACACCGGCGCAGTCGTCGAAAAGCTGGCACAGCGCAAGGGCGACCTGCAGGAAATGCGCCCGTCTGGCGGCGGCAAGACCCGCATGGTCTTCCACGTCCCCTCGCGCGGCATGATCGGCTATCACAACGAATTCATGACCGACACGCGCGGCACCGGCGTCATGAACCGCCTGTTCCACGGTTATGGCCCCTGGCGCGGCGAGATTCCGGGCCGTCGCACCGGCACCATGATCTCAGGCGAACAGGGCGTGGCCGTGGCCTATGCCTTGTGGAATCTGGAAGATCGCGGCGCGCTTTTCGTCCATCCCGGCGAAAAGGTCTACCAGGGCATGATCATCGGTGAGCATAACAAGGGCGGCGACCTAGACGTCAACCCGCTCAAGGGCAAGCAGCTGACCAACATGCGCGCATCGGGCAAGGATGACGCCGTGCTGCTCACCCCGCCCATGAAGATGACGCTGGAAAAGGCGATGACCTACATCGCCGCCGATGAGGTCGTGGAAGTCACCCCCGATTCCATCCGCCTGCGCAAACGCTGGCTCGACCCCAACGAACGCAAGAAGCGCGCTCGCCAGGCCAAAGCAGCGTAGTTCGGCGCGTGCCTATCCCTGATAGGCTTCAGCCGTCAACACGACATAGAGCTTGCGCACCGGGGCCTTGACGTCCCAGGTGCAGTTGCAGTCGCGCGGCATGATGAAGCTGTCGCCTGTCTTGTAGCTTTCAACGCTGCCATCGTCGTGGATGACATCGATTTGGCCTTCCAGCAGATAGACGAACTCGTCATAGGGCGAGGCCGCGATGTGATGTTTGTTGACGTCGCATTCCCAGTAGCCCGCATCAAACTGGCCGGTCTGGTCGGCATAGAAGCTGCGT
The DNA here is from genome assembly GCA_943787175.1 of uncultured Alphaproteobacteria bacterium. Taxonomy (GTDB): domain Bacteria; phylum Pseudomonadota; class Alphaproteobacteria; order SP197; family SP197; genus SP197. Next base: position 5,533 of record CALSLK010000036.1, read on the forward strand.
CCGTGCTCGTTGGGCGTTCCGCTCTTGATACCATCCACGGGAATGTAGTCGGTCGGCTCCAGGCCAGGCACGTTGCTGGTCAGGATGCGTGTTGTCTTGCTCATGATGATGTTTCCTTGGGTTGTGTTCAGTACCATTGGTCCGGCACCGCGGCCTTCTTGACCGCGATGTAATCTCTGAGTTCTTCATCAATGGCCGGATCGATGTCGGGCGCGACGTAATCGGCCAGCATCTGTTTCCAGCGAACCTGCGCGCGCTGCTGCATGTCGGGCGCACCGTTCTCCAGCCACGTCTCGTATGGCCCTGCATCGGGAAGTTCCGAGCCGTAATTGGCGTTCTCGAAGTTCGCAAGCGTGTGCCCGGTGCCAAAAAACGCCTGCCCGGGCCCCGCCTCGAAATAGGAGTCCCTTGCAAACGCTGCTTCATCAACCTCAAGCCCGGCGACCATGCGCAACATCATGCCGCAGTGATCCAGATCCATGACGAACTTCTCGTAACTCATGGTCAGACCACCTTCGAGCCAGCCGGCGGCGTGATACATGAAGTTCGAGCCCGCCATGATTCCGGCCATCATGAACGAGGTCGATTCCTGCATGGCGTGAGCGTCGGCCGTGTTGGAGGCCGTGAGTTGCCCGCCACACCGCACCGGAACGCCCAGCCTGCGTCCAAGCTGGGCAAACGCCATGTTGGAGAGATTGGATTCAGGCGTGCCGAAGGTCAGTGCACCAGATTTCAGATTCATCGTGGTATTGAAGTTGCCGTAAACCACAGGCGTCCCCGGACGCACCAATTGACTGAGTGCAATGCCAGCTAGAATCTCGGCATGGGTCTGGGCCAGAACGGCTGCTTGGGTGACCGGTCCCATGGCCCCGCCAAAGATCGCAGGCGAGATGGCCGTGCTCTGGCCTGCTTCCGCATAGATGCGCAGGGACGAGGACATGGTGCCGTCATAGACCATCGGGGAATTGACGTTGATGTTGGCCTGGATGACGCAGTGCTCTTTCAGGTACTCCGCGCCGAAGGCGATACGTGCCATCTCGATCGAGTCGCGTGCGCGGTCCGGCCCCGTCACCCCGCCCATGAACGGTTTGTCGGACCAGCGCAGATGGGCATAGACCATGTCGAGATGGCGTTTGTTGACCGGGATATCGACGGGCTCACACACCGTGCCCCCGGAATGATGCAACCAGGGTGAAACGTAAGCCAACTTCACGAAGTTCTCGAAATCTTCGAGTGCAGCATAACGGCGACCGTTCTCAAGATCGGTCACAAAGGGCGAGCCATAGCCCGGCATGAACACCAGATGATCTCCGCCCAGAACAATGGCGTGATCCGGATTCCGGCTTTCCATTCGGAACTCACGCGGTGCCGTGGCGCTCAGCGACCTTGCAAGGCCTGGATCAAACCGGACGCGCTCGCCATCCACGCTTGCCCCGGCCTCCCGGAACAAGGCAAGTGCTTCCTCGTCGCCGCGAAACTCGATCCCAATTTCCTTCAGAATCCAGTCGGCCTGATCCTCAATGGCGCATAACGACTCATCGTCGAGCAGTTCATAGACCGGAATGCGACGGCGGACGATGGAAGGCGACTGCATATTCTTGCCAGCCTTGCGTCGTTCAGCCCTGCCCGCGCGCCCACCGGTGCGACGCGTTCCCGGCATATCGGCAACTCTATTGCCTGCATTCATCATGCGCAGAATGGTGAGCCGAATCAGACAAGAAGAAAACGACATAGTTTTCCACCCTAGACACCCATAAACTACAAACAGAACTGTAGGGAGATAACGGTGTACCAGTTGCCACCGGTCAATTGGTTGCGTGCCTTCGAGGCATCGGCCCGACGCGAAAGCTTTACTGCCGCTGCCGATGAACTTGCGCGCACGCCCAAATCCGTCAGCAACCAGGTGCGTGCGCTGGAAGCCGAACTGGGCTTTCCCCTGTTTGAGCGCCTGCGCCACGGGCTACGCCTGACCGACACGGGGCGCGCCTATCTTCCCAGTGTCCGCAAGGCCTTTGAAGACCTCTCTGCCAGCACGGCAGGCCTCTTCGGGCCAAAGGGCACACCAACCGTGACCATCCGCGCCACCATTGCGTTCGCCGTTCTGTGGCTGACACCCCGTCTGCCCGCCTTCCGCGCCGCGTTTCCCGACATCGACATCCATCTGACCAGCTCGGTCTGGACAGACTCCCTGCCACCCGATCATCTCGATCTCGAAATCAGATTGGGAGATGGTCATTGGCCGGGCTTCCGCGCCGAACAGCTGACACGAGAGTCTGCAGTTCCCGCATGCAGCCATGCCACACACGACAAACTCGGACCTGCCAGATCTGCACACGACCTGATCGGGCGTGACCTGATTGGGGTCGTCAGTCAGGAAAACCTGTGGATGCGGTTTTTTCGTCGTGCCGGGATCGACGGCGCTCTGCCCGATTACGGCATCACGGTCGACACCGCCCTTGGCGCCATCGAACTGGCCTGCGCCGGCCAGGGCTATGCGATCCTGCTTTCAAGCTTCGCAAATTCGTCCGCTACGCGCGAACGCATGGCGATTCTTGAAGGTCTCACCATGCCGCTTGAAGGCGCACAATCAGGCCACTACCTGTTGATCCCCGACAGCGACGAGCAGACCCGGCCAGAGGTCGCTCTGTTCAGAAATTGGTTGTTGGATGCGATGGCGGCCAGCGGGAGTGCCTAACCTGCACGAGTGATAGAAAGCCCGGCCTTCGGACGATCAGTTCCCCTTACGCTTGCCAAAGAAGTGCATGAGAAGCCAGATGGGTACCACGATCACTGCGCCGATCAGGACAAACTCCAGGACCCAGCTCACCACGTTGACCACACTGGAGAACAACTCTTCGAAGTTGTTGGTCAGCGCATGCAAGATGCCGACCGGTGTGATGTCGAGCCAGTGCATGATGAAGCCCACCAGCAGCGACGCAAGGAAAAGCTTGATGACGGTTGCGCGGATGCTTCCGAAATCGCGGCCCTTGTTGGCAGGCTCGTGATCCAGGGTTTCGGGGCTTTCGCTCATGCAGGTTCTCCGTTCGTGTATGACAACCAGATTGTCATCGATTGTGACGAATGCAAGGCGGTGGTCGGCAAGCCAGCGCTCAACAAGGGTTCTTGCCCACCTTATCTGATTCATCGTCGGGGCATGCGCCAGCCTCGACCTGGACTGTGGCGTGGTCGAGATTGAACTCATCAGCAAGGACACGCTTGATATCGCGCAGGGCCTGATCCCGGTCGGCCCCCCAGATGACGGTCGCATGAAGCGTGACCAGCGGGCGTTCTTCGGTGAGCTGCCAGATGTGGACATGATGAATATCTTCCACGTCAGCCAACTGCTCTTCCAGAACGGCCTCGATCCTTGCCGTATCGTGATCGCCTGGTGATCCCTCCATCAGGATGTGTCCGGATTGACGCACCAGCGTCGTCGCGCTTTTCAGGATCAGGCAGGACACAACAATCGACAGAATCGGGTCGATCGGCGTCCAGCCCCACACCATGATCACGATGCCGGCACCGACCGCACCGATTGATCCCAGCATATCGCCCAACACATGCAGCGAAGCCCCGCGCATGTTGAGGTTGTTCTTGTCGCCCCGGTTCAGAATCCAGAGGCCGGCGATGTTGACGAACAAGCCCACCAGAGCAACGCCGCTCATCACCTCGCCTTCGACCGGGACGGGATCAAACATGCGGATACCCGCCTCGATCACGATCCAGCCTGTGAGCGCAACCAGCACGATCCCGTTGACGAAGGCCGCCACGACCTGGAGACGGTGATAGCCATAGGAGCGGCGTTTGTCGGCCGGTCGACGGGCCATGCGGAAGGCAAACCATGACAAGGCTAGTGCCGCAGTGTCGGTCAGCATGTGACCGGCATCGGCGATCAGGGCCAGCGACCCGCTGATCACACCACCGATCACCTCAACCACCATGTAACTACCCGTCAGGGCCAGGACAATCAGGACACGGCGTTCGTTGTCCGAGGTGGCCTTTGGGTGGTGATTGTGGGGCCCATGTGCGTGCCCATGATCATGTCCGTCATGGGGCATGGTCAGGGGCTCACACAAGGGTGGATGCAGGATGCCATCAGATCTCGGCAGGCCGCTCCACAAAGCGTTGGTAGGACTTGCCACCGATCCAGCCAAGCAAGGCCCAGAAGACCAGCCCGGTGCCAAGGGAGGCGGCAACGAAATGGGCAGCAAGCTCCGGTGGAACTGTTCTACCCAGCACGGCTTGGGGCGCCCCCACGATATGGGGCAAGGCAATCAGAAGCACACCGGCCGCATGCATGGCGATGTGACGGGTCAGTAACAGGAACCAGAGCCCTGCCCCCGTCGAAACCGCTGCAAAGGCCCACCAGAACTGGCGTGCCTCGACGGAGCCCGCCAGTGTTCCCGGCAGTTCGGGCGGCAAGCCAACCGCCGGAGCAAGCGCAAACACCACAAACCCCGCAACACCCCATGCCACGCCCTTGCGGCCGTCCACGGGATCGCCACGCATATGGAAACCGGCGATCAGCAGGGAAGCAAAGGCCACGCCGGTTATGATGTTGGCAAGACTGGTATAGAGCGTACGTTCCAGGCCGTTTTCAGGTGCCCAGACCTCATCGCCGTGTTCCTCATCGCCATGGGCCAGATAAAACTGGCCGCCGGCAACCTCATCGCTCCACATCATGACGGTCTGATCATCCCCGCCCATGCCTTCGTAGTGTTCGGCATGCAGGATGATCGGCGTCGTCGTGAAATGGTGGACCACGGAAATCAGGACACCCGCCAGCACCCCCGACACCAATGCCGCGGTGAGCAAACGTCCAATCATGTGGCTATTCCCTTAGTGGCAGGGGAAAGCGAACGAGTGGCGTCCGTCGTGAGCTGCGTTGTGCATGACATCCGGCTGGGCAAAACCCACGCCATAGAGCAGGAACACGCCAAGAATGGCGAGAACACAAACAGGAAGTGCGCGCTGCGCAACATGTTGGGCAGCAATTGAGGCCTTGAGAACCTGGTCGGACATATCACCCTCCGTGAGCATCGAACCGTTGAAAGAATGACGCACAAACAATGCGCCGGCGGTGATGGCAGGTCTCCTGGCTTGCGGGTCAATGTCGGGGTGTCCGGCCTTCCCGGAAATCCAGTGGCTCTCACCAACACCCAAACTCACCGCTCACAGTTGCGGGGGCAGCCAGGGCACGCGATCCCCTGATTGGGTCGATCACTTCCCTGTTCCCTTTTGATCCCCGAGCTCTCCTGTCCAGCTCATCCGGGGAACCATCAGGAAGACTATGCGAAGGCGCGCGCTGTGTGTCAATCAGGTGACCTACAAAGTCGTGAACAGCATGGTCGTGACGAAGGAGCAGGCTTGCCTGTAATCTCTTTCATACAAACGACCTACCCGGAACCACAGAGACGAGAATCATGAAAAACCTGATCAACCTAGCTTCAGCACTCCTGATCGTGGCCGGTTCAGCCGGAGCGGCTCTGGCCGCAGGCAGCAGTTCGACCACAGAAACCAACACCTACTCCAGCGATGCCACGACCCAGGCTTTCCGGGACGGTGAGGCCGCCGTAGAGGCGCAAAACTGGCAACAGGCGATCATCCACTTCCAGCAGGCGGTTGATCTCGATCCCGGTGATGCAGATGCGTTCAACATGCTGGCCTACAGCCAGCGCAAGAACGGTGATCTCGACAGTGCCTTTACCAACTACAACAAAGCGCTTGCCATCGACCCCGACCACGAGCAGGCACTCGAGTATCTGGGCGAGGCTTATCTGCAGGCCGGCGACCTTGACGGCGCCATGAAGCAGCTGGAAACCTTGGATTCGATCTGCTGGATGGGCTGCCAATCCTATGATGAACTTGAAAGCGCCATCGCAGAGTTCAAAACAGATAACGGTTGAAGCCATGGCGCAAGGGCACCGTCATCGATAGAATGACGGGCCTTGAGAGGGAATGCGCCATGAGTTTTTTGAACGCTGAACAGATCGAACAGTTCCACCGTGACGGTTATGTCATCGCACCTGGCGTGGTGACCGGTGCGCCGCTGGAAGCACTGCAACGCCAGCTCACCGATTGGGTCGAGGAAAGCCGAGGTCACGACGCCAACTGGGGGCAATGTCTGGACGGCAAGGCCCGGTTTGATCTGGAGGGCGGCCACCGGGCCGACCATCCCCGTTTGCGCCGGGTTTCCAATCCCGTGGAGATCAGCGAGCCCTGCCGCTTTGCCCTGTTCGACAGTGCCGTTCCCGATCACGTCGCTGACTGCATCGGGCCGGACGTAAAATTCCATCACTGCAAGCTTAACGTGAAGCTGCCTGGCACCGACACTGAAGTCGGATGGCATCAGGACCACGCCTATGATCCCCACACCAATGACAGCATGGTGACGACGCTGCTGTTCCTGTGCGACATCACCCAAGACATGGGCCCGCTGCTGGTAGCCCCGGGCACCCATCGCACCCCGTTCAGCCACTATGACGGTGAGAAGTTCACCGGCATGATCGACAAGTCCCGCCAGAAGGACCTGGAGTCCATTGCTGTTCCAATGACGGGCAAGGCCGGTGATCTTGTCGTTATGCACACATGGATGGCCCATGGAGGTGGCCCCAACAGGACGGACAGGCCACGCGCGCTGATCATTTGTGACTACACGGCTGCTGACGCCTTTCCGCTGAAGGCCCCTGCCATGCCCAGCACCTATTACGCCAAAATCGTGCGCGGCAAGGCAACACGCTTTGCCCGTCTGGCCGAACGTGTGGTCGAGGTGCCTGACGATTACAAGGATGACAGCTTCTTTGGCCTGCAGGGGCAGAAGACCGCCGCCCAGGCTGCAGAATAGGAAATCTGATGTCACAGAGCCGCTGGCCTTCTCCGCCGGGTCCCATTGTCATGCCCTTCAAGGGCGTTTGGCCGACCATTGACGAGACCGCCCTGCTTTTGCCCAATGCCGCGGTGATCGGCGATGTCACCATGGGCCCACAGTCGAGTGTCTGGTTCGGTGGCGTTGTGCGCGGTGATGATGGCCCGATCACCATAGGACGCGGCAGCAACGTGCAGGACGGCACGGTGATCCATGTCAGTGACGAAATTCCGACCGTGATCGGCGACTGGGTCACCATGGGTCATTGCGTGCATCTCCATGCCTGCACTCTGGAGGACGAAACCCTGATCGGGTCCGGCGCAACGGTGCTGGATGGTGCTGTGGTCGAACGACACGGTCAGGTCGCCGCCGGCGCGCTGGTTGCACCAGGCAAGGTCGTGAAATCGGGCGAGCTCTGGGGCGGTGTACCGGCACGCAAACTTCGCGACCTCACAGACCAGGAGCGCGAATGGATAAAGAAGAACGCAGAATGGTATGTGCACGAACTCCCACCCTATCGTGAGGAAATGGAGAAAAGCCGATGAGTTATGAAGGATTGCGCGTACTGATCACCGGCTCGACGCGGGGCATCGGCAAGGCTGCGGCTGCCGCATTTCTTGAGCGTGGTGCACGGGTTGCCATCAACGGCAGGCGCGACGGTGACGTCGCGCAGGCCATGGCTGAGCTGGGCACCGATAACCTGTTTGCGGCACCCGGCGATCTTGCCAGCGCAGCACAGGCCCACGCTGTGGTCGAAGCTGCCATGGAAGGCCTGGGCGGCCTTGATGTTCTGGTCAACAACGCCGGAGTCTTTGCCGATGGTCCGATCGAAGATGTGACCGACGAGACTTATGACTGGATGATGAACATCAACGTGAAAGGCGTGTTTTTCGCGACCCAGACTGCCATTCCCGAGCTGCGTCGCAACAAGGGTTGCGTGGTCATGACCGCCTCGGAATCCGGCCTTTCGGGCAACAAGAACAGCGCGCTTTACTGCACGTCGAAGGGTGCGGTGGTCAACATGACCCGCGCCTTTGCCCATGATCTGGCACCCGACATCCGCGTCAATGCGGTCTGCCCCGGTGCGGTGATGACCGACATGGTGACCGGCGGCGACGAGCCTGGTGACCTGACTGACCTGGAAAGCTTTTCACCCATGAAGCGCATAGCCGATCCCATGGAGATCGGCGAAGCCATCTGTTTCCTGGCCGACCCCAAACAACGCTTCATGACAGGCGCCCTGCTCGCCGTTGACGGCGGATCGACCGCCAGCCGATAGATCAAACGGAAACGGCCCCGGCACAAGACACCAGGGCCGTTTGTCTGCAACGTCGTCTGCCTACTTTGCAGCGACGCACATGAGTTCGACGAGAAACTCCGGTGCGGCCAGTGCGCCTTCGACCGCTGCGCGGCAGGGCTTGTTGTCTGCGTCCATCCAGGCGACGTAGACCTCGTTCATTTCCGCCCATGTATTGATGTCTGTCAGCCAGATCTGCACGGTCAGCAGCTTGGACTTCGAGCTGCCGCAGGCAGCCAGAGTTGCGTCGATCTGATCAAGGATGTCCTGGGTCTGTGCCGCGACACCGCCTGATGTGTCGGAAGCGACCTTGCCGGAAAGATAGATGGTGTCGCCGTGGATGACTGCGCCGCTGAACAAGGCGCCGGGCTCAAGGCGTTGGATATCAGACATGATGAAAGTTCCCTTTGGGCTTTGGTTGTTGGTGGAAGGAACGTAGCATCATCAAAGCGCCCGATGCACGAATGGAGATGCGGCATGAACCTGCCCGATGACGGACTGATACTGGTGGTCAAGGAAGACTGCGCGACCTGTCAGATGATTGCACCGCTGGCAGCGGTGCTGGAACAGCAGGGACTGCTCAAGATAACCTTCTCGCAGGACAACCCGGCCTTTCCAGAAGGACTCAACGTTGAGGACGATCGGGACCTGGAAACCTCCTTCCGGCTTGATACCGAAATCGTTCCCCTGCTCATCCGCCGCAAGGAAGGCAAGGAAGAAGGCCGTGTCATCGGCTGGCATCGCGACGAGTGGCAAAACCTTACCGGCCTCAACGATCTGGGAAGCGATTTCCCTGAGCAGCGCCCGGGCTGTGGCTCCCTCTCGGTCTCGCCGGGTATGGCGGAAGAACTCCAGGAACGGTTTGGCGAAACCGGCCTGAAGGCGCGTGAGGTCAGCGTCGATTACCCTGATGACCCCATGGAGCAGATGTTTGATCGTAGGCTGGACAGATGGCCTGCCCGTTGTTCCTCCAACACCAGCACGTGTTTCTGCGCATGCTACAGGGGACGCGCCGCGCTCCCGATGAGATCCTGGGCATGATACCCCCTTCCGGCGAAGTCTGTACCGTTGAGAAAGCCGCGATCAATGCCGTGATGGCCGGATGCATGCCCGAATACTTCCCCGTCGTTCTGGCCGCCCTTGATGCCGCGATGGACCCTGACTTCGCCTGGCAGGGCCTGATGTCGACCACCATGGGCGCCGGGGTCTGCGTGATTGTCAACGGTCCCATCGCTCGGCGCATCGGCATGAACTGGCAGCATGGCGCTTTGGGCCATGGTAACCGCCCCAATGCGACGATTGCACGCGCCCTGCAGTTGATGGTGATCAACCTTGGCGGTGCCGTGCCCGGCGGCATGGACCGCTCCACCCACGGCCACCCCGGCAAGTTCGGCCTGTGTTTTGCCGAGGACGAAACAGATGACGCTTGGCAGCCTCTCGCCCAATCGCGTGGGATCGAGCCTGGTAAATCGGCTGTTACCGTCTTTGGATTCTGCGGCACCAGCATCAACAACACAGAAACCGCGCGCGATGCAGATGGACTGACCGGCTCGCTCTCCATGTGCCTCAACGCCTTCTTTCACCCGCAACATGCTGGCGGCGGGCTCGCTGCCGGTCTCGTGCTCTCCGGTGAGTACTGGGGTATCTACCGCGATGCCGGCTGGGATCGTGCCAGGATTCACGCAGCACTGCTGGAGGGCACACACCGCACACAAGCCGAGATCGAATCCGGAGTGACCCGTTCCTCAGGTGGAGCCAGCAGCATTCCCAAGTTCGACCCCGGGGATCTTGTGCTTGTGCGTGCCGGTAGCAATGCCGGCCTCTTTTCTACTATCATCCATGGCTGGGGTAGCGGCCCGTCCGGCAGCCAACCCGTAACGAGGGAGATTGTCCCATGACCCAGAGCATTACCATGCTCGACCCGACCAGCGAGAAGACCAACGCGATGCGGAGCCGCAAGGCGCCACCCGCATCGCTTGATGGCCTTACTGTTGGTCTGCTTGATATCTCGAAAGACCAGGGCGACCATTTTCTTGACCGCTTGGAAGTTCTCTTTGGAGAGCGCGGCATTAAGGTGGAAAGGTTTGCCAAACCGACCTACGCCAAGAAGGCGCCTGATGACGTGACTGCTTCCCTCGCCGAGCGATGCGATGTGGTGGTGGAAGCGCTCGCCGATTGAGGTTCTTGTACGTCGTGCAGTCTGCAGGACATGCTTGATATCGATCGCAAGGGTCTTCCCGCCGTTGCCCTGTTTTCCGAGGAGTTTGAATCCGGCGTTGAAGCGTGGCGCGATGTCCACGGCTTTGATGCCGGCGCCATCTATGTCCGACACCCCATCCAGCCGCTGACGGTTGATGAGGTTCATGCCCGGGCTGATGAAATCTTCGATCAGGTAATCGCGGCGATTACGGCCCCGTAATCACGAAACAACAGCATTCCTGTGCGGTACGGGATGCTGTTGTTTCACCTATGCAAACTCGCGCAGCCGCACCGTCTTGCGTTTGCGCCCCCAGCGTCCCGGTGGGCCATCAAACACGCCAGGACACCGCGTCCGACAGGTGGCGCAGCGCCCGTCTGACGTGAGCCCCCAGGATTTCAGTTCGTACCAGTCGCGCCCGATCAGCGGCGCCTTGCAGCTGTGGCAACGGGTCGTGCCGCCCTCTTCATCGTGCACGTTACCGGTATAGGCGTGGCGCACGCCGTTCTTCAGCGCAATAGCCCGTGACCGGAAGAGCGTGTCCGAAGGCGTACGTTGCTTGTCTTTCATGCGGTAGTCGGGATGAAAGGCCGAGAAGTGCATCGGCACATCAGGGCCTAAGTTCTCAACAACCCATTGCGTCATTTCCTCGATCTCGGCTTCGCTGTCGTTCTCATCAGGGATCAGCAGGTTCGTGAGTTCGAACCACACGTCCGTCTCATGCTTGAGAAACTTCAGCGTATCGAGCACATCGGCCAGACTGCCCGCGCAGACCTGCTTGTAGAACCGTTCCGTGAACGCCTTGAGGTCGAGGTTGGCGCCATCCATGTGCTGGTAGAACTCGGCGCGTGCTTCAGGCGCATGATATCCCGCAGTTACGGCGACCGTCTTGATCCCTGCTTCACGGCAGGCCTGAGCCACATCGATGGCATATTCGTGGAAGATCACGGGGTCGTTGTAGGTAAAGGCGACTGATTTGCAGCCCAGACGTTTGGCAACACGAGCGATCTTTTCGGGAGGCGCATGGTCGGCCAACGTATCGATCTCGCGCGACTTCGAGATATCCCAGTTCTGGCAGAACTTGCAGGCAAGGTTGCATCCGGCCGTACCGAAGCTCAGCACTGGCGAACCCGGCAGGAAATGGTTGAGCGGCTTCTTCTCGATAGGATCGATGCAGTAGCCGCTGGAGCGGCCCCAGGTCGTCAGCGCAATGCCGTCTTCCATGCCCTGGCGCACGAAACACAGGCCGCGTTGTCCCGGGCGCAGTTTGCAGTAGCGCGGACAGATGTCGTACTGAATGCGCCCGTCTTCCAGACGATGCCAGAAACGTCCAGGCACAACCCCAAAGGAATCGGGCGTCAGCGGCGCCAGGTCACTTCCAACAGAGGTCATCTTTCCTCGAAAAACAGGTCCAGAGTGCCTAGATTAACATGGAACACGACGCATAAGGCACCCCACCGGCATGGCAAATGTCCGCGCACCTGTTTTGGCTGGCACCTGGTATCCCGATGATCCAGGCGTGCTGGGTCGCGACGTCGATGGTTACATCCAGGAAGCTGCAAACCGGATCGACAGCGCCGGCATCAAGGCCATCATCGCACCCCATGCCGGTTACCGTTTCTCCGGCCCCGTTGCCGGTTCGGCCTATGGCGCGATTGCACCGCTGAGGGATCGCATCCGCCGTGTTGTGCTGATCGGCCCCTCGCACAAGGTCGCCTTTGACGGCATCGCAACCACCAGCGCGACGGCCTACCGCTCGCCCCTGGGCGACGTGCCGATTGATGCCGAAGGCGTGCGCGACATTCTGCGTCTTCCCCAGGTCCATGAGCTTGATCCCGCACACGCGAAGGAACACAGCTTGGAGATTCACCTCCCCTTCCTGCAACGGGCCCTGGGCGACTTTACGCTGGTGCCTATCGTTGGCGGACGCGCAAAACCCGGTGAGGTGGCAGAAGTTCTGGCGAACCTGTGGGGCGGAGAAGAAACTCTGATCGTGATCAGCACCGACCTCAGTCATTACCTCGACTATGAAACCTGCCGCACGCTCGATGCCAGGACCAGTCAGGCCATCATGGCCGGACGCATCGATGACATCGGCAACGATCAGGCCTGCGGGCGGGTCGGCATCAAAGGGTTGCTGAAACTCGCCAACAGCTTCGACATGACGACCAACCTGCTTGACCTTCGCAATTCCGGCGACACATCAGACATGAAGGACCGGGTCGTGGGCTACGGCTCCTGGTCCTGCCACCTGCCCCGGCGCGAAATCAATCCACGCAGGCTTCTTGCCATGGGCCACGGGCGTCTGATCCTTGGCATGGCCAACAGTTCGATCCGGCATGGCCTGAAAAACGGGAAACCGGCAAGCGTTGTGCCTGCGCGCGTGCCCGAGGCACTCAAGGCCGAAGGCGCATCCTTCGTCACAATCAATCTGGATGGCCGCCTGCGTGGCTGCATTGGATCGGTCACGGCCCATCGAAATCTTGCCGAAGATATTGTGATCAACGCCTACAAAGCAGCGTTCCAGGATCCGCGGTTCGAACCTTTAACCCAGGCCGAGTACGAGAAGGCCACGATCGACATCTCCCTGCTTGGCCCCCACACGCCCTTTCCAGTCGCATCCGAGGCTGAACTGATCACCAGACTGCGCCTCGGCCGTGATGGGCTAACCCTGGCCGACCAGGGTAAACGTGCGCTGTTCCTGCCCGCGGTCTGGGACAACATCAAGGAACCTGAGCTGTTCGTGCGCCGCCTGAAGCAAAAGGCTGGCTGGGCGGCTGATTACTGGTCGGACACCATGACGGTCACCAGATTCGACAGCGAAAAAATCTCACCGGCCTCCATCAACCAGTTCGTCAACGGCTGAACTGGTTCTTCCCGACTCCAGACACTGAGCAAGAGCATCAATCAGGTCCTGATTGCGGAAGGGTTTGCTGAGATAAACTTCAACGCCCAATTCCCTGATCTTTTCGCGATCGCTGGAAGAATTCAGCGCACTGATGACGATCGTTGGAATCTCTGACGTGACAGGATCGTTGCGCAGGACACGGCAGGCGCCAAAGCCATTGACGCCAGGCATGAGCAGATCGCAAATCACGATATCGGGGACCAGATCACGCGCCATGCGCACCCCCTCGCGGCCATCAGAGGCTGTTGCAACTTCAAACCCTTCGAACGCGAGCATGCGCACCAGGCGATCACGGATTGATGGCTCATCCTCAATCACCAGAATGCGGGCGACCTCGCTCACGCTGAATCCTGGGTGCCGGGCATGATGCAGACAACAACACGCGTACCCTGCCCAAGTTCACTTTCGATCGTCAGGCTTCCGCCATGGCGTTTTGCAGCACGTGTGGCAATGGCCAGGCCCAAACCGGTCCCTGAAACCGAACCCGTGTTCCCCGCACGGTAAAACGGCGTGCCGATCTCCTCGAGTTCTGCAGGAGGTATGCCAATGCCGTGATCGCTCACTTCCAACCGCAGCATCCTCTCTTCACGCGAAATCGACACGTCAACCCGGCTGCCATCAGGCGAATACTTGATTGCGTTGGATATAAGATTGGAAAGAATGTGTTCCACGAGCTGTGCGTCGACAGAGATGACGCCGATGTCCTCTCCGCCCTGAAGCGTTACTTCGCGACCGCCCTTGGCCGCGAGCGTGGCCTTGTCAGCGATGCGGCGGATCAGTTGCCCGGCATGCACCGGCTTGGGTTCCAGGTCGAACAGGTCAGAATCAGAACGTTGCAAGGCGACCACCTTGTCCAGCATGGCCGTCAGGCGGTCGACATCATTGCCAATCGAGACAAGCTCTTCACCGCGCTGGGCGTCATCCATCCGGTCGCTGTAATGGGTGAGCATTTCGCTTGCTGCCATGATCGAAGCCAGCGGTGTCCGAAACTCGTGACTGACCATCGACACAAAACGGCCCTTGAGTTCGCTGAGTTCGCGCTCCTCCTGCAGCTTGCTCTCCAACTGGTCGGCCTCACGAACCATGTTCTCGGCTCTGCCGAAAAACAGGATCATCAGCGGTATCATCAAGAGCAGGCCAACGCCGACAGGAAGAACAACGGTGCGTAGCAATGCGTTGCCCGGCAATTCCTGATTCCAGGTCAGGCCCGCCGTTACGGCCCCGTCGGGACTATCGAGAACCAGCAGCGCGTCGGCCGAAGTCGCATCGACAATGCGCAGATCAGGCAGGATCAGTTCGTTGGAAACAGTCCTATTCAGAATTTCCTTGAGACTACGCGCGAACACACCGGTTCCGCGTGTCATGCCAGTATTGGACGCCCAGACGGGATCAGCCGGTGTGATTGCACCAACGACCACCAGATAGAGATCATCGTCCACCCACAGCCAACCAGCAGAGGGAATTGGGTTGGCAACAGATCTGGACTTAGCCCCCTCAATCAACAGGGCCAGTCCTGGGCCAAAGTCGACCGTGCTGCGTCCGGCGGTCATGAAGCCGTGCTGCCAGGTCATAATGGTCCCGCCTTCAGCATTCAGCGCGACAACTATATCCACATCGCGGAACGTCTCCTGGTAGGTCCCCCAGAAATTGGAAGCCCAGCTCTCATCGAACAGAATGACGATGCGTTTGACTGATTCATCCCACCAGGTGAATTCCAGTGTGTTTTCGACAGATTCATCAATGACCTGCGACAGCGTGGCAGCAAGTCTGTTGCTGGCATCCTGCTCGGCCTGCCGGTTGAGTTCGCGCGCGGCAAGCCCAACCAGAACCGACATGACAAGAATTGCCGTTACCACGACGCCTGCAACCGGCAGCAACAGCGGCCTCAGACCACGACCGGATTCAATACGCCAAAGGGAATGGAGCAACTTCATGACACGCGTTCTTTAGAGCGAATGACCGGAAATGGAAACTGCCTGCTGGCAACAAGTGGGTTAGCCTGACCCCAGTAGTCAGTCTGATCGTGGACGATGGACAAATTGCAGGTTAGCGTCGGGCCAACAGGGACGCAGCGTGACTGAAATTCAAGCGCAACTGAAATTTTGGGGAGTCCGGGGAGGGCTTCCAGCACCTGGCGCGGAAACGGCTGTTTTCGGCGGCAATTCGGCGTGCATCGAAGTTGATTGCGGTGACCACATCGTGATTTTCGATGCCGGAACGGGTTTGCGTGTCCTGGGCCAGTCTCTGATGGCGCGTTCGCCAGTTCGTGGCGACCTGCTGTTCAGCCACACGAATTTCAACAGGATCTGCGGTCTGCCGTTCTTTGCCGCCGCGTTTCACCCCAAGAATGCCTTTGGTTTCTGGTGTGGCCATATCCCTGAAGAAGGCAGCATTGAAGAGGTGCTAACCCGACTGATGACCGACCCTGTGTTTCCGGTCCCGATCGGAATTTTCAACGCGGACCTGTCGTTCCACGATTTCCAGGCAGGCCAGCCCCTTGCATTCGATACCATCGATATCGCGACCATGCCGGTGACCTGCGGCCTGCCCGGTACGGCCTATCGACTTACCTGCACCACAGCGACCATCTGTTACGCCTGTGGCATCATGCCCGGCGCACAATTGGACAAGCTGATCGATTTTGCCTCGGGCAGCGACCTTCTGATCATGAGTCTCGTTGGTGAAGATACAGAGGAGATGGACAGGCTCGCTCTGGATATTGCCCATAAATCCAAGACCGGGCGTCTGTACCTGACAGATCATGGGCCCACGGAAACAGATGAATCACTGATCGAGCGGGAACGTTTTCTTCAGAGTATAATGCCTTCATGCCGATTGGCGCGCGAGGGCGAGACGATTGACCTCACCACGCTTCGTTAGGCTCAGGACTCATTGATCACAACCAGTAGGCTACGGTTGCAGCGATGCAGATGGCGCTCATGAAGGTGTGCGCGCATCGGTCGTATCTGGTTGCGACACGTCGCCAGTCCTTGAGCCTGCCAAAGACATTCTCGATCTTGTGGCGCTGGCGGTAGAGGGTTTTGTCATAGTCGTGTTGGACCTTGCGGTTTGATCGCGGCGGGATACAGGGTGTGATGCCACGCTCGGCCAGGGCCTCCCGGAACCAGTCGCTGTCATAGCCCTTGTCACCCAGCAGTTCTCTGGCTCCAGGCAGGGAGGGCAAGAGCAGGAAAGCGCCCTTGTGATCGCTCATCTGGCCCTCGCTCAGGAGCATGATGATGGGCCGTCCCTGGCCGTCGCACACGGCATGGAGTTTCGAGTTCAGGCCACCCTTGGTGCGTCCGATACGTCTGGGAAGCCCCCCCCTTTTAGCAGGCTCGCTGCCGTGCGGTGCGCCTTGAGATGGGTCGCGTCGATCATGATCCGGTCGGGCTCGCCGGCCTGACCGGCAAGTTCGGCAAAGATCCGGTTGAACACCCCCATCCGGCTCCAGCGTACGAAGCGGTTGTAGATCGTCTTGTGGGGACCATAGGCCACGGGCGCATCGCGCCAGCGCAGTCCGTTCTTGATCACGAACACGATCCCGCTGATCACCCTGCGGTCGTCAACCCTGGGAACGCCATGGGACAACAGGAAGAACGGCTTGATCCGGCGCATCTGCGCCTCGCTCAGCAGAAACAGGTCATCCATCACCAGCACCTCCTTGAGGCGCTCAGTGAATCAAGCCAGCACTAACGGGGCAAGTGACCAGCTACCCTAAAACTGGTGCAGTTAACATGAGGGAGTCCGGTCAAGCGGTCATGCCTGAACGCTAGTTGCAGGCCCCAATTGACCCTCCGGCACATATCCGTCCGTCTGTCATGCTCACTGTTGCCCTGGCCGGGACGGCGCTCGCTTATGACGAGGAGGACTTGGCGAGGCTGGCACGGACGATGGAATGTTGGGAGTGCGACCTGAGCAGTGCAGACCTCAAGGGGGCCAACCTAAAAGTGGCAACCCTCACTTGACCATTGCACACATAACCGTCCATCCGTCCAGGTCGCGCCGGACAGGTACGCGCCGGACAGGTCCGCGCCGGTCAGATCCGCTTTGGTCAGGTCTGCACCGGACAGGTCCGCGCCGGTCAGGTTCGCTTTGGACAAGTTCGCGTCGAACAGGTGCGCGCCGGTCAGGTTCGCGCCGCGCAGGTCCGCGTTGCTCAGGTTCGCGCCGGACAGGTTCGCGCCGGTCAGGTTCGCGCCGGTGTAGAAGGTCAGGTTCCCGCTCGACAGGTACGCGCCGGACAGGTACGCGTCGGACAAGTCCGCGCCGGTCAGGTCCGCGCCGGTCAGGTTCGCACCGTCCAGCCACACGCCGGACAGGTACGCGCCGGACAGGTCCGCGCCGGTCAGATCCGCTTTGGTCAGGTCCGCACTGGACAGGTCCGCGTCGGACAGGTTCGCGCTCGACAGGTTCGCGTTGGACAAGTCCGCGCCGGCCAGGTTCGCGTAGGATTTATCGCACCCGGACCAGTCAACGCCGGGGCCCGGAGGGTCACTGCAAGCTGCCCTGGCCTCCGATGTCGCCGTCAGGGAAAGCGCCAGTGCGGCGGCAAGGAAGGCGGTGCGGCCAAAGATCGTCTTGAAGGTCATGGAACAGGGGCTCCTGCAGGGGGTGCCTTTACGGCGCACCAGTCGTGCAGCGAACCGTTTCATGACGCCATCATGCCCTCATGGGCTTTGGCTGTCACTTCGGGTGGGACACTCGGGGATCGAAGCCGGGGCCAGAACGCACCAGCGGGCTTGTGTGGGCCTCAGTGCGGCCATCACCGCCGGGTCACGACCTAAACGGTGGAGCATTTTGGCGGGTCTGGTCGCGAGGGATTTAATAGGTCCTGAGCCTAGGCAGCTAGCACCTGATCCACAGTAAGGCCCGCAACGTCGAGGCCATCGATGTGCCTACGATACCAGAGCGCATAGAATAGCAAAGTCCACGCAGCAAAACCGGCCTGTTTTTGCTCTGCCTTTTCAAACACCTGGCGGATTTTGTTCTGATTGGCCCAGCCGCCCAGAGCCGGTTGCGCTGCGACTAGTTTTCCCAGGGCATCACCACGCTCACCAATCCATGCACCAACCGGCACCGTGAAGCCGCGTTTCCTGGAGAACGCATCGGCCTGCGGCATCTCGCGATGCAGCCAGCGGCGCAGCAGGTATTTGCCTTTTCCGTCCCGCAACTTGAGCGAATCCGGTAGGCGAAACGCCACGTCAGCAACATGTGGATCAAGAAACGGCACGCGGCCTTCGACACCATGGGCCATCAGGCACCGGTCCAGCTTGTTGAGCAGATCGTTGGGCAACCAGTCTGCAATATCGGCTGCCTGCGCCTGCTGCAGTCGCGAACGACCAGGCCTTGCGACGGCTTCCTGTGTTTGGTCAAGCTCGCACCTCCAGGCTGCTGAGCGGCCCGACAGTACCCCCAGGCCATCAAACGTGCCCTTGCGGCGCAGCCTGCCGCCGCCCAACAAACGATGGCGCAGGAAGCGCCGATAGCGCCCGTAACCGCCAAAGAGTTCATCCCCGCCTTCACCGGAGAGAACAACCTTCAGGTCTTGCCTTGCAACCTCGGCCAATCGATAAGTCGGCAGCGTTGCATAGTCGGCTGCAGGATCATCCATGGCCGCTGCCACCATGGGCAACAGACGCCAGAAATCGTCTCTGCCAAAGGAGACTTCAACATGATCGGCACCTGCCGCCTGTGCAACGGCAGCCGCGTGCGCACGTTCATCACGCGCACCGGGCACATCAAACCCAACCGTGTAGGCCTTCACGGGACGTTCATCGATCCGGCGCATGGCTGCCAGGATTGCCGAGCTGTCGACACCGCCAGAAAGGAACAGGCCATAGGGAACATCTGCACGTTCATGGACCCGCACGCTATCGATCAGCGCGGCGTCCAGGCGTTCCAGGGCTTCGGCCTCGGTCCATTCGCACCAATCCAATTCGGGCAAGGCATCTCGCCTCAGACGCTCGACAATTCTGCCCTGTTCTGCAATCACGGTTTCACCGGGAAGGACACGCTCGATACCCTTGAAAATCGTGTTGCGGCCGGTTGTGAACTGGCATTGCAGGAACGTGCTGCGCACGTCTGGATCGACTTCGGGACTGACCAGGCCTGCCGCGATCAACGCTTGGGGTTCAGAGGCAAATGCGAGGCCCAGCGAGGTCTGGGCGATGTAGAGTGGCTTGATCCCGAAAGGATCGCGCGAGAGCACCAGACGCTGCTGCTTGGGATCAAAGATCGCAATCGTGTACATGCCGCGCAGCCCGCGCGCGTAACTGTCACCATCCTGTTCATAGAGGTGTAGCGGAATCTCGCAGTCGGAGTTGGTACGGAAGTTCTCATCGCCCAGAACCCGGCGCCATTCAACATGGTTGTAGATTTCGCCGTTGGCGATCAGGACTCGTCCACCGGGACCATGCATTGGCTGATCGCCGGTCACCAGGTCGATGATGGCCAGACGCCGCTGAACCATGGCCAGCGAGCCGTTGCGATAACGCCCCTCCCCGTCGGGGCCGCGATGGGCGATGGCGCGCGCCATGTCTTCCAGAACGGATTCTGGAACGTCCATGCCGGGCAACGCAAGGACACCAGCAATACCACACATCAGCGCGTCACCTCTTCAAAGAGCGTCTTGAACTGCCCCACGATGACATCCCTGCTGAAGTCTCTTTCATAGGCGTCCAGTGCCCTTAGAGTCATTTTGACCGCAGCGTCCCTGTCGTCGAGAACACATTTTATCTGACGTGAAAGAGCGCGAGCATCGTCAACCGGTGCCAACAGGCCTGTTTCCCCGTCAACAATCAGTTCGGACGGCCCTTGGCTTGCTGCGGCCACAATGGGTACCTGGCGCGCCCAAGCCTCCAGCACGACATTGCCCAGAGGCTCATGGCGTGATGGGCAGACCAACAGGTCGGCTGCGGCCAACAGCGATCCGACATCATCACGCCAACCCAGGAACCGGATGCGTTCATCAACACCGCGATCCACGGCAAGACGACGCAAGGGTTCATCGAGTGGACCATCACCGGCCAACCACAGCCAGACATCAGGCAGATCGGTCATGGCCTCGATCAGAACATCAAACGCCTTGTTGGGATGCAGGCGCCCCAGGGCAAGCATGACCGGCACGCCTTGGGGTGTTTGGAGCGCGCTGCGCTCGACCGGAACGGCATAGGACGTATCGACAAAGTTCGAGATGTAATGGGCACGCTCCATGGGCCAGCCCTGACCCACAAGGTAACTAACGATACCCTGCGTATTGCCCACCAGATGATCACAGCCCGTGTAGTACTTGAGGTCATAGAATCCCCCCAGACGACCGACCTGCACGAACTTGCCCTTGGGACACTGGCCCGATGCCCGGTTCATCCAGGTCATGACGATGTCGGGGTCCGCCTCTGCAATCGCCTTTCGGTAGGCCATCCGGCTCACGATATCCAGGGGGCCACCAAAGCGCAGTTGCCGTGTTGGCACACCGGCGTCATGGAGAATTTGCGCCCGGGACTCATGGGTGCGGATGATGGCAGCCTGGTCAACACCTGCCTGGCTGAGTGCGGGGACCAGGCGCATGAAGAATTCTTCTGCTCCGCCGGTTGTTGCGCCAGCCATGGCCTGGATCACGCGCATCAGTCGCTCTCCAGGCGGGCACGCAGGTACGACAGGATCGGATACAGGCCGGCGAAGAGCGCAATCAGGAAACCCCAGGCACCTTCACGCCAGCCTCCGCGCGCCACATAACATTTCCAGAACCGGCTGAAGATGCGCAGAACGTTCTTTGGCAGTGAGCCAATCTTGCCCGACGCCCGCAGATCAGCAGCGTGTGCTGCCGTGTAGCGATCAAGACGCGCAAACATGTCGGAGATATCGCGGTCGACCAGATGATCCATGCGCTCAGAGAGCCAGCGTCGTTCTCCACTCAGCTCTATGCCGGGATGCACCCTTCCCTCGCCCCAGATCTTCGCGCCCCGGGTGAACAGGCGGATCGCTGCCGACACCCCCCAATAGGCGCCCCAGCCGTGGCGCACCCGATGATCGCCGATGTAGTTGTCGAACGGGATCAGGTAGTGGGCCGGACCATCAGCCGTGTCGATTGTTGAGCGGATTTCCCGGGCCAGCTCCGGGCGCACCCGTTCGTCGGCGTCAACTTCCAGAATCCAGTCACCGCTTGCCGCATTCAAACCGGTGTTGCGGCGCGGCCCTTCGAGTTCCCAGCCGCCTTCAATCACGTGATCGGTGTGGCGCCTGGCGATCTCGGCAGAACCATCGGTGCAGCGGTCCAGCACCACAACGATCTCATCACAAAACGCCAGCAACGCCAGGCACGTATCAAGCTGCGCCTCCTCGTTGTGCACGACGACAACCGCGCTCAGCCGCGCCGCGCTCACGCGAGTTTGTCCAGAAGCGCGAGTGCGGCGTTTTCTGCCGCATCGACGGAAAGCGAGGTCATCAAAGAGCCCGTTGTGTGCCTGTCATAATCAGGACCGAAAAGGTCATCATAGGCAATCTCTGTCGTCACCGCCGCGGCATGTTCTCCCCATGGCGCATAGTTTTCGACAGGGCTGGGTCCAAACAGACCCAGGGTCGGCGTGCCCACTGCCGCCGAAAGGTGCATCAGGCCGCTGTCGTTCGACACCACGAAATCACAGCGCCGAAGCTGTTCAGCACCGTCCAGCATGTCGCCAACGCCAACCAGATCAATGCGGCGTTCTTCTGGAAAGGCCTCCAGGACCGGCGCGGCCAGCGCTTCCTCGCCACGGCCGCCAGACACTGCAATCCGCG
This sequence comes from uncultured Alphaproteobacteria bacterium, assembly GCA_943787175.1. GTDB lineage: Bacteria > Pseudomonadota > Alphaproteobacteria > SP197 > SP197 > SP197. The sequence goes on from CALSLK010000036.1 coordinate 27,578, forward strand.
CGCCGGGAAGCGGACCTGTAGGGCTGGTCAACCGGTGAGCGAGTTCAACAAACCGTTCCGCAGGCCAAATCTTGCCCTGCCAGTTCGCAGTGGGCGCAAGGCAAAGGATCTTGCCGCCGGGCGGGAGCAGCTCTTTGGCTTCTGCACGATGCGCATCGTCCGACCAGATCGTCGGGCTCGGCACCCCATCGCATCCAAACCATCGTGCCAGGCTTTCCACCCGGTTTCCCTCGCCGGCCTTGTACATCGTGCGCCGTTCTCCAGCGCGCAATACAAAGGTCATGGGCGAGGCACGCAGATCCACAATCAGATCCCATCGTGTGGAAAAGGTCTCTTTCCAGAGGTTCCGCCAATGGCCGGCACGCGGTTTTTTCTTCAGCGGAATGACCCGCTCGAGCCCGGGAAGGCAGGAAAACAGCGCCGCAGCAACCGGACCGCAGGCAACCGTGGCTTGCACATCCCGCGTCGTCACCAGATGATTCAGCAGGCCGGTCGAAATGACCGCGTCGCCCAACCGGTTGGACGTGATGAACAGAAGTTTCACGAACCCATCAACCGTGGCGCGTCAGCGCGCCAACGCCTCGAACTCAGGCGCGGCATCATCCCAGGAGCGGTCGCGCTGCATATCCCAGGCATCCTTGGAGCGTCCTCGATAGACGATGTCTTCCTTCAGACACAGGATCGAGCAATTAGCGAAGGCTTCATCATCGGGTGTCAGAAAGCCACTGCGGCTGTCACGAACGCGCTCCTGTGCAGCGCCCTGTCGCCGCGTCACGCCGGGACAACCGGCGGCCTGTGACTCAGCAAGCGTCGCTGCGTAGGTCTCACGTTCAAACCCCGGATAGAGGTGCGCTCGGGCGTGGCGATACTCCTCGGCCATCGCGGCGTCGGGTAACGGGCGGCGGATGATCACGCCCTGATCCGCAGCCGCTTCGGCACGGCGATAGATCGGCGTGATATCGTCTGCGATGATCTTTCCCGAAGCTGCCGTTGCCAGCGTGCCCGAGAAAATGTGCATCTGCGCTCCCTTGATCAGCGGCTCGATCCGGCGGCACCACAGTTCCAGCAGCCAGTCCATACCCAGCTTGGGATGCGTCGTCACCACCGCGCGCGGCGGCCAGTAACCGGCAGGCTTGTCGGAAGCCAGATAGGCCGGTGCCACACCAGGCTGAATGATGAGCGCTCGGGAATCTTCCTCGAACCATGTCGCACGATGGGCCTCGCCCATGAAAATCAGGCTCGCATCGGCGTGTTGAGCAAGCGCTTCTGCAGCCGCGCCCTGGGTCAGGGCACCGCCGGGCGAAGTCACCCACAACGCGCGTTTGCCGCCCGCAGGCGCAAGATCAAGCAGGCGCGGGTGACGCAGAGCAATGGTGAGGTCCGCGGCTGCGACGGGATCATCATCCAGCGGCTTCCAGTGCACGCCACGCAGGGTCAGTTCACGTTCACACCGGTTGCGCACGACAACGTTGTGCCCGCGCCCCGCAAGCGTTTCGGCCAGATAGACCAGCCCCTTTTCCGGCCCGCCCATTGCGTCGTTGCGCGGGCTGTAGCTGTCATAGGCAAACGAATCGTCAAGAAACAGGATATCCATGGCGCGGTTTATAATACCCGCGCGGTCGGGAAGCCATGCCCCAGAGCATCACGCCCCCTTGTGGCGGATGACTGTCCACACCACACTACAAGGGAACAAAGGAATCCCCTCCATGTCCGACCTGAAGCAAATCAACCTGACCGACCGTGGCGTGATTGCCATTTCCGGCCCAGAAACCCGCAGTTTCCTGCAAGGTATCGTCACCAACGACGTCGAAAAGGTCGATCCCACACGTGCGCTCTATTCGGCACTCCTGACCCCCCAGGGCAAATTTCTGTTCGATTTTTTCATGGCCGATGACGGCGATGGCGGATTGTTGGTGGATGTAAAGAGGGAGCGTCTGGCAGAACTCGCCAAACGCCTGAAGTTCTACAAGCTCCGCGCCAAGGCTGAGATCACCGATGTCAGCGACCAGTTTACGCTGTCACCGCCCTGATCGGCGATGGGTGCCGGTGCCGCGGCCCGGCTGCATGAGGGCGCAGGCAACGCCCGGCGCGATGGCGACACCGTGCTATGCGGTCGACCCCCGCCTGTGCCGCCATGGGCGTGCGCGCCATCCACCCCGTCGGCACCACGCCCTTTGCCGACGCCGCCGCAGGCAGCCTGACACGACTATGAAAACTCATCGCATGGCCCTTGCCGTACCCGGACGGCGGCACCGACGTGCTGGTCGACAAGTCCTTCATCCTCGAAAGCAACTTCGAGGAACTGAACGCCGTCGACTTCGAGAAAGGGCTGTTATGTCGGCCAGGAACTGACCGCGCGCACCAAGTTTCGCGGCACCATCCGCCGCCGCCTGTTCGGCATCACGGCCGATGCCGATCTCCCCCCGGCCGGAACGCCGATCACCGTCGGCGAAGGCCGAAATCGGCGAAGTCCGCAGCGGCCTGGGCGACCACGGCATCGCCCTCATCCGCATCGATCGCCTGGACGAAGCCGGCGGCGACGCTGCCAGGGTCATGGCCGGCGACGTCGCGATCAAACCGGTCAAACCGACATGGGTTTCCTTCTAGCCATTGCCACTCGTGTTCAACGTGGCCTCATGGCCACGCTTGTTCTCGCCGCTCTGTCGTCAGGTGCCGGATGGTCAACAGCCACCGCGCAGAACCTTGATCTCGCCGCCCCTGAAGCACGCAATGATGGTTGGCCCGTTGATCGCCCGTTGAGCGCGGGCTTCAACGAAACCAAGCTTGCTGCCTTGAACGAGCGCCTGCTTGATGGCGAATTCATTACCGCCCATGCCGTCGTCATCGAACATGACAATGCGTTGGTCTATGAACACTATCGAACCGCTCAGATAGCATTCGCGAATGGCGTCGACCCGGCGACGACCTATGGTCCCAATACACAGCATGCGCTGTGGTCTGTATCCAAGAGCATCACATCTCTGATTCTGGGCATCGTTCTGGAAAACCACCCGGAAGTTTCCCTGGAGACACCGATTCTCGACCTGCTGCCAGCAGATATCGTGCCACTCGACCCAGCGGCACGCGAGATCACGCTGGAAGATGCACTTACCATGTCTGCGGGGCTTTCCTGGAACGAGTGGATCTACCGGATCACGGACGGCAGGAACAAGGCCAGTCAGCTAGTGCGACACACAGACCCGCTAGACTATCTCTTTGCCCAGGAAATGGCAGACATTCCAGGCTCGCGGTTCAGTTACAACAGTGGTCTTACTGTCGCCCTTTCCGGTGTGATCGCCAATCTGAGCGAGAGGCGGTTTGGTCAGGTCGCCACCGATGCCCTTTTTGTCCCGCTTGGCGTCAGACCAGGCGGCCTTCCTAGCGGCCAGACCTGGGGTATCAACGGCGCGTCAATGGCCTCCATAGCGCTAACCATGTCACCACGTGGTCTTGCCAAGATCGGCTCGCTCATGCTGCATCATGGACAATGGCAGGGTAAGCAGGTCGTGCCAGCCGAGTGGATTGCGCTTTCCAGCACGCCTTATCGCGTCGACGCCGATGACGGGCTTTATGCCGAATACGGCTATCACTGGTGGTTCCGCACCTTCACCCAGGGTGGACGCTCCTTCCCCGCCATCGTTGCTCGTGGCCTCGGCGGTCAACGCATCTTCGTCTTGCCGGAACAGAATCTGGTCGTGACCATGTTGGCCTGGCACGACGCCGACCACCGCTGGCTGTCCGAAAAACTACTCCTGGAGATTCTGGATACGCTTGAATAGAGCAGAATTGGTCAGACCGGGTCGATCTCGGCCAGCAGTGCGACAACGTCCGCCATGCTCGTGACCTGCCAGGTCGGTTCGGCGTCGCTGGGCAGGCCCACGCCCCGGCTCGCCTCGCCATGGCGGCGGTTGACCCAGCAATTGCACCACCCCAAAGCGCATTGCCGGTTTCGACGTCGTGGAACTTGCTGCGCGCGACATGAAGAATGGCGTCTTCGCCGATTCCGCGTGCGGCCAGCTTGTCCCGGATGGCGTGGAAATGCGCAAGACGGCCCGGCTTGTAGCTCTGCACGTCCTCTGCCGTCACCACGTCGTCAAAGGGATGGCCCAGCAGCGCCTGCGTGCCCGCAAACAGGTCGTTATCGACGTTCGAGACCACGCCCAGAACCCGCCCCTGGCGTTTCAGTTCTTGCAGAGCGCGGCAACGGAGTCTGCAAACGGCGCCCAGGTCGCCACCGAGGCCGAAAACGCCTCCAGCTCGCCCTCGCTCGCCGTTACGCCGGCTGCTTGCAGCCAACGCGGCCAGTGCCTTGGCGACAACCGTTCGGTACGACTGGAACGTGCGGCGTCGCCTGCTCGGCGCGCTGCGCCTCGGCGAAGTCCTCCATCAGGCTGTCGCGATCCGCGGCGACGCCCTTTGTCGCCGCCCAGCCCTCCAGCCAGAAGCCGATCTCCGTGTCCCAGTCGATCAGGGTGCCGTAGCAGTCGAAGGTCAGCGCGCGAAATCGCATAACTGGGGTCCTCCTACGATACTGCCTCGCTTAGCTCTGGCCTTGTGGCGAATCGCGGCCTGCGCGGCGGCCAGGCGCGCGATCGGCACGCGGTAGGGCGAGCAGGACACGTAATCCAGGCCCGTCTGCTGGCAGAACGCGATGGAGGCCGGGTCGCCGCCGTGCTCACCGCAGATGCCCAGCTTCAGATCGGGCCGGGTTTCGCGCCCGCGCTCGGCCGCAATCTGGACCAGCTCGCCCACGCCTTCGGTGTCCAGGCTGACAAACGGGTCCACCTCGAACATTCGCCGTCTCCCTGGTACTTCTCCAGGAAGCGGCCGGAATCATCGCGGCTGATGCCGATAGGTCGTCTGGGTCAGGTCGTTGGTGCCGAAGCTGAAGAACTCGGCCGATTCCGCGATGTCGCCGGCGCGCAATGCGCCGCACGCGGCAGTTCGATCATGGTGCCGATCATGTACCTGGGATCACCGCCGGTTTCGGACCGCACGGCATCGGCGATGCGTTCGATGCGTTCACGGATCAGGTCAAGCTCCCGCTTGGTCGCGACCAGCGGCACCATGATTTCCAGATGAACCGGCTCGCCTTCCTTCTTCTCGGCCTCGACGGCGGCCTCAAGGATGGCGCGCGCCTGCATCTCGTAATCTCGGGATGGAGATGCCAAGCGGCAACCGCGATGCCCCAGCATCGGGTTCAATTCATCGCAGCGAACCGGCACGCATCGCACATGTCGACGTCAGAACCCATGTGCTTTGCAGTTCTTCCAGTTCCTGATTACTGACGGGCAGGAATTCGTGAAGCGGCGGATCCAGCAGACGGATCGTGATCGGCAGACCCGCCATGATGCGGAACAGCTCGACGAAATCGACGCGCTGCATGGGCAGAGATTCGTCGAGCGGCGCGCGCGGCCCTCCTCAGTCCTCGGCCATGATCATCTCACGCACGGCAATGATGCGCTCTTCTTCGAAGAACATGTGCTCGGTACGGCAAAGGCCAATGCCTTCGGCACCAAACTCGCGCGCCTTGGCGGCATCGCCGGGCGTTTCGGCATTGGCGCGAACCTTCAGTTCGCGCACCGCATCGGCCCAGACCATGAGTTGGCAAATCACCGGACAGTTCCGGCTCGATGGTGGGAATTTCACCCAGGATCACCTCGCCGGTCGACGCCGTCGATGGTGATGATATCGCCGCGCTTGACGGTGATGTCGCCGATGCTGAACTCCCCGGCTCGGTCATCGACCCGTATGGAACCCGTACCCGTACACGCAGGGACGCCCATGCCGCGCGCCACCACGGCTGCGTGGCTGGTCATGCCGCCGCGCTTGGTCAGGATGCCGCGTGCGGCATGCATGCCGTGAATGTCTTCCGGGCTGGTTTCAGTGCGCACCAGAATGCAGGCCGTGCCTTCGCCCCAGTCCTGGCTTCGTCGATGTCGAAGACCAGCCTGGCCCGATGCTGCGCCGGGCGAACCCGGCAGGCCGACGTGCAATACCTTGCGCTGGTGCCTTCGGGTCGGAGACGGGATGCAGCATCCGGTCAAGGATCCTTGGGATCGATGCGGCAGACCGCCTCGTCCCTCGTGATCAGCCCCTCTTCTGCCATGTCGACTGCGATCTTCAGGGCAGCCTGAATGCCGCGTTTCCTGCCGGGTCTGCAGCATGTACAGCCGTCCGTCTCGATCGTGAACTCGACATCCTGCATGTCGCGGTAATGGCTTTCGAGCTTGGCGTTGATCGCCGAGAGTTCTGGCAAAGGCTTTGGGCATGACCTCTTCGAGCGAGGTGCCATCGCCGGTCGAACGGATCGGCCGGGGTGTGCGGATACCGGCAACCACATCCTCACCCTGGGCATTGACCAGAAATTCGCCAAAATCTCGTTGCGCCGTTGATCGGGTTGCGCGTGAAGGCCACGCCGGTGGCACAATCTGTGCCCATGTTGCCAAACACCATCGCCTGAATCGTGACCGCGGTTCCCAGGCTGTCGGGAATTTCGTGAATGCGCCGGTAGTCGATGGCCCGCTGGTTCATCCAGGACGCGAACACAGCATGAATGGCCCCCCAGAGCTGCTCCACCGGTCCTGCGGGAACGGCCTGCCCAGCACCTCTTCGACATGGGCGCGTAACGCCCGACCAGCGTTTCCACGCTGTCAGCCGACAGTGGCTGATCCTCGTAAACCCTTCATCGTCCTTGATGGCGTCCAGGATGTCCTCGAAATCGTTGTGATCGAGTTCCAGCACGACATCGGAGTACATCTGGATGAAACGGCGATAGCTGTCCCAGGCAAAGCGTGGATCACCGCTCGACGCTGCAAGGCCGGCTGACCGTTTCGTCGTTGAGGCCCAGGTTCAGCACTGTATCCATCATGCCCGGCATGGAGACCGGCGCGCCCGAGCGCACGGAGACCAGCAGCGCATTGTCCGGCGAGCCGAACTCTCGGCCGGCGGTCGCCTCCATCACCTTCAACGCCGCTTCGACTTGCGGGCGCACGCCATCGGGTAGCGCCTTGCCTTCGGTATAGAACGTCGTGCAGGCCTCGGTCGTGATCGTGAACCCCGGCGGCACAGGAAGGCCCAGGCTCGACATCTCCGCCAGGTTGGCGCCTTTGCCACCCAGCAGTGCCTTCATGGAAGCATCACCGTCGGACTTGCCGCCACCAAAGCTGTAAACCCACTGCGTCATCGGACTAACCCTCGATCTTCGAGAAGTCGGCAACGCGATCCAGCGTCGTGCGGATAGCGGCCAACAGGTTCAAACGGTTGGTGCGCAGGCCAGCATCGTCTGCATTGACGGTGACCTGATCAAAAAAGGCATCCACGGGCGCACGCATTCTGGCAAGCGCCGTCATGGCATCTTCAAACTGTTCGTCTTCCAGCGCCGGCACAGCTGCAGCATCAGCATCAGCCAAAGCAAATGCAATCACACGCTCTTCTTCCTGCTCCAGCTTTGCCTGGTCGACGGCGCCGTCAAAAGTGACGCCATCCTTCTTCTCTTCAATACGCACGATGTTGGCAGCCCTGCGATAGGCAGCCAGCAGGTTTGCGCCGTCTTCGGTCGCCAGGAACGCTTGCAACGCCCGCACACGAGCCATCATGCGCACCAGGTCATCGTCGGCTTCGCGCGCAAACACGGCATCCACCAGGTCATGGCGCACGCCTTCTTCGCGCAAATGCACCTTCAGGCGATCAGCAAAAAAGGTAATCAGACCTTCAGCCACGTCATCTGCGCCGGCTGCGGCATCAACGCCGGTATCGTTCAGGTAGCCATGACTGGCGCCAAAAACAGAACGCAGTTGAAGGCGGAGGTTGTTTTCCAGAATCAGACGAATGACACCCAATGCAGCGCGGCGCAAAGCAAAGGGATCACGTGAGCCCGTCGGACGCTCATCAATCGAAAAGAAACCGACAAGCGTATCGACCTTCTCTGCGATCGCTACTGCTACGCTGACCGAATCCTGCGGACAGCTGTCGGCCGGGCCTTGCGGGCTGTAATGCTCTGCAATCGCTTGGGCAACAGCGGCATCCTCGCCATCGTGGCGCGCGTAGTAAGCGCCCATGACGCCCTGGAGTTCCGGGAACTCGCCAACCATCTCGCTGGTCAGGTCGGCCTTGGCCAGATGCGCCGCGCGTCTGGCCAGTTCAGGGATCGCAGCCGGGAATGAACCCTGCCAAGATGCTCTGCCAACCGCTCCATGCGCGCGACGCGCTCGGCCACGCGTGCCCAGCTTCGCGTGGAACACGACCTTTTCCAGATCGGGCACGCGGCTTTCCAGGGTCTGCTTGCGGTCCATGTCCCAGAAGTGGCGGCCATCCGACAGACCGGGCCGTCAGGACACGCGTTCGTTGCCCGCGCGCACGACCGCGCCGCCGTCGCCGCCTTCCATGTTGGCGGCAAAGACAAAGCGCGGCGCCAGCGCACCGCCTTCGTCGCGCAGCGGAAAGTAACGCTGGTGCTGGGTCATTTCCGTCACGATGACTTCGTGCGGGATCTCCATGAAAGTCGGGATCAAAGCCGCCGATCATGGGCACGGGCCATTCCACCAGGCCCGCGACTTCATCCAGCAGGCGTGGCTGGTCATCGAGCACGAGACCTGCCTCGGCGGCCAGCGCCTGCGCGCCTCGGCGATCACCGTCGCGGCGTTCAGCCTGATCGATCATCACGATGGGCGGCGCGCAGCTTGCTCCGTAATCCTCGAACCCGGAAACCTCGAACCAGTCCGGGCGCCAGGAAGCGATGACCACGCGTCCGGTTGCCCGAGGTCGACGGGGCCGAAGGAAAACGGCACCACCGCGCCGTCCAGCACCGCCAGAATGGCATTGATCGGGCGCACCCAGCGCACATCGTGATCGCCCCAGCGCATCGACTTTGGGCCACGATAGGGCCGACATGGCAGCAGGAACGGCTTCGGCCAGCAGGTCGGCGATGGCACGGCCCTGGCGATGGATCACGGCAAACCAGCACGGCCCCTTGTCGGTCTCGCGCTCTTCAAGATCAGCAACGGCAACACCGGCACCGCGGGCGAAAGCCTTCGACCGCCTTGTCGGGCGCTCCGACCTTGGGTCCCTTGCGCTCCTCGTTGAGATCATCCTGCGCTCCGGTAGCCCGACAAGCGCAACAATCAACGCCTCGGCGTTACATAAAACTCTGAAGAAAAGTCTTTAATCTTTTGTTCTAAAGAAATTTTTTACTCTCTTCATGTAACGATTCAACGGCACGTCGCTGCATGCGTGCCGGAATTTCTTCGGACAGAATCTCGAGCAGAAAATCGGCCATCGGCTCAGCCCTCACCGGTCGGAAGATGGCCGCGGCTTTCCAAGCCAGGCCGTGCAGCAGGCCCGTGCCAGATTGCGCACCCGCCCGATATAGGCCGCGCGTTCGGTCACGCTGATGACGCCCCTGGCGTCCAGCAGGTTGAACGTGTGGCTGGCCTTGATGCACTGGTCATAGGCCGGCAGGGGCAGCTTCTGCTCGACCAGATGGGCACAGGCCGTTTCGGCATCGACGAAATGCTGGAACAGCGCCTGTGGTGTCGGCATGGTCGAAGTTGAAGGCCGAGAACTCGCGTTCCGCCTGGCCATAGACATCACCATAGGTCACGCCCGCCTCGTTCCAGACGATATCGCGGAAATGGTCGACGCCCTGGATGTACATCGCCAGGCGCTCGAGCCCGTAGGTCAGCTCACCCGGCACCGGCTTGCAATCATAGCCGCCGACCTGCTGGAAATAGGTGTACTGCGTGACTTCCATGCCATCGCACCAGACTTCCCAGCCCAAGCCCCAGGCGCCCAAGGTCGGGCTTTCCCAGTCATCCTCGACAAAGCGGATATCGTGCTCGAGCGGATCGATGCCGATGGCCTGCCAGGCTGCCGAGATAAAGCTCCTGCAGTTGTCGGCGACGGCTTCATCAGCACCTGAAACTGATAATAGTGCTGTAGCCGATTGGGGTTCTCGCCATAGCGGCCGTCGGTGGGGCGGCGCGACGGCTGCACATAGGCGCACTTCCAGGGTTCCGGCGCCCAGACTGCGCAAGGTGGTCGCCGGGTGGAAGGTGCCCGGCGCCAACTTCCATGTCATAGGGCTGCAGCATCGACGCAGCCCTGCTTTGCCCAATAGGACTGAAGCTCGAGAATCAGGTTCTGGAACGGGAGTCCCCGGCCTGTGGCCGTGCTCATCGAACGGTTACTCCTGGAACGGGTTCGGCCCACCCGAAGGGGCCGGAATTCGCCGCGAACCTAGGTTGCGCGTGATGCCGGGTCAAGCGGCAGGCGTGTAGGGGCAGTCCTGTCGTCCACAGGCACGCGCGCCAACGCCCGCGACGTAATCTCCGCAGACCGCAGGGCACCATTTCGACCTCCTACAGCAGCCTCGTGCCCGCTTCCTTGGCGCGTTGCGCGCCGGTCTTGCCTGGCGCTGCGGCGGAAGCGGTCGCGCCATGACGGCCTGGTCAGCCGTTCCTGTGCCTTGCGCTGCTTCTCCAGGTTTCCGACAAAGCGGAATCCCAGCCAGACCACCGCAATGATGATGACAAAGACAGCGATTTTCTGAACGAGAACATGACAAGCGGTTTAGACCGGCCGAAACCGTGGGCAAGCGCGCGATGTCTCCGCTATGTACTGCCATGAACAAGGCCTCACCCGGATCGCCTGGACGCCAGGCGCGGACCGCGCGGTCGCAGAGACCATTCTGCGCGCCCTGCCCGACTGGTTCGGCATCGAAGAGGCGCTGGTTGGTTATGTCGAGGCAGCCAGCGCCATGCCGACAGCGACCGCCTGGATCGGTGATCAGGCGTCGGTTTTGCCTCCATGGAGCAAGCCACCTCGGCAACCGTGGATCTCCATGTCATCGGCGTTCTTCCCGACTATCACGACCAGGGCATCGGCCGGTTGCTGATTCGGGCGCTTGAAGACGCGCGCGAAATCGCGAGGGCGCCCGCTTCCTGACCGTGAAAACCCTGAGTGCCGCCTATCCCGACCCGTTCTATGATCGAACCAGAGGTTTCTACGAAGCTGTCGGTTTCGCGCCATTGGCCGAACTTCCCCTGCATTGGGGGCCCGACAACCCCTGCCTGCTGATGGGCAAGGCTCTGGCCTGAGGTTGCGCCGGAGTCAGCCTTCAACCTTCTAGAGGCTGGCCGATCAGGTATCCGATGTAGCGAATGATGCGCCACTTGCCGTCTGGCTGGAGCTTGAAGACATCCAGGCCACGGTCCGCCGAAACCTCGATCTCGCCTGTCGCCCTGTCCGTCACGGTGAGGTGCCAGATGAGGCGCACAACCGCCAGATCGCCCGAAACGATGATCTCCTCAAGTTCCAGCCTGTAGCGGAACTCCAGATGCTCGTTTGCGAAAACAGCCTTGAGGTCGTCGCACTGAGACCGATAGCTGCGTTCCGGCACGCCCTGATAGTTAGCAATGAGGTCGGGAGCAAAGAGGTCGCAGACCTCTTCGAGCCTGCCTTCGTTGAATGCCTCAGTCCAGCCAAGCAGGCGCTGCTCGATCGTCGCAGCCACATCATCTGTGTGGCCGGGCGAAGCAAAGAACATCGCGGCAAGGAATCCTACGCTCCACACCTTGTGCATTGCACCCATGATTACCTCGATCCGTGATCACTCGATCAACCAACGACCCGGTGTCAAACATACCACAATCAGCATCACTATCGCTTGGACCGCGCCCAAATGCGATTAGGATGCCGCCTACTCCGCCACAGGGTTCAGCCATGTCCGACACCTCCAACTACGCGCACGCGCATCCCTCGTTCCGCATCTCGTCCAAGCGTTTTCGACCTCGCCCTGGCTGCCGGCCTATGCGAACGAGAACATGATGATGGGCGTCTACAGCAGGCGCTTCTATCCGCTGACCATCGGCGACGACGCGATCGCGAACTACTGGCACCTGCGCCGCAGCGCGGTGCTGTTCGATGTGCCCGAACATCCCATCGAGATCGAGGGCGCCGATGCGCTGGCGCTTCTGCAGAACTCTTCTGCCGCGATATCGGCAAGCTGAAGCAGGGGCGCGCGACCTATGCCATCGCCTGCGACCACCACGGCGGCATCATCATGGATGGTGTGCTGATGCGCATTGGCGAGAACCGCTACTGGTATGTCCTGGCCGATGGCGAGTTCATGCCCTGGATCCACGCTCATGCCGCCGGCATGGACGTCACCATCCGCGATCCCGAATCCTGGGTGCTGCAGATTCAGGGGCCCAAGGCGTTCGATGTCCTGGCCAGCCTGGTCGCGGACGCACCGCCTGATCCGTTCAAGTACTTCTCGGTCCATGACTGCAGCATTGCCGGTCAACCCTTCCTGATTTCGCGCACCGGCTGGACCGGCGAGATGGGATTTGAGCTTTACTCCCTGAACCCGCAGATGGACGGTCCGGCCATGTTCGAAACCATCCTGGAGCGCGGCAAGCCGCACGGGCTGATCTTCTCCAGTCTGGAATCCATGGGCATCCGGCGCATCGAAGCGGGCATCATGGATAACGGCACCGACATGGACGCCACCATGACGCCGTATCAGGCCGGCCTCGGCCAGTTCGTCAATCTGGACAAGGACTGCGACTTTCATCGGCAAGAAAGCGCTGGCAAAGGCCGATCAGGGCCGGCTGTTCTTCGGCTTGACCTGCGTGGCGCACACCGCTGTCTGGCACGCGCATCAAGGTCGGATGGCAAGGAGGTGGGCGCAACAACAGCGGGCGGCTGGTCACCCTATCTGGAGAAAGGCATTGCCTTTGCGCGCATGGACTATGCCGATGACTGGGTCGGCAAGCCGGTCACGGTTGAACTGGCCGACGGCAGCGAACACGAGGCCATCATGGTTTCCCTGCCCTTCTATGACGAAGAAAAGCTGATTCCGCGCGGGCTGGCCAACAGCACGCCCTGATTGAGGCAGATAACCACATTGACCTTGAACACGCAGGCCATCACGCCGCATCTGGGCGCTTTTGTGTGCGGTCTCGACCTTTCCCGGCAGCCTGATGCAGCTCTGCGTGACGCGCTTGAAGATGCCATGGCGCGTCATCTGGTGCTGGTTATCCAAGATCAGGATCTTTCACCGGCGCAGCTCCGCGATCTGGCGCTGACCTTTGCTCCCCCGCATCTCCATCATGCCGATGACAATGTTCATTTTGCCGATGGCCTGCCCGAAGTTCTCGAATTGCGGCGCGATGCAGAGGGCGGGCACCTGTTCGGCGGTGGCGGCTGGCATGCCGATGTGACGTTCCAGAAGCCCGCTGGATACTTCAGTTTCCTCCATGCCAGGGTTCTTCCGCCGGTCGGCGGCGATACCGGCTTTGCCAGCACCGTTGCGGCCTTCAATGCGCTGAGCCCCGGCATGCAGGCCATGCTGCGGGGGATGAGCGCGGTTCACAGTTACGACGGTCCAGACAGACCTGAACACAAGACGCTGACGGTCACGCATCCCGTTGTGCGCAAGCATTCCATGACCGGCGCCGAAGGCCTTTACCTCAACACCATGTTCGTCACGCGCTTTGACGGCATGACGCCAGAGGAGAGCCAGCCCCTGCTGCTTTGGCTCGAGGCGCACATGACCCGCATGGAGTTCACCCTGCGCCTGCGCTGGCAGCCCGGCCACCTGGTGATCTGGGACAACCGCTTCACGCTGCATTATCCCAGCAACGATTTTTCCGGTCATCCACGCCGCATGATCCGCTGCGCGACGTTGGAGCCGAACTGAACCCGACTTCCTTGCGTCACAACCAGCGTTCGAGAAAGCGGCGGACCTCGCAGGCCCAGACATGCGGGCCGTTGCGTTCGAAGACGTGGCCTTCGTCTTCCGTCAGGCCCCAGGCGGGAAAGACACGGCTTTGGGTTTCGACACCGGCAGCGCTGGCTGCGGCGGCCAGCTCGACGGTCGCTCGGGTTGAGAAATCGGTTTGTGCCTGGATGAAATAGATCGGGCATTGCACGGCCGCGGCGCGATCAAGCAACAGCGCACGCAGGCCTGGCGTGTGTTCCCAGTTGATCGCGGCACCGGCGAATTCGACCGCGCAGCTGAATCCATCGGACTTTGCAGCGGCGAGCAACGTGTTGGTGCCGGCCGAAAGAACTGCCCATGACACCGATGCGGGCCGTGTCGATTTCTTCACGCTTTTGCAGCCAGGTGAGCGCGGCCAGGACATCGTCGCTCTCGCGATCCAGGCGCGGTGCGAGCTGGCTGTCATATTGCGGCGTTGCGAACTCGGCCGTGACTTCGTCCAGCCAGCCTGCACCTGGCGAATTGCCATAGCCGCGCCGGTGCGGAAGGAACGAGGCGATGCCCCAGGAGAGCAACAGAGCAGCCGTGCCGGGCCGACAGACATCGGATGTGCCTTTCTCGATGGTGCTGCCATGGTTGGTGATCATGCAGGGAAACGGCCCCGGGCCCGGCGGCAGGTAGAGATAACCCTT
>CALSLK010000037.1 GCA_943787175.1 uncultured Alphaproteobacteria bacterium
GGATCAAAGGACGGCGCGTTTGCAGCCGCACTGGCGGCCGGCATGGACGACGTGATCGAGGCCATTCCGAAGTTCCAGGCAGAGTTTGGAGAGGCCTGGCCGGACGCCTTTGCCGACTATTACCTGGGCGAGGCGCACCGCAAGGACCTTGGCCGCGGGTGTGCGATGACAACCCTGTCGCCCGAAGTTGCCCGGGCCGATCCCGCAGGTCCACAGGGCCTATGAAGCCAAGATGAACCAGCATTGCCGGCCTGATCGCTGATGGCTTGAGCGGGGGCACAGATGCGGCCCGCCGTGCCCGCGCCTGGGCAATGTTAAGCACGCTGATCGGCGGGTTGACGCTATCGCGCGCCGTGGCAGACCCCGGATATCGCGAACGGGATCGCTGCGGCAGCGCGCACCGCAGCCCTGGCCGCTGCCAAGGGCCTGAACAACGGAGCCGGATTTCGACGTCCAGGTTCGCCTTGGCCTACACGCTCGATACCAAATGGCGCAACCGTGCGGCCTTCGTGACCAACCGCGAGGAGGCGGAGGTGTTCCTGAAAGCCACGCTCAACAGAAGCTCTGCTGTTTCGTGCTGGCGCGCATCGCGAAGGTCGCGGATTTTCGCGAGAGCGTGGTCAAGGCGTTTGAACATGGATGGAAGATTTTACACCTTGCTTTTGTCGACCATCCATATCGCAGTAGGGGATTGAGTAAACTGTCCCCGAAACTCATGGAAACTTCCAAAAGCAAACAAGGGCCGCACGTCTTCCGACGGGCAACCCTTGAGTCGCTTGCCATTCTCGGGTGTTCAGCCCGATCTGACGATGAGCCAGATTTCTCGGTCTTTCTGCATTGGCTCTGTCAGTGCACCCGTCTCGGCATTACTTGATGGCAAAGCCCGATGGATCCAGATTGGGTGACAGATCGCAGAGCATAGAAGAACCGATGATCACCTCGTTTCCTGAGCCCGGTCCCACGACCCTGTGCAGGAACTGGCCGAACTCACCGCGATAGACGGCGTTGATAGTCTCGGTTCTCACCAATTCGATCGTGATGCCCTTTGTTCCTGAGTAACACGCAACCGAACATTGATCGGCTTTGCACGTGTAACGGTCTGTGAACTCCGGCACATCCTGAGCCGATGCCGAAACAGATGAGGCCGACAACGCCAAAACACTTGCAAACAAGATTTTGTTCAACATTAACTTTCCCCCTGCACGTGAAACAGCAGAATCCATAATTTAGAAAATTAATTGATATATATCAATCTAAGATTGCAAATTTAAGATCCACTCTCCTTACCATCGATTCGTATAGGTTCAGGACTCATTATTCACAACTAATAGGTTATGGTTGCTGCGATGCAGATAGCGCTCATGAAGGTGTGAGCGTATCGGTCGTAACGCATTGAGATCTACCGGCAGTCTTTGAGCGTTCTAAAGACATTCTCGATCTCGTGGCGGAGTTAAGTAAACCGTCACCAAAACTTTCCTTTTTGACAATATGAGTTCGAGAGAAAGCTTGGTGACATTCGGTCTTCAAGCTCTTCTAGGGGCGCAATAGAGAATCTGTGAGGTTATATGGGCAGCGGTTGGGCAGCGATCTTCGGAGCATTAGTTGGCGGAGCTGCGAGTATCGTAGCAACTTGGCTTAGTGACCATTTGCGCGAGCGACGAACGAGTAAATTGGACCGAATACGAAAAGGTGTATTGAAGCGATTGCTTTCAGGGAAGAAATTTGAATGGCGAAGCATGTCCCAACTTTCAGATGCTATTGGTGCAGATGATGAGACAACAGCACGTCTGCTGTTGGAAATTGGTGCAAGGCGTTCTTTGGCCAAGGGTAGCAACTCTTGGGGATTGAAGGACTGGCCAGAGGATTCGTAACCTAGCGAAACAGATTTCCAGTTCTGTAACCAGAGTGTCTAACCCCGCAGCCGCGCATTCTCGGGATCAAACGGTGCTTCCGTCACGATATGCGCGCTCCGCATTTCGCCCAGAATCTCGACTTCCAGGGGGCCTGGGTCTTCTGGCATGTCGGGGTTGAGGAAGACCATGGCGATGCTCTTCTCGACGTGGTGGCCAAAGCCACCGCTTGAGACCACGCCGACGACCTTGCCGTTTTGCAGGACGGGTTCGTTGCCCCAGCAGTCGGCTTCTGTGGCATCGACGATCATGGTGGCGATGCGGTAACGGGGGCCGGTGTTGTGGGCGGCGATGAGGGCTTCGCGGCCGACGAAATCGCCCTTGTCCATGGCGACGAAGCGGTCGAGGCCGGCTTCTTCCGGGGTGGTGTCGGCGGTGAATTCGCTGCCCCAGCGGCCATACCCTTTTTCCAGACGCAGGGCGTCCAGCGCACGGGCGCCACAGAGGGTGATGCCGAGGTCTTTGCCGGCTTCCATGAGGGCGTGGAAGAGGGCGCGCTGGTATTCGGCGGCCAGATGGATTTCATAGCCCAGGTCTCCGGTGAAGGATATCCGCATGACGCGGGCGGGCACGTTGGCGACTTCCATGTCGCGGGTTGCCATGAACTTGAAGCTCTCGGCCGAGACGTCGTCTGTCGTGAGGCGTTCCAGCAGCTTGCGGGAATTGGGTCCGGCGATGGCAAGGCCCGCGCGTTCGGCGGTGACGGAACGCACGGTGACGTCTGCATCGCCCTGTTCATCGGCGAAACGGCGCAGGTGAAAACGTTCGGCGGCACCGGCGCCAACCATGTAGAAGTTGGTGTCGCTGATGCGCGTGACGGTGAAGTCACCAATGATGCCGCCCTTGGTGTTGAGCATGGGGGCAAGCACGGTGCGCCCGGCCTTTTTGGGCAGTTTGCAGGCGAGCATGCGGTCGAGGAAGGTCTCGGCATCGGGGCCGGTGATCTCGTATTTGGCGAACCCGGAAATCTCGATCATGCCCACACCGGTGCGCAGGGCGTTGCATTCGCGGCCCACGGCGGCAAACCAGTTGGGCCGGCGGAAGGAGAGGATGTCGCGGGCCTCTTCGCCGTCCCTTGCGAACCACAGGGGACGTTCGAACCCGAAGGAGGCGCCGAATACGGCACCTTGTTCCTTGAGCAGGTCATAGATGGGTGGGGTCTTGAGCGGGCGACCGGCGGGGCGTTCTTCTGCCGGGTAGGAGATGGCGAAACGTTTGCCGTAGTTCTCAGCCGTCTTGGCCATGGTGTAGCCCTTGGTGGTCCAGTCACCAAAGCGGCTGACATCTAGCGGCATCATGTCGACAGGGGGTTCGCCTTCGAGGATCCAGTCGGCCAGGGCCCAGCCGACGCCGGCACTTTGGGAGAAGCCGGGGATCATGCCGCAGGCAACGAAGTGGTTGCGAAGGCCGGGCTGGGGGCCGACCAGGGCGGCGGCATCGGGCGACCAGATCATGGGGCCGTTGACGACGCGCTTGATGCCGGCATTGCCGAAGCAGGGCACGATATCGATGGCGGCTTCCATGTTCTTTTCCATGCGTCCGATATCGTCTGGGAACAGCTCCATGCCGAAATCGAGCGGCGTGCTCTCGACCGCCCAGTGGACGCCCGAGCGCTCGTAACAGCCCAGCAACAGGCCGTCGCGTTCCTGGCGCATGTAGAATTCGCCGTCCTGATCGCGCGTGAGCGGCATTTCCTTCTCAAGCGTACCGATCTCCGGGACGCTTTCGGTGACGATGTACTGATGTTCCATGGGAACGAGCGGGAGGGTGTAGCCGGCAAGGGCGGCAACCTCGCGCGCCCACAGGCCCGCGGCGTTGACGACGGTTTCGGCAACGACAATGCCCTTTGGTGTGGTGAGATCCCAGCCGCCGTCGGCACGCTGGGCCATGGCGGTGACCGGACATTCGCGTTCGATCACGGCACCGCCCATGCGCGCACCTTTGGCAAAGGCCTGGGTCACGCCGGAGGGATCGACGTGGCCGTCCGATGCGCCCCACATGCCGCCGATGACGCGATCCATCTTGACCAGGGGATTGAGTTTGGCGATTTCCTCAGGCCCGATGATCTCGAATTCCTGGCCCAGGTACCGAGCGCGGGCGCGCTGGATTTTCAGCTCGTCGAAGCGCTCCTGACTGGTGGCCAGATAAAGCCCGCCGCAGCGGTGCAGCCCGACGGACTGGCCGGTTTCCTCCTCCAGCCGATCATAGATCTTGATCGTGTAATCCTGCAGGCGCGCCAGGCTGGCATTGCCGTGCATGGCATGGATGTTGGCTGCCGCATGCCAGGTGGAACCGGACGTGAGCTCGGCACGTTCGAGCAGCAGGACGTCATCGCAGCCGGCCTTGGTGAGGTGATAGGCAATGCTGCAACCAAGAACGCCACCGCCGATGACGACGACACGGGCATGGGTTTTCATAAAAGGGGAACTCCGGTCCGAATGAGAATCGAACACTGGGCCATGCACTCGAAACCGGCAACGCCCAAACGCGACGTCGGATGTCGGATGTGTGCTGTGGCGTGGTTTGTTCGCTCGGGCGGCGGAGCAGGCGTTGTCTTTGTTTTTAGCCTCAGGCGCCGGGCGTTCGCTCCGCTCACTTGGCTTACGCGCCGTTCGGCGCGCCGGTGCAGTCGCACCGGTCGGCGGCCGCTTCGCTCTCGCCGCCGATTGTCTGCTCACCAGCGGTGCAGGGTGCGTCTCACCAACAACTCAGGTGGCGCATTCAAAATGCCTGCTCACCGTCGGAGCAGAGTGCATATCACAAGCAGCTCAGGCGGTTTGTTCATGGGGAGGCGCCTGGCGCCGACGGGGAGCGACTGCGACCCCGCTGCGTCAGCGGCGTTAGCCAAGCGAACGGAGTGAGCGCCCGGCGCCTGAGGGAACAATCAATAAAACGGAGCGAGCGCCCGGCGCCTGAGGCTAATAGACAAACCAGCAGGCCTACTGATGGCGGAGCTCAACCAGCCAAAACCCGTTCCGGTGGTAATCGGATGCGCACGTGTGTGCTCTTGCCCGGCGTGCTTTCGAGTTCGAGTTGGCCGCCATGGAGTTCGGCAAGGTGTTTGGCGATGGGCAGGCCCAGGCCCCAGCCTTCGATGTGGCCGTGATGGCTGCGGTGAACCTGGCCGAAGGGTTCCAGGGCCAGCGCTGCCTCCTCAGGGCTCATGCCCTGTCCGGTGTCCTCGACACAGACTGAAAGGCTTTGATCTGCGCTGTGTTCGGCGGTGATCGCGATGGTGCCGCCGGGGTTTGTGAACTTGATGGCGTTCGAGAGCAGGTTGATGAGGAGCTGGCGCATGCGGCGTGGATCGATGTTGAGGCGGGGTAGGTCATCAGGCAGGCGTATGCTGATGGTCAGACCTGCACGGGTTGCGCGATCCTGTGCCAGGCGCACGGCCTGGCCGGCAACATCGCGCAGGTTCACAATCTCCTCATTCAGGATCATCTTGCCAGCATCGGCCTGGGCAAGGTCGAGAATATCTTCGACAAGGCCCAGTAGGTGCTCGCCGCTGGCGATGATGTCTTCGGAATATCGCACATATCGCTGGTCGCCCACGGGGCCGAAGGCCTCGGCCTGGAGTACCTGGGCAAAGCCCATGATGGCGTTGAGCGGTGTGCGGAACTCGTGACTCATGGTCGCCAGGAACTCGGACTTTGCTTCGGCGGCCTGTTCGGCCGCCTGCTTGGCAAGAAGCAGTTCATGCTCGTGGTGCCGAATCTCGGTCATGTCCTCGAAGGTGGAAAGTACGATGCGCCAGGTGTCGCGATGGGTGGGAGGCACCAGAATGCGCCCGCGGACGGTGAGCAGCGAGCCGTCGGCTGCAGCAACGGTCATCTCGGGCCAGGCCACATCGAAGATGCCGTCGGCGAAGCTCTGCAGGACATGGGCAAGGCTGGGCGCGATGGAAGGCTCGTAGATGTCCATGAAGTGCTCGAAGAGATCGGCAGCCGAAATGCGTGTGATGTCGAGCATGGCGGGGTTGGCAGCGATGTGGCCGATGCGTGACCAGATTTCCCGCCCCATGGCCGGGTCGTCGCGAATTTTCTCTTCGACCGAGACATCCGGATTCCGTTTCATCTCCTCGACCAGCGTATGGATGCGTGACCAGTCATCGACCATGACCGGGGCGGGCGACAGCGCGAAGAGTTCGGTGTAGAGGTCAAGGCTGTCGCCGAACGCTTCACGGAAGCGCTCACGCCATGCCTCGGCTGAGTGCGTCGGTGGCGCGCTTCCGCCACCGGAATCGTGTTGTGTCATGGTGATGCCGCGCTTTCTGATCCCAAGAAAGGTTTCATGATCAACCCGCCCCATTCTCACGCAGAGAACCCCTGTGGCGCAATGCAGTCGATCACACGACGCAAACCGCCGATCTGGGTGCTGATCCTGATCACTGCGATCAGCTCGTTCGCGTTGCAGATCGTGGTGCCGGCGATGCCTGGTCTGGCGCGCGATTTCGGAACCAGTTTCGGCATCGCCCAGATGTCGCTGACGGCGTTTCTGATCGGCATGACCCTTGGCCAGCTGGTCTATGGCCCGCTTTCGGACCGTTACGGGCGGCGGCCCGTGCTGCTGGCCGGGCTGGCGATTTTCATGGCGGGTTCTCTCTTCTGTGTTTTTGCCTGGGACATCACGCCGCTGATCATCGGGCGTGTGCTGCAGGCCATTGGCGGATCGGCAGGGATCGTGCTGTCGCGCGCGATCATCCGTGACATCTATGACCGCGAAGACAGCGCCCAGATGCTGGCTTACATCACGGCAGCCATGGTGCTGGCACCCATGATGGCCCCGATCATCGGCGGGCACCTTTATGACTGGTTCGGCTGGCAGTCGATCTTCTGGTTCGTCATCGCCTTTGGCGTTTTTGCCACGATCTCCTGCATGGTCTGGCTGCACGAGACACACTTTGATCGTGGTGTAACCACGACGTTTGCCGAGCTGTGGCACGGCTTTGGCTATCTGATGCGTATGCGCCGGTTCCGCGGTTATGCCCTGCAGGTCGCGTTCACCACGGCGTCGTTCTACAGCTTCCTGGGCGGGGCATCGGCCGTGGCGATCAACGTCTATGGCACGTCGGCATCGGGTTACGGATGGTGGTTCATCCTGATCTCGGGTGGCTACATGACGGGCAACTTCATCTCCGGGCGGTTCGGCAGGCGGGTCGGCTCGGACCGCATGATCACCGTGGGCACGGTGCTGTCGATGGTGGGTTGCCTGGTGATGCTGGCGGTTTATCTGTTTGGCGGCATGACGGCTTCAGGGTTCTTCCTGATTTCGGGCGTGGTCTCCATCGGCAACGGGTTCTCCATGCCCAACGGCTTTGCCGGCGCGGTCAGCGTTGACCCCAGCCGCGCAGGCACGGCTTCGGGGCTGTCTGGCGCGTTGCAGATGGGTATCGGCGCGGTGCTGATGACGGTGGTGGGCCACACGCTTTCCGATACCCCGCTGCCGGTCATCGTCATCATGCTGGTCGGCGCCATCTGCGCCTGGCTGGCGCACCTGCACGGGATGCGGAAGGTCTGAGAACCAAAAAGGGTTTCTTCACGCGGAGACGCGGAGAGCGCGGAGTTCGAGTCCGCTTTTGATGTCCTTGGGTCCTCAGGGATCGATTGGGTTTGGGATCGCGAAGCGATCCTCATCACACTGCTGCAGGCGCTGCGAATGACTCGCCGTTGTTTTGGAACTGCGCGGCTGCCCTCCGCGTCCTCCGCGGCTCCGCGTGAACATCATCGTTTGGCGATAGGGCGGTAACAAAAGGGTTGGCACGCAGAGGCGCAGAGACGCGGAGTTTGTGTGCTTGATCGGTAGCGGTAGGTCCTCTGAAGTCTGGATTGGGTTGGGATCGCTTTGCGATCCCTATCACTAATGGGTCGTGCGTTCAGCGCGGATCGTCGGGTAGGCAAGGTCATCTCTGCGCCTCTGCGTCTCTGCGTGCCAAATGGGACCTTGCTGGCGGCACTAGCGTCTGGTGCGACGCGCTGCTCGTTGTTCAATGCCAAGCCATTTTCCGAAATCAGAGCGGCGTCAGGCGGGCATCCTGGTGTAGCCTGCGGGCTGATCTGGATTCGTGAATGGAGTTGGTGTGATGCGTGCTGTTGTTTGCCGTGCATGGGGCGGGCCTGAAACGCTGGTCCTGGAGGAGGTGGTTGATCCCACCCCGGGGGCCGGTGAGGTCGTGATTGCGGTTGAGGGTTGCGGCGTCAACTTTGCCGATACGCTGATCATCCAGGGCAAGTACCAGGTGAAGCCGGACTTTCCCTTCACACCGGGCATGGAGGTCGCAGGCACGATTTCGGCCGTGGGCGAGGGGGTCACGACGTACAAGATTGGTGATTCCGTGATCGGCATGGTGGGTGTCGGCGGTTTTGCCGAACAGGTGCTGTGTGCCGAGAAGAACGTCATGGCGCGCCCGGCCTCGATCCCCGGTGTGGTCGCAGCAGCCCTGCCCATTGCCTATGGCACGGCCCATATTGGCCTGGAGCATCGCGGGCAGTTGAAGGCCGGCGAAAGCCTGCTGGTCCATGGCGCATCGGGCGGTGTGGGACTGGCGGCCGTAGAGATCGGCAAGGCCATGGGTGCCATGGTGATTGCCACGGCGAGCAGCGAAGACAAGTTGGCGATTGCCAAGGAGCATGGTGCCGATCATGGCATCGACTACAGCAAGGGCGAGTTCCGCGAGGAAGTGAAGGCGCTGACCGGCGGCGGTGCCGACGTGATCTTTGATCCCGTGGGTGGCGACACCTTTGATCAATCCCTGCGCTGCATCGCCTGGGAGGGCCGTCTGGTCGTGGTCGGGTTCGCGGCAGGGCGTATTCCCCAGGCCCCGGCCAACATCCTGCTGGTCAAGAACATCTCGGTCGTGGGCGTCCACTGGTCCAACTACCGCGACCGCGCGCCTGACCTGCTGGCGGCATCCTTCGCCAAGCTGTTCGGGTGGGTCGAAAGCGGCGATCTCAAGCCGCTGGTGACGATGACCTATGCGCTGGACGAAGTACCCCAGGCGCTGGAAGACCTGGCGGGCCGCAAGGCCAGGGGGAAGATTGTCGTGGTGCCATGAGGCGGCGGTGTCAGGCTGATTGGTAAACGGTCACCGAAACTTCGCTGATGGAATTGCGATCGCTGCACTGCGTGGTGACTGGTTTCCTCGACTGGGAGGTCGGGCGCGTCTGTGCGTTGGTTAACGCCGAAGGGGTCTCAAAAGAAACACCCCTCCGGCATGTTGCACCGGAGGGGTGTTGATCTCATTCAGGCGTTCAGCAGCCGGGCCCTCCATTGAAGTTCACTGTAAACGCAACCTCACTCGCTGTCTGACGTCAGCGCCTTTGGGACAGATTGAGTGGTTTTCATAAGGGAGTTTTCTGGCTCATCGTAGTGACCGTAGGGAACGAAGATGAGGCAGAAAACCATGAGCAAGAGCGCCCCGGCAGAACAGGCCATCCGCGACATTCGGCGCAAGACGCGCAAGCGTTATTCGGCTGAGGAGAAGATCCGGATTGTGTTATCGGGCCTGCGCGGCGAGGAGAGCATCGCGGCTTTATGTCGCCATGAAGGCATCGCCGAGGGTCTTTATTACAGTTGGTCCAAGGAGTTCCTGGAGGCTGGCAAGAAGCGCCTTGCCGGCGACACGGCGCGTCAGGCCAGCAGTCCCGAGGTTAAGACACTGCGTGTCGAAGCCCGCGATCTCAAGGAGGCGCTGGCCGAACAGATACTGGAGAACCGGTTACTCAAAAAAAGCATGATCGGGGATGGGGGAGACGAGGAATGAGATATCCCGCATCTGAGAAACTGGAAATCATCAGGCTGGTCGAAGGCTCTCATCTACCGGTCCGGCGGACGTTGGATAAGCTGGGCATCCCGAGCACGACGTTTTACCGGTGGTACGACCGGTATCGAGGTGGAGGCGGCCTTGATGACCGCACCAGTGGCCCCGGTCGGGTGTGGAACCGCATCCCCGACGATGTGCGCCAGCAGATCGTGGAGATGGCCCTGGATGAGCCGGAACTATCGTCCAGGGAACTGGCCGTGAGGTTCACTGACACGAGACGCTATTTTGTCTCAGAAGCGTCTGTCTACCGGCTGCTCAAGGCCCACGACCTGATCACCAGCCCGGCCTTCATCGTCATCAAGGCAGCGAATGAGTTCAAGGACAAGACCTCAGCTCCGAACCAGCTCTGGCAGACCGACTTCACCTACTTCAAGGTCATCGGATGGGGATGGTTCTATCTGTCGACCATTCTCGACGACTACTCGCGCTACATCATCGCCTGGAAGCTGTGCACCACCATGAAGGCGGGCGATGTGACCCAGACACTGGAACTCGCGTTGGAAGCATCAGGCTGCGACCAGGCCGAGGTCATCCATAAACCCCGGCTGCTCAGCGATAATGGTTCGTCCTATATATCCGGCGATCTGGCCGAATGGCTTGAAGGCCAGGGTATGGAGCACGTTCGCGGTGCACCCTATCACCCGCAGACCCAGGGTAAGATCGAGCGTTGGCATCAGACGCTCAAGAACCGGATCTTGCTGGAAAACTACTATCTGCAGGGCGATCTCGAAAACCAGATCGGCACCTTCGTGGATTATTACAACAACCATCGCTACCACGAGAGCATTGGCAACGTCACACCATCGGATGCTTACTTCGGGCGCCACACAGCCATCATCGAAAAGAGGGAAAAGATCAAAAAACTCACCATCCAAACCCGCCGCTTGAACCATCAACAACAAGCGGCTTAACATCAAATCAAGATGAGCCAGATACTCAATTAGAAAACGAGCTCACGCGTCCCAAATGTTCTGACGACGGACAGTGTGTGGCAGGGCGTTCTTGGTACGGCATCTGCCGCGTTGCCCCTGTACTCCACAAAGTCGTCAACTTGTCTGACACGCTAACGGGATGGCGATACCCGTGTAAAGCATCCAAAGCGGGAGTGTCTTGTTGCAGGGACACCGCAGAGGGGGGCCACACTGACGCGAACCATAGAAAACATGAGGGTCGAACATGACCAACGCTCCGGCCCTTCGACTGCATGCCAGGGACATGTTCTGGTCGCTACGCGGGCCCTGAAATCCGGGCTGGGTCTTGAAAGTGGCAGCTTGCGCGTTGGCCAGGCGGGTGTGCCTGCCGGACACAAGGTTGCCGCCCAGGCGATTGCGGCGGGTCAGCCGGTGCGCAAGTTCAGCCAGATCATCGGCTTTGCATCGGCTGACATCGCGCCTGGCGACCACGTGCATATCCACAATTGCGCCATGGGGGATTTCGAACGCGACTATGCGGTCGGTGCCGACGTGCGCAATGTCGGAGTCCTGGCTCAGGCGGAGCAGGCAACCTTCGAGGGTTATGTCCGTCCCGATGGGCGCGTCGGCACGCGCAACTACATCGCAATTCTACCTTCCGTGAACTGCTCGGCCAGCGTCGTGCGGACCATTGCCGATGCGTTCAATGCCAGCGGTGAACTCGATGCCTACCCAAACATCGACGGGGTTGTGGGATTCACCCATGGCGGTGGATGTGGCCAGACCTCACATCCTGATTCCATGGCCAACATGCACCGTGTGTTGTGGGGGTTTGCGCGCCATCCCAATGTCGCTGGTGCACTGTTGGTCGGCCTGGGCTGCGAGGCAAATCAGATCAGCTTTCTTCTGGACGCCTATGGCCCTGCCAGCACGGCCGGCCTGACGACCATGAACATCCAGACCACCGGTGGCACACGCTCCACGGTGGAGGAAGGCATCCGGCTGATCCGCGGCATGTTGCCGGCTGCCAACGATGTCGCGCGCGAACGGGTTTCCGCCAGCCACCTGACCGTTGCGCTGCAATGCGGTGGCTCCGACGCCTATTCAGGCATTACCGCCAACCCGTCCCTTGGAGCGGCCGTCGACCTCTTGGTGCAGAACGGCGGCACCGGTATCCTCAGCGAGACACCGGAGATATACGGCGCTGAACACCTGCTGACGCGCCGGGCGGTAACCCCTGAGGTCGGTGCGAAGCTGATTGAGCGCATCCGCTGGTGGGAAGCCTATACCGAGCGCAACAACGGTGAGATGAACAACAACCCGAGCCCGGGCAACAAGGAGGGCGGCCTCACCACGATCCTGGAGAAATCCCTAGGTGCCGCGGCCAAGGGCGGCACGACAAACCTGACAGGCGTTTACAAATACGCCGAGGAAATCCGTGAGAAAGGCTTCGTGTTCATGGATTCGCCCGGCTACGACCCATGCTCGATCACCGGCCAGGTAGCGGCCGGGCGCCAACATCGTGTGCTTCACCACGGGCCGCGGTTCCGTCTACGGCTGCAAACCCTCGCCGTCGCATCAAGCTCGCCACCAACTCCGCCATGTTCGACCCGCATGGAGGAGGACATGGACATCAACTGCGGCACCATTGCGGATGGTGAGGAGGGTGTCGCCGATAAGGGTGAGGAGATTTTCCGGCGCATCCTGGAGGTTGCCTCGGGCAAGCCTTCGAAAAGTGAAGCTCTGGGTTTTGGCGACAACGAGTTCATGCCCTGGGAAGTCGGCCCGGTCATGTAAGGTTGTCTTGGCTTATCGCGAGAGAATGGTTTCAATCATCTGTTGCACGTCGAGTCCTTCGCGCAATTGCGCCATGGTATGGGGCTTTCCATCAAGCATGGCCTTGAGACCATCCAACTGAGCCTGACCGGCCGCCTGGCGGACAGAGGCAGGATCATAGGGCTGATTGGCCTGATGCCATTCCTGCGCCCCGCTGTTTGATCTCAATTCCAGACCGTACCAGTCGAACAGCCGCAGACTCCCGTGTTCACCTGATATCGTCCAGTGCACGGTTTCTTCTGCGCCATCCTCGACGCGTCCACGTACACGCACGGGAATACCTCCGGCGCTCAGGCGGATGTCTGCGGCGGTTTCAGCACGGATGGCGTCATCAGGCCAGGTGATCTCGGCGTTTGTCAGTTCGAGCGGCCCCAGAAGACGCCGTGCCAGGAACAGCATGTGTGTAACGACTTCCCGCACGAAGCCGCCCTCTGCCCTGCAGCCAAGCCAGGTTGCCGTGGCCTGCCAGCTCTCGGGCCATTGCGGAAAAACAATCTCGACACTCACATCGCGAACGCTGCCGATACGTCCCGCCTGAACCGCCTCTGCAAGGGCGGTTGCGGCCGGTGCGCTGGCGTGGGGGAAGTTCATCGCGGCCTGCCGACCTTCGCGTTCGATGCGTTCGACCGTAGTGACGGCAGCACCAAGATCCAGGGACAGCGGCTTTTCACAGAACACAGCCTTGTCGTGATCACAGGCCAGATTGATGTAGCCCAGATGACTTGATGGCGGTGAGGCGATGTAGACGCAGGTGACGGTGTTGTGGGCGATGACATCCAGGGCTGATTGCGCAAGCTCCAATGCAGGGCATGACCGTGCGGCCTCCTGCATGGAAGCCTCCGATGGGTCCCAGGCAACGATGGCGTCGAGATCGGGGTGCTGCATGATCTGGCCCAGCATACGCGAGCCCATCACGCCCAATCCGATGATTCCAATGCCTGTCATGGTGTCTCCCCTGTCTGGATCCACCCTCAATCGGGGCTTGATACAGGTCAAGGTGCACAAGTCACGGAGCGAATAACCTTCGTTCGATCATGGGGAGGTTAACATGAGCGAATTTCCTGTTGTGCGCCGGCCGCTGGAGTTCCTTGAAGGCCACCATGATCGCCAGCTTCTGATCTGCGCCGCCCTGGAGCATCTGGCTCAGGAGCCCGGTGCGACGGATGCCGGTGAAACGGCCCAGATGGTGCTCGACTACTTCAAGCGCGAAATGCCGTTTCATATCGCCGATGAAGAAGAAGATCTGTTCCCGCTCATGCTCAAGCGCTGTCATGAGGATGACGGGTTCGAGGAAACCGTCGCCATGCTCGAAGCCGAGCATGAAAGCGATCATGAACTCCATGACCGGCTGGTTCCTGCGCTGGGCGTGCTCTGCGGCGGTGTTGCGGTCGAGGATCATGCAGTCTTTGCGCGGGATGCGGTGTCGTTTTCGACCCTGCAACGTCGCCACCTAGCCTGGGAAAATGGCGCGGTTTTGCCGTTGGCACGTCAACGACTGACAAATGAAGACCTTGAGGGCATGGCTGTTGCCATGACCCTGCGTCGCACAGGCCGCTGATGACAATGGAGTCCCCGCCTCCTGCGCAGGTCGATGCGCTGCTTCCGGCCGAGATCGCCCGCAAGGCCGAAGAGATTGGCGTTGCAAAGGCGAACATGGATACCGTGCGCTCTGCTTGCGCTAGCCGTTCTTGCCGGCGCCTTCATCAGCCTGGGTGCCATGGCGGCAACGACCATGTGGACTGGTCTAGATGATGTGGTTCCCTATGGTCTGGCCCGCATTCTGGGTGGCCTGGTGTTTGCGTTGGGTCTCATTCTGGTCGTCCTGGGCGGCGCGGAGCTCTTTACCGGCAACAATCTGATGGTGATGGCGGTGGCCAGCCGGCGCATCGGTCTGCGCGCGCTGCTGCGGGCCTGGTCGATCGTGTTTGTCGGCAATCTGATCGGTGCTGTTGCCACGGCATTGCTGGTGTTTCTGGCAGGGCACCATCTTCTGGACGGTGGCGCCGTGGGCCAGAAGGCTTTCGCCATTGGTGCGGCAAAGGTTGACCTGCCATTTCTGCGCGCCTTTTTCATGGGCGTGCTGTGCAACGTGCTGGTCTGCCTGGCGGTCTGGCTCTGCTATGGGGCACACAGTACGACCGACAAGCTCCTGGTCATTCTGTTCCCCATTGCTGCGTTTGTTGCAGCGGGTTTCGAGCACTCCGTCGCCAACATGTATTTCATTCCCCAGGCCATGATGATTCAGCATTGGGCGCCTGAACTGGCGGGTGATCACCCTGTTCTTACCGTTGGGGGGCTGGCTGCCAACATGATCCCTGTAACCGCCGGCAACATTGTAGGCGGAGGCGTATTTGTCGGGCTGATCTACTGGTTCATTTATCTCAGACGGCGCGACTGAAATGACAAATGCCGACCCAGCTTGTGTCTGACCCCCATTCGCTAAGGGCGGCTTGACCTGAATCAATGCCGGAAACCCGGACAGGCGGCATGTTTCGATCAACGTTTTCACACCCTGGGCGGCGTCCGCTGTTTCCGGGGTTTTGTCCATATTCGGGGCATATGGAGGTCCTTGATGACTGAGGCCACGGCAGCGGTGAACGAACCGGTCGCCTATAATGAAGATGTGATCCGCAAGTTTGCGATCGCGACCATGTTCTGGGGCGTGGTGGCGTTTGCTGCTGGCACCTACATCGCCTTTCAGCTGGCGTTCCCGCTTCTCAACCTCGACTGGGAATTCACCAGTTTCGGCAGGCTTCGGCCTCTCCATACCTCGTCGGCGATCTTTGCCTTTGGCGGTAATGCGCTGATGGCGTCTTCGCTCTACTGCGTCCAGCGGACCTGCGGCGTGACATTGTTTGGCGGCAGACCCACAGCTGATTTCCTTTTCTGGGGCTATCAGTTTTTCATCGTCATGGCGGCCTGGGGCTACGTGAACGGCGTCACCCAGGGCAAGGAGTACGCCGAGCCGGAATGGATGGTCGATATCTGGCTCACCATTGTCTGGGTCGTCTATCTGGTGGTTTTTGCCGGCACGATTCTGAAACGCAAGCAGCCGCATATCTATGTCGCCAACTGGTTTTTCCTGGCCTTCATCCTGACCGTGGCGGTGCTCCATATCGTCAACAACCTCTCGGTTCCGGTCACGCTGACGGGCATGAAAAGTTACGGCCTCTATTCGGGTGTTCAGGATGCCCTGACCCAATGGTGGTACGGACATAACGCGGTCGGCTTTTTCCTGACCGCCGGGTTCCTGGGCATCATGTATTATTTCCTGCCCAAACAGGCGGGGCGGCCGATCTATTCCTACCGCTTGTCGATCGTGCATTTCTGGTCGCTGATCTTCCTCTACATCTGGGCCGGACCGCATCATCTGCACTACACGGCTCTGCCCGAATGGGCTCAAAGCCTGGGCATGATCTTCTCGATCATGCTGTGGATGCCCTCCTGGGGCGGCATGATCAATGGTCTGATGACGCTCAAGGGCGCCTGGTGGAAGCTGCGTACCGATCCGGTTTTGCGCATGATGGTTGCTGCCATCGGTTTCTACGGCATGTCGACCTTTGAAGGTCCGCTGATGGGGATCCGTGCGGTCAACAGCCTTAGCCACTACACCGACTGGACCATTGGCCACGTGCATTCAGGTGCTCTGGGCTGGGTTGCCTTTATCAGCTTTGGCGCGATCTATTATCTCGTCCCGCAATTGTGGAAGCGCGAACGGCTCTATTCGATCCAGCTTGTCTCCTGGCATTTCTGGATCGCGACCATCGGCATCCTGCTCTACATCATCTCGATGTGGGTGACGGGCATCATGGAAGGGTTGATGTGGCGCACCTATGACGCCAACGGTTTCCTGCAGTATTCGTTCATCGAAACCGTGCAGGAGAAGCACTTCCTTTACGTCGTGCGCGCCATGGGCGGCGTGTGCTTCCTGACCGGTGCGCTGATCATGGCCTACAACTTGTGGCGCACCATTCTTGGGGATCTTCGCGACGAAAAAATCGCTCAGGAGCCGCCCGAAGCCCGGGCGCATCTTGTAGCGCAGCCGGCCGAGTAGGGGGAAAGCACGATGTTCAAACATCACCACTTCGTCGAACGCAACCTGACCCTGATGTCGGTGCTGATTCTGATCACGATCTCCATCGGCGGTCTGGTCGAGATCATCCCGCTTTATCTGGTGCGCTCGACCATCGAAGTCGTCGAAGGTGTCCGGCCTTACTCGCCGCTGGAAATGCGGGGACGCGACATCTACATCCGGGAAGGCTGCTACACCTGCCACAGTCAGCAGATCCGGCCGTTCCGCGATGAGGTCGAGCGTTATGGTCACTACAGCCTGGCTGCAGAGAGCATGTACGACCATCCCTTCCAATGGGGTTCCAAACGCACAGGGCCGGATCTGGCGCGCGTGGGCGGAAAATACTCCAACGAGTGGCAGGTTGCCCATCTGATCGACCCGCGCGGGGTGGTTCCGGAATCGATCATGCCGCCCTATTCGTTCCTGGCTGAGCGTCCGTTGCAGACCGACGATATTTTCGACCGCATGGATGCCAACATCGCCGTTGGTGTGCCCTATGACGAGAGCATGGTCGAAAACGCCATGGATGACCTTTTTGTCCAGGCAGATCCCTGGGGCGATCATGACGGGTTGCTGGCGCGTTACCCCAAGGCGGTTGTGGGTGACCTTGATGGCGATCCATCACGCCTGACGGAGATGGATGCCCTGGTCGCCTATCTTCAGATCCTGGGGCGTATGGTTGATTTTGCCGATACGGCGGTCGAAGACCTGGAGGCCATGCGATGAGCCTTGCAGAAATCTATCAGATCGCGGCCCGCCTCTGGGTTCTATGGCTGGTGCTGTTGTTCGTTGGGATCATGGCCTGGACCTTCCTGCCGCGGAACCGCAAGCGCCTTGATGATGCAGCCAACATTCCCTTCAACGATGATTCCGGGGAGCGCTGAACCATGGCAACTGAACGCGACGAACTGACCGGCGCCGAGACCACCGGACACGAGTGGGACGGCTTGAAAGAGCTCAACAACCCACTACCCCGTTGGTGGCTCTACATTCTCTATGCCTCGATTGTGGCGAGCGTGATCTACTCCTTCTTTGTTCCGCCCATTCCCGGCGTGATGGGTGTGTTTGAAACCACGCGTGCTGTCGTGCGCCAGGACATTGAGCTGGCGCGGGATGCCCAGTCGGCCAATCTGGAGCGCATTCGCCTGGCCAGCCTGCAGGAAATCCGTGATGACGCCAGCCTTCGTGACTTCGTCTATTCGGGCGGCAGTAGTGTCTTTGCCGAGAACTGTGCACCCTGTCATGGACCAGGCGGCGCTGGTGTTCCCGGATATCCTGCGCTGGTCGATGATGTCTGGCTGTGGGGCGGAACCCTGGGCGACATTCATGACACCATTGCTTATGGCGTTCGTTCGGATGATCCCGATACGCGCTGGTCGGAGATGATTGCCTTTGGTCGTGATGATGTTCTGAATCACTCAGAGATCGAGGACGTGTCTCATTACGTCCTTTCACTTTCGGACACCGACAACGACCGTGAAGCTGCCCTGCGCGGCGAGGTGATCTATGCCGAGAACTGCGCGACCTGTCATGGTGATGCCGGGGAAGGTGATGATCTGCTGGGCGCCCCGGCTCTCAACGATCATCTCTGGCTCTATGGTGGAACGCTCGATGAGGTCATCTCCCAAGTCGACAACCCCAAACACGGAGTGATGCCAGCCTGGCATGAGCGCCTTGATGACACGACCATCAAGATGCTGTCGGTTTATGTGCATACGCTTGGCGGGGGTCAGTAGGGACGTCCATGGCCGATATCTATGCCGATCAGGACGCACTTTCGCGCAAGGAGCAGCAGGAATCGCTCTATGCTGATCGGGTCAAGGTCTATCCCAAGAAGATCGAGGGGCCGGTTCGCCGCCTGAAATGGGCTGTCGTGGCCGTGTTGCTGAGCATCTATTATCTGGCGCCGTGGTTGCGCTGGGACCGCGGCCCCGCCGCGCCCGATCAGGCGTTCCTGATCGATATGCCCAACCGTCGCGCCTACATTCTGTGGATCGAGATCTGGCCCCAGGAGCTCTATTTCCTGGTTGGCCTGCTTCTGCTGGGTGCGCTTGGCATGTTCTTCGTCACCAGCCTGTTTGGGCGTATCTGGTGTGGATACACCTGCCCGCAAACGGTCTGGACCGACCTTTTCATGTGGGTCGAGCGCCTGATTGAAGGAGACCGCAATCAGCGCATGCGGCTCGACAAGGCATCGACCAGTCCGACCAAGGTCTGGAAGAAAACCGCCAAACACAGTGCCTGGATGGTCATGGCCCTTCTGACGGGCGGCGCCTGGATCATGTACTTCAATGATGCTCAAACGGTCGTTCCCGCGATCTTCACTGGAGAGGCAGGCCTGCAGGTCTACTTCTTCCTGGGGCTTTTTACGGCAACGACCTATCTGCTGGCCGGCTGGGCGCGTGAACAGGTTTGTATCTATATGTGTCCGTGGCCGCGTTTTCAGTCAGCCATGTTCGACGAAGATACGCTGATCGTGACCTATCGCGAATGGCGTGGCGAGCCGCGCGGCAAACACAAGAAAGGCGAGAGCTGGGATAACAGGGGCGATTGCGTCGATTGCAGGCATTGCGTTGCGGTCTGCCCGACCGGTATTGATATTCGTGATGGTGTGCAGCTGGAATGCATCGGCTGTGGCCTCTGCATGGATGCGTGCAACAAGATCATGACCAATCTTGATCTGCCCAAGGGTCTGATCGGTTATGACAGTCCCGGCAATCAGGAACTCCGTGCTGCGGGCAAACAGCCGCATACGCATTTCGTGCGGCCGCGCACTGTTGTCTACGCCGTTGTGTTTTCCCTGATCAGTGCGTTGATGTTGTGGGGCCTTCTGTCGCGCACCACGGTTGAAGTGAACGTTCTCCATGACCGCAACCCGGTCTTTGTCACGCTTTCCGACAACAGTGTGCGCAATGGCTATACCATTCGGGTGCTGAACAAGACGCGTGAGGACAAGATCTACAAGCTGTCATTCGACGGGCTGGGTTACGCCACCATGTCGGTAGTCGGGCAGGAAGATTCCGCTTCGCAGAATGTCGCGCGCATAACCTCGGTTGCAGATTCGGTCACAACTTATCGTGTGTTCATTACCGAACCGCCGGAATTGGCAGACTTTTCTCAGAAGGCCTTTGATTTTGTGCTGACCGATCAGGCAACCGGAGAAATCGCGCGCCATGAAACGGTTCTGCGGGGGCCGGGGTCATGACGGCGATTGCATGGTTCCGTCAGGGTGATCGTTGGATACCGTCCCTGTTTGTCGGCGCCTTTCTGGTGATTCTGGCTGTCAACAGCACCATGATCTGGCTGG
Source organism: uncultured Alphaproteobacteria bacterium (assembly GCA_943787175.1). Classification (GTDB taxonomy): domain Bacteria; phylum Pseudomonadota; class Alphaproteobacteria; order SP197; family SP197; genus SP197. Next base: position 19,859 of record CALSLK010000037.1, read on the forward strand.
CAGTCTCGACTTTCGGCGGATTGGCGACGACGGATTACTATGCTCGGGGCCGCACCTACAACGAGACCCTGGCCGCTGCAGAAACCATGGCTGCCCTTGGTTGGCAGGTGGAGGTGACATCCAGGCACCAGGAAGACGGGACCTTCCTGGTGGAAGCAACTATGCGAGATGCCCATGGTGCGCCTTTGGAGGGTGCTGATGTGATCGGCAATCTCGTGCGCCCCTCCAGCGCCGATGACGATGTTCGGGCCGTCCTTGTGGCGCAGGGGGAGGGACGTTGGACCTTGCAGGTTGAACCTGGACTTTGGGAACTGCGGTTGCTGGTTGAACGCGACGGCATGCAGTCTGCCACAGGACACCGATTGGAATTGATACCGTGACGGATCTTGCCGTCCGGACCTCCAGCGCCATCCTGGCCGACCCCAAATCTGATGCGCCAGATGGCGCCTATCTTGATCATGTCAGCGCATTGCCCGATGGCAGCTTCAGCCTTCATCTTCTGGTGGAAGGTGTTCACTGTGGAGGCTGTGTGCGGCGGATCGAGAAGGGACTGGCTGGCATGCCGGGCCTGGTGGACGCCCGGGTCAATTTGTCGACCCGCCGGATGTCGCTTCATTGGACCGGGCAGACTTCACGGGCCGGAGAGTATGTTCGTGCGGTTCAGGAGCTTGGCTATGGCGCTGTGCCGTTCGACCCCGATGCGGCAATCGATGGCCATCAGCAGCGTAGCAGGGAACTTCTGCGCGCCTTGGCGGTTGCCGGGTTTGCCGCCGGTAACGTCATGCTGCTCTCGGTCGCTGTCTGGTATGGCCATTCTCAGGGCATGGATGCGAGCACCCGTGACCTGCTTCACTGGGTTTCGGCACTGATCGCCCTGCCGGCTGTAGCCTATGCGGGACGGCCGTTCTTTCGCTCCGCGCTTGGGGCAATTGGGGCGCGCCGTATCAACATGGATGTACCGATCTCGCTGGCGGTCCTGTTGGCTGCAGGCATGAGCCTGGTGCAAACCATGCAGGGCGCGCAGCACGCCTATTTCGATTCTTCGATCTCACTGCTGTTTTTCCTCCTGATCGGCCGCTACTTCGACCACCGCGCACGTGGTCGGGTTCGCCAGGCTGCCGAGCGGCTGCTTGCTCTGGGCCGTGAATCAGCCGTTGTACTGAGCGATGACGGCAGACAGCTCTCTATGGCGGCATCGCGTATTCGGCCCGGTATGACGCTGCTGGTTGCCGCCGGTGCGCGCCTGCCTGCTGATGGCACCGTTCTACAGGGGACATCGACAGTCGACGCCAGTCTGCTGACCGGCGAGACCATGCCGCAGCCAGTTGTGATCGGCGATTCTGTGTTGGCAGGTGCGCTCAACACAGGTGCTCCGCTCACAATCAAGGCGACCGCAACAGGTGACGGCACAGTGCTCGCCGATATCGTACGTCTGGTCGAGGCGTCCGAGCAGAAACGCTCGCGTTATGTCGCGCTGGCCGATCGTCTGGCGGCCATCTATGCGCCGGCGGTTCATGGTCTGGCCGCAGGCGCATTTCTGGGCTGGATGGTCTTGGGTGGGATAGACTGGCAACCGGCACTTCTGATCGCCATTGCCGTGTTGATTGTCACCTGCCCCTGCGCTTTGGGGCTGGCGGTTCCTGCTGTTCAGGTGGTTGCAAGCGGGCGCCTGATGCAGGCAGGTGTTCTGTTGAAATCTGCAACTGCGTTGGAACGGCTGGCGGTTGTCGACACGGTTGTGTTCGACAAGACCGGCACGCTGACAGAAGGCCGTCCCGAACTTGCCAATGATGCAGAGTTCAATGCGGAAGACCTGACGCGCGCTGCCCAGATTGCAGCAAGTAGCCGTCACCCCCTGGCGCGTGCCATCACACGTTCCGCCGGTGGTGATGTTGTGCCGTGCGCTGGTGTTCATGAAGAGCCCGGACAGGGCTTGTCACTTGGTGACGTTCGACTGGGTAGCCGTGGCTGGTGCGGTATTGCCGAGCAGAACGACGATTCCTTCCTGGAACTCTGGCTGGTTCGTGACGGGCACAAACCCGTGCGGTTCTGTTTCGAGGACCGGGTCCGTCAGGATGCCGCAGCCACGCTTGCCGGTCTGCGCGCACGGGGCATGGAAATCGAGATGTTGTCGGGTGACCGTGAAGAGCCCGCAGCCGCGGTCGCCAGAGAGCTGGGCATTACGACATGGTCGGCCCTTCAGTCGCCTGGCGACAAATGTGATCGCCTCAATGCGCTGCAGGGCGAGGGCAGGCGGGTCCTGTTTGTGGGTGATGGCCTCAATGATGCCCCGGCCCTGGCAGCGTCTGATGTTTCGCTGTCGCCCAGTTCTGCGTTGGATATCAGCCAGAATGCTGCCGACGCAGTCTTCAGGGCCGGCTTCTTGCGCCGGTTCTTCTCACCATCGACCTTGGACGCCGGTCTCGCCGTCTGGTCCGCCAGAACTTTGCCCTGTCCCTGGTTTACAACGTGGTGACGGTGCCGCTTGCCATTGCAGGGCTGGTCACGCCATCTGATCGCGGCGCTCGCCATGTCGAGCTCATCGCTGATCGTGGTCGGCAATGCCTTGCGCCTGGCAGCGGAAAAACCGATGAATGCGGTCTGATCTACCTCATCCCCATCGCGCTTGCCCTTGGCCTGCTTGCCTCTGGGCGCTTTCCTCTGGTCCTTGAAGGCCGGCCAGTACGACGACATGGATGGTACTGCCGCAGAACGCATCCTTCACGATGATGAGGACTGAGCACGGCCTATTCGCCTTCGGTCAGCTCCCGCAAGGCCGGCAAGGTCCGTCAGGGTCACGGTGTGCGCATCGGGCACTTCGATGACGCCGGACTTGCGCAGCTTGGTGAAGGTCCTGCTGACGGTCTCGATTGTCAGCCCCAGATAGTCGGCGATATCCGTGCGGGTCATCGGCAGATTCGACCACGCCGCCTGCTTCCCGGACTGCCCTGTCTGCGTTGCGCGAGAGCCGCATCTAGAAACGTTGCCAGACGTTCCGCGGCGGTCTTGCGGCCCAGCAGCAGCATCTGGTCCTGGGCGGCAATCAGCTCGTTGGACGCTTCGTTCAGCAGGCGTTTCTCCAGTTTCGGAAACTCGTCGAGCAGAGCGCTCCAGCTTGCCGCGCGGAAAACGGCAAATGACGGCACCCGAAACCGCCTCGGCGCTGTAGGCATAGGTGCTCCTTCAGGGCCAGGCCCAGGAAATCGGAGCTGTAGAGAAAGCCGGTGATCTGGCGCCTGCCGTCTGGGAAGCAGTTTGAACAGGCGCACGGCCCCTTCAAGGATGTTGTAGACATAAGTCGGCTTCATCGCCTTCCTGAAAGATCGACTGCCCATCGGCCAGGGGAATGCGCGAGACGATCTGGGCCAGGCGATCGACCTCACGGCCCTGCAGCACGGAACAGATCGCCATGTCGCGCACATCACAGGCGGCACACGGCATCAACGTGGCTGTCGTTGCCCGGGACAGCTTCTGGAAGGACTTGAAATCGCGACATGGTTTCTCTCGGTTCCCGGCGCACAAGGAATAAGCCGTGTCGATCCGATGAGCGGAATGGTGGACCCCTTAAGGAGATATGTCGCAAGCGCTTGACCTGAATCAAGGACTGTCGGGCGCCGCCGCGCGGAAAGTTCCGTCATGCCTGATCTCAGCGGAATCCGACCGACGAAGGAAGCTGGCGATGATCTCTCCATCGCATCCTCTGGGTGAGTGCGACCTTCTATCAGGCCTACGCACTTGTGCAGCTCCATGACACTGACCTGACATTGCGTGCCTGGTGTGGCCGTGTGGGCGAAGACTGGAAAGAGGGCCGATCGCACTGGGCGGTCGTAAGAGATCGTCGCGGCTATATTCATGCTGTCTTCCGGTATGGGCCCCGCACTAGCGCCGAGCTCAGTCAGCAATCAAACGTGACGGATCTCTACGCCGCAGGTTTGGCCAAGCGTCAAGCACTTGCAGCCATAAGGGCGTGGGCTCCAGGCCGTGCTTCCACGTGGCCCGGCGATCAGGACCATGCCGTCTGACTGGTTGCTTGTGGCCGCCAAGACCAGCGAGCTCTGATCAGGTATCGTTCTGATAGAAATCAGCCTGTTTGCGGTACATTGCTGCATAGGAGCCATTGGCTGCGATCAGCGCCTCATGCGTACCGTCCTCGATGATGGTGCCCTGGTCCATCACCAGAATACGGTCGGCGTTGCGCAGATTTGAAAGGCGGTGGCTGATCAGGATGACGGTGCGGCCGGATTCCATTGTACCGTTGATCAACGCAGCCTCTGCCTCGGGATCGAGTGCTGCGGTCGGCTTCATCGAGAATCAGTGTCTCGGCTCCAGTCCGCAGCATGGCGCGGGAAAGTGCCAGGCGTTGCCATTGACCGCCCGAAAGCTCACGGCCCTTCGAGGAACTGACGCGAAAGCTTGGTATCGAGGCCATGGGGCAGGTCGTCGATGAGCGGCTTGGCGAGCCCTCTTTGGGGCCGCTTCCATCAGGCGTTCGGAATCGGTGACGCGCAGACCTTCTCCCATGGCGATGTTCTCGCCTGCCGGTCAGGTTGTAGTGCTGCAAAGGGCTGGAACAGCGCCGCCGTGCGCGCGAACAACGCCGCGGGCGACCACGCCTCCAGCTCCAGGCCGTCCAGGGTGATGCTGCCTGATTGCGGCCGATAGAGCCCGGTCAGCAGTTTGATGAAGTGTGGTCTTGCCCGACCCGTTTCTGCACCGACAATCCCGATCTCCGCACGCCCTTGGGGATGTGCAGGTTGAGGCCCTGCAGCGCCGGTCTGTTCCCGTTGGGATAGGTGAACGTGACATCCCGGAAGCGATAGCCGTCGCCCGGCGACCGGGCCTTCCGTGGCCTCGCCACGTGGCTGCGCCCTCGTCAAGGCCCAGCAGCGCGTAGAGCCTCGACATGTAAAGCATGTCCTCATAGCCGCTGCTGAGCGTGGCCAGCAGGGATGTCATGGCGTTCTGGCCCTGCCGCAGCAGAGCGGCGTACATCGTCATCTGGCCCAGCGTGATGCCGCCCACCACGGCCGTCCAGACGACCCAGATCTGCCCGGACATCAAGAAGCACGTACTCACGCCAATCAGGACGATACCCCGATCCATGTGCGACTGCATCTGCAGGCGGCGGTCCTGGCCGAACAGCCAGTCGAACAGATGCCTGTAGCGTTCCAGGATGGCGTGGTTGGCATCGCTGTGCAGGCGCTCGGTGGCCGACGCGTCGGATCACCATCAGGCCTTCGAGGTAGTTGCGCTGCCGCATTTCAGGGGTGCGGCCGGTGTAGAACCGGAATGCGCTGTTGGAGAACCGCACCTCGCCGAAAGAACAGCGGCAGCCCGGCAACCATGAACCAGCAGCAGCGCCCAGGGTGAGAAGGTCCACAGCAGGGCCGCGAACGACGACGATGGTCAGGCTGTACTGGGCCGCCTCGAAGCTCCGGTTCACCAGGCCGTAGGGTCGGGCGGCAGCATACTGCCGGGCAAACACGATCTGCTGCTGGGTTTCTGGATGTTCGATGGTTTCCAGATCCATGCGCAGCGTCTTGTCGAAGATCGCGCGGCTGACCGCATAGCCCAGCTCGGCATGCAGGATGCGTTTCTGAAAGACGAGCAGGCGACGCGCGGAAAGGAGTGTTCCGATGACCAGGGCTTCAGCGACAACCCACAGCAGCACCGAATTGCGATCCCCGGACGTTCCGGTGTCGACGGCCGTCAGCACACCGTCGACAATCATCTTGCCGATCCATGCGGCCAGGACAGGCGCGGTCGCCACGATCACCGTGACCAGGGCAATCCCCAGAGTCAGACGCGGTGTCGTCCGCCAGACCAGGCCGAAGGTTCGCGCACAGGTACCCTGCGCCCTGCCTCAGGGTCGGTGTGGGTCGCAATCTGGATCTGGGCGTGTCATCCCGGAGGGTCATGGCTGCATTGGGCAGACTGACGCGAGCCCTACTGCGCGGCGGCAATCGCGGCACGTTCCCTGGCCATGCGTGCGGAAAGGACGCCGCCCTTGTGCGGGAAGGGCTCGGCCGGAATCGGGCGGTTCAGGAACGGCGCGAGTTTCTCGAACCCCTCGCCATCGGCGATGTTGATCACCAGCAGGTCATCGGGCCTGTTCTCTGAAGTACGCCATGACGTCGCGCACGTGGCGGTCATAGACCCAGGAGAACCGCTCGGGCACATAGTTGTAGCAGCCGAAGATCGCCGCGCGCAGGAGCTGGCGCATCTCGCAGATAAGTCCTCCTCCTGTCAGGTCTCTCGGCTTCCTTGAAGGCCGGGCGGTTGTGCCAGTGGTTTTCGCAGGACTGCAGCCAGCCATCCTTGTCGCGGATGGTCAGGACGAACTTGCTGCCGGGATAGGTCTGATCGAGTTGCTGGTAGTACGGCAACTGTCGTGATGTCCGTCAGGGCGTCATCGTACCGCTTGAGGACCGAGAGCTCGGTCTCGCCGTTGCTGAGTTCGGCATAGGTGGTCTCGTCGCCGGGATAATGGATGGCATCGAACCCCAGCATCTGCAGCCCCTGTGTGAGGGAGCGGGTTCCCGTGCGCGACAGGCCGACGCCGAAAGATCTTGGGTTTCTTCACGGTCTGCACCATAGTTGACGCGGTCCCTGTGTGCGATGCCTTCCACGCTTCGAGCTCGTCATGGGTGAAGTCTTCCTTTTCCTCGATACCCAGACGCGCCAGCTCCGACTCGGCCCGCTGGGGAAGGGATCTCGATGAAACGCTGCACATCTGCGGCGCCGGCATGGGCCGGCACCAGTTCACGTGCGTACCGCACGGCATGGCGCGCGACGGCGAAATCATCCACGTCTCCATGGGTCTGCTCGGGCCATGATCTCCATGGCCATGGCCAGGCGCTGGAACTGCATGTCGGTGCGGCTGCGCAGCTCGCGCACCGCATACTTCATGAAGATATGTGCCGGTTGAACTGGAAGTGGTCGTGGAGAATGTCGAAGTTCCGGAACTGCTTGTTCAGCCCCAAGCGACTTCATGGCCAGGTTCCGCATGCTGGGATTCAGGCCGCAGGACGTAGGCCATGTCGTCTTGCGGCGGCGTGATGGATGCCATTCTTGCCACGACATCACGGCTGCGTGTTACGTGCGCGCCGCAGTGGATGCGGCCCCGAAACCGGTCCGACACGTAACTGTCGACATAGGCGCTGTCGCAGGAGTCCAGGAACGGGCGCATGTCTTCAAGGATCAGGCAATCGGCATCCAGATACACGACGTAGTCGCAGTCGTGCTCGATGCGCAGCATCTGGGTGACGCATTCGGAGAACGGCCTGACATCATCAAGAATGTGCACCGCGTCGGGTCGGATGTGCTCCATCGCCAGCGCCAGGGACACCTCGCGTGTACGCTCGTCAATCTGCCGGAACACCAGGTCGATCTTGGCCATGACTTCAACCACGCAAACTTATCTGTTCGTTGAACGCACCCGCCATCCTGGCAAAGAGTTCGGCGTGCGATGCCGCAAACTCCTGTTTCCATCGTGTGTCGGGTTTGATGCGGCCATCCAGGTTTTCATAGAACGGCTTGCCGCGGTCGCTCAGGGACACAAAGGGTTTGCCGTTTCTGGTGCGACATAGTCGCTTGGCGGCGACAAACTGGGTCGCGCTGTTGCCGCCAAGCGGGTGGTGCCTGCGACTCTCTGAAAGTCCAGCATGGCCGGGATCGAAGGCGATTGCCGAACGTTGAACACAGAGTTTCCGATCACGGCTTCGGGGTCACGCGCCAAGTGCTTCGTAGTGCACACTGTACCTTGGGGCCATCAAAGGACTCGTACAGCTCGATGCCGGCCTCTGACCTGGCTGAGCCAGCGCGCAATTTCTGTTTCCGGCGCGCGCTCGGGATACTTGCGCATGCGCGAGTTCACCACAGCCCGGCCGTCTCGGATGAGAAGGACAAGGCAGGCCTGATCACCAGCATTCCTGAGTTCGCTGGTCCGCGCTCTGATCCAGTCAGTGTCCTTGGTTGTGTCGACAATGAGCGAGGCACCAACATGGTCTGCGACCTGACGATAAAGCGGTGCCTTCCTGTCCCAAACAAAGTTGGACCAGACCGGGCAGTCTTCCCCGCAGATCTTGCAGACACGCTTGTGAATTGGCTTTTTGGCGTCGTGGAGGTAGCGGATCTTGCCACCCTCGCCGACATAGAACGCATCGGGCTGACCATCCAGAATCAACCCAAGCAGGGTGGAGCCGGAATGTCCGGCGCCACACACCATCACAGCATTGAGTTGCGATTTCTTATCCACGTCCAGTTTTTCCCATCCCCGAAGACGCATCGTCGCGGTTTCGTTTGATTTTTCAAGGTATTGAACCGGTTTAGTCCTGCCTTGAACGTCATGCATTGCACGTGGATGCACTGCAAATCCTATGCCGCTGCCTCAATTGCAGTCGAAATCTGTGGGATTGCCGGGATGATCGCGTGGTTCAGCTTCCCAAACTCATCGGAACAGCATGATCGGGACCAGGCATGAGCGGATCATTTCGGTTGTGGTGGAGCCGATGATCAGGCTGCGGATGCGGGAATGGCCATAGGCACCCATGACCACCAGGTCGATGTTGTCGTCCCTGACGCCTTGGCAATCACGGCATCAGGCTGCCCGTTCACGATATCGGTCTCAACCGACATAGCCTGCCTTGTCGCGCAGTTTTGTTGCCGCTTCGTCAAGCTGCTGTCTGACTCCGGCTGTGTCGGCTCCGACGCTCAGGACACGGCAGGCCAGCCCTTTGAATGCGGGGCTTGCGGCGACATGTTCGATGGCCTTCATGGCGCTGGCGCCGCCGTCATAGGCGATCAGGAAGCGCTGGATCGGCTTGAAGGCGCGTGCGGCAACCAGCACCGGCTTGTGCGTGGCGCGTACCACCCGCTCCAGGTTCGAACCCAGATGCATTGATGCAAAGTCGGCTGCCTCGCCACGCTTGCCGATGACGATGAAGGAGGAATCATCTCTCGAAGTCGTGGATGGCTTCGACGATGTCGCCATTGCGAAGTTTGGTTGTGACTTCGTCGACGCCATCCTCGTGCAGACGCGCCTTGGCTTCGTCCAGAAGCAGGCGGCCGCTTTTGTGGGCAAGTTTGGCCTTCTGCTCATCCAGGCTGGCCAGTTCGACAAGCAGGGTGTCGCGCGCGTTGGCATCCAGGTTGCCGCTCAGGTTGACCGGTGCGCTTGATACGTCGCGCCGGCCCAGAACATGGACACAGTCGACGCTGTTGCCTGTACGCAGTGCCAGCCATGCGGCGTGGTCACAAACGCTGCCGGGAATAGACCGAAGCGTCGATCAGGGCGGTGATGTTGGTCATGCTCTTGAACCCCTAATGGCCCATCAGACGCTCGATGGCGCCGGGTTTGTCATGAATGGCCAGCTTGTCGACAATGGTCTCGCTGGCCTCGGTTGAGGCCGATGATTTCAACTTCGGCACCTTCGCGCCGGAACTTCAGCACCACAGTATCGAGCGATGCGACGCTGGAGATGTCCCAGATATGCGCACGTGAGACGTCAATGGTCACGCGGTCAAGCGCTTCGCGGAAGTCGAAGGCGGCCAGAAAGTCGTCGGCGGAGGCAAAGAACACCTGGCCTTCGACAACATAGGTCCGCGCTGCGCCATCTTCCGAAAGGCTCGATGTGATCTGGAAGACCTGGGCAATCTTCCAGGCAAACAGAATGCCTGACAGCAGGACACCGACAAGCACGCCGATGGCAAGGTTGTGGGTTGCAACCACCGTGATGACGGTGGCCAGCATCACGATGGAGGAACTGCGTGGGTGGGTGCGCAGATTGCCAAGAGAAGCCCAGCTGAACGTGCCGATTGAGACCATGATCATGATCGCGACCAGTGCAGCCATGGGGACCTGCTTGACCCAATCACCCAGCACGACACACAGGATGAGCAGAAAGATCCCGGCGCAGAAGGTCGACAATCGACCACGGCCGCCTGATTTCACGTTGATCACCGACTGGCCGATCATGGCGCAGCCAGCCATGCCGCCGATGAAACCGGTCGCCATGTTGGCGACGCCCTGGCCGACACATTCCCGGTTTTTGTTGCTGGTCGTATCGGTGAGCTCATCAACGATTGACGCCGTCATCAGGGATTCCAGCAGGCCAACGACGGCAATCGCGGCAGAGTAGGGCAGTACGATCAGCAAAGTCTCGAGGTTGAACGGCACGTTGGGCAACAGGAAGATTGGAAGGTCTGAGGGCAGATCACCCATATCGCCAACGGTGCGCAGGTCAAGATCAAGGCCCAGCGTCAGGCCTGTGAGAACCAGAATGCAGATCAGCGGAGAGGGGATCGCCTTGGTGAGGTGAGGGAGCAGGTAGATGATCGCCAGGCCACCCGCGACCATGACATAGGTGAGCCACGGCACATCGATCAGTTCAGGCAATTGAGCAAGGAAGATCAGGATGGCCAGAGCATTTACAAAGCCGGTCATGACCGAACGCGAAACAAAACGCATCACCCGGGCCAGCTTTACAGCGCCGGCCAGCACCTGGATCAGGCCAGCCAGGACCGTGGCAACCAGCAGATATTCAAGACCGTAGTCGCGTACCAGCGTGACCATCAGCACGGCGGTGGCAGCTGTGGCAGCCGAGATCATGCCGGGTCGTCCACCGACAATGGCGGTAATCACGGCAATCGAAAAGGACGCGTAGAGTCCAACCTTGGGATCGACGCCGGCAATGATCGAGAAGGCAATGGCTTCTGGAATCAGCGCAAGCGCGACTACCAGACCGGCCAACACGTCACCGCGGATGTTGCCGAGCCATTCAGAGCGCATCGTGTAGAGGAAGTCGGTATTCAGGGATCTCTCCAGTCGAATGTGCGGGTTCGCACGTCCGGGTATCAGACGGGGCGTTGATGGGGTTCTACGCGGGGAACATGAAAATGCTGCGCTGCAGCAAAGACGAAATATAGCGCCGGGAAGCCCGGGGCAAGGGCTTTGTCAGAGCAACAGGGAGTAGGCCTGTTCGAACTTCAACAGGGCGATCTTCATCTCGACTCCGCCGTCGCCGGAGAATCCACCTAAACCGTCTGCACCCACCACACGATGACAGGGAATGATGACCGGGATGGGGTTGGAGCCACAGGCCTGGCCTATCGGTTGTGTGGGCACGCCGAGTTCCTGAGCAATCGAGCCATAGGTGCGTGTTTCGCCCTTGGGAATCGCAAGCAAGGCGGCATAAACCTGCTGCTGGAAATCTGAGCCCTCCGGTGCCAACGGCAGATCAAACGTCTCGCGGGTGCCATCGAAGAATTCACGAAGCTGCTTTAGACCTTCCTTGAGCACGGGCGTGCGTTCGCCCTTGTCCCTGGCGTCCCACATCAGTTGTGTGATGTTGCCGTCTTCCTCGACAAGGCCCAGTTGCCCAACGGGAGTTTTGATGGCGCCAATGTTCATGGCACCAGTCTCTCGCCGGACGCTGCCGGGTGCAAGCGGTGAGCGACTATGCGGTGGGGGTGTTGTTGTCTGCCGGCTCGGCTTCCAAGTCATCAGCCGTCTCTCCGGTCATCCAGACCGTGACCAGCTTGTGGAACAGCGCCAGAATGACCGGGCCGATGAACAGGCCCAGAAGACCCATGGTCAACGTGCCGCCAATAACGCCGATCAGGATCACGATCATCGGTGTTTCCAGGCCGCGCGCCATCAGGATGGGCTTGAGCACATTGTCGATGAACATGACCGGCAGCATGTAGACCGTGAAGATAACGGCAACCATGGTTGGTTCGACAGACCAGACGTAGATGATCGTAGGGATGACCACCAGGGGTGGAACCTGGACGATCGCGGCCATGACGAAAATCACGGAGAGGAACCCTGCAAAGGGCAGTCCTGCAACCAGGAATCCGATGGCACCCAGAGTTCCCTGGATCAGGGCAACGCCGATCACACCGCGTGAGACGTTCTGCACTGTTGCGGTGGCCATCTTTACATAGGTCAGGCCACGTTCTGCAGAAATGCGTCCAGCGATACGCTCGCAAAGTGTCTTCATGGAAAGCGAGGTCGCCAGGAAGATGGCCGCAAAGACGATCGAAACCGCAAATTGCAGAACACCAATGGTCAGCGTTGCGCCGCCATTCAGAACGGCAAGGCCAAACTTTTCGATCTGAGGTGCGAAGGTCTTTGCCGTTTCTGTCAGGTTGACACTGGCGTCATGCCACAACGCGTAAACCTTGCTGCCGACAACGGGCCAATCCTTCACAGACGCATCAGGTGGCGGCACGGCAAATGAGCCGCTCTTGAGCGTATCGGAGAGCCCGCCAAGTGAACTGGCCATCGACTCAACGGCCAGATAGGCAGGCACCAGAAGGATCAACAGGCCAAGCAGCGCGAACAGAACCGAAGCCCAGCTTCCGCGCATGCCGGTCTTTCTCTTGAAAGACTCGAAGAGGGGCGAAAGCGCAACAGCCAGGATCGCCGCCCAGACCAGGATTGTCAGGAAAGGCGAGATCAATGTGAGCGAAAGATAAGCAAGAACGCCAATGATGGCGACAATGATCAGGACATCGATCGAATAGGTGATGACCTTCTGCTTCTGTATTTGATCGTCCATAAAAGAATCCTCTGCCCTGGCTGGTCGCGCGAAACTAGATTGGCGCGACCAGGGGAACAAGTTTGACGGGAACCGGGTGACAGGTAGGCTTTTTTTGATAGTCGGCGCACAGGTCACGGCATACCAAACCTGCTGTGTAAACGCTGCGGGTTCAGGTCTGATCCCTGCCACCCAGCCAGCGATAGATGCCGCCGCCCAGAACACCACCAACCAGCGGTGCCACCCAGAAAAGCCACAACTGACCCATGGCCCAACCGCCTACAAACAGGGCGGGACCGGTGCTGCGTGCAGGGTTCACTGACGCATTGGTCACGGGAACACTGATGAGATGGATCAGAGTAAGCGCAAGTCCGATTGCGAGCGGAGCAAAACCTGCAGGGGCGCGTTTGTCCGTGACGCCCATGATGACAATCAGGAAGAACGCTGTAAGCACGACTTCGGCAACCAGACAGGCCACAAGGGTGTAACCCTCGGGCGAATGTTCGCCGTAACCGTTGGAAGCAAACCCGTTATCAAGGCTGAATCCGGCCTGGCCACTGGCAATGATGTAAAGAACTCCCGAGGCCACGATCGCACCAAACACCTGTGCTGCCCAATAGGGCACGATGTCCTTGGTATTGAAACGTCCGCCGGCCCAAAGTCCCAGGGTGATGGCTGGATTGAAATGCGCGCCAGAAATATGACCCACGGCGTAAGCCATGGTCAGGACCGTCAGGCCGAACGCAAGCGCGACGCCCGCAAATCCAATACCCAGTTCCGGAACGCCTGCTGCGAGGACCGCGCTACCGCAACCTCCGAAGACAAGCCAGAAAGTGAGGTGGTCCCACATTGTTGGACAGTTTGGCAGCGAAGTTAAGGTGTATTCCGTTTCCTGATCATGCCGCCAAGAACCTGTTTATCACATCTTGCTGCTGCTGTTGTTGAGCCTGTGGAGATGTGGTCAAGGCGATAGCCTTGTCCATCATATCCATGGGCCGCCCGTTTCCGAAGGCCTCGGCGGGCGTTTGGCCGTCGTGGACCGAATGTGGCCTCTCAGTATTGTAAAAATTGACCCAATCGCCGATGACCTGTTCGGCCTTGAACCCATCCGTCAGCTCGTGCAGATAGACCGCCTCGTATTTGAGAGAGCGCCACAGCCGCTCGATGAAGATGTTGTCCATGCAGCGGCCCCGGCCATCCATGGAGATCGTAACCTCCGCCGCCTTGAGCAAACCGGTGAAGTCAAAGCTGGTGAACTGGCTGCCCTGGTCGGTGTTGAAGATCTCCGGTTTTCCATATCGGGCTAGCGCCTCGTTTAACGCCTCAAGGCAGAACCAGACATCCATGGTGTTCGACAATCGCCAGGCGAGTACATGACGCGTGGCCCAGTCCATGATCGCAACCAGGTACAAAAAGCCGCGCTGAACGGGGATATACGTGATGTCGGCACACCAGACTTGATTGGGCCGGTCGATGACCATTCCCTTGAGAAGATAGGGATAAATCCGGTGCGCCGGATGGGGTGTACTGGTCTTTGGCGCTTGATAGATCGCCTCCAGCCCCATGAGGTGCATCAGACGACGGACCCGGTGACGCCCCACGCAAATGCCCTCGCGCCGCAACTGGCGCACCATCTGACGGGAACCGTAAAACGGATACTTCAGAAACAGCTCGTCGATGCGACGCATCAACGCCAGGTTCTCCACGCTTTCGCCCTTCGACCTGTAATAGAACGACGAACGGCTGATCGCCAGAACTTGGCACTGTTGGCTCAAACTCAGGTCGGGGTGATCGCGTCTGATCATCGCCTTGCGATTCCCCCGGCTCATCGTTTGAGCCCTTTGGCCAAAAAATCCCGCTCCACCGTCAACTGACCGATCTTGGCATGGAGATCGTGGACCTCATCATCGTGCTCCAGCCGACCTTTGTCGGCGCCATTCGAAAACACCGCACCCAAACCGTCCATCGCCTGGCGCTTCCATGTGCTCACCTGGTTCGGGTGCACCTTGTGCCTGGTCGCTATCTCCTGGATCGTCTTATCGCCACGCAGCGCATCAAGCGCAACTCGAGCCTTGAAATCTGCTGTAAACCGTCGTCGGGGCGTCATTTCGTATTCCTCCATTAAATGGCGGAATACACCTTAATCAACTGTCCGATTTTCTGGGACCACCTCAAAGTTCCCAGAAATTCTGCGCCAAGTCGCTTGATCATGCCAGTTCCCCCTAAACAAGATCAGTGTCGCGACCACAATCTGGCAATCGCCCAAACGGGTTTCTAACAAACCTGCTGCCTGTTTTGCAATCTTGAGTTTTCTTCGGGAAACACAGCACGCGCACCATGAGGCATCGACAGCCTATATTATTGCCAGTTCCACCATGGGCTGGTTCTCGACAATCCGGGAGTAACTGAACGGTGTCAGATCCAGTGTGCGGAATTCACCATAGGTGATCCATTCGGAGGTTCCCCGGCCCATGGCAGGGGATTGCTGGAACCCGTGGCCCGAGAACCCGTTCACAAAGATGAAGTTCTCGACTTCCGTATGAGGGCCCAGGATCGCGTTCTGATCAAACGTGTTGTACGCGTAGTGTCCCGCCCAGGAATTGATCAGCTTGAGCGCCTCGAACTGGGGCACGCGGTTTGCGATTGCGGGCCAGGCCTTTTCTTCCCAGATGCTGTGGTCCTGTTCGAAGTCATCGTAGTCGACAGCAGGATCGTCATTGGGCGGACAACCGCCCAGATAGTAGGCACCGTCGGTGCGCATGTGCACGCCTGAAGGGTCGATGGTCAACGGCAGGTCACTGTCCAGGCGGTTTTCTGCATCGAAGATGAAGGTGTAGCGTTTGCGCGGTTCGACCGGAATTTCGATGCCTGCCATGCGTGATGTCAGAACAGCACGTGGCCCCGATGCGTTGACGACGGTGTTGCAGGCGATGATCTCACCTGATTTGAGCGTCACGCTCTCAACGCGTGTTCCCGCAGCGTTGCGTGTCATGGCAACGGCTTCGTTGGTGACGTATTCCGCGCCCTTTTCGCGCGCCATGCGTTTCCACCAGTCAAACAGCGTTGCACCCTCGAAGTAGCCCTCGTCGATCAGGTTGTGGTTGCCACCGACAATATCATCCAGGCGATAGAACGGATAAGCCGCGCCAATCTCATCAGGCGTCATGAATTTTGTTCCTGCACCGCAGGCTTCCTGAATCTTCTGGCATTGCTGCAGGACCCCAGCCGCGGCGTCGTTGCCTGCGAGATACATGTAGCCGTAACTCTGCAACTGCACTTCAGGCACGCGCTCATCGCCACCCATGAAGTTGCGGAAGTTCTTTACATACTCGGCAGCAAACTGGGAGATGCGGACGTTGATCTCGCCCGAAAACTGCTGGCGCATGCAGCTGTTGGTATGGGCGGTAGAAGTGAACTCGTAGGTCGGATCGCGTTCAACGACCAGGATCGTGCCGTCAAAATCCGGGTTGTCGCTCAAAAACCAGGCGACAGATGATCCGTACATGGCGCCACCCACAATGATGACGTCATAGCTTGACTGTTTCGGTGCTTGTGCGGTCGTGGTCATCGTAGCTTGTCCCAAAATTTACCTACTCCGAGAACCATGACTCAATTCTCACTCGGTCGCGAGCCCTGCAACATCGTCGTCACCGATCCAATGGATATGGGGCTAGGCTCAGGACTCGTTAATCACAACCAGTAGGCTACGGTTGCCGCGATGCAGATGGCGCTCATGAAGGTGTGTGCGCATCGGTCATAGCGCATGGCGACGCGCCTCCAGTCCTTGAGCCTGCCAAAGACATTCTCGATCTTGTGGCGCTGGCGGTAGAGGGTTTTGTCGTAAGCGTACTGGACCTTTCGGTTTGATCGCGGCGGGATGCAGGGTGTGATGCCACGTTCGGTCAGGCGGTCATGACTGAAGGCTATTTGCAGGTCTCAGTCGACCCTTCGGCACAGACCTGTTGGTTGTACCAGGTTGCACCGGACAGTTTCGCGCCGGTCAGGTTCGTGCCCGGCAGGGTCGCTTGGTACAGGTTCGCGCCAGACAGGTCGGCGCCGGACAGGTTCGCGTAGTCCAGGTACGCGCTGCTCAGGTTCGCGTTGGTCAGATCCGCGTTGGACAGGTTCGCGCGGGTCAGGTCCGACCAGATCAGGGTCGCGTTGGACAGGTTCGCGCCGGACAGGTCCGCGCCGTTCAACTTTGCTTCGTAAAGGTCCGCGCCTGATTTATCGCACCCGGACCAGTCAACGCCGGGGCCTGCAGGGTCACTGCAAGCTGCCCTGGCTTCCGACGCGGTCGTCAGGAAAAGCGCCAGTGCGGCGGCAAGGAAGGCGGTTCGGCCAAAGATCGTCTTGAAGGTCATGGAACAGGGTCTCCTGCAGGGGTTGACCTTACGGCGCACCAGTCGTGCAACGAACCGTTTCATGACGCCATCATGCCCTCATGGGTTTTGGCTGTCACTTCGGCTCAGGATCGAAGCCGGGGCCACAACGCGTCAGCGGGCTTGTGTGGGCCTTCCGGGGCGACCGTCACCGCCGGGTCACGACCTAAACGGTGGAGCACTTAAGCCGGTCTGGTCATAAGTGATTTAATGGGTCTTGAGCCTAGTTCCTCATGTCGCTGAATGCCGCATACATGCCAAGGCCGATAAAGAGGCTTCCGCAGAAATAGCGTGGAATCGGACCCTGCATGAATCTGCCACCAATCCACTGCCGAAGGCCTCCGGCGAGTAGGGCATAGGCGCCGTCGGTCAGAAGCGCCAAGCCTGAATAGAGAAGCCCGAGCAACAGGAGCTGTTGCGGTACCGCACCCAGGGCCGGATCAACAAACTGGGGAAGGAAGGCCAGGAAAAAGACCGCAATCTTGGGATTGAACACGCTGATGACGATGCCGTCGATCAGCAGGCGCTTGAGAGTGACCGGTTCGGTTGCGCCAGGGCCGGTTTGTTTGCCTCCCCGCGCCAGGATCATGCGAAGACCCAGGTAGATCAGGTAGGCAGCTCCCAACAGCTTGACGATTCCAAAGGCCGTTGCGGAGGTCAGCAGGATTGCGGAGAGCCCGATGGCTGCTGCAACGGCATGAACAAGGGCGCCCAGCGACAAACCCAGGACGGAAACCAGTCCTGCGCGATATCCCTGTGCCGCGCTGCGCGAGACTGCATAGAGAACGCCGGGCCCGGGAATTACCAGGACGACAAGTGCCGCAACGACAAACCCCAGGAACATGGTGCTGTTGAGCATGGGCGCTCCGATTGGTTGAAGCCGGCACTGACCGGTTCAGCGTCGCGCAACGATCAGCCCAGTATGCCCCAGCCTCTGCGCTTTCGGCCAGAAGACATCGATCAGGTCTTGCTTGCGCCCCGGTTCCATCCCGTGCCAGATCATGATGTTTGGTCAGATCTGGAGTGAGCCCGTGGCAGAGATTGCTTGTTACTACATCAGCGGAAGCCCGCCTTGTTGGACGGTCATGCTGGCGCTCGAAGCCAAGGGTCTGGCCTATGAGGCACGCCGTCTCGACAATGGAAAGGGCGAGCAGAAAGGTGAGGCCTTTCTGGCCGTGAACCCGCGCGGCACGGTCCCTGTCCTGGTCTTCGATGGTCTCGTGGTGCGCGAGACCAACGCCATTCTGGCTTTTTTGGATGCGTTGGAACCCGATCCGCCGCTATTTGGCACAGCATTGCCGCATACGGCTGCGATCTGGCAGACGGTCGAGGAAACCGAGGCACGTTTGCGAACCCCGATCGGTTCGGTCACCCGTCCTATCTTTCGTGGTCGTACGGCCGAAATGCGTGATCAGATCGATACGGCAATAGTCCAGGTGCGCGACGTGCTCGATGAACTGGAAGCCGGTCTTGCCGGGGCGTCTTATCTGGTTGGTGAGACACTCAGCGCGGCCGACCTCGCAGTTTACCCTGCCATCATGCAGTTGATGCGGGGCGCGACGCGTGACGGTGCTGAAGTGCTCGACCTGAAGGTCGCGCCGCTCGCGGAACACTATCCAGGGATTGCCGCTTGGGCTGGGCGCGTCGAGGCATTGCCTGGTTACGATCAGGCCTATCCGCCGCACTGGCGTAAGGGCCCCTGATTAGCCGTCCTCGAAGAACACCCGGTCGTGTTTCAAGGGGTTATCAAGGTCCAGGGTAGCATCGAGTTCACGCGCATAGCGGTGGCCGGAGAATACGGCAGCAGCAATGATTGCCGGTGCTTCGCAGTCTCCGATGCGCTTGAGTGATTTTGGCGCACCTTCCACGCCTTCAGCAATCCTGGTGGTCAGCGCCTGATAGAGGCTGTCCATAGGCGTGCGCGCCGTGACCAGCACCAGGGATTGCACCTTTAGCGGTTTTTCGGTGCCCGTGTAGTTGCATTGCAGGGTTGCCGCTGCGCCATCAAAGCTGGAGATATTGTGTCCGGTGATCAGGTCCACGCCCATCTCCATCAGTCGCGATTGCCCGCGCCATCTATCCTGCGTGAACTTGCCCCATGCCGAAACCGCGTCTTCGGGGGTTACCAGCGTTACCGGCAGGCCTGATTCGCGCAGCCGTTCAGCCAAAACCGAGCCCATGTAGTAGTGGTCATCGTCAAACACGATCGTGGGCCCCGACGGAAGATTGCCGGCCATGATGTCATCGGCCGTGAAGAGATTCTCCAATGGACCCAGATTGCTGATCCCTCTGGAATTGGCAGCGCCGAACCCGTCCCTGCGCCAGGTTGATCCCGTTGCGATGGCAATATGGTCCGCGCCAACGGCCAGGGCATCTTCAACGCCAAGCTCGCTTTCACGGAAGATTTCGACATTGGGCATCTTTTCGAGTTGTTGCAGGCGATAGTCGCGAACGCGGATCCACTCGCTCAAACCGGGCAAGCCGGCTTCGCGCGTGACGCGACCGCCAAGATCGCGAGTTGCCTCGGCCAGCACCACGTCATAGCCGCGCTTGCCAAGCGCATGGGCTGCTTCCAGCCCGGCGGGACCTGCGCCGACGATCAGAACCCGTGAATCAGAACCCTTGTCTTCGATCTTCTCGGGATGCCAGCCGCGCCTCCACTCCTCGCTCATCGTCGGGTTCTGCGTGCAGCGGATGGGAAATCCCTTGCCGTCGCCGACATAACAGACGTTGCACCCGATGCATTCGCGGATGTCTTCGAGACGTCCTTCTTCGATCTTCTTGGGCAGGAAGGGGTCGGCAATCGAGGGACGTGCAGCACCGACAAAGTCCATCACGCCACGCTTGATGTGGCTGACCATCATGTCAGGGGAGGTGAAACGGCCCACGGTCACGACAGGCTTGGTGGTCAGACTCTTGATCGCAGCGACATAGGGTTCCAGCGAACCCTGTTCGACAAATCGGGAAAGCCCCATTTCCAGGGAATAGTCGCTGACGTTGATATCCCAGAGATCAGGCAGTTCACCCAGAATCTCGAACATCTCGCGTGTTTCACCGGCTACCGGGTTGCCATCGCCACCGCCACCGCCATTGGTCTCGGCAGAGAAACGCACGGCAACCGCCATGGTATCGCCGACGGCTTCCTTGGTATCTTCAATGATCTCGCGGATCAGGCGGACGCGGTTCTCGATGGAGCCGCCGTATTCGTCCGTTCTCTGGTTGTGTTTCGCAGACAGGAACTGCGAGAGAAGATAGCCGTGCGTGGCATAGACATAAGCGATGTCGAAGCCCGCAGTTTTGGCGCGCAGGGCGGCATTGCGATGCCAGCGGCGCACTTCACGAATGTCGGACAGGTCCATGGCCCGGGTCTGGAACGGGTTGCCAGCCAGGTTGGGCATGCTCGAGACACCAAGGGCAACCTCCCGTGTACCCAGGTTGGCGACGCTGGCGCCGCCCAGGCAAAGCTCGACCCCTGCCAGGGCACCGTGTGCATGAACCTTCTCGGTCATCAGAGCATGGGCCCTCACATCGCCGTCGTCCCACAGGGATGCACAGGGATGGGGCGGATCGTCGACTGCGGGGTGCACGGAACAGTATTCAGTGTTGACCACAGCCCAGCCGCCTTCGGCCTTCATCTCGCGTAAACCGGCAAGAGTGCGGGGGTGATGCCAACCGCTGCCGGTGCAATGGGGTACTTGATAGAAGCGGTTTTTTGCGGTTACGGGCCCGATCTTGATGGGTTCAAACAGAATGTCGTAACGGGGATCGCGGGTCATACAGCCACCAGGGAACATGTAAGGGGGTGATCAGGATCGGGTCGGGTGAAGTGTTTCGGAAACACTTGTGCAAAGTAGGAAAGACAATCAAAGCGTGCCTTTTCCCGGCTTATCTCCTTGGGATAGAGCAGCATGTTGAGCCAGAGCCCATCAACTAGCGCTTCGATGCTCCTGACCACGGATGCAACATCCAGCTGATCATACCGGCCATCGGCAATAATTTCCTTGCAGAGCCGAGACATTTCGACTGTGCGCTCATCATCATGGCGTTGACGCATCTTCAGATAGTTCGGTCTGTACTTGGCTTGCCCCCAGAAGGCGAACCATACCGACAGCTTTTTGGGTGTGCAGATTTTTCGGTCAAAATCGGCACCGACAATGGCAGCCAGTTGTGTAGCCGCACCAGCGCCTGCCTCCACCATCGCCTCATGCCAGCAGGCATAATGCTCGTCGGCAAGAAAACCGAGCGTCTCGATATAGAGGTCTTCCTTGCTGTTGAAGTGAAAGTTGACGACCCCGTGAGAGAGCTTGGCACCCTTGGTGACGGTTTCCAGTGTTGTGCCGGAGAAACCTCTCCTGGATATGGAGTCGATGGTCGCATTGATCAGTTGCTGACGACGCGCCTTACGCGTCGCGGTGCGACTGCTGCTTCCACTCTTCTTTTCTTCAACCTGCGACATGACAATGTCTCGATAACTGGTGTGATCTCCAGGATCACATTTTCCATTGGTCGGTATTTCTGACCTGCCTGGCTTGACTCCATCTGCTTTCAACATCAAACGGATCGAGGTTCAAGTTTCATGTCGGAAAAGCAGCAGGTTGTGCACGCTTCTGAACCTTTGAAAGTCGGTGGCGCTGGCGTTGCCCTCATGGATTTGCCGGAACCGGGCCAGGATGTTCGCATCGTTCCGGACGGTATTGCATTTTCATCAGTGAGCGAGCGACGAAGTTGACCTCCTGCTGCGTTGATCCAGCATCCGTCTCGATGCGTAACACAATTACTCAGACTCACAGGTTTGAGCACCGCTGGGCGCCTCTGCATGTCCCCCTCTGCCCCCTCGCAGAGGTGCCCAGCCCCATTTTGTTTTACGTGGCAAACAGGCATGATCTGAAGACATGACAACGGAAACGCAACCCAACGTTCATTCCGGGAGCATCAGCGTCTGGCAGCGATCCGTATCGCGGATGGCGTCCAAGGCCGACTATGGCTCCCTGACACTTGTCTTTCCCAATGGCGCAGAGGCCCATTGCCAGGGCCGATACAGTGGTCCGCGCGCCGCGATCACGATCAACTCATGGCGTCTACTCTGGCGGATATGGTCGCGGGGCGATCTGGGTTTTGCCGAAGCCTATATGGCCGGCGAGTGTGATACCCCCGACCTGCGCGAATTGATGGCTTGGGCTTTGGCCAATGAAGCACGGTTCTCGAAGATGATGGACGGTGGATTTGCAGCATTTGCTGCCTCGCTCGTTCATCGTTTGCGGCCCAATACGCGGTCGGGCTCACGGCGCAACATCCGCCGGCATTACGACCTTTCCAATACGTTCTATGAAACCTGGCTCGATGCCAGCATGACCTATTCCTCTGCCTGGTTTGGCGGAGATCTGTCACATTCGCTGGAGGCGGCACAGAACGCCAAGTATGCCAGAATTGCCGAAATGGCCGGGATCACATCAGAGCATCATGTGCTAGAGATCGGCTGTGGTTGGGGTGGCTTCTGCGCGTGGGCTGCACGCGAGATCGGCTGCCATATAACGGCAGTCACCATATCAAGCGCTCAGCATGGTTATGCCCAGGATCGCATCAGGGCAGAGGGCCTCGATCATCTGGTTGATATCAGGCTCATGGATTATCGCGACATCGTTGACGACTACGACGTGATCGTTTCGATCGAGATGATCGAAGCGGTCGGTGAGAAATTCTGGCCCGTCTATGCCAACGTGTTGCAACAGCGACTGCGACCCGGTGGACGGGCGGTCCTGCAAGCGATCACCATTAATGCCGATAGTTTCGAGGGTTACCGAAACCGCGCTGACTTCATTCAGGCGCATGTGTTTCCCGGCGGCATGTTGCCGACCAACGCACGGCTCGACGACATGGCTCTGAAAGCAGGGCTGAAGCCTGCTAGCCGGCTCATGTTTGGCAGGGATTATGCCGAAACGCTCCGGCGCTGGCGCCTTGCCTTTGAGGCGGCCTGGCCGGCCATCGAGAAGCTGGACTTTGATGAACGATTCCGGCGGATGTGGCGCTATTACCTGGTCTATTGCGAGGCTGGCTTTGACGTCGGTCGCATCGATGTCGGTCTGTTCGCGATGGATCGTACCTGATGGTCGCACAAACAGAGCTTTTTCCCGACCAACTCGACCTCCACGATTTCTTTGTTGGCGACAGCAAGGCCTGGGGCATGGTCATGAGCCGGGCAGGCAAGGTGCAACGTCGGTTCCGCGTCGACATTACCGGCCATTGCGATGCCGAGAACCTGGTGCTCGACGAGCGTTTTGTGTTTGACGACGGTGAGAAAGACCGTCGGATATGGAAGATCGAACACCAGGGCGATAGCGTGAGCGGCCATGCATCAGATGTGATCGGGACGGCTGGTGGTTTGATCCACGGTCCCATGCTGCAATGGACCTACGATATTGCGATCAAGGTGGGCAGTCGACCTGTCCGTGTCCGTTTTGACGACTGGATGATCCTGGCCGACGATAACGTCATGCTCAGTCACGCGGTCATCAGAAAGTTCGGCATTCGCGTTGCCGATGTCTTCATTGCGTTCAGAAAGTCCGACAGCATCCAGGCACCCCGCGCTGCAGCCTGACAAAGAGCGGGGGTCTAGCCGGTTCGCTTTGCGATGGTCCGATTGATCATTCGGATGACCGGCCCGATCAGGGGCAGATGCGCATGAATGGCGCCGGCCGCATCCCAATAATCCAGATGAGTCAGAATGCGGGCATCGGGACCGAACGTTACGGCCGACATGCCATCGAACGCGGTTGCTGACCCTCCGACTTCGCCTGATTCGAAACGCCATTCCAGATAGCCGCGGCTCTCGCTCATCGCGATATCGCGAACGCTGAATCGCGGTGCTTCAAAGGCGCGAAACATGCCTGCCATGATCCGTTTCATGGCATCGCGTCCCCTGACCTCGTGGAACGGGTCACGGAACAAGACATCCTGATGAACCAGGTCATCCAGGCGTTCGAGCGTGTCGGCAGACAGCGTCTCGAACAAATCGCCATAGGCCCGAAGCGCCGTCTGGTCTGCATCGTTCATGACGTCACCATGCGACGGGTCAGGGCAAAGGCAAGCCGCCGGGGAAGGAACCGCAGAAACCGGGTCGCCAGATCCATCTGCCACGGGAACGCAATCTCGAACCGGTTCGTAGCCAGGCCGCTGACAATGGTTTCGGCAGCCTGATCGACGGGGACGAGAAACGGCATCTCAAAGGTGTTCTGTTGGGTCAGCGGGGTTTCCACGAAGCCGGGATTGATGATCTGGATTGTAACGCCTTTTCCTTCACATTCGACGCGTAAGGCTTCGGCCAGATTGACCAGGCCCGCCTTGGAAGCTCCATAGACACCGGCATTGGGCAATCCAAAGCGGCTGGTCAGCGAGGAAACAATCGCGATGTGCCCGGTTCCACGTGTCAGCATGGCGCGCAGCAGAGGATCCAGGCAGTTGAGAACACCACCTACGTTCACGTCAACCTGGCGGCATGCCTCCATGGCGTCGAAGGCACCGGCAGATATCGGTTTGTAGGTTCCGGCACAAAGTACTGCTGTATGGATGTGGCCCAGTTCTGCTTCGATTGCAGCGGCTGTTTGTGCAACGGCAATTCCGTCGGTCACATCCAGCTCGAAGTCATGGAGGTTTGTGTTTTCCTGTTCGCTAGCAAGGTTGCGCAGGCTCTCTCTACTTCGGGCGCTGATGGCGACTTTGTGTCCGTCTCCTGCCAGTCTTGCGGCAACCTCTGATCCAATGCCGCTGCTGGCACCGGTCACCCAGACACATCCCGTCCCCGGGTTGGCCATTGCCATGATGTCAGGCTCCGATCAGGGATGTGATCTGTTTCCAGGTTTCCTGGTCTGGAACATTCACTGCGTGATAGTTGACCTGCTCGCCACGGGCATCGAAACGCAGGCCGCACCAGGCACCCTGCAGGCTGTACCAGATCGTCAGATCGAGATCGCCACTTGCCTCGTAGCGGCGTGCTTCCAGGTATTCGCTCGCCACGTTCATGCGGTCGATGCCGGCAGGAACATGAAAAACCTCCTTGATTCTGCCCTTTTGCGTATCGAGAAGGCGGTTGCGGGTGGGCGTTTCTGGATGCCAGTAACTGGTTGTGAGCATGTCGGATTCAACCGTCACAAACCCATCGTCTCCCTCAACGACAAGTGCTTGGCCGTCATGGTGCGCACGCACGACATGATCGGTGCCGTCGTCATGCGTCCTGCTCTCCAGGTGCACCAGGCGACCGTCACGCCAGACTTCATGGTTGGTATGTTCGTACCGGAACACGGGAATCCAGGCGACCTCGACCTCCAGGGCAATCTCCACATGCACCACAAGCTCGTTGTCGCGATGTGTGAAGTCGAGACGGTGTGTACCGATCAAGGTATCGCCACGCACGACTTCGAACAGCATGGACTGGGGTGCGGCATGTGTCCTGGATGTAGCGCAGCCCGCTATCGCCCCGACTGCAGTGCCCATCAACGATCGACGCGTGATCAGCGGGGTCACGACGAGCGCCCACTCTGGCCGAGGACTTCGGGCGTTGTGGCTGGAACATGATCATGGACTGGGACGCGCTTCAGCCAGAGCCGCACGGCTTCAAATCGGATCGCGGTAAAAACCTTAACGGTCATCAAAGGAAACCGGAGCAGAATGCGGATGAGCTCTTTTGAGCTGAAGGGCGCGCGTTTGCCGCTCTGGATCGCGACCAGTCTGGGCTTGCCATCCATAACATGCTGAATCTGCAACATCAGGTCATCGCCGGGGACCGTAAGACGGAAGTGATAGTTGCCTTCGACCGGCAGAAACGGCGAAACATGAAAGGCCTTGGCGCAGCTGTGCCGAAACACCCGATCTTCTGACGCGGTGCTGTCAGCGGGAATGAGATAGCTGCGGCGTTCGCCAAAGGTGTTGCGCACTTCATAGATCACCGCTGCAAGTTCACCGTTCAGTTGGTGGCAAAACCAGACCGAGATGGGATTGAAGGCATAGCCGAACATACGTGGCAGGCAGAGAATACGAATAGAGCCGCCAATGACGTCCATACCGGCAGATCGCAGGTGGCCTTCCGCCCACATGCGCAAGCTGGAGCCATCGCCGGGCCCATGGTCATGATCGTGAAAGGCCATAAGCGCCGGGCGATTGTATCCAAACAGGCGAGAGCCGCGGTCGAGTTCTGGCAACTCGTCGATATCGAGCAGCATGGAAAATGCGCGATAGCTGAATCGATGCCGGGGCGCCATGCGGTGATGCATGATGCGGCCGACATAGATGCTTGAGGCCATCGTGTTCATTAGGCTGCCTCTGCCATCGATGGCTGCAGACTGGTCGATGGCGAAAGCTTTTTGTCGACATCGCTCCACCAGGGAGCGGGAGCACCCAGTGCATCGGCAACCTGCAGGCCCGAGCGTAGTCCGTCTTCATGAAAGCCATAGCCGGTATAGCTGCCGGCAAACCAGATGCCGTCGCGGCCCTGTATTTCTGGCAGGGATTGCTGTGCAGCCAGGGCCGAAAGGTCAAACTGGGGATGGTCATAGCTGATACGGGTCATCACTGTGGCCGGATCGGGTTCGGTCGAGGGATTGAGCGTCACAAACACCTGATCGCTTGTGGTGATGTTCTGCAGCCGGTTCATCCAGTAGGTCAGTGCGATGGGGTGATCACCGGTTCCGTCTCCGCAGGAGCTGTAATTCCAGCTTGACCACAAACGCCGTCGGTTCGGCATCAGCGCAGCATCGGTGTGCAGCACCGCTTCATTGGGCTGATAGCTGAAGGCTTCCAGAAATGCCCTGCGTTCGCCGTCGCTGTCACTTTCCAACAGGGCATGCGCGTGATCTGCGTGGCAGGCCAGAAGCACGGCGTCAAAATTTCTCCGGTTACCGTTGACCTCGATAATGCAGGGTCCGGTCGGCGTGGCCGTAACCTGTGCGATTTCAGCGTTGAACACGATTTCGGCCTGCATATCGTCGATCAGGCGGCTGACATAGGCTTGGCTTCCGCCCTTAACGGTTCGCCATGGGATGCGGTTGACCAGCCGCAGCAGCCCGTGATTGTGAAAGAAGCGCACGAAAGGCCGCACCGGATAGTCCAGAATTCCCGTTGCCGAAGATGACCAGATCGCAGCTGCCATAGGCACCAGAAAGCGCGTGACGAACGGTGCGCCATAGGCGTTCCGGTCAAGCCAGCTTCCCAGTCGTTCATCACGGGTTGCGGGATCGCTCAGCGCTTGTTCCGCCTGACGGAAAAAACGCACGGTATCGGCCAGCAGGCCCCAGTGTTCGCGACTTGTGAACTGATCCGTGCTGCCGAACAGGCCAGTCAGATGTCCGGCCATTTCCCAGGCGCCGCCCTGCAGCGATACGGCAAATGACATGTCGCTTGCGTCGGTAGCGACATCCAGCGTCTCAAACAGACGCACCAGATGGGGATAGTTGACGGTGTTGTAGACAATGAAACCAGTATCGACGGGAACATCACAGCCATCCAGCCGCGCGATCTGCGTGTTCGCGTGGCCTCCTGGCCGGCTGTCACGCTCGAACAACGTGACGTCGTGACGCCTGGACAGAGCCCAGGAGGCACCCAAGCCTGAAATACCGGAACCGATGACAGCAATCTTGAGAGGAGTTTTGTGCGCGATCATGCCACTTGTTCGAAAACCCATGGGGATCGGATCACTCTGTGTGATCCGAATGTGGGCTTTGTACGTAGGTAGTTGGACCAAACGAGGCAATCATGTTCGTGGACAGTGAACAAACGGCACTTGCTGACGATGTGCCGTACGGGTTAGACGGCGCCATGACGACAACGCGATCCGGATCGGAAACCCCCAGCAAACAAGATCTCGAGCGAGATCTTGTTGCGGTCGGTACGTCACAGGATCGCGAAGCATTCCGCAGGCTTTTTAATCACTTCGCCCCGCGTCTGCGGTCGTTCCTGATCCGCCGCCGCACGCCCGATGGTTCTCTGGATGACCTGGTCCAGGATGTGATGGCGATCATCTGGCGCCGCGCAGAGACCTATGATCCGGCCAAGGCAACGGCATCAACCTGGATCTTTACCGTCGCGCGTAACCGACGCATCGATCTGGCGCGCAGAAGCCGGCCGGAAGTCGATATCGATGATCCTGCAACCGTGCCCGAGCAGGAAGACAAGGCCCCGTTGCCCGATGAGCAGACCAGCCATACCCAGATGGCGGCCCACATCAAAAGCGCGCTTGCTCTTTTGCCACCGGATCAATCCGAAATCGTCATGCTCGCGTATCACAGGGATATGTCGCATTCGGAAATTGCAGAAGAAATCTCCGTCCCTCTGGGAACGGTCAAATCCCGCCTCAGACTTGCTCTGGGGAAACTGCGTCAATCCATGGAAGGATTGGAATAATGATATCCCATCATCTCGATCAGACCATGCTGCTCGACTATGCCAGTGGCGGCATGAGCCATTCGCTCTCGCTCATCACTGCGACCCATCTTGCTTTGTGCCCGGCCTGTCGTCGGGACGTCGAGGCTCTCGAGGCCGTCGGCGGTGCCATGCTTGATGAGACAGTTGGCGGAGAGGTCCGGGGAAATGCTTTTGAAGACCTGATGGCACGCATTGAGGCCGGCGCCGGTCAGGTAAGCGTGCCCCAAACCGCACAGCCGACCGGCGTTGAAATCGATCATCTGCCGCGCCCACTCCGCGATCACATTCCTCTGCACAATGGCAAGCTGCGCTGGGGCAGACAGGGGCCAATCGAAACGATCTTTCTGCCCTGCGACGATCCCGGTCACCGTGTCAGGTTGCTGCGTATTGCGCCGGGAAAGGGCGCGCCTCAGCACAGCCATCGCGGACTGGAACTGACCCTGGTGCTCCAGGGCAGCTTTCATGATGAGACGGGGCAGTTTGGCCCCGGAGATATCGAGGTTGCCGACCCCGACCTTGATCATCGCCCGATTGCGGATGAAGGTGTTCCCTGTCTTTGTTTGGCAGTTACGACAGCGCCCTTGCGCTTGACGGGCCCTCTGGGGCGCCTGATTGATCCCTTCCTGACGATCTAGGAGAGCGTGCGATGCGTGTTGGTGCCGTTGTTGCAGCGGTTGTAACCCTTCTGATGGGGACCAATGACAGCAAGGCCGAGGCCATCGACTGGACGAAACTCGACCTTGCAAGCCTGGATGGAGAACCAATCGATCCGGCTTTGCTCGCCGGCCATCCTGTTCTTGTGGTCAACACCGCTTCTCTGTGTGGCTTCACGCCTCAATACGAGGGCTTGCAGAAGCTTTGGGATACCTACCGCGATCGTGGCCTTGTTGTACTTGGCGTGCCGTCTGATGATTTCGGCAGCCAGGAGTATGACGCAAGTGGTGAGATCAAGGCCTTCTGCGAAGTGAACTACGGCATCAACTTTCCCATGCTGGAGCGCCAGCATGTGAAGGGATCGCAAGCCCATCCCCTGTTTGCCTGGATTTCCAAGCAGGCTGGTTCAGCCGGCGTGCCCCGCTGGAACTTCTACAAGTATCTGATCGCGGCCGATGGCACGTTTGTCGACTGGTATGCCAGTACGACCAAGCCGACATCGGACACAGTTGTTACTGCCATCGAATCTCAGCTCGCAGCGCAATAAGAAAGGCTTCAGAGTTTTTCACTCAGAAAGCGTATCAGGTCATCGGCGACAGGTGCTGTTTCAGGCAGTGGATCTGCCAGGGATGCAACAATGCCGATATGGCCGACACCGGGATAGGTGATCAGTTCGACGTCTCCCCCCCTCTGCCGTATCGCAGCCTCAAGCCGCTCTGAGTTGGCGGGCAGAACGGTTGTATCGTCCAGCCCCGTCGCCAGCAGAATGGGTGGAGCATCCCCGCGGGCAAAGGTGATGGGTTGGGTTGCGTCCGGGTCGGGGTGACGACCAAATGTGTTGCGCAGAAGCGTGGAGTCGAAGGGGCGGAAATCATAGGGGCCCGCCAGGCCTGCAACTGCCCCGATGCGATCGGCAGACCAGCCTTCGGCTTCGAGATAGCGCACATCAAGCGCCAGCATCATTGCATTGTAGGCGCCGGCAGAATGGCCTGCCATGCCGACCCGGTCGGGATCACCGCCATATTCGGCAATGTTTCGGCCGACCCAGGCTACAGCCTGCGCGCTGTCTTCCAGAAAATCCGGAAAGGCAACTTCGGGAAGCACACGGTAATCTGGAATGACAACGATGAACCCTGCTGCTGCCAGGCGTTGGCCCACAAACAGATAGTCGCCCCGTTCGCCCGAGTTCCAACCACCACCATAGAAAAACACCACGACCGGAGATGAACCGGTGGCACTGTGTGGGCGGTAAACGTCCAGCCGCTGTCGTTCATGGGTGCCATAGGCAAGGTCTTCGACAACGTCATAACCATCACGCGTCACAAACGCATTGACGACGTCAGCCTTGGAACATGCGCCCGCAAGTGCTGCCAGGGGCAGCACGGCCAGACGACCAAGAAGTGTGCGACGGGACTGCGAGATCATACTGCCCCTTACGCAAGGCGGGTTCCGGCGGATCACCCGGAGCTTGTTGCGCTACTCCTGGCAGCAGCCATGGGGCGCTGGTGAGTTTCCCAGTTTTGGGCGACAAAAACGTCAACCTGCGCGCGTTGTGCGCTGCGGCCTCTGATCATGTCGGAGACTTTCTCGCCGATCATGATCGCAGGGGCGTTGGTATTGCCGCTGGTGATCTGGGGTATGACCGAGGTATCGGCGATACGCAGACCGTCGATGCCGTGAACACGGCATTCCGGATCGACCACTGCCATCGGGTCACTGCCCATCTTGCAGGTTCCGCAGGCATGGAAGTTGGTCGTTGCAGTCTCGCGGATAAAGGCGTCGATGCCTTCCTGATCGTTGACATGATCACCGGGCAGCATCTCACCGGCGCGGTAGGCATCGAAGGCCGGCTGCGCGAAGACTTCGCGGGTCAGGGCTATGGAAGCCCGCATGTCCTGCCAGTCCTCCTCGCAGTCGAGATAATTGAAAAAGATGCTCGGCATGTCGTACGGGTCGAGTGATCGCAACCCGATCTTGCCGCGGCTTTTGGGACGCAGGGGACCCAGATGTGCCGAATAGGCATGAGGGACCGGCGCGACGGTCATGTCCTCAAGAAACGCTGCCGGGACAAAATCGACCTGGACATCGGGCCACTTGATGCCGGGCCGGCTGCGCATGAAACCCACGGCCTCTCCCTGGGTACGTGCTGCGACACCGGATTTGAACAGCAGCCACTGCAGACCCGTCAGCCAGAAGCGCGGTTTGCGCATGTGATGCTGCATGCTCACAGGTTCCTTGCATTCCCAGTGCATGTAGACGCACAGATGGTCCATCAGGTTTGCGCCGACCCCTGGCAGGTCATGGACGGATGCGATGCCGTGCTCAGACAAATGGGCGCCGGGACCGATGCCCGACAGCATCAGAAGCTGGGGCGTGTTGATGGCGCCACCGCACAGGATGACCTCGCGCTCTGCGCGTGCTTCCAGATGTTTTCCGCCACGTTCGTAGCAAACGCCGGTTGCGCGGTGATCCTCGATCAGGATTCGGGTCGCGTGGGATCGCGTACGGACTTCCAGGTTGGGTCGTTTCTCCACGGGGTGAAGGAAAGACCGTGCCGTGTTGGAGCGCAGGCCTTTCCAGACCGTGCTGTCTGATGGCCCGAATCCTTCCTGCTGGCGTCCGTTGAGGTCAGGGTTGCGTGGATACCCGGCTTCAACACCCGCTTCGATGAAGGCATCAAAGAGGGGAGAATCCTTGCCACCGGACTGAACGCCCAACGGCCCGGAATCTCCGCGATAAGGGTCCGCGCCACGGTCATAGGTCTCGGAACGTCGGAAATACGGCAGGACATCGGCATAGGACCAGCCAGTCGCCCCCATCTCGGCCCAGGTATCGTAGTCCAGCGCATTGCCGCGCATGTACATCATGGCGTTGATCGAGGACGAACCGCCCAGAACCTTGCCGCGTTGCTGCCACATGCGCCGATTGTTGAGCTGAGGCTCGGGCTCGCTGACATAAGGCCACTGGATCGAGGGTTCGTTGACCACCTTGATGAACCCGGCTGGGATCTTGATGAACAGGTTGTCATCCCTGCCACCGGCTTCCAGCAACAGCACGCGGGTCGCGGGATCTTCACTCAGTCGGTTTGCCAGCACGCAGCCGGCCGATCCTGCCCCAACGAGGATGTAGTCGAAGGTTTCCGCCATGATGTCGTTAACGTCGCCCTGGTTGTTCCCGATGGAACTCTAAAGCATCAGCTTGTTGTGAGCATCCAGAGCCGCGACCTTGTAGCACTCAGCCAGGGTCGGATAGTTGAAAACCGTATTCATGAAGTAGTCGATACCACCACCCAGTGCGGCAACCGCCTGGCCGATATGAACCAGTTCGGTGGCGCCACTGCCGATGACGTGGACGCCCAGAAGCCTGAAGTCTTCGGCATGGAAGATCAGTTTCAGCAATCCGGAATCATCACCCAGGATCTGCCCTCGCGCGATCTCGCGGTAATGGGCAAGGCCGGTTTCATAGGGGACTTTCTGGCGGGTCAGCTCAAGCTCGGTT
This sequence comes from uncultured Alphaproteobacteria bacterium, assembly GCA_943787175.1. Taxonomy (GTDB): domain Bacteria; phylum Pseudomonadota; class Alphaproteobacteria; order SP197; family SP197; genus SP197. The sequence continues at coordinate 52,344 of CALSLK010000037.1, forward strand.
TCGCCGACCATGGAGATTTCAGGGATCGCATAGATTCCAACCGGGAAATGCGTGGCCATTGGTTCGGCAGGCAGCCCGAAGGCGTGGCGCGCGGCAAGGCGGCCCTGCTCGGATGACGTTGCTGCCAGGCTTGGAAATCCAATGACATCACCAACGGCAAAGATGTTGGGAACTTCCGTTCGGAATTCCTCATCCACCTTGATCCTGCCACGGGCATCCGCAGACAGGCCGGCGGCTTGAAGGTCCAGGGTGTCGGAAGCGCCAGCCCTTCCCGTGCAGGCAAGGACCAGATCGGCCACCAGGCGTTTGCCAGATTGCAGGAACACCAGTGCCTTTTCAGGTGGCCCTTCATGAGGCTCGATGCGCTCGACCGATTCACCCAGCCTGAAGGTCACCATGTTGCGACGCATCTGATGGATCAGTTCATCGACGATTTCGCCATCGAGAAATTCAAGCGGGCGCTCTCGGCCATCAACCACGGTCACCTCGATCCCCAATGCTGCAAACATGGACGCGTATTCGACGCCGATCACGCCACAGCCAATGACGATCATGCTGCGAGGCAGTTCCTTGAGCTTGAGAATGTCATCGCTTGTGATGACGCTGGCCAGTCCTGTCGGTATGTCCACATTGGGAGAGGGTTTGGTGCCCACGGCGATGATCACGTTTTCGGTCGTCATCTCGCGATTGCCGCCGGGCCCATGGACCAACACGCTGTTGGGCCCGGTCAGGGTCGCCGTGCCGGCAATAATTTCGACATTGTTGCGGCGAAGCTGGTCCTGCTGCACGCGGCCTCGGTCTTCACGATGGCGTCCACCCGCGAAAGCAGGCGCTCTGCAGTGGGGCGCTCGTCGGACCCGATACCGCCCTCCTGGCTTGAGATATAGGCTGCCCCGTTTCGATGGCCGGTCACTGATAGGACGGCTTCACGGAAGGTCTTTGACGGGATGGTTCCCGTATGGACACAGACACCGCCGACATCGAGCCCGCGCTCCACAATCGCAACACGTTTGCGCAGTTTTGCTGCCTGCACAGCGGCCCGCTGCCCGGCTGGCCCGCTGCCAATGCATATCAGATCGAAGTCGTGACTTGCGCCCATGAATTTTGCCCCATTTTGTAATCGCCTGACCGCTTACTGCGGCTCTTGCGCGCCCTAGTACACGCAAAGATGCCAGCCAAATGCGTCAATTGCGACGCTTAGAATGTGCAAACCTTCGCCCTTACTCCCCCGCCGGCGCTTGCTTGCTTTCTCCTATCATGGAAACCCTGATCAGAATCAGGCGCTCGACATGGTGATAGAAGGCCCAGGTGGCGATCCACAGCAAGACGATGGTGACAAGTGCGGTGGCTATGGGTCCCCATGTATCGGGCAGCCAAGAGTCGTACCACAGCGCCAGCGTCAGGCCTCCGGTGCCGGACCCGGCGGGGTTGAGACCGACAAGAAGCGCGGCCGCGATCAGGGCGACACGGACCGCAAGGTTCGGGCTTCCCAACAATCCAGAGTGTCTGGATGCTGCGATGGCAGCGCCCAACACAATCGCTGCGGTGAGGGGTCGAAAGAAGAAGACGGCAAGACCCAGCACCAGCAGGACTGCCGGGCTGAGCGCGACGACCAAGCTTCAACCGTGGCGTAGCCGCTCACCGCCATCAGAAGTGCAACCGCGAGAACATTGAGCACAATCAGATTGTAGAACGGAAAGGGCTCCACACCAGCCGGCAGTCCAAGGCCATTGAAGTTCCCGATGACAAAGTTCGGGAAAAACGCCCAGCAGAAGTGAGTTCCAACCACAGCGAGAACAGCGCTGCCTCGCAGTGTGTCGAGGCCCTAATGCCTCGATTCGACTATGGGTTGGTCATCGCGTGGCGGCACCCTAACGGAATGTTTCAAGCTTTACGTTGATGCCGGTGCTGTTGGAAATGTCGATCTCCAGTATGACGGATTTGTCGTCTTCCCTGAGATTGTAGGGGTAGAGATCCCGGAATGTCCTGAAGTGTGAGATCAGCAAATCCGGCGCGTCTTCGGCATAAACCCAGACCTCGATCATGTTGGGCACGGATCGGGTCTCGCCTGTTGTTCCGGGTTAAGCGACCCAGAAGTTGGCATGCTTGAGATGCTCCTGAGCTGTCCCGGCGGGCAGAACATGTTCGTCAACAGGGGATGCAGCAACACCGGGAATGGAGGTTTGCCATCTGACAACTAGTGTCCGGTCACTGTCGTTCGATAGGACAACGGGAGGGTCGACTAGATTTATCCCCGTAACACTCATTGCAAAGGCAGAAGGAGCCGACGGCATGCCGATCAGGCAGATAGCAAGCAGGCCGAGAAATCTGTTCACATTCAACACTCCCAACTTGGAACTGGAGCCATCAAGCCAGCTCATACGAAATCCCAATGCGCCCAAGCCGTATCAAGTTTCATGAAACTGGAGAGGAAGTGTGGCCCCTTGCCGGCGAACATCACGCCATACAATCTGTCCCTTCCTGGCAATCGGAACGTATGTTTCCTATTCATCGGCGCATCACTGCGTTAGAGCGGAAATCGAACGCGAAGGCCTGCCAACAGGCTGCGCCCATTGCATCACTGAAACCTGGCAAACTTGCGAGTATCCAACATGAAGAAAATCGTTCTTACCGGTGCTGCCGGTCGACTTGGTTCCTATCTGCGTGAACCGTTGCTTGGCATGGCCGATGAGCTTGTCTCGACGGACCTGGTTGAGGACTTCGGAAAGCTCCATGATCGCGAAACCTATGTGAGGGCCGATCTGGCCCGGCTCGATGAGATGACCGATGTGCTCAAGGGAGCCGAAATGGTCGTGCACTTTGGTGCCATTGGCGACGAAGCACCGTTTGATGACATCCTGCAGTCCAACATCATTGGTGCCTATAACGTCTGGGAGGCCGCGCGGGTCAACGGATTGCGGCGCGTGGTTTATGCCAGTTCGATCCACGCCGTGGGCATGCATTCACGTACCGAGTGTATTGGTACGGAGGTGCCGCACCGGCCCGACACATTTTATGGACTGGCAAAGTGTTTTGCCGAGGACCTGGGCTCGCTCTACTGGGACAAGTACCAGATGGAATCGGTCTGCCTGCGCATTCTCTCTTGCGCTCAGGTCACCAACGCCCGCGCGCTGGGTTCGTGGTTGTCTTATGGCGACCTCATTCAATTGGTCGAACGCGCGATCGACACGCCCACGACCAAGTTCACGGTTATCTATGGTGTCTCCAACAACGATCGCGCACCGGTCAACAACGACAGCGCCCGCTACCTTGGTTATCGGCCCAGGGACAACGCTGAGCAATTTGCCGAAAAGGTCCTGGCTGAAACGCCGATACAAGACCTGAACGACCCGACCTATCTCTATCAGGGCGGGCCGTTTGCAGCGGTTGAGCCGGGCAATAGCGGCGTTGCTTTGATGAACATCATCAACGATGACAAGAAAACGCTGTAATGCAGAAGAGCAGGGTGCGTTGGCACCCTGCTCTGGCGGTTTTGTTTGCTGTCGTCGGGATGATCAGAGGTCGGAGTTCAGGCGTATCTCCAGCCTACAAAGATGATGCCGACACCTGCGACAAATGGCAGCCAGAACAGACGGACCGCTTCGCCGGAAAACCAGACCATGGATGATTTCACATTGCTTGTATTGAATGCGGACGCCATCTCGTTCAGGTAGATCCAGAAGAGCAGGGCCCCCACGGAGACGACCGCTCCCAGGATCATCAGGAAAATGCGCATATCTGGGGTCTCTCCAGTCGTTGGCTGAAACGATCAAGCAGTTAGTGTCTCGCTGATTGGGCTTGGGTGCCAGTGACGGTGAACATGATCTCTGACTTTCCCTCATCACGAACGTACGGTCATGCACAGACGGTTGTCATGGAAATCGGTGGTGCAGGCGACGTTATCATGGCCGATACTGATGGTTCGCCGGAAACGGTGGCAAAGCCCGATCCGGGCAGGGTCGAAACAGATGCGGAACATAAAGCCGGGAGACCGGTCGGAAGGTGGTCGTGATGGATGCAGTGGAACTCACACAGAAGCTGGTACGTATTCCTGGCGTGTCGGGCCAGGAGGGCGCTGTTGCGGATGCGGTCGAACAGACCATGCGCGACCTGGGATACCGTGAGGTCACCCGGGACAGCTTTGGCACCGTACTGGGCCAGGTCGGCCCTGAAGATGCCTCGACCCACCTTCTGTTTGACGGTCACATGGATGTGGTGCCGGTTGTTGGTGAATGGTCGGTCGACCCCTTTGGTGGCGAAATCCGTGACGGACGCCTTTGGGGGCGCGGCTCGACGGACATGAAAGGTGGGCTCGCTGCAGCGATCTGCGGTGTCGCGGCTGCTGCACGTGAAGGCACGCTCAAGCATCAGGTCGCAGTCTCGGCCACTGTGCTGGAAGAAACCATTGAAGGCGTCGCTCTGGGATCGGTCATGGATCGGATCGATCCTCAGGCAGTCGTGATTTGTGAACCCACAAGCCTGGAACTCAAGACAGCCCAGAAGGGTCGTCTTGAGATGTTGCTCACCATTCACGGCAAACCATCGCATGCCGCCTATCCCGAACGTGGCGTCAATGCCATCGACTTTGCGGCCCGTGCGCTGCGTGCGCTTGATGCCATGAAGCCGGTGACCAGTGAGGAACTGGGCAAGGGCATCCTTGTGGCCACCGACATCATTTCCGATCCGCATCCTTCGATCTCGATGTTGCCCAACTCGGTGACCATCCGGTTTGACCGCCGCACTCTGGTTGGCGAGACACAGGAGGACATTCTGAGCGCCATGCGCGACGCGCTGACGGCCGATAATATCAGCAATTACGATCTCAAGGTGACCGACAGCGAGGTCTCTGCCTATACCGAAAAGGCGTTCGAGCCGATCCGGTGGATGCCGGCCTGGAGCCTGGATCGTGATCACGCGCTGGTGGCCAAAGCGATCGACGCGATCCGGGAGATGGGCGATGAACCGCGCTTGGGCGTTTTCGGCTTCTGCACCAATGGCTCGGAATCAGCCGGGGTTCGCAAGGTGCCGACCATCGGGTTTGGGCCGGGCGCAGAAAGTGATGCCCACATCATCGATGAATCCGTCGACATAGGTGAAGTCGCCAAGGCAGCAGAGTTCTATCGCAACCTCGTCACAGGAATGGCAGGCGCATGAACCGGCATATCAACCTCCGGGGGCAGCGCGTGCTCGTGACTGGCACAGGCGGTGGCATGGGTGGCGAGATTGCACAAACATTGGCGAGGTGGGGCGCAACGGTTGCTGCAACCGACAAGGACCTTTCCGGCGCACAGGCAACGCTGGAGGCGATCACAAAGGCCGGCGGCAAGGGATGTGCGTTTGCCATCGACATTGCTGACGAAGCCAGCGTTGATGCGGGTGTTGCGGCATGTTGGCAGGAACTGGGCGGCTTCGACCTTCTGGTCAACAACGCCGGGGTTCTTTCCGTCACGAACGTCACCGACATGTCGCTCGAGGATTGGAACTTCGTGATGGGGATCAACATCACCGGTGTGTTCTTGATGTCGCGCGCCGTGGCGCGCCGGATGGTGAAGCAGGGGACACCGGCCTCGATCGTTTCCACGGCCTCGATTTCTGGAAAACGCGGAGATCCAGGCCTGTCTCACTACACTGCCTCGAAGTTTGCCGTGGTCGGTTTTACCCAGGCGCTGGCCCAGGAGATGGCTGAGCATGACATCCTGGTCAACGCCGTCTGCCCGGGTGTCGTCGATACCCCCATGATCCGCGCGCTTGCCAGGGATGCCGGAAAAAGCGTTGATTCCTATGTGGACGATCAACTCATCAAGCGCCTGCAAACCCCCGAAGACATCGCCTATGCCATGGCCTATCTCCACACCTCGCGTGCCATGACCGGTCAGGCGATCAACATCGATGGCGGCACCTATTTCCATTAGGGAATGTTGAAAATGGCCATTACCGGACTTGTCCATACCAGCTTCACGGTGGCTGATCTTGATGCCTCCGTGATGTTCTGGACCGGGCCCCTGGGGTTCGAGCTGGTGGATCGCCGACCGTGGGGCAGCAAGGAACTGGGTCAGGTGGTCGGTGTTCCCGGCCTGCTCATGGATATCGCGATCCTCAAAGGCCATGGTTATGAGGTCGAACTGATTGCCTGTCCGCAAGATGACAGTGCGTCCCTGGACGTCAGCCCTCAGAAATCCGGCGCATCCCATATGGCATTTTTGTGCGACGACATCGCCGCAACCCAGCGTGAACTGTTGGCCGCCGGTGCGAAGCGTCAGGGGGAGGCTGCTTGCCTAACGGACGATCCGGACCAGCCGGCCTGGGCGGTTTACTTGCGCGACCCCAACGGCATCATTCTTGAACTCATTGAATCATCGGGCTCAATGTAACGATTCTTGAAATTTGCACGCCAAGTTTTCAATTGCAGTCAGTCACGATCTGAATTCTTCTGCTGTTCAACCTTGTAGGTGGCGCTGGCCAACGATTGCCCGGCGAGACTGATCGAACTGGAGCAGATGACCCATGGCCCAATCTCCTGATGCGTTGCTCTCACAAGATAACTGGAGTGACCTGCGGCAATACCGTGAGCTGCCTGAGATCGATCACGACCGGCTCTATGCCTATCGCAACAAACGCCTGAAGGAGCAAATGCGCGAACACGATGTCGCTGCGATGGTCATCGTCAATCCCATCAGCCTTCGCTACGCCGTTGATTATTCGACCTACTCGCTCTTCCAGTCGCGCATACCATCCACTTATCTCTTCATGGCGCCCGACGGCCCCACCACGATTCACGGCGCTTATGCCGACTCCAACCTGATCGACCGTTCGATGCCGGTGCGGCCGATCTCCTATTTCGACGGCGGAGACAACCTTGCCGACAACGCAAGGCTGCTTGCCGATGACCTGGTCCGTTATCTCAGTGAAATCGGCACCGACAACCGTCGCGTCGCCATTGAATACGTGAATCCCAGTGTCACACAGGCCTGTCTGCAGCGCGGGCTCGAGGTGGTCGATGGTATCGTGCTGTCAGAGCGCGCAAGGCTCATCAAGTCGCCCGACGAAATCGAATGTATCAAGTGGGCAGTCGCCGTCGCGGAACTGGGCATGGCAAAGATGAAGGAAAGCCTGCGCCCGGGCGTTACGGAACTGCAATTGTGGGGTCTCCTCAACTACACCAACCTGGCCAATCACGGCGAATGGCATGAGGGCCGCATGCTGGCCTCAGGCCCCAGGATCAATCCCTGGCTGCAGGAGGCGTCCCAGCGCGTTATCGAGTCCGGTGATCTCGTGGGCTTTGATACCGATATGGTCGGCCCGTTAGGCTATTTCTGCGACATCTCCCGTACCTTCCATTGCGGCCCGGCGGAGCCGACAAAAAGGCAAAAGGAAATCTATCGCCTGGCCTATGAGGAAGTGCAGCACAACATGAAACTGGTGCGGCCCGGCATCACGTTCCACGAGATCCAGCAACAATCGTTCCCAATCCCCGAGGAGTACCAGGACAACGCCTATACCTGCATTATCCATGGTGTGGGCATGTGCGATGAGTACCCAAGGATTGATCCGTTCCACAGGGGGCTCAACCCCTACAACGGGAAACTGGAAGCTGGCATGGTGGTCACGGTCGAGAGCTATATGGGCCCGTTGGGCGAGCACGATGGCGTGAAGCTGGAAGAGCAGGTCCTGGTCACCGAAGATGGCTGCGAACTGATGTCGACCTATCCTATGGAAGAATCCCTGCTGAATTGATTGCGCATTGCATGAAGGGCTGAACCATGGCGGAGCGCGATGATCTGCGGGCTGGCAACTACCCCGACCCCGAACCGGCTTTTGAACCGTGGGAATATGCAGCGCGCTTGAAGCGGGTCCGTGAGCGCATGGCTTCAGAGGGCGTGGACTGCCTGTACCTTAGTGCACCCGAGAGCATGTATTATCTTTCGGGTTACCGCAGCGCCTTCACACAGGCTGGGCAAAGCCCGAAGCAATGGCCCGCGACCAGCGGGATTGCCGTTCATGTCGACCACGATCACATGGTCCTGTTCGATACCGACCGCGAGACGGTCATGCATCGCACTTATACCGGTCTCAGCGATATTCGCTGCTTTCCGCCCGGCCGCACCCGTGACGGTACGGCCTATGTTGCCGACGAACTGGCATCGCTGGGCTGGCTGGGTGGCACCATCGGGCTGGAGTTCTGGAGCAGCCGTCCCAACCGCGCCATCAGCGAGCGGTTCCAGGAGCGCCTGGAGGCCAGAGGCGCCATGGTTCGTGACGGCAGCGATGTGTTGCGCGAGGTGCGCTGGTTGAAATCACCTGCCGAAATGGATCGTCTGCGCGAAGCCGGTCGTATCGGCTGTACCGGCCTTGCCGCTGCCCGTGATGCCATTGCGCCTGGAGTCATGGAGGTTGCCGTCCTGGGTGATGCCCTTGCGGCGATGGGGCATCAGGGTGGTGAGGTTCCTGCTGTCATTCCTCCGGTGCTCTCAGGGCCCAAGACGGCTGGCCCCCACGCGCTGGCCACCGACCGGCGCATTGGCGCCGATGAAGCGGTCGTGGTGGACCTTGCGGGGGTTTCGCGCCGCTACCATGCCAATCTCGCGCGCACCTGGTGGACAGGGGAACCTGCTGCAGAGGATCGTCGGCTGGCCCAAGCCGCCGCCGGGTCGCTGGAAGTCCTGAAGGAAACACTCAAACCTGGTGTCAGTGCCGAAACGCTGTCGGCTGAGATGCTGCGCTATTACGAGGATGCCGGTATATGGGATCGCAGGAGCTGGATCGGCGGCTATGAAATGGGCATTGCCTTTCCGCCGGCATGGACTGGCAACTATGTCTTTGACCCTATGTCAGACATCGGACGCGAAAAGATCTTTGAGGCCGGGACAGCCATCAACTTCGAGAACCAGTTCTACCTGGGCGATCATCGCGGCCTATTTTTCATGATCGAGACCGTGCTTGTCGAAGATACCGGAACAACACTGCTTTCCCGGGACGTCCCCGATGGTCTTGAATCAGCAGGTCCGGCGTAGAGGGCGTGGTTCGCCCTTGGCCCAGGCTTGCGGCACATTCGCCAATCCCGGAATCTATCGCGATTCAGCCATCAGGAACTCGATTTCGCTTCCGTCATTGGAGGCATACACCGCACGCACGACGACGCCGGTGTTGTCGAACCAGAGTTCGACATTCTCGTCGCCGGTCATCGTGTAGTGAAACGCCGCGACGCGCCCCATGCCGGTCTCAACCGTTTTCTCGCCGGCAGGCTCGGTCGTTACCTGTTGCAAGATGCCGGTCTTGACATGAATCAGGGTCGACGCATCGCCGATGTCCTGCGTCCAGTAGGTGCCCGGCAGCGAATCTGCCGGTGCCTGGTAGCTCACGTCGTTTGCCGTCACCTTGATATCCGTTCCGTCGCGCACGGCCTCGACCGTGAAGTCTTCGCCGTCGTCGTCGACGACGCTGGTGAACGAAACAAGCTGCCCGCCGCGCCAAACCTCACGAAATTCCTCGTCACGTGTGAAGACCGTGATGAACGCCACGCTGACTTCGATGCTGGTGACGATATCGCCAACGGTATCTTCGCCCTGCTGCACAATCGTCAGGTTCCGAATACCGATTTCCGAGCCGTCTCTGTAAATCGTATAAGAACGGAACTCCGGTAGCGCCGTGTCGGCCAACGTCGCGTCAGCTGTGACCATGGAAAGCACCAGGGCAACTGCGCGCCACCATTTCGATATGATGAGTTTCATCGTGCGATGGTTCCCCGAATCCAGAAGACCCGAGCCTAGCCGAAACTGCCACGTAAAGCGCTCCGCATCCGCGATCGGCCAATGTCAGTCCCGCATCGCTTCTTCGACCAGCCTGGCCAGGTGCACAGTGCCGCCATCCCAGTAGGGTGAGAAACGGTCTTCACTGTGGGCGGGAGCTTCGCGGCCTAGATGCAGGCGCCGCTGCGAACGTGCTGTCTCACCTCAGCGATCAGGTGCGGGTCGCTGAGACGATTGGCCGTGTGCAAGGCTTCTGAGATCAGAACAACAGAGAGACACCCGGCGTTCGGCGCCACGAATAATCCGAACGTGACCGGCGCTCCATGTGGGTGTCCGGAACTCATCGTCCGCCGATCCGCATCGGACGGCTAGACCATCACCATGCCGCCGCTGGCGACCACCGTCTCGCCGGTGACAAAGCGGTTGGCGGGTGAGGCCAGGAAGGCCACCACCTCGGCGATGTCGGACGGCTCGCCCGCGCGGCCGACCGGGATGTTGGGGATGTGTTTGGTGAGCCAGCCCTCGCTTTTGGCACGCTCGGTCGCAATCGCGCCGGGGCTGACGCCGTTGACCATGATGCCGTGAGGGGCAAGCTCCTGGGCGAAGGTGCGAACCAGGCTCAGAACCGCGGCCTTCGAAGCGGCGTAATGCGGCATGTTGGGCTTGGCGACATAGGCGTCGACGGTGACGATCGAGACGATGTGGCCGTAGCCTGCCGTGATCATCGGTTCCATGAAGACGCGGCTGGCCAGAAACACGCCTTTGCAGTTGACGTCGAACACCCGGTCCCAGTCGGCGATCTTGAGTTCGCGCGTCGTGGCGGCGGGATAGAGACCTGCATTGTTGATCAGAATGTCGATGCGCCCGTCTGCTGCCAGTATTGCGTCGCGCGCGTCAATCAGGCTTGCCTCGTCCGAGACATCGGTGGCGTGCCCAGCGCCCAGGTTGCCGAACTCGCTTGCGGCGCGGGCGGCGGCATCGCCGTCGAAGTCCAGTAGCCAGACCTTGGCACCGTCGGCCGCGAGACGATCGGCGATTGCCCGTCCGATACCCTGGGCGCCCCCCGTGACGGCGGCGACCTGACCCGCCAGTGGCTGATTCTCGTTCATCGTGGTTCTCTCATGCTGGTTGACGTGATTGTGGTCGCTCGTTGCGGGTTTGCCAACGCCTGCCCTGGCGTCTCATTCAGATGTCATCGCCCTGCTGAATGCGAACGCCGCTATAATGGCTGCCAAGGTGTAAGTACGCTGCCTGACTCCAACCAGGGGATCTTCAATGTCATTGGGACAGGCCCATACAATCCATGCACATCACCATCATCGCGGTTGGAACCGGGATCATCCGCCAGGATTGACCATGGCGCCCGGCGACAGCATCGAAGTCCATGTGATCGATACCGGAGGCGGTGAGATTACGCCGGATTCGACGACGTCCGACATCGATACGTTCGACTGGGACAACTTCACGCCGTTGACCGGGCCGATTGAGATCGACGGTGCTGAGCCTGGCGATACGGTGAAGATTACCTTCCTGTCGTTCGCGCCCTGTGGTTGGGGATGGAGCATCGTCAGCCCACGCTACGGCATCCTCACCGATGATTTCCCCGAGTCACTGCTGAAGATCTGGCACTACGATCCCAGCGGTGCACAGCCGGCCATGCTCAACGATCTTGCACGGGTTCCCATCAAACCCTTTCCCGGCATCATCGGCCTTGCGCCGGCTGAACCCGGCACACACAGCGCCCTGCCGCCGCGCAGGGTGGGCGGCAATCTCGACATGCGCGACCTCTCGCTTGGTACCGAGCTTTATCTTCCGGTTGAAGTTGCCGGCGGCCTCCTGTCCCTGGGCGACACCCATGCCGCACAGGGCAACGGCGAACTTGCCGGCACGGCACTCGAAAGTGCGATGTCTGTCGCCATCCAGGTCGACCTGATCAAGGACTGGAGCATTCCCGGTCCTCAACTCACGACGCCGGGGCCGGTCGTGCGCCATCTCGACTACGCCGGCTATCATGTGACCTGTGGGGTTCATGAAGACCTGGTCGAGGCAGCTCGTCTGGCAACGCGACACATGATCGAACTTCTGGCGCGTCTGCACGGCTGTGCGCCGATGGATGCCTACCTGTTGTGCAGTGTCTGCGGAGACCTTGCGATCAGTGAAATGGTGAACAAGCCCGTCAGTGTCGTATCGTTGTATTTCCCGCGCGCGGTGTTTGAGTAACCTTTACGGCATTGTTGCCTTCTCGGAGATTGATCGCGCGGCAGAGTTGGAATTGGCTATCTCAAACGGTAGGCGATACTGATGCCTACGCTTCGAATGAACCGGTACGAAGCAGCTTGTGGTTTGTTTGGCTTGTCAGGTGACGCTGGTGGTGGAAGGTGTTGTGGGTGGCGGCGCTCTCTGACGATTTCTGGGCCAGGTTCTGGGAGCAGGTCACTCGCTGAGGATGGATCTGATCGTTGCGGCGTTCAGTTCCTGCAGTTGTTCGCTGTTCGTGGCAAACTCCAACCGCAGGTAGTTCACCAGATCGGTCATCTGCGTCACGTTCAGCCGGTCTGAAAATGCCGGCATTGGGCCATAGAGAGCGCTCCCGTCAGACCCTTGCTGATTGAGCCCGTTGGAGATGACCAGCAAGAGGTTCACAGCATCTTCCTGGGCAACCGTCGCATTGCCATCGAGTGGCGGCATGGTGCTTGGGATGCCCTGGCCGTTGGCGCCGTGACACAGGGAACAGTTGCTGAGATACAGCGCGCGACCTGCGGCCATGTCGAAGCCATAGGCCGAGTCCGTTGCAACCTGTCTGCCGTCAGCGCCTTTGGGACAGATTGGGTGTTTTTCATAAGGGAGTTTTCTGGCTCATCGTAGTGACCGTAGGGAACGAAGATGAGGCAGAAAACCATGAGCAAGAGCGCCCCGGCAGAACAGGCCATCCGCGACATTCGGCGCAAGACGCGCAAGCGTTATTCGGCTGAGGAGAAGATCCGGATTGTGTTATCGGGCCTGCGCGGCGAGGAGAGCATCGCGGCTTTATGTCGCCATGAAGGCATCGCCGAGGGTCTTTATTACAGTTGGTCCAAGGAGTTCCTGGAGGCTGGCAAGAAGCGCCTTGCCGGCGACACGGCGCGTCAGGCCAGCAGTCCCGAGGTTAAGACACTGCGTGTCGAAGCCCGCGATCTCAAGGAGGCGCTGGCCGAACAGATACTGGAGAACCGGTTACTCAAAAAAAGCATGATCGGGGATGGGGGAGACGAGGAATGAGATATCCCGCATCTGAGAAACTGGAAATCATCAGGCTGGTCGAAGGCTCTCATCTACCGGTCCGGCGGACGTTGGATAAGCTGGGCATCCCGAGCACGACGTTTTACCGGTGGTACGACCGGTATCGAGGTGGAGGCGGCCTTGATGACCGCACCAGTGGCCCCGGTCGGGTGTGGAACCGCATCCCCGACGATGTGCGCCAGCAGATCGTGGAGATGGCCCTGGATGAGCCGGAACTATCGTCCAGGGAACTGGCCGTGAGGTTCACTGACACGAGACGCTATTTTGTCTCAGAAGCGTCTGTCTACCGGCTGCTCAAGGCCCACGACCTGATCACCAGCCCGGCCTTCATCGTCATCAAGGCAGCGAATGAGTTCAAGGACAAGACCTCAGCTCCGAACCAGCTCTGGCAGACCGACTTCACCTACTTCAAGGTCATCGGATGGGGATGGTTCTATCTGTCGACCATTCTCGACGACTACTCGCGCTACATCATCGCCTGGAAGCTGTGCACCACCATGAAGGCGGGCGATGTGACCCAGACACTGGAACTCGCGTTGGAAGCATCAGGCTGCGACCAGGCCGAGGTCATCCATAAACCCCGGCTGCTCAGCGATAATGGTTCGTCCTATATATCCGGCGATCTGGCCGAATGGCTTGAAGGCCAGGGTATGGAGCACGTTCGCGGTGCACCCTATCACCCGCAGACCCAGGGTAAGATCGAGCGTTGGCATCAGACGCTCAAGAACCGGATCTTGCTGGAAAACTACTATCTGCAGGGCGATCTCGAAAACCAGATCGGCACCTTCGTGGATTATTACAACAACCATCGCTACCACGAGAGCATTGGCAACGTCACACCATCGGATGCTTACTTCGGGCGCCACACAGCCATCATCGAAAAGAGGGAAAAGATCAAAAAACTCACCATCCAAACCCGCCGCTTGAACCATCAACAACAAGCGGCTTAACATCAAATCAAGATGAGCCAGATACTCAATTAGAAAACGAGCTCACGCGTCCCAAATGTTCTGACGACGGACAGCTGTTTTCGTTCTCGTCGTCGGATTGGAAGGTGCGAGTTCTCAGCCCGGTTGTTGGCGCGGAGGCCACGATCGTGCTCGGCACTCAGTCCAATCGCTTTGAAGGCAGCCGGATAGGACGCGAGCTTGTCGGTCACGATCCGCGAGGGAGCGAAGCCATACTTCTTGAGCAGCTTCTTCATGAGCTTCTTCGCGGCCTTGGCGTTGCGCCTCGTCTGGACGAGGAAGTCCAGTTCCTCACCCTCGTTGTCGACGGCGCGCCAGAGCCAGTGCTTCTTGCCGTTGATGCGCACCACCATCTCGTCAAGATGCCAGTGGTCGCTGGGACGAGGACGCAGGCGCCTCGAGGTTGGCGGCGATGGTCGGACCGAATTTCAGGAACCAGCGCCGTGCCGTTTCGTAGGGACACGTCGATACCGCGCTCCGCCAGGATCTCCTCGATGTCGCGATACGACAGCGTGAACCTGGCGTAGAGCCAGACCGCGCGGCGAATGATCTCAGGTGGGAAACGGTGACGCTTGAAGGAGAGTGGCCTCATGGTTCGAGGCTACAATCTCAGCCCCTGGCCGACTACCTCACTTAACGTGACGACACCGCGCGCCGTACCACACGATCAACATCGAACTACGTTTGTTGGCTGGGATGTTGGTATTGTTTGCAAGAAACCATATAAATACATGAAATAATTAGGAAAATGGCGGAGGGAGAGAGATTCGAACTCTCGGTACGATTGCTCGCACAACGGTTTTCGAGACCGCCCCATTCAACCACTCTGGCACCCCTCCGCAGGGTTGCATCTGTTCCGATCGGAACGGGCGGCGGAACATAGCGGGCAGGTGACGGCTGAGCAAGGGCATGCGGTGACCAATTTGGCGGCTTCCGGTTGCCGTCGGGTTGACCCGTTCGGCCAAGGCTGACCAAATACCCGTGGTCTTCGTCTGGGAGCGTTGATGCCGGAGTTTCTCAAGAGTTATGTGCGAGGCGTCGAGAAGGTGAGCCGCCTTGTCGGGCGCGCGGCGATGTATCTGATCTTCGTGCTCATGGCGATCCTGCTTTATTCCAGCATTTCCAAGGCATTTCTGCTGCCCGCCCATTGGACGCTGGAAATGGCCCAGTTCACCATGGTTGCCTATTACATCCTGGGCGGACCCTATTCGATGCAGCAGGACGAACATGTGCGCATGGATCTGGTTTATGCCAACTGGAAGCCGCGCACCAAGGCTATCGTCGACTGCTTCACCATCCTGTTTCTGATCTTCTATATCGGCGTTCTGCTCTATGGCGGCATCTCCAGCACGACCTATGCACTGGAGTATGGCGAGAAGAGTTATTCGGCCTGGGCGCCCTATATGGCGCCGATCAAGATCATCATGTGCCTGGGCATCCTGCTGATGCTGTTCCAGGCCACGGCTGTCATGCTGCGTGACTTTGCCAGAGCGCGCGGGATCGAGTTTTAGATGGACTATGACCTGATCGCCATTCTGATGTTCTCGAGCATGATGGTCATGCTGATCACCGGACAGCGCGTGTTTGCCGCCATCGGATTTGTCGCGGTCGCCGCCTCGATCCTGCTCTACGGCACGGGCGGCGGAGAGTTCGGTTTCAACGCGGCCATGAAGCTGATGAAGTGGTATCCGCTGATCACGCTGCCGCTGTTCATCTACATGGGCTTCATCCTCTCGGAATCGCGCATCGCCGACGACCTCTACAGCATGTTCCATGTCTGGATGGGGCCGGTGCGGGGCGGCCTTGCCATCGGCACGATCCTGCTGATGGTCGTCATTTCGGCCATGAACGGCCTGTCGGTTGCAGGCATGGCGATTGGTGCCACCATTGCACTGCCGGAACTGCTGCGGCGGGGTTACGACAAGATCATGGTGACCGGCGTGATTCAGGCTGGTTCCTCGCTTGGAATCCTGGTGCCGCCCAGCGTCGTGCTCGTGCTCTACGGCATGATCGCGCGCCAGCCCGTGGGTCAGCTCTGGCTGGCGGGGGCCATTCCGGGCCTCATGATGGCCGCGTTGTTCATCCTCTACATCGTGGTGCGCTGCCAGCTTCAGCCCAAGCTGGGACCGGCGCTGCCAGAGAATGAGCGCCAGGTCAGCCTGGGTGAGAAGCTCCGCCTGTTGCGCGCGGGCATTCTGCCGTTTCTCATTTTTGTTTCGATGACGGGTCTGTTTGTCACCGGCGTCACCAGCCTGGTGGAAAGCGCGGCCGTGGGCGCACTGACCGCAACGCTGGCCGCCCTGATCCGCGGGCGCCTGAACCGTCAGGTCATGGAAACCACGCTGCGCAAGACACTGGGTGTATCCTGCATGTTCATGTGGATCATCATGGCAGCCCTTGCGTTCGGCTCGGTGTTCGACGGTCTGGGCGCGGTGCGCGCCATCGAAGGGTTCTTCCTGGGACAGCTCGGACTGGGTCCCTGGGAAGTGCTGATCCTGATGCAGCTTTCGTTCATCCTGATGGGCACGTTCCTGGACGATACCGCGATGCTGGTGATCGTGGCGCCGCTTTATGTGCCGCTGGTCGGCGCCCTGGGTTTCGACCTCATCTGGTACGGCGTGCTCTACACGATCACCTGTCAGATCGCCTATATGACGCCGCCCTTTGGCTACAACCTCTTCCTGATGCGCGCGATGGCCCCGCCCGAAATCTCGATCATCGACATCTACCGCTCCATCCTGCCCTTCGTGGCGGTGATGGTTCTGGCGCTGGCACTGGTCATGATGCTTCCCCCAGATCGCGCTGTGGCTGCCGGGCTACGTCTACGGCAACTGAAAACTCGCGGGTAGTTTTCTCCACCGTTTCGCAGATGGTGTGAAACAGTCGTTTGACCGTCGGGGTCATTCGACCAATGCTTGTGGTTCCAAAAAAATTGGGAGTGCTGTCATGACCAATCGAGACGTAATTTTCTCAAAAATGCCGCCACCGGAACGGTCGGTGCGGGTGCTGCGGCGCTGGCTGCGCCGGCGGTGCACGCACAGTCGACGATCCGATGGCGCTTGCAGACCTATGCCGGCCCGGCGCTGGCCGAGCATGTGATCAAACCCGCGATCGATGCGTTCAACGAGGCCGCCAATGGCGAGATGGAGATCGAGCTCTATTACGCCGATCAGCTGGTCCCCACCGGCGAGCTGTTCCGGCGCCATGCAGAACGGCACCATCGACGCCGTGCAGTCTGATGACGATTCGATGGCCGCGCCCACCGAAGTCACGCAGTTTCGGCGGCTACTTCCCGCTTGCCCTGCGTTACAGCCTGGATGTCCCGGTGCTCTTCAACCAGTACGGCTCTGGGCGAGATCTGGGAAAAGGCCTATGCCGATGTCGGCGTCCAGTGGATCAGCGCCGGCGCCTGGGATCCCTGTCACTTTGCCACCAAGGACCCGATCCTGCAGCCTGCTGACCTCAAGGGCAAGCGGGTCTTCACCTTCCCCACCGCGGGCCGGTTCCTGTCGCAGTTCGGCGTCGTGCCGGTGACGCTGCCCTGGGAAGACATCGAGGTTGCGGTGCAGACCGGCGAGCTCGACGGCATCGCCTGGTCGGGCATCACCGAGGATTACACGGTGGGCTGGGCCGATGTGACCAACTACTTCCTCACCAACAACATCTCGGGCGCCTGGATCGGCCACTTCTTTGCCAACCAGGATCGCTGGAACGAGTTGCCCGCCGCATCTCCAGACCCTGTTCCGTCTGGCGACCGACAGCTCGCACTATTACCGCCAGTGGTGGTACTGGGGCGGCGAGGCCCATCTGCGTCACCCAGGGCACCAAGATGCAGCTGACCTCCATTCCCGACGAGGAATGGGCCCAGGTCGAGGCCGCAGCCGTGGTCTTCTGGGACGAGATCGCCCAGAGCAGCCCAACGGCTGAAAAGGTCGTCGCGATCTTCCGCGAGTACAACGACGTCATGGCAGCGGCGGGCAAACCCTACCGTTACTGATGACTGGTTGAACCGATGAGGAAGAAGGGGAGCCAGTGCTGGTTCCCCTTTTTTCGTTCGGGCGCGATCACAGTCAATCATCATCGTGTGGCGTCGTCCTCGCTTCCCGTCACACACCAGAGGTCGATGTCGTCGCGTTCGCCGATCATGGCAAGGCCGTGGGCGATGGAAACCAGCTCGTCGCCGGTATCGATCCGGGCGGCACCGAAACGTTGCGCGAAGAGCGCGCGCACGGCCGGCACGAAGGACGAGCCGCCTGTGAGGAAGACGCGGTCGATCTGGTTGGCCGACATGTCAGCGCGTGCCAGAACGGTATCGACCGCTTCGCCAAGACGCGCGAGGTCGCCGGCGATCCAGCGCTCGAAATCTGAACGCGTGATGGTGGTTTCGAGCGTTGTGGCCCCAAGCGCAAAACGAAACGGGGTGTGCTCTTGGGTGGAGAGGCGTTCTTTGGCAGCCGAGACAGCCTGATAAAGCGGATAGCCCTGATCGTCCTCGATCAACTGCACAAAGGCTTCCAGTTTCTCGGGCTCGTCGCTCATGGTGCGCAGAGTCTTCAGTTCGGCAAAGCTGCGTGTTGCCTTCATGATCGATAACTCGTTCCAGCGCGCAAGTGCGGTGTAGAAACGCTGGGGCATGGCGACCGCAGTGCCCCATTCACGATAGAGACTGCCCTTGCCCAGTGCGGGAGCAACCACATGGTCGACGATGCGATAGTCGAAGGTATCGCCCGCGACGCCGACGCCAGACCAGGCGATGGCGCGGGGATGGATGATGCCGTCCCGGGGTTCGAAGCGCATGATTGAAAAGTCGCTAGTGCCGCCGCCGAAATCAGCGACCAGAACATTGGCTGCCGCATCGAGCCTGCGCGCGAAGAAGAAGGCTGCGGCGACCGGCTCATGGACGAAACGAACGTCGGGAATACCAAAGGGCAACAGGGCCTGGCGATAACGCGCCAGTGCCAGTGCGCCATTGGGGTTCGCTCCCGCAAAACGCACCGGTCTTCCCAGCACGGCCCGGTTCGGCATGTCGGTCAGCGGTGGCATGGCGGCGGCAAAGAGAAGTGCGGTAAAGGTTTCGAGTAGGTCGGAGAACCCATAGGCACGCCCGTAGATCCGCGTGCTTTGGAACAGCTCGCTCGCTGCAAAGGACTTGAGCGATTGCAGGAAGCGGCAGTCTCCAACGTTTTCGATGAAGTGACGGATCGCCGCCGGTCCTGCGGCGGCGTTGATCTCGGAACGGCGTGCGCCGTTTTCCTCCCAGAAGCACAGGACAGAACGGAACGATGCAGAGCCCGAGGCATCGCCGCCGAATGGCACAGGCCGCACGTCACCATGGGCATCGGGCCGCGCGATCACCGAATTGGTTGTGCCGAAATCGAATCCTAGGCTTGGCGACGAACCGGCCAGGCGCGCGTCAGCGGTGTTCACCAACCTTCCGGCTCGATCGCCACGACCAGTTCATCGCCGCGTTCGCGCACCTTGGCGCGGTGGATGTCGAGCGCGCGGCGCGCCGAGGGGCGTTCCAGCAGGGCGCGCTGGTGGCGGGCGATGTTGGGGTAGTCCTCGATGGAGCGTCCGGATAGTTCTCCGGCCAGGTGTCCCTGCATGCCGAGCAGGAAGTCGAGCACGGTGAGGGTGTCGCCGAAGAACCAGGGTCCGTCGGCGAGCGCGGCATCAAGCGTGCGGTGGACCTTGTCCAGGCGTTCCATGGATGAAGCGCCCATGAGGCGCGCCTGCGTGGCGGCATCCTCGAAATAGGCCTCGGGATGGAACTGGATCATCACGTCGGGCTGCAGCGTGGTGGCCAGATAGTGGAACCACTGCAGGAAGAGGCCGCGGCGCGGGGTCCCCGGGCGGGATGAGCAGGGCGCCGTCGCCGTGTTGTTCGGCGAGGTAGAGCGCGATGGCCCCGGTCTCGAACAGCACGAGGTCGTCGCCCTCCAGGGCCGGCACGCGGGAATGGGGGCTGACCTTCAGCAGGTCCGGGTCGGGCGTGTCCTGAAAGATGCCGACCCATTTGAGCTCATGGTCGAGCGCCAGTTCCTCCAGCACGGCATGCACCGTCAGCGCATAGGAGTTGGGGTAGAGGTACAGGCGGTAGGTCATGCTGGGCTCCATGAGGCTGATCGCCTCGAGACATGGCGATGGTTTCCTGCTGGTATTCCCAGTCGCTGGCGTCCTCATTCTCCAGCACGCTGTAGAACACGACCACGGTTTCGCTTTCGCGGATCGACCAGCAGGGACTGGCCGCCCCAGCCGCCATGGCCGACCCAGCGCCCGTTGGTGCGCATCTGGTTGCCGTAGCTCATGTCGCTCGGCCGGGGCGCCGTATCGGGGTCCGGTCTGGGCGCGGGTGGCGTCGAGGAAGGCCTGGCTGCCGATGTTCCTGGCCCATGGATGCCGCGCCCGCCGCGGGTGAAGAGCAGGCCGTAACGGGCGAGATCACGCGCAGACATGGAGATGCCGCCGTTGAGGTTGGGCACGCCTGCGCGGTCACAGGACATATAGAAGGTGTCCTGGAGGCCTGAGGCCTCGACGATGTCGATGAAGAAGTCGCGCAGGGGCCGGCCGCTGACACGCTCGGCGATCCAGCCGATGACATCGGTACTGGAGGATTTGTACTGGGGTTCGCCGCTGTGGTTTGTGAGGTCATCGCTGGTGATGGTGCACAGGAATTCGCGGTCGGTCTCGTCAGGCGTGCCATCGGGCGGCAGGCGCCAACCCATGGCGCTTTCGTGGATGAGCGCTGCGGTGAAGGGGTCGGAATAGTCCTCGTCATAGGAATTGACGATGTTCATATCCATGACGTCCTGGACGGTGGCCTCGGCGTATCCGCTGCCGATCTCGGGCAGGTGCTCCCTGACGCGGGTGGAGAGGTCGAGTTTGCCGTCGGCGACCAGGCGACCGATCACCAGATTCATGGCGGTCTTGGAAATCGACATGACGCTGTGGGGACGGTCGGGTCCAAAATCGGGCGCATACTTCTCATAGACCAGCGTGTCGCCGCGCAGCACGACCATGGCCGAGAACATGGTGGTGCCGGTCAGGTGACGGACCGCGTCCATGTCCCCGATGCGCCGGTCGATGCGGTGCCTGAGCGCCAGCACATCCCGGCTGCGCAAATGCATGCCGTATCGGGTGATGCGGTAGAGATTGTGAAAGCCCCAACGTCGCCGTTCCGCCGTGTTCCACGATTCGCGCAGATCAGGGCCGACGATAAGGTCCGGATTCGGATAGGTGACAAGGTCGGTCAAGGCAGGCTCCTCAAGACAATTCCGGTGGGGGTGTCGGGCAAAAACGCCGGTTCAACCCCATGCACCGTAGAGTTTGTGGTTTTTGGATCATTCGAAACACAAGATGTTGTGGTCACGTCAGGGTTCTCCATGGCGTTTTGGTGATCGTGCCCAAGGACCGGCTGATCTGTTCCTTGGGGCATGCCGATGCACGCGTTCGTCCACATGAGCGAGTTGAAGGCGAAAACACGGCTATAGCAAGTCGCTGTCGGATCGGTTGCGCGGTGTCGTAGTGAATTGGGCTTGACATCTCTACGGCGTAGAGGTGAGGGTGTTGACGCGCTGATATCCATCCACCTGACCCAAACGGAGCACGCCATGTCTGAACGTCCCCCCGGTTCCCCCCTCAGCCGCCGAACCCTGTTGGGTAGCGCGGCTGCCGGCATGGCTGTTCCGTTTGCGGTCCGGGCGCAAACCTCCGCGAACCCCGACGTCGTGGTCATCGGTGCAGGTTCGGCCGGCATTGCCACAGCCCGTACCTTGATGGCACAGGGCAAGTCCGTCGTGGTGCTGGAGGCGGGCAATCGCATCGGCGGGCGTGCCTGGACGGAAAGCGAGACCTTTGGCGTGCCGTTTGATCATGGCTGTTCGTGGATTCAGTCGGCCAAACAGGAGCTGTTCAAGGAAACTGCCGAGGATCTGGGCTTTGAGGTCCAGCAACATGATGATGCCGGAGAGACGGTCTTTGTCGGCGATCGCGAGGCGCGAACCAGCGAGCTTGAGCAGTACTGGGATGCCTATGCCAGGGTCGAGCGCGCGTTATCCGATGCAGGCCGGGACGGTCTGGATGTCGCAGCCTCCGAGGTGATGCCCAACATTCCCGTTTTCGGCAACGTCACAGTCCTGGATGGTGATGGATATGAGCGTTGATTTTGACGAGATGTCGACCGCCGACTGGTGGTCGGGCGCTGAAACCTATCCCAACTATCTGGTCGAGCAGGGGCTGGGCACGGTGATTGCGCATCTGGGTGCTGATCTTCCGGTCGTGCTCTCCAGCCCGGTCTCGCATATTGCCTGGGGCGGTGACGGCGTTACGGTCACAACGCCATCGGGCACGGTCCAGGCAAAGGCCTGTGTCGTGACCGTTTCAACCGGCGTGCTCAATGCAGGGACGATCACGTTTGATCCGCCATTGCCTGCCTCCAAGCAGCAGGCGATCAGCGATTTGCCCATGGGCCTGCTGGCCAAGATCGCCCTGCAGTTCGACGATACACGGTTCAAGTTCCGGCCCAACGAGTGGCTGACTTACAAGGTGCCTGAGGAGCTTCCGGCTCCGGCCTGCTACTTCCTGACCTGGCCGTTCAACCAGGACCTGATGATCGGCTTTGTCGGCGGCGACTTCGCCTGGGAACTATCGGATGCAGGAACCGATGCCGCCATCGATTTTGCCCTGGGCGAGGTCGAAGCCATGGTCGGCAGCCGCGCCCGCGAAACCTTTGTGAAGGGCACGTTAACCCAGTGGGCTCACGATCCCCTGACCCTGGGCGCCTATGCCGCCCTGCGCCCCGGCGCATCGGGTGCCCGCGAGGAACTGGCCAGACCCCTGGATGATCGCCTGTTCTTTGCCGGTGAAGCCGCCGCCGGTGCCCACTACGCCACTTGCGGTGGCGCGTGGGTCAGCGGCGAGCGCGCCGCGGGCGAGGTGATGGCGGTGTTGGGATGATTGCGGTTCAGGCCTTGCCTGTCGGAATCACCTCGTAGCCGGGCTCTTCGGGTTCGTCGTCGAACATTTCGGCGGGGAAGCCCGGCGCGGTGATGGAGACATCACAGGCTTCTTCAAGGCGTTTGATGATGTCGTCGGACCAGGCGCGGGGGCCGTAGCGGTTCTGGCCGTCCTTGAAGATGTCGATCATCAGCGGGGAGATTTCGAGCGGCACGTTGTGACGTTCGGCGATGTCCTGGAAGAGGCCGATGTCCTTGAGGACCAGGTCCATGGTGAAGCTGATATCCCGGCTGCCGTTCAGAATGACCTGGCTTTCGGTTTCATGGACAAAGGAATTGCCCGAGGAAATCTTGATCGCTTCATAGGTCGTGTTGAGGTCGATGCCTGCCATCTTCATGGTCGTGAGCGCCTCACACAGGGTGAGCAGGTTGGCGGTGGCCAGATAGTTCGTCATCACCTTCAGGACCGAAGCCGAACCGATGGGGCCGGTGTGGAGGACGCGGCGGCCCAGCGTGGTGAGGACGGGGAGCAGGCGATCGAAGGTGGCGCGTTCGCAGCCTGCAAAGATCGAGATGTTGCCGGTGGCCGCACGATGACAGCCGCCCGAGACCGGGCATTCGATGGGCTCGGCACCTGTGGCCTTGACCAGCTCAGCCAGACGTTTGATTTCGGTTTCATCGGTCGTGCTCATCTCTGCCCAGACCTTGCCTTGTGACAGGCCGGCCAGAACGCCGTCCTCGGCTTCCATCACGGCAGCGCTGGCAGCAGGTGAGGGCAGGCAGGTGATGATGAGATCACAGGCCTGTGCCAGTTCCATGGGGCTGTTGGCCCATTTGGCGCCCTGATCAAGAAACGGCTGGGCGGCTGATTTGTCGAGGTCGCGCACGGTGAGGTCAAAGCCGTTGCGCTGGATGGAGCCAGCCAGTTTGCCGCCGACATTGCCGAGGCCGATAAAGCCGATGTTCATGGTGGTGTTGCCTGTGATGAAGGGTTGTTTGTCGGGTGAAGAAAAGCAGCAGAGTGGTTGGCAATCTGCGCCCGATTGGACGCGCTCAGTCCTGTTCGCGACGCGAGGCTCCCGGCCAGAAAGCCTGAAGCAGAACCGCGCAGAGAATGACCGTTCCCCCGATGAGGGTGACAGTTGTGGGAACCTCGGAAAGGAAGAGGAAAACCCAGAGTGGGGAGAGCGCTGATTCCAGCAGTGAAAGCACGGTGAGTTCGCCAGCAGGAATATGGCGTGCGCACAGGGTGAAAAGCCCGTTGCACAGAGCGCTGATGAAAATGCCCTGGAGTGCGCAGAGGGCAAGGTCGTGCAAGCTGATGGCAAAGCTGTCCATCATGAGAAAGGCGGTAGAGGCAGCAACCGCACCGGCCATGGCGACGGTAGGCACCATGTCGACCCCTTTGCCGAACCGGACCGCAACGACATAGACCGATGAGAGCAGGGCACAGGAGAGTGCCAGCAGGTTGCCGTGCAGACTGCCCAGGGCGAAGCCTTCACCGACCATGACCAGCACACCGCACATGGCAATGAGCGTGGCGATGATGGTGCGCAAGGCCATGGTCTCACGCAGAATGATCCATGCCATGGCGCCGGCGAAAAATGGTGTAGCTGCGATCATGAAGCTGATGTTGGCGATGGTCGTGTGTTCCATGGCCGAGATGAAGGCGACACTGGCCAGGCCCAGCCCAAAGGCACCGGCGATGCCAGCCTTGCCCGTGGAAACGAAGGCGCGGACGGCAAAGAAGCGATGGCGCCAGACCACAAAGCCGATCACCGCGAAGGTCAGGCAGAGGCCGCGATAGAAGATGATCTGGGGTGCTGTGGCCGCTTCGATGTTGCGGAAGATGAGTCCGCTGGTGCTCCAGCCCATGGCCAGCATCAGGGCCAGAATGACCCAGGGCAGTCGCGAGTCTGATTGAAACCAGCGCAGCATGAAAAGAGCACTCCGTCAGCGCGGGATCGCCCCGGAATTGAGGATCGCCGAACCATCCAGCCATTCCACGAAATGGCGTGTCAGCTTGATCGGATTTTGGGCTCTGCGTCCAGTGGGATCAGCGTTCGACTTCGACCTTGGCGATCAATCCGGCGTCATTGACATAGACCCGTTCGATGCCGCGATGGCTCTGGCCGCCAAGGGTGATGGTGAAATCGAACTCGACCCCGCCGTCCTCGACATGGCGCCAATTTCTGGGATCCCAGTGCACGTCGGGATAATCACCGAAAAAGGTCCGGTTCATGGCCAGGATCTTTTCGGCCCCGTCATGGGCGCCCACGCCGCTGGAGCGGTAGGCGACATCGGGGGCGAGCATGGTGGCGATACGGTCGACATCATGGGCGTTGGAGGCATCGACATAGGCTTTGGCGATGGTCATGCGCTGGTCGTTATCCATCAGACTGCCTCTGATTTCTGCTGTGACAGGGCGGCGGCCAGACTTTGTGTTGCAGCGCCAAGTCCGCCGGCACCGTGGGCGATACCCAGGGCAGCAAGGCCGGTCTCGATAACACCCAGCGTACCCAGTACCATGGGAGCGTTGGTGTGGCCCATATGTGCGATGCGGAACCCCTTGCCTGAAATGTCAGGCCCGATGGCGATGCCGACGATGACGCCGCATTCATCCTTGCAGAACGCCAGAAGCGGTGCGGCGTCGATACCATTCATGCGCACGGTGGTGAGCGAATTGGCGCGTTCTGCGTTTTCGGTGATGTTCATTTCCAGCGCCCCGTCCTGGGCCCAGCACGCGACGGCCGCGCGGGTGGCGTCGGCAAGCAGGGTGTGGCGGCGGGTGACGTTTTCCAGACCCTCGTCGAGGATCATGTCGAGCGACTTGCGCAGGCCGAAAAGCAGATGTTCGGGCGCGGTGCCGCAGTGTTTCATGTAGTGCTCGGGCCCGTCACGTTCGGTCCAGTCCCAATAGCGCGTGACCATATCGGCTGCTTTGTGGCGCTCGAGGGCACGTTCGTTGGCGGCCACAAAGCTGAGGCCCGGCGGCACCATGAGGCCTTTCTGTGAACCGGCCACGGTGACATCGACGCGCCAGGCGTCCATCTCGAAGGTCATGCAGCCCAGGGACGCGATGGTATCGACCATCAACAGGGCGTCATGACCGGCATCGTCCATCGCCTTGCGCAGGGCAGGGATGTCGTTGACGACACCGGAGGCAGTATCGACCTGCACGGTCAGAACTGCCTTGATCGCTCCGTCACCATCGCGGGCCAGGCGTTCGCGCAGAGCGTCTGGGTCAACCGCGCGACGTGAACGTTCGGGCAGGATCTCGACGTCCAGCCCCAGCTTGGTCGCCATGTCGCCCCATACGATTGCAAAAAGGCCGCAAGCCAGCACCAGAACCTTGTCGCCGCGCGACAGGCTGTTGGTCAATGCGGCTTCCCAGGCGCCGTGGCCGTTGGCGGCATAAATGTAAGTGTTTCCGTCGGTGCGGAAGATCTTCTTGAGATCTTCAAGGCAGCTCATGGTTGTATCGACCATCTCGCCGGAATAGATATCGATGGCCGGGCGGTGCATGGCGGCCAGAACGGCGTCTGGCACATTGGTGGGGCCGGGGATGCTGAGAAACTCGCGGCCGTGGCGAACCGTCATCTGTAACAATTCCCTTACAATTTTAACGTGGCACGGATCGTGCTTTTTCAATTCAAAACCTGCAGGCAGCGATGACATGCCTGTGCTTTGCCAACCAACAGTGTATCATTCCCGGGCGCATGGCCATGGCCTGTTTGGGGACGGAACACGACAACCATCGCGATACCTGGACTGATCTGGGGATTGTTGGGAATCTTCTGACGTGAAGCTCGGACTACGCACACTTCTGATGGTCATATTCATGATCGTGGCTGCTGTACCCGTGCTGGTGCTGGGCTCATGGATTCAGACCACCGCATTTCAGCGCGAGATGGATGAGGTTTCCGAACGCCATCTGCTGATTGCCCGCAACGTGACCCTGGCGTTGGAGCGTTACGCCGATGACGCCGGTGCCGTGCTCGAGATGTTCGCTGGCATGAGCAAGTCGGAAATGCCGATCGACTGGTTGACGGCTCTTGGACGCGAACTGGGGTTTGTCTATTTCTGCACGCTCGACATCACCGGGCCTGTCACAAACCACGTCATCATGGATGAGACGCGGACCGCGGATCTGACGCCCGGACAGTATGAACTGTTGTGGTCCCTGGCGGTCGATCAGGACATTCACTTTTCCGGTGTCATGGCCGACGGTGACGGCATTCCAACGATCTATATCGTCCAGCGGATCGATGACACGCGCCTGGTCATGGGGGCGCTTTCGACCGACTACATAATCGAGCAGCAGCAGAGCATTGCCTTTGGCGAAGGTGGCCATGCAGCGATTGTCGATCAGTACGGTCGTGTCATTGCCCATCCCAACCCGGAATGGGGGCGTGTATCCAAAGATATCTCTGCTGTTTCGGCCGTGCAGGCCATGATGAATCGTGAGACCGGGGTGACGACGTTCTTCTCGCCTGCGGCACAAAAGGACATGGTGTCGGGCTACAGCTATGTTCCCTTCACCGGTTGGGGTGTCATGATTCCCCAACCTCTTGAGGAGCTTCAGGCAGCGGCTGCCCATGTTCGCATATTCGCGATTGGGATGGCCGCGATGGGCCTGTTGATCGCAGCCGCCATCAGCTGGCTTCTGGCCGGACTCGTGACGCGGCCTATCAGCCGGGTCGAGGCCACGGCCATGAAGCTGACGCAGGGAAATCTGGCCGCTCGCGTCACGTTGTCGGGCCATGAGCCCAAGGAGCTTTCATCTCTGGGGCTCTACTTCAACCGCATGGCCGAGCAGATCGAAACGGACCGTGAGGTTCTTGCCGCAGCGTTGAACGAAGCGCGTGCCGCCGACCGGGCCAAGAGTGAGTTCCTGGCCAATGTGAGTCACGAATTGCGCACGCCGCTGAATGCCATCATCGGATTCTCCGAACTGATGAAGACCGAGCCCTATGGCAGCATCGGCGACGAGCGTTATGCCGGTTACGTCGATGATATCCAGCATTCAGGCCATCACCTGCGCGACGTCATTAACGATATCCTCGATCTCAGTACGGCGCAGGCTGAAGATGCGCTGCTGACGCTCAAACCTGTCGATGTGGCATCGGTCATTGAATCGGCCGTGCAGATGGTGGGGCAGCAGGCCAAGAACGACCGTATTGCGCTCTCGAGCGTGATCGCCCTGGACTCCGGCGTGATCGCATCCAACGAGCGTCGATTGCGTCAGATCCTGCTCAACCTGCTTTCGAACGCGATCAAGTTCACACCTCCGGAAGGTGACGTCGAAATCCGCTCGCAACGCGATGAGCAAGCCGGAGCCATTGTCATAACCGTGCGTGATTCCGGTATCGGCATCGAGCCGGACGACCTCGCCGTGGCGATTGGCGCCCTTCGGCCAGGTCGATTCCACCCTCAGCCGGCGCTTTGAAGGGCACCGGATCTGGGCCTGCCGCTGGCGCGCGCCTTCGCCGTCAAGCTGGGCGGTTCACTCTCGACATCACGAGCACGCCGGGTGCCGGGACCACTGTCACGGTCACCTTCCCGCTGAACCCGTCGCAGGCAGGCTGAACGGGGCGGGCAGAACCGCACCTTCCAGAATTTGTGTCGAAAAATGCCGATCCTGCATAGGGATCGATGTGCTGGCGCGTGATGTTGTCAGGAATATGGCAACACGGGGAGATCGAGCGCCATGACAACAAGCAAGTTTCTGATGTGCGCGGTAGCGCTGACCACCATGCTGGGTTTGCAGGCCTGTAATGCGACGACCGGGGGCGGCAACCAGATCAATTTCGGCAACGACACCAGCCAGTGGGCCTTTGACGGTGAATGCGATGATCCGCGTTTCGCCGGCCCCGGCACGGCAGATGCCCTGTTGCAGGAAGACGCCTATCGCGATGCCAGCGATTGCCGCAACCAGTTCTATGCCGGTTCGGTCTGGCTCGCTTCGGGTACCAACACCAACAACAACTATGGTTCGTCGATCAACTTCGGTGATGACCAGAGCCAGTGGGCCTATGACGGCGAATGCGACGATCCGCGTTTTATGGCGCGGGCATGACCACAACACCGCTGCTGGACGAAGACCGTTTTCACGACGCGTCTGATTGCCGCCGCCAGTATGAGGCCGGCCGCATCGCGTTGCGTTGAACTTGAGCAAGGGGCACCGGCAGCTGCCGGCCAAAGGGAGAACTTCAATGAACAAGCAACATCTTCTGGGCACGGTAATGGGTGCCTGTCTTCTGATCAGTGGCCCGGCCTTGGCTGAGTTCAGCCAGGCCAGCGCACCAGCCGAACAGGATTTCTCGGTCGGACTGGTTGAGGACAATGGATCGGTTCGGGACTCAACACGCCGCCGTGTCGATGTCGACCCGGCCAAGGAGATAGACACCGGAAAAGCTCCAGAGCTGGCCATGGAAACGACCATCGACTTTGGCGATGACCTGAGCGAGTGGGCCAGGGACGGCGAATGTGATGACCCCCGGTTTGTCGGGGCGGGCATGACCGTGACGCCGCTGCTCGACGAAGACCGCCTCCATGATGCCAGCGACTGCCTGGAAGCGTTCCAGGCCGGAGATATTGCTCTTGCCGACGGCAATCCGCTGCGGGTTTTGGGTGTCGACTTTGGTGATAACTCCAGTCCCTGGGCCTATGACGGTGAATGCGATGATCCCCGTTTTCAGGGTGCGGGCATGGTGCACGCCACGCCTGTCGACTCCGATCTTTACCGTGATGCTGCCGATTGCAGCTCGCTCTATGTCGACGGGTTTGTCGCGCTGATCGATAACTGGAACCAACCTGCCTACGAGGTCGCGCCGGAACCTGTCGCAGTGGTCGATCTGGACGGCATCGACTTTGGCGATGATCTG
Source organism: uncultured Alphaproteobacteria bacterium (assembly GCA_943787175.1). Lineage (GTDB taxonomy): Bacteria > Pseudomonadota > Alphaproteobacteria > SP197 > SP197 > SP197. The sequence goes on from CALSLK010000037.1 coordinate 82,178, forward strand.
AGCCAGTGGGCCCGCGACGGTGAATGCGATGATCCCCGTTTTGACGGTATCGGTATGACCCCGACCATCCTTCTGGAAGAAGACGCCTATCATGATGCAAGCGACTGCAGTGAACAGTACGCAATGGGACGCATCGTTCTGGCGGTGACCGCCGACCAGAACTTCGATCCCTACGCCAATGCCTATGACAACGAGATCACGGCCACCACCAGCGGGTACGGTGCCACCAGCTCTGGCGGAGCCGTGACCGACTATGGAAATGGCAACAGCGACATCTCCGAGGAGACCAACACCGTGGTCGCCAGCATTGACTTTGGCGATGACCGTAGTCAGTGGTCCTTTGATTACGAATGCGACGATCCGCGTTTCTCCGGGCCGGGCATGACGTCAACTGCACTGATGAATCAGGACATGTTTCACGACGCTACAGATTGCCATCGTGCCTACATCGCCGGTGATATCTGGCTGCGCTGATCAGACCTCCAACTTCCTCCCTGAACTTGTCGGCGGCTCCCAAAACGGGGCCGCCGATTTTCTTTGTGGCAGGTCGTGACTCCGACGCGTTTCGGGATTAGAGCGGAACCCTTGCTCTTGAAGGGGCAGTACAGGAAATGAGGGAGACAGGGGCATGGCCCAGACGTGTGATGCGATCATCATCGGTGCAGGTATTATTGGCGCCAGTGTTGCGCGCGAATTGAGTGCCAAGGGTTTCAAGACACTTTCCATCGATGCCTTGCCCGCAGCCAGTTACGGCTCCACCTCGAACTCCTGCGCCATCATCCGGCCTTACTATTCGACGGTGCACGGATCCGGTGTGGCCTATGAAAGCCATTTCTACTGGGCCGACTGGGAAAACTTCTGCGGCGTCGAGGATGAACTCGGCATGGCCCGCTACAACAACTGCGGCTGCCTGGTCATGAAGACTGAGCACAATGATTTTCTGGAAGGCATCCTCAAGGTCATGGACCAGATCGGTTGCCCCTATGAGGAACTCACACCAGAGCAGGTAAAGGAGCGTGTGCCGCCGATCTGCACGGATTCCTTTGATCACCCCCGCCGCACTGACGATCCCGCCTTTGGCGAGCATCAGGGCCGCCCGGTGCGTGGTGCCGTGCTGTTCCCCAAAGGCGGTTACATCTCCGACCCGCAACTTGCCGGCCATAACGTGCAGCGTGCCGCCGAAGCCAAGGGCGCGACTTTCCGCTTCAACACCAAGGTGACGGCGATCCGTCGTGATGGCGACCAGGTGGTCGGCGTCACTCTGCACAACGGCGAAGAGATTGATGCGCCCATCGTGGTCAATGTGGCTGGCCCGCATTCCTCAAAGATCAACACGATGGCAGGGATCGACGGGACAACACGCATTACGACCCGCGCTTTGCGCCATGAGGTCGCTCATGTGCCTTCGCCCAAAGGGTATGATGTCGAGAAGGACGGCTATGTGTTCTCCGACAGCGAGATCGGTGCCTATACCCGGCCCGAAACCGGTAACCACATTCTGATCGGCAGCGAAGACCCGGCCTGTGACGAAAAGGAATGGGTCGACCCCGACGAATACCTGACCGAGTTCACCCACATGTGGACGACCCTGGTGATGCGTCAGGCCCAGCGTTTCCCGGAACTGCAGATTCCCAATTCGGCTCGTGGCGCTGTCGACCTTTATGACGTCACCGAGGACTGGGGTCCGGTCTATGACAAGTCTGATCTGAAGGGCTTCTATCTGGCGATCGGAACCAGCGGCAATCAGTTCAAGAACGCGCCCATTGCAGGCGAGATGATGGCTGACCTGATCGAGGCCTGCGAGAACGGGCGCGATCACGACAAGGACCCGGTCCATTTCCGACTGAAGAACATCGATATCGATATCGACCTTGGCTTCTTCTCGCGTAATCGCGAGATCAACGAGAACTCCAGCTTCTCCGTGCTGGGTTAACCGCGGCGGATATGGCGATGAAATCTCATGTGAAGGTTGTGGTGATCGGCGGTGGCGTCGTTGGTTGCAGTGTTCTCTATCACCTGACCAAGGGCGGCTGGACTGATGTTGTTCTGATTGAACGCTCGGAACTGACATCAGGATCGACCTGGCACGCGGCAGGTGGCTTCCACACGCTCAATGCCGACCCCAACATGGCGGCACTACAGGGCTACACCATCCGGCTCTATCGCGAGCTTGAGGAAATCACCGGCATGTCCTGCGGGCTCCACCATGTTGGTGGCCTGACCATTGCCGATACGCCCGAGCGGCTGGATTTCCTGAAGGCCGAGCGCGCCAAGCATCGCCACATGGGTCTTTCGACCGAGATTGTCGGCCCAGAAGAGATCGCCAAGATCAGCCCGATCACCAACACCGAAGGCATTCTGGGCGCGCTTTACGATCCGCTCGACGGGCATCTGGACCCCTCCGGGACGACGCATGCCTATGCCAAGGCAGCACGGATGGCCGGTGCGGAAATCTATCTGCGCAACCGTGTGCTGGAACTGAACCAGCGTCCCGACGATCACTGGGATGTCGTGACCGAGCAGGGCACCATTGTTGCCGAGCATGTCGTCAACGCCGCGGGCTTGTGGGCGCGCGAGGTCGGCATGATGGCCGGCGTCTATCTGCCGCTCCATCCCCTGGAACATCAGTACCTCGTCACCGACGACATCCCCGAGGTTTACGAACGTGGCGAAGAACTGCCCCACGTCATGGATCCCACGGGCGAGAGTTATCTGCGCCAGGAAGGCAAGGGGCTTGTCATTGGTATGTATGAGCAGAAGTGCGAGCACTGGGGTGTCGACGGCACGCCCTGGGAGTTCGGCCACGAACTGCTGCCCGACAAGCTGGAGCGTGTTTCCGACAAGCTGGATATCGCGTTCAAGCGTTATCCCCTGCTGGCCAAGGCAGGCATCAAGAACATCATCAACGGTCCCTTCACCTTTGCCGGGGATGGCAATCCCCTGGTCGGGCGCGTGCCTGGTCTGAAAGGCTTCTGGGCCTGTTGTGCCGTGATGGCCGGGTTCAGCCAGGGTGGCGGTGTCGGTCTGGCGCTGGCCGAATGGATGATCGAGGGCGAACCCACGCGCGATATCTTCGCCATGGATGTGGCCCGCTTCGGCAGCTACATGACGCCTGCGCTGACCCGCGCCAAGACACGCGAGAACTATCAGCGCCGCTTTGCCATCGGTTATCCCAACGAGGAACTGCCCGCGGGTCGCCCGTTCCATACGACGCCGGCCTATCCGATCTGGAAGGAACAGCGCGCGGTGTTTGGCAGTGCGTTTGGCATGGAGCACGTCAATTACTTCGCGCCTGAGGGCGAGCCCCTATGGGAAACGCCAAGCTTCCGGCGATCAAATGCGTTTGACGCGGTGGGTGCGGAATGCCGCAACGTGCGCGCCAATGTCGGGATCAACGAGGTCCACAATTTCTCGAAGTTCCTGATCGAAGGGCCCGATGCCGAGGTCTGGCTGAACCAGATCATGGCGGCACGGATGCCTGCCGAGGGACGTCTGACCCTGGCCCCGATGCTGAACAGCCTGGGCCGTCTGGTCGGTGACTTCACGGTCGCCAAGGTGGGGCCTGAAAGCTTCCGTGTGAACGCAAGCTACGGTTCACAGGACTATCACCTGCGTCTGTTGCTGGACCTGCTGCCCACAAGTGGTGTGACGGTGCGGAATCTCTCACGCGACCAGATCGGATTTCAGATTGCCGGACCCAACGCCCGCAAACTGCTGGAGAAGACAACCCGTTCAGATGTCTCCAATGCCGCCATGCCGTTCCGCGCGGTGCAACGCATGAACATCGGCCTGACCGACGCGCTGGTGCAGCGGGTCACCTATACCGGTGATCTGGGCTTCGAGATGTACGTTGCACCCCACGAGCAGGCTTCGCTTTACCAGACGCTGGCACAGGCTGGTGAGGAATTTGATCTCAAGCCCTTTGGCATGCGAGCCATGATGAGCCTGCGCCTGGAGAAGTCGTTTGGGTCGTGGCTGCGGGAATACAGACCTGACTATACCGCTGCCGAAACCGGCCTGGATCGTTTCATCTCCTTCAAGAAAAACGACTTCATCGGTCGCGACGCAGCGCTGAAGGAGAAGGAAGAGGGGCCGAAACGCCAGTTGGTCACCTTCGTTGTCGATGCCGCTGATGCCGATGTGGTTGCTGACGAACCGATCTGGAAGGACGGCGAGGTCGTGGGTTTCGTGACCTCAGGCGGATATGCGCATTACGTCGACAAATCGCTGGCCATCGGCTTCGTTCCCGTCGGCATGATCGAGGACGGTGCTGACTTCGAGATCGAAATTCTGGGCGAGATGCGCGGTGCGACCATCCACCTGGCTCCGCTCTTTGATCCCGAAGGCGAACGTATGCGGATGTAGAGCTGTTCGAGGGTTCTTGTCAGGACAGTGTGTTGCGATCAATGTCGATAACTGTTCAATCAGGTCATAAGTCATGAACGGTACGAACCTTGCGCCGCCGCTTGATCCCGGTCGATTTGCCGAACGGGCCGAAGAGTCGTTCACACTTCCGGCAAGCTGGTACCACGATCCCGAGATATGGCGTCTGGAGCATGGTGCAATCTTTCACAAGACATGGTGGTACCAGGGCCATGTGCGTGATCTTCCAAATCGGGGCGATTACATCACGGGTCAGGTTGTGGACCAGAATGTGATCATCATGCGCGGCCAGGATGATGTCATCCGTGCGTTCCACAATGTCTGCAGTCATCGCGCCCACCCGTTGCTGGAAGGCGCAGGGAACCGCAAGCTCATCACCTGCCCCTATCATCAATGGTGTTATGGCACCGATGGGAAGTTCCGTCAGGCACGCGGGCGCGAGAGCCTGAGGGGCTGGATTCCCGACAATGCCGACCTGAAACCGGTACGGCTTGAGGACTATGGCGGGTTTCTGTTCGTCAACATGGACCCTGATGCCATCCCGTTGATCGAGCAGGCACCGCAGTTCTTGGCCGACATGAAGGAAGCATGTCCGGGCTTTGACGATCTGGTGCGTGCGGAGCGCTGGGAGATCGACATCGCTGCCAACTGGAAGACGGTGATCGACAACAACCACGAATGTTACCACTGCGATGTGAACCACAAGACGCTGATGGAACTGGTCGATTACGACAACAAGGCGACCTGGTCCGACGATGGCATCACATTCAGCCACAAGGTCGAAAAGAAGCAGTTGGATAACGGCGCCTATGCTCTGAAACCCGAGGAGGTCGAGCAGGAGGCCCTGTTTGGCTACATCTGGCCGGTCCATATTCCGCTGATGTATCCGGGAACGCCGCACCTGGCGATGTTTCAGGTTATTCCCACAGGTCCGGAAACAACCCGCGAACGCTGGGATTTCTATTTCACGTCACCCGAGCCGACCGAGCTGGAACGGCGTTTCATCGACTACATCAAGAACGTGCTTGTGAAGGAGGATGTCGGTCTGTGCGAAGGCGTGCAGAAAGGCCTGCATTCACTGGGCTATCAACAGGGACGCTTTGTCGTTGACCGTGATCATCCCGAGTTCAGCGAACACCACGTCCACTTTTTCCAGAAGATGGTGCTGGATTCACTGCGCGGTGCATGACGTTTGATGACAAGGGGTAGTGTTCACCCGGTCTTTTCGAACACCCAGGCCATATAGAGGCTTTCTGGTTCGTCGCGGAAGGCAAAGAAGGGGCCCAGGGCTTCCAGGGCCTTCCAGCGTCCGGCGTCTTCCAGGCGTGCGATTTCCTGGGGGAATCCGCCTTCTTCCATGTCGATGTAACGCACGGTGAGGATCAGGTGGCCACCTGGTTGGGTGATCCTGACCAGGCTTTCGAAGGCGGCAGACGGTGCATGATGGACGCCAAAGGCACCGGCTGAGGCCACGGCACGGAAGTGGTTTTCCGGGTAGTCGAGCTGATCACCCAGAGCAGCACAGGTGAGGGCGCCATAGACGTCACGGCTTGCCGCGACATCGAGCATGCCCTGGGAGAGATCGAGGGCAACAAGGTCCTTGTAGCCGGCGAGGTCGAGCCATTCGCCCAGCAATCCCGTGCCCGCGCCGGCATCAAGGATGGGGCCGTGGCCAAGCGGAATGTGGCGCGCGACCAGTGCAGTGACGAGGCCGGGAAGCTTGTAGCCGCGCCGGTCCATATCGGCGTCATAGCCGCCGGCCCAACCGTCATAGCCTTCACGCAGATCGTCATTGGAGCGTGCGTTGTAGGCCAGTGCGACTGCTTCATCCCTGTCGTTGCTCATGCAAGGTCGCCAAGGGCATGGAGAACGCGGGTGTGAAATTTGTGCAGGCCTGATTCAGAGAACCAGGAATCGGCGCGATCAACGATGTAGCGGCCATGATCGTAGCCGTCGCTGGAAAGTCCGCGCTGCACGCTTTCGACCAGGGCGATGTCTTCCTGATTGAAGATTTCGGCGAAGAGCTTGAGCAGCTCCTCCACGTTCTCGGGGCGGTCGGGGTCGACCTCGCCATAGACATCGACGCGTTCATGGCAGCGACCCATTCCGGCCGGGTCCATGCGCAGGGCGATCAGGTTCTTGCTGCCGGGCAGGCTCAACATGCAGAGGTTGGGCCATAGGGTCCAGCCTAGATAGGGCTCGTTCTCGTCAAGCTGCATGCCCTGATAGGCGGCGTGGCCGCTGTTCCTGAAATGGCTGAAGAGTTCGCCGTGAACAGCCGAACCCTGTGCGGTGTTGTAGAGCGTCGAGAGCTGGGGGTGGGCGACAGGGATGTGGTAACCCTCTGAGAAGTTGTCGACCACGACCTTCCAGTCTGCCGCAATGTCGTACTCCAGGCTGGCGATACGGGTGTAGTTCTCCATGCCGTCGAGATGCTCGCCAATTGTGGCATCGAAGCCCTCATAGCCGATCTCGAAGGGTTCGGCGGCGGGCGACAGATTGACGAAAACCAGGCCGCCCGAGATTGCCAGGGGCAGAGGTTTGAGGCCGAAGAGAGACGTATCGAAATCAGGCACGTCATCGGTCAGGCGCGCGTTTTTCAACGTGCCCTCAAAATCATAAAGCCAGGCGTGATAGGGGCAGGTGATGCCCATCTTCAGCTTGCCGCGGCCTTTGAGCAGAACATGGCCGCGGTGCTGGCAGACGTTATAGAAGGCGCGGACCTCGCCGTCGCGGCCACGCACCGCCATGACGGGCTGGCCGGCGATGGTCTCGGTCAGATAGTCGCCGGGTTCCTTGATGTCACAAACATGGCCGACCTTGACCCAGGAGCACTTGAAGATGGCCTCGACCTCGCGTTCCTGAATGTCTGCGTCTGTGTAGTAGCGCGACGGCAACATCCAGGATTGCTGAGCTTGCGATGTAAAGGCTCCGCGTTCGCCTGCGATCTCGTTTGCCATGACGTCCTCCGTGACCAATGTTCTGACCGCAATCTGCATCAATTCGTGCAACGATGCATCACTGTGTCAGCGAAACGACACTTGTGGCCAATCGTTCCTTGCAATTGCCGTTCTTTTGCAGCACATAGTCGCCAGCAACTTCGTGTTTCGCCTGTTTTTCAGGGCTGGAGGCAGGAAGTTGAGTGTAGGCCCCACGGGGCTGCACATGCTGATCAGACTGAAGGCCTGCTGGCTGTCGGCATTACCATCACACCCAAATCGGAACGCGCTCAGGCCGGGCATTGTCATGCTTTTGACGTCTGCCGCGCATTCGGTTTGAGGAGTACTGTATGTCGAAAGAAGATCTGATCGAGGCAGAAGGCGTTGTTACGGAAGTTTTGCCGGACGCCCATTTTCGCGTTGAACTGGATAACGGCCACGAAGTGATGGCCTATACCTCCGGCCGTATGAGGAAGGCACGCATTCGCGTGCTGACCGGCGACCGGGTCACCGTGGAAATGACGCCTTACGATCTGACGAAAGCGCGCATTAACTTCCGTCATAAAGACGAAAGTTCCATGCCGCGCATGGGCACGGGCCGCAGGCCGGCACGTGGCCGTCGTCGCTGACACTTCTCAGCACACACCACCACACAACTTAAAAGACAGATATCGGTAGGGCCATGGGGCCCTGATGCCGATTCCGTCAAGGATTCTGATTCAATGACTTCTAAACTTTCCTTTGAAGAACTCGGCCTTATCAAGCCGCTGACCCGCGCGCTGGCCGATGAGGGCTACACCCACCCCACGCCGATCCAGGACAAGGCCATCCCCTACCTGCTGAATGGCGAAGACCTGCTGGGCATTGCCCAGACCGGCACCGGCAAGACCGCGGCCTTTGCTCTCCCCATCCTGCAGTGGCTGGCTGAGGCCGAGGGCGGACCTTCTGCACGCAGCGCTTCGGTGCTGGTGCTCACCCCCACGCGCGAACTGGCGATTCAGATCGCCGACAGCTTCCAGACCTATGGCCGCCACAGCAAGGTTTCGGTCGTTACCATCTTTGGCGGCGTCAACCAGAACCCGCAGGTGACCAAGATGCGTCGCGGCTGTGACGTGCTTGTCGCTACGCCCGGCCGTCTGCTCGACCTTATGGAGCAGGGCCATGTGAAGCTGGGCGGTGTCGAGACCTTTGTCCTCGATGAAGCCGACCGCATGCTTGACATGGGCTTCATCCATGACGTCAAGAAGATCATCGCCAAGCTGCCGACCGACCGTCAGACCGTGATGTTCTCGGCCACCATGCCCGGCGAGGTTTCCAAGCTGGCAAGCACGATCCTGGTCAAGCACAAGCGCGTTGAAGTGACACCGCCGGCTACCACGGTGGAACGCATCGAGCAGAAAGTCCTGTTTGTCGACAAGAAGGACAAGCTGGAACTGCTTTACGACCTGCTGACCGAAAAGGACGTCACGCGGGCGATTGTCTTCTCGCGTACCAAACACGGTGCCAACAAAATCGCCGAACAGCTCGTGAAGTTCGGCCTGTCCTCGGATGCCATCCACGGCAACAAGTCCCAGGCCGCGCGCCAGCGTGCGCTGAAGGGTTTCCGTGACGGCAAGGTGCGTGCGCTGGTCGCCACCGATATTGCCGCACGCGGGATCGACATCGACGACATCAGTCACATCATCAACTACGACCTGCCCAACGAGCCCGAGAGTTACGTCCATCGCATCGGCCGCACCGCGCGTGCCGGCGCTGAAGGCAAGGCACTTTCGTTCTGTTGCGCCGAAGAGCTGGCCTATCTGCGCGATATCGAGCGCACCACGCGCACGCGAATTGCCATGGACGGTGAGCACAAGTTCCACTGTGCCGGTACGGCCGAGATGTACGAAACCGGCAACATTCCCAAGCCGCCCAAGCAGGGCAACCGCGGCGGTCGTCCCGGCGGCGGTGGTGGCAACCGCAATGGCGGACGCGGCAAGCCGCGCGCCAAGGGTGGAAAGAACCATCGCGGGCAGAGCCAGGGGCGTCCCCAGCAGAAACGCGCTTCCTGATCGGTCTTTGATCTCATCTGGTCCCCAGCGAAGGCTGGGGACCAGATCAGGCTGCCGTCATCTGATCGGCATACCAGAAGGCAAAGTTGGCGACGCTGGGTTCGAGCTCGCCGAAGCGGCCTTGCCTGGCGAAGGGTGAGGTCATGCCGGCCTGCTGGCGCTCCAGCATGTCGCGATCTTCTTCCAGGGCTTCGTCCATGCGCTGATAATAATGATCGGCACGGGCGGCAAAACCATCCGCGTCGATGGTTGCCTGGGGAAAGCAGACCGACATGGAGACATGACAGCGGTCGACGGCCAGGGGCCGTGCTTCATAGACCCACATGGCATCGGTGCCTGCAGCGAAGGTCATGGCCGGATAGGCCCAGGTGTAACGTGTGCCGTCACGGTTGCGCCCGTTCAGGCCGGGCATGGGCGCAAGGGCGAACTCCTGCTCGCTTTCCTTGAGACCGCCAGTGCCCTTGGTCAGGCCGAACTGGCTGGTAAAGGCGCCCGTTGTCTCATCGACGGGATCAGGTTCGCCATAGATTTCGCCGAAGGTGCCGCCGTGCACATAGGGCAGGTGGTAGTACTCGTTGAAGACTTCCAGAAAGAGCTTCCAGTTGCAGCCGACTTCCAGTTCGCGCCGCCGCGTCGTGACGAGTTGGTCGAGCGGCCAGGGGCTGTGGATAGCATCGAAGTCGCCGAGCCAGCCGTCGATGTCGCCGGTTTCCTGATCCAGGCAGACAAAGGCAAAGCCTGAGCGTTCCTCTGCCCGGAAGGGGACCATGCCGTGATCGCCCTTGTTGAAATCCGGGGCATGGGCCATGCGGGGCGCACCGCGCAGGGCGCCGTCCAGGCCATAGGTCCAGGCGTGGAAGGGGCAGGTAATCCGTTGTGTATTGCCACAGCCCTCCAGCAGTTTTGCGCCACGATGGCGACAGGTATTGGCGTAGGCGCGTAAGGCGCCTTCCTTGTCTCGCAGAACAGCGACCGGAACACCCCCGATATCGAGTGCCGAGAAGTCGCCGGGTTTGCTCCAGCGGTCCACGCGACCGATGCCGACCCATCCCCTGCGAAAGAGCAGCGCCTGTTCGGCGGCCAGCACGGTTTCATCGTGATAACAGGCAGGCGGCAGCGTGGCTGACTGCGCATAGGGCGGTCGTACCCGCGCGAGGTCATCTTGAAGCGTTCGGGGAAGGGCGGTTATGGCTGGCATCCATCACAACTGAGGGGCAGAGCATGCTGTGATATTGCAGGTTTTCGCAACAGGAATCTTGCCTGTCGGGCTGCCATCGGCTTGAGTGAGCGCCCGTCATCTGGAGGCTCGGCCTGTGAAGATTACCGATGTTAAGACCTTTGTCGTGGGCAATCCCCCGCCGCATTTCGGAGGCAATTTCTTTGTCTTTGTGAAGCTCACCACCGATACCGGGATCGAGGGAATCGGCGAGGTCTATGCGGCCGCGTTTTCACCCCATGTCGTGGCTGCCATGACCGAGGACATCGCCGCAGCGTTGGGTCATCGGGCGCGAGCCGTTCCACATCGAGAGCCATGTGGCGCAACATGTACGGCAGTGGCTACGGCATGCGCCCGGAAATCTCGCTGCTGGCGGTGATGTCAGGCCTGGAGACAGCATGCTGGGACATCGTGGGCAAGGCGGTCGACAAGCCGGTTTATGAGCTGCTGGGTGGCCAGGTGCACGAGAAGCTGAGAAGTTACACCTATATCTATCCTGAAGAGGGCGACACAACGGACGTCTATGCTGATCCTGATCTGGCGGCAGAACGCGCCGCCAAATACGTATCGCAAGGTTTTACGGGTGTGAAGTTCGACCCCGCGGGTCCGTTTTCCGCGTTTGATCCGCGCCAACCGTCGCTGGAGCGCCTGGAGCTCTCCGAGACCTTTGCACGCAAGATCCGGGAGGCTGTCGGCACCAAGGCTGACCTGCTGTTTGGCACGCACGGCCAGTTCACACCATCGGGCGCCATTCGTCTGGCACGCAAGCTGGAGCCCTTTGACCCCCTGTGGTTCGAAGAGCCGACGCCTGCGGAAATGCCTGAGGAAATGGCCAAGGTTGCGCGCCAGACCTCCATTCCCATCGCTGCCGGGGAACGGCTGGCGACCAAATACGAATTTGCCCGTGTGCTGCAGACCGGTGCGGCGTCAATCCTGCAGATGGCGCTGGGACGTGTCGGCGGTCTGCTGGAAGGCAAGAAGATCGCCGGCATGGCCGAAGCCTACTATGCCCAGATTGCACCGCACCTTTATTGCGGGCCGGTTGAGGGCGCAGCCAACGCCCAGCTTGCGGCCTGCACGCCGAACTTCCTGATCCTGGAAAGTATCCAGCAATGGGGCGGCTTCCATAGCGAGATCCTGAAGAAACCGATGCAGTGGGAAAGCGGTTTCGTCATTCCATCCAAGGAGCCGGGCATCGGCGTTGAGCTTGATGAAGAGGTCGCGCTGGCCAACCCCTATACGGGCGCGGAACTGCATCTGAATATGAGCGACAGCCCGGCCGATTTCGCGTGAACCTTGTCGCCGCCGACATTGCTGCCCTGGACCGTGACGATCCGCTGGCGGAGTTTCGTGAGCGTTTTGTCGTGCCCGATGGCCTGATCTATCTCGATGGCAATTCGTTGGGTGTCGCACCTGCATCGGTTGCTGGCGATCTCAGCCATGTCGTTGCTCAGGAATGGTCCCGCGATCTGATTGCAAGCTGGAACGGGGCAGGCTGGTTTGCTCTGCCACAGAGCCTGGGCAACCGGTTTGCGCCTTTGATTGGGGCAGATGAGGACGAGGTGGTGTTCTGTGACAACGTTTCGATCAACCTTTTCAAATGCCTGCATGCCGCACTCAACATGCGGCCAGACCGGAATGTCGTGGTGGCCGAACAGGGCGGCTTTCCGACGGACCTCTATATTGCCGATGGTGTGGAAGGCCAGCGTGCCGGCATGAACCTGCGCCTTGAAGGGCGTGACGGTGATGCCCTGGAAGACCTGATCGATGAGAATGTCGCGGTCGTTCTGATCAACCATGTTGACTACAAATCTTCTGTGCGGCGTGACATGGCGGCCCTCACGAAGCTTGCCCAGGACAAGGGCGCGTTGGTGATCTGGGACCTGTGCCACAGTGCCGGTGTCATGCCGGTCGACCTCAACGGCTGCGGCTCGGACTTTGCTGTGGGATGCAGCTACAAATATCTCAATGCGGGGCCCGGAGCGCCGGCGTTCATCCATGTCGCCAAACGGCATCATGATGCCCTGCGCCAGCCCCTGACTGGCTGGTGGAGCCACGCCGACCCCTTTGCCTTTTCGCCTGATTACGAGCGCTCGCCGGGAATCAGGGCGATGCTGACGGGAACGCAACCGATCCTCTCCATGCGCGCCATTGTTGCGGCATTGGACGCGCTGGAAGGCGTTGATTTCCATGCCGTGCGCGCGAAGAGCCAGGCGCTGACTGATCTCTTCATTGCGCTGGTTGAGGAGCGCTGTTCCGGCCATGGCCTGGAACTCGCCACGCCGCGCGATGCCGCAATCCGGGGCAGCCATGTTTCGTGGAGTCACGAGAACGGTTACGCGATTTCACAGGCGCTGGTGGCGCGCGGTGTGGTCGGAGATTTCCGTGCGCCCGATATCATGCGGTTCGGCTTTGCACCGCTTTATCTGCGGTTTTCCGATGTTGCCGCAGCGGTTGATCAGCTGCGTGACATTCTCAAATCCGGTGCCTGGCGCGATCCGGCCTATGCGCAGCGATCGTTGGTGACCTGAGCGCGTTTGCGTTCCTGATGCAGGCCCCATGCGGCGTGCAGTGCCAGTGTTGCGATGACGATGGCTCCGCCGACAAAGGCCCACTCACCAGGATGTTCGCCAAGCCAGTACCAGACCAGCAAGGGGCCCAGGACGGCTTCCAGCAGGACCAGCAGGCTGACCTCCGGGGCCGGGATGTAACGTGGCCCGATGAATTGCAGGGCGAACGAAAGCGGCAACATCAACAGGCCCATGACGAGCAGGATGCTGGTGTCCTCGATTGCGATTTCGTCGGGAGCCGAGAACGGAAGAGCGATAACTGCGGTTACAATGCCGCCAAAGATGACGGTGGGCACCATATCGACCAGCGCATGTTTGCGGATCAGCGTGAACGTAAGACCAGCCAGTGCGGCAGTTGCCAGCGCCATCAGATCGCCAAACAGACGCCCGGCACCCAGATCCGCGGCGACCAGAACCAGAACACCGATGCCCGTGCCTGCCATGGCGAACCAGGTGCGTGGCAGAACGGGTTCACGCAGCAATAGCCAGGAAAACAACGCGCCGAACATGCTTCCCGTTGCGATGATGAGCAGGGTGTTGGCTGCGGTCGTCGTTGTGATCGCGGTGACGAAGGTGACGGTGGTGATGCCAAACAGGGTTCCGATCACAAGACCCCAACCGCCAACCGCCAGCAGAACGGAAATGAAACGACCGCGATGGATCGCCAACAACCCGATGGCCAGCCCGATTGCCGAGAGGAGCCCGCGCCAGAATGTCAGCGTCCATGCATCCATCGAGACAAGCCGGATGAGCAGGGCATCAGGCGTAATGATGAGAATGGCCAGCGTGGTGAGCAGCAGGCCTTTTGCATGATCCGACAAGTCGCGGTCCCTTTTGAATCAAGGTCGTCTTATCGGCATAATCTTGCAGGCGATACAAAAACGAACGCCGCAGGTTGGTGATGGAAAACTCTCAGGGTCAAAAAAAGGGCCGGCGATTGCTCGCCGGCCCCAGGTAAAGGAATTTCCGCACTCACAGACCGGCGCGGACATCCTGATACACTGCCTCGTAAGCGGCTTCGAATTGCGGCTCCATGGCGGGATTGAAGATGGTGTTCGCCAACGCCTCTGCTGGATTGCTGAACCCGAGCTGGTCCAGACGTTCCTGCGGGAGCAGGTCATAGGCTGCCAGATTGGCGCTGCCGTAACCGTAGTTGTCGATCAGCCAGGCGCCCGATTCCGGTGAAACCCAAGCGTCGATATAGGTGTAGACGGCATCAAGGTCAGTGGCATCCTTGTGGATGATGAAGCCACTGCCCCAGGCAATGCTGCCCTCCTTGGGCGCCATGTAACCCACGGGAACGCCTTCGCTCTTGAGCGTGACGAAGGACTGGTTCCAGGAATAGGCCGCCACGACTTCGCCGCTGGCGATGGCCTGTTCCATCTGTGTCACGTCCGTCCAGTAGAAACGCGTGTTGTCGCGCTGCTTGGTCAGCATGGGCACGATCGATGCCAATTGCTCGTCCGACATGGTCCAGGGATTGTCGTAGCCCTTCACCAACCCGGCAATGACGCAGGTGATCCCGGAATCATCGTACCAGGCAAGGCGACCCGCGTACTCATCGTCGTAGAGGATCGACCAGCTGTTTTCGTTGAGGTAACTCTCATCGACCATGTCGGTGCGATAGATGAGTGAGGTATTGCCGTATTCCGCGGGGACGAAGTAGGGCACGCCGTCATTTACCGCGCCGTCGAGCGTGCGCATACGGGGCGCCAACGATTCCCAATTGGAAAGTCGGCTGGTATCGATCGGCTGGATCAGCCCGGCGTCATAGTAACGCTTCAGCATGTAGCTGCCGGGGTGAATGAAATCAGGCGAGAAACCGTTGTGGATTTTCAGGAAGGTCTCGTCGTCGGTCGCGATGTAGTTGAACTCCGGCGGGCCGCCATACTTTTCGATGTAGCCGCCCATCAGTTCGGGCAGATCATAACCTGCCCAGGTGACGCCCATGATTTCACCCGCGGCTTTCGCCTGCTGCGCTATCATGGGCATGCTCACGACACTGACGCCCACGGCCGCCATGGCCTGCATCAGTTCACGCCGGTTCATATCGGAAACACGCATCGCAATTTCTCCCAGTTTTCCGCCGTTTGGGCGGAGATTTATTTAACCCATTAGAGCCGCGCTTGCCCTCTACGATAAAGAGAACAAATGTTCGGCTTCACGTGACTAGTTTATCACGTCAAGGCTGGCAGCGGGATACTCCTGTACGATAGGTTGCCCAGGGGACAGTGGGGTTCGTGATTGTGACAGAGCGCGCGAGGGAGAGACTGCCGCTGGCGAGTCTTGCCGCAGTCATCGGCGGCCTGACGGTGGTGGCCATGACGGCCGGTTTCAACGCGCCGCTCTTTTCCACGCGCCTGGATGCGATGGGCTACAGCGATCAGTTGATCGGTCTCAATGCTGCGGCCAATTCGATTGCGCCGTTCATCATGGCGCCGCTGGCACCGATGATCCTGGCGCGCTACGGCCTGGCGCGGGTCATGATCGTCTCGGGCGTGCTCGAAGCGCTGCTGTTTCTGGCTTGTATCGTAGTGCCGGGATTCTGGGGCTGGACCATCATCCGGTTGATGATGGGGTTCATTGCCGGAGTCAGTTGGGTTGCCGGAGAGGTCTGGATCACGCAGGCCGCGACCGATGCAACGCGGGGTCGGGTTCTGGCAATCTACAATTCTTCCTTCGGACTGGGAACGGCAGCCGGTCCGGCTCTTCTGACTTTTGCCGGTTATGCTGGCAACGCACCGTTTCTGCTGGCGGCCGGCTTGCTGACGCTTTCGGTCTTGCCCATCTTCTGGGCGAGGCGTCTGGCGCCTGCCATGGATGACGACGGCAACAGGCCGGGCATCCGCATGTTGGTGACACCCCTGCGGCGGGCGCCGGTTCCCATGATGCTGAACCTTTCCTATGCCCTGGTGTTCGTTGCCATCTGGACCTTCCTGCCGGTCTATGCCGTCGACACGGGTTACGATGTTGATCGCGCCTATCTGCAGCTTTCGATCTTTGCCATCGGTTCGATCGTACTGCAGCTCCCCATCGGCTGGCTCGTGGACCGCAGTGACAGCCGCCTGACCGGGCTTGCCCTGTTGGTCGCGACTCTGGTTCTGGTCGCGTTTCTGGAAACCTTCGTGCGCTGGCCAATCCTGGACTTTGCCTATTTCTTCCTTCTGGGCGGTATCTCCAGCGGGCTCTATGTCGTTGCGCTCACGATTATCGGCGCCAAATTCAAGGGTCCTGCGCTGGCGGGCGCTGTCACGGTCTACACTCTGATGTGGAGTCTGGGCGCGCTGGTTGGCCCGCCCATCGTCGGTGAGATCAACGATCACATCGGCCCGGCGGGACTGATGGTCTCGCTGATCCTCTTCACCGCCATCTTTGTCCCGTTTGTCGGGCGGGACTGGTGGCGCTCACGCGGTCAGGTCGACCCCTAACGCATGACGAAGGGATTACCCATGGGTTCGGGGGACGTGTTGATCCAGATCGTCTTGGGCCGGGTGTAATCGTAGATCGCCTGGGCGCCGGATTCGCGGCCGTAACCGGAATCCTTGAAGCCGCCGAACTCTGCGATAGGAGAGACCACGCGGTAGGTGTTGATCCAGACGATGCCTGCGCGAATCTGCTTCTGCACGCGCAATGCCCTGCCGATATCGGCCGTGAAGATGCCCGAGGCCAGGCCGTATTTGGTGTCGTTGGCCTTGGCGATGACCTCGTCCTCATCCTTGAAACGCAGGACCGAGAGAACGGGACCGAACATCTCGGAATCAACGATCTCCATCTTCTGATCCGGGCATTCGACGATGGTGGGCTCATAGAACCAACCGGCATTGAGATGGGCCGGTTGCTTGCCGCCATGATGGACCGTGCCGCCCTGTTCGATAGCCCTGGCCACCTGGGTCTCGCAGGCGTTGAGCTGACCAAGGGTGCAGAGCGGGCCCATCTGGGTTTCCTCAGCCAATGGATCGCCAATCACGATCTTCTGGGTGCGGGCGGTCAGGTCGGCCAGGAACTTGTCGTGGATCTTCTCGTGGAGATAGATGCGGCTGCCTGCAACACAGCTTTGGCCCGAGGCGCCGAAGATACTGGCCATGGAACCGTTGACCGCGCTTTCGAGATTGGCATCCTCGAACACAACGACCGGAGATTTTCCGCCCAGTTCCAGCGAAACCTCGGCAAAATTCTCGGCCGAGTTGCGCACGATGTGACGTGCGGTTTCTGGACCGCCGGTGAAGCTGATGCGCGCGACCAGGGGATGAGTCGTGAGTGTGCGGCCACAGGGCTCGCCAAAGCCGCTGACAATGTTGACGACGCCGGGCGGGAACCCTGCTTCCTCGATCAGGCGGCCGAACTCCAGCATGGCGGCGGATGCGTGTTCGCTGGCTTTGAGTACCACGGTGTTGCCCGCGGCAAGGGCAGGACCGATCTTCACAGCGACCAGGAAAAGCTGGCTGTTCCACGGCACCACAGCGGCGATGACGCCCAGAGGTTCGCGCGTGGTCATGGCCATCATGTCGGGCTTGTCGATGGGCAGAGTATCACCGGTGACCTTGTCGGCCAGGCCAGCGTAGAAGTGGAAGAACTCGGCGATGTACTTGGCCTGCCAGCGGGTTTCCTTGAACATCTTGCCGGTATCGACACATTCGGTGCGGCCCAGATCTTCGGATTTGTCGGCCAGCAGATCGCCCAGATTGCGCAACAGCTTGCCGCGCTGGCTGGGCAGCATGTTGGCCCAGGGCCCCTCGCTGAAGGCACGGTGCGCGGCTTTCACGGCGCGATCGACGTCCTGTTCTGTAGCGGCAGGAATCCTGGCCCAGGCCTGGCCCGTGGTCGGATTGATGCTTTCGAAGGTCGCGCCGTCGCCAGCATCAACCCAGTCGCCATCGATGAGCATCTGGTAGTTTGTGAGTTCCGACATGGGTTCCTCCCGGACTGACACTTGATCGCGCGCATTCAACTGGGCTTGCGCTGGAAACGCAACCGGTCAGAGTAAAGGATGAGAACTGGAGATGCATTCATGGCTAGGAATCAACTGGACTGGCTGCAGCCCTGCTTCACCACGCAAGGCAAACACAGCGCCTGGATTGAAGTGCCTGCAGGAAAGTCAGCTGAGCCGGTACGCCTGCCGATCACCGTCATCCACAAGGGGGAGGGGCCGCGCGTCCTGTTCACCGGCGGCAATCACGGTGACGAATACGAAGGGCCGATCGCGATTCATCGCATGATTCGCGAGATGGAGGCCAAGGATCTGATCTGCGGCACGGTGATTCTGATGCCCGCTCTCAATCCCCCTGCCGTGGAAGCCGGTACGCGTGTTTCGCCGATCGATGGGAAGAATCTCAATCGGGAGTTCCCGGGCAAGTCACGAGGCACGGTTACGCAGCGCATCGCGCACATGATCACGCAACACATTCTGCCCCATGCCGATGTGGTGCTGGACCTGCATGCCGGCGGCAAGACGAGCGACATCACGCCCAGCGTCATGATCCACAAACTGCGCAGCAAGGAACGCATGGTGCGCACGCTGGGTGTCATGAAGGCATTCCGCGCGCCCGTGGGAATTCTGATCAAAGAGTTCGACAGCGAGGGCATGCTCGATACGACGGTCGAAAGGCTGGGCAAGATCTTTGGCTGCTGCGAACTGGGTGGCCTCGGCCGTGTCACGCCCGAGACAGTTGATGTCACCTGGACGGGCATGAACAACGTGCTGAAACATCTGGGCATGATGAAGGGGCGCCTGCACACGCCGCAATGGCGCAACAAGCGGCGCTGTCGTGTGGTCGAGGCATTGTCTTTCAAGCGTTACCTGATGGCTCCGGTTGCTGGAATTTTCGAACCCTTTGTCGATATCGACGAGACTGTAAGGAAGGGTGAGCCTCTGGGGCGCATTCTTTCACTTGATGATCCCCTGGAAGAGCCCGTCATCTGCCGCTCACCTGCGGATGGCATCCTGTTTCAGCGCCACGCCTTCTGCCTGGTTGAGACCGGTCGCAAGCTTGCTCTTGTGGCTGAGGAAACCGACCGCTGGGACGCGGTGGCCGATGCGAACTGATCACCTGAGCAACCCCCTGAACGGAGAACATCATGGCTGCCTTTGAAATCTCGGAATATCGCGAACGCGTTCAACGCGTCAGCGCAAACATGCAGGAAGCAGGGATCGACACGTTGTTGGTGCTGTCGCAGGACCACATGACCTATCTGACGGGATACGAAGGTGATTCCGATTATGTGCCCCAGGTCACGATCGTGCACGCCGGAGATACCGACCCGATCATCATCCTGCGTGAGATGGATCTCTATTGCGCCTATCCCACGGTCTATCTCGATGAGAGCCGTATCGAGTGTTACCCCGAAAATCACATCGGTACCCCCGAACGTTCACCGTGGGACGTGATCGGAAGGCGGGTTGCCGAGATTGCCGGTAGTGGGCGCATCGGTGTCGAATTTTCCTCTTCGAACTTTTCGTTCGCCGATCATCAGGCGTTGGTGCGTGTCCTGGGAGATCGTGCGTTGCTTGACGGCAGTAGAGTCGTGACGCGGGCCCGCACAAAGAAATCTGCAGCCGAACTGGCCTACATGCGCCAGTCGGCGACCATCGTGGACCGGGCGCTCACCAACGGGATCAATGAGATCGCTGAGGGCGTGCGCCAGTGTGATATTGCAGCACGCATTTCTCATGACCTGATTGCCGGAACCCCCGATTGCGGCGGCGGCCCGATCAAGCCCGTCACGATGCCAACTGGCCCGGGTGTTGCCCAGGCACCGCATCTGAAATGGACCGATGCGCCTTACCGGGCAGGTGACCAGACAGACTTTGAGGTCGGTGCGTTTGTGCACCGCTACACTTGCGCCCTGTCGCGCACGGCGATCATCGGCGATCCGCCGCCACGCCTGCTGCAGGTTCATGATGCGGTGATGGACGGGTTTCACGCCGCCGAAGGGGCCATCCGCCCCGGCGCCACCTGTGGTGACGTGCACAGGGCCTTCACAAAAGCCTTTGCTCCCCATGGCGTGCGCAAGGAATCGCGGATTGGGTATTCCATCGGGCTTGAATGGTCGGATCTCTGTTTCAGTCTTCAGGATGACGATGAAACCGTTCTGGAGACCGATTTCACGACGCACCTCATCATCGGCATCTGGGAGCGTGAAGACGCCTATGTCTTTTCTGAA
The DNA here is from genome assembly GCA_943787175.1 of uncultured Alphaproteobacteria bacterium. Classification (GTDB taxonomy): domain Bacteria; phylum Pseudomonadota; class Alphaproteobacteria; order SP197; family SP197; genus SP197. Next base: position 102,498 of record CALSLK010000037.1, read on the forward strand.
ACCATGCATGTTGGTGAGACCGGCGCACAGAGTTTCTCGTCCATGCCGCGCAAACTTTTCATTCGCTGATTGTAAACGGAGATAACGAGATGACAGGCAAGAAAGAAGTGATCGGCGGGCCGCTGATCATCAACGGCCGCACGCTTTCGCTCTCGCGGGCGATCCGAGCGGGCGACATGGTTTATCTGACCGGTCAGGTACCGTTGAAAGACGGCGCGCCCATGACCGACGGCAGCATCGAGGATCAGACCCGGGTCGTGATCGAGATGATCCGCGATACGCTGGAACTGGCTGGGTGCGAACTGTCCGATGTCGTCAAGGCTATGGTGTGGCTGCGCGACCGGGCAGATTTTCCCGGATTCAATGAAGTTTATGCCGAGTACTTCCCCAGCGAACCGCCAGCGCGTTCTGCCGTGATCTCTGAACTTCTGGTGGATGTGCGCATCGAGATCGAGGTCGTTGCCTACAGTCCCCAGGGCTGAGCGTGCCGTGATGGCATCAGGGAAGGGGGACAGCGGCGGACGTGGAACGGCCAGGCGGGCGCGCCGACGCGATGGTCCGATTGCGCAGCGACCCTGGGGTCAGCCGGTCAACCGTCATGCTGTTATCGAAGTGGTGTCGGCCGACGAGCTGGAGTCGATTCACCAGACTGCCCTGCGCATCCTGAGCGAGATCGGTATCGCGTTTCATGATGATGAGGCGCGCGCGATTTTCCGCGATGCGGGGGCGCGGATCGATGAAGAGACGCACAACGTCCGGATCGGGGAAGAGCTGGTCATTGAAGCACTCGCACGCGCGCCATCCTCCTTTCTCCTGACGCCCCGGAACCCGGATCGGTCGGTTCTGATCGGCGAAAACCACATGGCCTTCACCACGGTTCTGGGTCCGCCACATTGCAGCGATCTGGAACGCGGGCGCAGGCCGGGAACGTTGGAAGACTTCAGCGACTTTGTGCGTCTTGGCCATCACTTCAACATTGTGCACATGATGGGTGGTTCGCCGGTCGAGCCGATGGATGTGGACGTTCCGCTGCGTCACCTCCAGTCGACCCAGGCCATGCTGAAGCTGACCGACAAGGTGCCGTATGTCTTTTGCCATACGCGCCAGCGCATCCATGACGTGCTCGACATGATCGCGATTGCCAAGGGTACGACGCGTGATGCCCTTGGTCCCTCGACCTACGCCATCATCAACACAAACTCGCCGCTGCAATACGACAAGGCGATGGCGGGCGGCGTGATCGAGTTGGCCCGCCACAATCAGGCAGTGTTGCTGACACCGTTTTCCCTGGCCGGTGCGACCATGCCGACCGCCCTTGCAGGCGCAATCGCGATGTCTGCAGCGGAGATGCTGGCGGGACTTTCCCTGTCGCAATTCGTGCGGCCGGGTGCGCCCTTTGTGACTGCGGCCAAAACACTGAATGTTGATATGAAGACCGGTGCGCCGGCCTTTGGTTCACCCGATGGCAACAAGGCGATCCAGATCGGGGGGCAGCTTGCGCGACGTTATGGGTTGCCGTTCCGTGCCTCGAATTTCTGCTCATCGAACACGGTTGATTTCCAGGCGGGTTGGGAATCCCAGGGCACGTTGTGGAGCGCCATGACCTCAGGTGCTGCCATCGTGATGCATGCGGCAGGCTGGCTGGAGGGCGGTTTGTGTGCGTCGTTCGAGAAGTTTGTGCTCGATGTCGACATGCTCCAATCGCTGGCGGCCTATCTGGATCCCGTTGCGGTCAATGAACAGACTCTTGCCATTGAGGAAATCGCCGAAGTCGGTCCAGGCGGGCACTTCTTTGGCACGGACGCCACCCTGGCTGCCTATGAAGGTGCGTTTTACAATCCGCTTGTGGCTTCAACGCAGAACTATGGCGCCTGGGTTGAGGCGGGAGCGCAGGACGCCGCCCAACGTGCTCATCTGATCTATAAGAAGGCGCTGGAAGATTATGTTGTGCCGGAAATGGATGGCGGGTGCGTTGCGGCACTGGACGCCTTTGTCGCACGCCGTACGGCTGAAGGTGGTGCCGTGATCGACTAGCGTGCTCTGCTTTGGTCCCGGGCCTCTTCCAGAAGCCAGTCACGAAAGGCCGTGACGGCAATCGAATCGGTCGGATCCTGCGGCACCACAAGGTGGACGGCCTGGCCCTTGCTGAGTTCGGGGCCGACGGGGCGAACAAGATTGCCGCGTTCAAGCAGGACATCGACGATGCGGCTGAAACCCAGAGCGATTCCCTGGGACTCCATCGCGGCCTGGATGATGTTGGCATAGGAATCAAACCCGATGATCCGGGGCGGGGTTGCGACGGCGACCTCAGCGCCTTCCAGCCACCAGGTCCAGTCCTCGCCTGCATGGGCGGGGCCGTCGAGATTGAGCAGGGTGTGGGAAAGCAGATCCGAGGCGTGATCGATCGGACCATGTTGTTCCAGATAGTCGGGCGAGCATACCGGAAAGGTGCGTGTGCCAAAGAGCAACTGGCTGGTCTGACCGGGCCAGTTTCCATCGCCATAACGCAGGCCCAGATCGATGCCATCGCGTTGCATGTCGAGCGGAACATCCGACGCACGCAGGCGGATTTCGATTTCGGGATGGCGCTCGCGGAAACGGGGCAGGCGCGGTGTGAGCCAGAACGACGCGATGGCGATGGTTGCCATGACGGTGACCCTTGATGTGCCGGTTTCGCGGTTGAGCGCATCGGTCGCTGCTGCGATTGCTTCCAGGCTTGGGTGCACGGAATTCTGGAGACGCTCGCCCTGTTCGGTGAGTTCCACGGCACGGTGCACGCGCACGAACAGGCTGGTGCCCAGATGTTCTTCAAGCATGTGGATCTGTCGGCTGACAGCCTCGCGGCTGACCAGCAGTTCGGCTGCGGCCTGGGTGATGCTGCCATGGCGTGCCACGGCCTCGAAGGCAACGAGGCTGTTGAGCGGGGGAAGGCGTTGGCGCAGCGTTGGCATGACGCTGATGTTACGCGAGTTGTGCCGCGCTGTAATGGCCAGAATTGTCAGTCCGTGGCGATGCGCAGAAGAACATCGACGGCCACGGTCGTTTCCGTGCCAACCAGAAGCGGGTTGATGTCGAGTTCGACCAGTTCGTCTGCGCCGGTTGCAAACCCGGCGATGGCCTGGATGGCGTCCAGGCAGGCTTCGAGGTTCCCGGCAGGTGCGCCGCGGTAACCTGAGATCAATTGCGCCACCTTCAGCTCTGATAGCGCTTCGGCGATATCACGCCGCGATGCCGGAAGCAGAAGAGTCGTGGCATCGCGCAGCAGTTCGACCAGAGTGCCGCCCCCGGCGATGGTGAGTGCCAGGCCAAAAGCGGGATCACGGCGCACGCCGACCAGCAGTTCAGCCACCGGTCTTGCCGCCATGGCTTCGACCAGGAAGGAGTCGGCGGGAAGGCCGGGTGCATAGGCGGCGACCGAGGTCGGTGATGTCCTGTACCGCCTGTTCCACCGCTCTGCGCGTCGGCCAGGCCGATCTTTCACGGCGCCGGCCTCGGTCTTGGTGGGGCAGATCTGCGCTGACCAGCTTCACGACGACGGGGAAAGCCGATCTCCTCGGCGGCTGCAGAGGGCGGCCCCTGCTGCGTCCGTCCGTCCTTGCCGTGGGGATCGTGGAGCCCGGCCTGGGCGAGGCGCTGTTTGCCCTGCCACTCGTCGAGAACCGGTGGTGCTGGCTGCCAACATGGCGCGACGTGGTCAGCGCGAGCGCCTCGGTGCCGCCATCGTCTGCGGCAGACTGCGGCGTTCGGCGCGCGCCCCAGCGGCAGGCGGCATCGATCGCTGCGAAACGGCCTCGTCGATGCCCTGGAGCGGCGCGACGCCTCCGGCCACCAGGAGGTCGCGGGTTTCCTCGTCGATGTTCTCGGCGAGTCCGCTGCACACCGCCGCCGGAATGCCTGCGCGGCGTGTGGCTGCGA
>CALSLK010000038.1 GCA_943787175.1 uncultured Alphaproteobacteria bacterium
GGCTGGAAAACCGGCCACGCTGCCCTTCAAAGCTCCAGAAAAGACGGCCTGACCAGGGTCGTCCAGAGAGAGCCGGGATTAACCAGGGTGCACGAAGTACCCGATTGAGGAGGCAGACCATGAAAATCGTCATGATGGCGCGGAATCCGGATCTCTATTCGCACAAGCGTTTACAGGAAACGGCGCTAGAACGCGGCCACACCTTCGACATCGTCAACACACTGCGCTGTTACATGAACATCGCGTCGCGACGCCCCGAGATCTATTACAACGACAGCAAACTCCCGATCTACGATGCGGTGATTCCACGCATTGGCGCATCGGTCACGTTCTACGGCCTCGCCATCCTGCGCCAGTTCGAGATGATGGGGGTTTATCCCCTAAACGAGTCAGTCGCCATCGGGCGCTCGCGCGACAAGCTGCGTTCCCTCCAGATTCTGGCGCGTGAAGGAATCGGGTTGCCGGTCACCACCTTCGCCTATGATCCCAGTCAGACAGAAGAGGTGATTGACCTGGCCGGTGGTGCTCCTCTGGTGATCAAACTGCTGGAAGGCACGCAAGGCATTGGCGTGGTGCTGGCAGACTCCAAGCGTTCTGCAAAATCGGTTATCGAAGCGTTTCGCGGCGCAAAAGTGAATATCCTGGTCCAGGAGTTCATCAAAGAGGCTGGCGGTACCGATATCCGCGCGCTTGTCGTTGGCGGCAAGGTTGTCGCGGCCATGCAACGCAAAGGCGCTGAAGACGACTTTCGTTCCAATCTGCACCGGGGCGGCAGTGCCATTCCGATCAAGATATCGCCAGACGAACGATCAACCGCAGTGCGGGCTTCCAGAGCCATGGGTCTGAATGTCTGTGGCGTCGACATGCTGCGTTCGAACCATGGCCCCGTGGTGATGGAGGTCAACTCCTCGCCCGGTCTGGAAGGCGTGGAGAAGGCAACTGGCATCGATGTGGCCGGCCGCATCATCGATCTGCTCGAGAAGCAGGCCAAACCAGGCAAAACCAAGACCAAGGGCAGGGGTTGATGCCAAACCGGTCTGCTTTCGAGATCGGTGGGCACCAGATTGCGCCTGGCACCCGCGAAACCATCAACCTTCCCGTCAGCGTGTTGTCCGATCACACGCCGGTCACGATGTCGGTGCATGTCGTCCATGGGCGCAGACCGGGACCGACCATTTTCGTGAGCGCGGCGATTCATGGTGATGAGATCATCGGCGTGGAGATTGTACGAAGGTTGTTGCGTACCGCGAGCCTGGACCGCCTGAAGGGCACCCTGCTCGCAATTCCCATCGTGAACAGTTACGGCTTCCTGAGCCATTCGCGCTACCTGCCCGATCGACGCGATCTCAATCGATCTTTTCCGGGTAGCACGCAGGGATCACTGGCAAGCAGGCTGGCGCACCTCTTCAAGACGGAGATCGTTGAGCGTTCTGACTTGGGAATTGACCTCCATTCCGCCGCGGTGCATCGCACCAATCTGCCCCAGATACGCGTATCACCCTCCAAGCCAGAGACCATGGAACTCGCCCAGGCCTTTGGTGCCCCGCTCATCCTGACTTCCAAGGTCAGGCCGGGATCGCTGCGCCAGACGGCGCAGGAGTCTGGTGTTGACGTCCTGCTTTATGAAGCAGGTGAAGGCCTGCGCTTTGATGAATTTGCAGTTCGCGCTGGTGTAACCGGCATTTTGCGGGTCATGCGCAAACGCGACATGGTCTCAGCCCAGGGCGCGCCCAAACCCAAGGCGCCATCGATTGTCACAAACACCAGCGCATGGTTGCGCGCACCGGCTGGCGGATTGTTGCGTACCTTCAAGACAACTGGTGAAGAAGTCGCCGAGGGCGATGTTCTGGGCGTGATCGCAGATCCGTTCGGCGAGATCGAAACCGAAGTCGTTACCGATGTCGATGGCCTGATTATTGGGCGCACCAACCTGCCCGTGGTCAACGAGGGTGACGGGCTGTTTCACGTCGCAAAGATCAAACTCAGTGACGATGCCAGCGCCACCATCGACAGCCAGGCCAATCAGCTTGAGGAGATGTTCGACGAGGACGAGATCATCTGAATTGGCGCGTGGAAGCGGCCGGCTCTGTCTCATCACAGGTTGGATTGTCGGCCGCACGCACTAGACTGCCCGACAGAACAGTAAGGTAGGGTCGTGTCCATGGACCATGTAGATGTCGTGATCGTTGGCGCAGGAATCTCGGGCATCAGTGCTGCCTGGCACCTCAAAACCATGTGCCCGGGCAAGTCCTATGCAATCCTGGAAGGGCGCGATGCGGTGGGCGGCACATGGGACCTCTTCCGTTATCCCGGCATACGCTCCGACAGCGACATGCACACCCTGGGGTTCATGTTCAAACCCTGGGAAGAGGCCAGAGCGATTGCCGACGGGCCCTCTATTCTGAACTATGTCAATCAGACGGCCGACGAACATGGCATCCGCGAACATGTACGCTTTGGTCACCAGGTGAAGTCTGCAAGCTGGTCAAGTCAGGATGCCGCCTGGACCATAGAGGCCGAACACCAGGGCCAGCAGGTTCGCCTATCGTGCAACATGCTGTTGATGTGCGGCGGCTACTACAAGTACGACGACCCCTATCTGCCGGATTGGGAGGGTATGGAACGTTTCAAGGGAACGCTCATCCACCCGCAGCTCTGGCCACAGGACCTCGACTATCAAGGCAAGAACGTTGTGGTCATCGGATCAGGCGCGACTGCAATGACTCTCGTTCCAGCCATGGCGCAGAACGGTGCCGAACATGTCACCATGCTTCAGCGTTCACCCACCTATGTTGTCTCCTGGCCCAGCCAGGACAAGATTGCCAACACTCTGCGCAAGTGGCTGCCGGGTAAACTTGCCTATGCCCTGACACGCTGGAAGAACGTCAAGAACGATCTTGATTTCTATCACCGGACCCGCACAGAGCCCGAGACCGTGAAAGCCGAGCTGATCGGGCTGGTAGAGCAGTCGCTGGGCTCGCAATACGATGTCGAGAAACACTTTACGCCAAGCTATTTCCCGTGGGATCAGCGCCTGTGCCTGATCCCCGATGACGACCTGTTCGACGTCATCAACGACGGCAGTGCCAGCGTCATGACTGATACCATCGACTGTTTCGTCGAGGACGGCGTGAAGCTGGCGAGCGGTGAGGTTCTGAAGGCCGACATCATCGTCAGCGCGACCGGATTGCAACTCCAGATCATGAACGGCGTTGCGCTCAGCGTAGACAGCAAGGCGGTCAACCTGCCCGATCATTGGAGCTACAAGGGCATGATGCTCTCAGGCGTGCCAAACCTGGTTCAGACCTTCGGCTACATCAATGCAAGCTGGACCCTGCGCGCCGACCTGACCTCGGAATACGCAGCGCGCCTGGTCAACCGCCTTGATGAAACCGGCAACACCATCGCAACGCCGCACCTGCGCGCGGAAGACCAGGATATGCCTGCCCGCCCCTGGATCGATGACTTCCCGGCTGGCTACATGCAGCGCAGCATGCACCTTTTTCCCAAGCAGGGTGATCGCAATCCCTGGCGCAACACCCAGGATTTTGGCGAGGATAAGAGGCTCATCCGTCATGCCCATATCGAGGATGATGTACTGGAGTTCACCAGGGCACCTGCCTCACACGCCAAGAGCAAGGCAGCGTAACGACCAGCCACATGCGGCAGCGCGAGCGGCGTTGGCGCCCATCGCTTCTGCGGTATCCATGTCACTCTGATAACCATCCATGCGCCCGGGCTGGCGTGCCAGACCATCGAGGATACCGGTGCCGACACAGGCACCACCGGTTTCCACGACCCTGAAATGGCGCGACATGAGGCTTCCTCATCGTTCCAACGCAATATCAGGCTGGAAAGTGCCTAGGACGCACCAAAGCAAGGCCACAAGCATCAGCGCGATGCCCGGTTGTTTGTGGTTGAGTGGATTCGTTGGTCAGATAGGGTTGCTCAGACAGCGCCAGAACACGCAATCGAACAGGAAGCACACCATGACCCGGAATGTATGTGAAGAAATCCTTGAAACCCTGATTGATGCGGGTGTCACGCAGATCTTCGGTGTTACGGGCGATGCGCTGAACCCGCTGGTGGACGCCATTCGCCGGGACGGACGCCTTCGCTGGATTGGCGTGCGCCACGAAGAAACCGCGGCCTATGCCGCTACCGCTTACAGTCAGATAACCGGCAAACTTGGGGTCTGTGCGGGAACAGTTGGTCCCGGAGCGATGCATCTTCTGAACGGTCTCTATAACGCCCACAAGGAAGGTGCTTCGGTTCTGGCCATCACCGGACAGGTGCCACGGGCCGACGCCGGCACCGGTTTTTTCCAGGAGGTAAACCTCACGCAGGTGTTCTCAGAAGTCTGCGTCTTTCAGCAGACCATAACCTCACCTGAACAGATGCCCCGGCTGATTCAGCAGGCCATTCAGAATGCGTTGTCTGCACCTGGCGTCGCACGGATTGAGATACCCAGCGACATGACTGCCCTGCCCGTGCCCAGTGAAGCAATGTCCCACCCGATCTTCACACCGGAATACGAAGTCACCCCTTGCGAGGCAGGTATTGCCAAGGCTGCGGAGATTTTGAACGCCGCAAAGAAACCCACCATCTTTGTCGGCAGCGGATGCACCGGCGCACGCGACGAATTGCTGGAACTTGCAAAAGTCATGAAGGCACCGATCGTGCACGCCTTGAAAGGCCACGACGTCATGGAGGCCGACAACCCCTATTGGGTGGGCCTGACCGGGATGATCGGCACCGACGCCGGCTATCATGCCATCGAACAGTGCGACACGCTGTTGATGCTGGGCACCGACTTCCCCTATCGCGCCTTTTATCCCACCGGCGTACCCATCGTTCAGGTCGATATTCGTGGTGAAAACCTGGGCAAACGCGCACCGGTCGCCCATGGACTGATTGGTCATATCAAGCCGACACTCAAGTCACTGATCCCGAAACTGACAGGCTCGGCAGATGCAGGCCATCTGGAATCCATCCAGAAGCGCCGGCAAAAATGGGACGCGAAGATGGACAAGAAATCTTCGCTTGATACGCACCACGTACCGCTGCATCCCCAGGCCGTGGCCCGCGCCATCAGCGACGCAGCAGATGACGATGCAATCTTTGTTGTCGATGTCGGCGAATGCACAGTCTGGGCCGCGCGGTTCCTGCGCCTGCGGGCCGGGCAGCGGATGATCGGGTCGTTCAATCACGGCTCGCTTGGCGCTGCCCTTCCGGCAGCCATCGGGGCGCAATCGGTTGATCGGAAACGCCAGGTCATCGCGCTTTGCGGTGACGGCGGCTTTGGCATGTCCATGCAGGATTTCGTCACCGCTGCACGCTATGACTGGCCGCTGACCGTGGTCGTCTTCAACAATCAGACGCTAGGCTTCGTGAAGCTGGAAATGGAAGCCACCGGCTATCCCGAATTTGGCGATGCCACCGATCTGGTGAACCCCGACTTCGCAAAGTATGCCGAGATCTGTGGCGGCGTAGGGTTCAGCATCCGCGAACCCCACGAAGTTGCCCCGGCGATCAAATCAGCGCTGGCCAGCGACAAGCCCTGCATCATTGATGCCTTTGTCAATCCCGGTGAACTGGTGATGCCGCCCACGATCGGGCCGGCGCAGGTCTGGGGATTCAGTATCTCGAAAATCAAGGAGATACTCGGCTGATCGCAACGAGAAATCCGGCCACCGCGCTGCCCTTGTTGCGTGACGTCAATCCACTGCCTGATTGGTCATGGTTGAGACTACCTTAGCAGCGCCTATTTCTTGATCGCCCAGAATGCGGAACCCATTCGATCTGCGATATCACGATCAAAGTTTGCCCAGATAGCGCTCAGTGGCTCCCTGTGCATCTCCTGACGACAGATCCAGTAGTTCGCAAACTGAATGTCAAAGTAATCCGAATTCGCCAGCAGGTAACTCGCCAGCAGGTACTGCTCGTTGTATCCGCGCCCAGCCCAGCTCTGGAAGTAGTCAAACGGCAAAAAGATGTCGTGAATGCCAACCAATACGCCCGGCTTCAGGCGCGGCAGGACATCAAGCATCGCCACCGTAACGTCGGAGTTCATGAAGGATCGGTGCGAATTGTCGATGAACAGTGAATCACCGGCTTCCAAACGGTCGAACAACGACACATCAAGATTCTCGAGGGGCGAGCGAATAACCTCGTCGCAGATCGCATCAATCTCAGCACGGGGTTGCGGGTCAATCGAGACAATCTTTGTGTCCTTGCCTGAATGCAGTAACGCCGACTTCGCAAACATCGTTGAGTTACCTGAACCGATCTCGATCAGAAGAGACTTTGCGCGATCGGCCGCCCACATCAACGTCAAGCCATCCAGCATCGGCATATGTGGATTGCGCCAGTCAATTGAGAATGGAAATTCACCTGCCATCTGACTTCGAATAACGGGTTCGAATGCGGCCAGATCCAACAAATTTCTACAATAGGTTTCTTCCTGCGCGGCAATGACGTTCGCCAGATGCGGATTGCCAACATCGTTCTGCCACCTGGGCACGAAATCAATATCGTACTCAATGTAGACCGGAGTTTGGCCTTTTCTGAGTCGATGCAACGCAGACAGATACTTGTTGCTTTCGACGACCCGCTTCAAAAATTTCTTCATAAGGAGTGACCAGTTAATCTTGGACTAAAGAGCGGTGTTGTCAGGCCTGTTAGGGAGGCCAACACGACCTTCGGTTTTCCCGGACGCCATGGCCTGGGCAAGCCTGCATCAATCGCTTACAGGCCAACTGATTATAGGGCAATCACCGGCAGGATCACGCGAATGAACGACATGATCTGAACACCGGCTGGTTTTGCTTGGTTACTGGAATCACACGATCAGAAGAGATGGTGGGCACGACTGGGATTGAACCAGTGACCCCCTCGATGTCAACGAGGTGCTCTCCCGCTGAGCTACGCGCCCATCTCTTGTCGGAGAACCGCTAGATAACCAAAGCGTGCGTGCTTTGCAACTGTTGCCGTCAGCCCAGGATATCGGTCAGCACGTCTGTCAGCGCGGCCATTTCGTGGGGCGCACCGATACTGATGCGAATATAGCCATCCAGACCGAAGTTTCCGACGCGGCGCAGCAGGATGCCGCGGGCCTTGACCGCCTGATAAAGCGCTTCGGAATCCATGCCGACATGGTCGGGAATACGCACCAGAACAAAGCTGGCATGGCTTGGTACAGGTTCCAGGCCGAACTGGCGCAGTTGGGCAATAAACCGCTCCCGCAGTGCGATCACGGCGTTGCGCGATTGCGCCACGTGGGCGGGATCGTTGACCGATGCGGTTGCACCCGCCTGCGCCTGGGCGCCGATGCTGCCGGGAAGGCGCATCTTCTGCAGCGTCGCAATGACATCATCGTGCGCATAGGCCCAGCCGACCCGCAGACCAGCCAGTCCGTGCACCTTGGAGAATGTTCGCAGGACGACCGTATTGGTGCCTTCGTCCACCAGGGTCTCGCCGGTCTGATAGTCGGGCATGTCGACGAACTCGCCATAGGCCGCATCAAGGATCAGCATGACGTCATCGCGCAGGTTGGCACGCAGGCGGCGGATCTCGCTGAAGGGCAACACGGTTCCGGTTGGGTTGTTGGGATTGACGCAGAACACCATGGTCGTGGCGGGCGTCACACCAGCCAACAGGGCATCGACATCACAGGTCAGATCGCGCTCTGGTGTGAGCACGACATCCGCCCCGGCGATCTCGGCCAGCGTCTTCATCAGGCGATAGCCATACTGGCTCATCACCAGACCACGTCCTGGTTCCAGATAGCTTTGTCCAATCTGGCTCATGATCTCCATGGAACCAGCGCCGCATATAATCCGATCAAAGTTGAGTCCGTGGCATTGAGCCAGCGCTCTACGCAGTGCGACATGGTCGGCGTCGGAATATTGCGGGCCGCGATCTGCCGAATCGCGCATGGCTGCCTCGGCCAATGGACTGGCCGGGAAACCAAGTTCGTTGCTGCCAAGCTGGATCGGGTTCTCGAAGCCTGGAATTGTTGCTTCAGACGTTGGATAGGCCGCCATGGCAGCGACCGAGGGGCGTGGCGGTGTAACCATCGATCTCAGTCGCCCGAGCTGGCGGCAGCAGCTTCGTGATCAGCCGCCTCGATGAACGGTTCCTTGCCCGTGATCGTGAGGCCGTAACCTTCGATGCCGCGATAACGCGCAGGGTTGTTGGTCAGGATGCGCATCTTGCGTAGACCAAGGTCATAGAGGATTTGCGCACCGGTACCAAACTGACGCCAATCGGAACCAGAGAGCAGATCGCTCTGATCGGCATCATCCTGGCTGTATATGCGCTTGCGGCCCAGTCCAAGTCCCCAGCCTTCCATGCCGCGCAGGTAGACAAACACGCCAGCATCTTCGGCCGCAATGCGTTCTATGCCCAGATCGACCAGGCTGCGTCCGGGACCCCGCAGGTTGCCGAACACATCGTCAATCGCACTTGCCGAATGCACCCGCACCAACACGTCGGCTTCGGCGCTGCGCACGTCACCGCGCACGATTGCGAGATGTTCGGTGTCATCGACCAGTGAGCGGTAGATATGGGCCGTGAACATGCCGTAACGGGTATCAAACGGCGCACTCTCGATGCATTCGACCAGCTTTTCCGTGCGCCGGCGATAAGCGATCAGATCGGCAATGGAGATGAGCAGCAGCCCATGCTCCTTCGCAAACGGGATGAGATCGGGCAGGCGCATCATGGTGCCGTCGTCGTTAACGATTTCGCAGATCGCACCAGCGGGGTAACAATCTGCCATGCGCGCCAGATCAACGGCCGCTTCGGTATGGCCGGCACGCGTCAGCACGCCGCCTTCACGGGCACGCAGCGGAAAAATATGACCGGGCCGGGCAAAATCTCCGGCACGGACATCGCGGTTGCCGCCCTCGCCGGTCAGCGCCTGGATTGTCTTGGCGCGGTCGGCCGCCGAAATGCCGGTGGTGGTGCCATATCGGTAATCGACCGAAACCGTGAACGCGGTGCGGTGCTGTTCGGTGTTCTGATGCACCATCTGCGGCAGGTCGAGTTCATCAAGGCGCTCGCCTTCCATGGGCGCGCACAACAGGCCGCGTGCATGACGGGCAATAAAGGCCACCGCTTCAGGCGTGACCTTATCGGCCGCCATAACGATATCGCCTTCGTTTTCACGCGACTCATCGTCGACAACGACCACAGGCTTGCCTTGTGCAATGGCACGCACGGCATCCTCGATCAGAGCAAAGGCGGATTCTTCGGTCATGACGGTACTCTTCGAATGGAGGATTTCGCGGGTATCACGCCGCCAGAAGATTGTCGATCTCGATAGCCAGCCGGTTGAGATGGAACGGGGCTTCCAGAACTTCCTCGTCCAGCACCGGTCTGGCGCCTTCCTTAAGCGGCAACACCGAAAACCCCTGCAGAAACAGTGTGCGAAGACCCGGAACAGCTGCGCCGGCGCGACGCGCCAGCTCTGGACCATCGACCTGGGCCATGCGGTCCTGGGTCAGCAGGATTTCAAAGGCACCAGGCACCAGATGTGATCTGGCCTCGCGCCCGTTGCAGACCGGCGATACGTTGTGACCCTGACGGAGCAGCAGCCTGGCGATATAGCCGCGCATGGCGTCATCCTCGATCACAAGGAGAATCCGCGCCACCGGCGTTATGCCCTTTCAGTATGGCAAAACCGCATTTCTACCGCACGGCCGGCCCATCCGGGGGATGACATGATCATGGCCCTAGTCTAAATCGGTGGGGTGGCACGCGCAAATGACAACGATGCTCTGAACATACTTTCGCTGGAACGCCCCGCCCGGCAGACCTTGCCTGTGCTGGTATCGTCCCCCCACAGCGGGCGAGATTATGACCCTGATTTCCTGGCGTTGAGTCGCCTGGACAATCTCGCCATCCGCCGTTCCGAAGATGCTTTCGTCGATGAACTGGTCTCTGGCATTCCCGCACTGGGTGCACCGGCGCTTTGTGCACTTTTCCCACGCGCCTGGCTGGACGTGAACCGCGAGCCCTATGAGCTTGACCCCGCCATGTTCGATGCGCCGATGCCACGCTGGATCAACGCCCGCAGCCCACGCGTGCGGGCCGGTCTGGGCACCATCCCCCGCGTGGTTGCCGGCGGTGCGGAAATCTATCGCGGCAAGCTGACACCCGATGAGGCCGTGCTGCGCATCAAGAGCCACTACATGGCCTATCACGACAACCTGGTGGCTCTGATCGAGGAGACCCGGGGTCTGTTTGGCACCGGCTGCCTGATCGACTGTCATTCCATGCCTTCTGCCGGCAACGATGGTTCGCGCCAGAAGGCCGACATTGTGATCGGCGACCGTTTTGGTGCCTCTTGCGAGCGATCCATTACAACAGCCGCTACCGAGGCCTTGCGCAACGCGGGTCTGACCGTGCGCCGCAACGACCCCTACCCCGGAGGGTTCATTACCGAAAACTACGGGCGGCCCGACCTTGGCATCCATGCCATCCAGCTTGAGTTCAACCGCGCGCTCTATATGGAGGAGCGCACGATGCAGCGGGGCCAGAACATGGCCGCGATCCGCGATGCACTGGAATCGGTCGTCCGTGCCATTGCCGATGCAACACTGACCATCGCCCTTCCCGCCAACGCTGCCGAGTAGATCCAGTGGCAGAGGTTCTGAACGAGATCCTGCGCAACACCGTTGCACGCCATCGAGCCGGTGATATCCAGGGCGCCTTGGCCGGTTACAGGAAGGTTCTCGAAATCAAGCCTGATCATGCGCCAGCACGACACGGAGAAGGTCTTGCGCTGGAAGGGCTGGGGCAGTTCGACGCAGCACTCGATGCCCTGCGTGTGGCAGCAGCAACAGCACCGCCGTCGCCCCTGCATCAGTTCAACCTGGGCAGGGTGGAAACACGCCATGGCGACAAGGGCCAGGCCGAAGCGGCTTATCGCTCCGCCGTCGCGCTGAAACACGATTTCGCAGATGCCTGGAACAATCTTGGCCTGTTGTTGGATGGGCAGCACCGGCCCAACGAGGCTGAAGATGCCCTGCGCAATGCCCTTTCGGTGGCTTCAGGCCATATCGCAGCACGCGTCAACCTCGCACGCCTGCTCTGTTCCCAGCGACGCAGGTCTGACGCGCAGGTCGTGCTTGATCCCGTGTTCAGTGTTCCTGTTGTTCCTGCCGAAGCACATTTTCTGGCGGGTACGATCCACGAAGACGAAGGCCGCTATGAACCCGCACTGGCGTGTTACGAGGCGGCGCTGGCGCGCGACCCTAATTTTGACCGGGCACGCAACAACATCGGAACCACCCTGCTGGGCCTGCAGCGATATACAGACGCACGCGAGGTTTTCCTTTCGATGCTTCAGGAAAGGCGCGGAACAGGGCCGGCCAACGCAACCGTTTTCAATCCGGCTGACTGGGCGGGCCCTGAAGGCACCACCTTGCGCACCTGCCGCGCACGTCTTGATGATCTGGCAGCGCAGTTGCGCCACATGGTGGAACACGATGTGCTGGAAGCCGGATGGGAGCAGGCTGCAGCCCTGATTGATCAAGCCGTCGCCTGGCACGATGCGCAGGGCCTGGATGCCGACCAGCCTCACGTCATGAGCGGTGTCGCCATTGAAGCCATCGCCGGGTTGCATGAGCGAGTTATTCGCTGTGCTGACGAAATACCCCACACTGGTTCTGCGCTTGGGCAAGACAATGACTTTTCAGCAATCGAACAGGCTTACCAGGCCAGCCCCACGTCGGTCACCGTCATTGACGACTTCCTGTCACCTGACGCACTGGCTCAGCTACGGGAATTCTGCCTGAACTCGACCATCTTCTTTGGCCATAACGCCACGGGGTACGTGACGTCCTATATGGCAGACGGTTTTGTCTCGCCCCTACTCTATCGCGTCGCCGAAGAGTTGCAGGATGCCATGCCGTCGGTACTCGGCGGGCGCCACCTCCACAACATGTGGGTCTATCGCCATCGTAACGAAGGTGCCGGGGTCAATGCCCACACCGATGATGCTTCGGTCACTTTCAACTTCTGGATTACCCAGGACGAGGCCAGCAGAGACCCCGAGCACGGTGGCCTGGTGGTTTACGCCAAGGAGCAGCCGCTCGATTGGGACTGGCACGACATCAACCTGCGCAAGAACGCACCCGACGTGAAGGCACGCATCGCCGACTTCCTGGCAGATGCCAACCCGGTCACGATTCCCCACCGGGCCAACCGCGCCGTGCTGTTCCACTCCAACCTGTTTCACATGTCGGACCGTTTCAGCTTCCATGAGGGATTCGCAAACCGGCGAATCAACATCACCCTGTTGTTTGGTGAACGCGGAAGCTGACCGTTCTTCCACAGGGTCGGAAAGAACCTTCACGGATACGTCACACCACTGTCACCACCGCATGGGAACCTTCTCTTCGCGGCGCCACAGGCCACGGCCCTGCCCCCAAGGCGGCGCCGCCGCGGATCGCGTCCCCATCGTGGCGACCCGCCAATGCCTGCCTGAGGGACCGGCCCTGCCGGTCCCTCTTCTTTTTGACATTCGCCCGGACTTTCATTGACCGCGACGGAACACGGGCGATAGCGTCTTACCACCCACAGGGAGGCAATCATGGCCGGTAACGACATTGATGTTGTGACGCAGTTTCCACGCAAGGTGCGTGTCATCGAGAACACGTGGATTCCTCTCAGCGACGGCATCAAGCTCGCCGCGCGCATCTGGCTGCCCCAGGATGCCGAAGACAACCCCGTCCCCGCCATTCTGGAATTCCTGCCCTATCGCAAGCGCGAAGGCACGAACGAACGCGATGAACTCACGCACCCTTACTACGCCGGCAATGGTTATGCCTGCGTGCGCGTCGACATCCGCGGCTCCGGCGAGTCCGATGGCATCCTGGAAGGCGAGTATCTCAAGCAGGAGCAGGACGACGCCCTGGAGATTCTTGCATGGCTTGCCGATCAGCCCTGGTGCACGGGCAAGTGCGGCATGATCGGAATTTCATGGGGCGGCTTCAACGGCCTCCAGGTCGCGGCACGCAAGCCGCCTGAACTCAAAGCCATTGTCACCATCGCCTCGACCGACGACCGCTACAGCGACGACATCCACTATATGGGCGGCATCATGGTGAACGACACCATGTCCTGGGGCGCAACCATGCTGGGCATGAACACGCGCCCGCCCGATCCTGCACTGGTGGAAAACTGGCGCGAGCTGTGGATGCAGCGCATGGAGGCAAACGACCCATGGGTCATCGATTGGCTTCACCATCAGCGCCGTGACGAGCAGTGGAAGCAGGGATCGGTCATCGAGAACCACGATGATATTGAAGCCGCCGTTTACGCCGTTGGTGGCTGGGCTGATGGTTACTCCAATGCCATTCCCCGCATGCTCGAAGGGCTTTCCTGCCCGCGCAAGGGCCTTGTGGGGCCCTGGGCGCACAAGTATCCGCATTTCGCCACACCAGGGCCCCGCATCGGTTTCCTGCAGGACACGCTTCGCTGGTGGGATCACTGGCTCAAGGACATTGACACCGGCATCATGGACGAGCCGATGTATCGGGTCTGGATGCAGGAAGGCGTGCGCCCCGCGTTCTGGTACGGGCATCGCGACGGCCGCTGGGTTGCTGAACCGTCCTGGCCGTCAGATGGCGTCGAGACCCGGGTTATGCACCTCAACGCCGGCGGCACGCTGGGCACCACGCAAGGTGAGGCCGGAACCGAAGCGATCCACACGCCCATGACCATGGGCATGCGCCAGGGTGAATGGTGCGGCTATGGCCTGGTGCCAGATTGCCCGGCTGACCAGCGTGAAGATGATGGCTGCTCGGTTGTGTTCGAGACGGCCCCATTGGGCGAAGCAGTCGAAATCCTGGGCGCGCCGGTTCTTGAGCTTGATGTCTCTGCCGACAAGGCCAACGCCTTTGTTGCAGCCCGCCTGTCTGATGTTGCGCCTGATGGTTCAGCCACGCGCATGACTTATGGCGTGCTCAATCTTACGCACCGTGACAGCCACGAGTTCCCCGAAGCACTGGAACCCGGCAAAACCTATCGTGTGCGCATCCAGCTCAACGACATGGCCCAGAACGTGCCAGCGGGACACCGCATCCGCATCGCACTTTCCAACTCCATGTGGCCGCTGTTCTGGCCTTCGCCGGAACCTGTCACCGTGACCCTGGCAACCGGCATCAGCACCCTGACCCTGCCGACACGAACCCCCAGGGACAGCGACGCGTCGCTTCCCAGCTTTGGACCGCCAGAGAGCGCCAGACCCTGGGAAACCATCACCCTGGAACCCGGCGACTATCAACGTCGCGTAGAGCATGACGACACGACGGGCGATGCTGCCGTCATCGTCGTCAACGACAGCGGTTTGACCCGCGACCCCGCAACCGACTGGGAGTTTGGTTCACGGGTCGAACAACGTTTCTCGATCACCGAGGGCGATCCGGAATCCGCACGAATCGAGATCCAGTGGAGCTACCGGTTCCAACGACCGTCAGAGAACTTCTTCATCCGGACAGAGACCCGATCAACCCTGGCTTGCACCAGGGACGACTGGTTGTTCTGGGCTGACTGCGAAGCGTTCGAAAACGAAAGACGAGTCTTTGCCAAAACCTGGGATGAGACCATTCCGCGTGATCTCAACTAGAACCAGCTTGTGAAGATGCTCTTGGGAAAACATAACGGTTCCGTGCATTTAAGAGGTTGACTTGGCGGGCGATCCATCGCCCGATAGCGCACCATGTTGCTCTACACTCTCAAACGCCTCGGGCTTGCCATTCTCATCGTCTGTGTGGCGATGCTGTTGCTGCTCTCGGCGATCCACCTGGTGCCCGGCGACCCTGCCGGTATTGCGCTGGGTCCGCGCGCGACCCCGGAGATGCGCGCTGAATTCAAGGCCTTGATGGGTCTGGATCAACCGTTCTTCATTCAGTACTTCAAGTTCCTGGGTAATGTGGTCACTGGCGATCTGGGTGTGGATGTGTGGTCGAAGCGCCCGGTTACCCAGATGATCGCCGACCAGCTTCCCCATACCGTTGCCTTGACGATCGTCGGTCTGGGCTGGTCCATGATGATCGGTATTCCCCTGGGTTGTTTCTCGGCGGTTCATCGAAACAGTTTCCTCGACAGATTCACGGCCGTGATCTCGGTTGGCTGCATTGCCATTCCTTCGTTCATCGTGGGGCTTTATGCCTTGCTGCTCTTTGCTGTTGAGTTGGGATGGTTCCCGGCGATTGGAGCCGGCGAACCCGGCGACCTGGGGGACCAGGCGATGCACCTTGTGTTACCGGGCCTGGCCGTCGGGCTGGGCTGGGTGGGTTATCTTGCCCGCTTTGTGCGCACCTCCATGCTTGAGGTGATGGGTGAAAACCATATCCGCATGGCGCGAGCCTATGGCATCCCTACACGTCGGATTACCTATATCTACGCCCTGAAACTGGCCATCCTTCCGACCGTCGCCCTGCTTGGCGTTGGCGTTGGCAGCCTGATTTCCGGTGCGGTGTTTGCCGAGATCATTTTTGCCCGCCCCGGCATCGGCAAAATGGTGGTGGATGCCGTGAACACGCGCAACTATCCCATTGTGATGGGCGGTGTGCTGGTCACGACCATGCTGTTTGCGCTCTCGACGCTGATCTCCGATCTGATCGCAGCCTGGCTTGATCCGCGCGTGCGGCAGGGGTTCTGAACATGACGACGACAACACCTGAAGATACCGCGGGAGCTGATGCGCCGATCAAACGCGAGCCGCGCCTTGCCTGGCTCTGGCAGCTTCTGCGCAATCCCCTGGGTGCCCTGGGATTGTTCCTTGTTCTTCTGATTGTGATCTCGGCTCTCGGTGCAGACGTTTTCTCGCCCTATGACTACAAGGCGCTTGATGTGAAGAACCGCCTGGCGGGCCCGTCCTGGGCTCACCTGCTGGGCACCGACAACCTCGGGCGCGACACCTTCAGTCGCATTCTCCATGGCGGACAGGTTGCCCTCTATGTGGCGCTTGTATCCATCGGCGTCTCTCTGGTTCTCGGCCTTGCGCTGGGCATGCTGGCTGGTTACGGCCCGCGCTGGCTCGATAACATCCTTCTGCTCTGCTTTGACTCCGTGCGTGCTTTCCCGGTCATCATGTTTGCCCTGGCGGTGATTACCGTTGTGGGACCAAGCCTTGAGACCATTATCGGCGTGGTGATTATGACCACGACACCGGGCTATGCGCGTATCGCCCGCAATGCCACGCTTTCGCTCAAGAACAACGAATTCATTCTGGCGGAACGTTCGCTGGGCGCGCGGGGCAAGCGCATTATGATCTCGCATCTGCTCCCCAATCTGATCGCACCTCTGCTGATTCTTTGCAGCATGGATATTCCCGTCGTGATCACGATTGAGGCTGGCCTCTCGTTCCTGGGTCTGGGCGTGAAGCCGCCGACGCCTTCCTGGGGCTCAATTCTTTATGACGGCTATTCCTTCATCCGCAACACGCCGTGGATCGTGATCGCCGGCGGCATTCCCCTGATCATCACTACCCTGGGCTTCACCTTCCTGGGTGAGTCGCTGCGTGACGTGTTCGATCCCAAGATGAAGAAAGATCGATGAGCACCAGCGAGAACGTTCTTGATGTCCGCGACCTTTCGGTCAGCTTCAACACGGCCCGCGGTTCCCTGCGCGCCCTGCGCCATATCGACCTCAAGGTGCCCCAGAACAAGATCGTGGGGATCGTGGGTGAATCGGGCTGTGGCAAGTCGACGCTGATCAACAGCCTCCTTCGCCTGCTCGCACCCAATGCGGTGGTCGACGATAACTCGGAAATCATCTTCGAAGGCGAAGATGTGATGGAGATGGGAAAATCAGATCTGCAGGGCCTGCGCGGCCAGCGCATCTCCATGATCTTCCAGGATCCCATGACGGCGCTGAACCCCGTCATTTCGATTGGCGCACAGATGAGCGATATCCTCTATCGCCAGAAACTGACCAAGGCCCAGAAGCGCGAACGCGCTGCAGCAATGCTGGCCCAGGTCGGCATCCCCGATTCCGTGCGTCGGCTTGATGACTACCCCCACCAGTTCTCGGGTGGCATGCGCCAGCGTATCTGTATCGCCATGGCGCTGATGATGAATCCGTCGCTGCTGATCGCCGATGAGCCGACCACGGCTCTGGACGTGACGCTGGAAGCCCAGATCATTCATCTGATGAAGGAGCTGCGCGAGGATTTCGAGTGTTCGATGCTCTTCGTGTCCCACAATCTGGGCCTGATCGCCGAACTCTGCGACGAAGTGATCGTGATGTATGCCGGTGAAGTTGTGGAACAGGGCAATGTCCACGACCTTTTCCACCGTGCCCAGCATCCCTATACGCAGATGCTTCTGGAATGCGACCCGGCGCGTATCTCTGAAACACGCAAAGATCTGCCAACCATCTCGGGCAGCGTGCCGGATCTTGTCGATCTGCCGCAAGGCTGCATCTTCTCACCGCGCTGCCCCAAACGTTACGAACCGTGCAACGAATCGCCTCCGGGCACGTTCGAGGTCGGCGGCCAACATTCTGCACGCTGTTTCAAGGTGCGCGATGCCTGATCTTCTGGAAGTCGAACATCTACGTGTGCGGTTCCGCACAGCCGGCCTGGTACAAGCCCTCCTGAAGGGGCTGGACGATCCGTTCATTGATGCCGTGATGGATGTGTCCTTTTCGCTGGCCAAGGGTGAAACCTTCGGCCTGGTGGGTGAGTCCGGATCGGGCAAGACTACATTGGGACGCGCCATCATCGGACTGGTGCAGGCCCAGGAAGGCAGCATCAAGTTCGAAGGCAAGGAACTGGTCGGTCTGAAAGATTCTCAGTACCAGGAAGTCCGGCGCAACATCGCCATGATGTTCCAGGACCCCATTGCCAGCCTCTCACCACGCAAGAAGGTGAGAAGCCAGATTGCCGAACCCTTCAAAATTCACAACATCAAGGACAAGGACCCCGATCAGGAGGCCCGTCGGCTGCTGAAACTGGTTGGCCTTCATGAAGGCTTCCTTGAAGCCTATCCCCATCAGCTCTCAGGTGGTCAGGCGCGCCGTGTCGGTGTTGCCCGCGCGCTCTCACTCGATCCCAAGGTCATCATCGCCGACGAGCCCACGGCAGGCCTGGACGTTTCGGTCCAGGGTGAAATCCTGAACCTGATGAACCGGCTGCAGCGTGAACTGGGCCTCTCTTACCTGATTATCACCCATAACCTGCCCGTGGTGCGACACGTCAGCGATCGACTGGCGATCATGTATCTGGGCCGTTTCGTGGAAACCGGCACAACCACAGAGATTTTCGAAAAGCCTGCCCACCCCTATACTCTGGGCTTGCTGGCCGCCGTGCCAGAACCTGATCCCGGATAAACGCCGCGACAAGCTGGAGCTGGAGGGCGAAATACCCTCGCTCATGAGCCGGCCCAAGGGCTGCGAATTCCACACGCGCTGCCCGTTTGCCCAGGAGAAGTGCCTGTCTGAAGCACCTGTGTACAAGGAAGTCGCTCCCGGCCATTTCGCCAGCTGCCACTTCCCCTTCCCCGATCCTGCCGACGCCAAGGCCGTCGGCAGGCACGCAATGCCCGAGACCTGAAATGTTGCGGCTGACCACGTGACGGGCAGAATCAGTCGCGCTGGTGAAACCCCCAACGTTGGCGGTTAACCCTCACTCTTGAACTGACAGGCGATCATGACTTTTAGTTCAGAAGCCTGGGAACGTAATTCGGACCTCTACGAGACGATCCGCAGCATGCCGTTCAATCAGGAACTTGCCGCAGGCACACTCTCAAGCGAGCGTTTCCAGCACTACATCATCCAGGACGCCCATTACCTTCTTGCCTATGCCCGGGTCTATGCCATGGCTGCAGCAAAGGCCGACACCAGCGATCTGATGGTCACCATGGCGGACTGGTCCGCCGGCACGGTGCGTGCCGAACGCAGTCTGCACGAACGCTACTTTGCAGAATTCGGCCTCGACCCACTTGAAGCCGGCAATACCCAACCCTCCCCGACCTGCAGGGCCTACACCGATTTCCTGCTGGCAACCGGAAGCACCCGGCCACTGGAGGTCGCCGTTGCCGCATTGCTGCCCTGCCAGTGGGTTTACTGGGAAGTCGGCAGTTCCATCGCCAGGGACGCCAAACCCGACAACCCGTTTTCTGCCTGGATCGAAACGTACTCTGCAGACGGTTTTGGCGAGAACTGCGACAAGGGACGTGCGCACACCGACCGCCTTGCCGAGACGGCATCAGATCAGACCCGTGAGGCCATGTTTGAGGCCTTTCATCGCGCCATGCAGTTGGAATGGATGTTCTGGGACAGTGCCTGGCACCTTGAAGCCTGGCCGGTTTCCTGAGCCCCCTGAGCATATCGTGATTGCATCAGATTACAGAGCAGGTCCAGGCGATCTTGATTCGCCTTAACCCCAGAGTTCCGGTGGGCAGGGGTGCATCGTGTTGCCGTCGAACGTGATGCCGGGATTGCGATCCTGCTTCATCAGCAGCGGACCATCAAGGTCAACCACCTTCGCAGCGGTTTGCGCCACCAGCATGGCCGGCGCCATGGCAAGGGACGTCCCGACCATGCAGCCCACCATGATCTCCAGCCCGGCCTGTTGCGCCGCACGACGCAAAGCCAGCGCTTCGGTCAGGCCGCCGGTCTTGTCGAGCTTGATGTTGACCATGCCGTAGCGGTCCGCGAGTTCCGCGACCGTATCGCTGCCATGGCAGGACTCATCGGCACACAGGGTCACGGGGCAATCCAGCCCAGCCAGTTCCTCATCCGCCTCGGACGGCAGAGGCTGTTCGATCATCTCCACACCAAGGTCTTGGAGATCGTTACCGATCTCCTTGAGCAATCCGACACTCCAGGCCTCGTTGGCATCCACCACCAGGCGCGCATCCGGGGAACCACGCCGCACAGCACGGAGCCGTTCCAGCACATCTTCACCGTCCAGCTTGATCTTGAGCAGAGGCCGATGCGCATGGGTCGCTGCAGCAGCCTCCATCGCCTCAGGCGTATCAAGCGACAGCGTATAGGCGGTAACATGGTCCCGGGGTTCGTCGAGCCCTGCCAGATGCCACACAGGCATGCCGGTCATCTTTGCTTCGAGATCCCAAAGGGCGCAATCCAGCGCATTGCGCGCGGCACCCGGCGGCATTATGGCAATCAGTTCGTGACGGCTGGCGCCTTCCTCCACGGCCTGGCGGATGGCATCGACCTCAGCCAGGCTTGATTCTATGCTCTGGTTGTAACGGGGATAGGGCACCGCCTCGCCCCAGCCACGCACGCCATCCTGGACGACTTCAACCACCAGCACATCGGCCGCAGTCTTGGACCCGCGCGAAATACGGAAGACCTGTGCCAACGGCCAGGATTCATGCCGGGCCGAAATCGTGCGACGCATCGACATTTAGATTTCTGCCAGCGCGTCCACGAGTGAACCAACGCCGGTGCGCAGGGAATCGCAGCAGGGCATGCCAAGGCGCTGCGAGGTCTCTTCGAGCCAGGTATGGGCGTCGTCATCGGACATCAGTGACGTGTTGGCTGAAAGACCGATGACCCTGGCGGCTGGATTGGTGAGATGCGCCATTTGTTCGTTGAGCGCGATGCATTCTTCCAATGACGGCAGAGCGCGGCCGGGCACGCCGCGCATGTGCGGACGGTTGGGCTCATGGCACATGATCAGCGCATCGGGCTGTGCACCATGCAGCAGGCCCAGGCTGACCCCGGCAAAGGAGGGGTGAAACAGCGAACCCTGCCCTTCGACCACATCCCAGTGGTCGGGATCGTTGTCTGGGCAAAGCCATTCGATGGCGCCGGCAATGAAATCGGAAATCACCCCGTCCACAGCCACGCCTTCACCAACGATGAAGATGCCCGACTGTCCCGTCGCGCGGAAGGTTGCGTTCATGCCGCGCGCCTTCATTTCCTTTTCCAGCGCCAGAGACGTGAACATCTTGCCCAGCGAGCAATCGGTACCCACCGTCAGGACTCGTTTACCCGGACGGTCATACCCCTTGCCGACCTTGAAGTCCTGGCTGGGCTGGCGCACGTCAAACAGGGTGCGACCATGCTTTTTCGCCGCTTCGGCAATGGCTAGAATATCGGCCATGCGTTTGTGCATGCCCGCCATCACGTCCATGCCGGCTTCCAGTGCTTCGATGATGGTCGGAACCCAGTTGTCGGGAACAAACCCACCTGCATTGGCAACGCCCAGAAGCATGGTCTTGCAGCCTGCCGCGGCAGCCTCAGCCGGCGTCATATCCGGAAGTTTCAGGTCCTGTGTGCAACCAGGCAAGCGAATCTGGGCGACGGCCTTCTCAGGACGCCAGATCTTGACGCCCGTGCATCCCTTGATCGAAAGAACGTCCTGGGCATCGCCCAGAAACAGCAGATATGGCGCGCCAGCTTTTTGCATCGTGAATTGCCCCTTGGAACCGCACTTGATCCATCGCGTTCTGAATGGTTTTCACACATCTGTCCAGACCGGCGCACATGCCCGAAACCGGTCAGTCACGCACAACCAGAACGCTCATGGGCGCATGCCGCATGACATGGGCTGCGTTGGGGCCCAGGAGGTAATCGCGAATGCCGGGCTTGCGCGACGCCATGACCACAAGGTCAGCATCGGTTTCCTGCGCCAGCCTCAGGATCTCGGCGTGAATGGATCCGCGCCCGATCAGGCAGTTGCCGCGCAAATCCTCAGGCACATGCTCCTGTGCAAAGGCATGAAGCTGGTTGTGCGCTGCATCAAGCAAACGCTGCGCATCGCCCTCCTTGAAATACTGGCCGACCATGGAGAGGCCGAAATCAGGCACGACCGTCACCAGGTGCAGACTGCCACCGGCAGCGACACCAATGGCCTTTTCCAGGGCCGTCTTCCAGGTTGCTTCGTCATCAAGGTCGATCGCCATCACGACGTTCTTGAACATGGCACCTCCGATCAGGCGGTTGCCGCCCGTTGCTTCATGCGAATCTTCTGCCAGAAGTAGAACGCCCCCATGGCCGCAGCCGCACTGACCTGAATCACTTCACGTCCCACGCCCGTGGGGTCGGCAATCAAGCCTGGCCGGAACAGGATGAGGCAGATCGCAAGCAGGAAGATCCGGCCCAGGATGTTGATCCTGTCGGCAAACCAGCCCTGCACGCCCGCGGCAAAGGCAAACATGGCCAGCAGGGCCGTGCAGAAGACAAAGGCGATCTTGAACCAGTCATCAAGCCAGATGATGTCACCGTTTTCGGCAACCCCGGAGATCATCAGCAGTTCGGTATTGAAGATGAAGACAAACGGCAGGATCGCCGTGCGCATGTCATAGGTGAATCCCTGAATGCCGGTTTTGATCGGGTCACTTTGCGCGATCGCCGCCGCCGCATAGGCAGCCAGACCCACCGGTGGCGTGTCGTCGGCCAGAATGCCGAAATAGAACACGAAGAGATGGGCCGCGATGATCGGGAAAATCAGTCCTGCGTCACCGCCCAGTTGCACAATGACCGGTGCGGTCAGGGACGCCATCAGGATGTAATTGGCCGTCGTCGGCAACCCCATCCCCAGGATCATGCTGGTAATGGCCGTGAGGATCAGCACGATCATGATGCTGCCCATGGAGACCGCTTCGATCAGGGTCACGAACCGCCCGACAAGGCCGGTCGACTGGACCACACCGACGATGATGCCGGCAGCAGCCGTGGCAACACCGATCGAGATCATGTTGCGTCCGCCTGCGATCAGACCTTCCCAGATATCGAGCAGGCCCAGCTTGAAGCCCGCAACCATCAGCTCGCCCAGACCATCGGTCGACTCGCCTGCCTTTCTGGCAACACCGGCCGCCACCCAGGCAATGATGGGACGCTGCAGGAGCATGATGACCGTGAGCGCCTCGACCGCGTAGAGCGCCGAAAGCACCGGTGAACGCCGCAGGACCAGCAGGAAGTAGAACAGCACCATGATCGGCACGATGTAGTGGATGCCCCGCACCAG
The DNA here is from genome assembly GCA_943787175.1 of uncultured Alphaproteobacteria bacterium. Classification (GTDB taxonomy): domain Bacteria; phylum Pseudomonadota; class Alphaproteobacteria; order SP197; family SP197; genus SP197. The sequence goes on from CALSLK010000038.1 coordinate 22,958, forward strand.
GGTCTTCAGGAAGACCGGCAGTTCATCCTTGCGCAAGGCGCGGATGTTGAGCTTCAAGGCTTCCAGATGCACGACATAGAACAGCGCGATGTAGGAGATCAGTGCCGGAATAATCGCGGCACGTACGACGTCGATATAGGGCAGGCCCAGAATCTCGGCCATGATGAAGGCTGCTGCTCCCATGACCGGTGGCATCAGCTGGCCGTTGGTCGAGGCCGCCACCTCCACCGCGCCGGCCTTGTATGCCGGCAGCCCGACCTTTTTCATCAGCGGTATTGTGAAGGTGCCGGTCATCACCGTGTTGGCGATGGATGAGCCGGAATAGAGGCCCGAAGCGCCAGACGCCACAATCGCTGCCTTGGCGGCCCCACCACGGAACCGTCCGAAGGCCGAAAACGCGATATCGATGAAGAACTTGCCCGCCCCGGCCTTGTCGAGCAGCGCGCCGAACAGCACGAACAGGAAGATGATGCCCACCGACACGCCAAGCGGCACACCGAAGATGCCCGAGGTCGAGAGATAGATGTCGTTGACGGCAAAATCGAGCGGCAGGCCACGGTGGCGCAACAGGTCGGGCATGTAGGGGCCCACAAAGAGATAGACCAGGAAAATGCTGCAGAGGATCGCCAATGCAGGCCCCAGGGCGCGCCGGGCCGCTTCCAGAAGCAGGATCGTGCAGGTCACCCCGACCCAGACGTCGAACCAGCCCGGCAGGCCCTGGCGCATGATCAGCCCTTCATAGTCAAAGACAATGAAGAGCGATGACATGGCGGCCACGAAACCGAGCATGATGTCGTAGACGGGGATGTAGTTGCGGTTGGAGCGTTCGACCTCGTAGCCACACAGGATGTCGCGCAGCCTTCCCTTGGGGCCGAAGGGCAGGAACTGGTCAATGATGGCAAAGGTCCGGCGACCACCGGCGATGAACCCCATGGCCATGACGACCCAGGGCGCAAAGCTCCATTCGGGATGGCCCATGTATTCCAAGTCACTCATCAACACGTCGAGGTCGATCAGCGTCCAGATCGCCAGCGCGAGCATCATGCCCGCAAAGATGAAATCATAGACCAGCACAAAACCCTTGCCGTCTACGCCGGGAATGACGCGTCCCAGCAACAGCACGATACGGCCGGGCTTGTTGTACTTGAAGGCTGGATAGGCCAGGAACGCGAGCATCAGTGCAAAGGCAAGATGGATCGAGCGTGCCTGCCAGGTATCAAACGGGTTGTCTGCGATGTAGAGCTGAAAGGCCGACCAGGCCAGACAGAGCGCCACCACGACACCACGCCAAATGATGTTGTCGGCGTGACGCGGACCGGTTTCGACCTGAGCGACCAGATCGTCGGCTTCACTATGGCTGACACTCTTGTCGGTCATGACCTTTGCCCCCCGGCGTCTACCGATCGATCCTTGCGGCACGAACGCCGCAGGAAGTCGGAAGGGGCGGTCGCCAGAACGACCGCCCTTCCCTCAGTCTGGACTTACATCCAGCCCTGTTCTTCGTAGTACTGCACGGCACCGGGATGGAGCGGCGCAGACAGGCCCTCGAGCATGTCGGCCGGTTCAAGATTCTTGAACGCGGCGTGGGCTGCCTTCAGTTCATCAAGGTTTTCCATGATGATCTTCACGACGTCGTAAACGACCTGATCTTCGAGCGCGGCGCTGGTGACCACGGTTGCCTTCACGGCATAGGTCTCGACCGGGGCATCAACACCCTGATACGTGCCGGGCTGGATCTCGGTCATCACGTAATAGGGCTTGTCTGCGATGAACTCGCGGATCGCATCGGAGTTGATCGGCACGAGACGGATATCGGTCGAATTGGCCGGCTCTTCAATCGCCGCGGCAGGGTTGCCGACGGTGTAGAAGAACGCATCGATCTTCTGATCGATCAGGGCGCGTGACGCCTCATTCTGCTGCAGGCCCTGGGCGTCGATGTCGTCATCGGCATCGATGCCATACAGACGCAGGACGTCCTCGGCATTGCCACGCTGGCCGGAGCCGGGATTGCCGATGTTCACGGCACGGCCGGCCAGGTCATCGACACTGTCGATACCGCTGTCGGCACGGGTCACAAGCAGCACGGTTTCGGGATGCACGCTGAACACGCTGCGCAGGCCTTCAACCGGTGCCCCATCCCAGTCGGCCGAACCATTGGCTGCCTGCCAATTGCGATCGGACTGCGCGACACCAAAGTCAAGCAGGCCGCGGTTCACCGCATTGATGTTGAACACCGAACCCAGTGCCGGGCGTCCGACGCAGTTGTATTCGCCAACCGAATGCTTGTTGACCAGGTTACAGACATGCAGGGCGACCTGATAGTAAACGCCCGTCACGGACCCGCCGCCGATCAGCAGATCGCGACCGGCCTTTGCCGGTGTCGGCATCGCGCTGGCACCGGCCACAACGGCCACGGCCAGAGCCGAAAGAAGTAGTTTACGCATGGATTGTCCTCCAATTTTCGCTCGGAACCTTGCTCTGGGCATCACGCCCGGCCCATCACGGGCGGCAACGAGCCATCCCGGATCTGGTCAGATATTGTTTCCGACTTCAGAATCCGGCTGTTCCAACCTTACTATGCACAGCCCCGACACAGACGGTCAAACCGTCACCAGATCCACCAGGGATCGACCGGCACCCATTCGCCCACGGCTCCGGGATGGATCGGCACAACCATGTCGTCGCGCATCTCGTCATAGGTGAGATCATAAAAGAACGGATGGTCGTTGCGGAACTCGTTGAGATGTCGAAGAACAAAACCCTTGACATCGTTGACGATTTCCTCAGGCATCAACGCATTGGTGATGACAATGGCCTCGGTTCCATAGGAATCGACCGTCCACGTCCAAAATGCCTCATCTGTGGGATCAAACGGGCGGTAGTGGCCGGTTGGAACCCGCGCCATGGAGTAATGGGGCGTTTCGGCAACCAGAGCACGGACAGTCTCGTTGTCCAGTGGGATCAGACGGATCGACGTTCCCTCGGATGCTGCAACGATATCGGCGTCAGGCGGCGGCGAGGTCGAGAAGAAGGCTTCAATCTCGCCGGCAACCAGCGCAGCGGCGGCCTCGTTGTGCAGCAGGTTCCTGGACTCGATGTCGTCAGAAATATCGATGCCGTGGCGTTCCAGCAGCTCTTCCGCGCTGTTGCGGTGCGGCGAGCCGGGGAACCCGACATTGACGATACGTCCCCGCAGATCATCGAGCGTGTAGATATCGGAGTCTTCCCGCACAACCAGCGCGACCGATTCCGTGTGCACGGTGAACAATGCCTGCAGTGCGGGTTGGGGGTCGTCTTCCCAGATACCGGCTCCGTTGACCGCGTCCCAGACCTGGTTGGAGCTGGAAACCGCAAACTCCACCTGGCCTGCCAGCACCGCGTCAATATTGGCGACCGGCCCCGGCGACGGGCGGGCGATACAGTTATACTTGCCGTCGGAATAGCGGTTCACGATGTTGCACATGTGCAGCGCGGCAAAGTAGTTGGCCGTATTGACCGGTCCACCGTTGAACTCCAGATCAATGGCCCGGTGGCGCGTATGATCGTTGATCCGGCACCCGGCCAGACCAAGCGACATCAACAGAACCAGAACAACGCGCATGTTTCCCCGCATGTCAGAAAAGCCGACGCTCCCTGCGACCAGCAACACCGCCTGCACGCAAGGAACGTGCCGCACTATGCAGAGCGCAGCGCAGGCGGGTCAAATACACCTTGACTGCATCCTCTAAACCGGGTCTTCGACCACAAAATCGTCTTCATGGGGCACGTTTGCCGTCTTCAGAATGGTCGACATGATGATGTAGGTGCCGATCGTGAAGATCGCATCAAGCAACTGGTTGTCGTCAAATACCTCGCACATGGCAGCCCAGGTCGGCCGTGCGATCTCGGTCTGGGCGAGCATGTCATCGACGGCTTTCAGCAACAGGGCTTCCTCGGGCGCCCAATCGGGCGCATCGCCACCCTGGCGCACGCGCACGATTTCCTCATCGCTCAGCCCGGCGTCACGGCCACGCACGACATGATGGTCCCATTCATAGGCGCACGCGGTCTTGTGAGCGACCCGAAGGATGATCAGTTCGCGCTCACGGCCGCTGAGCGAACTCGACTTCACGATGTGATTGCGGAAGTCGACATAGTTCGCCATCAGAACCGGATTGCGCGCCACCACGTTATGAATGCTCAAGGGTTTCTTGAGATCAGCCAGAACCTCACGAAGGGACGGATCCCAGTCCTCAGGCTTCAAAGGCGTCAGGCGCCCATCGGCGGCATCACTCATCACATTCTCCTTCAGTTGCATTTGGCAGTGATCCCGCCATCGACCAGAATCTGTGCGCCGGTGACATAACCGGCCTCGTCGCTCGCCAGAAACAGGGCGGCACGCGCGACATCCCAGGCATCGCCCATGCGCCCCATGGGCACAAGGGCGTTGCGTTCGTCCAGGAATACGCCTGCCGGTCACCGCCGCCGTACTGGCGCATCAGGCGCGCCTCGACCAGCGGCGTGTGCATCAGCCCGGCGATCACCGTGTTCGCCCGGATGTTTTGTGGTGCGCATACTTCACCGCGATCTGTTCGGTGAACTTGTGCAGCCCCGCCTTGGCTGCGGTATAGGCGATGTTGTCGCGCCCGAAGTAGCGCACACCCGCCAGCGACGAGACGTTGACGATGGCGCCCGCACCCTGCTCGACCATCACCGGCAGCACGTGCTTGCAGGTCAGGAAGACGCTGGTGAGGTTAAGCGCAATCTGGGCGTCCCAGACCGCTTCATCCATGGCCACGGGGTCACCCGGCGCGGAACCCCCGACATTGTTGTGGAGAACGTCGATCCGACCGAACCGTTCCCGGCAGGTCATCCACCATCGCCTTCACCGACCCGCTATCGGTCACATCGGCCGTCGACGATCAGCGCACTCACCGCCCTCGCCTTCGATCAGACGCGCGGGTTTCCTCGGCCGCTTCGGCATGGATGTCGGCGGCCAGAACGCGCGCGCCTTCGCGCGCAAACAGAACTGCCGCCGCCTTGCCGTTGCCCCAGCCAGGGCCCGACGGAGCCGGCACCCGTCACCAGTGCGACCTTGCCTTCCAGGCGTCCTGCCATGATAGCCTCCCTCTGCAATGTGCGGCGAACCTTGGCACGGCCTGCCCAAGCGCTGTCACGGAACCTTGCGTCAGCCCGGCACGCGCGCACAATGGTTCCCGGCGCGCATCAACCATGCTGGACACCGGCATGCTCACGATCCCGGACCTGATCGACCTCGACCGCTATCCGCTCGACCGGCCCGGCAGTGCCGCCTTTGCCGCGCTGGTTGCGCAATGCCAGGCCATGCACCGGGAACAGGACTGCGCAAATCTCACCGGCTTCATCCGCCCGGACGCCCTGACCGATCCCTCGCCGTTGACGAGGCCAAGAGCCTTGCTCAGGACACGGCTATCAGAAGTCCCAGCTGCGCACCGCCATGTTCGATCAGGGCGATCCCGACAAGCCCGAAGACCACCCTGCCCAGCGCATGTTCCGCGAAGGCTCGCTGCAACTGGCCGAGCGACCAGATCGGCGATACGCTGATCCGCACCATTTATGAATGGCAGCCCCTGACCGACTTCCTCGCCGCCGTGGAGGACAAGGACCGAGCTCCATCCCATGGCCGATGAGTTTCAGGCGCTCAACATCATCCAGCAAAGCCACGGCGACAGCCTGCCCTCGCACTTCGACGTCAACCACTTCACCATCACCCTGCTCCTGCAGGCCAGCGAAGGCTGGCGGCGACTTTGTCTTTGTGCCCGACATGCGCGACGGGCCCGAGGTCGACTTTGAATCCATGCAGAAGATCTTCGATGGCGACGAGAGCCAGCTCCGCCGGCCCTCTCGGAATGCCGGCACGCTGACCCTCTTTCGCGGCCGCAACGCCTTTCACGCCGTGACGCCGGTCGCGGGCAAGACGCCCCGGATCACCGCCATCCTGACCTATGACGAGCAGCCCCGATTGCGTCTCCAGCGCGCGCGGCAACACCTTCGTCTACGGCCCCCGGGTCGAAGCGATCTACCGCAAGCGGGCAATCAGGCCCAACAAAGCCTTTGAAAAAGAAGCCGGGGCGCGATACCCCGGCACCCATGACACATCGATCCCGCCCTGCTCGACCTCGAGCCTGAAGACATGCGCAAGTTGGGTTACCGGATGGTCGACATGGTCGTCGATCAATTGGGCCAACATGTCCGACAAGCCTGCCGCCGTGGATATGGAGGTCGCTGACATCCGCCCGCGCCTGCGTGAACCCCTGCCGCAGAGAAGGCGGAAGCTGGGAAACCGCGCTGGAGAAGGCGCGCGTGGACGTCTTTGAATCCATGGGCCAGATCGCCCATCCACGCTTTCTGGCCTTTGTCCCCGGCCCCTCCAATCCGGTGGCCGCCCTCGCCGACATCATGACCTCGGGCTACAACACCGCAGCCAGCCTGTGGCGCGAGACGCCGGGCCCGGCTGAGCTGGAACTGACCACCCTGGAATGGGTAAAGGAGATGATCGGCCTGCAGAACCATGCCGATGGCGCCTTCACCAGTGGCGGATCGGTCGCCAACATGGTCGGGCTTGCAGTCGGTCGCGATGCCAAGCTTGGCAACGACATGACCGGTGCCGTGATCTACTGCACCGACCAGACCCACAGCTGCGTTGCACGCGGACTGCGCATTCTTGGCTTTGCCCCGGAACAACTGCACCCCATCCCCGTCGATGACGAACACAGCATGGACCTCGTTGCGTTAAGCGCTGCCATCCATGCAGACAAGGCTGCTGGTCTCAAGCCTTTCTGCATTGTTGCCAATGCCGGTACGACCAACACCGGCTCGGTCGATGACCTCAACGCCATTGCCGATCTCGCCGGTGAACACGACCTTTGGGTCCATGTTGACGGTGCCTATGGCGGTGCCGGCGCGCTCGCAGAAGAAGGAAAGCGCCTTCTGGCCGGTATGGAGCGGGCTGATTCCGTCGTCATCGACCCTCACAAATGGCTCTTCCAGCCCTACGAAGCCGGAATCTGTTTCGTGCGCGAGCCTGGTCTGATGGGCCATGCCTTTGCCAGCAACCCGGAATATCTCCAGGACGTGGCAGAGGGCGAGGACGAAGTTAACTTTTCAGAACGTGGCATTCAGCTTTCCCGCGGCCTGCGCGCCTTCAAGCTATGGTTGTCGCTCAAGGTCTTTGGCGCCAAGGCGTTTCACGCTGCGGTCGAACGCGGCGTGAAGATTGCGCGCGATGCTGAAGCCATGCTGCGCGCAAACGGTCGCTTCGAGATTGTCACTCCCGCCAAGCTGGCCGTCGTCACGTTCCGACTGACCCGCGATGGCCTGGACGAGAACGCAACTGATCGCCTGCAGCGCGCCGTGGTTGATGAACTGCTGGATGATGGCTTTGCCTTCGTTACCTCGACCGAACTCAACGGGCGCACCTGCCTGCGCTTCTGCACGATCAACCCCCGCATCACCGACGCCGATCTTGCCGGCACGATCGAGCGGATCGTGCGCTTTGGTGATGCCGCGGAAATCAATTCCTGATGCCGCTTTGCGGCTCAACAGCAAACCACCTTTAAGGAGCGACCCTTGGCCGACAAAGCACTCGATCTCGATTTTGTCCGTGCGTTTTACCCAGCCCTGAATGACGGCTGGGCGTTCATGGAAAATGCCGGTGGCAGCCTTGTGCCACACACAGTGATCGACCGAGTCAGGGACTACATGACTGAATGCCAGGTCCAGCCCGGCGACAACTCCCCCATAGCCCGTGAAGCACAGGCGCGCATGAAGAAGGGCCACGAAACCGTTGCGGCCATGCTCAATGCCGAGCCCGAAGAAATCGTGATCGGCCCATCGACCACGCGCAACGTGATCACGCTGGCTGCGGCTCTGCGTGACTCGTTCCAGCCCGGCGAAGAAGTGATCGTCACCAACCTGGATCACGAAGCCAACAACGGCCATTGGCGCCGCCTTGAGGAATTCGGGATCACGGTGCGCGAATGGCAGGTCAATCCCCAGACGGCAGAACTCGAGCTCGAAACGCTGGCAGGGTTGCTTTCGGACAAGACGCGCCTGGTCTGCTTTTCGCACTGCTCGAACATCACCGGCGGACCCAACCCGGTGAAGGAGATCGCAAAGATGGTGCATGACGCAGGCGGCATGGTCTGTGTCGATGGTGTGGCCTATGCGCCCCATGGCAGTGTTGATGTCAAAGATCTCGACGTCGATTTCTATCTCTTCAGCCTCTACAAGACCTATGGTCCGCATCTGGGCGTGATGTACGGCAAGAAGGAGCATCTGCTTAAAGCAAAGGGCCAGTACTTCTTTTTCCACGGCGAAGACAACCTGCCCATGAAGATGAACCCGGGCGCGCCCAACCACGAGCTGACTGCGGGCACGGTTGGTGTGGGCGAATACTTCGAAGCGCTCGCAGCGCATCATCTGGAAGAACCGGCCAACGACATGCACGGGCGCATGCGCCAGATGTTCGATATCATGGCGCATCATGAAGAAAACCTTTCGGCCCGGTTCCTGGACTTTGCCGCCAACCATCCCAAAATCCGCCTGATCGGACGCAGCGAAGCCAATCATGACCGGCGTGCGCCGACCTTCAGCTTCACCATCGAAGGCGTGAAGTCCCAGGATGTCCCGCCCATGCTGGAAAAACACGGCATTGCCGCCAATGCCGGTGATTTCTACGCTCCGCGTGTTCTCAAGGCTCTTGGCATCGACCCCGATGATGGCGCAGTCCGCTGCTCTTTCGTGCACTACAACACCCTTGATGAGGTTGACCATCTGATTTCCGCACTCAAGGAGATTGCCGACGCGTGATCTCGCAAAGGTTGCCAAACCGGGTCAGACGCGATTAGTTGGAGCTAACGCAAGATCGTCATCAAGACGGTGCGCGGGGAGAGACATGGTATGGCCCAGGCCAATCTGGCTGCCGACAGGCAGCCGGCGCTTGTAGCGACGGATGTGCACAAATCCTTTGGGTCCCTTGAGGTTCTCAAGGGCGTTTCACTAACCGCGCATGAAGGTGATGTCATCGCCATGCTGGGCGCCAGTGGGTCAGGCAAGAGCACGTTCCTGCGTTGCATCAACCTTCTGGAAACGCCCAATTCCGGCGACGTTTATGTCGGTGGCGAACTGATTCGCATGAAGAAGAACCGGCGCGGCGAATCCGTTCCCGAAGACAGCAAACAGGTTGATCGCATTCGCTCACGCCTGGGCATGGTCTTTCAGCAGTTCAATCTGTGGTCGCACATGACGGTTCTCCAGAACGTCATCGAAGCGCCAATTCATGTGCAGCGGCGCTCAAAGGACGAGGTCATGGATACGGCACGAGAAGTGCTCGAGAAGGTCGGCCTTGGCGATCGTCTGTCGGATTATCCCGCACACCTTTCCGGCGGCCAGCAGCAGCGTGCAGCCATTGCCCGCGCGCTCGCCATGGAGCCTGACGTCCTGCTGTTTGACGAGCCGACTTCGGCACTTGATCCCGAACTGGTCGGCGAAGTCTTGCGCGTTATGCGTCAGTTGGCCGAAGAAGGCCGCACCATGATTGTCGTCACCCACGAAATGGGCTTCGCGCGGGACGTCTCAAACAAGGTTATCTACCTGCACGAAGGCAGGATTGAAGCAGAGGGTTCACCGAACGAGATGTTCGGCGACACGACATCGGAACGGTTCCGGCAGTTCCTGGCGGGCGCCCATACGCCCGACGAGCCGGACGTTTCGATCACTTGAGGGCGCGAGGTCGCGCCGAGTAAACCACCAAAGGAGTAATGATCATGAAGAAGATTCTAAGTGCCGTAGCGGCAGTTGCCGCAATCGGCCTGTCCACACAGGCATTTGCCGATGACCATGCCGTCCTGATCGGCACGGAGGGCGCTTATCCTCCGTTCAACTCGATCGATGCTGACGGCAATCTGGTCGGCTTCGACATCGACATCGCCAATGCACTTTGCGATGCCGCCGGTTACGAATGCGAGTTCGTTGTCCAGGATTGGGATGGCATCATTCCCGGCCTGCTGGCCAAGAAGTACGACGCCATTATCGCGTCCATGTCGATCACGGCAGAACGCGCCGAGATCGTCGATTTCACCGGCAAGTACTACAGCACGCCAGCCAAGTTCATCACGTCCAATGACATGATGATGGACATTCCCGGTGACTACGCCGGTGCGAACGAGGTCCTGGCAGGCAAGAAGGTCGGCGTGCAGCGCGCGACGATCCACGAAAACTTCATCCGCGATAATTTCCCCGATCTGGAAATTGTCGTTTACGCCACGCAGGACGAAGCCAATCTGGATCTGGCCAATGGCCGCGTCGATCTGGTGATGGCCGATTCCGTCGCGCTGGATGAAGGCTTCCTGCAGACCGCCGATGGCGAAGGTTTCGGTTTTGTCGGCCCCGATTACGATGATCCCCAGTGGCATGGTGACGGCGCCGGTATCGCCATTCGCAAGGGCGAGGAAGATCTGGTTGCAGGCTTCAATGCAGCCATCGCCCAGATTCTTGCCGACGGCACCTATCAGGCGATCAATGACAAGTACTTCGACTTCAACGTCTACGGCTCCGAGTAAGCTCTAGTCGTCGCGGGGCGCGGTTCAAAAGGACCGCGTCCCGTCTTCTTTCCGCGTTCAGGGGCTTGCGTTCGTGTTTGATCTCAAAGGTTATGGCTGGATGCTCTGGGAAGGGTTGTCGATCACGATCATGGTCGGCTTTTTGTCCCTTCTGCTCGCCATGGCCATGGGATTGATTGGTGCGTGGGGGAAACTCTCGCGCAACAAGGCAGCCAATCTGACCGCAACGACTTACACGACCGTCATTCGCGGCATTCCCGAACTCCTGCTTCTTTTAATCATTTTCTACGGCACGCCCACGCTCATTCAGAACACCGCAGAGCGCATGGGTTTTGACATTCGGCTCGACTTCAACCCGTTCATCGCTGGCATTCTGACGCTGGGATTTATCTACGGCGCCTTTGCCACCGAAGTATTCCGCGGCGCTTTTCTCGCCATCCCAAAGGGCCAGGGCGAAGCCGCCTATGCCATGGGCATGTCACGCATGCTGGCATTCCGCCGCATCCTGCTACCCCAGATGTGGCGTTTTGCCCTGCCCGGTCTGGGCAATGTCTGGATGGTCCTGATCAAGGCAACTGCTCTGGTCTCGGTCATCGGCCTGGAAGAACTGATGCGCAAGTCCTACATCGCCATGGGCGCCATCAAGCTTCCCTTCACGCTCTTTTTTGCAGCAGCGATGATGTATCTGGCCATCACGGCAGTCTCCATGCTGGGCCAACGTTATATCGAGCGCTGGGCCAACCGCGGCATCAGGAGGGCCTGAGTCGATGGATTGGCAAATCATCGTCGACAGCATCCCCGCCCTTCTCGAAGGCATGGGCCTGACTGTCCAGCTCACACTGATCTCTCTTGTTGCGGGCTTCTTCCTGGCCATCCCGCTGGGCGTCATGCGCCTTTCCAGTAATGTGCTGCTTTCAAGCCCGGTGCTTGGCTACGTCTTCTTCTTCCGCGGCACGCCGCTGCTGGTGCAGATCTTCCTGATCTATTACGGCAGTGGCCAGTTCCGGCCGGTGCTGCAGGAATGGGGTTTGTGGGAATTCTTCCGCGAAGCCTACTTCTGCGCCCTGCTCACCCTGATCCTGAACACCGCCGCTTACACCACCGAGATCTTCCGGGGTGGCATCCAGGCTGTGCCCCATGGCGAGGTTGAAGCGGCGCGGGCGTGCGGCATGTCCGGCTTTACGCTCTATCGCCGGATCATCCTGCCCAAAGCCCTGCGTCTGGCACTGCCTGCCTATTCGAACGAGGTAGTCTTTCTGTTCCAGTCGACGTCGCTGGTTTCGATCATCACGCTGATGGATCTGACCGGCGTTGCCCGCGTCATTGTTGCGCGCACCTTCGACGTCTACGAGATCTACATCACCGCTGGTCTGATGTACCTGGTCGTGACCTACGGCATCCTGTGGGTCTTCCGCACGGTCGAGTTCCGGCTGTCGGGCCATCTGCGTGATCGCGCGCTTGATCCTGTTGAGGCTTTGAAACTCCATCCCTGAATGTTCAGGGTTTGAGCGGTTGCCCCTTGGTTTCCTTTGCAAACAGGATGGCGATCAGCGAAAGCACCGCCAGTCCCATCACGTAATAGGCAGGTATGAAGTCGTCGGACGTGCGTGAAACAAGATAGGTCGCGACAATCGGCGCCGTGCCGCCAAATAGCGCCAGAGTCACGTTGTAGGAGATGGAAAAGGCACTGATGCGTACCGAGCGCGAAAGCAATTCAACCTGCATGGCCGGATTGACGCCGTAGATCCAGCCGATGATGACGCCAAAGCCCAACTGCCCCAACAGCACCAGGTTGAGATCCGAATGGTTCATGACCCAGAACAACGGATAGCTGAAGAAGAGCAGGCTCAGCACACCGATCAGGGCAACCGGCTTGCGACCCCAGCGGTCGGTCAGCCAGCCCGAGAGCGGTATCACCAGACACATGACAACCAGGCATCCCGTGTTGATGTCCATGGCGGCCTGCGACGAGACATGCATGTGCTGGTGCAGGTACGTCGCGGCATAAACGAACATCAGATAGAACGTGACGTTGACCGAAAGCGCCAGGCCCATCACCTGCAGCATACCGCGCCATTCGACACGGAACGCAGCAATGAACGGTATGCCCTTGGCAACGATGGCATCGTCATCAACCGGCGGCTCCTCGACTTGGCGACGCAGCCAGAACGCACCCACGGCAATGAAGATTCCGGCCAGGAATGGCAGGCGCCACCCCCAGGACTGCATCGCCTCTTCGTCCAGTACGTTGGTGAGAAGGGCTGCAACGCCGGCCCCCAGAACAAAGCCCAGGATAGCGCCCATGCCGACCCAGCTTGTCAGATAGCCGCGCCGTGCCGGGGGAGAATGTTCAGCAACGAAGGTGATCGACCCGGAATACTCGCCACCGACGCTCAACCCCTGCAAGATGCGCATGCTGATCAACAGGATCGGCGCGGCAATGCCGATCTCGGCATGACCCGGCAACACGCCGATCACAAAGGTCGCCGTACCCATCATCAACACGGAGACCATGAGGACAGACTTTCGACCTATGCGGTCACCGATATGCCCGAAAATCACCCCACCAAGCGGTCGCGAGATGAAGCCTGCGGCAAACGCACCGTACGCAGCGATCAGGGAAGTGGTGGGATCATCAGACGGGAAGAACTGCGTTCCCAGTATGGCTGCGAGGTAGCCGTAGACTGCAAAGTCGTACCACTCCATCACGTTGCCGGAGATGCCGGCGGTGATGGTTCGCCGCAGGGTTTGCGGGCGGGCCTCTCTCATCGTGTTCCTCAAGCGCTTGTCTCAGTGTTTAGTAGGTAGCACGGCCCCCGGAGATGTCATAAACCGCGCCTGTGGAGAACGAGCAGTCTGATGATGAGAGCCAGGCGATTAGAGCCGCTACTTCTTCAGGCGTACCGATCCGGCCCATGGGAATCTTGGCCGTCATGTAATCGAGCTGATCCGATGTTACCTGATCAATCATGGCGGTCTCGATCACCGCAGGGCAGATCACATTGGCCAGAACACCCGAAACGATCAGTTCCTTGCCCAGGGATTTAGTGAAACCGATCAGGCCGGCCTTCGATGCGCTGTAGGCCGAAGCATTGGTGTTGCCTTCCTTGCCCGCGACGGAAGCGACATTGACGATGCGCCCCCAACCGGTTGCCATCATCTGCTGGCAGAGCGCCTGGCAAACCAGAAACTGGCCAACCAGATTGACCTCGATCATGCGCCGCCAGACATCGGGTTCGCATTCCCAGACGGGATAGCCGCTGCCGCCGATCCCTGCACTGTTGACCAGGATCTGAACGGGTCCGGCTGCACAGGAACTGGCTGCCGCCTTAGCAACTGAGGCCGTATCGGTGATATCGACTGTCACGGCAGATGCGCCCTCTCCCAGACGTTCTGCCTGTTTGGCCACCAGATCACGGTTGCTATCCCACAACACAACCTGTGCGCCGCTTGCCAGAAACCGCTCGGCCGTCGCCAGGCCAATACCTGAAGCGCCGCCCGTGATGACGGCACGCAGGCCGCTGAAGTCATAGGTAACCGTCATCGCATCAACTCCATCAGCCTTCGACAAGCGCATCCCCGGCGATTGCGCAGAAATACTGGCCCTTGCGTGTGAAACGATGACTACGTCTGGCGTAGAGCAATCCATCGACAGGTGCATGCACCGGCGTCCGGATGCCGGTTTCGGGATCAAGGATATGACAGAAGGTTTCGCCTTCGCGCACGCGGTCACCAAGGTCACGGTGATAGATCAACACACCGCCTTCTTCGGCCATGAGGCGGCGCAGCCCAGCGACCGAAACAGGTTCGCAGCGCGCTTCGGGCAATGGACCGGGGCTGCCCAACACAACATCGCGGCGTTGCAGCCAGTGGAACAGATTGTCGGCATCGGGACGGGTCAGGTGGTCGTCAACATCGCGCTGGCCGCGCAATTCAACCACAGCGGTCAAACTGCCCGGCGGAACCGGGTGGTCGGGGAATCGTGCCGCGATCTCTTTCCACAACAGGGCGTGAGCCGATTTGAACGTCATCATCCGATTGCCGCGATCGATCAGGACGACGTCTGCCCCGATCTGTGCGGCAAGATCGGCACCATCAGGCCAGTTCACATCCGTGACGAAGAGGTGAAGCATGGCCTCCCAGGCTGAATGCAGGTCGAGCACAAAATCGGCATCAAACGACAAACCCATCAACCTGACCTTGAGAACGTCGGCCTCACGCAGATCACGGCGTGCCGCCAGCTCTTGGGCCATGGCGTTGCGCACCAGCGCGATATTCTCTTCACCGCCTTGCGTCAGGCGGCCTTCCAGGCGTTCGGCGGTGCCGTCGATCAGGTCCGGGAAACCACGGTTGTAGTTGCGGTTGGTATCGAGGTCGTAGCGCCCCTGAGCCTCCATCATGATCTGCTGGGAAAGCCCGATGGGGTTGGCAAAGGGAACGACGATAATCTCGCCGGTGATTCGGCCGGCAGCATCGGCTTCATCAAGAAGGCCGATCAGGTGTTCAAGCACCACAATACCGGGCAGCTCCTGAGCATGAAGCGCAGCGTGGAGGTACGCCTTGGGACGTGCTCCTGGTGTGCCGAAGCGATGCACGACGACACGGCGCTGTGTGCCAAGGCTGGCAGTGGGAAGTTCGAGATGATCGATGGTGTGGGTCATGCCGGCCTCAATAATCGATCACGGGATAATCGTTGGGCGGCAATTCGACGCTGCCTGAAACGACCGCAAAGCTCTGACCCGGACGCACCAGGCGACTTATGGTGCGACCGTATAGAACACCCGTTGCACGGCTCATGACAGGCGTGCGCGCCTTCTGGAAGTCAATCTCGGCGGGGTCGACAATATCGGCCACAACCTCACCCGCCTCGATCCAGTCACCAAGCGCGACGCGATAGGAAATGACGCCAGCGACCGGTGCGACCAGATTGTCGGAACCGCCAAGCGGCGTGGGCTTACACAACAGGCCGGGCGGGTCGCCGGGATCACCGGCAAGCATGCCGTGACGCTGCAGGAACCGCCATAGACCCGTGGCATCCTCCAACGCGAGATCGTCACCCACATCATTCTGACCGCGCAATTCCAGGGTCGTCGTGAAAGGCGTTTCACCGATTGGACGGTCGGGGAAACGCTCGCGCAGGGCATGCCAGATCATGGTCGGCGCGGTGTCGAACGTGCTGCCGCTGTCGGTCGGAAAGAACAGGATCGTGCGGCACCCAAGTTCGGCGGCAAGGTCGCCATAACGTTCCCAGTGATCTTCCGGAAAATAGAGATACTGGATGGCCTCGCCATGACAGTGGAGGTCGAAGATGAAGTCGCTGTCGGCCGATAGCGCCATGAGCGCCTTGCGCAGGGTGTTGGCTTCCCCCTCGCCCGGCCAGGCGTTCACCGCCTCCAGAATTGCCTTGCGGATCACGGTGTTGTTGGCGGCCTCGTCATCGCCCAGAAGATTGCCGATGTGATTGCCGATTTTCCGACTGAGTTCGGGATACCAACGGTTGAAGTTGCCATCGCCATCAAGGTCATACCGGCCCAGGTGATAACCCATGATGCGATTGGAGAGACCGACCGGATTGGCATAGGGCAAAACAACGATCTCGCCGTGGATTTCGCCGGCTTCATCAGCCGCGCGCAGCCAGCCGATCATGCGGTTCAGGATCAACGCACCGGGCAGCTCATCGGCATGCAATGCGGCATGTAAATAGACCTTGGGCCGTGCGCCGGGTTCACCAAAACGATGCACCGTCAGCACACGTTCCGTGCCTGGACCCGGTGACATCAGGGAGACCGTTTCAACCCTGTGAACCATGATGCTCCTTAGTTTCTGCCTATGCAGGCGTTCTACTGAATCGTATCGCTTGTCGGCGACCCGTCCGGTACTGTCAAGCCAAGCACATGAGGTGGACGACGTTCCCGCACGGCCACCGCTTTGAATCGCCAATCTGTTTGGGAGGTCGACCCGAAGTCATGACCAGCAACACATCCCTTGACGCCATCCTGTCCGAACTGCGCAGCAATGCCGAGCTTCCCTTTGAAGAAAGCCGCAATGCGCCACCGGGCATGTATTCCTCCCCTGAGTTCCTTGCCCTGGAGCAGGAACACATCTTTGCCAAGGAATGGATATGTGCCGGACGTGCCGATGCGCTGTCCAAGCCAGGCGATTATCTGACCATGGAGATCGCAGACCAGCCGATCTTTGTTGTCCATGACCGCAACGGCGATATCCGCGCCTGGTCCAATGTGTGCCTGCACCGCATGAGTCTGCTGCTGGAAGGCCGCGGCAACAAACCGGTCATCACGTGCCCTTATCACGCATGGAGTTACGGGCTGGACGGCCAGTTGCGCAATGCGCCCTATATGGACGACAGCGCCGCCTTCGACAAAAAGGATTATTGCCTGCCCTCGATCCGCTGCGAGCTGTTCGACGGCTGGATCTACGTGACACTCAACCCTGATATCGAACCGGCCGCCGAGCGTTTTGCGCCGGTGCGCGACATCGTGACTGGACGCTATCAGTTCGAGAATTATCAGGAGACGTTCCGTGAGGAGCATGTCTGGGACACGAACTGGAAGGTTCTGGCCGAGAACTTCATGGAAAGTTACCACCTGTTCCAGCTTCACGGCCCGACCATCGGCAAACAATCCAAGGTCGAGGAAATGGACATGCCGCCGGGCGGAGCGACGTTCAACTATCACTGGATCACCAAGGATTCGAAGTTTGCGCTGGCCACAGCACATCCAGACTGCACGTATCTTGAGGGCGAGTGGCGACGCACCACCGCGCTGATCACGCTTTATCCCGGCCACATGATCACCCTGACGCCCGGTTACTTCTGGTATCTGGTGTTGCAGCCTCAGGGACCCGATCAGGTGAAAATCCTCTATGGCGGCGGCATGGCACCCGACTTCATCAATGATCCCCAGGGCGCCGAACATGTCGCCAAGGCCAAGGAAATCCTGGATGCGGTCAACGAAGAGGACCGCATCGGCACGGCCATGGTGCACAAGGGCATGAAAGCCAACCTGGCGCGATCCGGACACCTGAGTTACCTGGAGCGGCCCAATCACGAGTTCGGGCAATATCTGGCACGCCAGATCACCGGCAGCGCGGCGTGCCCCACTCCGGATGTCGAGGCCTTGAGCGCAGCGCGGTAAATGCCTCGGGCGTGGATAGGATTGGCAGGGTCCTGCTGACCAACCCCACCCCCATCGCGTTTTGTCTGGTTCAACCCCATGCAAAGTAGAATTCGGCACCGATTACGGGCTCATGTCTTGAATTAGAACAAATCATAAACATATATGGGCCTGAATTCTGGAATGTCACGGATTAATGCGCCGGAGAGCCGAAGGTTTCCGCGCGCCAACCGGGGAGTGACCCTGCCGATGAGCCATGTGCGCAACACCACTGCCATGCACAAGACAGCCCGCTGCGGCGCAAAGACACGCAGTGGGACGCCCTGCCGGTCGCCCGCTGTAACTGGCAGGACGCGTTGCAGAATGCATGGAGGTGGCAAAGGTTCTGGCGCGCCAAGCGGCAACAGCAACCGGTTGGGACACGGCCTCTACGGAAGCGAGAACATTGCAAAGCACCGCGCCGTGATGGACCTGATACGCAGGTCCGAGGCGCTGCTGGCGGATATCACCTAAGTACCAACCTCAACGTAGTCATAGGCACCGACGCCCTGCACGATGAGAAACTTGCAGGCTGTTCCGTCGCAGCCGTGGACGTGATGGGCTGTTTTTGGCCCTACGGCGCAACGCTGGCCGGGCATCAGATGATGCGCGGTGCGCGGTGCGCGGGTTTCCACGATCAGTTCACCTTCCAGGCAGACGAAGCTGTCGGTGATTTCTGAATGATAATGCCAGGGGACAGACTGTCCGGCATCCAGGGTCAGAACGGAAACCTCCAAATCGGCGCCTTCGGCGATGGTTTCCGTACCCGCAATCTCATAATCGCCCTCGCTGATCTTCTTCATGGCGCATTCTCCCGTGATCCATGCGAAATCTGCTTAACCCATGGTGGGCACCTTGAAGTTGTCAGACAAGTGCGCTGTCATGGACCATCATCCAAGGGAGCATAAAAGCCCATGCGCGTCATCAACCCTGCCGACATCGCCGGAACCCAGAGGGACCGCATGGTCGCCGACGGCAACGCCCACGCCATGTGTTATCTGGCCGATGAAGACGGCTGCGGCTTTTCATTTTCGACGCTGACCATCGACGGCGACAGCAAGGGGTTCCCCCTGCACTATCGCAACCACATCGAAGCCAACATGATCCTGGAGGGCGAAGGCGAAATCCATAATCTTGAGACCGATGAGCGCTGGCCTGCAGGTCCAGGCACGCTTTACGTCGTGGGCCCGGCCGACCGTCACGAAATCTTCCTGAAAGGCCCCGTGAAGGTCGTCTCGCTCTTCAATCCGCCGATCAAGGGCACCGAACATCATCAGGACTTTGGCGGTTACCCGCCCTCAGGCGCGATTCCAGCCGATTGGGGGCCTTCAGGAGGTTCGCCGACCAGCAGGCGCATGTTCGTCAAACAGAGGAGCAACATTCCCGTGGTGAGCATCGGCGGCGGTCATGCGGAAGCACGGCGTTACCTGGCCAAAGCCGATGACGTGGGTTTCACCCTCTCCGACCTCACGGCCAAAAGCAGCGAGACACCGGTTCACCTCTGGTACAAACACCATGTTGAAGCCAACTTCGTCGTTTCCGGCACCGCTGTGGTGACCGACAGTGCGAGCGGCGAGAGCCGGCCCCTGACTCCGGGTTCGCTTTATCTTGTCGGCCCCAGAGACCGCCATCAGGTTTTCAGCAGCACCGGGTTCCATGTACTCTCCATCTTCAACCCGCCCCTGGTGGGCAATGAAACCCATGACGAGGATGGCAGCTATCCACCCACCGGCCCGCTTCCGCCCGGCTGGCTCTGACAGGCAGAAAAGAAAGAACACAACCATGGCAAATCCAACCACCGGCGGAATTGGGCTGCGCCCATCGCAACACGGCCGCAGCTTGCCAGTGACGCCCTGGCGAAGGGGCAAGCTTCTGGCTTCGCCCTTTATCCCGTTCTACGCGGAACGGATCGGGCCTGACGCCTCTTTTACGGTCTACAGCGATCACATGGCGCCGGGTTATCTCGACGATGACGTCGCGTTTGAATATCGGCACCTGCGCCGTGCGGCAACACTCTATGATGTTCCTGAACACGCCATCGAGTTTGTCGGCCCCGATGCCGCGCGGTTTCTGGATCACCTGATGGTGCGCCCCATCGCACCCATGAAGGTGGGCCGATGTGGTTATGGCCTGATGTGTTACGACGACGGCGGCATCCTGATGGACGGCGTGCTGATCCGGCTTGCCGAAGACCGCTTCCGTTATGTCCTAGCCGATGGTGAAATTTTCGGCTGGCTGCGGGCACATCAACGCGGGTTCGACGTCGAAATCATCGATACGAGGGACTGGGTGTTGCAGGTTCAGGGGCCGCGTTCGCTCGATGTGCTGGCCGACCTGTGTGATGACGGCATGCCATCACCGTTTACCTATTTCGCCGCTGCGCACGTCACCATGGCAGGCCAGCCCCTGCTCATCACGCGTACCGGCTGGACCGGCGAGATGGGCTTTGAAATCTATGTTCCCGAGACCTGCGATCATGCCGGCCTATGGCATCACCTGATGGACAAGGGCGCAGCTCACGATATGCGCTTTTCCTCGCTGTCCTCGATGAACATCCGGCGCATTGAAGCAGGCATTCTCAACAACGGCTCGGACATGGACCCCGACCATGACACCGTTTGCCGCAGGGATCGGCCAGTTTGTCGATCTGGGCAAAGAGGGTTTCATCGGGCGCGAAGCGCTTGAGACAGCCGACCGTCGACCGCGCCTGGTGGGCCTGAAATCGGATGGCCCCATCGAATCGGACATGGTGATCCGGGTTGACGGCGCCGAGGCGGGTTACATCACGGCAGCCGCCCACTCGCCCACGTTGGAACACTACGTCGCCTATGCCCTGTTCGAAGAGGCCGGCGACTGGATCGACCTGTCAGGTGACGTGCGGCCCCGACGGCGTGCCGGGGGAGACCGTTTCCTTGCCGTTTTATGACGCCGACAAGCTGATCCCGCGTGGCAAGCAGACCGCATGAGGACCTGGAGGTGCCGGAAATGTTGATCATCCGCGCCGGGGATCTGGCCGGCAGTGGCCGCGAGCAGCCTTTTGGGCCCGATGCGCGCGCGCTGACCTATCTGACCAGCAGCGAGGGCGCGGGATTCGGCGTCGGCGTGGTGGCGTCGGCGAGCGATGTCGTGACCGAAGCCATGACCTATCGGCACCACGTCAAGATGAACTATGTGCTGGAAGGATCAGGCACGATCACAAACGTGGAGTCCCGGCGAGCAATGGCCCCTGGGTCCGGAGTCCTTCTATTGCGTGGGGACCGAACGACCGTTACCGCCTGGAGCTGACCGGCTCCTGGAAGGTTTTCTCGTTCTTCAATCCCGCGATTGACGAAGGCACGCCCCACGGGCCTGAGGGTTTCCCCGAGTCCGGGCCCCTGCCCGCCGGCTGGGAGCAAGGGTGGGCGGGGTATGTTCGTGCGCCTGGCCCAAGATGTGGAAGACAAGAAGTTGACCACCGGCTTTTCGACCGTGCGCCGCCCTCTGCTGTCAGCCGACGGTACCGGGCTCTCGCTCTCGGACCTGCGAACCACGCCCGGCGAGAAGATCGACCTGTGGTACCGCAACCATTGTGAAGCGAACTATCTGGTCGAGGGCAGTGCCGAAGTGCTGGACAAGGCAACGGGTGAGAACCATCGGCTGGTGCCTGGCGACCCTGTTTGTCGTTGGCCCCAAAGATCGCCATCGTGTGAGCAACACCAACGGCGTGCGTTTCCCTGAGCATCTTCAATCCGCCCATTGCCGGTAACGAGCGGTATGATGAAAAAGGCGGCTACCCGCCCACGGGCGATGTGCCGCCAGCCTGGCAAACGTCCTTCCTCTTCTAGTTCCCACTCATGAGCACAGCCCCCGACGATTAGCGCAGTCCAGAGCCACCCAATGATGGAAAGGACCACAAACAATTTGCTCGCAACTCGAAGTGTTTTTTCCAACGTGCCAGTCCGCATGTCGGGCACCAACCAGACCACAAACAGAAAAAAGGTCATCCAATAATGTGGAAATAGCGCAAGAACCTCGAGCGTATTTTCAAGATCCTCACCCTTCAGAACAGCAAAGGTGACGACACCAACGAACAGAATGACTGGCCACGGCAATCCCGAGGACCCAAACCACCCCTTTTCTCCAAGAGCCCATCAGGATTCGGCCGATCAGTGCCCCAGCAAGTGCCGGACCACAGACAACCACGAAGAGGATCAGAGTCTCTGTCATAAGCGCAGTGGCATCTCTTTGAGTTGCTATCTTGGGCGAAGAGCAGAACCGAGGCGACTATTGGCAGACAATGGATTGAGAATCAGCGGGGTCCATTTGCACGTTCGGTTGTCTGACGTCAGCGCCTTTGGGACAGATTGAGTGGTTTTCATAAGGGAGTTTTCTGGCTCATCGTAGTGACCGTAGGGAACGAAGATGAGGCAGAAAACCATGAGCAAGAGCGCCCCGGCAGAACAGGCCATCCGCGACATTCGGCGCAAGACGCGCAAGCGTTATTCGGCTGAGGAGAAGATCCGGATTGTGTTATCGGGCCTGCGCGGCGAGGAGAGCATCGCGGCTTTATGTCGCCATGAAGGCATCGCCGAGGGTCTTTATTACAGTTGGTCCAAGGAGTTCCTGGAGGCTGGCAAGAAGCGCCTTGCCGGCGACACGGCGCGTCAGGCCAGCAGTCCCGAGGTTAAGACACTGCGTGTCGAAGCCCGCGATCTCAAGGAGGCGCTGGCCGAACAGATACTGGAGAACCGGTTACTCAAAAAAAGCATGATCGGGGATGGGGGAGACGAGGAATGAGATATCCCGCATCTGAGAAACTGGAAATCATCAGGCTGGTCGAAGGCTCTCATCTACCGGTCCGGCGGACGTTGGATAAGCTGGGCATCCCGAGCACGACGTTTTACCGGTGGTACGACCGGTATCGAGGTGGAGGCGGCCTTGATGACCGCACCAGTGGCCCCGGTCGGGTGTGGAACCGCATCCCCGACGATGTGCGCCAGCAGATCGTGGAGATGGCCCTGGATGAGCCGGAACTATCGTCCAGGGAACTGGCCGTGAGGTTCACTGACACGAGACGCTATTTTGTCTCAGAAGCGTCTGTCTACCGGCTGCTCAAGGCCCACGACCTGATCACCAGCCCGGCCTTCATCGTCATCAAGGCAGCGAATGAGTTCAAGGACAAGACCTCAGCTCCGAACCAGCTCTGGCAGACCGACTTCACCTACTTCAAGGTCATCGGATGGGGATGGTTCTATCTGTCGACCATTCTCGACGACTACTCGCGCTACATCATCGCCTGGAAGCTGTGCACCACCATGAAGGCGGGCGATGTGACCCAGACACTGGAACTCGCGTTGGAAGCATCAGGCTGCGACCAGGCCGAGGTCATCCATAAACCCCGGCTGCTCAGCGATAATGGTTCGTCCTATATATCCGGCGATCTGGCCGAATGGCTTGAAGGCCAGGGTATGGAGCACGTTCGCGGTGCACCCTATCACCCGCAGACCCAGGGTAAGATCGAGCGTTGGCATCAGACGCTCAAGAACCGGATCTTGCTGGAAAACTACTATCTGCAGGGCGATCTCGAAAACCAGATCGGCACCTTCGTGGATTATTACAACAACCATCGCTACCACGAGAGCATTGGCAACGTCACACCATCGGATGCTTACTTCGGGCGCCACACAGCCATCATCGAAAAGAGGGAAAAGATCAAAAAACTCACCATCCAAACCCGCCGCTTGAACCATCAACAACAAGCGGCTTAACATCAAATCAAGATGAGCCAGATACTCAATTAGAAAACGAGCTCACGCGTCCCAAATGTTCTGACGACGGACAATCTGCATCACCATCAATGTTGTCGGAGCCATCGGAGGCAGTTCCGGTATCGCCCGTCTGCCAGGTAATAAGATCGTTGCCGGTACCTGCACTAATGGTGTCGTTGCCGGTATCACCCGCCAGCGTGTCGTTGCCGCTGCCGCCAGTCAGATAATCGGTGCCACTACCACCGGCCAGGTCGTCGTTGCCACTGCCACCGAACAGGAAATCGGTGTCACTGCCGCCATCAAGCGTGTCATCACCGCTGTCGCCTGAGAGATAATCATTGTTTGCCCCACCGGTGATGGAGTCATTGCCGGAGCCACCAAACTCAGTGTCGTCGCCGGCGGCTCCCTGCAAAAAATCGTTGCCGGTATCACCATATAGCGTGTCGTCGCCAACGTTCCCGAACAGGCTGTCATTTGCCGGAGCCGCCATCAATGAAATCGTTTGAGCGTGCTGCCTATCAGGGTGTCGTCGCCACCTTCGCCCAGGAACTGAACGTTGCGGAAACCCGCTGCACCACTGGCATAGTCATCGCCCGCACCAAGTTCCGCGCGCACCGTATTGTTGGTGACATCCGTACCTGAGATGTTTGAGACCGTCAGGGAGTCATCGCCGTCACCGGTGAAGACATCCACGGTTTCAATGGAGGTCGCAACAACTGCCGTGCCGCCATTGACGACGACCATGAGGTCGTTGTCGGAACCGGTCTGGGAGAGCGTAACCGTGTCGGCCGCAACCGGTGGTGTCGCCCGTCAGCCTGGGTCTCGATCTGCAACAGATCGGTATCTGCGCCGCCATCGACGCTGTCTGTGCCATCGCCCAGCGTCCATACAACGGTGTCGTTGCCTCCGCCGGCGGTTGACGACATCAGCGGCCGGTGCCACCGCTGAGGAGGTCGTTTTTCACCAGAGCCGATGATCGTGTCGTCACCACCCGCACCGTCTACCGTGTTGGGAGCCGGGTGCGGCGATGAGAAAATCGTCATCTTCGGTGACGATGTTCATCGTCATGATGTAGGTCCAGCGTCACACTTTCGCCGACGCCAAGCATATTGATTTCATACGTCAGGTTGATGGCGACATCGTCGGTCGTGCCGCCGAGGTTTGGGCGAGTCGAACAGGTAACTCTGTGACGGATCGGATTTCGAACGTGTTTCACCGGCGAAACCGCAGCGTTGACCTCAACAGTATCGGCTGCAAGGCCGTTCTCTTCGTTGATTTCCGTCTTGGTTGGAGTACAGCGCAAAATCGACCCCGCTGTTGGGGCCGGTTGCCATCACGGCAGCTTCGCCGGACGAGCTGGGATTGGTGATGACCTGGTTGAAGGTGTCATCGGTCGGGGAAGCATTGCCCCGCATCCTGATTGGGATTGATGCTCAGCAGATAAGCAATATCGGACAGATAACTGCTGGCCAGGTTCTCCAGCGTCACGCTGGCAACCAGGAACGTCTGGCCCGCGGTCAGCGAAACCACCTGTGTGATGCTCAGCGTACCGTTGTTATCGGTCGAGGTGACGAGGCCCTGATTGCCGCTGATCGTGGCTGTCGAGGACATGCCGAGATCGTTGATCACATTGGCCGTGCTGCCCGTGAGCGTGGTCCGTGGGTGAATTGACATAGGTGGCGGTAATGCCGGCAGCAGGCGTGCCCGAGGTAATGGGGTCGCTAAAGGTGCCAAGGTTGTTGGGGGTCAAGAAAGAAGCCGACCGGCTGGTCCTGGTTGGCGAAATTCAGTCGGCGCATCGCCGGCCGTGCCGAACGCGCCACCTTGCCGCGGCACCGAACTGGACTCCGTCTTCGTGCATGACAAAAGCGTCGCCGCTCTCGTCCACGACCGTGAAGCCGCCATCAGAGGTCGTGAAACCTGTATCGTCCTCGGTCGTCCCAGTTTCCGTCGTGGGATCGTCATTACGCGGCGTGCCGTCGGCACCAACAGCCTCGACCGGCTGGTCTTCAACCGTCGGCGGTGCGACCGGCTCGTCTTCAGCAAGCGATTGTTGGATCAGGTCCGTCAATATCAACGCCATTTTCTTCGAGCGCTGCCAACAATGACTCGAGCGCATCAGCGAAATCGTCAGCATCCTGCTGATCAGGCTCCGTATTGGCCGCGTTGGGATCAACTTCAGCATCAGACTCGGTGGTTTCGCCATCCCCCTCGGTACCGCCGGGCGTTGTGTCCCGGTCCGGTGGTTCCGTCCACACCGGTGCCGTCGACGTCCCGGTTGACGCCCAGGTTGGAGCCACGCAACGTCTGCATCGTGGCCAGCGCGGCCTTGAACGAGGTTTCGATGTCGATCGAACTCAGGATCTGAACCGCTGTCGGCGGCTGACCGTTGCTGGTCACGATGGTCGATGCACCGATGGAGTCCAGAATGACCGAGGCGATTGCCGTGGCAACTTCAACGATGCCGACATTGCCGTCAGGATCCTGAAGCAGCGTGATGAGATTCTGCAGGCCTTCAGCAGCAGCCTGGATAGCGACGGATGTACCGCGAATACCGATGGTGGAAACCGGCGTCTCGATGGTCATCTCGCCTGTTTTGGCGACATCGCCCGAGACCATGACGAAGAGGCCCTGGACGAGCGAGAACGAAGCCGTATTGGAGCTTGAGCCTGGATCATAGACGAGCTCGTCGATGACCATGCGCGCGTCTTCAGACAACGCAAACGTGGTTTCATCGACAAAGGCGATGACGACGGAACCATCCGACGAAGTTTCGATCACGTCGCCAGATAGATTTCAGCACCGGGGCTCAGTTCAACACGCGATCCGTCTACGCGCGTGGCCCATGCCCCGCCGGCGACATCATCGACGAAACCAACGGCCGAGCCGTCGGACGTGCCGTTTTGAGCATACTGACCTTCAGCCATGGGTCCGGCCAGACTGGCCACCACGTGCCCCTGCAGGGCACCTTCCGGGCCAAGCTGGAGAGCTGGCGGTTCACCCTGCGCAAAGTAATCGCGGATAAGCACCTGCTCGCCATCGCGGCCCTCGATCAGCAGATCGAATGCCTGGCGGTCAAAATTGGCTTTGAGAACCCATTCAGCATCACCCAGATCAATGACGGACGCCTCACCGGCCTCCATCACCACAATCATGGAATCAGCTTGCTCGAAAAGTCCTGCGAGGACTCGCCGGGGCTCACTATGAGGTCGCGGTCGGAACCATCTACCATGGTCCGCTCCTAATCGTTCGTTGTTCCACATCACCCGGGAAACCGGGCGCTCCTGACACAAACGTCCCCCAACGTTCAATCCGGCTTATCTGTAATAATAGCAGGTTTGTGGCTAGTGACAAACCAGAAGAAGCAGAGTGTACAAACCGTCACAGGGACAAAACGCCGACAGGAATGCATGGCTTTGCGCTCCAAACGTGAATTCTGCCCGGACCTGCTGGACCCCTGCAATTCTTGCCGCAATGATGCCCTTTAACCAAACCGGACGGACCCTATGGGCAGCGAGCACAGAACTGAGGAAGTCGAGGCGTTTCTGGCCAAAAATCCGGAGATCGAGCGCTTTGACATGATCTATTCGGATCTGTGCAATCTATGGCGCGGCAAGCGCCTGGACCGGGCAGGTATCCGCAAACTGTTTGAGGATGGCGCTGCCTTGCCGGGTGCGGTCTTTCTGCTGGATGTTACCGGTGACAGCTGCGATCCCGGTGGGCGTGGTTACAGCGACGGTAGCCCCGATCACTGGTGTTATCCCGTTCCAGGCGCCCTGGCCCGCGTTCCCTGGGCAACACATCCCACTGCACAGGTCCTGATCAGCGTGCACGAGACCGATGGAACGCCCTTTGATGCCAGCCCGCGCAATGTCCTGGCCCGCGTGATCGAGCGGCTGGCTGATTTGCCCGGAACCCTGTGTATTGCCGCCGAGCTGGAATTCTATCTGATTGACCCTGAGCGCGATGAAGCAGGCTTTCCTCAGGCGCCCGTTATGCCGGGATCACGCACGCGCGCCGACAGCAGACAGGTCTTTTCGATGGCCGACCTGGATGCTGCCGGGCCCTTTCTGGATGCGGTCACCGAAGCCTGCAGCGCACAGGGTATCCCTGCGAGTATGGCAAGTTCGGAATACGCGCCTGCGCAGATGGAGATCAACCTGCACCATGTCGATAACGCCCTGCTGGCAGCCGACCATGCGGTGTTGCTGCAGCACGTTATCAAGGCCTGTGCCCGAAAAATCGGCCTGGAAGCGACCTTTATGGCCAAGCCCTTCATGACCGAAGAAGGCAATGGACTGCACTTTCATATCAGTCACTATAGTGAGGATGGCGAAAACCTGTTCGACAACGGCACCGATCTGGGCAGCCAACACCTCCACCATGCCATCGGCGGTCTGGGCGCAACCATGGGCGAAGCGATGGCCATTTTCGGTCCCAACGTCAACGCGTTCCGGCGCCTGTCACAGAGCCTGTTTGCCGGCACGACCTTCAGTTGGGGTGCCAACAACCGCTGGACCAGCGTGCGCCTGCCGGTGGAAGGCGGCAAAGCCAGACGCCTGGAACACCGCGTGGCCGGTGCCGACGCCAACCCCTATCTCACTCTGGCCGCGATTCTGGCGGGCATGCATCACGGCATCACCAACAAAATTGATCCCGGCCCGCCCCAGATCGGTGACAAGCGCCCGACCGGCGGCAGCATTGCCACGACCTGGCAGAAAGCGATTGATGCGCTGGATGGTGCGACCGTGCTGCGCGACTATCTTGGCAGTCACTATGTCGACATCTACGTGGCAACCAAACAGGGCGAACTCAACAAATTCTACGGCCTGCCGTCCAAGCTGGAATACGACTGGTACCTTGGCTCACAGTGATGAGCCTTATCCTTCAGTGATCGGGCCTGGCTGAGCTTTCTTCAGCGTCATCGCGCACCAGCTTGCGCAGCACCGGCTCCATGGTGAGGCCCTGCACGATGATCGAGAACAGCACCACGATATAGGTCACGGTGAGCAGGATTTCGCGCTCCGGCGTAGGCGGCAGCGAAAGTACCAGAGCGACCGAAATGCCACCGCGCAAACCGCCCCAGGTGAGAATGCGGATGGCTCCATTGGAAAACTGCTGGCCCACAACCTTCAGGCTGGCGACTGGTATGGCAACCGACACGAACCGCGCGGCAAGGACCAGGGGAATGGCGACCAGTCCCATGATCAGCACATCGCCGGTCAGTGTGATGACCACGACCTCGAAGCCGATCAACAGGAACAGGACGGAGTTTAGAATCTCATCGAGTAACGACCAGAAACCAATGGTGTGCTCGCGGGTCTTTTCACTCATGGCGAATCTGGTGCCGACATTGCCGATCAAAGACCCGCACAGACCATGGCGATGGGGCCCGATACGTGCAGCTCGTCGGCAATGCCAAATGTGCCCATGACCAGCGCCAGGGTCATGATGATTTCCAGGTTGTGTTCATCGACCGTCTTCAGGAGCCGGAAGGTAATGTAGCCGGTGGTGATACCCAGGAGGACTCCGCCCAGGGCCTCGACCAGGAAGAATTGGGCAATCACCAAAGGCTCCAGCGCGTGATCCCCGCCCGTGCCTACGGCAATACCGCTGAGGATGAGGAAAATCACGATGCCCACGCCATCATTGAAGAGGCTTTCGCCCGCGATCTTAGCTTCCAGTGACGGCGGCACATGGACGCGTTTGAGAATGCCCAGCACGGCAACCGGGTCGGTCGGCGCGATGAGCGAACCGAAGATGAGGCAGTAGATCACGGGCAGATCGACGCCCAGGCTCTGCACGAGCAACCAGATGCCGCCACCGATCAGGAAGGTTGAAAGCACCGTGCCCAGGGTGGCCATCAACCCGATGACCCATTTGCGGCTGGCCAGCGCAGCAAGATCGACATGGAGCGCGCCGGCAAAGAGCAGGAACGAGAGCAGGCCCTGCATCAGCGTATTCGAGAAGTCGATCGAAGCCATGACCCCGCGCACCTGCGTGCCCAGTTCCAGCGATGGCCGGACGGCATCAAGCCCCAGCACCACCAGCGAAACCGCCAGCGCAATGACGACCAGCCCGATCGTGTGGGGCAATTTCAGGAACCTGTGGTTCAGGTAACCAAAGATGGCCGCAAGGACGATGACGGCAGCGGCGATATCAAAGAATGCGCGCATTTTCAGGCTCCAGAAACGGCAACGGACCGCATCCTTTCGGATGCGGCCCGCGCTTTAGGCACTGCTACGTTGAGATTACTCGAAGGTGATCTCGACGCGGCGGTTGTTAGGCTCGCGAACGTTGTCGCCCGTGGGAACCATCAGATCATTCTGACCGAACCAGCGGATGTCCATGACGTTCTTGCTGACGCCCTGACCTGTGAGGTAGCCGGCCACATTCTCGGCGCGACGCTCAGACAGGATCTGGTTGTAAGCAGCAGAACCAGAGGTATCAGTGTAACCGGCAACGCCGATCTTGCTGGGATCCTGTGCCATGGCTTCAGCAGCCACATCATCCAGGAAGCTCTGCGCCAGGGGCGAGAGTTCAGCAACATCCCAACCGAAGTACACGATGAACTCAGTGGCCATCGCTTCTTCCATCATGACGACTTCCTCAATGAAGAGGAGCTCTTCCATGGCGGTCAGGTACTCAGCGCGGCACTTGCCCATTTCGCGGGGCTGATGCGAAGCAACAGGACCAAAGTGCTCAGGACCTTCCTCGGCTTCCTCAATCCAGCAATCATACTTTGTCTGGGCAATGGCAGCGAGGTCAGGACGCTCGGAGCGACCACCGTCGTTCAGAGCAGCCATCAGACGCGGACGCTCGGAATTCAACTCGGCCAGCATGGCTTCGTCTTCGATGTTCCAGGCATTGGGATCTTCAGGCAGAACCACTTCACCCGAACCGGCCGCTGCGGCCTTATCGCGGAAGAAGCCTGCATCGATCCAATCGTAGAAGCCGGCTTCCTTGTATGCCAGCTCGACATAACCAGCGTGCAGACCCTTGGTAAAGGCGCTACCGCCCGTTTCCATCTCAGCCACGCGGTCGATGGAGCTGACCGTGGTACAAGCAGACAGCGCGAGGGCTGCGGCACCTGCAACAAGGGCTTTAATCGGCAAGTTCATCAGTTTATTCCCCTCAGGAATGCAGGAATTTGCATCCGATTGTTTAATTACATCCTCAACATCGGTGCCCGATCATTGGTTCCACATAAAGTGTGACCAAATTGTTGCCTTTTGCTTCAAAGCAAAAAGCGCGGCACGCAACGACTCCGATGCAACTGCACATATCTTGCTGAAATGTCTCAAGAAAACAAGGGGAATACGCAAACGCTCTACAAATTATGCGCACGATCACACTGGTTTGGCAGTATAGGCATGGTAAATGACAGAACAAATTGGGGCGTTCAGGGGTAGGCGATGATCGAAGTGCGCAATCTGCGCAAGTCCTTCAAGGAGCTTGTGGCAGTCGAAAATGTCAGCTTTTCGGCCAAAGACGGCGAGATTACGGGCCTGATCGGCCCCAACGGCGCAGGCAAGACAACGACCATGCGCATTCTTTACACCATCATGCGACCCGACAGCGGACAGGCGCTTGTGGACGGTTTCGACGCTGTTGCAGATCCGCAACAGGTGCAGCGTAGAATCGGTGTGCTACCGGATAACAGGGGTCTCTACCCCCGCCTGACCGCCCGCGAACATGTCCGATATTACGGCCGACTCCACGGCATGAAGGGTGAAGCGCTCGAATCCGCAATCGAGGAAATGATCGACACGCTGGTCATGCGCGATGTCGCGGACCGCCGCACCAAGGGCTTTTCCAAGGGCCAGACCCTGAAGGTCGCCCTGGCACGTGCTCTGGTGCACAAACCTCATAACGTTATGCTGGATGAGCCGACCAACGGGCTGGATGTCGATTCCAGCCGTGCCGTGCGCGACATGGTGCGCCGCATCCGTGATGAAGGCCGCTGCGTGTTGTTTTCCAGCCACATCATGTCTGAAGTTCAGGCCCTGTGTGACCGCATCATTGTGATGGGCCACGGTCGGATCGTTGCTGAGGGCACGCCCGATGACCTCGCCGACCTGACGGGAGAGGCCGATCTGGAAGAAATCTTCGTGGCCATTGCCCGCGACGAGGCAGAACTGAAGAAACGCACCGAATTTGAAGCGCTGAAGGAGACCCTGGATGCTTGAGAAGGTCTGGATCATCGCAAGGAAGGAACTGACGGATAACCTGCGCGACCGGCGCTCGACCATCCTGTCCCTGCTCTATCCCCTGATTGGCCCCGTCCTTCTGGGCGCCCTGGTGTTGTTTGTCGGTTCAACCCTGACCGCACCCAAGGTGCAGGAACATGTCGTTGTGGCTCAGGGTTCGGACAACGCGCCGGAGTTTGTCGCGTTCGTGCGTGAACAAGGCGCCGATGTGGTCGAAACCGAGATCGAGGACGTCGCCGATGCTGTACGCAAAGGCATGCACAGCTCGATCCTGGTGTTTCCCGAAGACTTCGCCGACACCTTTGGTGACGAGCGCAATGCCGAAATCCAGCTCTACATAGACTCTTCGCGCCTCTCCTCGATCATGTCGATCGGACGCACGGTGGAGCTGATCAACCGCTTCAACCGCAACACGGCCGACACCCGTCTGGCCGCGCATGAGGTTGACCCCCAGATCGCTTATCCGCTGACCATGAAAAGCGTGAATGTTGCAGCGAGCCTTTCGATCAGCGGCATCTTTCTGAACATGATGGCGCCGTTTCTGATGTTCAACATCTTCATTGGCGGCGTTTATCTGGCGATCGATGCGACGGCCGGTGAACGGGAACGTGGTTCACTCGAGCCCCTGCTGGCCAACCCCGTGCCGCGCTGGCAGTTCATGCTGGGCAAATACATCGCTTCGTTCCTGTTCACAGCACTCGCGGTCCTGATGGCGATCGTTGCCTATAAATCGATTTTCTCTGGCCTGGGCATGTTGGGCGTGGGCATCAAGGTCAATCCCGGTCTTTCGGATTTCACCTTTGTCTTCATTCTTTGCATTCCGATCATGTTGATGGCCGTAGCAATCCAGATGATTGTGGCAACGGTGTCCAAGAGCTTCAAGGAAACCCAGACCTATCTGGGTCTGCTGCCCCTGCTGCCTGCCCTGCCCGGCATGATCATGGTGTTCGTGCCGATCCAGGCCAGCGCCTGGGCCATGCTAATCCCGACCTATGGCCAGACCATCCTGATCGGCCAACTGGTGCGCGGTGAGACGCCCGACTACGGCTTCATGGCCCTGAGCTGCCTGGCGACGACCGTCGTTGCCATGGTCCTGCTGGTGATGGCCGCGCGTCTCTACAATCGCGAGAACATGGCGTTTGCCAATTGAGCGAGACGGCCAAGCCTGACCTGGCCTTTGACAGGGCAGAGTTCGCCATCCGGCTTGCGACCGCTCGAAAAGCACTGAGCGATCAGAGGATCGACGTTGCCATTCTGATGGCGCCGGAAATTCAGCACTGGCTGACGGGCTACGACACGTTCCTTGGCGCGCAACTGCCTCAGGCGCTGATCCTGACACCGGGCGAGGATGAACCGACCCTGGTGGTGTGGGACGCTGATGTATCGATCGTGCATGCGACATCGCTGGTCACCGATATCCGAACCTATCTGTTCGGGGTCGATGTGCCGGCAGAGCTCTTTGCCAGGGTTGCCCTGGAGAAATCGCCGGGTGCCAGGCGGGTTGGCCTGGACATGAACAGTCAGGCCGTGACCTTCGGCTTCGGGCGTGACATGGATGCCGCTCTCAGCGAGGCCGTTCTGACCGATGTGACGGAATCGCTGGCGCGTCTGCGCGCGATCAAGTCACCTGCCGAAGTGGCCATGATGCGGCTGGCCGGACGTCACGCCCGTGCAGGGCTTAAGGCAGCTCGCACTATGGTACGGCCGGGCATGACCGAAATCGAACTTGCCGCCGAAATCGAGTACGCCATGCGTGCTGATGGCTCCGACTATTTCTCGCTTC